>VGVV01000004.1 GCA_016873895.1 Ignavibacteria bacterium
TGCAAGACTCTTGGGCAGATACGTTCAACGCAGCGTCATGAGCCCCTCAAACGCAAGGCAGATGACGCGGCTCGAATGCGCATCATAGCCTTGGCAAAGATGGGAGCCTTCAACTTGAAGAGGAACGGACTACCCGGTGGCACCGCACCAAACGACTGTCTGCTGGGCCGCCAGAAATTCACTTCAGACACAGTTGGTCGCTGCGCCTGAAGATTCTCGAACCACTGTAGATCTGTTACTCCAACAAACAACTGCATACGTTTTCCTTTGATCCCCCTACACCCTCTTCCCCATCACCTTGCGCATTCGGATGATACGTTCAGTGAGCCAGTCGTAGTATTCGGGCCAGCGGGATTCGTCGAAGATGTCGGTTTTCATGAAGTCAAAGATTCGACGGCTGGCAACGCCAAGGGCTGCATAAAAGCAAAGTGGCGCGCCATAGACATCCTCGATTTCTGCTTGCTGATCCGCTAACCGTCTAAACAGGCTGTCGTCACTGGGGATGTAGAAGTCTACGCGGATCTCCGGCCCTGTCTCGTTTGGACGCATCGATACCATAGAGCCAATACTTGATGTAAAGATGGCACCGATGTATGCACCGCTCGAGCCAATTGCAATAGACATCCAACTCTGACGCTGCGGGGATCGTGTGGCGAATGGTGAGCCACAGTCTTTGACATGCTCAACGAATCCCTCCCAGAAGCGCATCTGCAAGTCACGAATTGATCCGGTTTCCTCAGTTTCAGCTAGTTCGCTTATGTCGATATCTTCGAATGCGCCGCCGCTTTGGTGCACTTCGTAGTAGCGCTCGCGAAGTAAGCGCAGGGATGGACCTTGTGCGCTGCCAAGCAACCAGAAGCTGTAACCATTGGTTGCCTTGCCATCGCGCACGTAGCATCCTGCACCGGATGGAGTATCATAGGTCTTACCGTCGATACTAATGCGTCCGTTCGAAAGTAGCACAGCAGTGCGATGTTGAAGGCTTTTGTACGATGGCACAAGAACGTCACCTTCCTTTATCACTCCAGCTGACATCAGATCGGCAAGTGAGACATCGAATGCTCCAGCTAAGTCCTGCGCGAGCGTCTCGATCACATGACCATTAGGCACTTGCCAGATCGCGAGGATGGCGTCAATTAGTGATTGCGTGCGACGCTCAATTGCGTCATCCGACCACGTGCTTTGCACAAAGTCACCGAGCCTATTGTTGAGTAACACTACTCCGTGTCGATTCAACTCCTGTGCCTTAGTCTCCCACGCCGCATTCGAAACCTTGCTATTGAGAGCTTGCGTCACCAAGGTCAGATTACCGAGCGTATGAATGCGCTCCTGTCGCAATTGCAAATCCCCATCGATAGGCGCAGACCAGTTTGCCTCCCACGATTGCGGCATCAGGTGCTCAATGGTGTACATGCCCCGTGGTGTACGCACACCTGTAAGCCCCTGCTTCCCCGTCCCATAGCCTCGCAGGTAATCTTCAATCGTCTCCAACACCATACGAAGTCGACCACGCGAGAAGCGCTTGTACACCGGCGTACGCAAAACCGCACTGCGTACCATTGCGTCATCGGGCCAATATGTGGAGTCGCTCCGCTGATACTTGAGGAACTCATGTATCGCAGTCGCAAGCTCTGTTGCCGGCGTCACGTGTGTAAGCTTGATCAGATCAGCCATCGTTCGATTGTAGTTCTTGTTGGTAACGCGCACGAGCATACGGCGAACAAGCCAACTCTCGAGGTCATTGACTATCTGCTCCACAACTTCTTGCGGCACTAGGTCTTGCCGGTCGGGATCAAGGATTGCCATGAGCAACGGCTTGACGATGTCTGTTTGCATAGCCTCGACGCGATATGCAAACAGCGCTACACGATCAACATCACCCTGTCCGGCTGCCCCCTTGTGTGTGAGATCTTCGTACAATTTCGCAGCACGATGAATACGTTTGATGAGATCCAGCGTACTGATTGATGGTCGATCAAGAAGATAGCGCTTGAAGACTGTGAAGACCTCGCTTGAGGTCACATCTTCCCCAAGCATGCTGAAGAGCCAGTGATTGAAGAACACAACAGCGCGCGGACGCCGAAGTCTACCTGAGACGATCTCTTCTTCCCAGAATGTTGACTCGTAGAGTTCCCAATAGTCCGTGTAGATCTTCTCAACATTAGCCCCCTCTTCGCTTAGACGCTGGAAGACGAAGTTCTTGATAAGATCCACTGGAGTAAGAGGTGTACCCCGAGCATTGAGCGTTTCAAAGATCTCCTGCGCATTTTCATCAACCTGAAGATCAATCACCACCAGCTGCATCAGTTTACTGATGGATGTCTCAAGGGCATCTGCACGCTGCGCTTCAGTGTATGCCGAGTCTTCATTCAGCCACGCCTCGGCTTGCGTCAGAAAGTAACGGTGTGCCTTTACTAGCCTCGACCCAGCATGACGCAGGGCGTCATAGTCAATGGGTGGTTTTATGCCCATAACTTCGTTAAAGGCATCGCGATCACGATTTGTCGGCCATACCTTAAACCGATCCACTGGGTTCCGCCGAAATGCCTCAGCATTCTCGACAAGGTATGCAAGGCGCGCCGCTGCGTGGCCATGACCGCGCATTTCAAACACCGCATGAACTGCATCGAGAACAATCTGAAGTGTTGTCAGCCGCTGCTGACCATCAATCACAATTCGCGTTTGCAGATCTCCCATTGCATTCTGAATCTGCTGTATCACCACCGCACCCAAAAAGTGCGGCTGCTGTGCTTCATGTCCACCCTCGAGCAACCGCGTGGCAACGCGCACAACATCGTTCCACAAGGGCTCCCACTGTCGCTCTTCGTTCCACACATACGGACGCTGAAACAGTGGCACTAACAATCGCTGCGGCTGATTAAAGATCTCGGTTGGCGTACGAACGTTGGTCTGCATAGGAATGGAATTGGATACGTAACGATAAAATCGAACAACCAAATGTTAATCGTGAGGCAAGATATCTAGCACGTCGCATCTGGACAACTGAGCGAAGAATGCAGAGTGTAAACATTACGCTGCCACAAGCCTACTCATCAAACAACGTCAACTTCCCTGGCTTTGGCTCGGCAGCAAGGCCTTGCGAGTCTTGCGAGGCATTGACAGTTGGCACTACGTCAAAGACGCCGTTGAGTTCGGAAGAATTGGCTGGATTGGGCCAGTGATAAGCCCCCTTGCTATGAAGCTCGTTGAGGGCGTACGATGCTTGTCCGGTGGATCGGACGTACATAGGCTGATACGCCTGTTCCCTGGCACCCTACTTCCACTCAAATCTCGACACCTCTCGTAACCTGCTTCGGGTGTAACTGTACGTTACCTCATAGCACTTGCCGTCATCGCCCATTTCGTAAGCGACTACCTTCTCTGGCATGAGCTCGCGCTGGCTGGACGCTTCGTAGATCGTCGGAACTTCTGACCATTTATACGTTGTGTACGAGTTGGCACATGCACCATTTGAAGAGGCCTTCGTTAGTGTCATGGACTTCATATCGAATGTCGCCAAGTCATCGAATACTGCAGCTGGCCCCTCAAGCATGTGGTGATAGTCTATCATATCGTGCGGACAATGACACGATAATGAATACGCATGACTTACAGAGTACGATCTTTGTCCCCCTCCAGCATAGACGAACAGAATCTCATCTTTGCCATCAAAGTCCACATCACGGAAATAGAATGGCAGATTCGATGCTTCCATACCTCCTGCGCCGTATCCCTCTACCATGATTGGATAACTGATTTCGATTTGTCTACCGTCTATGGACCGGTCAACCGTTCCCGAATCCGTTAAGCAGTCCTTTGGTACAATGCTCTCGGGTAAACTGAAATAGTTTGTTGTAAACACATGAGTACGTCCATTGCTAGCCTGAACGAGTTCAACTATCGCAGGGCCGCTGACGCCATGATAGACCTGGCTCGGATGCCATGTAGCTGATACGCGATAACCCCGAATTCTGTTCTTGACAGCCACTTCAACTGTGTACAGCGGAAGCGGCTCCTCGCTGTCTTCTGAATCTACGTGTCCGCTACATTCGAAGACTTCATTATGAGATTCAGGTGGCAGCTTTCGTAAACTTTGCGCTGACGTTAAAGATGGCAGAAAAATGAGCAGGAGCAGAGCGATGTTTAGCATAGCTGATTGAATTACTGATTCACGAATAAGCGCAATCTACGGCTTGTCTTGGGTCATAAAGTCAGGTGGATAATTTCCATGATCTACATCTCCACTTTTGCATTGTTGCAGAGACGTAGTTGCAGAACAACGACTTACGGCTATGGTTTTGAAATGCTACTTTATGCGCAGGGCAACCAGAAGCGGGCGCAACTGCGCTCTTGTTGTTCGGACACATAGATGACACCTGTTCGGGGACATAGGTAACATTGCTGGATGCCCGCTTTCGCGGGCATGACGTCTACTGCTCGGTACTCGGCACTCGGTACTCGGCACTCGGTACTCGGCACCCGACACTCACCTCGTGATCTTCACCACCACCCTGCGATTGATCTTTCGGCCTTGGTCGGTGGTGTTATCAGCGATTGGAAACTCTTCGCCGTAACCGATGGCTTTAAGGTACTTTGATTCGACGCCGAGCTGCTTCGTAAGATAGGTTACGATTGACTCTGCACGCTGCTGGGAGAGTTTCTTGTTGGTAGCAGCACGTTTTGCGGCATCCTTCTCCGTCCCGGTGTTGTCTGTGTAGGCTTGGATTTCCACAACATATTGTTTGCGCTTGATGAAGTCAGCGATCAGCGCAAGGTCTGCCTTGAGTGTGTCGGTGATCGCGATTGTTGACACGCTGGGTGTGAGTTCTCCAACGGGTAAACGCTTGGTGGGGATAGGTATGGCCAGGTAGGAGTATTGTCCGCTCCAGTTATTGTCGGTCTTAATGGACTGGAACTCGAACTCCATGATGTTTGTGCCATCCTGAAATGGGATCTTCTCCGAATCCACATGCAGACTTGTCATGCTGAACTTGTCGCCATCCTTCAGGTCTATGCTGGCCCCCTTCAAGAACATATAGCCGTCTGCGTTCGAGGCAACAGAGATGCGCTTGCCACTAGAAATCGATGTGAATTCTACGGTCTCGTTGGCAAGGGACTTTTCAACGAGCACGGTGTCCAAGAAGCCCCGTACCGTGCGAAAAGCCATACTGCCGTTGATGCGCTCTTTGAGTTGCTCGAGTTCGCGCTTGCCTGCTAACTGCTTGTCGAGATTTGCCTTTGCCTCGTCGATCTGTTCCTTGGAGAGCGAGATGGCTATGGGCGACATCAAGCCTTCCTTCGGGACCGTAAAGACTTTCTCCGCGCCATTCAGAATGCCAATACGCATCACGTAGACAGCCACTCGAGTGCCGCGTACCACGTTAAACGTGGCCTTGCCGATAGTATCTGTCAATGCTGTCTGCGAGGCGCTTGTTGAATCATCAACAACTACGACTTCGAGCCCACGAAGGGGCGTATCTGCCTCTTTGGAGAGCACAACAACACTGAGTTGTGTGGTGTCTGTTGCTGCACGCATTGATGCGGCTGCAACAACAAAAGCAAGTACTGCAAGAATGTGTCGGATCATGACGATGTGATGTAGTGATTATGCAGTTGGTTCAACAACGCAGAGCAGTACGCCTTTTTCGATGGCGCTGCCTTCGTGTGGAGTTACGTTGCGCACGATTCCGGTAACGGGTGTTTTGATAGAGTTCTCCATCTTCATCGCCTCAAGGATAAAGAGCGTCTCGCCTTTGCGAACACTTGCCCCCTCTTGAACAATAACCTGCTTTAAGAGACCGGGCATTGGGGCTGCAACTTTCGTGACACGATTCTTCTGCGCCGGCGATGCACTGAGAATCTCCATCAGTTCGTTATTGCGTCCGGATAAGACTTTTGTTGTGTAGGAGTAACCACGGATTGTTACTGTTACCGTCTCTATGCCATCGCTAAGTATGTGCACAGGTACAGATGTGCCGTTATCCATCCACTCCCATATTCCAGGGTCGTTGGTTGGATACAACTCTACACGATGAGATTCGTGAACAGCTGTGCCGTCGTGTTCAAGTTCTATATGCCGACGCTGCCCGTCGATCTCTGTGCTGACTACAAACGTGCTCATGTGGCAAAAATACGGTTACTGTGGCTTGTACCAGCGCTCTTGCGTTGCAATTGCATCCATGGCAATGTCATGCACCTGCGACGGGACACTCTGCACACGCTGCAGCTCGTAGGCAATGCCAATCTTGGCAGCCGTGGCCTGTGCTAAAAATCTGTCGTAAAATCCTTTGCCATAGCCCAGTCTCATGCATCGCTGATCAAATGCTACAAGAGGTACAATGATGGCCGCCCCCTGACCAAAAAACGCATGGTCGGTAACGATATCCTCGGGCTTTTCAGCAAGGGGCTCGCGAATGCCAAACAACCCCTTTACCCATTGTGTGCGCCATGTGATGCGACAGTGTGTAAGTACGCCATCTGGACCCGACATTGGAACGTAGACTTCTTTACCAATGCCCCAGGCATATTCAACAAAGGGTGTTGATTCTACTTCTTCCGGCATGGAACTGTACACATGCACCGTATGCGCCAACTGAAATGCTTTGTGCTTGTGCGCGCGCTCAAAAATGAGTTGGTCCCACAAAGCACGGTCACTCTCAGCTATGCTTTTACGCTGCTGTAGGATGGTTTCTCTAATCTCGGTCTTTGTCATTTCTCATTCCACATCTGCCACATATCGGGCACAACAACTGCAGCGATCAAGACGCCCCCTCCAATGAGCTGCCGCGTAGTAAAGGTCTCCTCCACCAGCACAAAGGCAATGATCGATGCAAACAATGGTTCAAGTGCATAGATCACGCCAGCACGTACAGGATGAGTGTACTGCTGAAAACGTGTCTGTACAAACGTTGGGATGATCGACGCAAATATCGAACAGTAGATAATGGCTATCAGAAGGGGCTTGTCCCACGGCACAACAAGGTCTACATCCGCTGGTGCTGCATGGATTGCTGTGCCAACAGCAGCCATCACACAAGTAACAACAAACTGCAGGATAACGAGGCTGTTCTGCTTTGTGGGCTCTTCACGCAAGTCCGTAGACCACCGATCAATGAGCACCATGTAGAGCGCCCACACAAACGCACTGATGAGCGTGAGTACGTCCCCCGTCTGCACGCCATGCAGCTCAGGTGCGGTAAACAGGTAGAGTCCACCAAGGATTGTTACAACCGACATCAAATGCGTTGCCTTCACACGCGTGCGAAAAAGCGCAAACTGTACAATGGGTACAAAGCCTACCATGGTGCCCGTGATAAAGGCAGACGTTGATGGACTAGTCGATGTAAGCCCAAAGGTCTGCAACAAAAATCCAGCACCATAGAGCGCGCCAAGCACAATACCCCTCTTGGCTGTTGTTGCATCGATCACACGCAGCGCCGCTGGCCAGAGCAACATGCTAAGCACTGCCGCAATCAAGAAGCGCAGGGCAACAAATGTGCTGGGGTCTACCGAAGCCATGGCCCCCTTCACAAGCACAAATGTGCCACCCCACAAGGCTGTTACAACAACGAGCAGGATCTCTGCGGTGTGACGCTTCATGCAGGGACCATCTCGGCTACGAGCTCGTAGTAACGGGCAGCAGCTTTCATACCGGTGTGGAAGTTGCCCAGATCAAAGTGCTCATCTGGCGAGTGTGCATTTTCGTTATCGAGTCCAAAGCCCATAAGCACCGTCGGCACGCCAAGCACTTGATCGAAGATCAGCACAACCGGGATCGAGCCGCCCTCGCGGGTGAATCGGCACTTGGTGCCAAAGGTTTCTTCGAGTGCCTTGACGGCCGCATGCATGGCCGGTGAGTCGCGGTTCACGAGCACGGGGTCTGCCCCGTGCAGGTCGGTTATGTCAACGGTAACGCCAGGGGGCGTGATCGATTTGACATAGTTGATAAACTTATTTGCAATATCATCATGACGCTGATGCGGCACCAGACGCATGCTCACTTTTGCCATGGCGCGCGCGGGCAGAACGGTCTTTGCACCTTCACCGGTGAAGCCACCGAGAAAGCCGTTTACGTCCAGTGTTGGACGCGCCCCCAAGCGCTCGATGGATGAATAGCCTTCTTCGCCAAAGAGTGTATCGACGTTTACGTCCTGCTTGAGGCGCTGATCGCTGTGTCCAAGAGCTGCTAGGTCTGCCCGCTCTTGCTCTGTGAGCGCTAGCACGTCATCGTAGAAGCCTTCTACCATGATGTGACCATACTCGTCCTTGAGCTTGGAGATGATCGTAGCCAGTGCGTTGAGCGGGTTTTGCACCGCACCGCCATACGAGCCAGAATGCAGGTCGCGGTTCGGACCCTGCACGTTGATCTCCATGTAGGCAAGTCCGCGCAGTCCATACACGATCGATGGCTCGCCCGGAGCAAACATGGATGTGTCCGACACAAGCACAGCATTGCACTTCAGGAGTTCTGCATTCTCGCGCACGAATGGCGCAAGGTTTGGCGAGCCGATTTCTTCCTCGCCCTCGATAAGAAGCTTGATGTTGATCGGCAGTTTGCCGTGTGTCTTGTAGATCGCTTCAATGGCCTTCACATGCAGAAACACCTGCCCCTTGTCATCCGTTGCTCCACGTGCATAGATCTTACCATCGCGCACCACTGGCTCAAAGGGTGGGTTGGTCCAGAGATTGAGTGGGTCTGTGGGTTGGACGTCGTAGTGACCATACAACATGACTGTTGGGGCGCTCTCCCCTGCCGAGAGATCTTCTGCATATACGATGGGATGGCCCGGCGTAGGATAGATCTTTACCGTTGGCAGGCCGATGCTTGTGAGATGATCAGCAAGCCACGTGGCGCAGCGCTTCACGTCTTCTGCGCACGCGGGGTCTATACTAATACTTCCGATGGAAAGA
This sequence comes from Ignavibacteria bacterium, assembly GCA_016873895.1. Classification (GTDB taxonomy): domain Bacteria; phylum Bacteroidota; class Ignavibacteria; order Kapaibacteriales; family Kapaibacteriaceae; genus UBA10438. The sequence goes on from VGVV01000004.1 coordinate 8,911, forward strand.
AAATCTGTGAGTTGGGCTTCGTAGAGAGCTTTGTTCTGCTCGAGATATTCTGATGGAGACATTGCTGTAGGTGTACTTATGGTTTTGAAATAGCTTGGTGATATACCTCTTCGTACATCGGTACGATGGAGTTGATATCGAAATGATCGAGTACGCGCTTGCGCGCATTTTCGCGAAATGCTGCAAGCTTCTTTGGATTCTTCAGCAGATCAAGACAGTACTTTGCCATGCCCTCTACATCGCCGAGTTCGGCAACGAAACCTGTTTCGTCATGGCGCACCACTTCGGGTATACCGCCGATGTTGGTGGCAACCACGGGTACAGAGCAGCTCATGGCTTCGAGCGCAGATAGACCAAAGCTCTCCTGTTGCGATGGCAAGAGGAAGATATCAGCAGATGATAACAGCTCTGGTAGACCCGACTGTTTGCCAAGGAACAACACGTGGTCTACCACGTCAAGCTCGCGGCACAACCGCTCTGCATCAGAGCGCTCTGGTCCGTCGCCCACGAACACAAGACGTGCGTTTACACGTTTGCGCACTTCGGCAAGGATGCGAATGCAGTCTTGCACGCGCTTAACCGGACGGAAGTTTGATACGTGCATGAGCACGAAGTCGGCATCGCCACGCACGTGACGTGCAACCTGCGCATCCTCATCGCGCTTGTACACGTTGGGATCAACAAAGTTTGGGATGACCTTGATGTCGAGGTCACTGCCAAAACTCTGACGTGTCTTTTCTTGCAAAAAACCAGAAACTGCCGTAACCATGTCCGACTTCTCGAGTGAGAACTTCACGATTGGATGAAAGGTAGGCTCCATGCCAACAAGTGTGATATCTGTTCCGTGTAGTGTTGTTACCAGCTTTAGGGGGCGATTGGTCTGCGAAATCTCTTTAGCAAGGTAAGCACTGATTGCATGCGGGATGGCATAGTGCACATGCACGACGTCTAGCTGCTCATACTTTGCTACGTCGAGTATCTTGCCAGCAAGTGCAAGCGTGTATTGATTGAACTCCATGAGTGGGTATGATGGAGTTTCTACCTCGTGGTAGTAGATGTTATCCTGAAACCTGTCCAGCCGCATGGGCTGGGCGTAGGTAATAAAGTGGACGCAATGCCCACGCTTGGCAAGGTCGTGACCCAGCTCTGTTGCAAGAATTCCGCTACCGCCATACGTTGGATAGCAGACCATTCCGATTCGCATATCTACCTTTGCATGTAATGTCGTTTCAACCCTACCATACCGTGTCAAGCAAAACGGAGTCCGAAATTACCATCAAACGGTCAGTCTTTCGGTCATTTCTCGTACACGTCACAACCAAGCACGATGCTCAGACGTTTTTGGATTTTCTCAAGCGAGAATACTGGGATGCCGTGCACCATTGCTATGCATATCGCATTGGACCGCTTGGCATGGAGTCTCGCTTCTCAGACGATGGCGAGCCATCTGGTACGGCTGGCAAGCCCCTTCTCTTTGCATTGCAGAAAGCAAAGCTCTCGGATGTAATGGTGGTTGTGGTGCGATACTATGGGGGCGCCAAGCTCGGCGTCGGACCCCTTGCACGCGCCTATGCAGAGGCAGCACAGGGGGCTATCAATGCTGCAACACCTGTGTTTGTAGAGCCGCGCATGCTGATCACTGTGCACTGCAGTTACGACGATGTGTCGATCATTACGCGTCTGCTGGAAGAAGTTGGCGCAGAGTTCGAGGCTACGTATGGCGATGCCATTAGTTTTGATGTGAACATTGCCGAGGCGCACCGCGAATTCCTGCAGAACGAGATCATCGCGCGCACAAACTCGCGCGCAGGATATTCAAAAGTCGGTACCTAGCGAGAACAACCATACCGGGCGAGACATACCACCTGTTGGTTCGAATCGCCAGGCAACGTCGATGCGCAGCGGCAGTCCAAGAGCGGCATTGCGCAAACCGAGGCCCATCGAACTCAAGATTGGATTTGTTACTTCGCCGCGTATGCCGCTGTCTGGGTCTACAGAGCGCGCTACGCCATCGATATCCCAGGCACCACCTGCATCAAAGAACACTTGTGCCTGCATACCCTGAAAGAGCGGTGGTATTGGGCCTGCCTGGAAGGCAAGAAGAAATGGGAATCGGAACTCTACATTGCTCACAAAGTAGCGAGAGCCATTCCGCTCGTTGATAGCAAATCCTCGCAAGGGCATGCCCGGACGCGTAAAAGCAAAGTCTTCCGGATTTTCAAACGGCCAACCGTTATCCCCCAGATACCCGTTGATCCAGTTGTCTGTTCCACCGATGAAAAACTTCTGAGGGTTGTCGCCTACGCTGTACCCACCAGCCCCACGAACGGCAATCGAGTACTGTCCACCGAGATGAAAATACCTGCGAGCATCCAAGCGCGCCGTAGTAAACGAGATGCCATTGTCTCCCCATTTCGGCGATGCCTCGATAGAAAGATTCAGGCGCGTGCCTGCCACCGGAGACCAAACACTCCAGAGCACATCATCATGGATAAGTGCTATCGATGGCACGGTAACAAAACGTGAAATGCCATATCTGTTGCGTAGACTCCCAATATCATTGGGTGTTTGCCAGATTCGCACGTACTCATAGTTTGAAGTAAGAACAACGGTATCTGTCTGCATGATCGAGACAGACCGAGACATGTTGAGCAAGCGCATCGACATGTCAACGCGTGTGAAACGCGAAAATGGATACGATGCAGTTACCTCGCCACCATAATTACGCAGGTTGTAGAGTGCAAACGTGTCGGGATTGGCCACATATGGGTCAAAGGCCCCCATGCGATAGATTTCTGAGAATCCTGCACTCTGAAAAGCCGAGGTATAGAAGTCAATCAGGTTGGGCAGGTAACCGTAGGTAAGCCACAAGTTGCTGTTCGATAGGTCAATATTGAGTATGCCAGTGAACGAGATGATATGATCGCCCATAACGTCGGAGAACAGCGCATTGATTTGTCCGGCAGCACCAAAAAAGTTGCTATATCCGGCACCACCCGTAATGATATCTGGCGTAAAGGCAACTTTGTACTCTTGTACTGCCGAGATAGTGTCGTACCTGTTCACATCAGAAACATCGTCGAGCTCGTCCTCTGCTGAACCTTGAGCTTGCTCTGCCGAACGCTGATCTGCAAGGTTTACATCAAAGTTGCCGTAGCTATATGATTTGGGTTCTGATGGCTTTGCAGACTTACTAATGATCTCTGTGTATGCGTTACGCTTTTCGAGTTCTTGTTTGAAAAATAGCGTCGGTAGCAATGAATCTTTCGCCTTCAGATCAAGCGGGAAGTCTAACTGAAACAGATCATATCCAACCCGATTTTGCGAGGCGAACATCAACTTTGTTCCATCGGCAGAGAGGGATATCTGCGAAACCTCTTGAAGCGAGTTTGTAAGGGGCGCGCGGTTCTTCGACTCAAGATCCATCTTCCACAGATTGCTGATGCCGTTGTAATCTGCAACGTAGAGCATGGTGTTGCCCTTTGGTGCAATGGCTATGGAATACTTACCAACGTCTGGGTCGGTTGTTATTCGCTCGATCTCCCCAGTAGCTGCCTGTGCGCGGTAGATGTCTCGTGCATCTACGTCATGCTTTGCGATATCGAAGTCGCTTGGCAAATCGCGCACTGATAGATACTGTTTGCGGTCTGAGATAAAGTACACATACGTACCATCAGGAGACCATACAGGAGAGCGATCAGTAAAGATGTCGTTGGTGAGCTTCGATGTTGTTTTTTTAAACACATCATACAGATAGATGTCTGTGTGTTTGCCACCCGTATCTGCGTCAAAGGCAATCTTGCGTCCGTCCGGAGACCATGCAACACCACCGATTGTCTGCATCTTGGGTACGATGCGTTCGTAATCACCTGATACTGCATCTACGATATAGATCACGTCCTGGCCAGCTGCCTTGCCCCCTACCGCAAGCTTTGTGCCCTTGGGATTCCACGAGATACCGGGCGTAAGAAAGTTTAGTTCTTCAAAATCCGTGCTACGTCCGCTCGATACTACCTCTCGCGACTCCTTGGTCTTTAGGTTCATTACCCATACACCAAAGGTGCCACCGCCCTTGTCCGAGATATAGGCAACGAGTTCGCCGTTGGGAGAAACAGCTGGCGAGGTGTTGTAGAAGTTGTCGTCTTTCTGGTGGTTTGTAAGGCGTTTGGCGTAATCTTCCACGTACTCGTATTTCCCCACGTCTGGGAAGTAGTATTTCTTTTCTTCCTTTGCCCATCTCTCGGACATGTCTTTAACGTTCATGCTAAAGGCCGACATAAACGCCTGATCGATATCACGCGTCATGCGCAATGCATTAAAAACAACACCAATCTTAGCCTGGCCATACGTCTTTTCTACCCACGACCAAAAGGCTTGTCCGCCACGGTAAGCAAAGTATCCCTGCAACTGATCAAAGCCACGCAGGTATTCACTCACAGCTACGTCGCGCATGAACATATCTGTCTTTACATCAAGTCCGCCAGCACTTGAATACTCTGCAAAGCCTTCATTCATCCATAGTGGGATGCGCGCTGCATTGGGATTGCCCACCAGGGACTGAATGGAGCCTCCGTAGAACATCTCGTTAAGCACGGCATGTACGAGCTCGTGATGGATTACATGACGGAACTTCGAGTAGTCCCCTTCAAAAGGAACAACAATGCGATTTTTGAACAACTCTGTAACACCACCGATGCCCTCAGACATCATCTCGTCGATAACATTTGTCTGTTGGAATTGATTGTGCGAGTTATACACGATAAACGTGATGCGCTTTGTAAGGTCGTACCCTAGCTGCTGTTGAATGATCGTGAGCGCTTCTTCTGCTTCTCGCGCAGCGTATGTGGCCAGATCTGGTTTCTTGCCATGGAAGTAGACATCAAAATTACTCGACGAGATATAGCGCCAGTTGAATTTCTCGTACTGTTTCTTGTTCTTGCCAAACGATGCGTAGCCGCCGATAAGCTGTGCATAAATGCTAACAGAGCTGGTGGTAAGCACGCAGAGTAGTACAACTATTCTCGTAAGGGGCTTCATATCGTGTCGGAAGAGGTCTTGTCACGATGACGCTTCCACTTGGGATTTGTTGCCAAGTACGACATCCCATTTTCGGCTGCGGCCTGTTCAGCTTCTTTCTTGTTTTTACCCGAACCAGTGCCAATGACCTTGTCGTCTACGAGTACGTTCACCGTAAAGTGCTTCTCGTGGTCGGGTCCTTCTTCCCTTGCAATAACGTATCGCGGTGCAGCATGCCCCCTACCCTGAACAGATTCGAGCAGTAAGCTTTTAAAGTTGGTGTCGTGAACCAGTGATTCGCGTACCATAATTGGTAGCAGTTTCTCTACGATGAATCGCCGCACTTCTTCAAAGCCACGGTCAAGATAAATCGCTGCAATCACTGCCTCGAGCGCATCGGCGAGCATTGAGTCGTTGCCACGCTGCAGCGACTGATTGGCAGAGTAGCTGAGAAAGAGATACGTATCAAGCTTCAGATCTCGTGCGCATACTGCAAGTGACTTCTTATTTACGATCCACGAGCGCATCTTGGTAAGCTCTCCTTCGAGAACCTCTCGGTTGTTATAGAAGAGATACTCTGCCGTAACCATCCCAAGTATTGCGTCGCCCAGGAACTCGAGACGTTCATTCGAACGATGGTTGGGTGTATTGGCTACCTGCAGATAGCTACGATGCGTAAGCGCTTGCTCATAGAGCGAGGGCAAGTGAATCGTTGAGCCCAGAATTTCTTCTAGCTCGTGCACACGCTCATCATCGAGTAGCCCCATAGGCGGAAAGATTTCCTTATACGCGGCATTAGAAGCGCTGCCACGCATTGCCGTGAACTTTAGAAGGTTCGCATAGAGCTGACGAACAATATCTTTCACAACCTCATCCGGCTGGTGATAGGATCTTACTCAGCAAAGGCCTTGAAGCACAACGTTGCATTGTGCCCCCCGAAACCAAACGTGTTGCTGATGGCAGCGCGTATCTGCTTTTCCTGCGGCTTGTTCGCGACATAATTAAGCGTACACTCGGGATCTGGAGTGATCTGGTTGATCGTAGGTGGAGCAATTCCCTTGTGGATTGCAAGCACACTAGCTATGCCTTCGATAGCACCTGCAGCACCAAGGAGGTGACCTGTCATAGACTTCGTGGAACTTACCAACAGGTTGTCTGCGTGATCACCAAAGACAGCGCGAATGGCTGCTGACTCCGACTTATCGTTAAAGTGGGTCGAGGTACCGTGTGCGTTAACGTAATCGATGTCGCTCGGTGTTAGCCCAGCATCCTGAATGGCTAGCTTCATCGAGCGCACGGCGCCTTCGCCTCCCGGAGCCGGCTGTGTGATATGGAATGCGTCGTCGGTAAGTCCAATTCCAACAATCTCTGCCAATATTGTGGCCCCGCGGTTCATGGCATGTTCAAGCGTTTCCATCACAATCACGCCACCGCCCTCGCCCATCACGAAGCCATCTCGGTCAAGGTCGAACGGACGGCTTGCGGTAAGAGGATCATCGTTTCGAGTTGAGAGCGCCTTCATTGCATTGAAGCCACCGATACCCATCGGGCATACAGATGCTTCAGAGCCCCCTGCTAGCATAACGTCTGCCATTCCTCGCTGCATGATCATGAATGCATCTGCGATAGAATGCGAAGACGTTGCGCAAGCCGATACCGTACCGTAGTTCGGACCCTTTAGTCCAAAACGAATAGCGATATAACCGGCAGCGATATCAGAAATAAGCATCGGCACAAAGAACGGAGATATGCGATCTGGCACACCACCGCGCTCAAAAAGATTTTGCTGCTGCACATGATTCGTCCACATGCCGCCGATACCAGAACCGAAGATCACGCCCGCACGCTCTCCATTCACAGCCTCGATGTTGAGGCCAGAGTCTTCAACAGCCATCACCGCACACGACATAGCATACTGCGTAAAGAGGTCCATCCGCTGGACCTCCTTACGAGAGATATGCAATGTTGGGTCGTAGTTCTTTAACTCACAGGCAAACTTCGTATCGAAATGTGTTGCATCGAACCTGCTGATCGGGCCCGCACCCGAGCGGCCCTCCATCATTCCCTGCCAATAATCGGCCGCAGTATTACCAATCGGTGTAACTGCACCAATACCGGTAATCACAACGCGAGGGATAGTTCTAGACATAAAAGCAATAGCCTGTGGTGAAGAAACAATTCAATGACGAATGACGAATTACGAATTACGAACGACGAATTACTGATTACAGATGACTGATTACAGATTACAGATGACTGATTACAGATGACTCATTACTGAATCGTTGTTAGTTCAGTTAACCAGCAATTGGTCTGTTGGTAATTCGTAATTCGTAATTCGTCATTCGTCATTCGTCATTACCAATTACGCTTTCGACTCGATATACGATACCGCGTCTCCAACTGTTTGGATCTTCTCGGCGTCGCTGTCGTCGATTGTGAGGTTGAAAGCCTTTTCGAATTCCATGATAAGCTCAACGGTATCGAGAGAATCTGCACCGAGATCGCTTGTGAACGATGCTGCCGAAGTTACTTGTGACTCTTCAACACCAAGTTTGGCAACGATGATTTCTGTTACCTTCTGTGCCACTGCTGACATAGTAAAACCCTTAAAAGAAATGAGGTTGAAATGAATTGCGAATCTACAACTGCCAAGCGATTGTTACATCGCTAAACCGCCGTCCACGTTCAGGATTTGTCCTGTGATGTACGACGACTCCTGCGCTAGGAAGAAAGAAACAACGCTGGCAATCTCATCTGGCTGAGCACCGCGCTTCATCGGAATATTCCCGAAGTAGGCGGCCTTTTGTTCGTCTGTAAGCTTGCTGGTCATGTCCGTTTCTACAAAGCCCGGAGCAACGCAATTTACAAAAACGTTACGACTGGCGAGTTCACGAGCAAGGCTTTTGGTAAGGCCTACCAAGCCTGCTTTGGCGCTGCTGTAATTGGCCTGGCCGGCATTTCCTTGAAGTCCAACGATGCTACCGATGTTGACGATGCGTCCGCTACGCTGAGACATCATGGGGCGAGCGGCTGCCTTGCAAGCATAGAATACACCCGAGAGGTTGGTGTCGATAACCGACGCCCAGTCTTGTGTACTCATGCGCATAATGAGTCCGTCCTTGGTAATGCCAGCATTATTAACAAGACCATCAATGCGACCGCCTTGGCTAACGACTGTGTCGATAAACCCCTTCACCTGCTCTTCATCCGAAACATTAACCTGCAGAAATGTGGCTTGTCCGCCGGCAGCCCGAATCTCAGAGGCAATGGCTTCTGCACGCTCTGGCTGCGAATGATATGTGGCAAACACATGAGCCCCCTCTGCAGCCAGACGTCGCACGATTGCTTCGCCGATGCCGCGAGAGCCACCAGTGATGGCAAATACTTTTCCGGTATGATCAAATGTCTTCATGGTTTCATGCCCCTTATCCGTTATGACGTGGTACGTCTTCTGCTGTATCGATGCCGTCGATGGTTGCCTCGGCAAGTGTGCGCTTGACCAGTCCCTGCAGTACTTTACCAGGACCCACTTCGCAATACGATGTGATACCGTCTGCCCACATCGCATGCATTGTTGATGTCCAGAGCACGGGCGAGGTGAGTTGTTTGATTGCGCATTCCTTCAGCTCATCTGCATTGCTCACAGCAGCAGCCCGTACATTGACGTATACCGGCATCGTTGGAGCCGAGAATGTCGTAGAGCGAATCTTCTCTGCAAGCCCTTGTTCAGCATCTGCTAGAAGGGGCGAATGGAATGCACCGCTTACCTGCAGTTCCTTTACCATTTTAGCACCGCGTTCTTTGAATAGCGGCATACAGGCACGGATGTACTCTGCCGACCCGCTAATCACGACTTGTCCGGGCGAGTTGAAGTTGGCCGGTACGATCACATTTCCGTCAACACCATGAAGCTCGCTGCACAGATCGCGCACCGTGTCGTCGTCCATTCCAACAACTGCTGCCATTGTTCCTGGGATTGTATTGCCTGCATCCCACATCAGCTGCGCACGAAGTTGCACAAGTCGCAGTGCGTCTTCAAACGTGAGCACGCCTGCTGCGTGTAGCGCGGAATACTCACCGAGAGAATGTCCGGCAACGGCCGTAACGCCCTGCAGATGCGTAAGTGCAAGCAGCATGGCCTCGTGCACAAACAGTGCAGGTTGCGTGTGTTTGGTCTTGCGGAGTTCGTCCTCTGGTCCGCCCGTCATGATCGCATGCAGATCATAGCCAAGAATCTCATTGGCTCGAGCGGCCATGGTGCGCGCAGTTTCAAAGGTGTCCGTAAGGTCCTTCGTCATTCCCACATACTGGGAACCTTGACCCGAGAAAAGTAATGCTTGTGACATCGTGTTACGCCTGTTCCTTCTGTTCGAGCGACCACCGCAGGAGCACAGATCCCCACGTATACCCTGCCCCAAAGGACGAGAGCACGAGGTAATCTCCCGTTTTAACCGAGTGTGTTTGATAGAGCTCCGACATACAAATCGGTATCGTACCGGCCGTTGTATTTCCGTAGCGGTCTATGTTGATCATCACCTTTTCTTTGCTCAGGCCCATGCGCTCTGCCGTTGCATCAATGATGCGCAGGTTAGCCTGGTGCGGCACCAACCACGTAACATCGTCCGCCGTCATGTGGTTGCGCTCCATGATTTCGTACGAAACATCAGCCATGCCTTTTACGGCAGCTTTGAACACGGCCTGACCTTCTTGATAGACGTAGTGTTCGCGGTTGGTAACGGTCTCGATCGTTGGCGGACGCATAGAGCCCCCTGCCTTTTGGTGCAAGTGTACTTCTCCATTTCCATCCATACGCAGGATGTGATCCATCACGCCGTAGTCATCCGACTCTCCCGGCTCGAGAATAACGGCACCAGCGCCATCGCCAAAGAGCACGCAGGTGGCGCGATCTTCAAAGTCGATGATCGAACTCATCTTGTCTGCGCCGATAAGAAGGAGTTTCTTGGCAGCACCCGACTCGATAAGCTTAGCACCAGTAACAAGTGCATAGAGAAATCCGCTGCATGCTCCGGCGAGATCGAAGCCCCATGCATTCTTTGCACCGATCTTGCGCTGTAGAATCGCGGCGCTCGATGGAAAGATTCTATCCGGAGTAACGGTTGCAATGATGATGCAATCAATATCTTCGGCGGTAATGCCGCGCTGCTGTAGAGCAGCTTCGGCAGCTGGCACAATTATGTCGGTAAGGCCACCTTCAAAGGCAAAATGGCGCTCTGTGATACCCGTGCGTGTGCGAATCCACTCGTCGGTTGTATCAATCTTCTGCGCGAACCAGCTGTTGTCGTACACACCCTCTGGAACATGGTGTGCTATCGCTGTGATGACAGCTTTCATTGTTGACCTTTCGATACCGGTTCAATTGTAAGCTTACGCTGTATGGCACCATTAACTTCTTTACGCACCATTTCGTCGGCTTTTAAAATCATGTTTGAGATGGCAAGGGGCGAACCACTCCCATGTCCGATAATCACAACACCATTAACACCCAGCAGAGGCACCCCACCATATTCTTGATAGTCCATGCCGCTTAACACGCGCTTGAGTACTGGACGAAAAGCTCCAATGAGAAGCTTCTGCAGAAGCCCCTTGTTGGCAAAGCTTCTAAATCGGTGTTTTAGGAAACCGAGGATACTCTCGGCGAACTTTAGTACAATGTTGCCCTCAAAGCCATCACATACAACGATGTCCACGGTTCCTTTAAGGATGTCGCGTCCTTCTACGTTACCATAAAAATTCACTGGACTAGACTTGAGCAACATGTGCGTTTCTTTGGCAACATCCGTGCCTTTACTCTCTTCTTCGCCAACGTTTAGCAGGCCAACCGTTGGACTCGCAATTCCCTGCATCAACTCCGTATACACACTGCCCATCACGGCAAAGTCGTGCAGGAATCGTGCCTTGCTTCCAACATTAGCTCCCACATCAACAAGCAATGTTGGACGCCCCGTCATCGTTGGGAAAAACGAACCAATCGTAGGTCTGCTCACACCTGGAATGCGTCCCAAAACCATGGTGGCAGTTGCCATAACGCCGCCCGTGTTTCCAGAGGAAACGAATGCGTCGGCGTGCCCTTGCTTAACAAGATCTAACCCAACGTAGAGGGACGATTCTTTGCGATGCTTCACGATGGACGAGGGTTCGTCTTCCATGCCCACAATATCCAAAGTGTGTAAGATCTTGATTCGGTCTGGAGCATTGGCAAGGTGCTTGCGTATGTCTGGCTCACGTCCAACAAGGACTATTTCAACATCCGTGCCCAACCCCTCTAACGCACGAAAAGCCCCCTGAACTTCGTTCAGTGGGGCAAAATCTCCTCCCATGGCATCAACAACCACGCGTACAGGACGTGGCGTCTTCGCTAACTCATCGATTGTTATCGTTGTACTCACCGACGTACTTCGTCACAGTGCACAACAGTGCACGGATTAGTCGACGTTGATAATCTTGCGGCCGTTGTAGTATCCGCATGAGTGGCATACGATGTGAGGCTGCTTTGCTGCGTTGCAATTGGGACATATCACCACAGATGGAGCCGAAGCCTTGTAATGTGTACGACGCTTAGCACTGCGTGACTTCGAGTGACGTCGCTTGGGATTTGGCATGCGTGTATCCTCAGTTTACGTTCGTTTCAAATTCTTTAGAGCATCCCATCGATCATCCACCGGTTCGTTGTCGTTGCCGCGGGGTTTAGGCGCGAGCGCTGGGTGCAACTCCTCCAGTGGAACATCACGATAAGCCGGCGCAACGTGTCGCAGCGGGATTGCCACTGCTAGCACTTGTCGCACATCCTCCGTGATATCGATGCGCTTGTCTTCCTCACGAATGCCACGAATGACCTCTTCGTCCATCTCCTGCACCTTACCTGCTTGTTCGGCAGCAAGCGCTGGATCAACGACGTACGACAAGGAGAGTTCGGCAGAAATCTCTTCGTCGAACTCCTCTAGCGACCTAGCGCAGACGAAATGTGCAATCCCGGAAGCTGTGGCGTCGATTGTATATCGGCGGCCGTGCTTTTGGAGAACACCCTCGACTGTTATGAGCCTGGTGTACTCCTCTGGCAAATGCGGAATATCCTGGGCCGTCGATTGGATTGTGAAGGGGTGATTCCCCTCTCGAAGACCCACGATGTCGAGAGATATCATGGTTATGAGGCAGAATCGTGTGTTGACAAGACCACAAAAGTACGGTCTAGGGTTTAATTTCCCAACTAGTTAGCAAGATTCTACCGTGCTAGGGACTGTAGGTTCTTCTTTGCCATCTGGTTGTTTGGGTCGATCTTGAGTACTTGTTGATAGGCATCCTTGGCCTTGTCGAGGTCCTTTGTGCCCTGATAGCCAATCCCCAAATACAGCCAGACAATGGCCGACTGTGGGTTGATCTGCGTACCAATCTTGCAACGGTTAACGATGCTCTGGAAGTCTTTCTTCTTGATGTCGTAGTTATTCTGTGCATTAATGGCCGAGATTCCGTAGCGCTTATCATCGTTTGATGCACTTGTTTGCGCATTTGCCACAACGATGTTCAGCAAGGAGTCTCCCGTTGCTTCACTACCCTTGAGTAGGTATGCCTCTCCCATTAACTGCATGGCCCACATACTCTTAGGCGATACATTTAAAGCATTCTGGTAGTAGGCTATCGAGCTGTCGATCAAGCTATCAGCAAAGAAATTGTTACCGATGAGGATGTTCACGCGGGTATCGTTGCTATCCTTACAGTTGGCCAGCCTGCGCTGGAATACACTTGTCGAGTTCTTGTACTGTTTACGTGCTTGCAACAGGTATCCTAGACGGAACATGGAGCCACACTGTGCTGGAGCCTTATCTGCAGCCTGCAACATGATCGAAATAGCCTTTGTGGTATCTCCTGCCAGGATAGTTGCTGTGCCGTGATTCCAGAAATCTGCATCGTCCCAAATCGAAGAGTACACTGTGGCTTCGTCGTACTTTTTGGCACATTCTGGCCACTTTTTGGCATCATAGTTACAACGAGCCAGCATCAAAGCTACCCTTGGCTTCAGCGAGTCCACTTGAGAAGCAGCATCCGTCAGGTGCTGTTGTGCTTCATCACACTTGGCTAGCTTGTAGAGCGATTCGCCCAGGAACCATGATGCAAGGGGCTCGCCAGAGCCAACCGGACGCAGAACACGGTATTCTGTGAGGGCATTTACCGCCTTGGTATACTTCTTGGCGTAGTAGTAAATCTTGCCCTGCTCAAACCAAGCTCGAGCGTTCTTCGGATCTAGCTCTGAAACGATTGTCCATTCGTCTAGGCACTTTGTAAGATACTCCGCACCCAGAGCATCATCGCTTTCACGATTACGCATCTTCCAGTAACAAATGGCCAGATTAAAGTGCGCATTGACAAGCTTGTTGTCGATGTCTAGCGCTGCACGGTAATTGTCTGCAGCATTCTCAAGTATTGGGCGTGGCTTCCAATTGAAGTACAGATTACCAAGTGCCAGATACGCTAGCGGACTCTTCGAAAACTTGGAACGAGCTGTTGTAGCAACGAGCTCAGCCAAGACCATACTATCGGCGGCAACGAGAGCATCCACGTGTGCCAGAGCCATCTCCACATCATCAGCAGATTTTCTAAACTTTCTGATAGCAACGCAGGCATCATCAGCTTCGCCACTTGCTACAAGAGCATCGGCATAGAGCAGAACGTTTTGCTTGCTGTCGTCATCGTCTTTATACACCCGCTTAGCATATGAAACGGCCGTGTCAAGGATGTTCATTTCAAGGTAGATCTGGGCACCCAACCTGATACGATCGATGTCCTGCTGATCCTGTGCAATTGCAACACGAATAAGCTGCAATGCGCGCACAAAGTCTTTTTCCTCTACGGCCTTTTGTGCATCGCCGAACTCGTCGGCGGTGGCTGTTAAGGGGCTAAGCAAGAGCACACTGCATAGTGCGCTTGCGGACATCATGAACAGTTTCTTTTTCATGGTTATGATCTACATAATGAGTTGAGCGGCGCGAAGTTACCTAATTTTTAGGTAGTTAACTGCCCAGGGTATGTTGTGAAAGCATAACTATCAGGCAACTAGTCTACTTTGTACAACGTAATCTTAGCGTATCCGGGTTCAATGCCCCAAGTAAAAAGGAGTTTCTGTGCCTTGCCGCTTCGCGTTACAAACTGCATGTATCCGCTGGCAAGGTCTCGCTGACTGGGAACACGCTTGAGATAGACATACACTGGCACAGGAAATGGATATTGCCGCATCATCAGGTAGGATGCATGAACGGGCTTGGGCCATACGTGTCTGCCTACAGAGTCGGTATAGCTTAGTCGCAGCATTTTAACAGACGAATCCCGCACGTACTGAGAGAGTAGTCCAAAAGCAATGTACCGCGTTGGGTTCGCCTCCATCACATCCTTGATGGAATCCCGCGTTGAGACGCTCGCTACGCGTCCTTTCGCAGGCTGTTTTCCCTTCATGACAACATTGACAACATTTCCATAGATCGAGCCCTGCGAGCCCCCTGAGACTAGGAACTGGGGCTGGGATGTGAGTTTGGGGTAGCTTGTAGTTGCCGAAGCATCGCCAGCAAGCCATGCACGAATATGCTCTGTATTCATCGTGTCGTAGGGAAATGCTTTGGAGACAACAGCAACGAGAGCGTCCACGGCAAGCAGCGCCCGTGGCAATGAATCGGCACCGGCCTGCATTCGTACATCCTGCTCCTCAGGGGTATAATCTCTGGCAATTACCGCAACACGTTCTGTGCGATTGAGCATCGACATCATAGCATCACCGGCCGGCGTATCGAGAAACGATACCTTCGCCTTGGGGTTCTCGGCATTGTAGAGCACCTGAATCGAATCAATTAGTCCGCGCATCTCCGGATCTACAAGAACTGTCACAGCCCCCTGAATGGCAGACTCGTATCCGGCCTTGGATGTATCTGGCTGCTCAGAACAGGCCGAAACCAGAGCAGCGATTGCCGAGCAGCAAGCAGCGAGTATTCTTGCGAACTGCTTGCCGTTATGCTTCTTCATCTCTGCTCCTTGCGATAAACTGAACAACGCGAAAGGCTCCAAACAGGAAGACGACTATGCCGAAGGTTTCTTGAAATGGAGACCCAAGTGTGCCAACGTGGAGCTCCCCAAATGCAATGAGCAAACCTACTATGGCCACGAGTGCTCGAGCTATAATGTTGACAGCATTCATGTTGTGTATCCCATGGTGTACGTGGTAAGCAAAAGCAGAGTCCAAAATAGAAAAAGCCCCGTGCCATTGGTTGACACGGGGCTTTGCATTTCGTGTTATCGCTGGCGGAAGGTAACCGGGCGTTGCAGGCGGCAAGCTGTAGGCTGTCCGTTTGCATTCTTAGCAGGTGTGTACACAGACCCGCGAATTGCTGTCTTAGCAGCTTCGTCTAGGTCCTTGTACCCACTCGAACCTTCGGCATCTACTCTGACTTCAGAAATACGTCCGTCCTTACCAACAACAAAGCTTACCAGCACAGTACCTTCAAAGCCCATGCGGAAAGACTGAGTAGTTGTGTACAGATCGCGAAGCTTCTTCACAAGATCTGCTTCGTCGGTTACAGGCAAGAATCCGTCTTCGAACTCGAAAGCATCCATGATCGGTTCGTCATCATCACGAGGCGGTGCTCCTTCACCAGGATTGAAGCTGAGCGCTCCGTTGTCTTCACCACTTCCGCCTTCTGCTGCAGACCTGTTGATTTGGTCTACGTTTGCAAAGTCTTGCATCTCGGCAGTGATCTCTGCATCCGGCACGGGCACCGGAGTACCTGCGCGGGCGGCCGGCGCTGGAGGCAAGTTCGTGGGTGGCGGAGGCGGAGGTGGCTCATCTGTCTGTGATTGTGGTGGTGGCAGAGCCTCGAGGGAAAACTTCGAGAGCTTAACCTTCACAACCTTGGGCGATGGGAACAACATCTCCGAAATGTACGGGCCAATAAATGTGTACAGCGCGATAAGAGCAAGGAGAAGCATTGTAACGGTAAATGCCCGCTTCGTGTTCTCTTGGATCAGGCGCTTGATCTCAGATGCACCGTACTTGACGCTATCAAGAGCTTGCACCGATGATGCTGCAGTGCTCATAGCCCCTTGATCCTTTCTTCGTCTTCGACCTTGTCGAAAGGAGAAACTGTGAACTTGCGCTTACGCTCGTTGATACCAGCAGCTTTGAGTCCCTGAAGGATTTCTGGCTCTGCCGCATTAAGTGCGTCCAGTACCGACACAACCAAGCCGTATGAGGCATTTGGAGAAGATTTCAGAACAACGATACAGCGGTTCTGGAGTGCCACGTTCTTGTCTGCTACATACTTCTGCAGAGTCTTCAACGTAAACTTCTCAGGATTGTCTTTGGCCATATTGGCAAAGATGATCCCGTCTTCGCGAATGCGAATGGTAAGGAGTTCTGACTCCTTGACTTCTACCGGCTCGTCGATTTCGGGAGGAACGTTCATCTCCATCGTTTGTGGAGTGATCATCGACGTGGTCAGCATGAAGAATGTTAGCAGGAGGAATGTAATATCCACAAGCGGCGTCATGTCGAGACGAAAGCCAAGGCGCTTTTTTGCTTTGCGCTTGCCTTTCTTCCCTCGCCGTGCGGATTTACCGCCACCTAAATCACCACCACCACCAGCCATGAGTTACCTCGTTTTTTACATTTTCTTTTCGGTGACAAAGTTGAAGGTTGTTGCCTTCTTCTTTCTCATCTCATCTATCGCAGTTTCAATCCATTCGTAACGCAGACGCTTATCGGCGTCTATAGCAAACGAAGCACGTGGATTGACAAGTCGTGCCTGTTCGATGATCTGAGCAAGCTGCACGGTATCCATCACCTTGTATGACACGCTTTTTTCATCAACACCAGGGAACTTGAGTGTTGTCATGGCACGACGCAGATTAATGATATCCTGCTCGTTAATCATGGACACATAGTAGGCGGTGTCTTTGAGTACAGAATCAACGCCAACCTTGATGATCACAAGATCTCTTTCGGCAAGCTTTGCCGTATCGACCGTTGTGCGCGGACGCTTGATTTCGACCTTCTGTTGGTTTTCCGAATCACTCTTGAATTTGGCCGTGAACATGAAGAACGTCAGCAGGAGGAATGTAATATCCACCAGCGGTGTCATGTCCAACACAAAACCAAGGCGCTTCTTCTTGATTTTCAACATGTGATCTTTCTTACCGGTGTGAAGCTTGGTTAGGTCTTAGAGCCAGTCTTGACTGCGAGCGTCTGCATGATATCAAGGAGAGTCTCATCCATACGGTACGTAAAGTCATCAACCTTTGATGTAAAGAAGTTATAAGCAACGATCGAGAGGATAGCGGCAATAAGACCACCAGCCGTATTGTACAGAGCTTCCGAAATACCGATAGAAAGCGCCTGAGCTGAGACCGTTCCAGAGGCACCAAGTGCCTGGAACGAGCGGATCATACCAATGGTCGTACCAAGAAGTCCGATCATCGTAGAAACAGAAGCTACAGTTGAAAGAATCGGCAGATTCTTCTCAAGAAGCGGTGTTTCAAGATTCATGTTCTCGTCGATAACGCGCTGTGTTTCAGCAATCTTCTGATCGCCGTTCATCGATGGGTCGTTTTCGATTGCAGCAAAACGTGTCACTGCGGCATGGAGCACGTTGGCAAGTGAGCCACGCTGTTCATCACATGCTGCAAGTGCAGCGCTGTAGTTGCCACTCTTCACGTTCTCAACTACCGTGCGACCAAACTCCTTCATATCACCACTTCCACCAGCTCTACCAATCGTGAGCAAGCGCTCGATTGTGTAGGTGATTGCCACGAGGATACAGGCAAGAAGTAGACCTACGAGGAAGCCCCCTGTATAGATGGTACCAAGTGAGTTCTTCGGATCCATCTTTTCAACGTCGTTGAAGTTCCCGGCATCGCCCAGAACCAAATAGTACAGGATATAAGCTGCAATCAAACATCCACCGATGAAGATCACGTTCGTCAAGTTCTTCATACATCAACCCTTGCTGAGATAGAAATGTAATTAGTTCCGTTTTTGGTAATCTACGAAAAATGACGCATCTGGTAGGGCCTTGAGTGCATCGTATAATGATATGTTTACCTAGCAACCTCAACAATCACAAGGCGTGGTATGCCCGCCAAATCGGCGATCGTTGTCGTTAAGTGCCCCTTCTGCTGAAAGATGTTTTCCACATCCATCATTTGTCCGTGGCCTATCTCGAGAAAAACGAACCCACCAGGGGCTACAATATTCCTACAGAACTCTGCCATGCGCCGATAGAATGTAAGGCCATCACCATGGTCGGTAAGTGCTTGCAAAGGCTCGTACTCGCTCAACTCGGGATCGAGCTCATGCATCAGCTGCTCTGCCACATAAGGTGGATTCATCGTTACAATCTCCCATGGCCCCCCAGTCGGTAGCTGCATCAGGAAATCACATTCGGCAAATGCACACCGCTCTGCAACTGCCAAGCCAGAGGCATTGAGCCTTGCAACATCAAGTGCCTCTGGAGATACATCAATAGCGGTCCATCGCGAATTCGATGTATGGAGTATAGCCGAAATCGGAATGCAGCCAGACCCCGTTCCAACATCCAGACACGAGTATGCATGCTCGGGATTAGACGCACACAATCGCGAGACACGCTCAACGATCAACTCTGTTTCTGGCCTAGGTATAAGAACTGCGGGAGTAACGGTATAGGCATGACCATAGAAATCAGCTCTACCGAGAATGTATTGCAACGGTTCACGCGCCACACGACGCTGAACCATCGCTTTCAATTCAGCAAGCTCGTGTTTGGACAGGGGGCGATCATGGTCTGTGTACAACTCGATACGTTTTGTGCCAAGCACTGCACATACCATGAGTTCAATGTTCCGTCGGGCCTCGTCGATACCCTTGTTGGTAAAGAACTCTTTCCCCCACGTGATGATGTCACGAACGGTCCATACCTGAGGAATCTCAGGACGCATCGGCGACATAATAATCCTGCAGCGACATCGACGTAAACTTATCCTCGCGCAGAGATTTTACACCATGGAGTGATGCTTCTGCCGCTGCCAATGTGGTAAAGAACGGAACCTTATACTTCATCGCTGTGCGCCCCATCACAGCCTCATCGTATCGTGCATTCTCACCAAGCGGCGTATTGATAACAATCGATACGTCTCCGTTAGCGATTTGATCGATAATACTCGGACGGCCCTCGTAATGCTTAAGCACCTTCGTTGCCTGCACACCATGCTCTTGCAAGAACGTTGCAGTACCAGCTGTGGCCATGATCTTGTATCCGAGGTCTGCATAGCCCCTTACCATATCAACCGCACGCTGGGTTTTATCATGGCTATTGAGCGAAACAAATACGCCACCTTCATTCAAGAGGGTCTGACCAGCAGATATGTGTGCCTTGACAAGGGCAATACCAAACGACGCATCCATGCCCATAACCTCCCCCGTCGATCTCATTTCTGGTCCCAAAAACACAGATGCATGCGGGAACTTGGCAAATGGGAATACAGACTCTTTTATGGCCGTGCGAGTCATCGCAGGATCGAACTCCTTTACGCCCAGACTAGCCAACTCATGACCAACCATCACTCGTGTCGCTAATTGAGCGAGCTTTACTCCTGTTGCCTTCGAAACGAACGGCACCGTGCGCGAGGCACGTGGATTGACTTCGAGCAGATACACGTTGCCATTCTGAACAGCGAACTGCATGTTGAGCAATCCGATAACGTTTAGCTCCGTGGCAATCTTTACAGCATAGCTGCGCATAGTATCGAGCACGTCTTGCCCAACATTATACGGTGGAAGAACACACGAGGAGTCGCCCGAATGAATTCCTGCCTCTTCGATGTGCTGCATCATACCACCAATGACAGTGGTTGTACCATCGCTGATTGCATCGACGTCAAACTCTGTTGCATTTTCCAGGAAATGGTCAATCAACACTGGACGCGTCGGATCTTCTGCAATGGCCTTGCGCATATATGCTCGAAGAGAATCGTCGCGATAGCAGATCTGCATGGCACGTCCACCAAGCACGTATGACGGACGCACAAGTACGGGATATCCAACACGCTCTGCAATCTCTACGGCATGCTCTTCATCGGTGCTTGTACCCCAAGGCGGACAAGGAATACCAAGTCGTGTTAGCAGATCGCCAAAACGCTGGCGATCTTCAGCAAGGTCAATTCCTTCCGGCGATGTACCAATCAGGGGTACACCCGCCTTTGCCAGCCGTTGCGCCAGCTTCAATGGCGTTTGCCCACCAAACGTAACAACAACGCCGTCCGGACGTTCAATGTCTATGACGTTCATTACATCTTCAAATGTAAGGGGCTCAAAGTACAGCCTGCCCGTTGTGTCGTAATCTGTTGATACCGTCTCGGGATTGCAATTGATCATGATTGCCTCGTATCCCGTCTCACGCAGAGCAAACACACCCTGCACACAACAGTAATCAAACTCGATACCCTGCCCGATGCGATTGGGGCCGCTTCCAAGAATGATCACCTTCTTGTTAGAACTTGGATGTGCCTCGTTCTCGGTATCGTAACACGAGTAATGGTACGGCGTTTCAGACTCGAACTCGGCAGCACATGTATCGACTGTCTTGTACACGGGCAGAACTTCAAGCACGCGACGTCTACTTCGCACCTCGTCTTCACTAGCACCCATGATCAATGCAAGCTGAACATCGCTAAACCCATATCGCTTGAGTTTGTGCATTCGTGCCCGGGAGATATGCGAGAGCGTCTCACGCTGTGCACGCACGTCATGCATCAATGACAATGCCTCATCGACGATTTGCTTACACTGCACCAAGAACCATGGATCATACTTCGATATTGCATGGATTTCTTCGATGCTCATTCCGCCGCGCAGTGCATCGCAGAGATCATCCATCGAACGCGATGTTCGTTTGCCTAATCGAATATGCAAAGGGGCTAATGCTTGGCTGTCTTCCGGCACATCCTCGAGGTATCGCAGTTGATCAAAGCCGAATCCATGACGCTTCTGTTCCAGCGAACGAAGACACTTTTGCAGTGCCTCTTTGAATGTTCGTCCAAAGGCCATAGCCTCGCCAACAGACTTCATCTGAATACCCAGCGAGTTGTCGGCTTCGTGGAACTTTTCAAAGTCCCAGCGAGGAACTTTTACCACAACGTAGTCAATCGAAGGTTCGAAGCAGGCAGGTGTTTTCTTTGTGATATCGTTGATGATCTCGTCTAGCGTATAGCCTATCGCAAGTTTGGCTGCAATCTTCGCGATCGGGAAACCGGTTGCTTTCGATGCAAGTGCCGAGCTGCGCGAAACACGGGGATTCATTTCGATAACAACCATTCGACCGTCTGCAGGGTTCACGGCAAACTGTATGTTGGAGCCCCCTGTTTCGACACCGATTTCTCGAATAATTTTGAGTGATGCATCTCGCATGCGCTGGTATTCACGATCAGAAAGGGTCTGCGCAGGTGCTACAGTAATCGAATCCCCTGTGTGAACACCCATAGGGTCTACGTTTTCGATCGAACAGATGATAACGACGTTGTCCTTTGTATCGCGCATCACTTCGAGCTCGTATTCCTTCCAACCGATGATGCTTTCTTCGACCAAGACCCTGCTGATTGGACTAGCGACAAGTCCGTTGCGCAGCATCTCTCTGTACTCTTCCATGTTGTAGGCTATGCCACCGCCTGTGCCCCCCATCGTGAACGACGGACGTATGATAGCCGGAAAGCCAACATCGTCGATCATTGCCATACCCTCTTCAAAGGCATGCACAAAACCACCGCGAGGCATTTCCATGCCTATCTTCTTCATAGCATTGAGGAAAAGTTCTCGGTCTTCGGCTTTGTGAATAGACTCTATCTGCGACCCAATAAGCTCGATACCATACTTTTCAAGAATTCCCGCTTCATGCAAGGCAACAGCGGCATTCAGGGCCACTTGTCCGCCCATTGTTGGCAGAATGGCGTCTGGCTCTTCTTTCTTTATAACCTCTTCGATGTAGTAGGGTGTGATTGGCTCTACATATGTGGCATCGGCGATGTTCGGATCTGTCATGATCGTTGCCGGATTCGAGTTGATGAGAACAACTCTGAATCCTTCTTCATGCAGCACCTTACACGCTTGTGTACCGGAGTAGTCAAACTCACAGGCCTGTCCGATAATGATTGGACCTGAACCTATGACAAGAATGGTTTTTATGTCTTGACGCTTGGGCATTGTTTGTGCAGTTAATCGTTATCCGAAAAAATCTTCTCGAGAATAGCCATGCGAACGGCTACGCCATGTGTTACCTGACGATGGATGAGGCATTGCTTTGCCAACAACACCTCCTCATCGAGCTCTACTCCTACATTTACTGGACCTGGATGCATGATCATCACATGCGGCTGATCTAGCGCAAGCTCACGTGTGATTGCATACTTCTTTCTGTATTCATCCAGACTAGGCACGATATCAGCAGAGATCCGCTCTCGCTGAATGCGAAGCAGATAGACAACATCTGCCCATTGCATTGCATCGCGTACGTTATCGAATCTTCGCAGCTGGGCAAACTGTGCATCATGCGGGCACAACTGGTCGGGCGCACAGTAGGCAATGTTTGCACCCATCCTTGAGAGTACATCTGCATTAGATCGAGCTACACGGGAATGCAGCAAGTCACCCGTAATCACAACATTGATGCCGCGTATGCGCCCAAACTGCTCTCGAATTGTAGATGCATCAAGCAACGCTTGCGTGGGATGAGCTGTTGAACCTTCTCCAGCATTAATAACAGACATCTTCGTGTAGGATGCCACCTGCTCATGCACGCCATTGTCTGCATGACGAATAATGATACCATCGAAACCCATAGCCTCTATGGTATGAATCGTCTCTTGAAGCGTTTCACCTTTTTCAACGCTGCTGCCTGCCTGCGAAAAAACAACAGATGATGCACCCAGGCGATCGATCGCTGTCTCGAAGGATAATCGTGTGCGCGTTGATGGCTCGAAAAATGCTAAAACGAATCGCTTATCAACTAAGGCGCGTTGTGCCGTAGGCTGCAGCCCCGTTGGAGTCAGAAACGTCGATGCCATGTCGAGTATTTCAGTAATGTTCTCGACTGATAGCTGCTGGCTTGACAGTAGGTGGCGCATCGACATCGATTGCAAAAATAGGGCAAAAAAAAGCCCGCCGATTGGCGGGCTTTCATTTTCTCGCAATTACCTTTTCTTCTTAGCTGCTGCCTTCTTCGGAGCGGCCTTCTTCGCTGCTGCCTTTGGAGCTGCCTTCTTTGCACCGTTAACTACTGCCTTGAGATTAGCACCGGCTGAGAACTTTGCAACCTTGCGAGCTGCGATCTTGATTGTTGCACCCGTGGCTGGATTGCGGCCTGCACGTGCACCGCGCTTGCCAACGCTGAACGAACCAAAACCAATCAACGAAACACTGCCACCCTTGCCTAATTCAGCCTTGATGGCGCTGATAGTTGCATTCAGCGCTACGTCTGCTTTTGACTTGCTGAGTCCAGCAGCTTTAGCAATAGCTTCCACAAGCTGTGCTTTGTTCATAGGAACCCCCATGTAAACGTGTAGATAAAACCAATTGTGATTGCAAAATATGCCCTGTTTACGGGCTGTTTCAAGCATGACTTCTCCACATGAACCTATTTTATGGGGTTTCTAGCGGTTTTTTCGCCTGTAACGTCTATGAAATCGGGCTTTAAGGGCTTGTTACGGCATCTTTACACGGCCGCGAAAAGTCCGAGCACTGAAAGTGCAGCGATGATCAATTGGAGCGAAAAGCCCGCTGCTATGGCTGCTAGAAGGTCGTCGCCCATGACAGCCCATGCTTCTGTTCTATCGTTTACCAAGTTTATTGGCCATGGCTTCAGCACGTCAAACACGCGAAACACGAGCACCATAGCTGCCCATGTATACAGCGATTGATACACCGCTGGGAACAGCAATGCCAGGCTCATTCCAGCAGCTTCATCAATAACAACAACGCTGGGATCATGCCCCCACTTACGCTGAACATTGTTAACAGACCAGGTACCAATGATCATGCACACGAGAAATGCTACACCATACCAGAGTTGCAACGTTGCAACAGGCCACGAACCATAAACAATAGCATATGCCGCAGGTAGCGCCACAATGGCACTGCAGTAGGAACCGGGCATGATGGGCAGTAAGCCCACGCCACCAAACGTTGCCACATAATCTTGTATGGATGAAAGTTTGGTAGGTGCGATCTTATGAGCTGCCACGACTGAAGAGTCTCCGGTTAACAATGATGTACTGAATCAAACTATAGACCGAAAGTAGCGTCACGATATAGAGTCCGGCCGTTACCCCACCGTAGGACATGAAGAACATGGCATAGGCCCCAAGGTCTGTATTCGGAACCGAACTGCTCAAGACTACACAGAGGATAGCGACGATGATGACAACCATTTGCAGAAATGTCTTCACCTTGGCGATGTAGCTTGTTTGCATGGTCATTCCCTTATCATCTGCGATTGATCGCATGGCCGTTGTACCGAAATCACGTACAACAATGATAGCAAGCATCCACATGTGCATGAGGTTCAGCATGTAGAATGCAACAAATGCCGATGTTGTTAGAACCTTGTCAGCAAGAGGATCGAGAAAAACACCGTGGTCTGTTACTTCGCCGTATTTCCGTGCTAAAAACCCATCGAGCCAATCCGATAATGCTGCAAGAACGAAGATTATAAGCGCTGTGGTGTTTCCTGCCGGCGTGCCTGAGAGCATAAAGATCAGAAAGATCGGCGCCATGAAGAACCGACTCAATGTAACGATATTGGCATAGGTGAACTTCATGCAGGCTGGCGCCGTGCATGATCAACAATCTTCGCAAACTCTTCTGCTTTCAGAGATGCGCCCCCTACAAGAGCACCATCGATATCTGGACATGCAAAAAGCTCGCTTGCATTATCAGCAGTTACGCTTCCGCCATAGAGTAGTGGCACGTGCGACGTAAATCCTCTACCGACTAGTACTTCGCGTATTCGCGCATGGACCTCTTGCGCCTGCTGCGACGTTGCAGCAAGTCCAGTGCCTATTGCCCAGACCGGTTCGTAGGCAATCACCGAGCTGGCCACAACATCGATGCCCGCAGCATCGATCAGCCCACGCAACTGGCGCTCAATCACATCGAACGTTGCTCCATCTTGACGTTCCGAGAGTGTTTCGCCAAGGCAGATCACTGGAACAAGGCCAGCCTCTCGCGCAAGTTTGGCTTTATGTCCAACGTCTGCATCGGATTCGTTGTAGTCGCGTCGTCGTTCGCTGTGCCCCAAGATCACATACCTGCACCCAAGGTCGCTGAGCATTTCAGCACTGATCTCTCCTGTGAATGCTCCTTTGCTTGCATGATGGCAGTTTTGTCCACCCAGCATGATACCCTGTGCGGTGAGATCATGCATGCATGCCAAAAGCGTATATGGCGGACATACCACAACGCTGACGCGATCATCAGACACCGCACCGCGGTCTACAAGCCCCTTAACAAGGTCTTGAGCAGACACCTGAAGAAGATTCATCTTCCAATTGCCAATGACAAAGCAACTCATGTTTTATGCCGAACCCCACGAACTTGAAACAACCGAAACGAGGACAGATCTTGGTTAGACTCCATCCCTTGTCCATCTATCGTTTCACTATCAGTTTCGATATGCACAGCCGCATCGGTTCTGATGCGCGCCGTTGCCTGAACCCACGTTAATGCAGTGGTTGTTAGGGTTACCCTGCGAACCTTGGATTCCACCTTGACGCGACCAAATGCAGTCATATTCCTCGTTCTATCGTCGATCACAACCGAGTCCGCTGTTAAACGAGCCTGCACAAGATTGCCAGCACCATTGTAGAAATCAACAACTACATTTCCCCGTGCGATAGTTGTCTGCGACTGCTCATTGATGATGCCTTGCCGCGCATACAATACAGCCTTCGTACGGTTGGTATCGGTAAAGCGAATCTTCACGTTATACGCGATATGTGCAGGCGACACAAGAAAGGGATCGTCTGCACTGCGCTGTATCGCAGTTTTCTGCGTGCACCCAAGAGCAATCACTGCCAAGGATACCAAAACAAGGTATGGGGCCAGTCTCATCCGTGCCAGTATGAGAGAACTTGGCTGAGAAATGATTGCACTTCTGCTAGCGGCAACTGCGTTGCTGCATCGCTCTTGGCATTGGCTGGATCTGGGTGTGTCTCAAAGAACAACCCATCGATGCCCACGGCTGCAGCAGCTCGGGCAAGAGCAGGTATAAACTCTCTGCGCCCACCAGACTGTGATCCAATTGAAGGCTGCTGCACGCTGTGCGTTGCATCAAAGATTACCGGCAGCCCTGTCTGTTTCATGATCACCAACGAACGATAGTCAACCACGAGGTCGTGATAACCGAACGACGTACCACGCTCTGTGAGCCACACGTTTGTTGCGCCTGCTTGCGTAGCCTTCTCTGCTGCCTTGGCCATATCGTCGGGCGCCATGAATTGCGCCTTCTTAATATTGACAATACGTCCAGTGGCCGCTGCTGCCTCGAGAAGAGATGTCTGCCTGCTCAAGAATGCTGGTATCTGCAGCACATCCACGTATTGAGCAGCGAAGGCCGCCTCGTGATCAGCATGGATGTCGGTTAACGTTGGTACCCCAATCAATTTCCCAGCTTGATGCAACAACTCCAGTGCAGCCTGATCTCCAATTCCCTGAAAAGATCCTGCGCTTGTGCGATTGGCCTTTCGATACGATCCCTTGAGAACAAGGTCTACCGGCATGTCTCGAACAACCGTGGCAAGTGTTTCGGCCACCTGCATGATAACATCACGGGATTCAACCAGGCAGGGCCCGGCTATAACGATAGGTCTTTTGGAGTCGGAGTGCATATATGCGACAAAATAAGATTAAATTGACCTTGCAGCATGAGTGAGTATGGCACAACGCCCTGAAAATATACCGATGCGTAGACGGTCGACCGCGTCTGATCCGATACCACAAGTTGACGACGCCCCACGGCCGCAACAGATGTCTCTCAGTGATGAGGTCGATCGTGTACGACGCAAAAAGATCATTGCCGTCTTGATGGCATTGCTCGGGCTTCTTGTGCTCGTTTCCATCCTATCGTATTCTCGTGCCGATGCTGCAAACGCCCAGCTAACCATGCGCGAGCTTATGGGCGTTATTCGCGCTGATGCCGCGGTTCAACAACAATTCGATCAAACACACAATTGGGTAGGCCTTCTTGGTGCCGTACTGGCACAATGGATGCTGTTCAGTACAGTTGGCATTTGGTCGATCGTGTTCCCGTTGCTTCTTATGGTCTGGGCACGCGACGTCTACAAATACCAGCACCTTACTCCGCTTGTAACACGCTATTCGATCACAGCAACTATGGCTGCTGTCTCGATAGCCGCATTTGTTGCTACGTTGCAGTTGATCGACCTGTTTTCGTTTATTCCACCGGAGGCGTGTGGCTTCATAGGGCAGTTTCTCGCCGGTGTTGTCTCGCAGCTGATCGGCAAGTTTGGCAGCTCGATAGTGTGGTTGCTGGTTACATGCGCTGTTTTCGTTGTTGGATTCGAGATAGACATTCGATCGATCAACACATCGCTACGCCCGCTACAAGAACGTCTGGCCAGTCTTACGTCGGGGTTTCGTGTGCGACGCACAGACCCTACTGATACCACAGATGATGCTGACGATAACGACGACTACGCTGAAGAAGACGCATACGAGGAAGAAGATGAACAAGAAGAGGTGTTCGCTGGCCCTGTGAAAGCATCTTCTCACAGGGGGCCAACATTATTCGGTTCCAAGAAACCCTCGATTATCCGCCCGCAAGAAATCGATGAGGAAGAGCCTGCAGTTCAACTAAAGCGCTCTGTGCAGCAACATGAGCAAGATTCTCCATTTGCTGGACAGCTCTCTGGCTCGGTACGCATTCTTCGTCCAAGTCAGGTCAGTCAGCCAGAAGAACCAGAAATGCCGCAAGGCAATGTGCTTTCCGAGGAACCTGATGAGCTGACATCATCTGTGGATTTGCAGGAAGTACAACGTAGGCTTCAGCAGCTACATCCAAAGAAAGACATCGCACTTCGCGTCGATGAAGATGACTATGAAGACGCAGAAGACGTCGAGGATGAGCAGGACGAAGAAGATGAGGTTACAGAGCCAGCACTAGAGCAGCCTGCACGGCCAGTTGCTTCTGTCAAACGTCCGCTAACTGTAACAGTGCAGGACACACTTTTCCCCGTCGAGCCCGAGATCAAGCTCTCGAACGTAACGCTATACGACGAGGAGATTGCCTACAAGCCCCCTCCATCGAAGCTGCTTATCGACGTTAAAGACGAGGGTGCGGTTGATGATAGAGAGCTGCAGGCAAAGGCACAAACACTCCAAGAAAAGCTCGAGACGTTTAAGGTTCGTATCGAGAATCTCACGGTAACGCCGGGTCCGGTCGTAACCCAATACGAGTTTGTACCAGCCACTGGCATTAAAGTATCGCAGATAGAAAATCTTGCAGACGACATCGCACTGGCCCTGAAGGCACAAGGCGTTCGCATTATCGCACCAATTCCGGGCAAGGGTACTGTTGGTATTGAGATACCAAACCAGCACCCTGCGATTGTGCGATTCAGTGCAATTATCAAGAGCCAGAAGTACCACGATCCAGCGATCAGGTTGCCCCTTGCCATGGGTAAAACGGTTGTCGGAGAAGTGTTCTGTGCAGACTTAACGAAGATGCCCCACCTGTTGATCGCTGGCGCAACAGGTAAGGGCAAATCAGTTGGCATTAATACGATCATTGCCTCGCTTCTCTACCGCATTCATCCGCGTGATCTAAAGTTCGTGATCGTAGACCCAAAGCGCGTTGAGATGAATCTCTACGCATCCCTCCGCGATCATTATTTGGCCATTTCGCCAGATATCAACGAGTCCATCGTTACGTCACCACAAAATGCTGTTGTAGTTCTCAAAGCCCTTGTCGAAGAGATGCAGCAGCGATTCAGCATTCTTGCTGCCGCAGGCCAGCGCAACATCACCGATTACAATCAGAAGGTAAAGGAAGGCAAGATTCGCGACAAGGGTGGGCTTATTCATCGCCCCATGCCGTTTATCGTTGTTATTATTGACGAGTTGGCAGACCTGATGATGACCGCTTCGAAAGAAGTAGAAGAGCCAATCTGCAGGCTTGCACAGCTTGCTCGGGCAGTGGGTATACACTGCATCGTTGCAACACAACGGCCTAGTGTTGACGTAGTAACTGGCCTGATCAAGGCCAACTTCCCTGCTCGCATCGCCTACCAAGTATCGTCACGTATAGACTCGCGCACGATCCTCGACGGAACAGGAGCCGAGCACCTGATAGGTAACGGCGACATGCTCTTTGCTCCTGGTAATACGCCGATGCCCATTCGTATGCAGAATGCATTTATTTCGACAGAAGAAGTTGAAGCACTGTGCGAGTGGATCGGTAATCAGAAGGGATATTCAACCCCATACATGCTGCCATCGGTCAATAAGCGTGCAGGGGGCTCAGCAGGCGGCAGTGATGATCGCGATGCGCTGTTTGAGGATGCAGCAAGGATCTTTGTACAGCTCCAACAGGCCAGCACATCGACGCTGCAACGCAGACTCAAAGTTGGGTATGCGCGTGCCGCCCGCATTGTGGATGAACTCGAAATGGCCGGCATTGTTGGCCCTCCAGATGGTTCGCGTGGACGTCCCGTATTGCTGCAAAGCGAGTCAGAGCTCGAAGCCTATTTGTAGCCGCAATCCCGCACGTATCATAAAACGTTTGCAATACGGCCGTAGAGATCCTCATGTGTTTCTGCGACGAGCTCTGCAGCTTCTGTATCAAATTCACCAATCAAGGCTGTTCGCACACTCGCGGCCCTGCCTGCCTCGGCATCGGTTATTGAATCACCGATAAACCAGGAACACGAAGCATCAATATCGTGGTCGCGCATTGCGTCAAGAATCATCCCCGGCGCCGGCTTGCGGTGAGTTGAGTTCATGCCGTCGAGATCAGTACACACATAAAACTCATCTATCGTGGGGGCATCGGCATGTCTAAGCTGCTGCTGCATATACGTGTTAACATCATCAAGGTCTGCAAGCGACATCAGCCCCTTACCAACGCCCTGTTGATTGGAGATAACAATCAGGAGATATCCTCTGTTATGGGCCAATCGCATAATGGGAAGAATGCCCGGAATAATCTCGAACTGTTCGGGTCGGAGTACGTAGGCATCAACAAGTCTCTTGTTGATTACCCCATCTCGATCAAGAAAAAGGGCTTTTGTCATGGAAGGAGCTCCTGCGAATCAGATTGTTCTTCTGCAAGGAAGTATCGTGGGCAGATTTCATTCGTAACAGTATCGAGGAATCTGCTTGGACGCGACAATACATCTGAATGTTGCCATTCAGCCATGATATCCGGAAACGTAAGGATCAGTACATCCTTTGCGCGAGTACAAGCAACATAAAGCAGGCGGCGCTCTTCTTCGAGCGACTCTTCAGAATCAGCGCTCTTGGCTGATGGGAGTCTACCCTCATTAACGGAGAGTACAAACACCACTTTCCATTCCAGACCCTTGGCAGAGTGTATCGTGGATATGGTCATAAACTCCGTTTCGCGATCATCTGGATCTATCGTATCAAGTCCATCTGTAGGGGGCTCGAGAGCTATGTCGTCCAAAAACTCCTGACATGACCCATAGCGTCCGCCAATGCCAACGATTGTCTCGATGTCTTTCCACCGCTTTGGAGCATCATCATGCACTCGTTCAAGTGTGGCTCGGTACACCTCCGCAATCAATTGCAAGCGCTCAAGCGGATGACGCACTCTTCGGGCCTTTGCTAGATCATGTAACAGATTCTGGAGTGCCTGCACACCCTTGCCCGTTGCACCATAGGTTCGCTCTGGCTCTGCCAGAGGGTCTGCATGCATCTGCAAATTGTCTATGATCGTCTGAGCTGTCTTTTGCCCAACACCCTCAAGCTGTTGCAGCACGCGAAACCACGAGACAACATCACGTGGATTTTCAGTGATCCTGAGTCGAGCTAAGACATCTTTAACGTGGGCGGCCTCTGCAAACTTTAGTCCACCAAACTTGCGAAATGGGATGTTTGATCGCTGAAGTTCAATTTCAAGATCAAAAGAAAGGAACCCGCTTCTCACGAGCACTGCAATGTCTGCGAGTGATATTCCCTGCTCGCGCAGCTCGAGCACATGTTGAGCGATGAACTGCGATTGCTGACGCTCACTGCGCGCGGTAATGAGCATTGGCAGGTCTCCACCTCCCCTATGAGCACGCAACTTCTTCTCGAACATGAAGGGGGCTTCTTCGAGTACAGCATTGCAGAGGTCAAGTATTGGCTGCGTGCTGCGATAATTCTCTTCAAGACGGATGATCGCACACGACGCAAACGATGATGGCACAGTATGGATGTTCCGAACATTTGCACCACGAAACGAGTAAATACTCTGTGCGTCGTCTCCAACCACCATCACATTGCCGTGCGCTCCTGAAAGACCCAATACGATTTGATGCTGCAGGTTATTGGTGTCCTGGTATTCATCAACCATCACATGACGGAACTGCGATCGCAGTGCAGGACCAGTGGTATCGTGACGCGTCATAGCAAGCAGATAGAGAAGCAGATCATCGTAGTCGAAAAGCGAGTTCTTATGCTTGTAATCTGTGTAGGCGTGAGCCATCTGACGAATCGTATCTGTATCGTCAATGAACTGCGGATACTGCTCTGCAATGAGATCCTCAAGGGGCGTGGACATGTTGATAGATTTACTGTACATGTCGTGCAATGTGCCTTTGTTTGGAAACCTCTTGCGCCGTGCAGCAAGATCAAACTTGCTACGCACCATATTCATGATGTCTTCCGCATCAGACTGATCAATGATCGAATACACTACCTGCTGCTCGCTACTTGCTACCCGCTGCTCGCTGCTCGACAGCCCGTATGTTTTGAGAACACGGAATGCAAACGCATGGAATGTACCACCAGAGACCTTTTCACAGCGTCCATCGAGAAGCTGCGATGCTCTTCGCAGCATCTCCGCCGCTGCTTTTCGTGTAAATGTTAGCAGTAGAATCGATGCTGGATCGACGCCGTCTTCGACAAGTCGCGCTACGCGGTAGGTTAGAGTTCGCGTCTTGCCCGTTCCTGCACCAGCGAGCACAAGAGCAGGACCATTGCTGTGCATCACAGCTTCGTACTGCTGAGCATTCAAGACCGATGCGTAATCAATACGATATGATTTCCCACTGGGGGAAACACTCGCCGGACGAAGCACGATCTTTTTCATGCGTTTATCAGTAGGCGATCAATGATCGCAGCTCCGATGCAACACGCTCTACCGTTGGAATCACAGCATCCATCATGCCCTTGTTGTAAGGAATCGGGACATCAGCGCTGGCAAGGCGAAGCACAGGCGCGTCTAGGTGGGAGAAGCACTCGTGCATGATAACAGAGGCAATCTCTGCGCCGAAACCAGCAGTGATGGTGTCCTCGTGCAGAACCATGCAGCGATTTGTCTTACGTACGGATGCAAGAACAGCATCCTTATCCCAAGGCACGATGGTGCGCAGATCGATAATCTCGATGTCTTCGCCGGTGGCCTCAACGGCTGACTTAGCTCTGTGGACCATTTCGCCCCATGCAACGATAGTTGCCTTACTGCCTTCTCGAACAATTGATGCCACGCCAAAGGGCACGGTGTAGTTGTCGCCCGGATACACCCCACGTCCTGGAGCTGTGTCCTGTATGGCACGATGTTCCAAAAAGAACGTTGGGTCGTTTTCGCGCAACGCAGTGCGCAAGAGTCCAACCGCATCCTGTGCGTTGGAGGGCATTGCTACTCGCCAGCCAAGCGTGTGCGCAAAGATGGCCTCGCCACTTACGCTATGCCATGGATCGCCAGTACGCTTCGAGAAACCAACTGGGATGCGCACCACCATAGGTGCAGCAAAATCGCCGTTTGTGCGCCATCGTATTGTACCACAATCGTTGATCTGTTCCGTTGCTGGGTCTAGGTATTTCCGAAACTGGATCTCTGGTACAGGTACAAGACCCGCCATTGCCATACCTACAGCGCGGCCAATGATTCCCTCTTCACTAATCGAGGTGTCGAATACGCGTTCTGCGCCATGCTTGGCCTGCAAATCCACGGTGGCGCCGTGTACGCCCCCTTTTACACCAACATCTTCGCCAAAGACGAGTAGTCGGTCATTATTGGCTAGTTCATAGTCAAGGGTGCGTTTAACTGCCTCGATAAGATTAACACGCGCCCCCTCTTCATGCTTTTCACCGGTGGCAGGGGGCGGCTCAATGCCCGCACCACGCAGACCACCATGACTCGGCACAGAACCATCATCAAAGAGCTTGGTTAGGGCAAGTTGTGGCTCAGGATGTGGTTGCGCAAGTGCCACATCGCAGGCCTGCCGCACTTCTGCTTCTACACGTGCAACAAACTCTGTCCACTCTTCCTCACTGGTGTACTTTTTGCGCACAAACATTGCTTTGAGTTTTTCGAGTGGATCTCTTTCAACCTCTTCTGCCTTTTGCTCTGTTGTTTTATACGACTGGTTGTCTGCACCGCTATGTCCACAGATTCTGGGAACACGAACACGCAGCAGCGCTGGCGCTTGTTTTTCTCTGACGTGTTCAATCGTCTTCGAAATCAAACGATCAGCTTCTTCAGGATTCGTACCGTCTACTTCAACGATGCGTAATGCAATAAAGGCACCAAGGTTAGCGGCGATATTCCCACCAGGAGTTTGCATTGTGCCAGGAACGCTGATACCAAACTGGTTGTCCTCAATAAAGAATACCATCGGCAACTTCAGCGTGGTAGCAATATTGAGCGCTGCCCAGAATCCATTCGTGGCTGTAGATCCATCTCCTCCAAGTGCAACTGCAACAGCCCCCTGCCATGCTTTATCTCCAAGAACGTGGGTGTGATACCGAATCGCCTGTGCCCAGCCCACGCATGGTGTGTACTGAGCACCAACATCTCCAGAGGCTGGTAGAACGGTAACGCCGTTACGATTATTCAAATGGTGAACAACGCCAATGTCTCGGCCGCCATTGCGGCTACCCGATAGTGCCAACGGACCAGCAAATGCTTCCTCAAACGTCATTCCGGCAGCCAGAACAAGCGGACGTGAGCGATAGTAGACCGTTGCGGCGTCGTGTCCCTGACGTAAGTAGCGTCCAAGAATCGCTTGCGCCAACTCATGTCCGGTAGCAGAGAACTGATACGTTACTTTTCCTGAGGGGGCTAGCTCCTTCTCCTCGATATGATCAATCCATCGCGAAGCAATAACCGTGCGGGCTACGTCGAACCATTCGTGTTTGGTCATGGGGCGTTGGTACTTACAGTTAGTATAGGCTACAAAACTAAGCTGAGTGCTAGATTTGCATGAGTTTTTTCATAACCACATTCTGTAAGGTTATCCACGTGAAACCGACACGATTTTTCTCAGTACTGCTGCTAGCAGCAATCTTTAGCACCGTTTCTGCAACGGCACAGTTTAGCTTCCCAACCTACGCCCCGAAGGACTGCTTTAGTTCGGCGCGAAAGTCTATCACGGGAGCCACGGATGCTAAAATCGTTGGCATTCTGGCCGTAGGCGTTGATGTGCCTCTCGGAACTACGCCAATTAACATTGGTATGAGTGCCAAAGACGGC
Source organism: Ignavibacteria bacterium (assembly GCA_016873895.1). Classification (GTDB taxonomy): domain Bacteria; phylum Bacteroidota; class Ignavibacteria; order Kapaibacteriales; family Kapaibacteriaceae; genus UBA10438. Next base: position 43,662 of record VGVV01000004.1, read on the forward strand.
AAGGCATCGATGTGGATTTACCTGGTACGTAGCGTCGAAAAGGACACAGTGGCCTTTGTGCCGTTGATTCGTCTTCTCGGAAGTTGCAATACCCCGCCGATTCCAATTCCTGCAGATGCGTTTGATCCAGCAGATGCACCGCAGTCTGCGGTTCCAGCAGACTTTACACAGGGTGCAGGTTTGATTACTGCGTTAGGTAAGGACGCCAAGTTTGCACGCTTTAAAGCTGCATACCCAGACAGCAATGCCTCGTTGGCCATCTTGTCCGTCTCTGAAGGCGGAACAGGTGGAATTGGACTAGGCGATGGCAATGTTTTCTGGCTGCTCACATGGAGTGCGTTTATAGATTCTGTGCAAACAGACACCAACGGTAATGGTCCAGACCCAGGCCTTACATGCATTCATAACATCACAACCGGTGAGACATTCTGCTTTGATTCATCAGATGTTACCGGCATCGCAGACGAAGCACTATCACAGGGTTTTGCAGTGGCTCCAAATCCAGCGGCAGACCTTGCAGCACTCACCGTTCCCTCATCATGGAATAGCTCAACTATCTCCATTTCAGCCATTGACATGACTGGGCACAGCTATCCCATGGGTGATATGATCCGCCTGGATGGAATAGCACTCCCACTCAATCTCTCAGGGCTCCCATCAGGTATGTACACACTGCACCTGCAAAGACAAGGGGCAAGCATTGCAATACCAATGTCGGTTGTTCGCTAGAACAAACATCATCACCACTTTTTGTGTCAACTATTAACATTATGTACAATAACCTCAAGTCTGCAGACCCTGAATTGTTCAACGCAGTTCAAGGGGAATATGATAGACAACGTGATAAGATTGAACTGATAGCGAGCGAGAACTTCACATCACTCAGTGTGATGGAGGCTCAGGGAAGCATCCTCACGAACAAGTATGCCGAGGGTTATCCCGGTAAGCGCTACTATGGTGGGTGCGAGTGGGTTGATGTTGCAGAAAACATTGCTATTGAGCGGCTCAAGCAACTTTTTGGTGCCGAGTATGCAAACGTGCAGCCACACTCTGGTTCAGGCGCAAACATGGCCGTGTATTTCACATATCTCAAGCCAGGTGATACCGTTCTTGGTATGGACCTGTCTCACGGTGGACACCTCACGCATGGATCACCAGTGAATTTCTCGGGTATGTTTTACAACTTCATTGGTTACGGCCTTAATCAAGAGACAGGCAGACTGGATTATAACGTTGTTGAGGATCTTGCAAAGCAGCATAAACCGAAGATGATCACGGTAGGCGCAAGTGCTTACTCACGCGAGATTGATTTCTCTGCTTTCCGCCAGATTGCCGACAAGGTAGGTGCCTTCTTGCTTGCCGACATAGCGCACCCAGCGGGCCTGATCGCCAAAGGGCGCTTGATGAGCCCCGTACCATATTGCGACATTGTAACATCAACAACCCACAAGACTCTTCGCGGTCCTCGCGGTGGCCTTATCGTAATGGGTAAGAACTACGAGAACCCGTTTGGTAAGGTTGCGCCAAAAAGTGGACGCAAGAAGCTGATGGGCGAGCTCATCGATTCCATGGTTATGCCCGGCATACAGGGCGGTCCGCTCATGCATGTTATCGCAGCAAAAGCTGTTGCCTTTGGTGAATGCCTTACCGATGAATTCGATGAGTACACAAAGCAGGTTATCCGCAATGCTGCTGCCATGGCCGATGAGCTCATGAAGATGGAGTATAACATCGTCTCTGGCGGAACAGAAAACCACCTCATGCTTATCGATTTGCGCAATAAGAATGTAACTGGCAAGCAAGCAGAAAACGCTTTAGATGCAAGTGGTATTACGTGCAACAAGAACGCTGTACCGTATGATACACAGCCACCACTTGTTACCAGTGGTATCCGCCTCGGTGCTGCAGCCATGACTAGCCGCAGTATGAAGGAAGACGACATGCGCCAGATAGCTCGATTTATCAACAGGGTTGTCAGCAACTTTGGCAACGAAGACGAATACAAGAGCATTAAGCACGACGTGCAAACATTCTGTCGTCAGTTCCCATTGTACCCGTCGCTCACCTCGGCATAAGCGCTAACCGACATTTTTACCTGTGCGTTGTATCAGCCCCTTATCTAGTTTGAGGTAAGGGGCTTACTATTTTCAGTGCAGGCATTGCGTCGAGTACGTGGCTCTGCGGCATCCATAAACAGCAGGATAAACAAGAAGAACATATCAATAGCATTGCATCCAGAATGATGCTCACAACATGCGAGCCTCTCCTTGTTTCATCACGCTGGAGTCACCACCATGAATGCTATGAAACGCTTCATCTTCTTTATCTGTGTTGGTGCAATTGCACACAACACCCTATCTGCTCAGTCCACGCCGTCTGTGACGGCTCGCTGGGGCCTTCACCTGGGAGGTAATTACAACATTGCTGGCGTTGGATTTGGGAATTGGGCGAAAGACCCAAATCGAAATGCAGCGCAGTTTTCGGAACTCGTATACAATGATGGTTCTGGAGCCGGACTCTATGGCGGGATCAACATGCAGGTTGCCTTATCCAACAGGTTCCATCTTGGCACACGAATCTCGTATGACAATCGAAGCTCTATTGCTAACGACGAAAAGTCGTTTCCGAAGCCAAGCGGCATTCTGACATCGGCAACCGGCCAGTACTACAACGATAAGTACACATTCCATACAGACTATCTCACAATGGAGCCGTTTTTCAAGGTCTACTTTGGATCGCATTTTCATCTCACAGGTGGAGTCAGCGTTGGCCTTGCTCTTACGAAAACATTCGACTATGCTCCTGAGGGAGGCACTAGGCAGACAGATCTTGATTTCGCACAAACCGATTCCATCAAGCACAAGATCACTGGTTCTGGATTTGCAGGCGTTGGATACGATATATTTCTCTCGGACCCCTCTACGTCTAATCAATGGATACTTACACCATACATTGAATCATCGTACATGATTAGTCAGCGAGGCGTAGACTTCACAAACCAGCACGCATTTAACGACGCACTGAGCACAGCATCGTTGCGTGCAGGCGTATCGCTTACGTTTGGTCTGGCAGACATTGCTGAACGTGTTGAAGCCCCTGCTGCATCAGAACCCATCAAGATGGTCGAGCCCCCTTCAACAGAACTCTTTGGGCTTGTTGAACCAATCGATGGCGTCTACGCTAAACGCATTGAACGTGCCGAATTCCCGTTGCGCCCATTCGTGTTCTTTGATCAAGGCTCAACCGATATTCCAAGTCGGTATAAGTAAGATCTCACGCAATCAAACGCGCACCTTTGCCACATCGTCGGGATTAACTGCAGACGATGTTGCCAACGTTGACATTCGACCAATCATTCAACGTTATATCTACTACAACATTCTCAATGTCATGGGTTATCGACTTTCATCGATTCCTGGATCTAGCGTTGAATTGTACGCCCCTGATCCTAACGGTAAGGATGCTAAGGCATATGGTGAAAGCGTTGCCAAATATCTTATCGACGTGTGGGGTGTTAATCCCAATCAGCTCAAAATCACAACTGGAGATCCCGATCCAAGGTCTGGCACACCGAATACGCCAGCCACAGATCGCACAGCCATAGCAAGCGAGAACAGAAGGGTTCAATTTCGGAATATGAAGCCAGACCAGCTTGGCGCAAGGGTACCCGTAGCATCGGCTCGTGCAGCCGAGATCGATCATGAAATGTATGTAGACAAAAATCCAATGCGCAATGTGCAGGAATGGAATGCTTCTATCTCGGGCAACGGAGCAAGCAGATCGTTTGGACCTTACCGAGGAAGCAGCGCATATCTCGACCCAACGGGGCTGATCAATCAAGACGTACGGTCACAGAAGTATACACTGACGGTTGTTGCTAAACTTCGTGATGGATCAACAAGAACGGAATCCCAGCCCCTTACACTGATTCGTACAGATCGTGAAGGCACATCAACGAGCAATCGGCTAATCTTTGAATACAACAAGGATAATCCAGTAGGCGATCACGAGACTACCTCGTTGGTAATGTTATTCCACAAATCCGGAATGATGCAAAAGTCTACATCTATGGTCATACAGATGCAGTTGGTAAGGGTAACCTTGAGTTAGCAATGAAGCGCGCAGATCAGGTTATGGCCATGATGAAAGAGCAGCTTTCTGCTCGCGGTGTTACTGGAGTTCGCTTTTCTTCAAGCGCATTGGGTCCCGACGAGCCTTCGTTTAGCAACAATCTACCTGAAGGTAGGATGTACAATCGCTCGGTGGTTATCGATGTAATCCCCTAGTGGTCACGTTCGGTGATGTCGGGCAGATCACTATGTTCTGTCCGACATCGCTAACTCGTGGTTCTCATTGCCTTGGGAGATATCATAAAGCTGGGAGCAGAAGCATGCACACCATGGGCAATGCGCATAGAGGCAACGTGCGCGATCATTGCTGCATTATCGACACAGTACCCAATCTGTGGCGTCACGAGTTGCATCCCATGATCTTGTGCCTTCTTCTGCATAACAGTGCGCAAGCGTGAGTTCGCACTTACACCACCGGAAATCGAGATAATTCGAACGCCATATTCGCGCGCTGCATGCAGCGTTTTGTGAACAAGCACATCTACGATTGCTTCTTGAACTGAAGCACAGACATCGTTGATGGGAATTTCTCTCTGTTGTGATTTCAATAATTCCAGTGTTCGGCGGACAGATGTTTTTAAGCCACTGAAGGAGAACGTCTGTGTTCCATCATGCATAAGACCTCTTGGGAAGTCGAATGCAGCAGAATCACCGAGGCAACCTCTACGATCGATCTCGGGTCCACCGGGGTAGCCAAGCCCAAGCATCTTTGCAACCTTGTCAAATGCCTCACCGGCAGCATCATCACATGTAGAGCCCAGTACGGTGTAATCAACGGGGCTGGTAACATGAAAAATACTTGTATGCCCGCCGCTTACAACAAGACTGATACTTGGATATCCAAGTCGAGAATCTTCTAAATACCCCGAGTACAAATGTGCTTCAATATGATGCACAGGATACAGAGGCTTATCATACATCAGCGCAAGCCCCTTAGCAAAATGCGTTCCCACTAAGAGAGCCCCGGCTAAGCCTGGACCATACGTTACAGCAATGGCATCAACATCTTCTATGCTTGTAGACGCCTCGCGCAGGGCTGCCCGAACGATTGGCCCAATGCCCTTGATATGTTCACGTGATGCTAACTCTGGTACAATGCCACCATACGTGGTATGAATCGTCTGCGATGAAATAATATTGCTTCGAACCACTCCATCTATCAGGACGGCTGAAGACGTATCATCACACGATGTCTCAATACCAAGTATGATCACCTGATCATCCTCCATAGCATGCCCAATGCCGCACCCGCACTGCGCTCACGATTGATGCGTCTGTCGCTACCAAATTGATACTTCAGTGTTACAGTACGCAACGGTCCAGCAACAGAAATCCACACCGTGCCAACGGGCTTTTCTGGCATACCGCCGCCGGGACCAGCAACACCGGTTATACTTATCGCATACGTAGCACCGGTTCGATGTTTGGTACCTTCACTTAATTCTTTTGCCGTTTGCTCGCTAACTGCGCCATACATTTCGAGGGTATGCTCCAGCACTCCCAAATCTCGAACTTTTGCTTCGTTAGCATACGGCACATAGCCCCCTACAAACCAGCTACTAGATCCATACACATCTGTTAGCATCGAGCCGAGCAGACCGCCTGTGCATGACTCTGCCGTGGCGAGTGTCTGACCTCGCTCCTTGAGGATGGATCCGATGACAGATGCGAGTGTTGTATCTCCCTCGCCAAAAACGTACTTGCCAGCTTTGCCCATGAGTATGTCACGAACGCGAAACAATTCTTCACGGCGTTGCTCGGCAGATGCTCCACGCGCACCGATGCGCATGCGTACGCCGTGATAGTTCGGCAGGAATGCCAGTGTGGAGACACCTAGGAACTGGGTTGGATCTCCGATAGCATCTGCGAGATTGCTCTCAGCAATACCTGTTGTAAGCAACGTGAGATACTCGGTTGTCTCAATAGCCTCGCGTTGTATCCTGTCTCGAAGCAGAGGCATTACATGATCGCTCATGATACCCTGCATTTCTTTAGGTACCCCTGGCATGGCAACAATCACAATGCCATCTCGGTCGAATAAGAGTCCTGGTGCAGTTCCAATTGGGTTCGGCAGCAGACGAGCAGTTGTTGGCTTGAGTGCTTGGCCTGCATTTCGATCTGTTACAGTTCTACCACGCTGCTTCATCCAATCATGCAGATGCTCCATCCACTGATGCGAAACCTCCATGGTGTCGTTGAAGTAGTCGGCGAGTACAGGCTTTGTAATGTCGTCGTGGGTTGGCCCTAAGCCTCCAGTTAACAGAAGCACATCGCATTCTGCACGTAATCGATCGATCGTTGCAATAAGCTGCTGTGCGTCATCAGCCACCGTGCAATGCTCGATCACACGTCCACCACTAGCCGTCACTACGTCGGCAATCCATGCCGCATTGCGATTGATAATCTGCCCAATGAGCACTTCATCGCCTATCATGACTAATCCAACGTTCATCGCTACAACCCTTCAAAACAAACATGGCCCCGAAAATCCGGGGCCATGATATGACGTTTTTCGAGATAAAAGTGTGCTTATGACAGCTTCTGACGAATCTTCTTCTCACTCATACCACGCAGGTAGTACAACTTCGCACGGCGAACAGTACCTTCCTTAACAACCTGCATTGACTGGATGATTGGCGAGTGAATTGGGAAAATACGCTCAACACCAACACCATTAGAAATCTTACGAACGCGAAATGTTTCGTTCATTCCACTACCACGGCGAGCAATAACTATGCCCTGGAAATTCTGAATACGCTCTTTTTCGCCTTCAACAACACGTACCGCGATCTTTACTGTATCGCCTGGACGGAAGTTCGGGATAACTGGTGAGGCTTCTCCAGCTTTGGCCTTACGCTGCTCGAAGGCTTCTGCTGTTGCCATCGTTTCGATGGCTTTCACTTTTGGATGCATGACAAACTCTAGATAGAATGGGTTGACGTGATCTTTGAGGCCACAAAAATAGAAAAACTACGGACATAATGCAAGTGACATAGTTTATAAACACTTAGCTATCGCCCAATTATTTTCCTGAATACCTCAGGCGAGCAAGTGCTACGGGAAGTATCGTGCCTTTATGCTTCTGAAGGGGTTTAAGCGTAAGGTTTGGACCATCTCTGAGAACGTCCCACTTCAACGGACGCCCTTGAGTTGTGATCAATGTAACTGTTGAACCGTCGGGGGCAAACTGCAGCGTGTATGGAATGGGGCTCCCATTGACAACCATCTGCTGACCATTCGTGAATTCGATTGTGTACTTCGGATCCATCTTCCACACACCTGTGAGCATAGAGGCGTTTACCATTCGCCGAATGATGAACATCGGATCGGTATTCTTCGATGGCAGTTTACCAAGAACAATCGGCTGGTTCTCTAAGCTATCAGCAGGTGTAAGTGCAATGTACGATCTGGCCTTTTCGTCACGTGCAACAATCCAACGAGGACCGATATTGTCGCCAATCCCCCACTTGATACCCGCGTGTTCGAACGAAGATTTGCGACACAGCAACTTCTCCTGCTCTCCCAGGTTGTATGCCAGAACTACCTCACCGGAGCCATTCGCAGAGTCGATAACCATATACAGCGGTTCACTCAAAGGGCGTGCAGTCAGCGCTCGTTCAATGGACCTTGTTTCATTGAGAACTTCTACAAACTTGCTGTGAATCCACGTTCCATGGAACTCAGAGTACTCCTGAGATTGCATCGTGGAAACAACGATCAGCAGTGCGGCTATGATCTTCATAGCCCCTTAACTTTCGTTGCAACAGACTTTGCCTGCAAGAACAGCAACAAGTAGTCATGTCCGCCTGCCTTAGAATCAGTGCCACTCATATTGAAACCGCCAAACGGATGCCCACCTACCATCGCACCAGTGCACTTGCGATTAAGGTACAGGTTGCCACAGTGGAACTCCATACGAGCGCGCGCAAGCTTCTTGGCATTTCTCGTGTAGACAGCACCGGTCAGACCATAAATTGTGTTATTAGCAATCTTGAGTGCGTCGTCAAAATCTTTGGCCTTACATACAGCCAACACCGGTCCAAAGATCTCTTCCTGCATGATGCGTGATGTGGGCTTCACATTGACGATCACGGTTGGCTCGATAAAATATCCCGGCATGTCCTTGACTTTGTTGCCACCACAAATGAGTTTGCCTTCCTTCTTACCAATTGCAATGTATTCGAGGATAGACTTTTCAGCACGTGGCGAGACTACCGGCCCTACGCGACCATCATCCATCGGCATGCCAATCGTAAGCTTGTCTACCTCAATCTTCAGCTTTGCAACAAACTCATCATAGATTTTAGCATCAACAATGGCGCGTGAGCATGCCGAGCACTTCTGACCCTGGAATCCGAAGGCTGCAGCAACAACACCGGCAACAGCTGTGTCTACATCAGTTTCACTATCGACAACAATGGCATCCTTGCCGCCCATCTCAGCTACAACGCGCTTTATACAGATCTGACCCGGCTGGGTCTTGGCTGCCAACTCGTTAACATGGAGGCCTACCTGCATAGAGCCCGTAAACGACACAAAACGTGTCTTTGGGTGGCCAACCAGATAGTCTCCAGCTTCAGCACCCGAGGCAACCAGATAATTAAGAACGCCCGGCGGCAGCCCTGCTTCTTTCATGATTTCAACAAACAACCACCCCATCATTGGCGAATCACTCGATGGCTTGAGCACAACAGTGTTGCCTGCAACAATTGCAGCCGAAGACATACCCACAAGAATGGCAAACGGGAAATTCCATGGTGGAATTACCACACCGACACCGAGAGGAATGTACAGTAGCTCATTCTTCTCACCAGGTTGAGGAACAATTGGCTGCGGTCCAGAAAGGCGCAGCATTTCGCGTCCGTAGAACTCAAGGAAGTCTATAGCCTCACACGTGTCGGCATCAGCTTCCAGATAATTTTTACCAACTTCTGAAATCATCCAAGCGTTGATCTCGTTGCGGCGCTTACGAATGATGGTTGCCGCCTTAAAGAGCACAGCTGCACGTTTCGGGGCAGGTACATTCTTCCACGACTCAAAGGCAGCAATTGCAGCTTTCATGGCCTTTTCTGCATCGTCTTTACCAGATTTCTGGAATACACCAACAACTTCCGATGGGTTAGCCGGATTATGGCTCGTTGTTTTATCCTTTGTTGTTATCCGCTTACCATTGATAATGCTGGGATACTCTTTGCCAAACTGCTTACGAACGTTGTCGATGGCCGCACGCTGCTTTGCACGTACAGCAGGCTTGGAAAAGTCTTGAAATGATTCGTTGATGAACTGCTTCATTGATTCCTCTAAACATGATTGTCGACAAAATTACGTCACGCTGTTGTAGGTTGGTTTTATTGATCAAGAGGTTCCATGTTAGAATTCATCGTAGCTACTGTTTCTGGTTGGCCAGTATGGGGCTTGCTGTTAGCAACCTTTGTTGTTGTCTACATTGAGAATCTCATTCCGCCATGGCCTGGCGACGTTTTTCTTGTGTTCGTCGGTGCGCTCATCGGAATGCAGGTTCTGCCGCTAACAGAGGCACTCGGCGCCGCAACGGTTGGCTCGTTTGCCGGGTTTGCATCTGCGTATGGTTTAGGACGCAGGTATGGCGAGACGATTGCTCAGTCTCCATTGGTGCCGTTTATCACTCCGCCTCTTATCGTAAAGGTCGAGCGCTGGTTTGATAAGTATCACGGGCTCATCATTGTATGTAATAGGTTTCTTGCCGGCACGCGCGCCGTGATTTCGTTCACGGCTGGAATCGTCAAACTACCGTTCCCGCGCACAATGGTCTATGCCACCATAAGTTCACTTGCATGGAACTACATTTTGCTATCCATCGGGATGCAACTTGGAGAGCGCTGGCGCGATGTAGACACCTACATCGCCACCTATGGCTGGATTGTTACGGGGCTTATGGCAATAGTCGTGATAGCGTTCTATTGGCGCCGGACAAAAAGAAAGCGGCAAACTCGTAAGTCTGCCGCTTCGTAGAATCATCATTTGCTGGCTCGATTAGCTGCCTGCACTGTCCGTCGTTCATTCACCCCAGTCTACGATGAGTGAGAAGCGGAGTGTATTGCCCAGCGGATGGTTACGCTCGATTGTGATGTAGTAGCTAAAGTCTGCTCGGAAGATATCGTACTTCACTCCTGCTCCAGCCGTTACGTACTGACGTCCACCAGCAGCAGAAGGCTCGGTAAAATATCCCAGACGTGTTGCAAATACCTTATCGATAAGTAGCTCGGTACCGAAACCTGTTTCGATGCCACCTTTGCCCCATGCAGTGATCAACGAAATCGGAATGGGGTCTGAGTTCTTGCCGTCTCTGCGAACAAGGAGTTTCATGGCTTCAGCAGTAACAGTCCATCGCAGGAACTCATCTTCGTAGGCATTGTATGCTGCACCGAGACGCAGGTTTGTCGGCAGCGGATCCGACTCTTTGTCGTAGGTCATCTTTGGACCTACATTCTGGAGGTTTGCACCGATGCTCAGACCGCGGATGCTTTCATCGCGAGGACGCCACATCACGCCTAAGTCAAATGCACCTGAAATACCCACACCAGCACCCGATGCACCAACACTAGCTGGAGCGAGGTTTGATTGGATATACTTTACGTGAACGCCCAGTCCAACTTCGTCAGATATCTCTGTACCATACGACACACCAAGGCAGAACTCGTTAGAGCGGAATTTTCCAAGCGCCTGCCCTGCTTCATTGGTCTTGGTAAACTCTCCAAGGTTCATAAAGATGAACGTGCCGGCAATAGTTCCACCAAGATCCTCGACATACTGGCCATACGTACCGTACGAGTAAAAGAGGTCGGCATTAAACTGTGGCAACCACTTTGAATAGCTCAAGGCCACCTGATTATCTGCCTGATTAAATGCTAGGCCACCAGGATTCCAGAAGACTGCATTGATATCATCGGTGGTTGCAGTACCTACATCACCCATGGCACTGGCGCGTGCATCTGGAGTGATGAGCAAAAACGGTACGGCCGCGCCCCCCGGTTGGGCTACTGCTACCGATGTGGCAACAACAAACATTGCAATCAACGCCCCGCATGTGCGGATAATCATGTCATCTCCTGTAAAGCATTAACAAGCAAAGTTAGCGAATGAGGGTAAGTTTCCCATTGACATACGATGAGAAGCCTTTACCATCTGTAAGTCGAACCACCACTTGGTACATGCCAGACATCGCTGCATCGCCAGTATCATCATTCCCATCCCACACAATATCAGCCGTCTGCATGTCTGTTACATTCATCTCACGCTGAATGAGCATTCTACCGGCTAGATCAAAAATCATGACTGTGGCTGAGAAGGGTCGCTGGCTGGCGTGGGTGTATCGAATCGTTGTTTGCGATGAGAAGGGATTAGGGAAGTTAAAAAGTCCCTCCGCCTGAATACCCTCTTGCTGTTCTCCAATTCGAAACGTGGTTGTCTTTTCAGAAACATTGTTCAGCACATCCCATGCTCGCACGGTAACGGTATGAAGGCCCGACCCCAAGCCAAAGATTTGCTTCTGCGCAGTACCGGCGCGACTGTTCGTAAGGGATGTAGCAAACGTCGGTGTTAAGATCACTTGCTCGGGGTCGTTATCAAACGATGCTGTTATATCGTGGCCAATACCTATCCCCGTCGTGTTGATGCCCGTTTCGTCTTCAAGATCAACGATCAGCACGGGATTCATGCGCACCAAGCCCCCTGGCAGAAACTTATGCGAATCCATGAATATCTGCATTTCGGGTCCATCAGTCTCAGGATCGGAAATACTTGTAACTCCGTCTACTACTACACGATCGGTCATCCCCATAGCAAACTGCTGCGTAGTACTTGCAGCATATCCATACAATCCTGCAGGTGATGCTGAGAATGAAATATCTTTCGGTACTACGAATGTTGCTTTGAAGCGTCCGCCTTCAACAGCAAACGAACCGCGGTACAGAGCTGGACCTGGCTTTGTAAATGTTACGACTGTCTTGTTAACGTCGTTATCCTGAAGCGTGATGCTGCGTCGTGCATCGAGAAGCGAGATCGTAACATGCCCTTGGAACGAGCTCACCGTTAGTGAATCCGACGAACCAATAACATCGCCCTCTACCACAACAGTACCGAGAGCAGGGACCGTCACACGTGATGTATCGCTAACAATGTCCTTGCCATTGATGGATGTAAACCGAATGCGTTTGTTAGGAACGAGGAGCTGAAGAGTCGGATCGCCCAACAGATGAAACTTCTCATCATTATTACCATTGAAACGCTGCTTGATACGGTACATTGCCGTACCAACGGTGGCGAAGGCACCTTGGTCATCACGTTCAAAAAGGTGTGAGTAGAAGGCTTCATTCAGAGCGGCATTTGACGTTGAATACACAACCCGAGCGGCGGAGAAAACACCAATGGCACCGCCTTCTGGTTTGAGAAGAATCTCCTCGGCACCCGATTGCGTTTCTGTCATATCATACCGAGCGAAATCGCATGTAGCAGCGGTCAGGAAGAACGGCTTCGACGAATTAAGCATGTCATTCGGTGTGGTCTCACGCTTGAATATTTCTTCGTGTGCCCAAACGCGAGGGTTGCCGTGACCAATCCAGTTCAGAAGCACAGAGCCGGTAGTGTTGATTGTAGACAACATCTCCTGCGTAACAGCCGGCTTGCGACGTCCACGAGATACACTCTCAGTTGGATATTCTACCAAATAGATTTTTTTCTCTTGAAACTCTTTTGGAACGAACTTGTTGGCGAGATCTTCGCTTTGATTTAGATGCAACGCGCCGTCGTTCTTCTCAGCGGCCTGACTATCATCAGCAATCAGTGTAATACGTGTGCGCCAATCGTCTGTGGAAGATTCGGCTTCGTAGCGACGAAGCTTCTCAATGTATGCTTTACCCTGGACATTCGAGGATACTGGCACACGTCCAACCGCTATATCTGGCTGTGGATCATTGCGAACGATTCGTGCAAAGAAATCATCAGAGGTATAGGTTGTTAGTCCATATGCTTCATTGTCTGGGTCAAAACTCTCGTATGGTGGCACGTAGTTTGGCGCAGAGCTTGAAATGTTCTTGTAGTCAAAGTGTCCGTCGCCCCAGAGAACAGCATACTGTGGTCGTGGTTGCCACGTAGTGTACGCCATTGCAAGGAAATCACGCATTGCCGTGGGATCGAGCATGCCATAGGAGAACTCCGCAAAGATCTCGTCTGTGGTAACTACGTTTGTTGATAGTCGGCCTTTACCAGACCGATATGCCGCAAAGGCCTCTGCAGATTCTCGTAGAGCAGGATGCGTGATAACGATCACGTCTGCTGCTCGGGGCTGCACTCGCAAGTTGGGAAAGGTAATGCGCGACAACTCAGTAGAGCGAATTGTCGATGTCAGAAGATATCGGCGCTGGACAGACTTTGACTGCAGTTCCTTAACGACAAACATCCCACCTGTAACGGATGCATTTTCGATCATGACCGGACGGGTGCGATCTGTAACATCAAAGCCAAACACTTCACCCTGAAATCCATTGATGCCGTATTCGTGCACGCCATCAACCGGGGCCGACCAAAACTCATACGAGTTCTCATGTGCATTAAGGCTTCGTGGATAGTGTATTTCAAACCAATCAATGATACCTGAAGAACTATTATCCGAGCTGTTGTAGGAGAATTTCAGAACACTTCTTCCGTCGGCTGATACACGTGCTGCTGGAATTTTACCATCGCCAGAAATCGTAAAGGCATCCATGTAATCAGGCACGGCATCGATAGAGCGTTGCCCAATCAGCGTGTTGTTTTCCGAGATGGTCATATACCCCGGCACATTGCCGCGGTGTCCAACAACATATCGATAGACAACGTCGCCAGTAGGCACGAATCCGGGCAGGATAGTCGTTATCGACACCGCCCCCTTGTTCTCTACTGAACGTCCATACCAGCGTCTGCCCGAGCCGTTAGAATACGGATGAACAAGCTCTTCCTCTTGGAAGAGGCGTCCTATCGTCGTGGTAGGCTTTAAGGCGGCATCACCAGCGGCTGCACTGCGCACGGCCGCGCGCGCACCATCGGCTCCGCCATAGGTTACGTAGTACTGAGCCTTTGTTGCATAGTGATGGATATTATGCTCAATGCCATCTTTTGTAACCGACCACCCTGTCAGCCCGGAAGCATAAAAGAGTACTTCCCGTATTGAACCGTCTTGTTCTGTTCTCACCATGATCGGCTGCTCGCAAAGTGTATTGCTCTTGGCAGAATCAACAGACTCTGGCAACTCCATACCACCGCGTCCAAACACCTTGAGCGTGCGCGCCGCGTCTGCATCAGTAGGTATGCCCGCTCCGCGCAGCTGATCGCGTGTAACACGATAGATGCCTTCTTCATTAACACGAAGTGCAAATACATTTGTCAATGTTTCAAGACCCTGAGCTTGATCGCCCTTTGCGTTGGAGCGCACATTCGCGGGGTTTATCCAGTAAGGGGCTTGCGGATTGAGAACAGACAGCATAGTTGGTGCTGCCCTACCCGAACGCTCTACACCAGAGAGCTTAACAGTGCACGCGTGATTCTTGTACCACTGCAGTGTCCCATTCTTTGATTGCTCAGCAACCACAACCGAGAGGCGAGCAACATGTCTGTCGCCTGCTACTCCTTGATAACCAATCTCAACAGCACGCTGCTGGGGTGCAGGAAACACGTGCTCCGCGCTTGGCCCATGTGAATGCAGAAAAGGTTCAATGATTGAATCAGACAACGTGGATGCAATATTAGCAAGTTCGAATCCTTGCTCACCGGGCACGATAATGTCTGCGCTTGCGATAATCTGACGTATCGCCCCATCAGCAGACCTATGCTCGCGCAATGCAGGTCCATGCAGCATTGTGGGATCGGCGTAATACTCAATGCGAAGTTGCGTGGCCGAGCTACGCACGACACGGAAACCAGTATCGATTCCGGCAAACAATGTCGTTGCTGCCAGCAACATGCTCAGTACGAGGAGTCTTGCCATGTTCTTGATCAATGATGAATGTCGACAGAAAACCATCTACGAAACCGCTCATAGTTTGACGCAGCAGCCAACAACTCTAGTGTTATCTCTCGTGCGAAATTTACTGCAAAAAAAATGCCTCGCCATCAGGGGGGAATGAGATGGCAAGGCATGCAGCATAAAGAGGAAGTGACGACTTGCGTCGTCGAGCGGGAAACGAGACTCGAACTCGCGACCCCAACCTTGGCAAGGTTGTGCTCTACCAACTGAGCTATTCCCGCGTGGAAGAACAATGCAAAACTAGTCGAAGCATGCATACAAGTCAAACCCATTTTTTTCCCATCATCCTAAACCCTTGTATTTCCGCGATCTTAGGGTGAGCAAATGAGTTATCCACATGCCAAGAACGGCGATTTCGGAGCAGTATCAGAAAGGGTACTGCGAATTAAGCCTATATTTTACAACCAATTACAGCAATTCAACTAAACTTGGCAAAGAATTGCTGCGCCACATGTTCCTGTACGGTCGCAAATGGTAATTCTGCCCCCAGAACCTCAGACATCGAGGTAACGCCCATTTCAGTGATTCCGCATGGAACTATGGCTGAAAATAGGCCTAGATCGTTGTTTACGTTAAGGGCAAAACCATGGGAGGTAACCCATCGGCTGCAATGAATTCCGATAGCACAGATCTTATGTACCTGGCCGATCCACACCCCAGTGAGCGAATCAACGCGTCCAGACTCGATATCAAACTCTGCTAAGGCATCGATAACACATTGCTCGATGGTGCGCAGGAACCAATGCAGATCTGGCTTGGATCGCTGCAGGTTGAAGATCGGATATCCAACCAGCTGCCCAGGATTGTGCATCGTTGCCTCCCCGCCTCTGTCAATCTCGATAACCTCAACCCCCATCGCTGAAAGCAACTCAGAACTCGCAAGTATGCTACCAGCCTGCGTGTTGCGTCCGAGAGTAATGACGGGCCGGTGCTGGCAAAAGACCAACGTGTCGGGATGATCTTGATGCAGAATGGCGTCGGTCAACTCACGTTGCCGACGCCACGCATCGTTAAAATCAAGCACTCCCCAATCTTCTACGATCATGGGGCTTAGAAGTTTACACACTCATCATAAGCCAGAGCGGCAGATTCCATGATCGCCTCGCTAAGCGTTGGGTGGGCATGAATAGTCTTAAAGATCGTTGGTCCTGTTGCGCCCAGATTACGTGCAATGCCCATCTCGCCGATCATCTCAGTTACATCCGGACCAATCATATGGGCACCAAGGATTTCTCCATACTTGGCATCGAAGACCAGCTTTACAAAGCCTTGAGCCTTGCCTATGCCGTGAGCCTTTCCGTTAGCCGTAAATGGGAACTTGCCAACCTTGACCTCATATCCTGCTTCTTTGGCCTTCTTTTCCGTAAGGCCAATGCTGGCTACCTGCGGCTGACAATACGTACAGCCCGGGATGTTGTTATAGTCTACCCCATCGGTATGATGCCCGGCAATGTGCTCGGCAGCAGCGATACCTTCAGCAGACGCCTTATGCGCGAGCCACGGGGCACCAGCCACATCGCCAATGGCATAGATGTTGGGTACATTCGTGCGCATATACTTGTCTACTTTCAACCAGCCGCGCTCGGGCACAATACCAACGTTCTCTAGCCCGATATTTTCGATGTTGCCCTGCACGCCGATTGCGTTCAAAGCCAAATCGGCCGTAAGTGTTTCAACAGTGCCGTCTTTCTTTTCGACAATTACTTCTACTCCCTTACCCTTCTTTTTCGCAGACTGCACCTTTGTTTCCGTGAGGATCTTCATTTTATCACGCTCGAGAGATTTGCGAAGCTCCTTGCAGACATCATCATCTTCTACAGGAAGAATGCGGTCCTGCATTTCAATCACCGTAACGGCCGTGCCAAACGATTGATAGAAATAGGCGAATTCAATTCCGATAGCACCAGCACCCATGATGATCATCGACTTTGGTGTCTTCTGCTGCAGCATGGCTTCTGTTGACGTAAGAATGTACTCACGATCAACCTCGATGCCTGGGATCATGCGCGGACGCGCACCCGTTGCGATCATGATGGTCCTACACGTAATCGAATCAGTAACCACTCCGCTCTCATCTTTCACCTCAACGGTAGTTGAGTTCTTGATAGAGCCCCATCCCTTGACTTGGGTAACCTTGTACTTCTTGAACAGGAAGGTAACCCCGCCACTCATTTTGTCGGCAACTCCGCGAGAGCGGGCAATAACCTTGGAGAAGTCTACATCGATGTTCTTAATACCAAAGCCATAATCGTCTGCATGCTTGAGAAAATTCATGTATTCTGCATTCTTAAGCAGTGACTTGGATGGTATACATCCCCAGTTCAGGCAGACGCCACCAACTCTGTCACGCTCGATGCATGCAACCTTGAGTCCAAGCTGTGATGCGCGAATTGCGGCTACATATCCGCCAGGTCCAGAGCCGATTACTACGAGGTCAAATGTGTGCTGATTCATGGAAATTACAATGTGGGTAAATGATCAATCTGCGATGTAACATGTAGCAAAGTTACGGAGTTTCATAACGTTGCCTATAACGAAAAACGGCCCTCATGCTTGTATGCAGAGGGCCGTTACTTGTTGTTCAACAAATCTAGCTGTGGTATGATCTCGACTCGTGCAAGAGCGGGTCGTTCACAGCAACGGCGCTGTGCTTCTGGAAGTTCTTCATCGCCAGGATCAGGAAGATACCTCCGAAGAACAACCATCCGGTTAGCTCAGGCCAGCTGAATACTACGCCATCTATTTTCAAGATGTGGTGTCCTACAGCAGGCATAACAATCCAGACAATGTCTATGAAGTGCGACAGCAGTATGATGATGCCCGCAACAACCAGAATGTTTGTTTTACGCTTTACGTCTTGACGCAGCAGAACCATAAATGGCACAAGGAAATGCGTTGCGATCAAAGCATATCCAAAGTACTCCCAGCCGTGCGCCATACGATAGGTAAAGTAGATTGTCTCTTCTGGAAGGTTGGCATACCAGATGATGAAGTATTGTGAGAAGGCTATATATGCCCAGAACACAGAGAAAGCGAACATCAGCTTGCCAAGATCATGAAAGTGCTCGGGCGTAATGTATTCGCGCAGATGGCCGTTGTTGTAGAGCACAACAACTGTTATCGCGATGATCGACAGTGACCCAACAAAGTGTCCTGCAAAGCTGTAAACACCCCAAATCGTCGAGAACCAGTGAGGCTCTAGTGACATCAATAAGTCAAACGCCGCAAATGTTATCGTGATTGCATACAGCAATACGAACGGTGCAGCACGTTTCCAATTCTTACGAGTTGGAGTAATGTCGCTACCAGTACTGTCTTGCTTGATGGAATTACCAATAATAAAGCGGTGCATCAGGAACCATGCAAGCACATAGAACGCAATGCGAATAGCAAAAAACATCGTATTGAGGTAAGGGGCTTTCTTTATCAAGATTGGATCTGTGGCCGCACTTTCATGCGTCCATTCATAAATCGAACCATGATGCATAAAGACATTAGCCACAATCGGCAATACAAGTATGGCAAGCACTGGAACCATGCCCGTGTAATTCTCGGCAACGCGACGTAACGAAGTGCTCCAACCAGCACGCGCGAGAAACTGGAGCGCGGAGAAGAACATCATGGTTACACTAATGCCTGCGAAATACCAGAAGCCTATCAGATAGTCGGCAAAGAAACGCCCTGCACCAGCCGTTACGTACGTTGCAACAAGCCCAAGGGCACCGATTGCTGCAAGCCCAAGACCAAGCTTGCTGATCTTTGCAACGACTGGACTTGAACCAAGATTTACATGTGACATTTCTATTCTCCCCTCGTTCTTAGTTCTTGGCAGCTGCAGCTGCGATTGGGTTGCTCGCTACGCCTTCAACTTTTTGAAGCGTACGCAGATAACGAATAATTGCCCAACGATCGATTGGATCGATTTTGTCTGCATAACTCGGCATCAGGTTCTGTCCTGCACTGATGATGTGAAAGATGCGCGCATTGGACAGTGCCGCTGTTTCCGAACGTGTCAGATTAGGAATTCCTGCCCACCCCTTCTTTGAGATTGCAGAATTCTCGCTAACACCATCGAAATAGTGACACGGCGAACAGAACGTGTTAAAGCGATTCTGTCCACGTGCCAGAACAAACTCTGAATTCTTTGGTAAGTCCGATGGTTCCACGTTCGCTGTTTCGGCGGCGTCGATGTCTCCAGGGCCAAGAGGATACGTTGTCGTGCCTCGTGCAAGTGAACCTTCTACCGGTTCACGCAAGCTCTTGCCATCGGCGAAGAAGGTATTAGGCGACTGCGGTATTGCCTTGAATTGGAGATCAAGGTTAGGCTGTATCTCTATCGGTGTGTTTGTAGAGAACCACGTCTTTTGTCCTGTAAACAACATGACGAGCAGCACTGCCAAGCCAAGGCCTAAGCCTAACAGTAGGATATGCGAGAATCGTAGTTTCATGCTAGTAAGCTAGTGTTGTTCAACATTATTCAACGGAGGAGTGAACGAGGTGCACGTTTGCAGCGCCTAAGTCCGAGAGGAGCGCCGGCGTTTCCGTTGCAGAAAATCTATCATCGTCGGCATCAATGGTTACAACAAATGTGTCGTCGGTTGCTTTGTGAAACGATGTGTCGTCTTGATAGCGATTATACCATGTTGGGATGCGGCACAGGTGAAACAACCCGAATACGGTAAAGAGGGCTGTGCCGAGAATCGACAACTCAAAGTCGATTGGCATAGAGAACTGCCAATTGAAAAACCCCTTACCACCGATATTCAGCTTGTAGTCCACTGCGCCAGTCCAAAACTGCAGACCAAGTGCAGATGTAAGACCGCCACACAAACCAGCGAACGAGATGTACGTAAGGATTGAGCGCTTAATGCCCATTGCTTTGTCAAGCCCGTGCACAGGATATGGCGTGTAAATATCCCATTTACGGAATCCTGCATCACGAAGCTTCTCAGCTACTTGTACAACGACATTCACATCTGTGAATTCGCCGATTATGCCCGTTGGTGTTGTGCTCATAGTGTCGAAATCCTTGATGTCGGTTCTGGCTGTTTTATCAATCAATGTGAATCGTGCGAGTGGTGATGGTGGTGCGATGGTTGCGCCCCAGGCATAATGCTCTTGATTTCAGCGATTGCGATTACAGGTACAAACTTTGCGAAGAGAAGGAACAGCGAAAGGAAGATTCCAAATGTTCCGATGAAAATCGAAATCTCAACCCATGTTGGCGAATAGTAGCCCCATGAAGCAGGCAAAAAGTCGTGATGAAGCGTTGTTGCAATGATTGTGAAACGCTCGAACCACATACCGATGTTCACAAAGATTGAGATAATGAACATCAGTGGGATGTTGCGACGAGCCTTTTTGAACCAGAATACCTGCGGAGAAACAACGTTGCAGGTAAACATTGTCCAGTATGCCCATGCATAATCACCGAATGCGCGGTTCACAAAGATCCAACGCTCCCAGTCGCTGCCGGAGTACCAAGCAATGAAGAATTCCAGGATGTATGCATAACCAACCATCATACCCGTGGCGAGCATGATCTTATTCATGTTCTCGAAGTGCTTGAGCGTGATAAACTGCTTGAGGTCAAGTACTTCACGCGTAATAACAAGCAGTGTAAGCACCATAGCAAAACCGGAGAAGATGGCACCAGCAACGAAGTATGGCGGGAAGATCGTTGTATGCCAACCCGGCAGAATACCCACGGTAAAGTCGAATGAAACCACCGAGTGCACAGACAATACGAGTGGTGTCGAGATACCGGCAAGGATCATGTAAGCGATTTCGTAGTGATGCCAAGCACGCGTCGAGCCTGTCCATCCGAGCGAGAGTACTCCGTAGACCTTCATCGCAATGTCGCTCTTGACATAATTGCGAAGTGTAGCGAGATCGGGAATGAGTCCAACGAACCAGAACAATGCCGATACCGCGAAATATGTGTTCACAGCAAACACGTCCCACATGAGCGGCGAGCGGAAATTCACCCACATGTTCATCTGATTCGGGTACGGCAAGAGCCAATAGAACAGCCACGGACGTCCAGTGTGGCTTAGCACCATTGTAAGGGCACAGATAACAGCGAAGATCGTCATCGCCTCTGCTGACCTGTTGATCGCTGTACGCCACTTCTGACGGAACAGGAACAGGATTGCCGAGATCAATGTACCGGCATGGCCGATACCGATCCAAAAGACGAAGTTGGTGATGTCCCATCCCCAACCGATCGGATTATTCAAGCCCCATACACCAATACCGGTTGTGACCGTGTAGTAGAGCGCGAAGAGTCCCCATGCAGCCATGGCGCCCGTGACGCTGAGCGTGGCAAGGTACTTCATCGTGATCTTTGACTCCACGATGCTTGCAATCCGTGCAGTTACATCTCGCATCGATGGATTGCCGAGGATGAGCTCTTCGCGGATCGGTTCTTCACCGAGCGCGCTCGCCTGCAATCTGTCATGTTCTTGGACCACCGTCATGTTTGGTTCCCGTCAGTGTTTCGTTCGATGTAATAGAATGTTCTTCGTACTCGTCTTAGGCGACGTCGTTAACGACTTTGGCTAGATATGTTACAGATGGACGTGTATTGATTTCAGCCAAAACATGGAATCCACGTTCGTTCTGGCGAGCAACCGCTACCCTACTCTTCGTGTCGTTCATGTCGCCAAAGATGATCGCACTTGCAGGACATGCCTCTTGGCAGGCTGTCACGGCCTCACCGTCGAGAATACGGGAGCGACCATTATCGCGAGCATGCCACTTGGCTTCGTGCAAACGCTGAACGCAGAACGTACACTTTTCCATGATACCACGCATGCGGACCGTTGCTTCCGGATTGAACACAAGATCAAGCGGCTGGCGTTCGTCCTTGTAATTCAGGAAGTTGAATCGGCGCACTTTGTACGGACAGTTATTCAGGCAGTAACGCGTACCAACACAGCGGTTGTACGTCATTTCGTTCAAACCTTCAGGAGAGTGCGTTGTTGCAGCAACTGGACAGACGTTTTCGCACGGTGCGTTTTCGCAATGCTGACAAAGCATTGGCTCAAGAATCGCGCCCGTTGGTTCGTCTACCGAACCGGTATAGTAGCGATCTAGTCGAATCCAATGCATCTCACGTCCAAGGATTACTTGGTCCTTACCAACGGCAGGGATGTTGTTCTCGCTCTGACAGGCAATAAGACAAGACGAGCATCCTGTACATGCACTCATGTCGATAACCATTCCCCAACGATGTCCCTTGTACTCGTATTCACTCACAATGGAAAGGGGCTTGTTATAGCGTCCGTCCTTGCCTTCACTGATAAATTCGTTGTCAACTCCCTTGTAGTTACCCTTGGCAACATCACTAAGCTTAAGCGAACGCGCAACATTGCGCGCATTGGCTTCGTCACCCGGAATCTCTGAGAGCGAGTGATGATTCTGGGTTGTTGCAACTCGTCTACGCTCTTCGGTAACCGTAACAGAGGTACTACGCAACGGCTGATATCCAGGTGCTCCCAACGTAAAGGCATTTGCACCAACGTTGTTCCCGATCGTGCCAGCATTGGCGCGGCCATATCCCAGCTGAGTTACAATCACATTGTCGGCCAGTCCGGGTTGAACAATCACTGGTAGTTCAACACTACCATTCTGCGTGGTTATGGAGATCACACGCTCATTGGCCTTAACCAACGAACTTGGGTTGTTACGATCAGATGCTAAACCAAGCTCTTCGGCCTTCTTTGGACTGATCAGCGCGACGTTATCCCATGTAACCTTTGTTACTGGATCTGGAAGCTCTTGCAACCAACTGTTATTAGCATACTTACCATCGTATAGTGCCGATGATGGCAGAGTTAGCAGATACATATCCGAGGCTGAAGCACCCTCGAGCTTGCTAGCCGCATCAAGGTTAACACCGAGAACAGGTTCGATACGCGCTCCGGCTACAATCACGCCGTCCTGCAGAACCTTGTCCCACGCTGCTGTCGGATATACCGTGGAAACCATGTTCTTTACGTAGTCTGCATACGATGCCGTCTCGCCAAGAAACGCGGGGTTGAGCTTTTTGCCAACAGCAATCAAGGTGTCGTACATTGATGGAATACCATCACACATAGGAGCAATGATTGGTTGCTGCACACTCAACGTACCGTCAAACGCTATTGCTGTTCCCCACGATTCCAGCCAGTGTGCCGCAGGAATGCTAACGTTACACATTGATGCTGTTTCATCGTCGTAAAGATTTACAGCTGCACGAATCTTCACCTTGTTGAGTAGAGCTGTCTTTACAGAACGCGACGCGCTGTATTCAGGGTTCACATCCATGAATACTGCAACGTGTACATTACCAGCTTGAATATCTGTCACCGCTGCTTGCAGTGCAGATGACTTATCACCCGAATTCGGAAGTGTATTCTTTGGATCGAGAATGCCCCCTGAAACAACGCAGCCAAGGGTAAGATTGATCGTCATTGCCAGTGCTTGTGCCTTTGGAGATACATGCGAACCAGCAAGAACCACACCTTGATTGCCAGCCTTTTTCAATCGTGCTGCTGCAGCTACTGCATTCTTGTCACTAGCAGTACCGCCCTTGAGTGCATTCAACACATCAGAGAGGAACGACTCGATGTTTGACGGCGATGTGCGAACACGCACGTCTGCATTCATGCCGGTGGTTGAGTAGGTAGACTCGACAACCGTCAGGTGCGACATTGATGGATTCTCTTTTGAAGGAGTTCTGCGAGCAGCAAAGCGGCTCGTATGGTATGTAGCCAGCGGATCAGTACCAAGGAAATCGCTGTCCACGCTAAGAATAACTGATGCCTTGCCGAGATCCGGGACGATGTGTGCGTTAACACCTAGTACTGCACTGTTAGCAATTGCAGTGTTGTCACGCGAAATCGCAGGTAAAAACACAACACTCGCACTTGGCACAGCTGCTACAAAATCATTCAACAGTTGTGTGTATGATGGTGAGCAGTGTTCGTCGATAAAAATCAGAACCTTCTTATTCAGCCCCTGAGCTCCGGTGATGGCCGATGTAACTTTTGTTACGGCAGCATCAAATGATACCTGCTGACCGTCAATCTTTGCGCGACGGATTCTATCCGGATCGTACAACGACAACAGCGATGCCTGCATCTCTGCACTTGCCGTGCCGCAGTTCACTGGATGCTGCTCATTACCCTTGACCTTGATCGGCCTGCCTTCGCGGGTCTTAACAACGGCACCGTAAGCAACGTTACGTTGCGCATACACCGAGGCATAATACATCGGCAGCCCTGGCGTGGCATTTTGTAGCGACTTCACCGAGGGCACTAACTTCTGCTCTGGCCTACGACAGGCAGCTGCGGTAAGTGCCATTGATGCAGAAACCAAAGCCATGAATCCACGGCGTGTTACCGTCGAATCGGCAATTGCGCTCGTTGTTGTTCCGGGTGTGAACTCAGCTGTATCACTGGGTGCCTGAGCAAGACCATCAATGCTCTTCCACGGTGTGTTCGATGAGGCGTGGAGTGAACGATCAGACATATGCTAACCTTAATAAGGAGATCATGTTTCGTTTCCGTTGATAGCCGCTATTAATAATGACAGGCAGAACAATTTTCTGGACCTATGCCAGCTTTCTTTGGATGAGGTATACCCGCAACCTTGACTGCCGGAACCTCAGAATGGTATCCACCAAACTGCGGATTCGTAATTGGCGTAGAAGTTCCAACTTGCGCAGGTATCGGTGTAAACAAGTAGGCGCCCTTCTTGAGGTCTTCGATCTTGTGCATCGCATTTGTAAACACACCAGAGATCGGGCGAGCTCCAACAATGTTCTTCTCAGGAGCACGGTGGCAGTCTAGACACCAACCCATAGAAAGGGGCTTGAATTGCGATACAACGCCCATCTCTTCAATTGGACCGTGACAAGACTTACAGTCGATTTGTGCTCGTATGTGGCGGCTGTGGTTAAAGTGCACGTAGTCTGGCACCTTATGAATGCGAATCCACTCGATGGGTTTACCCGACTCATACGAATCACGCACGAGTTGAAGCTTCGGCGACTCAGCCTTGATCACAGTATGACAGTTCATACATGTTTGCGTTGTAGGCACAGGTGAGTGTGCCGACTTCTCAACGCCTGCATGGCAGTACTGACAGTGAATCTTGAGCTCGCCAGCATGAAGCTTATGCGAAAATGGTACTGGTTGTTCCGGACGATAGCCCACATCAGCAAAGCTGTTCCGGAATCCAAAGTAGCCTACAAGGAAGAGGACGGCAGCAACGGCACTGAGAATAGCCCCGCCCGTCTTAACCCCCTTGTCAAACTTGCGTGAGAACATTCGCAACCCTCATCTAGAAATGTCATGCAAATATACCGCTCATCACGAACCTACATCACATCATTGTTCACCTAGTTGGCGCACTATTCGGATTCTGCCTGATCTTTTTCGCGATAATCACGATAAAGACAGTAAGAATCGTTATCGGCACACCCAACATGAACATGATCGAATAACTATACGCATCTCCAACTGCTTTGTTAGCCCCATTAGCACCAAAGCTGTCCTTGCAAGCTGGACAAGCGTTGAGTACCTCCGATGTAACAACAAAACATGTTACAAGAGCAATGAACAACATTCTACTCATACCGCCGCCCGAAACCATTGGTACAACATGAAGTAGACTATCACCCCTGTAACTGATACGTATAGCCAAATAGGAAACGTGATCTTTGCGATTTTTTTGTGTAGCTCTACGCGCATGTTAAGTCCCCGATTGATCGTGATCAACGCTAGTACTGGGACCGTTGCTGCAAGACTTACATGCGAAAACAAGAGAACAAGGTAAATGGTCCTCCAGGTACCTGTTCCCGAAAACGTTGTGTTGTACGACCCTGTAGTGCTATAGAGGTGCCACTTATGTAACAAGTAACACGCCAGGAAGATGGTAGAGACAACAAATGCCGAAATCATCATCTTTCGGTGCTGCTCGATTCTCTTAGCACGAATCAACATAAAGCCCCTTACCAAAAGCAATGTGCTTAAGGCATTCAAAGACGCATTAATCGCAGGTAGATTGTCGAAGTTCATGGCAACGTCTCGAGAATGGATTGAAGTTTTGAGACATCATTCGTGTCTGCGCTGTCATAGAACCCACGCACGTTCATGTTTTGATCAATCAATACAAAACGTGTTGAATGAACCTCAGGAGAGCTTGGCTCTACAAGCCCAAGATCACGAGAGGCTACCGCTATCATCGAGTCGATGGGCATCGTAACAAACCACCATACACCAGGTTTTGCTCCATACTGTTGAGCATACTCTTTCATTACTTCCGGCGTATCGTACTCCGGATCAGAGGTAAGCGAAACAAACGAAACCTTGTCGCTGAAGTCTGCCTGCAAGCGTGCCAGAACCGTGTTCAGTGCCGGGCAAACAGAGCCACACCTGCTGAAAAAGAACGACGCAACCCAGATTTTTCCCTTGAGCTTGCTTGCACTGAATTCGCTATTGTTTTGATCCGTACCACGAAACGCCGTTACGGTTCGCAGAACAGGCAACGAATCCATTGTTGACTTCTTCTCGCATGAAGAAGAAACCAATGCCATAGCAATGATGATGATCAGGATCAATCGCATCGATTTCTCGTTAGTGCTTGGCTCCGTGAGCGCCACCGTGCGAGCCATCGTGATGCTCACCTGGATGCTTTTGCTCGTATACGGTGCGTGTAACCTTGTTATTCGAGACCGTGTTGCCAAACTCTAGGTTAAAACCAAACGACATCACGAAGAACAAGAATACTGGTACGTACACAAAGAAGCGCAGCATAGGGTTATCAAACTTCAAGTGCATGAATATGTACATCACGCACACAACCTTAAATACCGCAATCGCCAAACCCACCACAATGTTTACAACATATCCGGGAATGAATAGCATATCCGGGAAGTGCCCAAGCTTAGCAGCCGCCACCGTAAGGATGGTCATTGTGCAAAGGGTGGCAAAAACCTTCCTATATGAGGGCAAAATATTTCCGTGATCGTGACTCATAGTTCGTTTCCTACAATAACGTGTAGTTGAGCTGATTTACTGTTTATGGGAAGATGAGATACAGAGCCGGGAAAATGAAGATCCACATCAGATCCACAAAGTGCCAGTACAAACCGAGAGTTTCAACTTTGATAGGATGATTGTAGCCACGATTTGTAAACGACTTGAAAAGCATGAACAACATTGGGATCAAGCCGCCAACCACGTGCAGGGCGTGGAATCCTGTCATCAGGAAGTAGAATGAGTAGAAGAGCGTGTGATTATCCTGGCTCGGGAACAATCCATCGTGCCACTTCGCACTGTACTCGAAATACTTCACGATTAAGAAGCCAAAGGCACCAAGGATCGTAAGTCCAAGATACACTTGAAACTGACCGTTCTGCCGGCGCTCGAGTTGGTAAATGGCCATGGCCATCGTAAGTGAGCTACCAATAAGAATAAATGTATTCACCAGAGCCAATACCCAATTCAGGTGGTGCGAAGCTTCAAAGAATGCGTCGTAATTCGTGTTGCGTAGCACGATGAACGTACCAAAGAACCCCGAGAAGAACATGAGCTCAGAGGCAAGAAATGTCCACATGGCAACTTTGCCGTGAGGAATTTTCGTGACTGGCTCGTGCGATAGATTCAGCGCTGCTGACATAAACTACACCCTTGAATTGATCATTGTTTGTCTATGAACATGAGAATGATGATGCCCATCAGGACAGCATATGACGACAAAAGAACCCTTCGCGCAGAAACGGTATCGGGTCTTCTATAGAATACAAAGCTTTGAAAGGTCAAATACAACCCTAACACTCCAGCGCCAGCAGCATACAGCATACCGGTAGACTGCAGCATGGTGGGAACCAACGAAGCAAGAAGTGTTAACACACTCGTTGCAATCATCTGCACTGCAAGTGTTTTTCCAGACTCGTCGTCAATGGCACGTAGTGCCATGCCCCCTTCGCGATAATCATTTCGATACATCCACGAGAGTGCATAGAAGTGCGGAAGTTGCCAGAAAAAGAGAATCGCAAACAGTATCCATGCCATTGGGTCTAACGTTCCCGTCTGAGCCGTCCACCCACCCATAAACGGAAGTGCACCAGGTATTCCACCAACGATCACGGCAAGTGAAGAACGCGTCTTCATCGGTGTGTACACAAGTACATACACTACCCATGTGATCAACGCTAGTACAAGCGTTAACGTGTTAACGTATGACAATAAAACAGCACCCATGATGCTTAACAATGCAGAAAAGACTACTGCACTGCGCACACTAACAGCGCCTGATGGTATGGGGCGAACAGACGTACGCTTCATACGTGCATCAACATCACGCTCGATGATGTGATTTGCCACACAGCTTCCGCTGCTGATCAGCAACGTTCCAAGAATTGCCACGGCAAGATTTGATGCAATCCCAAAGTCAAACAATGAACTGCTCTGCGGAATTGCCAAATAGTATCCGGCTAACGTGGTCATCATAACCATCTTGCTGATACCAGGCTTCGTAAGCTCGTAGTATTGTAAAATCAGTGATGTACCTACACTATCCATACGTGCTTCAATAGCCGCTTCGTTCTTGCTGGTGGCCATCTATGATTGCCCCCCTGCATGCAGAACTTGCCCCATTTGTGATTGTTGAGTTTGAGCAATCGGAGCGCGAAATGCAGTGAACATGATTACGTTGTTCGTAACAAGCAACAGCACACCAACTATCACGTGTAATGTCGTTACCAGTTCGCCGCGCGCTGTCCATACAATTCCGGCACCAAGAGCAATCTGTGCCACCACAAGCAGCATCGTAATCACCGTTGCGCGAGAAAGAATCACGCTATCACGATAACTCCGAAGCGTTATCGCCTGTGCTACGATCATCAAAGCCACGATATAGGCAGTGGTCCTGTGAGCAAAATGAATGATAACCTGAGGGTACTGCCATAACTCACTACCCGGTAGGAATGCATCCTGCGTCCAGAGTGGGAATTCATTGCTTACGCCCCACGAGTCTGTATGTCTGGTTAGTGCACCAAGTACAAACTGCAGAAAGGTAAGGCCCCACGTTGAACCAACAATGAGTAGCGATTTGCGGC
Source organism: Ignavibacteria bacterium (assembly GCA_016873895.1). Lineage (GTDB taxonomy): Bacteria > Bacteroidota > Ignavibacteria > Kapaibacteriales > Kapaibacteriaceae > UBA10438. The sequence goes on from VGVV01000004.1 coordinate 72,940, forward strand.
TCAGAGCAGTCCAGCTTCTATCGTGATTCCATGCTTTCGAGGTTAGGAGCGTTATCCCGAGAATGATCATGAAAAAGAGTTCGGCTAGCACACCGTGTGTTGTTGATGTCCAATCCGGCAGGTTGTTGCGTACCGTATAGCCACCAAACGAACCCTGCAGACATACTGCTACAAACGCAGCCATTGCGAGCCATACAATACGCTCGTGCCTGCTTGTCTTTGTAGCCCTCACAAGGAAGGCGATCAAGACAATTCCTAGGGCAATCATGAAGGTTTCCATGATACCACTCGGCATTGAGTTCATACCAAGTATTGCTGTAACGATTGTGCCGAATACAATACCTACAAGCCCCATGAGAGCTTTGTGCGGTCTGGACACGGTTGGTGTTGCACGATACGCTACCACAAGCAAAACCGTTGTTACAAGACCAACAAGGCTCGCAAACAGACGGTGCCCATGTTCCCAGAACTTATCCTTGGCCCACAACCACTCTGATGGTTCATACGTAACCATGGGTGCAAGATTTGATGTAGGCCAGTCTGGGAATGCCATACCACTGCGCGTCGTGTTTACGTGCCCGCCCCATGCAATGAGCGCGAACGTTAATACACAGAGCACAAGCGCAATACGATGCATTGCGCTGTGTGATGGAGAATTGCGAGTAGGTTCAGACATTGCTGTTGCTTGACGGTCGATCAATGTGCGCCAAAAGTTTTTGTATCGTCCTCGAGCACAACTGTCTTGTGATTCACAGTTTTCGATGCACCTGGCTCCCACTGCGGCCAGTAATCACTGGTACGCCCTTCAACACTGAATTCGTATGGACCACGATAGACCGTAATGTCTTGATCGAAGTTGCCATGCCCTGGGTGTTCAGGAGCAGCCCACTCTAGTGAGTTAGCACGCCAAGGATTGCGCGGTGCTTTTTTGCCAACCTTCAAAGACCACACCACATTAAATACAAGGATTAGCTGTGAGAAGCCAAGAGCAATGGCACCGATTGTGATGATTTCGTTGACGTCTGAAAGCCCCTTGAGGAAATCGTATACGTTTGGATCGTAAATACGACGCATGTGGCCGCCAAGCCCGAGTACGTGCATCGGGAAAAACGTCAGATTAAACGTAATGAACGTGAGAATGAAGTGCTGTCTGCCCAAACGCTCATTGAGCATCTTGCCGTACATCTTTGGATACCAGTAATAGATACCGGCAAAAATTCCAAAAAGCGACCCACCAAAAAGTACGTAGTGAATGTGCGCTACGATGAAGTAGGTGTCGTGAATGTAAATGTCCACCGGTGCCGACGCCATAAAGACGCCAGACAAACCGCCGATGATGAACATCGAGACAAAGGCCAATGCGTTTAACATCGCAGTGGAGAACTTGATGTTGCCTCTCCAAAGTGTCCCCAGCCAGTTGAAGACTTTGATCGACGAAGGAACCGCAATAACAATCGTTGACAACATAAACGTGGTTCCGAGCAGCGGATTCATGCCCGACTGGAACATGTGGTGACCCCACACGATAAACCCAAGGAACGCAATGCCTGCAATAGCAAACACCATGGCCTTGTATCCGTAGATAGGCTTACGTGAAAATGTAGCCATGACATCGGAAACAATACCCATCAACGGCAGAATCATGATATACACAGCAGGGTGTGAATAGAACCAGAACACGTGCTGAAACAGCACAGGCTGACCACCACCGAAATACTTCTGAGACGTAACAAGATTGTCTGGCAGGAAGAAGCTTGTGTGTAGGAAGTTGTCCATGAACAACATTGCCAAGCCAGCAGCAAGAACTGGAGTGCCGAGCGTTACAAGGATAGCAGTAATGAACAAGCCCCATACTGTTAGTGGCATGTCGAAGAGCTTCATGCCCTTAGCACGCTTGTTGAGCACGGTGGTAACGTAGTTCACACCACCCATGATGGATGAGAATCCAACTAGGAAGACGCTAATAGTCCACAGCGTTTGACCCGATATCGTAAATGTATCGAGTCCAGTTTGGGCAGAAAGGGGTGGATAACTCGTCCAGCCAGCGGCGGCATACCCTGTTTGTGTAAAGAACCCTGCCATCATGATCAGTCCAGCTGGCGGTACCAACCAGAACGACCACATGTTCAAACGTGGCAATGCCATGTCGTCTGTACCGATCATAAGCGGAATACAGAAGTTGCCGAACATACCGGCAGCAAACGGAATGACCACAAAGAAAATCATGATCGATCCATGCATCGTCAGAAGCTGCGTGTAGAACTCAGGTGTGATAATCCCACTGCCAGCTTCTGTTACCCATGTGTCTGGCAGAATCGACCCGATAATCGGAATCGGCTGTCCAGGATAGGCCAGCTGCCAACGAATAAACAGAGCAAAGACACCACCAATGAACAAGAAGAACATAGATGAAAGCATGAACTGCTTTGCAATCACCTTGTGGTCTGTTGAGAAAACATACTTGCGGTACCACGGTAGATCATGGTGGTGATGCTCGTGTCCGTGACCGTCTGCAGCTACTGCCGCATGTTCGATAGTTGCTGTACTCATTGTATAATGGCTCCTAGTTCAATTACTTCGTAAGAGAGGCTACTTTGGTGGTGTCAGCCACAGGTGCTGCTGGTTGAGGCGAACGTGCAGCGATTGCCTCTGCTACTTTCTTATCTACCCATTCATCATAGGCAGACTTACTTAGGACTTCGTACTCTGCACGCATGGAGTAATGTCCCCCACCGCACAGTTCTGCGCAAGCAAGCTCATACTTGCCTGCTTTGAAAAGGTTACACCAGATGTTCATCCACGTCCCCGGCACTACGTCCTGCTTCACACGGGCATGCGGAAGAAAGAAACTATGGAGTACGTCTTGAGATGAACCATGGAAAACAAGGTTGGCATTTACCGGCACCTTGAATTGGTTTTCCGAGGTAAAGTCATCCATGCTAGCCTGGTCTGTAGAGTCGATACCAAAAGGGTTTGTGGAGCTCATAAGCTTACGGCAATTGTCGCGGTCTGTGTAAGCATTTCGCCCAAACTTCCCGTCAGCACCCGGATACAAAAACTGCCATCCGAATTGCTTACCCATCACGAGAATGGAAACATCAGCCTTCGGCAGACGTGACGAATACTTCGTCCGCTCCCAAATGTCGTCGGAGTAGAGACCGATTCCAGCAAACAAGATCGTTGGCAGAATTGTCCATGTGATCTCGACGATGTTGTTACCGTGGTAGTTATAACCGCGGGCATCACGTCGGTAGCGGTACTTTACTAGGAAATAGCCGAGTACGCCGAATGTGATGAAGAAGATTGCTACACTCACCCAATAGATGATTGCAAAGAGATTGTCAAGCTCGTGACCGAACGTCGAAATGTTCTCTGGGAACCAATTCAACATGTCGAACATGCTCAGAATGAAATCCATGAATGCTGTACTCCAGGGAGTTGGAAAGTGTTAGTTCATTAGTTGGGCAATGAAAACCATTGCGTTAGGGAAGTTCTGCCTCTGTGTACGGCTGCGTGCGAGAAGCCGTTTCTTCACGGAGTGCCTTGACTTCGTCAACAGTAACTGCAGAGCCGGCATTGCCGAAGTTCGATCGCACATACGTTAGTACGTCTGCAATGTCTTGATCTTTCAACTGGTCCTTCCATGCTGCCATCTGACCATTGATCTGGACTCCATTGCGTTCGATTGGACCGCGGATACCGTGCAACACGATGCCGATAGGCTTGCGGGAATCACCCTGAGCAATAGCCGATCCGGCCAGCGGCGGGATGTTGTTTCCTGGCACGCCCTTGCCACTTCCGAGGTGACACGCTGCACAGATGCGACCGTAAATAGCTTTACCAGGTCCACCAGCATCTGCCGTACCCGCCTGCTCAGCTGCCGCTGCATTAGGATCTACCCATACCGGATCGTCTCCGTACGAGGTAAACAGTCCTTGTACGTTGCAGCCGCTGAGGACGGTGATGAAACAAACTGCAGATGACAGGAGAAGCAATCTTGTCTTTAGAGTCTGCATGTGCGTGAACCTCTCGTAAATCTAGCTCTTGATAATTGCGCTAAAATACGACCACCGCACTATTGTGTAAAACTGCAGGGGTTCGTGTGCAGATCTTTTAGGGTAACGTAGGTGTGGAAAACACCATCACCGGTACGTAAACCATGCAGCGGTCGAGAAAATTCCCGCTTCGAGTTCAATTTCCGGCTGCCATCCGGTTTGGGACGTGAACAGCTGATGTGTGCCACGAGTTTGGGCTGGATCGCCAGCCTTAGCAGGCCCGAAATGCACTGGATAGTCTTGCCCTAGAGTCTTTCTGAGTGCCTGCACGACCTGAAGAACACTGGCAGCTCCATTTCTGCAGATGTGAAATGTTCCCTGCAGTTTATGGTCTAGTGCCGCCACATTGGCTCGTGCTATGTCATCAACATGGATATAGTCACGCTCTTGAGATCCGTCCCCATGAATGGTCGGGACTTCGTTTTTGAGAAACTTTTCAAGAAAAATGGCAATTACGCCAGATTCCCCATGGGGGTTCTGGCGCGGACCATAGACGTTGGTGTAACGAAGGATCGTAATGCTCAGCCCGTGGACTATACGCTCGTACTCGGCGTAGATCTCCATTGCACGCTTTGAGACTCCGTAGGGGGCTATTGGTTGCACAGGATGGGTCTCGTCTGCAGGCAGGTGCACAAACTCTCCAAGCACGGCTGTTGTCGAGGCTGCAATCACATGCTGCACGCCAGACTTTCTGGCGGCCTCAAAAATCCTCAGAGATCCGAGAATATTGATGCCTGCATCATGTACGGGTTTTTCAACACTCACGCGCAGCTCCATGTGCGCCGCATGATGATTGATGGCGTCGTAACCGCCAGACATGATCAAGTCCGTGCATGCGTCCGAGGTGATGTCCATGTTGTAGAACGTTGCGCCCTCTGGGATATTCTCGATATATCCCATAGAGAGGTTGTCGACAATATCTACGGTATGCCCCTGGCGCAGATAGGCTTCGGCTACATGCGATCCTATAAATCCTGCACCACCGGTAACAAGAATCTTCACAGCGCCCTCTTTGCGATGTCTGTGCGGAAGTATTTGTTGGCAAACGCGATCTTACCGACTGCTTCGTATGAGCGCCGAACTGCCTGTTCCAATGTCTCACCGACAGCGGTAACGCCCAAGACGCGCCCCCCGTTCGAGAGGAGTTCGCCATTTGATTCCTTCGTACCCGCGTGATAAACCGTTACAAAAGGATCAGCCTCGGCATCATCAATACCAGTGATGGCAAGCCCCCTGTCAAATGCGTCTGGATACCCAGCCGATGCAAGAACTACGTTACATGCGTATCCGATAGCTGTTGATGCAATGCACGAGGTATCGAGAGCCCCGCGGGCTGCCGAAGCAAACAATGCTGCAGTGTCTGCGCTTAAAACGCTGAGTACTGCCTGCGTTTCTGGATCGCCAAATCGCACATTGAACTCTACCACTGATGGATCTCCGTTGTTATCGATCATAAGACCACAGAAGAGGCACCCAATAAAAGGCATACCTTCACTGGACATCCCATCAAGGACGGGGCGGATCACCTGGGTGTGGATCTTATCGAGCACGGCCGGTGTCACAATCGGCGCAGGTGCATACGCACCCATCCCACCTGTGTTCTTACCTGTGTCGCCGTCTCCTACTCGCTTGTGATCCTGCGCAGGAGCAAGGGTCACAAAATCGCTCCCATAACAGACAGCAAACACGCTAGCTTCTTGTCCTGCAAGAAAACCTTCAATAACAACTCCATCATCACCAAATGCACCGGCATACATTGCATCAACGGCTTCCAGCGCTTCTTCTCGCGTAAGCGCAACCACAACACCCTTTCCTGCAGCAAGACCATCATATTTGATCACGACAGGAAGATCATGCCCTGCGGCATAGCTTCTCGCAGCATCATGCTCGGAAGCACCAAAGCGCTTGTAGGGGGCTGTTGGTACGCCGTGACGCTGCATGAAATCTTTAGAGAACCCCTTGGACGTTTCAAGCTGTGCTGCTTGCTGGGACGGACCAAACACGTCAATCCCCTCTTCGCGCAGCGAATCGGCAAGGCCCTCGGCAAGGGGCTGCTCAGGACCAACAACAACAAGCGTTACGTTATTCTTATGGCAGAACGTAGCAATTGCATCATGATCAGCAATGTTGAGCAAAACTATCTCTGCTTCGCGCGCAATACCTGGATTGCCTGGAGTAACCCAGAGCTTATCACATGACGTAGACGACGCCATTGCCTTTGCAAGAGCGTGCTCACGTCCACCAGAACCAATCAAGAGAATTCGTTCACTCATGCTGCAAACTTACAGCAGGAGCAGGTTGCATTGGAATCGTCAGCCGCGTTGTGCCCGGAGCAACTGCAACAGATTCGAGGATCTTGCGCTCTATCTGATCGTTTGGATACCGCTGAATCACCGTGATCTTCATCGTATGACTGTCTTTCGTATCAATGATCAGGCTAGGCTGCGCTGACGACAGATCATAAAATCCGACACTTATCTCGCTGTTTGGTGTTGACGTCTCAATGGAGGCGCATGCGCCACGTCCCATGTACGTTAGCGTTGCCCCGTCTGCACCAGTGTTTGCTTGCACGGTGATGGTATCGTATGATCGATCTGCTGCGAAAACCTCCGCAGTGCGATGTTCTTGGGTCTGCTGGCCTTGCGACAACTTCATCGACATGGGAATTGGTACCAAACGGTCTACTCGTAGGCTCTCATCTTCCTCTAACATCTGGGTTTCGGGATCAAGAACGCGCCTGCCATCCGGCGTCGAAATCTGGGTGATATGGGGCTTAGAGCCCGATATGAAGATCATACCCATCGTTTCACGCAGTCCGTTTGCAATGTTTCCAATGGCAAGTCCCAATGAGCCCAGTGAAACACCTGCTGTCCCAACCCGAGAAATTGGCACACAGAGAAGATGACCATTGCTGACGTCGCCGTCTACGCGCGCACCAGTTGGCCAGATATCGGGGGCAACATTAGGTTCAACGGAGCCATAGTATTGCCACGACGCTCCATTGATCTTGATGTAATTGCGGCCGTCTTTGTACCAGGCGTGATGGCTGATAGAATCGGTACCTGTTTCGTACTGAATGCATCGATTGGGATCAACAACGTAGATCCTTCCTTCAGACAATCCAGTGCGTTCTACTTTGTAGGCTATCATGGAGTGAGCAACCATAAAACCTTCGCCTGGTAACGGTTGAATAGACTTCGTAACGTTCAGTAATGCCGTTCCTTCATTGGCGATAGCAGCCTCAAAGAACCCCAACATTCGATTACCTATTCGAGATACTCTGCTGTTGATCTGATCAATGTATGTCAGAATCGTCGACTGCGACAACTGATGCGATTGCATGACGCGCATTGCCTCCAGCAACCCGGGATCTGCTGGTCCGCCATCGTATGTCTTAAGTGCACCATTGGCAAGGACACGGGTTTCTGTGATTGATGATCGACGATACTGCGCCGTTGGGCAGCAAAATCCATGGTACCCACCGATCGTGTTCATCGCGATACTCATGGCAGACATTGCAAAACAATGACCACCTGATAGATTGGCAGCAATACCATTGTAGATCTGGACATCAAACACATTCTGAATGTCAGAAGGGTCCGACGTTACATTGTAAAACGCAGCTGCGTAATGAGCGAACGTAATGCTGCCCACGGGGTCTGGCCAGTTGTCAAACCCATAGCCATAGAGTCGGGCCATCCTCATACTATGCGCCGCACCGGCCTGCGGGACTGGTTCAAATTCCCGCGCGGATGTCCAAGACGTTACTCCTGCAAAGAGCAGAACTGCGCTCGCAAGAAGATGCACGTTTATCATGGCAGCACCCCTTCTGCTGGTGATGAGAGATTCGTATAGCGCTGGTCTCTGAGGAACACGATGCCTTTGTACCAGTAGCTTACCCCACGGAGAACGGATGTATCTATGAACGTAGGTGAGCCTGATTCTCCACCCAGTTGACGGTACTGTCCGTCTCGCGAGGATGCTCGAAACAATGCGTACGAGTAAATATCTCCCGGTGGTGTGGCGCATGAAAGGTTGATCTGCAAACTGTTACCAGTAGCATCTGGCACAACGCTAATCGACACTGAGTCTAGGTCTTTTCGACCGTAGGTAAACGTTGCCTGATTGACGGCCTCTCCGAGCAATGATTCGTTACCACTTCGGTCAACCGTTGTAACCTTGTACCAGTATGGTACGTAGGGCACAACAGAGTCATCAATAAACTCAACGTTCATTCCCGCAACAAGAGCCCCTTGTGGAATGAGCTCGCACGATGGCGGAGCACTTTCCGTATAGGTATACTTCTGATCACGCTCAGAGAGTCTCATAGTTGCCAGATCAAGGAGCATTGTCTTGACGAAACTATATGTGGCATTTGTATCTGTCGTGCGGTAAAGGTGAAATCCGATCAGGTCTTGAACAGGCAATGTTGTAGCACGAACAACAATCCTGTTTTCCTCGTGGCTGAACCGCGCAACTGATGCAGGAGGTGGTGCTGTTTTATCAACCAGATTTGCACACAGGACAACATCCTCCACAGGGTCGGGAATTGGGAACTGTACGCTTTGATTACCCGACGAATCCTGAGCTGAAACAAGGTATGCGTAACACAACGGCGACTTTTCAGGAACAGTCTCGTCAACAAACTCCATTCCAATCCCTGATGCGGTATGTTCAACGCTACCTATGAGCATGAAGGGCCCACCACAGTTCTGCGACGAAGGTGCCGATCGTTGCATTCTGGATCGGTTGTTTCGCATGAACTTGCCTCTCGACTCACGATATCTGCTCACAGTTGATGAGTCTGTTTCGTCAGGACATGGATTCCAGCTTCCGTAATCACAAAGCGAACGGTAGATATTGTATCGCTGTACGCCGCAGTCAGCATTTGACTGCCACTGCAGTTTGATAAGCGATTCATTACTCATCCAACGAAAATTCTTCACTCGCTCTGGAGGTGTGATGTCGTCAAGCCGAACCGTCAGCGGCGCAGATTGGGATGATGAGTTTCCTGCAGAGTCGATAGCAAAAACCACATAGATCGTTGGGACTGTACGACAAGGGTCAAATGCTGGCTGTCGGTCAAAGAACGACATCATATGCTCAGAGCGACTGACATCACTTTCCATCACAGTTCCGATAAGCACACCATCATTGATGCTCGCGAAATCAACGGGTAGACGATACACGAGGTATCGTCCCATACTCTCCTTGCGCCCATTTACATCGAAGTAGGTCTTGTTCCATGTTAGCGTAACCGATCTTGATTCTCGCGATGCTACACCACTTAGTTGCTTTGCGGCCGCAGGGGGCGTGCGGTCAACTGGTGTAACTCCAACAATTGGACTGTACGGTCCCGTAACTCCATTCACAGCCAGCCATCGTAGACGGTAATAGTACGTTTGCCCGACGTGCAAGGTATCTCCGCTGCTACCTTCATCAATGTATGACTGTATCTGCGGGCCTAACGCGACACCAGTAATCGTTGTCTCCAGCTGCAATGGCAAGATCTCTCTAACAAGCGCTCGGCTCCAATCATTCTGGGACTTCGACCGCTCTATGATCAACACACAAGGGATCTGCATCTGACTGCGTATCCACGTTACTTGTATGCGGCCATCGCTAGGAAATCCCTGCAGTCCGCCAATCTGGGGCAGCACAGTTGAACTAGCGCCTGTGACTCGCAGTTGCGTGTTGGGATGAATGGTGCGCTCAACATTTCCAGCCTCTGCAACGCGAATCTCATAATCGTATGTAACGTTCGGCCGAGCAGTTGCATCCTCATAAAACGTTCCACAAATACGAGCAACCCGCCAATTGCTGCCTGCAACACGAGCCATGTAACGATAGGCAGGTAGCTGCACATCGCCAGTAATGAGACCGCAGATTCGCTGTTGTGCCTCGATCAGATTGGCATTTGCGGGCGTGCCTGAAAGAGCCCAAAGAACGCGTGCACCAGTTGTATCCAGCAGCAACCGCTGTGTTACTGTCGCGCACGACGGATTACTCACTCGTGCCAAAGGGATGGACGGGAACGTCCGCTCCGATTGAAGCTTACGATAAATCAAGTAGGTGCGACTGGCGGTCGTATCGGGCGACCATTGCAGCTGCACTGCCCCACCCGAAGAAGTCGTGACTGAGACAGCTTGAGCAAAGGCGGCACCAGCATTCACGAGCAGTGATAGTGCGAGGATAATGATGATGTTGTTCATTCTATGTAAAACCCTCTCGCTCGTGTTAGCCCCATTCCAATGCCGACATCAGTGCAGTACTTATCCCAAAATATTGTGTCAAAGCACCCTTGAAATGTTCCTCGACCATAAAAACCGATATCAGCTCCCAGCGCCAATTGAAGATTGAGCAGAGCTGATCCGTAAAGCAATCCGCCGAACACAGACCCGTGAAGGTCAACACCCACCGACGTGGCCACGTTGAGATTGATAATGCCAACGCCTGCAAATGCATCTACTCGCCCAGCAAAGAGCAGATAATCGCGATATCCGCTGGCCAAGGCATAGACATAGAATCCAGATACTGTGTTCGAAAGAAAGTCGTCTCGCAAACGAAAACGCGAGTCAGCTGCATAGAGCACCCATGCTCGATCCCTGGGCACCAATCCGCCCATAAACAAACCACCCTCGACAGCCTGCCTGGATCCCATGATCCCAACATGCGCATCAGCTGTCATCTTTGCTTTGCCCTGCAAGTAGAACATGAAGCTACCCGTACTCCGATCGTAGCCATTGAACACGTCCACCTCGGCGGTAAATGTTGTGCCCTCGAGCGCATTGGCCTTCGTAACGTCGAAATTCATTGTTCCACGAATCGACTTCGCTCTCTTATCTACCACCCCACGAAAGAGTATCATCGCATCAAATGCATGGTATGCTTTGAAGTTTGCCTGCACAGCGCCACTACTCCATACGGTAGCAACATCATCTCTGACACCGAACGTTATCTCTGTGCCAACATCCAGACCTGCAACAAATGGAAATCCTTCATTGAACTGCCCCCTACCACCAAATGCATACGTGGCAAGTGCATCATTTTCAACACAGCCACAAATCCATGCACTATCGATCATCCCGAACATCGACTTGTTTACCAGGTAATCAGCAATGCTGAATTCTAGGTCATTTCCTTTGAAACACGTACTTATCCGATTGACCGTTAACTGTCCTCTCATCGGGGACAGGCCAGATGGCTGTATAATGCCCGTGCCTATAAATCCATCTTGTCCGTCTGCATTGTAGAGACCGTCAAACTCGTATCTACCCTGTTCATCCGAACGGGCGAAATTCAAATCGCTAGCATTGTATCCATCTTTGGTAACACGGGGCACACTAACGTTGCGCGATCGTTTCGGACGCACCGTATCTGCATCGCGCGAATCAACAATGTGCATGTACTTTGCACCAAAGAACGGCACACTCACATGGCCTGTTGTCCCGAGGTATTCCATGCTGTCGGTGGGAGGTGGTATTGCACTCAATCGAACTGATTCTGGAGCATAATTCAAACCATCGAACTTTTGTCCCGCCGAATTGGCGTCCAGTTTGATTTCTCCTACGTTGCCATCAGCGTTGAACTCGATGAGATGCACGTTAAACGGCTTCTCGAAGTGCACATGTTCTGCAAACGCTGACTGCGTCATATTGACCACGCCGCGGTCGAATGCGACATACCCCATGCTCTTCTGCGAGGCCTGCTGCGGTAAGAACTCCACAGCCCAAGGATTAACCTTGCGGTCAGCCGAATCAATCGTGAATTGAGCAGCTGGTACATCCCCCATCGAAGAAACGGTCATATCGATCACATCGAACTGCATCTTTAGAGGTGCAGGCAAACGAAGCCGGGCTGCCAAGTGATTTGTGTCCGCTACGTCGTGCATGAACTCGAAATAGAAGTCAGGCCCTCCGGATTTTCCACCTTGGACCTCATCCTTTAGCCGTGAAGCAAATCGCCCCTTGCCTTGCGGAGTTGAACCAAGCCGTCCAGCATAGATATCGCAAGAGGTTACAGTGGCCCCTGATTGATTGTGACCGTCATAGCGCAGTTTGCCCGTAACACCACCGGGACCGAGGAGAACAAAACCATCAATATGGCGGGCATAGGCAAACTCCTGCCACGCGAGGTCTCGACAACTGTCGATGACAATTCCCGGTTTCGCATGATGAGTCAATAGAATCCCAGAAAGATCGGAATACTCCATGAACACTTTGGGATTCTCGACAACAAAACTGTTGAATTGTTCTGGTGGATATGTGGCTGTGGCGGGATATCTGGCATAGACCATTGACTCTGAGTTCGACAGCCCCACAAACAAGAATGAGGATCCTGCACCAGTGTTCCTTGTCCCGAATGAAACTCGGGGTCGCGTAGCATCATCTGCTGCTTCAAGAAACATCGTGTAGTTCGAATCGATGATACTCTTTTCAATCGAATTCATCCAAGGCATGCCGTTACTATGGCGCCTACTCGCGTCGATCGTTGCAGATATACGACCATATTTGAATCGATTATCTTCTACGACCAATGAGATCGACGAATAGTCCAACAGGTGGGCACGAGGCGTTGAGGTACGTTGTGGTACAAGTCGCGCATTGAAATTCGTGATTAGTCCGGTAAAACCATTCTTCTTGAGCCTGGCATCAGACAACGACATTTTCTGCATCAGATAGGCAGTGTTCGAGTAGATCGCTGTTGTGTCAGGTGGATCGATTGTTTGCGCACGGTCAAAGTAAATGAATGGATCTCGCGCGTCTTGAAAGTTTACGAGATAGCGCGAGGTTGTAAACGCAATACCTGTTTCTCCGATCCACATGACTGGAGATTTCCCAGTCATCTGTGCCCTTCGTAGGCATATGTCGCCATCGGCTTGGGTTGTCCATCGAACAGGAATTCGCGCGAGTTCCCCTGTACCGTCACCTATTAGAGCAGAGGTGTGGTAAACCTTGCCAACCAATACGACTTCGCCCGCATCTGGGATCACGACACTATCAACTTCTACAACAAAGCTGTCGGCGGGATACAATACTGGGATGCTCACGGATTCCTCCGTTCTCGCGTACACAACATTGCCGGCGCATTGCATCGTTTTTTTAACGGCGCCTTGCCAGCGAACGCGGGTAAGCTGGACCTCGAAACAATCTTTCCCCTGACCTGACAAGCTTTGTAGAGCGTTTGCAACATCGCGCGACGTGAAGCGCGACGTTGATTCTCGGGTGGGTCGCACAGGCAGTGTGATCGCATCACCAGGGTTGAACGAAGCACCTGATCGGCGAACCTGCTCTACCGAAACTTCTGTGCTCGTGTCTGTTACGTTGTCGCGCACCGTGAACTGACGCATTGAATATCCGGGCAACCTATACGTTGACTTTCCATAGGCGGAAGTCTTGCTTGATGCGTTCGTTCGCATATCGCACTTGATTACCATGCATCCTTGCGCGCTGTAGGATCCGTCATCATTGCGCGTGCCCCATTTTGTAACGGCAATTCGATGACCGCGAATGAGAACGGTGTCTGGCTTCGCTCGATCTATCGAAGCGTCTACATCCTCCCCTTGATCAGCAATCTCGAAGGTTCCTACCTCCGAGTACCCCTCGTTTGACGTACATGGCAGTCCGTCGCTCGTAACCGCGCGAACCTGCCAGGCAAACCTGCGAGCACCGTTAGCTGTAAGGGGCCTATCAGCAGAAGACATCATATACCCATAGCGACGCTCTCGGCGATTCAGGAGCTTCTCATTTCGTTTGATGGCAACAGCTGGTTGTTCACTACCAGTGATGGGAACAACTACAAGATCGTATTCTACGTTTCCGCTCACGATTGAGCGCTGCACGGGAGTCCACTGGAACTGCACGTTCCTATTGTTGACCATTTGACCCTCAGCAGGCAATACAAGCTGCGGTGGGTTGGCAATAATGATCTGTACCTCGCCACAGGCTTCTTCCGCCTCGCTCACTTCCTCGCCTGCATCAGTCAAGAGTCGTACGCAAAAAACATAATCTCCCTCTGGAAGAGAATTCGTTTTGGCTGCCATGTTTGAAACTGACCTGTCAATGCGCACTGCGCTTGTGCTCAGCACGTCACGACCGAACAGACGTGTTGAACGCCCATTACCTAGCAACGTAAATCGAGGTATCGACGGATCTGCGTCGTTTGTCGAAGCAACTATCCGCCCGCTCTCTGCGCGAATCTCTCCCGACAGTCGCACTGCAGGGAGTTCAGCCCCCTGATTGGTAATCTCTATGCGCACGACACCAGGGTCTGTTTGCCAGGCCGATAACTGAGAAGGCGCAGGATTGCGCACCGTAACGCGGATACGAATCTGCGCGTGAGCTGTTGCTGCTCCCCACAGCAGCATCAGAGAGAAAACAAGACCTCGCCTCATGATATGTCCCCGCCCCCCGGTTGGGTTATGTCGTCAGCTGTTCGCTGTTCGCTGCTCGCTGCTCAAAACGGTACGTCGTCAAAATCATCCTTGGCCGATGAGCCCGCAGGTGTAATCTGCGAATAATCGGTTGTTGCTGGTGCTGTTGCACCGGCTGCTTCTATTCGCCATGCTTCGAGGTTGGTGTAGTACACCGTTTGGCCGTCTTTGTTTTGGAAGGGGCGGCCACGCAGGTTAAACAGAACCTTGAGTTGCTGTCCAACCTTGTAACTGTCCATGATCGAGCAGCGATCTTGTGTTACTTGGAACTTGATGTGCTGCGGGTAGTTACCGTCTTGAATCTCGAGCACAAACTCACGCTTGCGGAAGGTATCCTTTACCTGCTGAATTTCTGTTAAGTGATGAAGCGTACCAACCGCTTCGTATGAATTTGCCATGATGTTAGCCTGTGATTAGATAGTTGAAATCAGGTTTGGAATGTTCTTGAGCACAATATCGAGTTTTTCTATGTCCTTGCCCCCTGCCGCAGCCATATGAGGTTTTCCACCACCACCTCCGCCAAGCTCCTTGGCCACTGCGCCAACGATCTTGCCAGCGGACTTGGACTTGGCGATGTCGTCTGTGGCCACGCAAACAAGTTGGACCTTGTCTTCGATCACGGTTGCCAGCAGTCCGATACCCTGCGAATTGAGGCTGGAGCGCAGTTCATCGCCGAGAGACTTGAGCTGCTCGATCTCCACGCCGTCGATCCTGCGCACGGCTAGTCGGTATCCATCCAGCTGCTGGGCTTGCGACACCATCTCGGGGATGATTGTCTTGAGCTCGTCAACTTTATACGATGCCAGCTCCTTCTCGAGTTGTTTAATGCGCTCCGTCTGACGCGCTACGTCATCACGCAGGCTCTGCGATTGCTGATCGCGTTGCTTGAACCATGTTGGTATCGTACGCCCAGCGATTGCCTCGATTCGGCGCACACCGCTGGCAACACTCGATTCGCTAACGATCTTGAACAAACCGATCTCCGATGTGTTGCGCACGTGTGTTCCACCACAAAACTCAACGGAGAACTTTTCATCGATAAAGACCACGCGTACGGTGTCGCCGTATTTGTCACCAAAAAACATCTTGGCACCAGGCACCGAACGTGCCTTCTCAATGGTCATCTCTTCGGTATGGACATCAATCGATTCAAAGATTTTCTCGTTAACCATATCCTCGACAGCAGTCAACTCGTCATCACGCAAACGTTCAAAGTGTGCGAAGTCAAAGCGGAGTCTCTCTGGTTCAACGAGCGATCCAGATTGCTGAACGTGGGTTCCCAGTACACGGCGGAGAGCCTCGTGAAGCAAGTGGGTTACGGAGTGCTCTCGTTCGATGTCGCGCCGGCGCGCAACATCAATGGTTGCCGTGGCCACATCACCTACAACAGCATCAACTTCAGTTTCACAGGCGTGCACGATGGCCTCGCCCACCCTGCGCACATCGTCTACGCGGTACTGCGAGCCCCCTACCGTGATGAGTCCGGTATCGGAGACTTGTCCGCCCATTTCCACGTAAAACGGTGTTTCTGCAAGCACGATGTTGTTTCCCTGAACGAATAATACCTCTGCTGTAGTATCAGAGTTGTTATACCCAGTAAAACGTGACATCGCATCGATTTTTTCTGTCGAGGCTTCTTGAGCATGAGACTTGCGAGCGGCACGCGATCTTGCGCGCTGTTGGTCAAGGAGCGCAGTGTATCCGTCCACGTCTACGTGAAGTCCGCGTTCGCGCGCGATGAGCTGCGTTAGGTCAAGCGGGAAACCAAACGTATCGTAGAGTTCAAAAGCATCCGCGCCCGTTACGGTATTCCCCGCTGTTGAGATGCTATCAAATCGCTGCAGTCCACGATCAAGCGTGGCCAAAAATGATTCTTCTTCGGCACGGACAATACGTTCGATCAGATCTCTGCGCTCGAGCAATTCTGGGAACACATCGCCCATGGTATCGCAGAGAATATGTACATGCTTCCAGAGCACTGGCTCTGTCATGCCAAGGTTACGTGCATATCGAGCAGCCCTGCGCAGAATTCGGCGAAGAACATAGCCCCTTCCCTCGTTACCTGGGATTGCACCATCTGCAATGGCAAATGAAACGGTGCGAATGTGATCTGCGATAACGCGCATTGCCACGCCATCAGGATTTTCCAGTTCGGTGCGGTAGCTGCGGCCACAGAGATCTTCTGTGTAGGCGATGATCGGCTGAAACACATCGGTATCATAATTGGAATCCTTGCCCTGCATTACCGCACACAAACGCTCAAAGCCCATACCTGTATCGACGTGCTTTGATGGCAATTCAGAGAGGCTGCCGTCAGAATTGCGATTGTACTGGATAAAGACGTTGTTCCAAATTTCAATCACCTCTGGAACACCAGTGTTCACAAGGGGCCCACCAGACAAGTCAGGTGTTCGGTCGAAATGTATCTCTGTGCACGGCCCGCATGGACCAGTATCACTCATCTCCCAGAAATTATCCTTCTCGTCAAATCGATGAATCTGTTCTACCGGCAGATACTTCTTCCAGATCTCAAACGACTCATCATCAGTTCGGTAGACTGTTGCATGTAGACGATCTTTTGGGAGTTTATAAACATCAGTAAGAAGCTCCCAGGACCACGCAATTGCCTCTTCTTTGAAGTAGTCACCAAAGCTCCAGTTCCCGAGCATTTCGAAAAACGTGTGATGGTAGGTATCGTAACCAACTTCCTCGAGGTCGTTATGCTTGCCCGACACACGCACGCACTTCTGTGTGTCTGCTGCACGAGTGAAGTCGCGCTTACCTGTTCCGAGGAATACATCCTTGAACTGGTTCATCCCGGCATTCGTGAAAAGCAGTGTCGGGTCTCCGTGAGGAATCACAGGAGCCGAGGGTACGATGCGATGTCCACGAGCGGCAAAAAACTCAAGGAACGTCTGTCTGATCTGGCGTGAAGTCATTGAACCTGTAAGGGGCTGAAAACAAACCACAAAAGTACGAAGGGCGTAGTTTTGTGGATGCTCACTGAATTGCTCTCACAGGCCGACGCTTTCGTGGCCACATTTTCACGTCCGCTCAAGAACTGCCGGTGGACCAAGGCCGTTGTGAGTGCGAGGCGCGAATCTGGCCTCTGGCGTCTGAGAATCGAGTGTTTTACAGAGCGCCAGTCGTTTACAGAGCCTTCTGGAGAGCCCCAAGGCGACCTCGACCATGCGCTGGCGCATCTTACATGCGAGTCGTTTCGGCAGATTCTTGTCCAGACCCCAGACCAGGATCATCACATTCTGCGCGCCTTCAAGGGCGGGGGTGTCCGCCAAACGGTGAACCACCTGCCCCCTACCCGTAGTTCATGGGAGCACCTTGCCTCCGACCGCGTAAAGCAGCGCGCGCTTTCGCCGGAGCACGATGCAGCGTTTCTCTACCACATGGATCTTGCTACATCTGATGGTCGAATCAAGGCATCCATGGCAGACAAGTTCCGTCAGGTAAATCACCTGCTGGGGCAAATAGCGAGCAGCGAACAGCGAGCAGCGAGCAGCGAACAACGAACAGCGAGCAGCGAGTTCGTTGTTGTTGATGCAGGCTGCGGTAAGGCGTATCTCTCCCTCTCCCTTGTTTACGTGTTGGAGCGCATGGGACGTGCGGTGCGCCTAATCGGCATCGACTCAAACCCCAATGTGATCGATCACTGCCGCCGCGTTGCACGCGAGATGGGATTTCGCAATGCAGAGTTTTTCGTTGGAAGTATCAGCGAGGTTGGCAAGAGGCTTGCAGTGCCCCATTGCGACATGCTCATCGCTCTACATGCATGCAACACGGCTACAGACGATGCACTGGAACTTGCACTGAGGCTTGAGGCTGATGTCATCATGGTGGCACCTTGCTGCCATCATGAGGTGCAACAGCAGCTGCAGAAGGAACGCGTCCCCGAGTGGGCACGTCCGTTGCTCGACGACGGCATCACGAAGGAGCGCCTAGGCGATCTACTCACCGATACTATGCGACGTGACATTCTGCGCTGGAAGGGCTATGATGCTCATCTCGAAGAGTTCATCTCACTCGAACACACACAGAAAAACATTTTACTCAAAGCCTTCAGACAACCCAACGCAACGAACACCCAACATTGGCGCTCTCACGTCGAGTCGATGATAGTTGCATGGGGCGTGCACTCCGCTCTTTGGTCTCGTGTCTGCAATTCTTGAAACTCACCACACTGATTTTTTGTTTAGTACCTCATGAATAACGCTACTCGTATACTCCTGGCTACAACATTTCTTACAATTGGATCGATAGTTCTGTCTGCTCAGTCAGACCGCTACCGCGTAGACATAGATTTGCGCAACGTTGTAGACGATCGCGTAGAGGTGATGGTATGGCCACCAGCAATCACATCAGACACCGCAACATTTGTATTCCCGGTTACAGTACCGGGGACATACGAGGAGCACTTCTGGTGGCGTTTGGTTGTCAATTTTCGTGCCTACGACGTAAACAACAGACTTATGGATGTTGAGCGTAGCGTTGATTCGCAGTTTGTCGTTCGTAATGCGCGAACACTGCGCTACGTTGCATATGAGTTAGACGATTCGTTTGATGACCGAACAGGTAAGGTGAACATCTTTGCTCCAGCGGGAACAGGATGGGAAGCCGATAGCATCTTTGTGCTCAACCACGGTGGAGTGATTCCATACGTTGATGGCATGCAGAAACGTGATTTCAAAGTTGCAATTCATAAGCCAGCTCACCTTTGGGGCGGATCGGCACTCCCGATTCAGCGTCTATCACCAGCGCTGGACGTCTACCAAGCAAAATCGTATGATGAACTCGTAGACTCCCCAACGCTGTATTCACTTCCTGACACTGCAACCTACAGCGTCGAGGGTGTAAACGTTCTTGTGCATTGCGCACATCCTGGCACAGACACTGTAGCCCCTGCCTACGCAAAGGAACTAAGCAAGCTTACGACTACTATTGCAAAGTTTCTGCCCACAATGCCTGTAGACCGTTATGCATTCCTCTTCTATCTGTGGCGGGGCGATGCATCGAACGTGGCAAACCCATATGCTATGGGTGCTCTGGAGCACAATCAGAGTTCGTTCTACTTCCTGGGCTTTCAGAAGCGTCCACTCGGCCTGCGCGACATCGCCATTCATGAGTTCTTCCATATTCTTGTGCCCCTGAATCTTCACAGCGAAGAAATCGATGCATTCGATTTTCGCACACCGAAGATGTCGCAGCACTTATGGCTGTATGAAGGAACCACCGAATACTTTGCAACGCTTGCCCCTTTGCATGACAGCACAATAAAGGAAGAATCGTTCAAGCGTGAGATTCAGCAGAAACTGCGCGATGATTCCGACTTGCCTGAGAAGTTCTCGTTAACAAATTTCTCGAAGAACGTTCTCACAGATGAATATCACGACTACTACGACAAGGTGTACACCTACGGTGCCGTAAATGCATTCCTGTTCGATATCGCCATTCGCGATGCATCAGGGGGCAAGCAGGGCCTGCTTGATGTTGTGATGACACTCATGAAGAAGTTTGGACCAAATACACCGTTCAAGGACGACGAACTCTTCGACCACATCGAGAAGATCACGTCGCCCAAGGTGCGTGCCTATCTCGACACCTATGTCAAGGGAACGTCGCGAATCCCTGCAGCCGAGATGTTTACCAAGATCGGCTGGAATTACACAGCAGAGAAGACAAAGAAGGAACCAGGCTTCGGCATCAAAGGCGACTTTTCGATGGTAAATGGGAAGGCGTCACTTGTGCTTCGTCCGACATCAACAGAGAACCCTGTTGGTGTTGTTGAGGATGATGTGGTTGTTGCCATCGCCGGCATGCCTATGGAAGAGGCCATGCAGTCTGCTGAGGGACGCAAGATGCTGGCATCGTTCCGCAATCCTAAACTTGGTGACGAGATGACGCTAACTGTCCTTCGTGATGGAAAAGAAGTTGAACTCAAAGGAACAGCTATAACACTCGATGTGAAAGAGTATCACTTCATCGAGATCAATCCAGCGCCAACGCCGGAGCAGCTAGCATTGCGCAATGCCGTGTTCTATGCTAAGGCTGCTAAGCCGTGATTGAAGCATGAATGCCCTTCTCTAAGGCAAAGCATCATACTCAAAGCCCACAACGGATTCATCGAGTACTGACGCAGGCGTGTTCTTTCCATCCTTGCGAAATGACCACGGCTCCATCACATCATTGAGGTTATTGCCCTGGTGAGCACCCGTTACAGGGGCATACGTTCTGCCATGACGCTTCATCCATGCCGTCCAAATGCGGTCAATGTTGGCATGATGAATCCAGAAAACAGGATCATTTGGTGAGGTATTCTGAGCCATACTTCCTGCATGACGAACAGCTTGATTAGCGGGATCTGGCGTAAAGATGCCTCCTACGTAAACGTGTACGATGTTGTGCATCTTACTTCGCAATCCAGAACCATCGGCTTTCGCGTCCATATTCTTAGTGGCAGAATCGCAATAAATGCCAGACTTACCACGCCATCCCTCTAGCGAATTGCGAAAACTCTTAGTTGTATCGACTGATGGATCCCATGGTGTCGCATCGTAGGCAGACACTGACAGGGTTGTTGCTACATCCTGAGCTGTTGGCAACACTGTTGACCATGCTGGATTTACTCCAAGCGCACGCGTGAGATACGGCACTGGGTTAGGGTCGGTTTGAACATCAACGAAGATTGAATCTACATCATTATCATCGGTGAATTCAACTGTCCACTCTCCTTTGCGAAACGGGCCTGTCATCACCGCATACCTATTTGCAGGATCGCCAGAGCCTCCCATGAAGTCATCCGCAAACACAGCTGACGTGCTTGCAGCATCCGTCCAATCCCAGTATGGAACGGAGATGTCCTTGCCACTTACATCACGTAGCGCTTCTTCGAACACACGGAGGTACACACGGTGCCATGGCAGAAAGGCTGGCCCCATGTGAGCAGGATATCCGTGCACACTGGCATCGTTGGGATTGCAATAAAAAGCCAGGTAGTGCCACTTCACGAATTGGTCGTAGTAATTGATCGCTGGATCGTAGGGCGATTCGACAGTCTTCAACTTCTTTACAGCTTCTACGAAATCAGCTTTCTCCTGCGCAGTCAGGTTCTTGACGTTCTTTCGCACGCGCAAAACAGTAGGCTCTGTTACGTCTGCTGTAGTGCATGAAGCAAGAACAAGGCAGGATACTGCTGAGAGAAGTAATGCGAGATGTTTCATTGGATTATTGTGACTGTTTGTAAATTGTCGTTGATATGGACTGCACTAATTTACCGACGTTTTTTTTGCTTTCGACAACCTGAAAATCAATCTACCATGAAACTTCACCTACAGATTTGCTCAACTGCGCTTATGTTTCTGTGGTTAGCATCTAGCGCCGATGCCGTTGCAGGAGAGATTCCTCAAGCGATTGTAAAAGCGGCAGTCAATGGTGTACTCACCGACACACTGAACTTGCGTCTAAGTCCAGTCAACGTGCAGGGGCGCATGATCACTGCCAGCACCTATAATGGTGTTGTGCCTGGTGCTACTTGGCGCGTGCGTCCCGGTGAGACGATCCGCGTACGCCTGAACAATCAGCTGCCTCCTAACCCCGACCAAGACAGCGCAGATCAGGGCAACTTCCCACAGCGGGCAAACACAACGAATCTTCACGTGCACGGTCTCAACGTGTCGCCCAGGGGCAATAGCGACAACGTGTTGCTCTCGATCCTTCCTGGAGAGTCGCTCGATTATGAGTTTGCCTTGCCGAAACACCATGCTTCTGGAACATATTGGTTCCATCCTCATCACCATACGTCAACATGGGCGCAGGTCTCGAGCAGCTTAGCTGGTAGCATCATCGTGGACGACAATCCCGATCCAGCCGTAACCGATCCAAATCTTCTGCGGTGTGAAAGCAAGGTCTTCGTGTTCTCTATCATTCGTTACGATACAGTCACCAATAGCGTTGGTGTTCCGCAACGCCTACGAAAGAGCACAATGTTCAATCCCCTAACCGGAACCGATTCACCAGTCCTAATCAACGGCGTCATGAACGGCACCGTGACCATGCGACCTGGCGAGATTCAGCGTTGGAGGCTCATAAACGGGACGTTTGAGCCGCTCGTCATGCTTCGCTGGTTGAAGATTACTGGTACTGATACAATCGTTGTTCCTCAGCGTGAGATTGCAGCGGACGGATTGTACTTTGACACAATGAAGACGGTCGACAGTGTTATAGTGCACACAGGGGCACGATCTGATGTACTCGTTTCCGCCCCTTCAGAATCTGGGCGCTACGTAGCCGAACTCATAACGTTGGGAACAAATCTTCAGGTATTGGAACGTCGGCTTGCCATCGAACTCAACATCACAGGAGATCCTATTACTCCAGCAATGACGTTGCCTGCACGTTTGCCAAGGGCTATCGAACGCGGACCTATCAAAGATGAAGAGATCGTTGGAAGCCGAGAAGTATACTTTGATATCGACCCAACAGGCACCAACGTAGATTCCACAGCTGTTTCCCGCATGTTCACGGTAAACAACTCACCGTACAATCACGATGTTGTGAACATTACCGTTCGAGCAGGGACTGCCGAGGAGTGGACGATCACGAACCGTAGTGGTGGAACCCACCCGTTTCATATTCACATCAACGAGTTTCAAGTCACGGCAATCAACGATGTCAAGCAAGACGAGCCGGTATGGCGCGACGTCCTACTTCTGATGCCGAAGACGAAGTACACGATCCGACATCGCTTTGACACAGAATTTGACGGTAAGACTGTGTTGCATTGCCACTACCTACCTCACGAGGATTGGGGAATGATGAATCTTATCGAGATTCTCCCTGCTACGTCTTCTGTGCATGACCGTCCGTGGGATGAGCCCCTTGCCTTTCCTAATCCTGTAGCCGGACGCTACTCGGCAATTGAGATTCGGGTGCCAGACGCAGTTAGGCACAAAGCTGTTACTGCAACATTGTATGATGTAACCGGCAACGTTCTGATGCAGAAGAACGTCGAACCAAACACCAAGAGTACATCCTTCGATGTGCACGAGGCACCTGCAGGCACATACTATGTGCGCCTAACCGACGGTGGCAACTTCAGCAACACAGACATGATCGTTCTTGTACGATAGTGCGTTTTGTCATTGGACTCATTATATCGCTAACACTCTGTGTTGCTGCCGAAGCACAGCAGCGCTTAACGTCCCTACCTCCGGTTGTCGACACTGCAGGTAGAAGTATTGATGTCATAGCCCTGTCCGACAGCATTCCCGTTGTAGCAATTCGCTTCCTCGGGGCCATGTGCACGCACTGTATGCAGCAACTCGCACTCTTTCAGGAACACACCGAACAGCTGCGCAGTCTCAAGACTGTCGTTGTGGCTTTCTCTGACAACGAAGTTGAGAAGTGCCGTGAAGTAACGCAGCAATATGCCTTCTCCAATGATGTATTCTTGCTATGCAGTGATACTGGCAACACATGTTCAAAGGCACTCGGAACAACGATCGCAGAACGCAACGGAAGCGTGACCGAGCTGCATGGGATTCGTATCGTTATCAAACGCGACGTCGTTTTCGAACATTATTCTACCACGCCCTACATGGACGTGCAAAACATCCTAGCGATACTATCCAGGAGAACCCATTGAAGTACATGTGTATCACACTCGCGTTGCTGCTGAGCTTGTTTCAAGCTCACGCGCAAGCCCCAGACCTAAAGCCTATTGCCATCCCATCAGGCTTGAGCTATCAGTTCCTTGGCACATACACCGTGGAGCGGTTGAACAAGATTCTGACGTCGGAGCTGCAGGAGTTTGCTCCAAGTAACACGATCACGTTTCCTGCTGCGAAGAACGCTGTTGATCTCTACCGCGTATCGTATCCGTCGGTTGTTCCAGAGCAGCTTAATCGTCCAACACGTGCATCAGGCTTGATTGCCGTGCCAAAGGTGGCGAACAAGAACCTACCTGTAGTGATGTATCAGCATGGCACAGTCTTTACAAAGACGGCAGTGCCCTCGTTCCCTGAGGAGTCATACGAAACACGCCTGATGATCGCGCGCTTTGCTGGTGATGGTTACATCGTGGTTGCAGCAGATTATTTCGGCAAGGGGCTTTCGGAAGAACCAGATAGTTACTTGGTAAAAGCCAGTACGCAGCAGGCCTGCACCGATATGTATCACACGGCCAAGATCATACTCGATGCCGTGGGCTACAAACCATCACAGTTTTTCCTCAGTGGTTGGTCGCAAGGGGGCTGGGCAACATTGGTGTTTCTGAACCATCTCGAGAATCTTGGCGTAAAGGTAACGGCTGCAGCTGCTGCAAGTGCCCCGGCTGATATCTATACGATCATGAATCGTTGGATCAACAACTATCAGCCTGTTGATGCTGTTTTTCTCACCGGTTGTGCTGCACTGCAGATCAATGCTCACGAGTTTTACTATAACCAGCCTGGATTGTCAACTGGCGCATTCAAGCCTGAGTATCTCCAGGCAGCTCGCGATCTGCATGCGAACAAGATCGGCTGGCCCGAGTATTCGAAACTAGTCCCGTTTAAGATTCGCGATATGCTCACAGAGAGCTTTGTGAAGTCAAGCATCGGTGGTGAAACACCATACTGGCAGAAGCTGCAGCAGACACATGGCTATCGCTGGCGTAGTGTGACGCCGTTGCGTTGTTATCATGGTGGACAGGATGAAGTAACACCCTCCTACATCGCAGAACTCCCTGCAGGTTTTCAAACATTCATCGGGGGCGGTCCTACGCAAGCCTTGTATGCCGGTCAAACTGCCGACCACCGAGGTGTCTTCATTTACGGTGTGCAAGATCAAAAGGGCTGGTTTGAGTCGTTTGTGAAGTAACGAACACTTACCTCGAACACCAGTCTTCAACCTTCTGTGCCAGCACGTCGCTTGGCATCTGGGGTGTGTTATACATGCCCCCTTCCGTGCGTTGCCTCATTGCCTCGAAGAGTGTTACGGCACATGCAACGGAAATGTTGAGCGATTGGATCATCCCCATCTGCGGGATGAGAAAGTTACCGTCGGCCTTTTCGCGTGCTTCATCAGAAACACCATTGTGCTCGTTACCAAACACGAGCGCAACAGGCTGCTTGAGATCGAGGTCGTGCAGCGACGCGGCATCGCTGGACATATGCGTTGTGTAGATGGCAAAGCCCCTGC
The DNA here is from genome assembly GCA_016873895.1 of Ignavibacteria bacterium. GTDB lineage: Bacteria > Bacteroidota > Ignavibacteria > Kapaibacteriales > Kapaibacteriaceae > UBA10438. The sequence continues at coordinate 98,617 of VGVV01000004.1, forward strand.
TACGCAGAGCAGCGTAGCATTCATCGACTGTTTGATGCAGGTGTACGTCCACCCACTTGCGCGCACTGGCTGATGACTTCTCACCGAGATCTGGAAAGACTGTGCGTCCGTAGTAGATGCCATGCGCCTCTGCAACGCCTACTGCGTCGCACGAGCGAATCACAGCGCTCACGTTGTGCGGGTCGTGGACGTTCTCAAAGACAACCGTCAGCGTTGGCTGACGTTTCTCTAGAACGCGTACAATTTTCGCTCGACGCTCCGGCGTGATCGATTCAGGTGTCGGCATGAGTGCTGATCAACTCACTTATCGGCTTCACCCATCACAGGGTCGATCGAACCGATGATTGCTACCACGTCAGAAACCATTGAGCCCTCTGACATATGCTTCAGCGCCTGCAGGTTGCTCGACGACGGAGAACGGATCTTGAGCTTCCATGGGTGGCCTGTGCCATCGCTCACGATAAAGAAGCCAAGCTCGCCCTTTGGCGACTCGATAGCGGTGTACGTTTCGCCTGCTGGCGGCATCGTACCAAAGTTGATGATCATGAAGTCGTTGATCAGCTCTTCCATCTTGGTATAGATGTTGGCTTTGCGCGAGAGGACTGATTGCGGCTGATCGTCTGCCAGCACTGGCGTGCGCGGCATCTTTTCGAGTCTGTCGATCACTTGGTGACAGATCTTCATCGATTCCCAGATCTCTGCATTACGCACTGAATAGCGCGAATAACAGTCGCCATCGTTGCGCGTGATCACGTCGAAGTCCATCTGATCGTAGTACATGTACGGCTGATCGCGACGAAGGTCGCGCGCAACGCCTGAACCACGCAGAGTAGGGCCAGTAAGACCCAGGTCAATAGCCTTTTCAGCCGTGATGTGTCCCACACCCGCCATACGATCAACAAAGATGCGATTGCGGTTCACAAGACCTTCTACTTCCTTCATCCGTTCTGGAAGCTGGTTCAGCCACAGACGCACATCACGAAGTACATCATCAGGGATATCGTTTGCTACCCCACCGATACGGGCAAAGCTTGTAGTAAAGCGCGCCCCGCAGATACGCTCAAACAGATCGTACTGCTTTTCGCGCTCGGTAAACGTCCACAAGAACACCGTCATCGCACCAACGTCCATCGATGTTGCGCCCATGGCAAGCAGGTGCGACGAAATACGCGCCAGCTCGCAGACAAGCATGCGAACCCATACGCCCCTTTCAGGAACGTGTACGCCTGCTGCCTTCTCGATCGCCATACAAATGCCAACATTGTTGGAAAGGGGCGAGAGATAGTCCAGTCGGTCCGTGTGAGGGATAAACTCATGATATGTGCAGCTCTCGGCAAGCTTTTCGAATCCGCGGTGGAGATATCCAAGCTCGGGCACGCACTTTGCGATGTTCTCACCGTCCAGACGCAGCAGAACACGAAGCACACCGTGCGTAGCAGGGTGCTGTGGACCCATGTTGAGAACCATATCGTTCTCAAGTGGATCTTCGAACATTGCAACAGTGTCTTTGTCCTGAACTTCGCGCAGGATCTTGGATTGACGAAGCTTTTCTACGCGTTCAATCGTAGCATAATTCGAAACCGGAAGTGACATATCGCCTGATCAGTGTGAGGAGTAATCGCTATCCAAACAGCGACAAAATACGGAAGGTTTCCCGGTTTTCCGTTGATCAGTTTTGTGGGCGAAGTGGGACTTGAACCCACACGTCCTTGCGAACACGGGCTTCTGAGACCCGCCTGTCTGCCAATTTCAGCACTCGCCCAATTTTCAATGCTCATCAGCCTGCGGAGAGGGAGGGATTCGAACCCTCGATAGGATTGCTCCTATAACGGTTTTCGAGACCGTCCGATTCAACCACTCTCGCACCTCTCCGTGGTGTGTGATTGATGAGAGGCTGCGAAGATAAGAAAAAGAAGAGGTACGAGGTACGAGGGTACGTCATTCCCGCGAAGGCGGGAATCCAGATTTTGAAGCACAGACGATGCTTTCGTTTACAACGGAATGGATTTGGGGTTATTGAACACGTTATCGGGATCGAGCTGACGTTTCACTGCACGCAGACGTTCGAGGTGGGGGCCGTAGTAGGCTTCGAGATGATTTGTCTGACGTCTATCAACGAAGTTGATGAAGCAGTTTCGCGAGGTGTATGGCTCCATTGCATCATGGAATGCATCGAGCCATGCAAGATTCTCTGACAGCACAGTTTGATCTTGCGGCTTCCATTCGAGGTCTATCGCTGAGATCATTGTTGCGTTACGGAACGGGAATGCCGTTGCATCGTTGGGAACGTCTTTGATGCGTCCACCCAGGAGGAAATACTTCCAGATCACGTCTACGGATGTGCCGGGCCACTCTCGCATGTACTTGAATATCGTGTCGCGTCCGGCAGGTGGGATCTTATCGAACGCAAATCGAGTGCGCTCATGCACATATTCAGGATCGCCATCCTCTGACAAATACTCTTGAGCATCCCAGTACGGTAGCGTTTTCATAGCTTCGAAGGAGGGAGCTGCTACATCATACACTGGCTTCAGCAGTGCTCGCAGAGCAGCTTCATCGCCAACGAGCTGACCGAGAATGTCGATGTAGAGCTTGTTTGGCCCATTTTCATTGCTTGCATTGAGCATAAACTTCACGCCGAACTCAGGGGGCGCAGCAAACGCAATATCTTGGAACACATCAAAAATGCGCTCAAGCTCAGACGTCCACTGGATCTTGAACCATGTAACGTTCGTCACAGGAAACATTTTGACAACGAACTGCGTGTGTATGCCGAAGTTGCCGCCTCCCGAGCCGCGTACAGCCCAGAAAACTTCCGGCTTTTCGGTTGCACTGGCAGTGATCACTTCGCCGTTAGCAAGAACAATGCGTGTGGACACCAGACTATCGCACGAAAGGCCCTTGTTGCGCATGTTAAAGCCAATACCACCGCCGAGGATCAATCCAGCAGCACCGACAGCCTTGCAACGTCCGTGCGTCATAGACACCGACGCAGCCCTGCCTGTTCTGTACACTTCCCTATTGTGCGCGCCCCCTTCCAAGGTGGCTAGCATAGTTGCGGGATCGTAGTCGATTGAATTCATCTGCGAGAGATCAATAAGCAAGCCAGTTGTACGAGAATACGCGGCGTAGGAATGTCCGCCAGATCTCGCAACGATCGGCACATTGTTGCGTCTTGCCCACTTCACGCACGCTACGACATCGGCCTCGCTTTCGCACAAGGCTATTGCCTGTGGGATGACCGACAGATATGCCAAAGCGTATTGCGTATTCAGCTGAGCGAAGTCGATATCGTCGCGCATAATGAGCGACCCCTGCAGCGAACCTGCAAGCTCTACCCAATTGCCGGTTGGTCCAACGGGTGCATCAGACGTACACGACTGAAGAATTGCAGCAAATGTTGGCGCAACCGCAACAGCCGCTGCAGCGCGTGCACCTGTAGAAAGGAAATGGCGTCGAGTTGTAATCATGGGGCGAATATAAGAGGGACGTTCTTTCGCGGCAAAGACAGAGGCTTACCCACGTACCCTCGTACCCACGTACCCCCGTACCCTTACGCACCCTTTCGAGCTCGTCACCGGCTCGCCCCTACTGCTCGCTGCTCAACAGCACATACGATTCATATCTCTCTTCGTCCAGCTCTCCTTGTTCCACGGCGGCTTTGACGGCGCAGCCGGGTTCGTGGGTGTGAGAACAGGAGTTGAATTTGCAGTTCTCGGCAAAGGGGGCGAATTCTTCGAAGTAGTATGGGAGTTCGTCGAGGCCGAGTTCCCAGAGGGCGAATTCGCGGATGCCGGGAGTGTCGATGGCGGTGCCGCCGTTGCGTAGCGGGATGACGATGGCGGCCGTGGTGGTGTGACGCCCCTTGTCGTACTTGCGGGAGATCTCGCCAACTGCCTGGGGAATGTTGCTGATGAGGTTGATGATCGATGATTTGCCCACACCGGAGGGTCCGGCAAGAAGGGAGACGTGCGCTAAGAGCTCTTGTTCGAGCTCGGCGATGCCTTCACCGGTGGTGGTGCTGGTGAACATCACGGGTATGCCGAGCTCGTCGGAGTAGACACGTAGATCGTCAACGAAGTCTTCCCGGTACTCATCAGGGATCAGGTCGATCTTGTTCACGACAATCATAGGGGCTAGGTCGCCTTTGTATGCGGCGATCAGGTATCTGTCGATGAGGCGTCTTTTATAGTCGGGCTGTGCGGCGGCCACCACAATACAGAGTTGCTCGGCGTTGGACACAAGTACTTGCTCGCGTTTGCCGCGTCCGGCGGCTTTGCGCGAGAGCACGGTGGTGCGTTCGTCTACCTTGATGATCGATGCTGTGCCGTCCTGTGAGGCATCGGGTAGCACCCAAACGGTGTCGCCCACGGCTACCAGACTGGAGGTGTGCGGCACGTCTACGATACCCGAAACGGCGCAGTCCCAAATGGCGCCGGGGGGGGTGGCAACCATCCAGCGGGGACCGAGTGGACGCATCACGGTGCCCTGGAGAGCCCCCTCTGGGATATTGCCCTGCTTTACCCGCGTGCGCGTTCTGTCCAGCAGCTTGGCCCGCTCCCGTGTGCGCGCCCGGTAGCCCAGCTCGTGATCGTCATGGTCGGGCTGGACATGGTTGTAGTCGTGTATGCGTTTTGCCACAGGCTGCGTTGGTTCGTATCTTCGGACAGTTTGTTTTCAAATTAACAGGAACATTTTGAACTACCGGTGGATTACCCGGGATTGTCACGATGAACATGCTGTCCAAACCATAATACAACAACTTCACGTCCCCCCACCAATCGCTCGCGTCTTGGTGAGCAGGGGGCTATCCACTGTCGAAGATGTCCAGCGGTTCTTTGAGCCTTCACTGGATCATTTACATTCCCCATGGCTTATGGATGGAATGGAGGTGGCAGTTGATCGTATCGAAGAGTCCATTCAGCGCAAAGAGCTGATCTGGATTCATGGCGATTACGATGTGGACGGTACATCGAGCACTGCTATGGTTCTGCACTTTTTGCGCAGAATTGGTGCCCATGCTGACTATCATATTCCGAGCCGACTCGAAGAGGGTTTCGGCTTTACGCCCCTTTCTGTAGACCGTGCCCACGAGGCAGGCGCTAAGGTTATCGTTACGGTAGACGTAGGGGTTACGGCCTCGCGCGCCGTTGATCATGCCCGCGAACGTGGTATCGATGTGATCGTCTGTGATCACCACCAGGCTGCCGAAGAGATCCCGAAGGCACTTGCCCTGCTCGACCCTATCAAGCCTGGATGTACGTATCCTTACAAGGACTTAGCAGCTTGCGGTGTAGCATTCAAACTCCTCCAAGCACTCAGTGAACGTCAGGGTCACCCAGAGCTTGCCTATGAATATCTCGACTTCGTAGCCATCGCTTCGGCGGCCGATATAGCCCCGTTGACAGGCGAAAACCGCGTCCTAAGCTACTTCGGACTCGAACTGTTGAACTCATATCCGCGTCCTGGCTTTAAGGGGCTGGTAGATTGCGCCGGGCTACACCTTGGTCAGCTTACCAATTCCAGCGTGATTTTTGGTCTGGCACCACGAATCAACGCGGCCGGACGCCTCGGCGATCCCCGCCGGGCAGTTGAAATGATGATCCAGCCCGATGAGCTGCGCGCGTTTCATATAGCCCAAGAACTCGAACACGATAACCGTCAGCGCAGAGCCATAGACGAACACACCTTCGAAGAGGCTGCAGTTTTAGCGAAACAACAGCTCATCACAGGTAGCGGTAAGTCATTGGTGTTGCATCAGGATCACTGGCATGCAGGCGTGATCGGAATCGTTGCCTCACGTCTTGTGGAGCGCTATAACGTGCCATCTATCATGCTTACAACGATCGATGGAATCGCCAAGGGTTCTGCCCGCTCAGTCCAGGATTTTGACATCCACGGCGCTCTAAAGCAATGTGAAGATCTGCTCACTGAGTTTGGCGGACATATACACGCAGCTGGACTTTCGTTACCTGTGGAGAACATCCCCGAACTACAACGCCGATTCGATGCTATGGCTTCCTCTGCCATTACGCCGGAGATGCTAGTACACGAAATCGTAGTTGATACGGAATTGCAGCTAAACGAGCTAACACCAAACTTTGTAAACTTCTTAGGGAAGTTTGCTCCATACGGCTATCAGAATCACAGACCAGTTTTCCATACGGAGAATGTGGTATCTGCCAATGGGGTCAAGATCGTCGGAAACAACCACTTGAAGTTCCGAGCTCTACAAAAGAACTTCGCAATCGACGCTATAGGCTTTAATCTCGGTAAGAAGATCACAGATTGTAACCACGGACGCCCCATTTCTATGGTGTATACCCTCGAAGAGAACATCTTCCAGGGTAACTCCACGCCGCAGATCCGTATTAAAGACCTACGACCACTGTCGTAGTTTTCCACAGGTACGCACAACTCGCATGACTGCATGGTCGCCCAGATACATATCGGCCATATTCGCTATGTGGATAACGTTCGTAAGTGTATTACTGTAGAATATCTTGATGATTCTACTGAAGAACTTACTGATGCTTCATTCGGCTGTGGAAAACTGCTGTGGAAAACCCAATCTCGCCTATGGCATGATGTCGCTATCCACAAGGTTGTGCACAGAAGCCCCCTACAGTGCTGGTACATTATCCAACCGAGCTATGTGCTTGATGTAACAGAGGTTGCTGGAGTTACTACGCCCAGCGGACCCTCCATCGAGAAGATCGTGTCCAGATGCTTCCGAAAGGCAGAATCTCTGCCTGCAACGGTTCCTGGAAACCTGGTCAACGCAGCCTTCGACGCGATTGTGCACAATCCAGAGCACACAGATGAGCAGATTTGTGAATGGCTGGCAACGCTGCGTCCACTCGCACTTGCCTCTCTCCACGTGCGTGGCGAGCTGCTCACGTCAATGGAACGCGTCAGGCAAATGCTACCGAGGCTACGTGCTGCACGCTCGCAATGGGCCGAGTATTCGATCGAGCTGGAGCCGTTTTACGTGTCGTCGGTGCTCGGGCTCCAGGGTCGGGCCGACATCCTCCTTCGAAAGCCCGAAGGGATTTCCATCGTTGAAATGAAGGCTGGCAAAGCCCCCTCTTCGGGAATTCGCGCCGATCATGCTGCCCAGGTTGCTGCCTATCATGCCATACTCTCTCTGGAGCACCAGCAGGCGGTTGCGTCATCTGAGCTCTGGTATGTGCAGGATGACGTCAGCCCATTTCGCATGCTCGATGCCCCCATGGAGCAGTTCTCCAAGGTGGTGGCGGCGCGAAACGCGATTGTGGTGGCAGAGTTGGCGCTGGCTCATGCAGATCCAGCCCCCCTGCGGACGATTCTGGAGAGTGAGAGCCGGACAAAACCCAATATCTCGAGTTATGAGCGCGAGGAGTTTGAATGGCTCACCAGCGCCCTGGGTAGACTCGATGCCACAGAACGCCATGCCGTGATGGCTTGGCTTGCTCTTGTTGCACGAGAACGCTTTGAGCAGCGGGAAGGGGGCGGACGCAGCAGCGATCCGATTTCGGGACTCGTGCTAGACCCGGCCCGCTCAGATCAGGCCACCATGCATCTCACGTTTCGACGTCCACATGATGGCACAGACTCCCCCATTCGCGCAGGCGACGCGGTGGTGTTGTACGAATCTGCATCCGACGGTGGCAGACGAGAAGAACCAGCGCGCTACAAGGGATCAGTGCGCGAAATCTCCAAAGACCTCGTGATGGTCTCCCTCAGGAACAAGTTTGCCCCGTGGACGCATCTTGCATCAGGACAGTGGACAATGGAGTTGGATGCGATGGATAGTTCATCCAAGGCTCTTCATGCAGGCATTCGTGCCTTCATCGAGCTTGGTGAGCACAAACGCGCCATCCTGCTTGGGCGCACGCAACCAGGCATGGGGCTTCGTGTTCCAAGCACAGCACCGAATCTGATGCCTGCACAGCGCGACGTTGTCGAACGAGCACTCGGCGCACAGGATCTCTTTCTGATCCAGGGTCCACCCGGCACAGGCAAAACTTCTGCCGTGCTCAGAGCCATCATTCAGGAGTTGGTTGCTAAGCCCCATGAGCGCGTACTTGCGCTTGCCTACACAAACCGTGCAGCCAATGAGATCTGTGCCGCACTCGACAAACACTCTGTTCGCTACATACGTCATGGCAGTTTGGAGGGGGCTACCGGCCTCCATAGCATACCGCAACTTGGGCGGACGTTGCCAGCTGAACGGCTCGCAGAGCGCATCAGTGAGGCTCGCTGTGTGGTGGCTACCATGCAGTCTCTTTCGTCGTCACCCGAGATCTGGGACTTTGGCAGCTACACCACGGCTGTGATCGACGAGGCATCGCAGATTCTGGAACCTATGCTGCTGCTTGCAACAGCTCGCGTTGGACGCTCAATATTGATCGGCGATCACTGTCAGCTTCCCGCCTTGGTCATACAGGCACCTGAGTACACCCAAACATCAAACGACCGTCTGCACGCCATCAATCTTACAACCACGTCGATGAGCGCGTTTGAGCGTTTGCTCCGTTGTGCATCGAATGCATCTCACGTGGCTATGCTCACACAGCAGGGTCGCATGCACAATAACGTGATGGCATTTGCAGCAGAAGCGTTCTATCAGGACAAGCTAACATGCCTGCACGAACATCAGATGTCCGATACTCCTCTGCCATGGGCAGACATACTCCCACAAAGGGCCTGTTTTATCCCGTCATCAACTACGGCAAGTCAGATCACCATCGCAGTTGCACTCGCAACGCAGATCATAGAGTCATGTCAAGCCGGCGGCAATACCCCATCAATTGGGATTATTAGCCCCTTTCGCATCATAAACAACGCAATCATCGGCTCGCTGCCGCAGCATGTGCGAGAGCATTGCACAGTTGACACCGTAGAGCGCTTTCAAGGGGGCGAGCGAGACGTTGTGATCTATGTTGTTGCTGTGAACACACCGCAAGAGTTTGATCAGATTCGATCCGAGATCGAGTATCGAGGAAGCACGGTCGATAGAAAGCTCAACGTAGCGCTTACGCGCGCTAAGCAGCAGGTAGTGATGATTGGCGACGAGCATCTTCTGTCGACCTCTCCTGTATATGCACGCGCTGTGGAAAGCCTGCACCGGGTTGTTATTGGGTTGTAGATTTGCACCATGGCTGGACATAGTAAATGGGCAAACATTAAGCGTCGTAAGGCTGTTGTTGACGCGAAACGTGGGAAGCTCTTCACCAAGGTTTCGAAGGAGATCATCATTGCCGCAAAGCTCGGCGGTGGCGATCCAGATGCAAATGCACGCTTGCGCATGGCCATCGAGAATGCACGGTCCGTTTCGATGCCCGTGGAGAATATCAAGCGTGCCATCCTGCGTGGAACAGGCGAGCTCGAGGGCATCAGTTACGAAGACGTTACCTATGAAGGGTATGGTCCGGGCGGCGCCGCCGTGATCGTTGTCTGTACAACGGATCATCGCAACCGTTCCACACAAGAGCTGCGCGCAACATTTTCAAAGTTTGGCGGCAATCTTGGTGAGAACAATTCTGTTAGCTGGAACTTCACGCGCGCAGGAGAGATCCGCGTAGAGTGCTCAGACTCGGAAGACGACATGCTGTCAATTGCCATGGATATCGGCGCAGACGATGTTATGATGATCGACGATGGCGCGCTGATCTTCTGTCAGGTAGATATGCTAGGAACATGCGCCAACGAGTGCGGCGAGCGCAAGCTCGCTGTGCGCGAGACGCGCGTAGTGTATGAGCCGAACACGACGCTCAGCATAGCCGACGCCGAGCATGTAAAGCTTCTCGAAAAACTTCTCGACGTACTCGATGATAATGATGACGTACAGAACGTGTTTCACAATGCCGAGCTACCCGACGAGGATGCCGAATGAGAATCTTAGGCATCGACCCAGGATCTGTGATCTGCGGATATGGTGTAATCGATGCCGAAGGCTCGTCGATGAAGCTTGTCGAATACGGCGTTATCGCCGTCAAGCGCAGAACAAGTAACTTCCCTGAACGGCTCGTAGAGATCCATGACAGACTTGCGGCAGTCATCGCCCGTACATCACCTGATGTATGCTCGATGGAAAAAGTATTCTACGCAAAAAATGTACTCTCCATTGTGCAGCTCTCTCACGCCCGTGGCGTGGCTATGCTGGCCTGCGCGCAAGCCGGACACGAGCCGCAGGAGTATACGCCGATGCAGGTCAAACGCAGTGTTACGGGGCGAGGAGCCGCCAGTAAGGATCAAGTGCAGCACATGGTACGTGCGATCTTATCCATCGATGAAACGCCTGAGTTCTTCGATGCAACCGATGCACTTTCCGTAGCGATCTGTCATGCGGTGAATCTCGGTCCGCCCCCTGCCGCGAATCGAGGTGGAAAAGTTTCGAAGCGAACTGCCTGGAAAGTCTACGTAGAGAAGAACCCAAACCGCGTCAAGAAACGTTAAACAGTGGTATTTTTGCGCCACGTTTTACTCACTCTTGATGAATTGGATTGCCATGGCCACGAAGATTGCGATTAATGGATTTGGTCGTATCGGACGCCTTGTTTTTCGTGCTCTCGTGCAACGCGGAGCAGATGTTGAGATCGTTGGAATCAACGATTTAACAGATGCAGCTACGTTGGCGCATCTTCTCAAGTACGATTCGGTGCATGGACGCTTCAATGGCACGGTAGAGGTTGATGGTGCAGCAATCATCGTGAACGGACATCGCATCAACATCAGCGCAGACAAGCAGATCGAAAACCTTCCATGGTCCGGTCTGGATGTGGTGATTGAGTCAACAGGTAAGTTCACCGCCAAGGCAGACCTCGACAAGCACCTCAAGCATGCGCGCAAGGTTGTGCTTACGGCACCTGCAAAAGACAAGCTCGACGGCACCATTGTGCTGGGCGTAAACGATCACGAGCTTACTGCAGACATGCACGTTGTTTCAAATGCTTCGTGCACAACAAACTGTCTTGCTCCAATGGTGAAGGTTCTCTACGAGAACTTCGGACTCGTCAACGGTTTCATGACAACGGTCCACGCGTATACAAACGATCAAAATATTCTTGACCTACCGCACAAGGATCTGCGCCGCGCCCGCGCTGCAGCGCAGAACATCATCTCAACAACAACGGGTGCAGCAAAGGCCGTGAGTGAGGTAATGCCTGTGATGAAGGGCAAGCTCGATGGTATGGCTTTCCGCGTTCCAACGCCAGATGGATCGGTTACAGACTTTACAGTTGTGCTTGAGACGTCCGCTACAAAGGACGAGATCAATGCAGCCTTCAAGGCCGCAGCTAATGGCGCTCTCAAGGGCATCCTTGAGTATTGCACAGACCCTATCGTGTCAACGGATATCGTCGGCAATCCGCACTCGTGCATCTTTGATTCGCTCAGCACAATGGTGATCGGCAACTCCGTCAAGGTTGTTGGCTGGTACGACAATGAATGGGGCTACTCAAACCGCATTGCAGATCTTCTGATGCGGGTAACGGCGTGATCAAGTCTATTCAAAACGTTGACGTTGCTGGCAAGCGCGTTCTCACGCGTGTAGATTTCAATGTGCCGCAGGATGAGCACGGGGCTATCACAGACGACACACGTATTGTGGAGTCGTTGCCAACGATCGTGTCTATTGTTGACCGTGGAGGCATTGCTGTAGTGATGTCGCACCTTGGCAGGCCCAAGGGCGAGCGCATGATGAAGTACTCGCTGCGCCCAGTAGCAGAGCACCTGGCAAAGCTCTTGATGGTAAGGGGCGTAGCAGTCTCCTTTGCCGATGACTGCGTTGGTGAGCATGCTCTTGCGGCAGTCGCAAATGCCCCCTTCGGTAGTGTTGTGCTTGTCGAGAACTTGCGGTTTTATCCGCAGGAAGAAGCCAACGACTCTGTGTTTTGTCAGCAGCTTGCAGAGCTCGGCAACATCTATTGCAACGATGCCTTTGGCACGGCGCACCGCGCGCATGCCAGCACGGAGGGTGTTGTGAGGTTTTTCCCTGAGCGCTGTGCTGGATTCTTGATTGCCAAAGAACTCGAGTATCTAGGGAGCGCTCTTGCCCAGCCAAAGCGTCCACTTGTTGCCATCATGGGCGGCTCGAAAATCTCTGGTAAGATCGACGTGATCACAGCGCTGATGTCGATCTGCGACAAGATCCTGATCGGTGGCGGCATGATGTTTACGTTCCTCAAAGCCATGGGACACAGTGTCGGCTCATCGCTTGTGGAAGCCGACAAAATCGAACTTGCCAAAGATATCCTCGATCGCGCCGCAACGCAGGGCGTGCATCTTATGATTCCTACTGATACAGTTGTTGCAGCATCGTTTACCGATACGTCCGACAACCAGGTTGTAGCAGTTGATGCAATTCCTGATGGTATGATGGGACTTGATATTGGGCCGGCAACGCAAGCAGCATTTACTGATGCTATCAAAACAGCAGGTACGGTTGTCTGGAACGGTCCGATGGGCGTCTTTGAGTTTTCGAACTTCCAACAAGGTACGCGCGTTATTGCTGATGCGATGGCAGAGGCAACAAGCAATGGTACAATTACGATCGTAGGTGGCGGCGACTCAGCCGCAGCCGTCACGCAATTCGGTCACGCGAAGAACGTCACCCACGTATCTACCGGGGGCGGCGCTTCGCTTGAATTTCTCGAAGGCAAACAGCTCCCCGGCGTTGTTGCATTGGAAGTCTAAGACATGTCAGCACAATTTGGCCAAGGCCGTATGGGTGCATTCCCACCAGTGATCAAGTTCTTGCTTGCAAGCAACGTGATCGTGTTCATCATTCAATCAATCTTCCTTCAGGGAATGACGTTTGGTGGACTCCCCATTGACGTTGTTGTGATGGAGAAGTTTGCGTTATGGCCTGCTACCAGTGGCTCGTTTCTTCCGTGGCAGCTGTTGTCGTATCAGTTCATGCATGGTGGAATCTCGCACCTGCTTTTCAACATGCTCGCTCTTTGGATGTTCGGTGTTGAGCTGGAGTACATCTGGGGCTCGCGCAAATTTGCCGCCTATTATGTTCTTTCCGGCATCGCTGCAGGTGTGTTTCACCTCGTCATCACACCACTGCTCGGCGGTGGTCTTGCCCCAACAATCGGTGCATCTGGTTCGATCATGGGTATTCTGTTGGCCTTTGGGATGACGTTCCCAGACCGACCAATTATGATGTTTCCGTTATTCTTCCCAATTCCGGCACGCATCTTTGTGATGATCTATGCGGGGTTTGATCTGATCAACGGACTCTTCAACGCCGGTGATGGCGTGGCCCATTTTGCACACTTAGGCGGAGCGTTAGGTGGCTTTTTGCTCATCAAGTTTGGCGAGCCCCTTTTCCACAGGATCGAGGGAGCCCAATACCGCGACAGCTATCAACGTAGATCGAACATCATTGATGCTGACTTCCGCGATGTGCCGCGTCGGCGCCCTGTGCCAACGTACGATTACGCTCAACCTCCGCAGGAATCGGTGCGAGAGACAACTGCGCATACGCCTACAAAGTTTGTGGTAGACGGACAGTCCATCTCGCAGGAACAGATCGATCAGATTCTCGATAAGATCTCGAAAGGGGGCTATCATGGCCTTTCTGAGCACGAAAAGAACATCCTCTTCGAAGTAAGTCGTCAGCTCTAACTGTGCAGCACCACGACACCCTACCACCCTATTGCGAATCGCTCACAACGTATCATCGACGTGAGTCGGTAACGGTGAACATCGGTGAGCTTACCATGGGCTCACAGTTCCCAATACGTGTGCAGTCTATGACAACGACGAACACCATGGATACGCAGGGCACGATCGAGCAATCAATTCGCATGATCGACGCCGGCTGTGAACTCGTTCGCATCACCGCCCCCTCCATGCGCGAAGCAAAGAACCTCGAAGAGATCCGCAAAGGTCTGCGTGAACGGGGCTATACAACGCCACTCGTGGCCGACATTCATTACACGCCGAATGCTGCCGAGATCGCTGCTCGTGTGGTGGAGAAGGTGCGCATCAATCCCGGCAACTACGTCGACAAAAAGCAGTTTAACATCATCGAGTATACGGACGCTGAGTATCAGGAAGAGCTTGATCGCATTCGTACGCGCTTTGTGCCGCTGATCAACATCTGCAAAGAATACGGTACAGCGCTGCGCATTGGTACGAACCATGGCTCGCTTTCTGATCGAATCATGAGTCGTTACGGAGACAATCCTGACGGCATGGTCGAGTCGGCGTTGGAGTTCTTGCGTATTGCCGAAGACGAAGGATACTGTAACATCGTTCTCTCGATGAAGTCCAGCAACCCGCTCGTGATGATCCACGCATATCGTCTGCTCGTATCTCGTCTCAAGCGAGAGGGCCTCAAGCCGTACCCTCTGCACCTTGGTGTAACGGAGGCAGGCGATGGCGAGGATGGTCGATTAAAGAGCGCGCTTGGTATTGGCACTCTGCTCGAAGATGGCCTAGGCGATACGATTCGTGTGTCACTCACGGAAGAACCCGAGGCAGAGATCCCAGTTGCACAAGCGCTTGCGCGGAGATATGCATGAGATCGTTCTATGCATACCATCGCTATCATACGCGCCACGTTGCAATCATTGGCAGCAACAATATACCGCGTGTTATTGCTGATGTATCGGAGTCATCCATCACTGAAATGGGTCAGCTTGCTGCATTGGGTCATATCTATGATCCTGTAACAGACAAGTGGTCCACAACAGATCAGGCGGCTGAGCTTTTGTACATGGGTGCAAGCCCCCTGCCATTTATGGTACCAGCAGGAACACGTCAGCTGCTTGATTATGCAACATGGCAATCACACGATGACCAGTTCTATTGTGTGCCTATGATGAGCGTGCATGAGTATCTCTGTGCCTCGCAGCGTCACACCGTGATGAACATTGTTTGCTGCAGCACTGACGAGCTGGATAACCATGAGTTACTTGTCAAGCTGCACGACGACGCCACCGCTGTACTGGGTCTTACAAGCCATCATCCATCATACTTCCGCGACATGCGAAGCGCACTCGACGTGCTTGCGGCGCGTGATATCTTGTGTCCAGTTATACTCCGTAAGGGACTGCTAGCCACTTCCCTCGATATTGCATCACTTCATGCTGCAACGGATCTTGGCGGACTTCTCGTAGAGGGGTATGGCGATGGTGTGATGCTGAATGTGCGTGTGAATGATCACATACATCACGATGCTTCCGTGCGTCTGGCCTTTGGGATTCTGCAAGCTGCGCGCACTCGCATAACGAAGGCTGAGTACATCAGCTGTCCATCATGCGGGCGCACGCTATTTGACCTGCAAGAAACAACCTCCATGATACGTGCTCAGACTGATCACCTGAAGGGTGTGAAGATTGGTATCATGGGATGTATTGTGAATGGTCCAGGAGAAATGGCCGACGCCGATTACGGCTATGTAGGCTCGGGTCCGGACCGCATTACGCTTTATCGCGGACAAGAAATTGTACAGCGCAACATACCATCCGCCGGCGCAGTAGGCGCCCTCATCGACATCATCCGCACCGACGGACGTTGGATCGAGAAGTGATCACCGATCGAATGGGTCGATGATGACAATATCACGCTTTTGATCTCGCGCTAACTGCCACGATACTGTTGTAGTATCAACAGTAGGCGTAGCCTGCTCAATCAGAGATGAGTTCGTGGTGGCAATATTCAGCACCTGCGTTGTTGTGTAGGTCGCAGTTGGATCTAGTAGTCCTAGCCACAGTAAAAGAACGATAAGAAACTTGGGCATTAAAGCACCTCTGTAGGTTGTAGAAACATGTTGTTGTTTCAATACTGCAGTGTGTAGACCTCAAGACATCGTACGATTATCTATATTTTCGGACAGCCATATTTACCACGCATACATGAGTTGTATGATCGTTTCTAAACTTCGTGATTATGTAGAAGTCCTTTCAACGTTATATGGCACAGGTACATATCTCAATCGGATTGTGCGACTGCATCTGACGGTCTCCGAGGCGGATACCTTCAAGCGCAACCTCTCATTACGATACTCGCCGGTTGACGAGGTGGCGACACGTATAATCGAGCAAGATTCTTTACGCAGATCAACATCGCGGTTGATGCGAAAGATTGACGGCATGATACTTGCGCATCCAGTAAGCTCTGTTGCCTCGCGGCCCCTTGCCATCACACGCGAGGTCTATGCAAATCTCGCTGCAGGCAGCCTTGCATTAATGACGCAATCACATTCACTTGGACGACAAAGGCTACATAGTGCATTGCGACTGGCTACATTACCCGAACATTTCGAGATACGGCTATTGATTTTACGACAGCTCATTAGAACATGCGCAAAACAATCCAATACATTAGCGTACAGAAAGTATGTGATTGAGCTTGAGCGCTCTCGCAACGCATACGACATCATTACCAAATTTGATGAGCAGTTTAGTAGGCTGCTTCTACAGTATAGCAAGCCCAACAAGCAACACATGTATGCAACTCTCATTGCCAAAGATGCCCTACCTCTGCTGCGGCACATTGATATCTCCGCAGTCGATCCAGCGGTAGTTGTTGCAGGTTGCTCCTTAGCAGCAGTTGTAGGGCAGGTGTTGCACGACCCGGAGTTGGCAGCATCATGGATGTCTGCGTTTCCTGGTGCTTGCAAGAAGCTACGTATATGGAATAAGGCCTACGAGGTCGACTGGCTACTACATCAAATTCTTCTTGGTCAGTTTTTTGACAATACTTCATCAAACGCCTCATACACACAGAGATTACTGGAACTCGTTCGTCCGGGTTCAACAAAGTGGTTTGAACTTTGCCGGTATTTGTGTGAAGTGGCATTCAGAAACATGAATTTCACTCTTGCTGCAAACATTGCGTTTGAGGTAGTTGCTCATCCGCGATTTCGCAGACAAACAGTATTCCTTCAGAAGGCACTGATTCATCGTGGCTTGTATGCCGGCATCTATGCCAACAATCCAAACTTAGCAGATGCCTGCTTGCGCAAACGAAAGGGTAGAAATGTGTCGTCTGTACACATGACTCTTTTCGGCGTGCTCAATGAGTTTAGAGAGCCAAACGTCATGAATGCGCTTACTGTATGTCAACATGCGCTAGACTTTCTCAAGGTCACTAATACAGCTCATCGCTCCCGGCTCCGCGCAGAGCTGTTTACATCAACAAAGGCATTGAAGAAACTTGATTTTGTTGCGGACTCGAGGGAACAGCGACGGCAGTTTCACATTATCCAGCAGCAACTGATGGATGCCATGCATCCCATCATCATAGACCTGCTATAAATGAAAAGCGCACCGTCGTGTTCCGACGATGCGCCTAAATACTCTTTGCTTGTTTTACGCGCCACAGTATCAGTAACGCTCTTCTACATCCTACCACCCTACTGCTACTAATCGGTACCCGGTGTTCAGTAATCAGTAATCACTAATCAGTACCTAGTACCTCGTACCGAGTACCTCGTACCTCGTACCTAGTACCTAGTACCTCTCCCTTACTTCTTACCCTTCTTCTTCGTATCAGTCTCTTCTGCCTTTTCAACAACCTTTGGTGCATGGCAAGCAACAACAAGTGCACTTGGGCGGTCGAGGAATTCAACGCCTGGCACATTGAGATCAGAGACATGAATAGCAGCACCACGTCCGAGGCTCGTAACATCAACTTCGATTACCTCAGGCATTTCGATAGGATCAACCTTTACGTTGGCCTTGTGCAATACGTGCTCTAGTGTACCACCCTCACGAACGCCTTGTGCTAGACCAGAGACATGCAATGGGATCTTGACGAGGATCTTCTCACCAGGCTTAACTCCCAGCATATCCACGTGCAGAATCTTGTCAGTAAGCGGATCGAATGTCACATCCTTCAAGATGCAGATCATGTCCTTACCGGCTACCTCAAGCTTAACCGTCTTGGCCTTAGCTGTATGAACAACAGGGCGAAGTGCAAGGTATGACACTGAAAAATGTACTGGATCTTGTCCCTTAGCGTAGTATACGCCTGGTACACGCTCGTCTTGACGAAGTTTCTTAGCAACGTTCTGACCTGGAACGCGTGCTTCTGCTTGAAGAACAATTTGGCTCATACCAACACCCTACGAAATATTTTCCGACGTTTTCTCAGCCCTGGTTCGCGTCGAACAGTGAGCTGATTGATTGATTCTCGTGTGTCCGAATGATTGCTTCTGCAAACAGTGGTGCCACACTCATGACTTCGATTTTATCGTGTTGCTTTCTCAAAGGTATCGTATCGGTAACGAACAACTTCGCGAGTGCCTCACAGTTAACTAACTTTTCTACTGCTGCACCGGAAAAGACTGGGTGGGTACAAACACCTATGATCTGCTCAGCCCCTTGCTTTTTGAGAGCTTCGACGCATTGCACAAACGTGCTACCTGTGTCGATCAGATCATCAACGATAACGATGTTTTTACCTTGCACTTCCCCAATGATGTTCATTACCTGAGCTACATTGTGCTTGGGTCGGCGCTTGTCTACCACAACCAAGTCAGCATCGCCGAGCATCTTAGCATAAGCTCGAGCCATCTTTACACCACCAACGTCTGGCGCGGCAACGGCAACGTTCTGAAGACCAACCTGTTTCAAGATGTTCACCGACACCGACGACGCATAGAGGTGGTCAAGCGGGATGTCAAAGAAGCCTTGCAACTGAGGAGTGTGTAGATCCATCGTAATTACACGATTTGCACCAGCCTCTACCAATAGATTCGCTATTAGCTTTGCGGTGATGGCAACTCGCGGTTGATCTTTCCGGTCCTGTCTCGCATATCCAAAGTACGGGATCACAGCCGTGATTCTTCTCGCTGAAGCACGCTTGGCGGCATCGATAAGCATCAACAATTCAAGCAGATTGTCCGAGGGGGCAATCGTTGACTGTACGATATACAGATCTACACCACGAACGTTTTCTTCATACTTCACCCAGATTTCACCGTCGCTGAAGTTGCGTATCGCAACTTCCGACAATTCTCGGTGCGTGGCACGTGCAATCTTCAGAGCAATATCTGGATTAGACCTGCCGGCAACGATCTTGATCTCTGAGTTCACGTGGGATTCCAACATATGATCGTAAGCTGGGGCGGCAGGATTCGAACCTACGCATGGCGGAACCAAAACCCGCTGCCTTACCGCTTGGCGACGCCCCAGTGACTCCTATAGCAACAAGTGCTACAAGAGAACACTTTTCTGAAACAAATTAACGTGTGTCTTGAGCAACGAACGGGAGCAGAGCTAGGTGACGTGCATACTTAATTGCACGCGCTAGACGACGTTGCTGAAGAGCGGTTACGCCCGTGATACGACGAGGTAAAATCTTACCTTGGTCGTTCGTAAAGCGACTCAAAAACTTCGGATCGAGATAATCGATCATACGAGATTTCTTGAGTGGATTTGTACGCTTCTTAGGCTGGTTTCGCTTTTGACGAAACGGCGAATTGATCGTATTTGGATTTGGTGCTGATGGGATAGCCACGAATGTTCTCCTTAACCTTACTTACCTGATGCCTTAGCATCACGCACAGCTTTCGTTTTTTCCATGCGCTTCTTGAAACGATCTACACGTCCTGCTGTGTCAACCAGCATCTGACGTCCTGTATAGAATGGATGCGACTTAGAGTCGATTTCCAATACCATACGGTCGCCCTTGTAGCACGAGCGTGTTTTGTATGTACTACCATCGGTCATTACGATATCGATGGTCTTGTATGCGGGATGGATGCCCTTTTTCATGTTTTTTACCTTGAGAAGTCCATCTTTTCGATTTGACCGACGTCATCCACCTTGACGAAACGCTCCATGTACTTGATAGTACCTTTTTCTGAGCGGAACGCCTTGATAACCTTGACGCTGATCTTGGTATCGCCAGCCTTCTTTTTAGTCTTGTCGCCGAACGTTTGCTGCTTAGCCATAGGGGCCTCAAATACTTTGAGGGTGAATTGATCGTGTAAATGTGAATGGCGAAATTACGGACCTCGGGGATATTGTGCAAGTCTTGGGTGTGAATTCTGGGTTGTAAGAGTGTAGATTTGTTAGCTATGGTGATAATGAAGTTCGGTGGCGCGGTTCTGCATAGGCCGGCTGGTTTTCGTGATATGCTCAATATCGTGCTTGGTGAGCAGCGCAGGCCGATTACTGTTGTTGTAAGCGCACTAGGAACAACTACACGCGAACTCGGAGCGGCCGCAGCGCTGGCGGCGCAGGGCGTCGCCTCAGGATCTCTGCAAATTCTTGAGAACATTCATAGATATCATCTCAGCTGCGCTCAGGAGCTTCTCGGTCCCGCGCATCTTACGGTAGCCGAGAGCGAATTAGCGCAGCATGTTCAGCAGGCCCGCACATTGCTTCGTAGTGTTGCGATCACACGACATCTATCCCCACGAACATCCGATCGAATTCTTGCCATCGGAGAAGATCTTTCGCGTTCATTGGCGTGCACATATCTGGCATCGGCAGGTTTACGCGTACGCCAAGTGGATGCACGCCAGATCATCATTACAAACGATCAGTATGGCGCTGCAGAGCCCCTTATCGAAAAGACGAAGATCTGTACTTCGAACCTTGTGCAGGCACTTGGGACCGACAATCAGGAGATTGTCGTTACACAGGGCTTCGTTGGATCAACAGAATCAGGAGAAACAACAACGCTTGGCAAGGAGTCTTCCAACCTAACAGCCACACTGTTAGGGGCATCACTGGGCGCAGAGGAAGTTGTTATCTGGACCGATGTACAGGGTGTTCGGACAATTGATCCAACGTATGCGGCAGACTCCATTGTTCGCAGCCATATGTCCTACAAGCAAGCTCGCATGGCAGCCGCGGCTGGACTGAAACTGATCTACCCAACCATGATTGCTCCAGCAGAAGAAGCAGCAATTCCGATTCGTATTGCCTCTGCGCACGCTCCTTCATCAGACTCTACACGTATTGATGGCACTGATAGCATTGGCGCGCCAATCATTATTGCCAAGGAAGAGCATGATCGGGCGATCGTCACTGTGATGTTCGCATCAATGCATGCTTGTCTTGATGCAACCACGTCACTGGTTGCCCAGATCCATGAATCTGAGCTGTTATCCGTCAGTGCACAGAGTAACGAGCAGACGTTCAGCATGACGGTTTCTCTGGATGCTATGCCTGTTGTGTTACCTTTTCTCCACGAACATTTGTGCACTGCGCACTACCGCTCATGAGCATTCAACACGATAAAGTCGCACTCGAAGAGTTTCAGCCAGGACAGCAGTACAAGGTTGCGCTGCGCGGACAAGACCTCTACCTAGCCGAAGTGGTTAAGTTTCACGGTGGTTGTTGGGCAACGGTGAAAGTTCTCGACGCGCCCAACCCTGAGACCGCCAAGTATTACACGCCTGGATCAACTTTCGACATTAAGGTAGCAGAGTACCAGATCACTCCTGTCCAGCAGACTCAATCTCTTTCTTGATGTTCGCTAGTAGTCTAGCCATCATCTCGCGCTCGAGAATTCCATTCGAATTCCAAAAGTGGGTTTCTTGTGTAATAAACTCCTCGAAACCAGAACATTGGGCGCGAAGCGTAATCTTTGTTGTGTGATCTTCTTCCTCTTTAAGGCTGAACTTGTATTGGATACGGAAGGTTGACCAAATACCGCCTCTGATCCGAGGTATTTCGGAATATCGTTTGATAACATCCTTTGTGCTGTCTGCTCCCTGAGCAAGAACACAGAACTCAGAGAAGTACTGCCCCTTGTACAGTCCAGCATCGTCCATTGGCTCGATGATCTTCTCAACCTGAGTTTTCGGACACGATACGTCTTCCATCGAACGTTTGATAGACCGCCAAACTTTCCCAAAGGTGGTGGGAACCGTGTCAACCAGTGTAACCGGTTCTTGTATCTCTTCTTGCGCGGAGGCGCCATACACATTGACGCAGGCTACTGCCACGATAACAGCAAGTATGTGATTCATGCGAACACCTTCGTAGTCAGTCAAACAATTATGCAGCAGCGCCAGAGAGCTGCACTGATACAACTTTTGAAACAGCTGGCTCTTCCATCGTTACACCATATAACGTATCAGCTGATTCCATCGTCTTTTTATTGTGTGTGATCATCAGGAACTGCGTGTTCTCTGCAAACTTCCTGATGATCTTGAGATACCTATCGATGTTGGCATCATCAAGAGGTGCATCTACTTCGTCCAGAATACAGAACGGACTTGGCTTAACCATGTAGATCGCAAAAAGTAATGCGATTGCTGTGAGCGTCTTCTCACCACCTGAAAGCATTTCAATGCTGTGCGGACGTTTGCCACGGGGCTTGGCAGTAATGTCTATTGTGCATTCGAGTGGGTCCGCATCCTCAGACTCGATCACTTGCAGATCTGCCTCGTCGTCCTCACTGAATAACATCTTAAACAACTCCGTGAAGTTTTCACGAATAGCATTAAACGTAGCTGTAAACTTCTCACGAGCTGTTTGATTGATTTCAGCAATGGTCTCATTGAGCGTACGTTCGCTTTCAGTGAGATCTGCGAGCTGCTGATTCAGGAACAGCAATCGTTCATTCTCGCGCTCGTGTTCTTCGAGAGCAAGGAAGTTTACATTGCCCATTGAAGTAAGCCGACGACGCAACTCCTGCACATCGCTTCGCAGTTGCTCTGGTGCAATCTCCGATTCTGGAGTTTGTGGATTCTCCTCAGGCACGATGTCGAGCTCTTCTGTGGCTCTGCGAACCATCGACTCAAGACGCAACTTTACTCCGTTGAGTTTTACGTCTGCCTCATACTGCTCAGACATAACGCCATCGAGTAACTTGCGATCCTTGCGTAACTGTTCACTGCTCTCTTGTAAGGATGCTGCATGCCCCCTTACCTGAAGCTCCAGACTTTCTCGTTGAGATTTTGCCTCGGCAAGCCTTGCAACTATCGTTGCCGCTTGCTGATCATCTTGCACCCTCTGAGCTTCGAGTTGTTCGAGTTGTGCGATTAAATCCAGGCGTTCCTGAGCGCGCTGCTCACGACGCTGATCAATCGTTAGGCTTTGATTCGTGAGACGCTGTTCGTCTGATCCTACAGTTTGTTGCTCGCCTTGAAGGCGTACTATGCGGATTTCTATCGAGCGCAACTCGGCAAGGCGCTCAGCATTTGTTGCTTCAGCGCTCTGCAATACCACTTCTGCGTCGAAGAGTTCACGCTCATGGGCCGCTACAATGCTCGAAGACTCTGCAATCTGCGACTCGACTGCTGCAAGATCCGCACCATGAGATTGCGTTTCCTCTGCGATACGCTGAAGTTCATCATGCAGCGACTGTTGCTGCGATAGAATGTCTTCTACGCGGCCACGAAGCGCATCGATGCGCTGTTGGCGATCATTACGAATCAAAGCTACCTTACGTACTTCGTCGCCAAGCCTGCGTAAGTCTATACCAGCAAGTTCTTGTCGCACGTTCCGTAGCTTGGCATCAGACTCAGCAATTGTTGATTCCAGCTTATAGATAGACTTATTGAGCTGATCAATTCGCTCACGGCGACCAACTCGCACGCCTTCTGTCTTCGAAACAGAGCCCCCTCGAACTGCACCAGATGAATGAACAATCTCGCCAGACAACGTAACTGCAGACAACACACCAGCCGCGCCTACAGCGTTCCATGCATCATTTAAGCTCTCAACAATGACTGTTGCACCAAGAATACTGCGCAAGGCATTGCGAAGCTGGTCATCGGTTTTTACAACCTCGGATGCCCAACCGATGATGCCACTTGGGAGTGATGCCGAATTCGGGGTCTCGGTCGATGGTATCGTATCGCGGCAAAGAAACGTAGCCTTGCCCACATTGTTCTTCGAAAGTGCAGATATCGCCTGCTGAGCCTCAGCACGATTAGCAACCACAAAGTAACGTCCAGCGTCACCTAGGGCAGCCTCGATGGCTACGCGATATTCTTCTTGTGTGTTGATGACTTCGGCCAGAGTAATGCGTTCACCACTTGGCTTCCATTCTGTAGTATTCAACAAAAACTTGCTGCTTTCGGTTGTATCAACAAGTCCAGCGAGAAACTCTAACGATGCCTTGCTATGAGCCAACGCCGAGCGGAAGTCTTCCAATTCGGATTGAATCAGATCACGTTGCGATTCGAGCTCTCGTTGCCGCTGTTCGGTAGCATGAAGTCTCTGTTCTGCATCTGTAAGCTGCTGCTCGATGCTTGGTAGATCTGCACCTTCCCGCGTGATTTGCTCTTCTACCTGACGCATTCTGTCCTGCGCCTGTTGTTGTTGTTGCTCAACGTCGCGTTTACGTCTGTTGAGTGAGTCAACTTGTACACGTGATCGGTCAGCTAGATTTGAACGCTCATTCAATTGCTGTCGAGCAACCGTTAGCGAATCACGCATGGTAGCCATAGCACTGCGTACTTCATCAACTGCCTTTTGGGCCTCGTCTACTTTCGTTCGTTGCTCTGCGAGCTCTTGATTAGCTGTTGTATGTTCTTGCTGCAGAACAACCATCCGATCACGAACGCCTTTTAACTCTTCTGATGTTGAAGACTGTTGATTTTCGGATTCATCGTGTTCACGATCAATACGGTCAAGTGCCCTTTGCGTAGATGATTTTCGCTCGGCAACAAGCGACAATGCCTGCTGAATCTCTGCAAGTGCGGTGCGGACATCCGTTTCAAATGCCATGGCCGCGCGTAGATCTGCATCTGCTTGCTGATGTTGTTGCTCTGTTTCAGCGACTGCCTTTTCATGATCCGCAATTGCATGTTCTGACTGTTCACGTCGTTCACGTATCGCTTGCACGTGACCCTGCAACTGCAGAAGCAAGGCATATTCCTCTGCATACTCAAACGCAAACAGCAGTCGATCAAGCTCGCGCAACCGCGTTGACAACTCCTGGTGCTGCCGAGCCTTTTCAGCCTGACGCGCGAGTGAGTTCACAGTCTTTTGCACTTCGCGAACAATGTCTTGTACTCGTGCAATATCTCGTTGGGCCGCGTCAAGTTTGCGCTGTGCTTCCTTGCGGCGCGCCTTGTACTTGGTAACGCCAGCAGCTTCTTCAAAGAGATGCCTGCGCTCATCTGCCTTGTCGGAGAGGATAGTCTCGATCATCTTCAATTCGATCACGGAGTAGGCATCCGACCCCATACCCGTGTCCATGAACAGATCGATAATGTCGCGCAATCGACACTGAGTTTTGTTCAGAAGGTATTGCGATTCTCCGTTACGAAAGAGTCTGCGCGTTATAACAACCTGCGAATACTCCGTAGGAAGAATGGCCTTGTTGTTCTCAATTGTAAGCGACACCTCGGCCATGCCAAGGGGCTTGCGTGTTCGTGAACCATTGAAAATAACTTGGTCCATCGAGTCGGCACGCAGCATCGATGTCTTCTGCTCGCCAAGCACCCAACGGATGGCATCAACAACGTTTGTCTTGCCACAACCGTTTGGCCCAACGATAGCCGTTACACCATCAGTAAAATCTAAGTCGGTCTTCAAGCCAAAGCTCTTGAAGCCCACCATTTCAAGTTTCGAAAGATACATTGGGTCAATTTGCGACGCGGAGCGTTATCCACATCAACCTAATTATCCACAATCTAATCTCGCCGTCGGTTGATATAGAGCATCAAAAACAGCGAGGTCACTGTAGTGTATAGTGTTGCGGCAAGTCCATACTGCAGAAAGAAGATCCAAAAAGAAACCTGCATCGGACGGATAAAGAAGAAATTGTAGACAAGGTTGTGTACAAAACCACAGAGGGCTATAACCAACAAAAAGTTGAAACTGCCAACAAACTGCACTCCATGATTCTCATGATAAAAATAACCGGCAACGAACCCAGCAAGTGTTTTTGCGAGGGCGTTGGTACCGATTACATCCGTGGAGACTGCATCGAATAGCAACCCACAGAGAAACCCGGCGATCATACCTGTGAACTGGCCTTCATAAATGGCAATGAACACCGTAAAAATGAGCAGTAGATCTGGCGTAACAGAACTTACCTGCATGAATCGCAGAAACACAACGTGAACGACACTCAGCAGCAGAGCGATTACGCCATATCCGATATACCGCAACACAGGATTTGTTACGTATTCCGAGCGGCGGATGCCAACGTTGTGTGCCATGTGTTCCGTTACTGAGAAATCTTGGTTTTTGAGGTTTCTTCAATCTTTCGCTCAAGCTGGATTCGCTCAGGGTTAGGCCGTGCATTTACCACAAAGATCTGCTCCAGCGTAGAGAAGTTCACAGACGGCTGAACGACAACTCGATGGAACAGTGAGTTGGCTTCGTTCTCGACTACCGTTACGGTTCCAATGACAATGTTGGCTGGATACTTCGAACTGTACGACGAAGTAACAATCACATCATTCTGCTTAACGTCGAGAGACCGAGGGATATTCTTCAGAACAAGGATGTTCTCTCCCTCCCACTGTATCACACCATCTACGCGTGTTCGCAGGACCTTTGCGCTTACACGTGTATCCCGGTTGATAAGCAATTCAAGCACTGCATAATGATCAGACGCGCCGACAACGATGCCCACAAGACCTGCATCATTGATACAGCTCATTCCTTCAGTAATGCCGTCTACTTTGCCTTTGTTAATGGTTGCGTAGTTACGCTGCTCCGTCGTTGTCTTGCCCACAATGTCTGCAGCGATCAAACCGAAGTCTGTATACTCTGGTAACTTTAGCATACCTCGCAGCCGTTCATTTTCTACGATAGACTGTCGTGATCGTGCTACCTCTACAGCCAATTGCAAGTTGAGTTCACGAAGCGCGGTATTCTCACTTTTGAGAGCAACAGGGTTAGGAATCCAAGAGAAGGCAGATTGGATCCAACCAATGGAGCCAACAATAACAGCGCGAAAGCCACCGAGATCTGACAGACGACCGATACTCATGAGCGAAAACGACATCACCACAAGCGTGCTCAGCGTGATGTAATTCCTGTAACGGACGACAAATTCTATCAGTCCGCGCATTAGTACCGTTTAGATTTGATCAATACCGATGAATATGCTTCGAGGTCTTCAAGTACCTTCCCAGTTCCGCGTGCAACTGCTGTTAGCGGATCGTCTGCTATATGCACGGGTAAGCTCGTTTCACGACGAAGCCGCTCATCAAGCCCCTTCAACAAAGCGCCGCCGCCGGTTAGAATAATACCACGGTCGAAGATGTCTGCAGAAAGTTCCGGCGGTGTCTTCTCGAGAAGTGCAAGCACTGCTTCTACGATTGTTGACACATTCTCATTGAGCGCAGAACGGATAGCTTCGCTCGAGACTTGAATGCTCTTGGGGGTACCTGAGACCATGTCTCGTCCTTTGACTTCTATTTGTATTTCTTGCGCAAGGGGCCACGCAGAACCAACATTAACCTTAATGATTTCTGCAGTGCGATCGCCGATAAGAATGTTGTGCTGTCTCTTAAACCAATTTACTATCGAGCTCGTGAGTTCATCGCCTGCAATGCGAATAGACTCTGCAACAACAATTCCAGATAATGCAATCACAGCAATTTCTGTTGTACCACCACCGATGTCTACAACCATATTGCCCATTGGTTCGTGCACATCGATTCCAACCCCAATAGCAGCTGCCATAGGTTCAGCAATAAGATGAACTTGTTTAGCACCTGCATGTTCGGCAGAATCGCGAACAGCGCGCTTTTCAACTTCGGTAATGCCCGAAGGAACGCAGATCACCATGCGCTTTGCTTGCGACATCGTTGTTGATGACTTATTGATAAAGGCACGAAGCATACCCTCAGCAATTTCGAAGTCTGCAATCACACCGTCTTTGAGCGGGCGTATCGTCTTGATATCACGGTGCGTCTTACCGACCATCTTCTCGGCATCGTATCCAATAGCAATGATGTTCTTTGTTGTGCGGTCAAACGCAACGATCGATGGCTCGTTCAGCACTATGCCTTTGCCTTTTTGCCATATTAGCGTGTTGGCAGTGCCGAGATCGATTCCGACGTCGTTTGAGAAAAATCGAAAACTTTTCATGCGCGAAGTTACGAACTCCATCATTCCTTTTTTTGTCAGAAAACCACGATGCAGATAATTGACCGAGCAAAGCACCTAGCAGGGATCGCAGCTCCACTTGCAGCCACCCAGGTAAGCGACATGCTTACCGTGGCGGCCGATACAGTAATGGTAGGCGCGCTGGGTACAACAGAGCTTGCGGCGGTATCCTTATCCACCTCCTCAGCTACGCTTGTGCTGCTATTTGGACTTGGGTTCAACGTGGCCATTACTCCTCTCGTTGCTGCTCATTGGGGACGTGCCGACCACCAAGGCGCACGCTCTGTTGTGGCTGCAGGAACGCGCGTTTCTGCCATTATGGCTGTTCTTCTGGTCTCCACACTTCTGATACTGAGTCCATGGCTACATGCGCTGGGTGCTCCATCCGACGTGACATATCTCGCCATCCCCTATTTCCAATGGTACGTTGGAAGCTTTCTCTTCCGATTGCTCTTCGGCATCTTCAAGCAGACCTCAGAGGCTATGGGCAATACGAAGCTACCAATGCTGATAGCTGTTGTTTCCAATCTTCTCAATATCCTCCTTAACTGGATGCTTATCTGGGGTATAGCCGGGTTGCCAGCATTGGGCGTTGAAGGTGCTGGCCTGGCAACGTTTCTCTCGCGTTGTGCTGCAACAGTTCTGGCCTTTCTGGCGTGGAGGCGATTTGAGTCGTATAGGCTTCTGAGAACCGCAGGCATCTCAGCAGATATTGTTCGCAGTTCAGTAAAGCGGATCTGGCGATCAGGTGCAGCCATAGGGGCACAGATTACCATGGAAGTAATGGCCTTTGGACTAGGTGCAATCATGATCGGCTGGATTGGCGCAACTCAGTTGGCCGCTCATCAGATTGCATTGAATCTGGCATCAATCACATTCATGGTCGCGCTTGCCCTAGGATCGGCTTCAACAATTACGGTTGCACAAGCATTTGGCAGAGGAATCGGACGTGAAGTCCGGGGAGAGATCATTACAGCTCTGCTCTTGGTTGTTGCATTCGAGGCAATAACAGCCCCCTTGTTCATCGTATTACGTAGCCAACTGCCAACGCTGTATGTGGATGACCCCGCAACGATTCGCCTTGCTAGCGCGCTACTACTCTATGCAGCAGCATTCCAGTTGTTTGATGGGATTCAGGTTGTTGGACTGGGAATACTGCGCGGCCTCGACGATACGAAGGTGCCTACAGTAATAGCATTCTTTGCCTACACAGTGATAGCATTGCCCCTAGGATACGTTTTGAGCACTCGTACTTCGCTACAAGAACAGGGGGTCTGGATCGGCTATGTCGTTTCGCTTACCATAGCCAGCCTGGGCTTTCTTATTCGCATCCATAACAAAACGAAGAAGGGGCAGGTGTAACACCTGCCCCTTCTTGAATACGTGCTTACGACTGTCTACGATTAGCGGACGCTGATCGTGCGTGAGTTAACACCACTCTCGTCTGTAAAGCTGACCATTACTACACCGGACCATGCTGCTGCATTGATGCGGAGTGTTGATCCATCTGCAACTTGCGAAGCAAGAACGCGACCTTGGAGGTCAACAACCGTTACAACTGTAGATGGTTGAACTTGTGAGAATACAATCTGGCTGTTAGCAACATCAAACCATACGCGAGCGATCTGACCGATTTCATCTTCAACACCAGTTGATGTTGAGGCAGAAAGGTTAGCCACGTTGTCTGTATTGTCTGTTGCGTCCGACGTGATCGTCAGAGTAGCTGTAGCACTGCCAAGCGTAGATGACTTGTAGCAGAGCTGACCGACGCTCTGTGAACCGCCAGCTGGAATAGTAAACGGAAGGGCTGGAACAGTTGGGTTCGAAAGTGTGAACTTAGGATCGCTAACCTGCAGGTTTGTGATCTGGAGATCAACGTTACCTGTGTTTTGGATCAACAAACCTGGGTCTGGCTTACACGTTTGAACATCTGCTGCAACTTCGCCAGCATTCCAGTCTTCAACAACGATACGTGAAACACCACCCTTACCGCTGAGAGCACACGTTACGTTACCGCAAGCAGTCTCGACCGTGAGCAGATCATCATCGCCGTTTTCAGAAGCCTGTGTTGGGGTATAGCTGAACGCAATGTCATGTGAACCACCGTTTGCAGCAACGTTCACTGGAACGTTGTTACCAGCTGTGATTGCAAAACGTGATCCAGTACGGAGCGAAATATTCGTAAGGATCATCGGACCATCACCGTTGTTGGTGATCTTGACTGTTCCTTGACCTACGTTACCAACCTTCACAAGACCAACATTCACAGATGAAACTGAGATAGCTGGAGCTGCAGCGGCAATATTGATCTGCTGCTGTGTGAGATTGTTCTTCCAGTCAAGTACTTCGATAACGCAGCTACCTGGCTTCGAGGCATCCTTAAGTGCAACTTGGAATGTGCACGAGAACACCGGATTGTCCTTCGGGAAAGTCTGCGTTGTGATAAGTGTCAGCGTTACGTTTGTCGCTGATGGGTCGAGCGCAAGACGAATGCGCTGAATACCGCTCTCAACCTGATCCTTTTCACCTGGCGTTGGCTTCGGTGGGTTAGGGTTGTTACGGAGCTCCGTGGCAGTGAACTCACGAACACCGCAAGGAAGCGATGTCGCAGTGATGACTGGTGGCATCGTGTCGATACCTGGTGTCACTGTCTGCGTACGATCACCACCTGCTGCCGAAGCGCTGATGGCGAGCGCGGCGAAAGCCGCAAGGAGGCAGAGTTTATGCATGACCAAATCCCTGAATGAATAATAATGTAGAAATCGTTGTTTGGGTGACTGCTATTATACGAACAGAAAACAACTAGACAAAACAACAGTTTTACCCATTTGTTTACTCCGCCGAAGCCCCCTACCGACTGCTAACATCAGTATTAGTTACGGCTTATGCAAGGGGTCGGGGAAAAAAAACGGGAAATCGTAGCTTTGCACAATGAAGATCGGACACGTTGAAGTTGACCATGGGGTACTACTTGCCCCAATGGAGGATGTTACAGACCTACCATTCCGGCAAGTCTGCAAGCGCTATGGGGCAGACATCGTTTACACAGAGTTTATTTCCAGCGACGGACTCGTGCGTGATGCGCGTAGGTCTATGGAAAAACTACAACTTGCAGAGAATGAACGCCCCGTTTCGATCCAGATCTTTGGTGGCGATCAGGACGTCATGGTAGAGGCGGCAAAACGCGCGGCTGAGGCTGGCCCAGACTTTGTGGACATCAATTTTGGCTGTTGGGTAAAGAACGTTGTGGTGAGAAATGCAGGGGCAGCCTTGTTAAAGGATCCTCCCCAGATGCAGAAACTTACCCGGGCAATTGTAGACGCAGTTGATAAGCCCGTTACAGTAAAAACACGTCTAGGATGGTCAAAAGACTCAATTGTGATCCTCGATGTAGCGCGCATGATCCAAGACGCTGGTGCGGCAGCTCTCACGGTGCACTGCAGAACTCGAGACATGGGGCACGATGGTGATGCAGATTGGTCTTGGGTTCCGCGCATCAAACAGGTGGTTGATATTCCAGTTATTCTCAATGGAGATGTACGCACCCCGGAAGATGTGCAACGAGCCTTCGCCGAGACCGGTGCCGACGCAGTCATGATTGGCAGAGCAGCTATCGGTAACCCATTTGTGTTTCGTGGTGCAAAGCAGTTTTTGTCAACCGGAACCTACGACCCCATTCTTCCTCGTGAGCGCATAGAAACATGCCTTGATCATTTGAAGCTAGAGCTCAAACACAAGCCTGAACGCAGAGCAATACACGAGTTCCGGAAGCATTATGGTGGGTATCTCAAAGGCCTGCGAAACAACTCGTCGTGCAGGCAAGACGTTGTCCGCTACGAAAGCTACAACGCCATTGAAGACCGAATGCTAGCGTTTGCAGACGAATTAGAGAACGCCGATACGGCCGTTACATGATGAGTCCGATCGATAGTGCCCTGCTTGATTGCTTTACCCACAACAATGTTTCTCGGGGACCACTGTTGGTTGCAGTGAGCGGCGGTATTGATAGCGTTACATTGTTACATGCCCTGAACAGGATAGCACATCAGCGAAATCTCGAACTACACGTCGTTCATGTAAATCACGGACTACGGGATCAGGACAGCATTAACGACGAAGCGTTCGTTTGCGAACTGGCACATGCACTTGGTCGCAGCATGCACGTTATCCATGCTAATACAGAACAACATCCAGATCTGCATCGGCTTGGAATCGAGGCCACCGCCCGCATGCAACGATACGCTGCTCTCGTGCAAACAGCCGAGAGTATCGGTGCTGAGTATGTATGTACCGGTCATACGCTCAATGATAATGTTGAAACCTTCATCATGAATGCCGCCCGCGGAAGCGGCTACAAGGGTCTCTCCGGCATTCCTGATATGCGGCAACTAACCGAGCGCGTTCGTGTGCTGCGTCCGCTTCTCTCATGCACTCGAGCACAGGTAGAAGATTACGCACATGGTATGGGGCTGGTATGGCGCGAGGATTACACAAATTCCAGCGATGAATTCACCCGTAATCGCGTGCGTCGCAATGTGCTCCCGTCTATTACTGCATCGCTCGGTGAAAATGCACTACGTGGTATTCACGCCTCGGCCAAGCACATGAGAGACGTGCGGCTTGCGATGGATGAAATGCTCGCCCCCTTTGTACATACTATCATTACTGTGCATAGAAACGGAACGGCAACCAACATCGACTTAGGCCAATTGGATGCGTTGTCCCCAAAAATGCAGAAACTTGTGCTGCTTCACGGCCTAGGCTATGGACACGATGACACAATGCGTCTTCTGACACTTCTTACGTCTGAAGTTGGCTCAGAAGCAACGCTAACCAATGGAACGATTGCGCTCCGAGAGCGCGGTTATCTTGTTATCGAGCCCACTTCCACAGATGCCTTTGATCATGTTATTGATCTAACTGGAGATTTTAGAGCAGGTACAAGCACACTGCATCTTGATATCATTGCTCCCAATAATCTCGAGTTTTCAAACACCACTGTGTTTTTCGACCTAGCATACGTGCAGCCCCCTCTGCATTGGAGAACATGGAAAGATGGCGACAGACTTACTCCCTTTGGCATGGGCGGCAACTCGTCTTTGGTGAGTGATCTGATCACAAATGCTCGGATACTTCACGCAGAGAGGCGCAACATGCAGGTTCTTACAGACGCCAGAGGTATTTTGTGGCTGTGTGGTCTGCGAAGAAGTGACCGTGCTCCCGTAACGCAGGAAACAGACTCCGTTATCCGCTGCAGACTCATAACATTGTAATTACGTACATCGACTGTATTGCAGCAATGAATAGCTCCGACCGCAAGATTCTCGTTCATGATAAGACGTTCCATCCATTGATCTCGAGCACAGAGATTGATCAAATGGTGTCAGACATTGCCTCGAACGTCAATACCGACCTTGCTGGCGAGGAGTTAACTGTGATCGTGATTCTCAAGGGATCTTTTCTCTTCGCGGCAGATTTAGTGAGACGTTTAACGATGCCCGTAGTCATAGAATTTGCCCGTGCCTCAAGCTATGGATTGAACATGCACTCGAGTGGAGCCGTGACGATCGAGGGCTTTCGAGCAGATGTTAGGGGGCGGAATGTTTTGATCATTGAGGATATTGTTGAGTCAGGAACAACCATTACCGAACTAAAGAAGCACCTTCGTTTGTTTGCACCAAAGAGCCTAACTGTTGCAGCCCTTCTTAGTAAACGCTCTGAGCATAAAGACAATGTCTCCGTTGATTACATCGGACGGGCTATCGGTAGCGAGTTTGTTGTTGGTTACGGACTCGATTACGCTGAGCACGGCAGACATCTAGCCGATATTTGGGTACATGAGGCCTCCTGAGAGGCATGAAATTGGATTTGTATACGTCATAGCGCCTATGAACATCAACGGACAACAACCACAGCGCCCTAAGCGCGATCAGGACGACAATAACGACATGTCGGTTTCCCGTGTTTTGAGGAATATACTCGTATGGGTGGGGATCTTAGTCTCCCTCGTGATGGTGGGCATCCTCATGCAAAAGGGCGAGCGCGTAGTTCAGGAGCTTACGTACAGTGAGTATAAGGCCGCCATCGACGGTAAGCGGGTAGCCAGTGCTACGATCTACAAGACACAGCTAAATGACTTTGAATTCCGTGGAACGCTGAAAGATTCCATGGTCATTTACAGGTCGCATATCAAAGAAGGAAGGCTTGTCCTGCGGGCAGGCGACTCATTCGAAACAAAGCTAGGTGTGGTGGATTCGCAAACAGAACAGTACTGGGCTTCGAACGGCGTTACGTGGAAGTACGAAAGTGGCGATGTACCATGGTGGATGTCGATTGTGCAGTTTCTTCCGTGGGTTCTCTTGTTTGTGGCATTCATCTTCGTTACCAGAAGAATGCAGTCTGGTGGGGCTGGCGGCAAGAATATCTTTTCTTTCGGCAAGAGCCGTGCTCGCTTGCTCAACGATGCAAATGGCCGTGTAACGTTTAGCGATGTTGCTGGTGCCGATGAAGCCAAGGAAGAACTCAAAGAGATCGTTGAATTCCTGCGCGACCCGGGACGCTTTACCCGACTGGGTGGCAAGATTCCACGCGGCGTTCTCCTGTTGGGTCCTCCTGGTACTGGAAAAACCCTTCTCGCCCGCGCAGTTTCAGGCGAGGCAGGCGTACCCTTCTTTACGATTTCTGGTGCAGATTTCGTGGAGATGTTTGTAGGTGTCGGAGCTAGCCGTGTACGCGACCTGTTTGAGCAGGCAAAAAAGCAATCCCCATGTATCGTGTTTATAGACGAAATCGACGCCGTAGGACGCCATCGTGGCGCTGGTTTAGGGGGCGGGCACGACGAGCGAGAGCAGACACTGAATCAGTTACTTGTTGAAATGGATGGGTTTGAACAGAACTCGGGCATCATCATCATCGCTGCTACTAACCGCGCAGACGTTCTAGACCCAGCTCTTCTGCGTCCAGGCCGCTTCGATCGTCAGATAGTTGTTGATCGCCCCGATGTGCATGGTCGTTTGGGCATACTTAAGGTTCACACACGTAAGGTACCGATGTCGAAAGATGTTGATCTTGAAATTATAGCTCGCGGCACTCCCGGTATGAGCGGTGCAGACCTAGCAAATCTCGTGAACGAGGCAGCACTGCTCGCTGCTCGCCGCAACAGCCAAGATGTGGCTATGTATGATTTTGAAAATGCCAAAGACAAGGTGCTCATGGGTGTTGAGCGTAAGAGTATGGTTATGAGCGAGCGTGAGAAAGAAACGACATCCTACCACGAAATCGGTCATGCATTGGCTGGGAAGCTATTGCCGCATGGAGACGAGGTTCATAAGGTAACGATCATTCCTCGTGGTCGTGCGTTGGGTGTTACGTCGTATCTGCCAAACGAAGAGATGCACACGATGAGCTCTGATCAATTATCTACGAGGCTTGTTACTCTTTTGGCGGGCCGAGCAGCAGAACGCGTAGTGTTCAATCAACTTAACACTGGTGCATCAAACGACCTCGAGCGTGCAACGATGATTGCCAAGAAAATGGTGTGCGAGTTTGGTATGAGTGATGTTATCGGTCCGGTGCGTTACGCCAATCATCAAGAGGAGGTTTTTCTCGGACGTGAAATCTCGCAACCTCGTGATCACTCTGAGGAAACAGCCCGTTCGATCGACGCAGAAGTTCGCCGCATCATCATCGATGCTGAACAAAAGGCGGAGAACTTGATGCGCAGCAACCTCGACATTTTACACAGATGCTCTAAAGCGCTCATGGAGCGTGAAACGCTGGATAGTAATGAGCTTGATATCCTTATCCAAGGCGGAGAGCTACGCCCAATCATCAAAGATGTAGAGTCATTCAGAGAGAAGCTTCGCGGCAGTTCGTCAACAGAAGCCCCTTCGGAAGAACCTACGTCAGGTGCAGACGAGGGCAACCTCGCACTGAGTCCGTCATAGTCTCGGCAGCAACCTAAAACTTGGCTCTTTGGAAGATACCCTCGGGTATAGCGCGAAGGATGGCCATGATAATGCGCCAAAAACCTGGCGTGTAGAGTACATGTTTGCGGGAGTCGATGGCATTTTTGATATCGATCGCCACTTCATCTACCGATGCCATCAGTGGAAGCTTACGACCGGAGGTCATTGGAGTATCAACAGGACCCGGTAATACAGTTAGAACATTGATGCCAAGGGGCAGGTAGCGTCCGCGCATGCCTGAGAGGAATGCTGTAACAGCAGACTTTGCAGATCCATATGCGTACAAGACTCTGCGTCCACGTTCGCCGGCTACGCTCGACAATCCAACCAGTGAGCCGCTCCCCTGCTTTTCGAGGGCGCATCCGAATCGATGTGCGAGCGAGATCATGCTTGTTGCATTGACAGCAAATATTTCCATGGTTGCATCTGCGTCATGATCGATGTCAGCTTGCTCCTTTAAGAGTCCATGTGCAAGAATCACGATATCCACTGCCCCCAGATCTCCCACAACGTAATCAACGATGCCGTCGTGCAGGGAGGGGTCCTTCAGATCTGAAACATGAGTCGAAACATACGAAGCACTGCGCGCATGGAGGTCTTGGGCAACGACCGCCAGATTCTGTTCATTTCGGGCAACAAGTGCAAAGCGGGCATTTTCTTTGGCGTACAATTTCGCAACACCATGCGCTATAGCTGATGTTGCTCCTATGATTGCGATTGACTTCTGATTGGTCATAAAACGTTTGAGTTACGTGTTGTGAATTCTACGCCAGAATGAGCTAGAAAAGTGTGGATCAATATGCTGTATAAATTCCGCATAGTGCGGATACATGCCTATGAACTTGTCTCCCCGCACTCGTGCGTCTTTAGCTGCGTATACGCGTCCGCCAACTGATGCTACAATGTCATCACATCTATCTAATGCATCAAACAATTGCTTGCCAATGTTTGGCATATCCAGCGTTAGTGTAAGCCCAGGCTTGGGAAACGACATCAGTCCTGGTGATTCTACGGAACCAAACTTCTTTACCACCGCAAGAAACGATGAAGCGCGTCCCTGCTGGAGTGCATTGATGATGGACTTCATGACAGCAACTCCACCATCCGTTGGTATCACGCACTGATACTGCAGCATCCCGCGCTTGCCATACAACCTGTTCCAGTTGCCAACAGCGTCGAGTGGATAGAAGAATGGTTCAACGTCTACCATTCTGCGTTGCGAACGCTTCAATTGCTTATTGTACCATAGCGCATTAAACATGGCAATCGTTGGCTTGCTCAAAAGCCACGTGGGTCCGTCGAAGGGAACCGTAACAATAGGCTTTGGCTGTGGGCGCATAAGCGAACCGTCTGGGGTTTGCGCGAAACGACCTCGAAGTAAGATCCCTTTACCGAGTGAATTGCCTGTTGCCATAACATCAATCCAGCTTACTGTGTAGTCCCAATCAGCATCGGCTTCCTCGGTAAGCTCTACCACCTCCTCGAGCGACTTAGCTTTGATGCTCTCTTCTTCAATCATTCGAGAAGCAATTGGGACCAGCTGCAGCTCGACCCATGTTATGATGCCCGTAAGCCCCATACCACCAATCGTTGCGCGGAATAACGCGGTGTTTTCTGAGGGTGAGCAGAGCACAACAGAACCATCTGAGCGAACTAGCTCAAATGCTCGGACATGGCATCCAATCGTACCAACCTTGTGGTGGTTCTTTCCGTGTACGTCGTTGGCTACAGCACCACCTATAGTAACGTACTTCGTTCCTGGTGTTACGGGTGTGAACCACCCAGCAGGGATAGTAACGGATAACATCTCCGCAATTGATAGTCCTGATTCGGCTCGAAAGATGCCCTGAACTCGATCAAATGATAAAAGATGTGAGAATCTATGTGTCCGAATAACAGCAGCACCATCGTTTAAGCAGACGTCTCCGTAAGACCGTCCAAGGCCGTGTGCCAGAACATTCTCATGTCGCTGCACTTCATCAATCAATTCCCGTTTCCATTCGGGCGCACGAGACGACGTATGCGATGCACCAGGATATCTGCCCCACGATGATACTGGTGTAGTCATGTGCTGACCTATGTAGCAGATATGGCGATAAGCACCACGAGACCACCAACGATCCATGATGGATAATCACGTGCAGCAAAAACAATAGGATCATCATACATGCCCCCTCTGTACGCAGTTAGCCACAAATGGCTAACCCAGTATATCAGGCAGGGGCAAATGAACCACATGCGGCTCGGATGCGAATACAATTGCTGAACCTGAGGTCCATTTACATACAGCGTAAAAATGAGCACGGCAACAAAGCCGAGTGCTGTGCCGGCCATCATCACAAAGTTTGCATCTCGCTCGTGATATCCCCTTCCGGCTACGGTTGGCATCTCTCGCTCAGTCATGTCACGCAGCTCTGCATACCGCTTAAGAAATGCGAGACTGATAAAGAGGAAAAGAGAAAAGCCAAGCAACCATGGTGAGACTTCAACACCAGCAGCCACACCACCAGCGGCCATGCGGAGTGAGTATAGTCCGGCCAGTGTGATCACATCAACAAGCACGATTCGTTTCAGCACAAACGAGTACAGTGTTGTTGCACATGCATATACGCATAGCCAAGCAACAAAGTTTAGTGGCATGTAGAGAAAACACAGCAGACTGGATATGCTCAACATCGAGAGCATGAGTATCCATGCTTGTGAAATGCTAAGAGCACCGGATGCTAACGGACGATAGCGTTTACGTGGGTGGGCCCTATCATGTTCAACATCTGCTATGTCGTTAAGAACGTAGACGCTCGACGCAAGAAAACTCAAAGCAAAGAATCCGATGACGCACTGCACAATCGCATTGCTGTCGCCGGTCTTGTGCGCAAGCAGAAGCGGAATAAAGATCAAGAGGTTTTTTACCCATTGATACATCCGAATCTGCTTTACAATCGTACTAATCAAGGACGGACTAGTTTGCATGGCTTGCAAAATAGAGATTAAGTTCCTCTGTAAAGACGCCATCTCGAGCCTCAAGGGCCTCCAGAAACTCGAGATCATCGAAAGCGAGCTCCCTGCTTACTGCATAACGTTCAAACATTTCACAGCAACGTCGCATATCGTGAACATGATTATGAAACCGCATCTCGGCGTAGTCGCGGGCAGTCCAGTTTGTTATCAGGAACTGCCAATCTGAAGATTGCGCTAGAAGAAGTTCACCAAACACATTGCGTGCAATCCGCATCATGGTCTGATCCCAAATTCTCACAGGATGCTTTTCGATCAGGAGCCGCAGTCGACGCTCGAGCGCATACTCTGCTTCCCACGTCCACGTTGTATCGTTATTCATCCATACACTGTCGTTGCCGTCCTTACCCCATGATGACTCTGGAAGTGCTATGACGCAGGTTGGACGAACATGATCAATTTGTTCTGAAGCCGTGCGCGTCTGCAGAATTTGAGATGCGTGTATTCCTCTAAGAACATGCTCGATGAATGGTGGACCCTCAAACCACCAGTGACCAAACAACTCAGTGTCGAACGGCAGGCAGATTGTTGGTTGAGATCCCGTTTTTGCAACCTGTGATGTAACCGTTGCCTCGAGTATATCGATAAAGTGTCGGGCATGGATGGAAGCTCTCGAAGTTGCCCACTCTGGCACGTAGGTCTGCTTGTATTGCATGTCTGCTGTAACGTCTGTAACACGCCAATAACGCAGAGCCGAGTTATGGTACTTCTTGTGAAAGTCTAGATAGTCTGGATCTCCGGGATACCCGGTTTGACCGCTCCATACTTGGAGGGCAATGTTCATGTGCCGCGTCAGCACGGCAACCTGCTCATCATGAGCGTATCCACCTACCTTGTAGACGCCAAGAGGCGACAGCTGCTCGAGCTGACGGCGGCACTCGCCATATGTTTGTTCAAACGGTGTGCGGTTTCCAGCATTGTCACAAACCCCGATTGGTTGTGACTTGCGCAGCGCCCACTCATCTGTTACAAAATATTCCAGACCAAATTTTGCTAGGATCTGCTCTATGCCACGTCGATGATGCTCGCGGGAATACGCATACACAGGTAGGTACGTTCGCCATGGATAAGCCGGACGGTATGCGCATTCTGGCAGCCATATACCTCGAGGGGTCTGTCCAAAGTGGCGCACATACGAACGAATTGCGATATCAATTTGTAGCTCTATCGACGCATCTTCTGCCAACAATGGGAAATACCCATGCGTAGCACCACAGGTCATGATTTCGATGGCACCCTGCTGCTGCAGATCGCACAACGCTGATACTATTCCAGACGGAAAGTCTGTCTCGAAACACGATAGTGTGCTTGTGTACCAATCCATCCAATACTCTGCCTGCTGCACCAACTGCTGGTCTGCGGCGTCTGCTATGAATTGGTCCTTGTCTGCTTTGGCAAGTTCGATGTGATTCTTGCAATAGGCAGAGAAGAGATCAGGAAAGTCTCTGTGCGACAATTGCTCGCACAGTATCGGTGATATATCGAACGTAACACCAGGACGGATCCCATCAGCTTGCATTCGTCTACACATGCTAATCAAGGGCATGTAGCATTCTGCCACGGCCTCACACAGCCAGTCGCTGCCGTGCGGCCAGTGTCCGTGATGCAAAACGTGAGGCAAATGGGTGTGAAAGACGAAAGAAACCATAGCGAAGTACGCAAACTATCACCCGAAAAAACAAACGCCACGGATATATGCCGTGGCGTCTATACATCTGGGATGTGGGGCGATCGACGGGGCTTGAACCCGCGACAACCAGAGTCACAATCTGGGGCTCTACCAACTGAGCTACGACCGCCGTGAAACACAAATATACAGACTTATTGCAGAACCATGATTTGGGTATATATTGCACTGCCCTTCATGGCCACCCTGGCTTGCATTGCAGCATTACAGCAAAAGGGCCCACTGATTCAGAATCGTAGAGTTGTTTGACAGCAAAGCTGTCAGATTAACACCAACAGGCATTTACCATCCATTCGTACAACAACACTTGGTAGACAATGGCAAAACGTACCATGTCCGATGATGCGCAGGAACCTAAACCTCGCGCCACCCGCACACGCAAAAAAACAGCAGACTCAGAAGCGTCAGCGCCAGCACCTGCTGTGTCCTCCGCCGAAGAATCCCCCAGGCCCGCACGACGCAGAACAAAGGCAGTAAAGGAAGTGGAGGGACAGGGTACGGAGGGACGTGAGGGACGAGACGGACTTGAGGGACGAGACGGACTTGAGGGACGAGACGGACGTGAGGGACGAGACGGACGTGAGGGACGAGACGGACGAGACGGACGTGAGGG
>VGVV01000005.1 GCA_016873895.1 Ignavibacteria bacterium
TGCACTGCTGATTTTCAGCGGATGTAAAACACTCAACACAAACTTGACCATTCCTGAAAAGAAAATTCCAGCAAGTTTCAGTTCTGCATCAACCGATACAACCAATATTGCAGAAATTAATTGGCGAAAATATTTTGCTAATGATATACTGGTGAAGCTTATTGACACAGCACTTGCAAACAATTTTGATTTGCAGATTGCTTTGCAGCGAATTGAAATTGCCCGATCGGGCGTTCGTTTTTCTTCAGGCGAATTATTTCCGAAAGTTGATGGAAATGTTTCAATTGGTTCTACCCGATATGGGAAATATACTGAAAGTGGTCAGGGTAATGTGACAACCCCTTATCCCGATGACCCCAATAGACTAATTCCAAACCCAATCCAAGATTACAACATGCGGCTAACAGCTATTTGGGAAATTGATATTTGGGGAAAGTTGCGAAATCAACGCAAAACTGCAATTGCCAATTATTTGGCAAGCATTGAAGGGAAGAATTTTGTAGTGTCAAACTTGGTTGCAGACATTGCAATTTCTTATTATGAACTAATTGCTCTGGACAATGAATTAGAAGTTTTACAAGAGACAATACAGAAACAACAAGAGGCATTAGACATTTTAAAATTTCAGAAAGAAACAGGCAGAACAAATGAATTGGCGGTGCAGCAGTTTCAAGCACAACTCCTCAATTCGCAAGCGTTAGAGAAAGAAACATTGCAACGAATTACCGAAACAGAAAATAAAATCAATTTTCTTTTGGGGCATTATCCTCAAACCATTGAAAGGAAAAAAGAAATTTTGTTTCAGGAAGTTCCGCAACAAATTTCATCAGGCATTCCTTCTCAACTTCTTTCCTTTCGTCCCGACATTCGGGAAGCTGAATTTCAGGTGCAGGCAAGTAAGTTTGATTTGAAATCTGCAAAAGCAGCGTTTTTCCCGAACATCAACATTGCTGGAGGCCTTGGGTTTCAGTCGTTCAACCCGCAGTTTTTTTTCAACCCCACCTCGGTAGGTTACACTGCTGCCGGTGGACTTTTAGCACCATTGGTAAATATGAATGCGTTGAAAATGCAGTTCAATAATGCCAAAGCAAACCAGCTATCGGCAATGTATAATTATCAGAAAACAATTTTGAATGGCTATGTAGAAGTGGCAAATGAACTTTCAAACATTAAGCGGTTGCAGGAAATAAATTCACTGAAAAAGCAACAAAGCGAAGTGCTTACCAATGCAGTTGAAACATCAACTGAACTATACAAAACCGCTAAAGCAAATTATTTGGAAGTGCTGCTGGCACAGCAAAATTCATTGCAAACACAGTTTGAGTTAATCAGTGTAAATAAACGCCAACGGATTGCAACCGTGAATATTTATAAAGCGTTGGGAGGCGGTTGGAGATAAAGGCATCCACACGAAAAGCACACACATTTAGCAGCCGCTGCAACCAACCCGCAAACCAAAGCTGCTAAAAGAGTGTGCTTTTTGCCACCCAAACAAAAACTTCAATTTTTATTTCCACCCTTCTAAAAAATAAAAATACGCCACCCGCCACCCCACCGACAAATGACACTACCTCTCCAAGAATTCTTTCTTGACAGTTTAGTGCAAGCCCGACACGACACACTATCAGGCAGACAGAAGGGCATCCGGTAACAGCGGTTTGGCAAAAGTGGCGGTTCAGTGCTCCGCAGACACGGCTGTGGTTAATCAAAGTTGGTTCTCCGCATCAACATTTGTGGTGAAAATCGCCACCTTCGCCAAGCCGCAAAACGTTATGCCTCCTTGTATCAAGACAGAAAACAGTATTTAACCTCCATTAAAGTCCTTCAATTTTAAAGAAGGTTAGTCCCTCAACCTCCTGATAATTAAATACTCAATCATCGCTTGATAGCTGCAACTTTCGTCAATAAGGGGAGCACAGTTTGTAAAAAGGTCATACTTTAGGGTATGGCCTTTTTTCATTGAGAGCCATGATTATATCTGCAGAATCCATAGTGTTGCACTCTCGCAGGTACGGCGATTCATCCCGTATCGTAACGCTCTATACGCGTGAGCTTGGCAAGGTAAGTGTTGTTGCCAAAGGTGCACGCACCACAAAGTCTACCATCGGTGCGGCACTCGAGCCCCTTTCCCACTGCCGCTGCACAATCTATCATGGCAAGAACAAAGAGCTTCATACGCTTTCACAAGCAGAGACTATTACGAAGCGAAGGAATGTGTCAACACTGGAGCACCTTCAAGCTGGGTTACTCATGTGTGAGTCTATCGTACGGACGCAGCCTCAGGAGCAGGCTGATGTAGGCACGTTTGTACTGTTGGCAAAGGCACTGGAGGTATTGGACTCTGTAGAGGCTCAATTGGCCTACAGTGTAACTGTAGCAATGCGTTGCAGACTAGCAGAGGTAATGGGATTCGGGATACAGTTCGTGCCACCATCAGAACATGCATCGGTGGTAGTTGACGTAACATATGGTAGTATCGCCCTAGCGGGGGTGGGTATTCAGCTGTCAAAGAACGCTTATGATGCCCTGTATGCCTCACGTAGGGGGCATTGGAATACAATTGCAGACGCTGATATGCTAGAGATTGAGTCTCTCCTGTCGCTGTATTTCTCACATCATCTTGAACGTAGAATCGTCTCCCAGACATATTCACATCTGCGATAGGTTATATTCGATATATGGTTGGTGATATAGCGCTGACGTTGTTCTTCGTGCTGCTCAATGGATTTTTTGTCGCAGCTGAATTTGCCATTGTAAAGGTACGTGTATCTCAAATCGAGATTCGCGCCCGCGATGGCAACTTTTTTGCGGGAATTGCGAAGCACATACTCGAACATCTTGATGCCTACTTAAGCGCATCTCAGCTTGGCATCACGTTAGCTTCACTTGGTCTCGGATGGATTGGCGAGAGTGTTGTGGCGAATATTGTTTCTGAGGTTGCCACGGCTATGAACATTCACATGGCGCCAGAGATTCTGCACACCGTGTCGATCATCATCGCATTCAGCATCATTACAGTTCTGCACATTGTCGTGGGCGAGCAGGCCCCTAAGACCTACGCAATTCGCAGGTCCGAAGCCGTGACACTTGCCGTAGCCGTTCCCATGCGCGTATTCTACGTGGTGTTTCGTCCAGTGGTTCTGTTGCTAAACTGGATGTCCAATGCAATGCTGGGAATTGCTGGAATTAAAGCAAGGGGCGAGCATGATGTGCACTCACCTGATGAGTTGCGCTACCTGATTGCGGA
The DNA here is from genome assembly GCA_016873895.1 of Ignavibacteria bacterium. Taxonomy (GTDB): domain Bacteria; phylum Bacteroidota; class Ignavibacteria; order Kapaibacteriales; family Kapaibacteriaceae; genus UBA10438. The sequence goes on from VGVV01000005.1 coordinate 3,248, forward strand.
AAGTTCGAAGCAGGGGGCACTCGAACTATCAGAGCAAGAGTTGATTGATAATGTCTTTGAGTTTACCGAGACTATAGCCGAGCAGGTTATGGTGCCTCGGTCTAAAATCACCGCACTTGATAGCTCACTTCCGATTGCCGAGCTTCTAGATGTTGTAATGAACGAAGGGTATTCGCGACTGCCGGTATATTCTGAATCGATCGACACAATTATCGGTATCGTGTACGCCAAGGATCTGCTTACGCTGATGCATCACCGAGAGCTTATCATTTTGCAAGACATTCTACATGCCCCATACTTTGTGCAGGAGGATGTAAAACTCAAGCGCCTTCTACGGGACATGCAGCGTGATAAAGTTCATATTGCCGTTGTACTCGATGAGTTTGGTGGCACTGCTGGATTGCTCACTCTTGAGGATATTCTCGAAGAGTTAGTAGGTAATATCCAGGATGAATACGACGACGAAGCACCATTGCACTCAAATCAACAGTCTGGCGCTATCGAGCTTGATGCATCAATCCGTATCGATGAGGCAAATGAGATTCTGCCGGAGCCCCTTCCCGAGAGTGATGATTACGAGACACTAGGAGGCATGGTAACCAGTTATGCCGGACGTATCCCATCGGCGGGCGATAGCGTTATCCTTGAACGCTACGAATGCACAGTGGTATCAGCTACCTCTCGCAGGGTAGAGCGCGTACTTCTTACAAAGCGTATCTAATCTTACTTCACTACAAGCATCGGCTTAACGACTGAGTACCCTGTTGCTTCAAGAACTACGTTGTACATGCTGGAGGATGTTGTCGCTCCCTGCACAACGTATTCAACAGTGTGTACGCCGGCCGGTAGAGTTGAGTTGACTACCGTTGCCACAATGTTTCCAACTAGGTCGGTGACGTACACCCAGACCTTAACGGTCTTAGGCAGTCGAAAGCTGATTGTAGCCTTGTCTGTTACAGGGTTTGGATATATATCGTCGAGTCCTATATCTGCCACGACGAACGGTCTTGAAACAACCTGACTGTTTAGCTGGTCGCACTCAATAAAGACAGGTGCGGTTGTAATCTGCGAACAAGGCGTTGATAACCTGGCGTGATACGATCCGACAAAAGCTCCATCAGCTGGTTAGATGCGTAACTCAGGGCACTTGGCTCCTGGAAGGAGCTCGTTATTTCTGAACCACTCGATGTCGTAGTACTTAGCGTTTTTGGCTTTATCAAACCTCAGAACCTTACACCCGCCTTGCTCGACGATTACCACAGTTGATGAGTTAAGAGTTGTTACTCCAGAATGCGTACTACGCGGATCTTCGCCGGCCGTTGTGATAGAAACAGCAGCAGCAACAACAGTGATGTATGTGTAAATGGCTCATGTCATGAGAAAACCTCGTCAGGACCGTCGAAAATATAGCGAAATTCGTGCCACCGGATTCATTTCACATGACGCATACGTACAAACAGCCACGCATTTTTATTACCGCTGGTGAGCCATCAGGAGATGCTCATGCAGCGCGCCTCATGGCTGCAATTCGCATGCAGATTCCTGATGTGATCTTCGAGGGATTCGGTGGACCCCTTATGGAGATGGAAGGTCTGCGTTCACTTGCACATATCCGTGATCTTGCCGTGACAGGATTCTATGAAGTGGCCAAGCGCTATGGATTCTTTTCTGATCTTCTGAAACGTTGTGAATCAGTAATCAAAACGAACAAGCCAGATATGTTCATCCCTGTGGACTATCCTGGGTTTAATATGCGTTTGGCATCTCGTGTAAAGAGTGCCCATATGCCAATTGTATGGTACATCGCACCACAGTTATGGGCATGGGGCGAGCGCAGAGCTGCAGATCTTGCACGTATTGTAGATAGGTTGCTTGTTGTCTTTCCGTTCGAAGTGGAGTTCTTTCAGCAATATGGCATTGCTGCTGATTATGTTGGTCATCCATTGATGGAAGTATTTGGTGAACATCATTCAGAACGACTTCCCAACAGGATACTACTGATGCCTGGCAGCAGGAGGCAGGAGATTGCTCATCACGTCCCACTTCTTACTACTGTTGTTCAGAGACTTCGTACCTCGCATCCGCACTATGAGGTGGTGGTGGCAAAATCAGCAAACATTGATGCCTCGCACTTCGATCCGCTTGTTCAGCAGGGGGCTTGCGTAAGTACTGATCCTCTTGGTGAAATGAAAACAGCATCAGCAGGACTCATCAAGGCAGGTACATCGACTCTCGAAGCAACGCTGTCGGGCCTACCGTTTTCTACGTTCTACCGCACATCATTTCTTAGTTATCACATCAGCAAGCGTTTGGCCAACATCTCATCTGTTACACTTGCTAACCTGCTGTTGCAGCGCCATGTTGTAAAGGAGTTCATTCAAAATGATGCGCGCGCAGAGCTTCTTGCTCACGATGTGATTGACCTTCTTGAGAATCATAACCGCAGAGAGGCTCAGATCCAGGCTATGCAAGAAGTTCAAGACCTGCTTGCAGGTAAAGGTGTTAGCAGTGCTGCAGCCAATATTGTTGTATCCATGTTGGGCAGGCGATGAAGGCGTGGTTGCTATCGTTGGTGATCCGGATGATTGCACGCACATGGCGTCTTTCTGTAACGGGGCGCCTGCCAACAGGACCATCCATTGTTGCATTCTGGCACGGAGAAATGCTCCCCGTATGGTTCGTGTTTCGCGCACTTCGTCCTGTGGCACTCGTAAGCTCTAGTAAGGATGGCTCGTTGCTCTCACGCCTGCTCAAAGATTGGGGGTATGATGTGATACTTGGATCGTCCTCTAAGGGTGGTAAAGAAGCACTTGAACAACTCGTGGCAGAAGCATCATCACGCGTTGTGCTGTTAACACCTGATGGTCCTCGAGGTCCGGCCCACCAGGCAAAGCCGGGCGCGGTTATTGCTGCCCATCGAGCACATGTGCCACTTGTGCTGGTTCGTATTCATGCCAAGAGCGCTCATACATTTGTGCGGTCATGGGATCGATTTATTCTCCCGCTACCGTTTACGAATATTGAATTGACAATTGATCATAATTGGGTGATACTGGCCGATGCAACGCGTGAGGAACTCGACACCCACATCAAGTACATGGATGAACGCATGCGAGATCTCGTGAAATCATGATGAGAAAGCTCTTACAGACACTGTATGGCTTGATCATAGATCGGCGCAACCGACAATTCAATGATCGCACGAGGCCTGTTGTGCGTGTTACAGTGCCCGTTATAAGCGTTGGCAATGTATCTACCGGAGGGACGGGGAAATCCCCAGCTGTGCAGATGATCGTACGCATGCTGCAGAACCATGGATATCGTCCTGCGATTGTGCTACGTGGCTATCGCCGGCGATCACGAGGACTTCTCGTTGTTCATGGTGGGGCGCATATGCTCGCAAGTGTGGATAGTGCAGGCGATGAAGCCTATATGCATGCTACAACCCTGGGTGTGCCAGTCGTGGTAAGTAACGACAAAGTAGAAGCTGCTGCTCATGCCGCAGGATGTTTGCCGTGCGATGTGATTGTGGTTGATGATGGGTTTCAACATCGGGCATTACATCGATCAACAGATATCGTGCTTGTTGATGAAGCAACGCTGCACGGCTCTCTCTTGCCTGTTGGACGTCTTCGTGAGCCCCTTGCTAGCCTGCATCGTGCAACAATAGTGCTTTGTAGTGATGAAAAACTCATTGACAAGACGCGCTCGTTTTGTGAGCATAGCACAATAGTTACCCATACAACTGTTATGCTACAATGCGATGTGCCAACATCAAAATCTGTGATCATGGTAAGTGGTATTGCTCATCCCGACCGCATGCGTCGTGCGCTCGAGCAGGCAGGATATACAATCGCCGAGCGTCTTGCCTACCCTGATCATCATCGTTATCGCACACGCGATCTGTGGAATATTCGTGATGCAGCATTGAGGCATAATGCTGTGGTTGTAACTACAGAAAAGGATATAGCAAAGATTCAGATGGCTCATACGTCGAACGAGTTACAAAACATCGATATCCATGTTGCCCGAATACAGATGGCGATAGCAGGACCAGAGGTAATGGGGAGAATACTACAGGACATAGAGAATGAAAATCGCACTAACCAAGAGTGAAGGCACTGATGTAAGCAACTACATTAGTTGGCTTAAAGCTGTCCGTAAGGATATCGAGTGTATCGAACTTGCAGGATTGACTGCGGAAGAGGCACGACAGGCACTGCACAGAGCAGACGGACTCCTACTCACAGGCGGGGCCGATGTGGATCCTGTACGCTATGAGCATGAGGATTACCGTGAGCTATGTAAGATTGATGCCGTGCGTGACGAAATGGAGTTTGCACTCATTCATCACTCCCGTGAGTTACGCATGCCCGTTCTGGGTATCTGCAGAGGAATGCAAATCCTGAACGTTGCATACGGCGGCACCCTTGTAGCTGATATCCCAACACAGCAAAGCACGACCACGGAGCATCGCAGAAACTCAGAAACCAACGAAGATTCGATGCATGGGGTCGAAATGCAGCCCGGCACGATCCTTCGTCATTACGTTGGTGTGTTTGAAGGCACTGTTAACTCAGCTCATCACCAATGCGTCGATCAACTTGCAGATGTGTTCACGCCTTCGGCATATTCTATCGATGGTATTATCGAAGCACTTGAATGGGGCGATGCATCGCTTGGAGGAAAGCCATTCCTGTTTGCTGTTCAGTGGCATCCTGAACGTCTTGCGTATGATAATCCGATGTCTCTTCCGATTGCCACACACTTTCTTCTCGAAGTAGATGCCTATCGGGTGCTTGTGAAACCTGGGTTGTAACAGCAAGCCAGAGTTCGGGTCGGAATATGCGTGATCCCTGCATGTAGGTTGCTGTTCCAAGCGCTGATATCTGGAGTTGCGATAGTGGACTCCATGAGGCGCCAACACTAAAGCGCATGCCGTTGCCATTGAACACAACCATGCGTAGCAACGATGGTGATACGTAGTCTATGGTGCGCGAGGCAATACGGTAGTTTGGAGAAGAGAAGTGAGATGCACATGCTCGTAGTGTAAGTCCAGCATGTGGTTTCCATATTGCCTCGCACCTCAAGGTTGCAGAGCCAGATACTGGCGCAGTAGCCCATAGCCATCGCACATCGGTATTCAAGCGCCAACGCAGGGTTGTGCTTACAATGCGCTCAATATTCGACTGCAGACCTATCCGAAAGTAGGGCTGTTGCGTTCTGATTCCATCAATGGTGATTCCATCATCGTCTCGAGAGGACGATATTCTCCACGTCGCATGCAGCTGCGAAGTGATCGTCTGCCTGATTTCAAAGCGAGCCGCGTAGTCTAACGTTGGAAATGGCGTCTCGAACGTTCTTGTGTACGACCCTTCAACCGATAGCCAGGCATTCCAACCAAATAGTGAACGAACAGTATGGCCAGAGGTAAGTACAGCGCCCCATGTATTCTTTGGTGTAGATGATATAGCCACCAGGCTGCCGTACAGAAGTCTTGAGTTTGGACCACAGATCCAGAAACACGATCCTAATCGCATGCTTGGAAGACTGCGTGTGTAAACAACCTGCAGTGCCGGTTGAGACATTCCCATGACGGCGAATTCGGCAATGCAACGATAGGCCTGTTGTCGAATCTGAAACCAACAACTCAAACCAGATTCATGAATTGCTGCGCCACCAATGAGATTGCCGCCAACTGTGAAGGTACCGAGACGCAACGCCGCCATTGCCCCATAGATACTGGACGAGTCTCTCAATGATCTGCCAGCAAAGATGCCCACCTGAGAACGAGAACTATCGAACACAGCACACAACCCGCCCCCTCGCAGTGCATCAAGGTTGTTCCTGCTTTTCCATGCACGCACAAAAAGTCTATTGTCTTGTGGCATCTGAAGGCTGCGCAGTGACCTCATACCTGCAGAGGCTGTTCCAAGCAGCAGACCGCTGCCAGCAAAGAGTCCGATATCTCCAATGTTGCAGGTAACACCATCCGCCTGTGTTGAGCACCAATACCCAGTGGGAACAAGCGTCGTGTTTGGTGTCTGAGTATTACATCCAGCAGTTGTCTTGTTTAACGATACGTCTATGCGGTGGCTAAGACCGTGCATCATCGTATCTCGTTGAACAGACGTTATCCGCAGAGCCGCATGGTTGGGTGAAAGCCAATCTAGGCCATCAACATCTGCAACAAGATCGATGGTGTCCACATCGATCTCCAGAGGAATACCAAGGGAATCGCTTGCAGTGAGAACTACTGCAAGGGCCAGGGCCAGCATACGGAAATCCGAGGTTGAATCCCAAGGCGCTCGCGGTAGCGCAGCCCAAGGACGAGGTGAAAGGTATCTGTTGCTGGTAGCCGCATAGCAACATCGAGTCCGAGGGGGCTTGTCTGGATGCTGGCTAGAACTGCAATAGAGTCTTGGATGCTGAATGCAGAAGAGAATGCGAATCGTGGCATGTCGTGCCACACAGATGCAATTTCGAAGTGCACAGATGCCTGTTGCATGATCATGCTCAACCCGAACAGCATCTGCGTTGAGGGCCGGCGTCCAAGCGCAACGCCGTCAAACAGGCCGGCAGTAATGCGCCATTCTGCAATGTGGAATTCAGCTGCGAGGTCAGCGGCTACCGACCATTGGTCCGGAAAGAAATCAATACAGTCCCAATGTCCATGGGTAATGGCAGCAAATCGATAACCCTGGCGTGGCGTCCATGTCTTGAGCGCGCTTACACGTGTCTTGAGCATTCCCGGGGCACCCTGAGCACCCAGATGTAGTGAGGCACTATACTGTGGGAAACCAACGGCCATTTGGGCCGTGGTGAGCTCTGCATGACCATACGGGGCGGGCATCACGTCAAGAGCGTATTCCGGGCGTATAGGGCCCATCGGCGCACTTCGAGTATCCGTTTCTGCGAGCGTTGCAAAACTGCATAGTGTTGGCTGGCTGCTTGCAGTGGCCAAGACTTTGATGATCACTGCAATGAACACGACAATGGTGCGTAGATTCGTCTTTATACGCTGAAGGAGAGACTTGATTATGACCATGAGAATGTTCCTATTCTTGATCATAGTGCTTGCAGCCATGCAGAACGTGACAGTTTCTGCACAAGAATTGCAGGCTACGGTAAACGTGAACATGCAGACGCTTACGCAAGACCAACGTCAGGACATGATGACGATGGCTCGCGACGTTGAGAATTATCTTAACAGCAACCGTTATCTCAACCGTGATTGGGATGGAGAGAGAATCCCTGTTGATGTTACGATCTACGTCAATGCACGAAACGGGAACCGTGTAAGCGGACGCCTCTCTGTGGTAAGTAAGCGCCTTGTGAATAATGCTGTTGGAACGGGTTCTGGTTTGCTCCGCATCTTCGACCAAGACTGGTCATTCGAATGGTCGTTTTCCCCAACGCTTGTCTATCAGCCGCTTCGGTATGATGCCTTCACAAGTGTTCTCGACTATTACATGCTTGTAGCAATAGGACTCGACATGGACACCTACGAGGATCTTGCAGGAACCGAGGCCTATAAGATTGCACAGCAGATTGCACAGAATGGGAATGCTCAAGGTGTCGGGCAGTTTAGCACGGTGTATCAGCCTGGTCAGCTAACGCGCATGTCGCTTATTACCGAGCTTATGGATATGCGATTCCAGCCCCTTCGCAGACTGATCTACGATTACCATGATGCAATGGATACCTATGACACAGATAAGGTCAAGGGGCTGGCAGATCTCGAAGTGGTGATACGTGATCTTTCGGATTACAAGAAGAACAAGCTATCGAGTCGCAGCGTATTGATGCAGGTATTCTTCGATGCCAAGGCAATGGAGATTGCTGGTATGTTCAAAGGCGTAAAGAGTCCCGGACTCTGGGGTGATTTACGATTTCTCGACCCTGGAAACACTCAGCTTTACGAAGCTGCGCAACAGGGCAAATAGGTATGTCCGAGATTGCGCGTCGGCATGAAACCTTCATGCGCGAGGCACTTGCCTTGGCAGCAGAGGCAGCAGATAGTGGAGATGTTCCGGTGGGTTGTGTTATTGTCCGTGGCGACGACGTGATCGGACGCGGTGCCAATCGGATTCAGCGTCTGGGAGATCCCACGCGGCACGCCGAAGTTGTAGCCATCGAAGATGCTGTCCGCTCAATAGGGGAGAAGTTCCTCACCGAATGCACGCTCTACGTTACACTTGAACCCTGCACTATGTGTGCTGGTGCTATCGTGCTTGCGCGCATACCAAATCTGGTCTATGGGGCCTCGGACGCCAAGACGGGGGCATGCAGAAGCGTATTCGAGCTTGTAGACGACCCACGCTTAAATCATAACGTGATCGTTCGGACGGGAGTACTCGAAGATGAGTGTTCGCGCATACTCAGTGAGTTCTTCGATCGCCAGCGAGCCGGCGTGCAACAACCCAGACAAGAGTTCGGTGTTGCAACTACACCCGGAACATTATTTCTCGTGCCAACACCGATCGGTAATCTAGAGGATATGACCCTTCGGGCAGTCAAGACGCTGCGTGAGGTAGATGTTATTGTGTGTGAGGATACACGTCACACAAGCCCCTTGCTCAAAAAGTATGATGTGCCGAAGAAGATCCTGCTGAGCTATCATGAGCACAATGAGCGCGAGCGTGCAGACGAAATCGTACGTAGGCTTCGCGCCGGACAGCGGGTAGCGCTGGTCTCAGACGCTGGAATGCCGGGCATCAGCGATCCAGGATATCGTGCCGTGCGGGCATGTGTGGAGGAGGGGCTCTCCGTGGTGGCGCTTCCAGGTGCTTCGGCTATGGTAACTGCAGCAGCAGCTTCAGGGCTGCCTACGGATAGATTACTCTTTGGAGGTTTCTTGCCCCATAAAAAGGGGCGGGCATCGGCGTTGGAATCACTGATGTCGGTGCCTCATAGCACCGTTATTCTCTATGAGTCGCCGTATCGCTTAGCAGATTTGTTATCTGACATCGAGCAGATAGGTGGTCCGGAGAGAGAAGTGGTGATTGCTCGTGAGCTATCAAAGGTGCATGAGGAATATCTTCGTGGCACCATACAACACGTGCGCTCGATCGTTGAGAAACGATCGGGTGTGAAGGGAGAATGTGTTGTGCTTATTAGTTCTGCTAATTAGGGAAGTACAGCGTGTTTATTTCGTTCGAAGGGATCGACGGTTCAGGTAAGAGCACTCAGCTATCGATGCTGCGTGACGTGCTCGAAGCAGAAGGTCGCGAGGTTGTTACCATTCGTGAGCCTGGTGCAACACTGCTCTCTGAGTCTATTCGAGAGATTCTGCTCAGTAACAAGCAGACCATCACCTCGACGGCAGAACTGCTATTGTTTAGCTCTGCACGCACGCAGCTCGTAGAAATGATCATCGAGCCTGCCCTGCGCGAGGGCAAGGTTATTTTATGCGACCGATACGTTGACAGCACAACTGCCTATCAGGGGTATGGACGGCAGCTGAATATGGAAGATGTTCGTAGCTGCAACAATATCGCCACTCGCGGTGTTATGCCCCATGTAACGTTCTTCATCGACGTGGCCTATGAGCAGGCCCAGCAGCGCATGCAGTTTACGCCCGGCTCGGCCGAGCCAGACCGTATGGAACGCTCAGGAAGAGATTTCTTTGAGCGTGTACGCCAAGGGTACGTAGAGATAGCTCGTATGGACCCCAAACGCTTTGTGGTGATCGACGGACATCGCCAGCGGGAGGAGATACATGAGGAGATCGTTGCACTGCTCGCGAACGTATCGTGAGTGCTTTTCCCGACCCGTACCGAGCCGGCTGTTACGTATCTTTGAGAGCGTTTTTGTCATCGTTTTTACACGAGTATCTGTATGATCTACACCACACTCCGGAAATTGGCCACGTTTGCCTTCGTAGCCCTCTTTGCAGTATCCGTCGTTGCCCAAGTGTCGATCGATACGCGCACGCTCTTCGTACCCTACGAAGCAGCCGGCAAACAGGAGACTGCTCAACAAACAGGCTTCCTGCGTACAACGCTGCTCTCGCATGCTACTGCAAAGAGCGTGTTCGAACAGCAGAACCGAGAAGTGGAGCTCAAGAACTTTCCTCTACCGGGCAACCAGGAAGGAAATCTTAAGCTCACATTGGCGCGTCCGGTAGTGGATGCCAACACGGAGTTCTATACGCATACCAAGGACGGTAAAGTGCGCATGAAGGTTAGGCCCGTGGTATCATACTGGGGAAAGGTCGAGGGCGATCCAAACTCGATGGTGTCTGTGCACTATAGCGATGGAAACATTACAGGGTTTGTGCAGCAGTCGAATGGACAGCGCACAGTGATCGGACGAGACTTTTCGGTTGCACGTTCCATTGGCTCAACACCACACCTGATTGGTGAGGAAGCAACGATGTTTGGCGTAGATCCGCTAACACGCTTCGTTTGCGGCAGTGAGTCTATGCAGATCAATCCAGATGACATGGCTCGCAAAATGAGCATGCCTGCAGCTGTAAAAGGTGTAGAGGGAACGCAAGCAGAAGATCTGCGTGAGTTTAAGATTGCCGTCGTGCTCCGTGAAGACATCGACAGCGTTATGAAACGCCGCGGTGAAACAGACGAAGAGGTGGTGCAGTATTTTATCAAGGTGGTGGCAGCGATGGCTCAAGTATACGCGCAAGAGCTCAACGTGAATCTATACATGGGGTACTTCGAAAAGTATACTCAGGATGAACCCTCTGGATATTTCTACGACGGCCGCCAGCCAGGCGAGCTGCTACGGGAATTCTCCAGTGATTGGTCTCGCCGAATGAATAATGTAGACCGTGTTGTGGCCCACCTGTATGCACTTATTCGTCCGGCAGGGGGCTCCTTCGTTGGCGGTATTGCATTCCTCGACCAGCTGTGCAATAAAAAGGACAGGGGTGGATACGGAGTAAGCACGGTATATCTCAATGCTGCAGATGTTCCCGGTGATCCTAACAAATCGAATGCATTCGTTTGGGATGTATTTGTTGCTTCGCATGAAATGGGACACAACATCGGTTCGCCGCATACACACAACTGCTTCTGGAATCCACCGGTAGATACATGCCAGCTGTCCTATGCAATCGACCAGACCGATGGATGCTTTAGCGATCCTGCCATGAAGAAAGTGGTTCCTGGCACAATCATGAGTTACTGCCACTTGGCAAACGGAAGCCGCACGCCCCTTACCTTTGGTAGCCGTGTAAGCGAGCGTATGCGTACGTGGATCAAGGCTGCTCCGTGTGTACCTGCAGCAACTAGACCATTGGTGTCGCTAACAGAACCACGTGGAACGGACTCCTATCAGCCAAACGAAAAAATGTCTATTCGCTGGGCGTCGGCTCGAGTAAGTTCTATCAACATCGCTTGGGGTCAGACCGTGTCGGGTCCGTGGACGTCGATCGCAACCAACGTGAATGCGGCAGACCAGCTCTACACATGGAATGTTCCAGCGCTCCCAGTATCAGAATTCTGGGTTCGCATTGAAGACGCCTCCAATCCTAACGTGAACGATACGTCGCTTGCTAAGTACAAGATGAGTGTTCCCGTTGTGCTCGATGCACCAAAGGGTGGCGAGCGCATTGGAGCCGGATCTACCTACACAATTAAGTGGACAAAGGCTGCTGGTGTTGGCAATGTGAAGCTCGAATTCTCTGCAGACGGCGGTACAACATTCGAGACAATCTCAGCATCTGCCACAGGAAACACATTGGCCTGGACAGTACCTTCAACCAACACAGAGCAGGCGCGCATCCGCGCAACAGCTATTTCAAGCCCCAGTGTACCGTCTACAAGTGGACTCTTTGCTATTGGGCAGCGCCGCTTTGCTCTCGAGATCCCTGTTAGTGGTGGCAAGATCTGTAAGAATCAGCCAAATCAGTATCGCTGGAGCTCTGACTACATTCTAGGAATCAAGATCCAGTATACAACAGACAATGGCGCTAACTGGCGCACAGCTACACAGCAGTCTACCATTGATCCAATAGTATGGCAAGTATTCAGCCGTAACGTGAATATGAACGGTCTTGTTGTTGGCACAAAGATCAAAGTTCGTGTGATTGATGCTACATCCGAAGAAGTACTCGACACAAAGTCAGACATCAGTGTAGACTCGTGTGCTTCTCCTGTTTCTGTTGATGAATTGGCAGGTGAAACACCTTTTGCTATCACGATGCTGACGCCCAATCCGGCCTCTACTTCCGTTCGTGTCAGCCTTGCGAGCGACAAAGAATTTGTTGCTACAGTTATGCTGGTTTCGATGGATGGTCGCGAAGTAGTCTTGCGTGCAGATCAGCGAGTTCTTGCAGGAACCCACACAATTGAACTTCCGTTGTCGGACATGTCGGGTGGCAGTTATCGTCTCGTTGTCCGAGAAGACAATGCTCAGATATCTGCGCCGTTGATGATTGTTCGTTAATCGGGTACAAACGTGAGTCTATTCAATAAGCTGGTAGTGGCAACACTACCGGCGATACCAAAGAGCATCGTAAAAGTTATAGCGCAGCGCTATATCGCTGGCGACGCACTCCAAGATGCAGTGCGTGTAACTCAGCAACTCATGAGCAAGGGGGCTTGCTCTACCATCGATGTTTTGGGTGAGTTCGTTACTACACGCGAGCGTGCAGTGTCTGAAACTGCTGCTCAATCTGCTGCTATTGATGCTATAGACCAACACAAACTCGCATCCTATCTATCGGTTAAGCCTACGTCGCTTGGTCTGGATGTAGACCAAGACTTTGCGTATGACAATCTTACGTCATTGGTACAGAAGGCCCGAGACAAAGGCATCTTCGTGCGGATGGATATGGAAAACACCCCATATACCGACGTCACACTAAACTTCTATAAGCGTCTGCGGGCCAGCGGCTACGACAACGTCGGTGTGGTAATCCAAGCGTATCTAAAGAGGTCTGAACAAGACATCAACATGCTTTTGGACTATGCTCCATCCGTGCGACTGTGCAAAGGGATCTACGTAGAGAGCGAAGACGTTGCGTATAAGGATCCAGATGAGATCCGTGCGAACTACAAACATCTACTGGGCATTCTGCTTTCATCTGAGGCTCGTGCACACATTGCAACACATGATGAGCAGTTGATCGTAGATGCAGAAAAGCAAGTTGCGCGAAGCAGACCGGATGGAGCAAACGTTGAGTTTCAGATGCTTTTAGGTGTGCGTGAAGACCGCAGAGACGCACTGTTGAGGTCTGGACATCAAGTCCGCATCTACGTTCCATTTGGTGAAGATTGGTACGGGTACTCAACCCGCCGGCTCAAAGAGAATCCGCAAGTAGCAGGGTATGTAGCCAAGGCATTTCTAACTGGAAAGTAAATGAACACTAATAAGCTGATACTCACGGTGGCGTTAGGAAGTGTCGCACTGCTACTTGGGTGTCAGTCTGCGCGCGTTGCAGACCCAAGTCAGGTTACCATTGGCACCTTTAACATCGAGTGGTTAGGTGATGGCCAAGATGACCTGAAGCCGCGTACAGAAGACGAATATCGTCGGATTGCCGATGTGATAGAGCGCACGGGTGCTGATGTTCTAGGCGTGCAAGAAATTGAAAGCCAGCAGGCACTAGACAGAGTGCTGAAGTATATTACTGATTACACAGGCATAGTCTACAATGCGGGAATTCCGCAAAATGTTGGTGTGGTATATCGAAGCAGCTCTGTTGCCGTTACGGCCGTTGGACCATACGAGCCCCTTACCCTTGGACGCAATCGCATGCGTCCTGGCTATGTGGTTTCGTGTAAAAAGGGCGACGTTGACTGGACGATGATGGTCGTGCACCTAAAGAGCACTTCGCGTATGGACAGCACAGACGAGCTTCGCGAAGAATCACGGATTGTAAGGGGCAAGCAGGTTGCCATGCTACGATCATGGAGCGACTCTGTTGTTAGGTCTACCCCAGAGAAGGATGTCGTAATCGTTGGTGACTTTAATGACTTTACCGGCCGTCGTGGAGATCAGGCTACACTAACATCGCTTATCAACAGCACAGAAATGTCGTTCTTGACAGGTTCGCTCAAAAGCTGCAAGAACCCTAACTGGTATGTCATCGACCACGTTGTTGTATCGCGGACAATGCGCGATCGAATGGTAGTCTATAGTGAACGTGTTGACGATACACGTAGCTTTTTACCTGATCAACAAGCAAGTGCAGTAAGCGACCATTGCCCTGTTACAGTGCGCTTTACTACGCAAACACCGTAACCTTGTTCCCAACTTTCTTGCTAATGGCGAGCGCTGCCTGCGAGTGCGCTATAACATCATCCCATGCATCACGAGGCTCTGCCTGTGCGATGCCAACTGAGACAGTAAAGGACAGACGCTTTCCATGAACATCAACAGGCGAGCTCGCAACTTCGCGACGCATTGTCTCTGTCCAGTTCTGGGCCTCCTGTAACTTATACCCAACCAGTCCAAGTGCCAGCTGATATTCGTCTACGTGAGCAACGACATCATATTCGCGCAACTGGTTCTTGACCAATTTTAGAACGTGCAGCACGGCATGCTCACGTTGCTCATTCGATGCACGTGATGCATCAAGCTCGATGGTGCACAATGTTAGCGGGATGTTGTAGTCTACTGCACGTGCAAACTCTTCACGAATTCGCATGTCAAAACCCTGAGCATTGAGAACACCCGTGGCAGAATCCAACAGGGCAGAATGCTCGAGCGTGGTCGCACGGTGAATCTGTTCGAACACCGATCCGATGTGTTCGCCAAGAGCCTCAGCTAAAGCAATGTCTTGTTGTGAAAGGCTCGACTCGAGATTCTCCATAAACAAGGCGCCAAACGACTCTGTGGATGTTGCAAGCGGCACAGCAACAAACTGCCCACCATCGAGGGGTGGTTCGCTGTCGAACACTCTAACAGATGACCCATCGTCTGTCTTTGCAACAGTTGTTGCAGACTGAATCGTTTGCCCTACAAGAGAGCGAGATAAATCAACAGCAACCCCAACATGCCCCCTGTAACCGTCTTCCATCGCGGATCTGGCGTCAGTAAGCGTCCATGAACGTTGCTGTCCATCAAAACTTACTACGCCAATGCGGCTTATGTCCATGTATTGGATCAGCGTACCGAACATTGCCTTGATAACCTGCTGTAATGTTGGTGTGCCAGAACCTAGGGCGTTACGGAAATGACGCAGAGCCTCTAGGGTTGTATTGGCATGGAGCAGGTCGTATTTGGATGTGTAGGAGGATACAAGGCCCGAAATAAGCTTTGTGAACTGACCAAAGAAGCCAACCGTAATGTCGGAATAGGCGTCCTCTACTAATGAGTCCGCAAAAAGAATACCAACAACATTGCCTCCATAATACACAGGTACGCCGATGAAGGACACTGTGCTAGCGGTGCGCTCATAGTATGGCAGCAACTCAAGTTCTGCAGTTGGGCTGATTTGCGTGATAATTTCCGGACGTCCTTCACGAGCAATCTGGCTAAGGGCATCGTGCCCCATTGAAATCTTACGCTGCGAAGTAAACTCAGCTTCTGCTTCGGTGATTTTTGCTTCAACAACCAGCTGCTGGCGCTCATGATTAACCCAGAGAAATGCTGCTGTGCGAGCATTGGTTGCAGAGCGGATAACCATCAGTACTCTGTTGAGTAGGTAGTCGAACTCTCTGCGAGGCTCCTGGGAAGACATGTCTTCATCGTCTGCCTCATTCACAAAGGTTGACAAAGACACCACGGGAGATCTGCGCGATGTTTCTCGAACAACGGGGCTGGAGGCAGCAACTATATCTTGCTCGGCTGATGCTAACGGTGCAGGATCATTATAGAACACCACCTCATCAACTTGTTGATCAGCGATCTCGAGAACCTCCGACGTTAGATCTGCATCATCAGCAACATCAGGATCTACAAACACCATTTGCACCGAATCGCTTGAAGGCGCATCGATGATCGTAACGGTTTCATCATCGCTAACGAAGATGGGCGCACTGTCATTTTCTGCATCAAGTGATGTGACTTCTTCATCCGGTTGCTCTACACCAGCCGCTGGAGTGTGCAGCGGACGAATGATAACATCTTCAGAAAGTTGTATCTCTTCGTTTATGGGGACATCGATGATGGCGGCACGAGCTGCCTGGCGCATCTCACTGATGAGTTTAGGGGGCTCAATAGTGCTTGGGTTGGGCTGCTTTACACCAACGATGCGAACACTTGTCTCCGTATCCACAGTTAGGTCTACTCCAAGAATTGGCGCTTGTACTGTTGGTGTTGACTGATCTTCGAAGAGCGTAGTTTGACGTTCGTCTACAAAGGTGGCTTCTTCAGCTTCGGCCTGACCAAACGACTCGCGATATGCGTCGGGGTCGAAGGTCTGCGACTTCTTTGTTGCGTCTTGTGTTGTGCGCGACGATAAATCCGGCGTTGCTGATGGACGTATCGGTGTAATGATTTGCAGGTCTGTTAGACGTGGCGAAACCATCATGAATAATGCTACACCACCAAGAATGGCAATGCAAATACCAATTAGACGTACTGCCAAGTTGTCGCCCGGTGCTATCACGGCGATGACCAAACCAATCCCAATAGCGATAAATGCTACGGCATCACTTGGTTGGAAAACCTTGAAAAGATCGACTTTCTGTTTTGGCATTTATGCAAACATACACGTATGTCTACTCACGATTCAAGCATTGTGCACGTGGTCTACCATTGATACTGCCCAAGCAGTTTCCACTGCAAGGTTGATGTTGTCTTCTGCGTAAATGGCTCGCGGCCAGCTACAAGGGAAGTAATCCCTGAAATCACTGAAGTAAACTCGTTCACGGTACCAGCGGTCGACAAAAGCAAGGTGTTGTTCAGTGTGATCGTACCATCAACAACTTTAGCGAGTTCGGGAACATTATAGGTGTGCACCATCTGATCGGGTGCGGCCTTTAGTGTGTCTTGTGTGATAATGTGGTACAAGCCCCCTTCATACGAGGCTAGTCGCGAGCGCACGTTTCCCGTGTACTTGGTGCCGTCTATGCGAAGTGCCAGCTGGTGTTTCCACGTAGAATCCACGGCTTTACGCAGACCGGGTACGATACGCTTCTGCAGATCGCCAACCTGTAGAAGGTTTTCGCGTGACAGTGATTGCGTCCAGATGGTGTAGAGCACAGTGTCGAGTTCTGCAGCATTTTGCTCGAGATAATCACGCCAGAAGTCAATTTGGTCGCCACTAATGTTTGTAACCTCGCCGTAGGGGGAATAGATTAACTCAAACGACCGATTGAGGGGGCCGATATAGTTGTTCAAATCGGCAAAGTTCTTTGGTGTGATATCCTCTTGAGAGTCGTAATCGATCTCTTTCCCACCAGATGTGAACTTGTATCGTAGAGAATCCAAGTTCACTACTACTTTTGATACGCCATCTAGAGCTTCAATGCACCTAACAGTCATGGAATAGGTAGCTGTGCGGGTATATGTAGCCCTGGTTGAGTCTCGGTAGATCCGCTCGACCGAAGTTTGCTCAACAAACTCATAGCTCTGTGCAATGCTCGCGCGATAGAGGGTCTGTAGCTTGTATTCGCGTCCCGGCGGTGCCCCCGACTGCTGAGCTTGGCTGGTTGCCGAAAAAAGACAGACGGTAGACGCTATAGCAAGTGCTAGAGGGAGGCTGCGCATAGAATTCATCGCGTGAAACTACCACAAATCAGTCAGAAACACCACGAGGGCGAAAGTCCGCACTCGTGATCTACTTCGACGTGATACCAACGGTAATCGTGTCTTATCCGTTGTTGATCAACTCGCTTTCGGCAAAGAAGAATGCCACTTCGCGCAGGCCATTCTCAACACTGTCTGATCCGTGCACAGCATTTTCACCTTTGCTTGTTGCATACTTCTTGCGAATGGTGCCTTCGGCAGCTTCAGCAGGGTCTGTAGCTCCGATCAAGGTGCGCCAGTCTGCGATTGCATTTTCTTTTTCAAGAGCAATCGGCACAATCGCACCACTAGACATAAAGTTCACGAGCTCGCCATAGAACGGACGTTCCTTGTGGACTGAGTAGAACTCACCAGCAACCTCTGGGGAGATCATCGTAAGCTTCATTCCAAGAATGCGAAAGCCCGCTGCTTGAATCATAGCAACGATGTTGCCGATGTTATTGAGTCGTACTGCGTCTGGCTTAATGATGCACAGTGTACGTTCCATGAGTCTTCTCCTGTTTTTAAAGGCGGGCACGATGGAGCGTGCCCGTACATTACTTTTTGGTTGTCTTTTTGGCTGCTGGTTTGTGTGCGTCCAGAACCTTCTTCATCGTGATTCCGATTGTTGCCGGTGATTCTACCACATGTATGCCGCATGCTTTGAGGGTTGCCATCTTATCTGCTGCTGTACCCTTGCCCCCTGACACGATAGCACCTGCATGGCCCATCCGGCGTCCTGGAGGCGCTGTCTGGCCAGCAATAAAGCTTACGACTGGCTTCGAGACGTGCTTCTTGATGTACTCGGCCGCTTCTTCCTCTGCATTGCCACCGATTTCACCGATCATCACGATTGCTTTTGTTTCTGGGTCCTCATTAAAGAGCTTGATCGCATCAATGAATCGCGTTCCAATGATTGGATCGCCGCCGATGCCGATACAGGTTGTTTGCCCCAGCCCTACATCTGAAAGTTGGCGCACAGCCTCGTAGGTCAGGGTTCCAGAGCGTGAGACAAGACCAACTGGTCCGCCTGGCGTGAAAATGAACCCTGGCATGATGCCAATCTTACATTCACCAGGCGTGATGATACCCGGACAGTTTGGACCGATAAGTCGCGTATTTGAGTTTCTCAGTGCCGCCTGCACTGGGATCATGTCCTTTACCGGAATGCCTTCCGTAATGCAGACTACAACGTCCATACCAGACGTGATCGACTCAAGTATCGCATCAGCTGCCATTGGCGCTGGTACGAAGATGATTGAGACGTCGCAGCCCGTTGCTTCGCGGGCTTCTGCAAGAGTGTTAAACACAGGCACTGGACGGGTAAATGTATCGCCGCCCTTACCAGAATAAAGGCTGCCGCCTTTGCCCGGTGTTACACCAGCAACAACATTCGTTCCGTATGCAAGCATCTGGGACGTGTGAAATGTACCTTCTCCGCCCGTGATACCTTGTACCACAATCTTGGAGTCTTTGTTTACTAATACGCTCATTAGATGTTTTCCTATAAATTCGAGAGCGCGAATCTACGGAAGTTCAAAGACACGGGAGTAGTTTCCATGGTTGAAATTGCAATTACATACGACGGGACTCTTCGGTGTTCTGCTTCACATGGTCCGTCTGGTACGGGGCTAATCACAGATGCACCTGTGGATAACCATGGTAAAGGTGAGAGTTACTCACCAACTGATCTGTTAGCAACCGCGCTGGGCACGTGCATGATGACCTACATCGGGCTTGTGGCCGAACGTGGTGGTTGGGATGCAACAGGAACAACGATGAAGGTGCAAAAAGAAATGGTCGCCGACCCGATCCGTCGCGTTGGACGCCTCGTGGTAGATATTCACATCCCACTTGAGCTGTCGGAAAAGGACCTAACAATCGTGCAGAACGCCGTTACCACGTGTCCTGTGAAAATGAGCATCTCCGACAGGATTCACGTGCCGATAACAATCACAAGTAAAGAATCTAGCTGGATGCCAGCATAGAGGCGATGTGCATGATGCGCTCATCGCCAAACATCGTGCCCTGCAATTGCATGCCAATGGGGAGCCCCTTACTATCTGTTCCAAATGGAATGCTCAATGCCGGAATGCCGGCGATGTTTGCTGATACCGTAAAGTAGTCGCTTAGCCACATACTTACCGGGTCTTTCACCTGGCCATGGCGGAATGCTGTAGTTGGTGTTGTAGGCAGGGCAAATGCGTCATAGGATTCAAACACACGGGCGTATGCATCGCTGATGAGTCTGCGCGATTGCTGCGCCTTTGTATAATAGGCTTCACCATATCCAGCTGAAAGCACAAAGGTGCCAAGCATGATGCGACGTTGCACCTCCGAGCCAAATCCTTGAGAGC
Organism: Ignavibacteria bacterium; assembly: GCA_016873895.1. GTDB lineage: Bacteria > Bacteroidota > Ignavibacteria > Kapaibacteriales > Kapaibacteriaceae > UBA10438. The sequence continues at coordinate 23,245 of VGVV01000005.1, forward strand.
GAGAGTCCGTTGTTATATCACCATCGGAACTCTCTGATCGCAGCCCGTAACGCACCCCATCAAATCTTGCAAGGTTGCTTGATGCCTCTGCGGTGGCGAGAATGAAATACGTTGGAATCCACAATGCACTGTAGGGAAGCGTTACGTCTTCAACGGTAGCTCCCGTTAAGCGCAATGCATCTAGGTACCGACTGTACGCATCAATGATCTCTTGATCACACCCCTTCAATTCTGTTAACGGCAGCGCAGCAATCCGCGATGCTGAGGCCTCTACAACGGGTAGGGGGCTTGCATCTTTCACAGAAGTAGAATCCATGGGGTCGTACCCCGTGATAGTGTCGAAGACAAGCTGCATGTCTGCGATTGAATTGCTGAACAATCCAATTTGGTCTAGAGAAGAGGCAAAAGCTACGAGCCCGTATCGCGATACTCTGCCATACGTTGGCTTGAGTCCGTACGTAGCAGTAAATGCTGCAGGTTGGCGTATCGATCCACCCGTATCCGAACCCAACGAAACATGGCACATCTTCGCTGCAACTGCCACAGCAGAGCCACCAGAGGATCCGCCTGGCACCCTGTCTGGATCATACGAATTGCGGACGATGCCGAATGCCGAGGTCTCGTTAGAAGAGCCCATGGCGAACTCATCCATGTTGGTTTTACCTATAAGCAATGCGCCTGCATCGATTAGGCGTTCTACGACCGTTGCATTATATAATGGATCGAACCCGTCTAGCATGCGCGATGCGCATGTTAGGGGCATACCAGTTGCCGAAATGTTGTCTTTGATCGCAACAACTAATCCCTCGAGCGGACGTGCAAGACCTGCAGAAAAACGTTCATCTGCAGCGTCTGCTGCACTGCGTGCAGTATCTGCGCCCACGTGCAAAAAGGCATTGAGAGCATTATGAGTTTCTATCGATTCGATAAACGACTCTACAGCACTGCGCGTAGTCGTTGTGCCAGCAGCAAACTCACTGCGATCTTGTATATAACTCATGATTCTGGTGTGTGTGATTGGGTGCTAGGCGCATCCTCTTCTGTTGCTCTAGCCGAGCTGTCTAACTCGCCTGCACTGCTCATGGGTTCGGTGTTGCCTTCAGCTAGTGTTGCTGTGGTGCGGGCTGTAGCTTCTGCTGCACGCACGACAATTGGTGCAGGCTTTGTGTCTGCGCGCATAGCATCCTGAATGGCAGCCTCTGCCGATATGTCTCGTATCTGCTGAGTGAGATCCTCTTGTGCCTTGCGGAACTGTCTAACCCCACGACCCACTTGTTGCATGAACTTTGGGATTCGGTCTGGGCCGAAGAGCACAATGATCGCAAGCATGATGACGACGAGTTCGAAAAAACCTACATCAAACATGATAGAACTGTATTAGTTCTTTTGTTCCGAAGAAGGTTTTGATTCATCCTCTTCGACACCGCTTGATGCCTTTTTGAATTCACGAATGCCCGATCCCAAACCCTTCATGAGTTCAGGAATCTTACGTCCGCCAAAAAGGAGAACGATAGCAAGAATGATGATAACCCATTCCATTCCTTTAGGCATGTCTACACTCCCAGAGTTTCATTATTGAGTGGTGCAAGTTAAGCGAATTTAGGCTTGCATTGTTGTGCAAGACTATGAAATACGTGCAATCCGTCCGACGAACCCAGCAATGGCTCGCAGGCTCGCTCGGGATGAGGCATAAGCCCCATCACATTTCCAGCAATGTTTGTAATGCCCGCGATATTATTCAAGCTGCCATTTGGGTTGGCCTCTGGGGTAATTATTCCATCAGGCATGCTGTAACGATAGAGCACCTGATTATTGTCTTCGATCGAGGCTAAAACCTCTGCTGGCGCAGTAAACCGTCCCTCTCCATGTGCCACAGGAATTCGAACTACGCTGCCCACCTGAGCAACATTGGTAAAGGGGCTGTCGTTTTTCTCAATGCGCAAATGCACGTCTTTGCACACAAATGACAAGTTCTCGTTGCGGATCAACGCGCCAGGTAGTAGACCTGATTCGCACAAAATCTGGAAGCCGTTACAGATGCCAAAGACATAACCGCCGCCGTTGGCAAACTTCACCACTTCTTCCATGATCGTAGAAAAGCGTGCAATTGCACCCGTACGCAGATAGTCTCCGTAGGAAAAGCCCCCTGGCAGAATAATCACATCGAGCGAGCTGGGCAGGCTTGTGTCCTTGTGCCATAGTGCATGTACGGTATTGCCGGTCAGAGCCGAGGCATAGCGCGCATCGGCATCACAATTAGAGCCCGGAAATGTTACCACTCCGATGTTCATGCCGTAACTCCTTCATGGAGGGTAAAGGTGTAGTCTTCCATGACTGGATTGGTAAGAAGCTTATCGCAGGCTTCTCGTATCATGCTCGAGGCTGATTCTTCATCTTGTGCTTGCACGTGAAGCTCGATGTGCTTGCCAATACGAACGTTGGTAAGGCCCGGCATATGCAGTGAGTGTAAGGCATGTTCTATGGCTTTGCCCTGCACATCGAGAATGGCGCGGCGAAGGGTTACAGCTATGTGTGCAGTATACGTTTTCATAGTCTACATGGATAGTGGATCTGGATCTGTTTCTTCGACTGAATCATCGTCATCGTCGCGCTGACGCAGAAAGACAAATGCGTGCCGCAGTGCACCACCAATGAGATAGAGTGCCATGAACGGAAACATTGCCTTGAGCGACGTTACACTACAAGCAATGATCCCGACAATAAAAATCACAAAGATGATTGGACGCTGTCGGAATGACCGTAGCGATGGGCGCGGCAGATTATCGTACTTAATGGTGCTGACCATAGCCAGCGAAATCAATACTGTAATCGCAGCAAGTGCTTGCGGCTGATAGCTTCCAGGTATCTCGATGTGCCAGCTATGCAGATAGGCAAGCAGCGTGAGCGCGCCAGCAGGAATCGGCATGCCACGGAAATAGAGCTTGTCTTCCATACTCGTGAGCTGCACGTTAAAGCGGGCCAGCCGCAACACTCCAGCAATTGCTGGAAGTGCAGCCACTACGAGGGTCCACTGATGATGATGCCACGCAGCCGGAAACGAGACGTATAGAAGAACTGAGGGGGCAACCCCAAAGGAAACAGCATCGCAGAGGGAATCCAACTCTACTCCAAACTCCGAGGTGCTATGGGTGATACGCGCTACGACACCGTCGAGCATGTCGAAAATCCCTGCCGTAACAACCAGCCAGATGGCCTGGCTTATGCGCCCTTCAAAGGCAGCTACTATCGATGCAAAACCACAAAAGAGATTTGCGACCGTAAATAGATTGGGGATGACCGAGCGGGTAACGCGCATGCTAGCTTATCTGTCCTTTTAAGTCGGCGAGAATTGTTGCCGAACTCACAACTTTCTGCCCTGGGCGAATGAAGACGTGGGCCGTAGATGGCACAACGACGTCCATGCGCGAGCCAAATTTCATCATACCAAAACGATCGCCAGCCTTAACTACATCGCCCTCTTGTGTCTCGTACACGATTCTTCGGGCTAAAAAACCCGTTATCTGCTGATAGGAAATCATTCCATGTTCGGTTTCGAGAACGAATTGGGAGCGTTCGTTCTCATGGCTGGATTTTGGGTTAAATGCCATCAGATACTTGCCCGGGAAGTATGTTACCCTGCGAATAGTACCAGCGGCCGGGTACCGGTTTACGTGCAGGTTTACCGGCGAAAGGAATATGCTGATCTGAACAGCCGGGCACCCAAGCTCTGGATTGTGCTCGATGGGTAGGACATTTACCACCTGTCCGTCTGCGGGTGCAACAACCAACGCTGAATTTGCGGCCGCTTCGGGGTTGAGAGGCCTCTCTGCATCACGAAAAAACCATATCGTGAAGAAAAAAAGCCCACCGCCAAGTACCCAGAGAATTGCCTTCAGGACAGGAGCAATTGGGGCAAAACCAACAGAGGCAATGGCTAGAGCTGCGCCGAGCATCAAGAACGCATTGTCGTAGCCGTAAGGTGTTAATATTCTTTGCATTCGAATGGTTGTAGACTCATCAAGTGGTTCGTAGATTCGCCCTTCAAAACTAGCATTTTCGCACCGTACAGCGTGATTTCTTTCGGAATACCCATGAAGTTCACAGTAGCCCTACCCGACCTGCAAAAAGCATTGCAAAAAGTGCTCCCTGCTATACCAGCGAAAAGCACAATACCTGTTCTCGAGCATCTCCACGCTGAGTTAGATGGCAGCGAACTCACGTTCACGGCTACTGATCAGGAGATTACGATTTCGTTGGCAATCACAGTCGTAGGCGACAAAGATGGGTCCCTACTGATCCCTGCACGTCAGTTCAACGACCTTGTCAAGGAGTTGGGTTCATCAGGTTCGATTGAAGTTGACGGGAACCCGAAGACGCAGATCATTACCATTCGTACTCCTACGGGCTCGTACGAGATGAAGTCCCTCGATGCTGATGAATTTCCATCAATCCCTCCTTTTCCCGACGCACAGACGGCACAGATTCGGAAAGAGGACATGATGCGCATGGCCAATAAGACGGTCTTTGCTGTCTCTACAGAGGAGTACCGCCCTAGCATGACAGGTGTGTTCTTCCAGTTCCACAAAGACAACGTTACAGCTGTAGCCACCGACGGATTTCGCCTTTCACGCGTTGTTGTTCAGGCAAATGGTGCGCAGTTCCCTGAGAGCCTCGAAGCAATTGTGCCATCGCGAGCGGTAGACCTTCTGCGTAAACTTGACAACAACGTAGACATGGCAATTTCTCGCACACATGCGCGCTTTAGTGTTGGGTCCATGACGATTACTACGCGCATCATTGATGAGAAGTATCCTCCGTATCAGAATGTTATTCCGTCGGATAACGACAAAACACTGATCGTAGACCAGCGCGAAATGCTCAGCGCAATTAAGCGCGTGTCGTTGTTTGCCAACACGAATACCAAACACGTACGTTTCCGCATTGAAGCCTCTTCAATGTCTGTTCATTCCGAAGACGAGGATTCAGGAGGCAAGGGTACAGAGAACATTCCGTGCGAGTTCACCAGTGGCGCCTTCGAAGTTGGCTTTAATTACCGATTTCTCGAAGAAGCGATCAAGAACATTACAACGGAAGATGATCCAGATCTCAATGTGAAAATGACATTTTCTTCGCCTATTCGAGCTGTTCTGATCACGCCTGCTGCAGGTGATGACTCGTTGCTCATGCTGGTTATGCCAGTGAAGATCTAACGCAAGGGGCTTGTCAGTGGTCATCCGTTCCGTTGCACTGGAGCATGTTCGTAACCATGTGAAGACGGGCATGGAATGCTCGCCTGATGTAAATATTCTATCAGGACGTAACGGATCAGGAAAGACATCTGTATTGGAAGCTCTCAGCTTCTGCGCTATTGCGAAGAGTTTTGTACCAGTTCCAGATCAGGCAGTGATTCAACACGGAGAACCATCATGTTCGGCTACAGTTCACGCAATGCGTGATGTGGGTGTGCCGTACTCGGTATCTGTTGGCGTGCGCAACGGTGTTCGTAAAAAGATTTCGAATTCCCTCCAATCGTCGTGTACGCCCCGTGACATCATCGGCGAGATGCCCATCGTTGCACTCAGCCCCGATCACAAGGGTATCACATTCGGTGGCCCTGCCGAACGCAGAGCTTTTCTCAATGGCGTTATGGCACAGTCTAGCAAGCATTTTGCAGGACTCCTTTTTGAGCATCGGCGCCTGCTTAAGCATCGTAATGCCGTACTGCAGATGATAGGCAATGGTCAAGCCACTGTTGGTGAGCTCGATGTCTGGACTCAGCAATACATCGCCGTAAGTGCCGAAATTGCAGAGCGCAGATATGAGTTCCTACGTGAGTTTGCACCACGTATTGCATCGATTTACACATCGATTGGTTCGGAGCAAGAGCATGTTACGATTGCATATGAGCCTGCAGTAATCAGTGATGTTGCAGCAGAGACGATGAATGCTGCATGGATAGCAGAACAGTATGCAACGTTTGCTGGACTTGTACGTTCTCGGGAGATAGCGCGTGAAACAACGATGTTTGGTCCGCATAAAGATGATCTACGAATGCACATCAACGGCGGCCTCGTGCGCGAAACAGCGTCGCAGGGACAGCATAAATCACTTCTGATTGCCCTCAAGATTGCGGAGTGCGAGCTGCTGCAAGAACGTTGCAATGAGAGACCGATAGTTTTACTCGACGATGTGTTTAGCGAATTGGATGAAGAGCGCAGCGCTCGCGTGCTTGAAGAGATTGTCCGCATGGGTATGCAGTGTTTTGTAACCACGACATCTGGCAAGGATGTTGTTGAGCTGATTGCACGCAAGTCCATCGACCGTCAGACGCCAATCCATGTTTCCGTCTTTCATGTTGAACAGGGGGCGGTGGCTCTTGCCGACCAGCTCACATACTCAACAAGAGAGGCTGCCTGATGCATCAGCTCAGAGATCTACTCCAAAGCTTCATCAAGAGCAGGCATCTCGAAGGGGAAATCTTGAAGGCCCGACTGCCGGCATACTGGGAAGAAGTAGTTGGTACGGGGCTGGCCTCACGTACCCAAATACGATCATTCGAGCATGGAGTGCTTCGGGTTCACGTTCCTGAAGCCCCATGGAGAAGCGAGTTTATGCTTCGCAGAGAAGAATTACGATTATCACTTAATCAACGTGCCGGACAGGATTTCGTTCGTGAGATCATCATTCGGTAAGGTTGTCCATACGGAGAATAGCATGTCAGAAAAACCACAACAACCAGGATATACCGAGGATAGTATTAAGGTCCTCGAAGGACTCGAGGCCGTTCGTAAGCGTCCCGCGATGTACATTGGCGACGTAGGCGAGCGCGGTCTGCACCACCTTATCCAGGAGGTTGTCGACAATTCGATCGACGAAGCACTGGCCGGACACTGTAAGAACATCACCATCACTCTTCACAGCGATAGCTCGTGCTCTGTGCAGGATGATGGACGGGGTATTCCCGTGGGCCCACACCCTGCTAAAAAGGTTTCTACCCTTGAAGTGGTTATGTGTACGCTTCACGCCGGTGGCAAATTCGACAAGAACACCTACAAGGTATCGGGTGGACTTCACGGCGTGGGCGTTAGCTGTGTGAATGCACTTTCGTCGGACCTAACCGTGACTGTAGAGCGCGACGGTAAGATGTACGAACAGAAGTACAAGATCGGCGCTCCTCAGGGCCATGTTCAGGAGATGGGCAAGTCTTCTCGCACAGGAACAACGGTTCGCTTTTGGCCGGACGATACGATCTTCCGCACGGTGGAATTCCGCTATGAAAAGGTTTCCGAGCGTTTGCGTGAGTTGGCGTTTCTTAACCCCGACGTAACGATAACGTTGCAAGATGAGCGCAATGGTAATAAAGATGTCTTCGCTTATCGCGGTGGCTTGGTAGACTTTGCACGCCACCTTGATGCAAATGCAACTGTTATCACGAAGCCGATCCTCATGTCTGGTACGTATACCAACGAGTCGGGCATCGAAACTGTGGTTGAAATCTGTTTCGAGTACAACAGTGGTTACAGTGAAACACTGCTCTCATATGTGAACAACATCAACACGGTTGAAGGGGGCACGCACGTCTCGGGCTTCCGCAGTGCGCTTACACGTACTCTTAATGCGTACGCGTCTGCTAACAACATGACGAAGAAAGATATTAATCTCACGGGTGAAGATTTCCGTGAGGGTCTTACAGCAATTGTTGCTGTTAAGGTTGCAGAACCACAATTTGAAGGTCAGACAAAGACAAAGCTTGGTAATGGCGAAACCGAAGGCATCGTGCGCTCAATCGTTAACGAAGAACTGAGCAAGTACCTAGATGCCACGCCAAGTGCTGCAAAGACGATTATTGAAAAAGCTACACAGTCTGCTGAAGCCCGTGCAGCCGCGCGTAAGGCAAAAGATCTGATCCGTCGTAAGGGTGCTCTCGAGAGTGGCTCGCTCCCAGGTAAACTGGCTGACTGCCAACTTCGTACGCCGGAAGACACTGAAATCTTTCTTGTCGAGGGCGACTCTGCTGGTGGTTCTGCTAAGCAAGGACGTGACAGACGCTTCCAGGCAATTCTGCCGCTCAAGGGTAAGATTCTGAATGTGCACAAGGCACGTCTAACAAAGGTTCTCGAAAACGAAGAGGTGCGCACAATCTTTACTGCCATCGGCGCAGGATTCGGAGATGATTTTGATGTTGCAAAGGCTCGCTACGGTAAGGTTATCCTGATGGCCGATGCCGACGTTGATGGATCGCACATCCGCACGCTGCTTCTTACGCTGTTCTGGAAGCACATGCCGCAGCTCATTAATGAAGGACGTCTCTACATTGCCCAGCCCCCTCTCTATAAGCTGAAAAAGGGCAAGCAAGACAACTATGCCTATAGTGAAGCAGAGCGCGATGAGATTATAAGCCGTATCCGCAAGGAAAAGGCAGACCGTAAGGCAGCGAAGGCCACCGAGAAGGCCGCAACCGAAGAGGCCGAAGCAACAGTGGAGGAGGGGGCTACTGCAGACGGCATTGTCATCAGCCGCTTTAAGGGTCTGGGAGAGATGAATCCAGAGCAACTTTGGGCAACGACGATGAACCCTGAAACACGCACACTCTTGCGCGTAAGCATCGAAAACGCAGCAGAAGCAATGCATGTGTTTGAAACGCTGATGGGCGAAGCTGTAGAACCACGACGCGACTTTATTGAGCGGAATGCTCAGTATGTCCGCAATCTGGACATCTAAAAACAAAAAGACCCCGCATGTCTGCACTCACGCGAGGTCTAATTGGAGGGGCGAACCGTAGGCTCAACCCCAATTACGTCAGAGGAAATGCGCAAAGGTGATGTATAGTTCCCGCGAGAGAGTAATTCAGTGGAATCAGTTGGGAAACGTCATATTCGCCTAGCAACACTGTCAGACGTAAGTCTGATACACGATGTTGCTTTGGCAACGTGGGAGCCCACGTACAGGGATATCATCTCCCAGGAGCAGATTGCGACCATGTTCGACGATCTGCTCAGTCCGGAGGCAATAGAACGCCAGATTTCGTGCCAAGAAGGTACGTACGTAATAGCAATGGATGGAGATCAAGCGGTTGGATTTGCCTACTTCGCAAGCGATGCAGCAGACCCATCAGTGTACAAGCTGCACAGACTGTATGTGCGCCCTACGGAACAACGTAGCGGTGCAGGCGCGGACCTACTCCATTGGACAGAGAGCCACCTTCGGGAACGCGGTGCTGAGCATATGGTCCTAAATGTCAATCGGTTCAATTCTGCTCAACACTTCTATCGTAGACTTGGGTACGAAGCGGTTGAAACGGTAGACATCCCGTACAAACAGTTCTGGCTAAATGACTACGTAATGAAAAAGGCCCTGCAGTAGCAGGGCCTTTGTTGTTGCGATGTATGAGCTATCAATAACGATAGTACTCTGGCTTGTATGGTCCCTTTACTTCGACACCAATATACTTGGCTTGCTTGTCGTTGAGGACTTCCAATTGAACACCGATCTTTTTGAGGTGTAGGCGAGCTACCTTTTCATCCAGCTTCTTCGGCAGTACATAGACCTTGTTTTCGTACTTGTCCGAATTCTTCCACAGCTCTATCTGCGCCAGTATTTGGTTTGTGAATGAGTTCGACATCACAAACGATGGGTGGCCCATAGCGCAACCAAGATTCACAAGGCGTCCTTCAGCAAGCACAATAATGCTGTTCTTGCCGATCGTATACATGTCTACCTGAGGCTTGATCTCAACCTTACTCTTGCCATGATTCTTGTTCAACCAAGCCATGTCAATTTCGTTGTCGAAGTGGCCGATGTTGCATACGATTGCCTTGTCCTTCATTGCCTTGAAATGCTTCTCGGAGATGATATCGCAGTTGCCTGTTGCGGTAACAACGATATCGGCCTCTTTGACTGCGTCGATCATCTTTTTCACTTCGAAGCCGTCCATCGCAGCCTGAAGAGCACAGATTGGGTCGATTTCTGTAACGATTACACGCACGCCTGCTCCGGCCAGCGACGCTGCTGAGCCCTTACCTACATCGCCATAACCGGCTACGACCGCAACCTTACCTGCGAGCATGATATCTGTAGCACGTCTGATGGCATCTACGAGAGACTCTTTGCAGCCATACTTATTATCAAACTTGCTCTTTGTTACAGAGTCGTTTACGTTGATTGCTGGCAATGGCAGCGTACCAGCCTTGATGCGCTCGTACAAGCGCAACACGCCAGTCGTTGTCTCTTCAGATAGGCCACGGATGTCGCTAACAAGCTCAGGGTACTTATCCAGTACCATGTTGGTTAGGTCGCCACCATCATCAAGAATCATGTTCAGGGGCTCGCGGTTCTTACCAAAGAAGAGGGTCTGTTCGATACACCAATCGAACTCTTCTTCGTTCATACCCTTCCATGCGAAGACTGGGATGCCAGCTTTTGCAATGGCTGCGGATGCGTGGTCCTGAGTTGAGAAGATATTGCAGCTAGACCACTGAACATCTGCACCGAGATCAACGAGTGTTTCGATCAAAACTGCGGTCTGAATGGTCATATGGAGGCAGCCCGCGATGCGTGCCCCTTTGAGAGGCTTCTTACCCTTGTACTCATCACGCAGAGCCATCAGGCCCGGCATTTCTGCCTCGGCCAGCATGATTTCCTTGCGACCCCAAGGGACTAGGCTCATGTCGGCAACGGCAAATGCGTGTGGCTTATAGCCTACGCCACCCTTGGCAACACGTGCAGGCAGCTTCATCATCTTACCGTTTGTGTGGACACCATTCTTGGCTGCGCCGTTCTTGGCAACGCCATTTGTGCTTGATTTCTTAACTGTTGTTGTAGCCATGTCGTTCTGAAATGTGAAAATGGTTAGGCGAATTGAGAAGCAAACATCTCACGTAGGTCCAGATGTTCCCACGGGAACTCGTGACGTCCAAAATGTCCGTATGCAGCAGATGCGCGGTAGATCGGTCTGCGCAGATTCAGGCGCGTGATGATGCCGGCAGGGGTTAGGTCTACATTCTTCATGATAAACGCCTCGATTTCACGAGGATTTACCGCTGATGTGCCATGGAGATCAGCGTTAATCGACACCGGCTGTGCCACACCAATGGCGTAGGCAAGCTGGATTGTGCATTCCCTTGCGATGCCAGCTGCAACGATGTTCTTTGCAAGATGGCGTGCAGCATAGGCAGCCGAGCGGTCTACTTTCGTTGGGTCTTTGCCAGAGAATGCTCCGCCGCCGTGTGGTGCTTTTCCGCCGTAGGTATCAACGATGATTTTGCGACCAGTTAGCCCCGTATCACCGTGCGGACCACCGATTTCGAACTTGCCTGTTGGGTTAACGTGAAACTTTGTTTCTGCGTTAATGAGGTGCTCAGGAATAACGGCCTTAACAACGTTTTCGATCACGTCTTCGGTGATACGAGATTGCGCGTTTTCCATAGGGTCGTGCTGTGTAGAGACAACAACGGTGTCTACACTCACCACTTCACCGTTGTCTCCATAGACCACCGAAACCTGCGCCTTTGCATCTGGACGCAGGTAGGGCATCAGTTTGGCATTTGTCTTGCGGATATCTGCGAGACGCTTCACGAGCTGGTGAGAGAAGTGGATGGCCGCCGGCATGTATTCAGCAGTTTCGGTGTTTGCATAGCCAAACATCATCCCTTGGTCTCCTGCGCCCCCTGTATCAACTCCCTGTGCGATGTCTGGAGACTGGCGATTGATAACATTGATCACAGAGCATGAATCTGCTTCAAATCGGTATTCACCGCGATCGTAACCGATGTCGCGGATTACTCCACGCACGAGCTCGGGTAAGTCTATGTAGTGCGATGTTGTGATCTCGCCACCAACGACGATCATGCCGGTTGTAGCAAAGCATTCACAGGCAACACGTCCGGTTGGGTCGTTGGCAAGAACTTCATCAAGCACTGCATCAGATACTTGATCGCATACTTTGTCTGGGTGTCCTTCAGAGACAGACTCGGAGGTAAAAATATACTTCATGTGCTACTGAGACAGCCTCACGATAGAGGCATCGCCAATATTAATGGTAGAAAATCTTCCTGTTATTTCTGCGTTCTCGCCAATAATCGACTGATCGAGTGCGATATCGATCGCCGATGCATTGTCGCTAATGATACTGTCACGAATGATACTGTTTCGAACAACGGCACCTTTTGAAATAGATGCGTAGGGTCCGATTACCGAATGTGCAACAACGGCAGCTGGGTCTACGTGCACGGGAGGCACAAACACACAGCCTTCAGGGGCAGGGGGCTGCACGCCGCGCTTGGTAAGTAGAAAACGATTGGTTGCAAGAAGAGTCTCTGGCTTGCCGCAATCGTACCATCCGTCTACAGTGAAGGTTGTGAACTTCTCACCTGCATCTACCATTAACTGAAGTGCATCGGTAAGCTGGTACTCTTCCTTTGTACGGATGTTGTTGGTAATCAGCGTCTCCAGCGCGGAGCTGAGTTTGCGCGGCTGATGGATGTAGTAGAGTCCAACAATGGCCATAGTCGAGACAAGTGTCTCAGGTTTTTCAACCAGCCTTGTAACGAACTCACCCTCTTCAATCACAACTCCAAATCTGCGTGGATCATCCACGTGCTTGACGCCCAGAGAAGAGAATTGTCGAGCGTTGAGCGTGGAGAGATCAACATCAAAGACTGTATCACCAAGGATGATCAATACTGGTTCATCTTCGAGTGACTCACGCGCAGTCCAGATCGCATGACCTAGGCCAAGCATCTCGTCTTGCTGCACAAATGTTGCATCCAGCTTGTAGTTGTTTGTTACAAACTCCTCCACAAGCTCGCCCTTGTAGCCAGTGATGATTGTTGCACTGGTAATACCCTGCTCTACGAGCGAGTCGAGGATGTGTCCTAGTATGGGCTTGCCTGCCACATTCACGAGCACTTTCGGCAGTGAATGGGTAAACGGACGAAGTCTGGTGCCAATGCCAGCTACAGGAATAATTGCATGCATTGCGGCAAAGATACGGGCAGATTACTTTGAAAAAGCTCTCTAATTGAGCTTAACGACCTGTCCAGCCCGAAGAGTTTTGTCGCTTTTCAGTGAGGGGTTACGTCGCTTGAGAGCAGCAACCGTTGTCCTGAACTTTCCGGCAATCTTTGCTAGTGTGTCTCCCTTGCGCACTTTGTAGCTTTTGGGGTTGGCCTTGCTAGCCTGTTGGCGCTGGCCCGAGGTAGCCGATGACGCCTTTACCTCTACCTTGATACGTTGTCCAGAGCTGAGTTTGGGATTACTTCCACGCAGGTTGTTGATTTTCGCCAAGCGCTTGGTTGTCGTGCCATACATGCGCGCTATGCTGGCTAGTGTTTCCCCACGCTTGACCTTGTGCTTCTTTGTCTGAACTACTGGTAAGCGCTCGATATCATCCTGTTGGTCTTTACGCACACCGGAAGGGGTTCCAACAATGAGTGTGTCCCCGATACGCACTGCGTCATTGTCGTACGGAATGTTATTCCAGTTGCGCAGGTCAATAAGGCGGATGTTATACTTCGTGGCGATAGCAAACAGATTGTCGCCCTTTGATACAACATGAACGGCGGCAACCTTCTCCTTGCGTCCGGTTGCACCTGTGGGTGCATCAGCTTGTTCAGTCTTTGTTGTGCCGTTTGAGGCCGCCGGTGTTGCTGGTGTGGACTTTTTCTGCTCTGGCTCTATGCTCGCGGTGCTTGTTGTTGTTGTTGTTGTTGCCTGACCACTTCGCACCGGCACGTTCAGAGTCATGCCACCTTTGATGCGCGCCTGATAACCACTAAGGCCGTTTATCTCTGCAAGCTCTCCTGCTGTTGCTCCATAAGCGCTGGCGATACTTGAGAGTGTCTCACCACGCTCGACGGTGTGTTTTACAAACACCTTCTTCTCATCTGCGTTAAGAGCGGCGTAGCTCTTTTGAAAAGCACTCGCGGTACCTGAGTATACTTTGAGCATGTATCCACCGCTAGGGGGCGTACAGTCGCGCACAAGCTCCGGATTGAGTTGACGCAACGAGTCTACCGAGACCATGGCACATTTTGCCAGTGTTGAGAGGTTGACTGGCTCGTCGATCTTTACAGATTCATAGCTGTAGGGGGAATGCAGGTCAACCGAATCATCACCAAAACCAAACTTATCACGTTTCATAGTGATGATGGTTGTAGCGATGTATAGTGGAACGTAGTCGCGTGTTTCTTTGGGTAGATGTTCTCTGATTTGCCAGAAATTCGGCTTCTCAATGCCCGACTTTCTGATAGCTCTTCGTACGCCACCAGCCCCACAGTTGTATGCTGCAAGAGCAAGGTGCCAATCGCCCAGATCGTTGTAGAGATCGCGCAGAAATCTCATTGCAGCCCTTGTGGCTTTTTCAGGATCGCGGCGCTCGTCCATCCAGTATCCAGCCGAGAGACTGTATTCCTCGCCGGTGGCTTTCATGAACTGCCACATGCCAACGGCTTTTGCCCGAGAGAAGGCATTTGGATTGAGTGCAGACTCCATCATTGCCAGATGGACGATTTCGTCCGGCATTTTCTCTTCTTTTGCAATTCGCCGCAAAAGACCGAACCACTTTCCTGTGCGTTCGATCCATGTTTTCATAAATCTTCTTCCGCGACCCTGAGCCATAAACGAAATATTGGCGTCTACATGCTCATTGTACGTAAGCGGAATTGTGGTTGCTGGCAGATCTAGCGGTGGAGTAATAGTCTTCGGAACGGGAATAGGCTCGATGGAACCCTGGCGGGCATCAACAGCCTCAAAAAGGCGTTCTCGCAAGATGAAGATCGAAGAGTTCTGATTAAGGTTGTCGATGCTACGCACGTATGTTTCGTAGTCTTCAATAACACTTTGAACAAGGTCTGTGAAGTCTGAATTCGATTCGAGGTCGGGATACGATGCCAGTTCGTTGAGAACAGCGATCGCCCCTTCGAAGTCTTCTGCTGCCTTTGTTGTGTCTTGATTCTCAATGTGAGTTAGTGCCTGCAGATACCGCTGGCGAGCCTGCTCCATACGCCGAGCAACGGCTGGATCTAACTTTGCGGGTGGTTCTTCGTACTCGTCTAGCTCACTAAACTCATCTGGAAAGACTGGTTTGGCGGACCGTGCAGAGTCTGGGGTCGAGGTATGGGTACGAGCAGGTACGTTTTTGGGCAAAAAAGCCAAACAGGTTGAAGAAAGAAGAACTACCCAGATACCTACCCAATAACGCATGCACGAACACCCATGTTGATTTTCCGTAAAAATGGCCCGCTACTGCCCTAAATATACGACCATGGGTAAGTCGACGCCAAACGTGGAGAATCATTGTTCTATGAACACAAGTTCATGAAATCGTTAAGCTTAGCTATGTGATGCGTTTACTTCAAACCGCCTGCTATCCATGCCTTGATCTTGGCTACAGAGCAATCATCCAGCTTCGGGCCTGAAGGGGGCATTTTAGCAAATCCTGCGGCATGGGTTACCGTTCCAACCAGGGCTCCCGAGCGGGCCTGAGCCTCGACGGCTGCTCGCGTTGTGAGATCAAGGCTGACACTTGCAGCATAACCTGTGTGGCACCCAATACACCATGTAGACATCATGGGAGCAATCGTTGTTGTGTATGTTACGTTCGTTGTGTTACACTCGGTCTCATTCGAACAATCGCGATTGGTAGCCCCTTCTCTGATCCAACGGGCGATGAGACCAATTTGATCTTATGTGAGTTTTCCGGGCGGAGGAGGCATCACATCCTCTGGGTTTGTTTCTGTGATCACGTCGCAGAGCTCGGATCGGGAGAGATTGCCTGGCGTTATGTTGCGCATGACGTATGCATATGTGGTGAGTACGACGCCGTCCTTATGAGATGCTTCGTCGTGACACTTAGCCATTGCGCAGTTAGATACAAGCAACGGTAAGACGTCGCGCGAAAAGCAAACCGAAGAATCGGTCTTGGTCGTGTCGTTGCCAGAACCAGTATGCGTTGTGTCCTTATCGTTATCTGTGCTATCGTGATGCTCATTATCATCGTCACGATCATGGAACGGACCATCAACATAATCTGCACATCCAACGATTGTTAGTGCAAAAAGTGATGCAACGAGGATTCTGAGACTATACAGCACTGTTTACCCGAAGTATGAGCGTGTGCGTGTACGAAAAATGCCGTTAACGAGAAATAATTACAAATCGAGTGTCTCTCGAAGCAGGCTCACTTGATAACGAACCTGAGCTTCTCTCGCGATGCGCAGCTCATGAAGCCGATGGCGCAGTGCACGTTGGTCGTCGAGTGTGCCATGAACCCGAGCATCATGGACGAGTGACTCAAGTTGAACCTCTTCTTCGAGCCATGCGATTTCGTCGGAGCGCAGGCTCTCAAGTTGATCAATGTAGTAGTCGAATGCGCTGGCAGTTTCAACTGTCATGGGATCCTCTTCACATGTGTGTAGGTGGTTGTTACACCTATGTGCGTTTGAGAATCAAAAACGTGACATTAGCGCTCTTGGCGGACCAAAAAGAACGTGCCCATAGGTATGTCTCGCACATATGTGCCCGCTGAGCATTCTCCCATGTTAACATATCCAAGGTCTCTTCCAAGCAGATCATAGGCTACAAAGTTGTACTGTCCGGCTTGTTCAATTGTGATTGTTAGCAGACTCTTTGCAATATCGATGCTTGCCCGATAGGCGCTGTTAGAAGCGTCCTCGCGCACATGAAGAGGACCATCTTCGATTCGCCCGCGCGGGGTAAGCTTCTTGCCTGCAAATGCTGGATAATCTTTTGGATATCGGTAGATCTTGAACACCATGTTATTGCGCGGAACTGTACCTTGTTGAATGATCATGTTGTTTTGACCAACAGGATTGACATAGCGCCATACTTCGCGTTTATCGGAAGTGAATTCAACAAAGGTACCAGACGGACCCAGGCACGTGAGTGTGTTGCCGTTGGGCAGCATCGTAGCACCACTGATGTTTTGTCCATAGTACTTGCTCGATAAGGCATCAGGACACAGCATCGAAGACTGAGCTGGCTCGTAGGGGGCTGTCCCGGCACGCCGATACTTCCCATCTGTATTGACTGGAAGTTCGATCACATCAACACTGGAGGCATTTCCGCCGGGACGTCCATTGCCGTTGTTAAAGATCATCACGCTGTTCCAATTACCCGGAACCCAGCGCGCATCGTGCTGTCCCCATAGACGTTGCTGTGCAACGGCACCAGACTTGTAGTTCTGAGGGTTACCCCAGCGGTAGACCATTTTGCCAGATTTGCGAGAGATGATCCAGACTTCATGCAGATTGTGAATACTGATCATTACTTCGTCGCGCTCGGGATTATAGCGCACTGAGTTTGCATGAAGCCAATCACTGCGATTACCACCCGCATTGATATCGATGCGATCAGGGTTCTCGTTAACTACACCGTAGTTGGGTTTATTGGGATCCACATCTTGAATCAAGTTGTCCCATGAATTCCACGACCACACGACGGTACCGGAGGTTGGTCCAGTAGGTTTAACCTCGATCACGCGCTCAGACCAGAGTGCATTCTCTACAAGGCGCGATTGGAGACGTCCGGCAGCAAGCGCCTCGGCCACCGTGTGACTTTCCCAAACAAGCAGCAGGATGTTTCCGTTTGGTAGAATCTCCACGTCGTGATGCGAGCGATACGTTGCCCCATAGTGATCATACTTCCACGCGACCGTTCCATTCCATGCCACCTTTTCGATAATGCCGCCTGCACCGCCCCCTCCCATTGCTTGAACAGCGGGCGAGCCTGTCCGAAGGAGCGACCCATCCTCGAGGAGCATCACTGCCTGACCCGGGGCCATGGTGTTTTTCCAAAAGTTCACCACCTGACCATCGTTGTCGATGAGGTAGGTGTTTGAGTTAGGACTAATCGGAGCAAAGAGCGTATACCCATCGAACGAGGCGCTTGGATCGCTGCTGATAAGTCCGACAGTGCGCTGAGCAAACAGCACGTTTACCGAGATAAGGAGGACGAGAATGTATCGCATCTCCGAATCTAATGAGTTTTACACTCAATAGCGCAGAATGGCAGCGGCCCCTGTGGATGTTGGCATGTAGTGCGTTGGTAAAACGATCACTGTGCCGCCTTTCTGCAGAACCACGCGCGCGATGTCGTCCAAGACGTCGTTGATGTTGGGTTGTGCCAGATCATCAAAGATTACGTTGCCAGTATCCTCATCGATCTTACCCGGAACTTGCCGGTTGTCCTCTACAAACAGCGTCTGTACGCGTCCTTCGGTGGCAGCGTGGGCAATCGTAAAGACGCCCTCAATTCCGCCGTTATGGGCTGCCGCCTCGTCATATGCCTCAAGAAGGGCATTGCTCTGCTGTCGAATGTATGGCTCCATTACTTCCCATGACCGCTGTGTAAGATCGCGCTGCGTTAGACGCAGTGGATTAACGTCAATGAATCTCTCGACAAGTCGGGGGTTACGACTGATAGACTGGAAGACGACGGCCTGCTCAGACAATCCGGCCAGAACTAGCGGCATGTCCTGCATCATGGGGACCTCTTCTGTCAGGATCTTATCAACTGCTCGATAGAACCTCTGCGTATCAAGCTCGATCTCGTCGCTGGTTGTGGTGTATCCCACAAAGCGGCGCATGCCCCCTGAATTCGCGATCGCAAAGCCTCGCTTGGCAATCCCAGCTCGACGCTGATTCCAGAATCGTTCGTCGCGATCGATGTCGTGGAAGGGGGCCATCAGCATATCGATCTCGGCTTGACTAAACCCATTCTTTAGTGAGTTCGTGAGCTCGCGCACGAGTTGATGAAAGCGTGTGTAATCATCACGTCGTTCCGGTTGCGTGCGATGTGTTGGTAGATAGAGGCTAAGGCAGGGTTTGGTTGAGACCGAAAAGAGATCTTCGATCAGGGGGCTGTTTACAACGTTGTACATCGCATCCTCCTCTAGTTGGTGAATGCGTGAAGCTACCTCGAGTATGTGTCAGGATTTGATGACAAAGGTCATGCCGTAAGAATGTCGGCATTGCTTACATGCCGAACGCCAGTGGCTTCATTGCGGGCTTCCTTGATCATCGATGCTGCTATACTACGGGCATGCACGCCGCGGTAGCTCTTCGGTGTAAGGGGATTGAGATACTTCATGAGCACCCTGCTGATGAGCTCACCAAGACGAAACTCTTTGCGGTCTCCCGTGATCAGCGACGGCTGAAGAATAGAGAGCTGCTCAAAGCCAAGAGTAGCTAGGTCGCGCTCGAGGGCATACTTCACCTGCAAGTAGAAGTACTTGGAATCCGGCCCTGCGCCGATGGAGCTCACGAGCACGAACCTCTTTGCGCCCTGTGCCTTAGCGAGCCGTGCAATGTGCATCGGTAGTTCATAATCGATGCGACGAAACTCTTCCTGTGAGCCGGCTTTCTTGATCGTGCTGCCAAGGGCGCAAAAGACAACGTCGACATCAAAGTAGTCTTCGTTCCCAGAAGGCGCATCA
The DNA here is from genome assembly GCA_016873895.1 of Ignavibacteria bacterium. Lineage (GTDB taxonomy): Bacteria > Bacteroidota > Ignavibacteria > Kapaibacteriales > Kapaibacteriaceae > UBA10438. The sequence goes on from VGVV01000005.1 coordinate 42,698, forward strand.
AGTTCCGTAATGATGTTTACGATGCGACCGTGTGCTGGACACGGACGTCTGCTAAGGGCATAGATCGTGCTATAGCTTGTATTTGCATTGAGCAGGTCAAGAAGGTGGGAGCCGACAAGCCCCGTGCCGCCGATGACGAGTGCGCGTTGTGTGTTCATGACGCGTATGACGTAGCTTGACGCAATTGGGTGTGAAGGGCGTAGGTAAAGCTCTTGTGCACACTGTGCGCGCCGTGACGTCCTTTTTTGTCCATTGCGAGTATCCCCACCTGGTAATCAGCAATTGTTGGATGCTTCTTGACAATTCGCTTGATGGCCTCTTCGCAAGCCTCTTGCGGTGATGCACCACTTCGCATCTTCTCGACGGCCAAAAACGAAGCGCACGTGCGCAGCACGGTTTCTCCCAAGCCTGTGCATGTTGCGCCCCCTACTTCATCATCTACGTAGAGTCCGGCACCGATGATAGGGGAGTCTCCCACGCGTCCATGCACCTTGTAGGCAAGTCCGCTCGTTGTGCACGCACCGGCCATATTCAGGTTCTCGTCCATTGCTAGGAGACCAATCGTATCATGATTCTCGATATTGATCACCGGCTTATACTTCTTCTCCTTAAGCCATTCTTCCCAGGCCTTGCGAGCCCCTTCGCTCAGTGAGTTCTCGCGTTGCGACACACCATTTTCTCGAGCAAAGCGTTCGGCGCCTGCGCCAACGATCATCACATGGGGCGTTTTCTCCATCACCATTCGTGCCACTGATATCGGGTGGGCAATGCCTTGCACGAAGCATACGGACCCTGCTGGCCCTTTGCCCGACATGATCGATGCATCGAGTGTTACGATGCCATCGCGATCGGGCAATCCCGAGAGCCCAACACTCAAGTTTGTTGGGTCGGCCTCGACCACCATCACACCCCGCTCCACTGCCTCAATCACGCTACCGCCGACCTCCAGAACGCGCAGAGCCTCTCTGTTCGCTGGAATACCATGGTCCCACGTCGACAGCACAATGGGTGCAATCCTATCTTCTGGAATTACACTTCCTACACCGCGCGCTGCAGCAAGCGCTCCAACACCAGCAGTAGTTGCAATAAAATCACGACGGTTCATAAGGGAGCTCCTTGCTATTTGTCATGAAGTTACACATCTGCATCGCTGTATCTTCGTCCTTGCTTATTGGTTTCCCGTCCCCCGCTTTTGTAAGAGGACATTCCTCCGTGGTAAAGAAGCGGCAGTACCTCTTACCTTGTACCTAGTCATTCGTCATTCCCCATGCGCTACTCCCTCCTCGCCCTTCTCGCTCTTCTTGGCTGCGCTTCGCCAGCCCCTTTGCCAGTTGTTGATGCTGTAGATCTGCAGCGCTATGCTGGACGCTGGTATGTGTGGGCTCGATTTGACCACACATTTGAGCGGGGTTGCTCGTGTTCCGTTGCCGAATACACCGTGATGCCCGACTATGTAAAAGTCATGAACTACTGTCTTGAAGGGGGCTCGTGGCGCACCATCGAAGGCAAGGCCTTTCCGGTAGAGGGTTCGAACAATGCAAAACTCAAGGTGCAGTTCTTCTGGCCGTTCAAGGGCGACTATTACATCATCGCTCTCGATAGCACATATCAGCATGTTATGGTAGGCGAGCCGGGCCGCTCCTACCTCTGGATGATGTCCCGCACGCAGCAGGTGGATGAATCAGTGTATGCTTCACTTGTGAAGGAGGCAGAGGCAAAGGGCTTTGATACAAAGAAGCTCATGAGAACGACGTGCGCATCTGCACCAGCACTGAAGTAGGTACCAGGTACTAGGTACGGCATTGTCTTTCCCGCGAAAGCGGGAAACCATGGTACAATGGTGTCCCAATATTAGGCTACCGTCCTACCGCTCCAACTGTGCTCACACGACCTGATGCATATCGGGTAACAACGTAAAGTGGCGCGTTTGAAAATGGGGATGGGATAGACAATGCATCGTGTGTTTCGGAATCGGAGCAGCGCATGATATGCCTGCCTTGCAGATCGTATATGTCTCTGGATATCACCGTGTCATGTGTAACGTTCTGCTCGACAGATGTTGCGCCGTCAAGAACGCTAAGTAGCCACGTTATAGTCTGTTTGCTGAGGTCTGAAGAGAATTTGTGCTCTGCGTATGCTACTGCGAGCGTGTTCACGATTGCGTTGCTCGTGAGCTCATTTTGTGTAACAAGCGCGGGGTAGGATGACGGATCAGCCATGACGGCTGCAGCTATTGTATCGCTTGTTGTGCGCATAAACCCACGTTCATCAAGGTGTCCACGATCACGCAGATTGGAGACGATTGCACGTGATACCGACTCGCTAGCTCCGGCTCGAGTGAAGATCTCGGGATAGATGGGATGGGGTTGACGGATCACAGCATCTGCTTTTACGCCCCTTTCACTAAGTCGGCGCGCCAACTCAATAGCTTCGAGATTACCTGCGAGTCCGACATTCTCATTGTCGTCATTGCCAGCCATCATCCACAAACATGGAATGTTGATGATGGATGCATTGCTTGCACGGCCCGAGGCGCAGTAGCTAACGGCTGCTTTCATGCCAAGCGCCATAGCGCATGGAATGGCAAAAGCGCCGCCATTACTCATACCAACACCAAAGAGCGGCACCGATGCGGTAATGCTGCCGCGGTTGATCAGCGTGTCTAGTATGGCACGCAGGTTACGGTAGTCAATACTCGCGTCGGGTAGGGGCGGAGCAACATCCCAACGGATAAATCCATCATCATTCAAGTCCTTCTGTGCTGTGGTTTCCTCGCTCTCGGTGATGATAACACCTAGGTTAGCGGCGATGAGATCTTTGACAAACGTGAAATTCTCTACAGAACCCGGTAGCCATCCACGTGCACTGCCTCCTGTGCCATGATAGAGAAACACCACACCGCGAGGTGACTGCGGAAGTGCATGATATACGCGTTTGGAAAGCTCGGCACCTTTGATCTGCTCTTCCTTTAGCTCATAGGGAGGCAATGTGTCGAGATATGCACGGATGGAAACATTCTCACTTGGCATTACAAAGGTTGTGTGCCATTCGCTCGAGCGTGCAAACACAACATTGGAAGTAGTTCGCCATTCACCAAACACCTCGCGCGTATCAAGCGCTCGTGAGAACATATGCACAGTATCGCCGGCGCGATACATGCTCCCTCCCCAACCATCGATAACATTTAGTTTGTAGAGCTCTTGCGCGTTGACGAAACTGCAGGCAAATAAAATGATGATCGTGACAATGCGGATGTTCATGCTGGATGTTCGGTTTATGTTGCAACCGCCATTAGAGTCGATGAATGAGAGGTACGTTTAACTTACATAGAGAAAGCCCCCTACCAACTTGTGATAGGGGGCTTGATGTTAACTACTACTACCACCCACAATCTAGACCGTGGGCTAATATCATCATCGTCCGGCGATGAGGTTTAGGGCCGAGCCAGCGCGGAACCAGCCGAGCTGTTGCTCGTTCATGGTGTGCTTGAGCTCGATTGTTTCCTGTGTGCCGTCTTCGTGGTTCACGACAAGGTCAACGTGTTTGCCAACGGCAAGCGTTGTGATGTCGATGCTTACGCGGTCGCTCTCGCGGATGCGGTCGTAGTCGGCTGCATTGACGAATGTGAGCGGCAGCATGCCTTGCTTCTTGAGGTTGGTCTCGTGAATACGCGCAAAGCTCTTGACGATGATCGCCTTGCCACCAAGGAAACGGGGCTCCATGGCTGCGTGCTCACGTGATGATCCTTCGCCGTAGTTCTCGTCGCCCACAACAACCCAGGCGATGCCGCGTGCTTTGTAGGCGCGCGCTACCTTTGGTACTTCGTCGTATTCGCCGGTGAAGACGTTCTTGACGCTGTTAGCTGTTTCGTTGATGTAGTTGATGGCGCCGATGAACATGTTGTTCGAGATGTTGTCGAGGTGACCCCTAAATCGGAGCCATGGTCCGGCCATCGAGATGTGGTCTGTCGTACACTTGCCCTTTGCCTTGAGAAGCAATGGCATGTTGTGATACTCTTCAGGCTTCGGCGCTGTGAACGGTGCAAGCGCTTGCAGACGATTACTGTCGTCGGCAATGATCACGCTTACGGATGAGCCGTCTGCTGCCGGCGTGATAAACCCTTCTGCATCTGGAACAAAGCCCGACTCAGGAAGCTCATGGCCGGCAGGGGGCTGGAGCATCACACCGTCGATTGGTTCCTTGATGAAGTTTGTTGTGAGCTTACCAGCAATAACAAATGCTGCAACAGTTTCAGGTGATGCTACAAAGGCGTGTGTTTCCTTGATGCCGTCGTTGCGACCCGTGAAGTTGCGGTTGAATGATGTGATGATGGAGTTCTTGTCGCCCTGCTGCACGTCGTGACGCTTCCACTGACCGATACACGGACCACATGCATTGGCAAGCACGGTGCCGCCGATAGCTTCCATCTTGGCCAGGATGCCGTCGCGTTCAATCGTTGCACGCACCTGTTCAGAACCCGGTGTGATGGTGAATTCTGCCTTTGCCTTGAGTCCGTTGGCAACAGCAAACTCGGCGATCGATGCCACGCGTGACATGTCTTCGTACGAAGAGTTTGTGCACGATCCGATAAGACCAACACGCAGTTCTTCTGGCCAGTTGTTTTCCTTGACGGCAACAACGAATTCAGAAAGCTCCATGGCACGGTCTGGTGTGAACGGACCGTTGATATGGGGCTCCAAGGTATCGAGGTTGATCTCGATAACCTGATCGTAGTATGCTGATGGATTTGCTGCTACTTCGTCGTCGGCGCGCAGGTGCTCGGCAACGCCGTTGGCAAGATCTGCTACGTCGTGCCGGCCCGATGCCCGCAGGTAGCGCTCCATCGATGCGTCATACGGAAACACCGATGTTGTTGCACCGATTTCAGCACCCATGTTGCAGATGGTGCCCTTACCTGTTGCTGAGAACGAGGCCGTACCATCACCGAAGTACTCAACGATGGCGCCTGTTCCACCCTTTACCGTCAGGATGCCGGCAAGCTTCAGGATCACGTCCTTCGGGCTTGTCCAGCCGTTCATGCTGCCTGTGAGCTTTACGCCGATGAGCTTTGGCATCTGGAGCTCCCATGGCATACCAGCCATCACGTCTACAGCGTCTGCGCCACCAACACCAATAGCGATCATCCCCAAGCCCCCTGCATTCGGCGTGTGAGAGTCTGTACCGATCATCATACCGCCCGGGAAGGCGTAGTTCTCGATCACAACTTGGTGGATGATACCGGCGCCTGGTTTCCAGAAGCCGATGCCGTACTTGTTGGAGACAGAGGCTAGGAAGTCGAAGACCTCTTTGTTCTCTGTGAGCGACTTTTCAAGGTCGGATGTTGCGCCGTGTTCAGCACGGATCAGGTGGTCGCAGTGAACAGTCGAAGGCACGGCAACTTTTGGAATGCCGGCCGACATGAACTGCAGAAGTGCCATCTGAGCTGTTGCATCCTGCATAGCCACGCGGTCTGGGTTGAAGTCCACATAGGCATTGCCACGAGCATGCGGCGCTGATGGCAGCTCGGTCATGTGCGAATAGAGCGTCTTCTCTGCCAAGGTCATCGGCCGACACAGCAACGTGCGAGCTGCGGCTACTTTCGAAGGAAGGTTTTCGTAAACCTTTTTGATCATGTCTATGTCTTGCGTGGCCATGATAGCGTTAGAATGTTGATGAACAAGGTAATTGCCGCTATCGCGGCCGGTACAAAAATCGCACTTCTGTCTGGATTAGAGAAACATTGTGCGTTATTCCCGTTCGCTCAGCTCCAGCCAGCGCAGGGTGGCCTTGTCGAGATCTGCGGTAAGCTTGGCGTGCTCCTCGGCCCATGTTTGGTGGTCTTGGTAGGAGCCCTCGCCACTCGACATCTTACCTTCAACGGCAGAGATCTTGGATTCAAGGTCTGGAATGCGCGTTTCCAGCTCCGTGAGCGCCCGCTGCTCGTTGAAATTGAGTTTTTTCTTCATTGCCGACTGGGCAGGGGGCTGCTGTTGCTTGCTCTTGGCTTCGCGGTCAGCTGCTTTCGAGCGTGCTTCCACAGCTTCGAGATAGGCCGAATAGTTACCCGGATATTCCTTGATACGTCCGCCGTCTTCAAAGGACCAGATCGTGGTAACCGTGGTATCGAGAAATGCGCGGTCGTGCGATACGGTGAGCAAGACGCCCTTAAACGACTGCAGGTACTCCTCGAGAGCGTTCAGTGTAACGAGGTCGAAATCGTTCGTGGGCTCGTCCAAAAAGAGCACGTTGGGGTTCGACATCAAGATGCGCAGCAGACCCAGTCTGCGGCGCTCGCCCCCTGAGAGGGTATGCACGAATGCATGCTGCTGCTTGGGCGAAAAGCCGAATCTATCGCAGAGCTCGCGTGCGCTGATGTACCTGTCGCGTCCAACGCCAACGTCGATATACTCAGCAATGTCGCGCACGTTACTCAGAACGGTCTCGTTGTCTTGCAGGTCTTTGATCTCCTGCTCGAAGAATCCAAGTGTTACCGTTTCGCCAAGCGAGATGTGCCCCTTCTCACAGTGTTTGCGGCCAGCGAGCAGGTTGAGCAATGTTGTCTTGCCAGCACCGTTCGGACCAATAACACCGATGCGATCTCCCGGTGCGGCGCGATATGTAAAGTCTGTTACTAACGAGCGATAGCTCACATCAACGGCATCGATGATCTTACCGCCCAGGAATTTGCCGCCCACTTCGATGTCGATGTCTCGAAATTCAACACTCTGCATACGCTGCTCCTGCTGCATCTTTTCGATCCAGTCGATACGACTCTGCTGCTTTGTGCGGCGCGCCTTGGCGCCTTTCTGCAGCCAGGCAAGCTCTGTGCGCAGTTTGTTGCGCTGATGATCTGCTGTGGCGTCTTGCACGGCAACGAGGGCTTCCTTGCGCTCAAGGTACTTCTCGTAGCTGCCTTCGTAGGAGAACAGACGCGACTGATCGATCTCGATGATGCGAGTGCAGACGGCGTCGAGAAAGTAGCGATCGTGTGTTACGAGCAGGAGTCCGCGATTGGAGTTCTGCAACGTGTCCTGCAGCCACTGAACACTTGTTGCATCAAGGTGGTTTGTGGGCTCGTCGAGAATAAGCAGGTCTGGTTCGGCAAGCAACGCGCGAGCAATGGCCACGCGTTTGCGCTGTCCGCCCGACATTGTTTGGACGTGCTTGTAGGGGTCGTGAATACCCAGCTTGCCAAGCGTCTGTTTGGCAAGGGTTTCGAGTTCCCATTCTTCGAGGTGTCCATGACGATGGTCGTATGCAGAGGCCACGGCATGGAATGCTGAGTCGTCCTGCTCGAACGTTGGCAACTGCGCGAGATACTCAAAACGTGCTTCGTTGTTAAAGGCAATCTCGCCCGCATCAGGCTCGTCGAGTCCAGCTACGATGCGCAGAAGCGACGTCTTACCAGCCCCGTTACGACCTATGATACCAACGCGCTCGCCATCCTGCATACCAAACGAGATGTTCTCGAAGAGAACCTTCTCGTAGTATATCTTGGAGACTTTCGTTGCTGAGAAGAGCGTCATCGTGAGCGCTCGCGTTCCTTAGGCCGCCTCGTGAAGCTGCTCTTGCTCTTCTTCTTCGGTCATTGCCAACTCCTGAACGTTCAGGGTTGACGTAAGACTATCGATGCGGCGCTTTTCGAGCAGAGAGTCGGGGATGCGTGTTACCTTCGTTGCTAGACCGATTGCTTCGTAGAAGCGAATCGTTAGCCCCGTAAAATCAAACTGCCACCAGGTAAGTCCGTGGAACGCCGATGATGGGAAGGCATGGTGATTGTTGTGCCAGCCTTCGCCCAGAGCAAGAATTCCGATAACAGGGTTGTTACGGCTGTGGTCGGTTGTAACGTAGGTGCGAAAGCCAAAGTAATGGCACACAGAGTTTACGCTCCATGTAACATGACTTGTGATGAAGATGCGAACCAATCCGCCCCACACGAAGCCTAGCCATGCGCCTTCCCAGGTTCCGGTATGGAAAAATCCAATGGCGGCAGGAAGTAGCAGACTGAATACAGACCAGAACAGGAAGGTGTTTGACAGCCAAACGATCACAGGATCGCGGAAGTATCGAGCGCCCCACTTTTCTTTGATCTCTCCGATGTCATCACTGGTCATCTCGATCAGCCATTCGAAGTGAGCATACATGAATCCGCTCACAGAGGGAGAGTGTGGATCTCCTTCTTGATCGCTATGTGCGTGATGTTTTGTGTGGACGCTTGCCCAGTGCGTAACCGGACCCTGAAACGCCAGAGAGCCAAGCCACAAGAGCACGGCCTTAAGAGCGGGATGGGGCTCGAATGATTTGTGAACCACCATGCGGTGATAACCAAGGGTTACACCGTATTCGGTTACGAAGCCAAAGATGAGAGCAAGGGCGAGGAAGAACCAGTCGAAGGTGCCTGTAAAGGCTAGCCACGTTACATAAATCACTGCTGCTAGGGGCAGGATGACGAGGCCGTACATTGGGAGACTTTTCACGAGAACTTTTCTAGTTAAACAACTGCGACAAAACTACGAAGGCTACACGGATTCCCGTGTGGCCTTCACTATCTATCAGCAATTGTTAATGCTTACTTGGTGATATCGAGAAGCTCTACTTCGAAGATCAGCGTTTCGTTAGGTCCGATAGACTGGCTAGCCCCTTGCTCGCCGTATGCAAGATTTGATGGGATGTACAGTGTGTACTTCGAGCCAACAGGCATCAGGGCAACGCCTTCTGTCCACCCGGCGATCACGCCAGAGAGTGGAAACTCAATCGGTTCGCCACGCTCTAGAGAGCTGTCGAACACCTTACCATCGATCGTGGTACCTGTGTAGTGCACCTTGACCGTGTTTTCTTTTGAAGGCTTCTTGCCTGTACCTTCTTTGATCACCTTGTACTGCAGGCCGCTGGCGGTTGTCTTTACGCCGTCCTTTGTCTTGTTGTCTGCAAGGAACTTCTCGCCGCGTGCCTTGTTTTCGCCGCCCTTGGCCGACTGCTCAGCTTGCATTTTGGACATGGCCTGCTGTTGCAGGTCTGTCATACACGCTTGGAACTGCGCATCTGAGAGCTTTGGAGTGCCGGCGAGAAAATCGCGCATGCCATCTGCGAGGACCTCTACGTTGAGATCTACACCCTGATCTTTCAGGGACCGTCCGATTTGCATGCCAAGTGCATACATGTTTGAATCTTGCTTTGTCATTGCCTTTGTTGCTGAAGCTGCCGAACCAGCGCCCTTTTGAGCTGAGACCAACGAGGTGCTCAGTGCCAATCCAGCGATGAGAAGAATGAGTTTTGTCATGTAACGTGATACCGTAATTGTGAGGAATGATCGTTGATTACTTGACTTCGAGAAGCTCTACTTCGAAGATCAGAGCGGCACCACCAGGGATGACGTTGCCAGCGCCCTTTGGTCCATATGCCAATGAGGATGGGATGAAGAGCTCAAAGCGCGAGCCTTGTGGCATAAGAAGGATTGCTTCTTGCCAGCCTGGGATAACCTTGTTTGCTGGGAATGTAACGGGCTCTCCACGTTCGCGTGAGCTATCGAAAACCTTACCATCGACGAGCTTGCCTGTGTAGTGCACTACCACATTTGATGTTGGGTTCGGCTTCTTGCCGGCGCCCATCTTGATAACACGATACTGCAGACCACTTGCTGTAGTGATGATGCCTGCCTTGTTTTTGTTTTCTGCAAGAAACTTGTCGCTGGCCTTCGTCATTGATTCGGCCTTCGTTGCAGCATCGATTTCCATGTTCTTCGATAATTCTTTTTGCAGTGACTCAGACAATGCCATCGCCGCTGAATCAGATATTGCGGCCTTCTTTTCAGCAGCTCCGTCGCGGTAGCCAGCCATCAGAGCTTCCTGGCTTACTTCAACACCGCTCAGCCTGAGCTGTCCGCCTAGCTGATATCCGAACATATAGCTTGCCGAATCAGCGCGCGTCTTCATCACAACTGGGTCATCAGATGCACCCTGTTTGTCACACGCAATCAAAGCTGTAGCAGCAAATGCTAGTGAGATGTATGCAAACAAATCTTTCATGGTTAGCGTATCCAAGTAGGAATAAAAGGTGGACGGCAAAGATACGGTTAGGGGGCTAACTCTGGCACCCAAAGATGCCGAGAGAGATCTACCGCCCGATTAAGAAACGTTACTCCCTCGGCTTCCAGACGTTCTCGCATAACAAATGGTGTTTCGAAATGCATGCTTCCGGAGAGTTCTCCCAGCCGATTAACAACACGATGGCATGGTATGTCTATCCGGTCTTGATGCGCTACAGCATTGAGTGCCCATCCCACCAGCCTCGCACCAGAGCGCACACCCATGGCTGCCGCAATGTGCCCATAGGTGGTAACCTTACCATGCGGAATAGACCGTACGATGTCGTAAATCAATTCATAGCGATCAGACATACGTCCAAGTTAACGCAGGAAATCTTCCGAACTTTGCAGCTATGCAGCAGCGAATTGAGTTACCACTAACTCCAACACAAGCGGCAGATCCAGCCTTTGTGAGACAGTGTGCTCTAGACCACGTAGGGCTAGAATCAAATGCGGAGGCCTCCGTTCGCATCGTCCGTAGGTCTATAGATGCGCGATCTCGCATGCCGCGCATGCGCCTCCTTGTAGACGTTTACCATGGCGAAGAGCCCCCTCTAGAAGGTCGGTTTGTTGATCAGATGAAACAGGCAGATCCACGCAAAAGGGTTGTAATCGTTGGTGCAGGCCCTGCGGGATACTTCGCAGCACTTGAACTTCTGGAATATGGCATTACACCAATTGTGCTCGAACGTGGCAAAGATGTGCGCGCTCGGCGCAGAGATCTGCGGTCGATACAGCAAGATGGTGTTGTTGACCAGCACTCCAACTACTGCTACGGAGAGGGTGGGGCTGGGACATATTCCGATGGTAAACTATACACACGTTCTCACAAGCGTGGCAGCATCGAAAAGGTACTGCGTCTGCTCGTTGAGCATGGGGCTACCTCGGATATCCTCGTAGATGCTCATCCTCATATCGGATCTAACAAACTGTGGAAGGTTGTTCAGGAGATTCGTGAGACAATTATCTCTCATGGTGGTGAGGTTCATTTTGGTGCGTTCGTAAATGGATTTATCGTAGATCGCCATGCCGATACAAAAACGCTTCGCGGAATACGCTGCGCCGATGGTCGAGAATTTCACGCCGATGCTACAATTCTTGCCACTGGACACAGTGCGCGTGACATTTTCGCGCGCTGCATGCGTGATGGGATAACAATCGAAGCCAAGCCATTTGCACTTGGTGTACGTATTGAGCATCCACAGAGTTTGATCGATGAGATTCAGTATCATCAATCACCACGTGATATCAACCTTCCGGCCTCTGCCTACTCACTTGTGTGCCAGGCAGACGGGCGAGGGGTGTTCTCGTTCTGCATGTGCCCGGGTGGACTGATTGTGCCGGCTGCCACATCGCCTGGCGAGATCGTGGTGAACGGTATGTCGATGTCGCGCAGAGATTCTCCATTTGCAAACTCCGGAACTGTTGTGGCTGTAGAGGAGCAAGACTGGCAGACAATGGGGCACGGTGGTGTCTTTGGCGGCCTTGAGTTTCAGGCTCACGTCGAGCGCACGGCGTTTGCATGCAATGACGACGGCTCTCAACGCGCCCCTGCGCAGCGTTTGGTTGATTATATCGAAGGTAACGTATCATCTTCGTTGCCGCGAACCTCATACATTCCGGGCCATGTTTCGATCGACATGGCAGAAGTTCTTCCCGCCGTTATTGATGAGCGCCTGCGGTCTGGAATTCGACAGTTTGCCTCGCAGATGCGGGGTTACCTAACCAACGAGGCAGTTGTTGTAGGCGTCGAGTCACGCACGTCGTCGCCTGTTCGAATACCGCGAAACAAGGAAACATACGAGCATGTCGAGGTAAGGCGTCTCTATCCAAGTGGCGAGGGGGCTGGTTATGCTGGCGGCATTGTAAGTGCCGCACTCGACGGACAGAACGTGGCCAAGGCAATAGCAGCTCACGTATTCGCATCATCGTGAGGAATTGCGAGACTATTGGCGGAGAATCTTAAACACCGTGCGTCGGTTCAGCGCCCTGTTCGGCTCTGAATCGTTTGGAACGAGCGGCATAGAGAAGCCAAATCCACGAGTTTTGAGTCGGAAAGCCTGCACGCCCCTTTCAACAAGAGCTTGTTTCACAGATTCGGCACGACGCTGTGAGAGATTCATGTTGTAGTCCACGCGGTTGTCGTCAGGACCACTGCGAGATGCATGCCCCTGGATCTCGAGAACAACGCGATCAAAGCGCAACAGTGCGTCAGCTAGCTCATCAAGTATGATGTACGACGATGTATCGATAATGCTCTCGTCGTAGGCAAAGAGGATGCGCTTCGAAAACTCATTTGTGTCTGCTAATGGATTGAGTGGTGTTTTATCATACATACCGCGCGCAACCATCGTGTCTCTGCCGGGCACATCAACGGTAAGGTGCACATTATGAATACCCTCGTAACGAGGGGGCGTGTAGGTCACCAGATAGTAGTTACGCAGGCCATTGTAAATGTCAAGAAAGATCGCGAGCAAGTCAGCCTTGGTGTAGGCTCTATAGTACTTTCCGCCTGTATACAGGGCTAGATCATTGAGTGCTTGATCATTAGCGAAACCGAAGCCAACACAATAGATGGATATGTTGTGTCGAGTTGCATACTCGTAGAGATCGCTAAGCGACACGGTCGAGGTGTTCTCGTCTCCATCGGCAAAGACAACGCAGACCTTAGGCTGATCGAGGGGAACGTCTTTAAGTGTCTGCAGCGACTTTAGCACGCCGTCGTACGTAGAGGTGAAGAGTCCCTGCGAAGACTTCTTGTACGAAGCAAATGCACGCATCATAGCGATAGAATCACCGGTAAGAGGGAAAACCTCGGTAACAGTCTTGTGATAGCCAACGAGGGAAATGTTATCGCAATTGCGCTTCATCCCTATGAACATTTCTGTTCCCATGTCGAGCGTGGGTTTAGCCCCCTTCATAGATCCAGAACAGTCGATAGCAAGTGCAATGTTCGCCGGAATGGAGTCTCGCTCGCCTATCTCTCGCACACGATACATACGCACAAGGGAGTCGCGCACGCGTCTGCGTTCACCGAGCCGCTCGAACATGCGCGGGAAGTAGTCGGGTGCCGAAACGGATTTGTATGGCTCTGCCATGTGGGTAACGATGTACCCCGTTGTGTCGATCACACGCACAAACAAACGTATCGAATCCGGATAGGTGTAGTGCTCAAGTTTCCACACCTCTGTTCGCAATGCTGCAATGTTTACAGAGTCTATGTGTTTCGTTGAGGTAGCTCGAAACGTGGAAACTCGTTCAGAATCGTCGCGTAGATCAAATGATTGATCGATGCGCCGCGTTGAGGAACACGACACAACAACAAGTGACTGAAGCAGGAGGTACCAGGGCTTCATGATACAGTGTTGCGCGAGAACAACGAATTATTTATGCCCAAGACCAACGTTTACGTTGACGCCATCACGTTGGAATTGTTGGAGGATCGTTTTGAGAATCGCGAGGGATGAATCGAGCTGAACCGACAAATTCTCGTCATAGATAACACGATTGAGTATTCCCTTGTTTGCCTTCACCTCTGCAATAACAGTATTGACTTCAATAACAAGGCTGTCTACTGAGATGAATGCCTTATCTGCCTTGGTAAGCGTTTTGTCGAACGTTGATAGCGTGCGATCCAAGTGGTCAATCAACCCAGAGATCTTTGGCTCGTTGCGGTCGAGAGTGCCCTTTAGTGTTGCTGAGATCTGGCGAAGATCGCGCACCATATAGGTGAGGTCGGATTTGTTCGTCTCCATCCACGAGCGAGCATCAGAAACAAGAAGTGCACCGTCGGAAGCTAAGGTCTTGATGTTGTTTACAAATGAACCATCACGAGCAAGATCTGCAAGTGCAGCACTGAGTGTGTCTAGTCGCTTAACCAGTGCCACTGCGTTGTCGCTTACATTACCGAGTGAGGTAACCAGCGTGCCTATGTCTGCCGCTGCCGCTCCTGGAATCTCGTTGTTTGGATTAAATGCTACCGATTGACTTCCGGGCTTGATCTCTATCTTCTTCCCACCGGTGATCTCGAGTATCGAGACAACTGCCGTAGCATCACTGCGCAAATCAGAGATGTCGTCCATTTGGCCAACTACCACTACGCCGCCGTTGTTGGTAGCAACGCTTACTACTTGTCCGCGCTTTACACCGCTCACAACAATAGGGCTGCCTGGCTCGAGTCCGCCCGATGTGGCAAGGCGAAAACGCACAGATTGCTGACTTGATGTCCAACTAATGTCTTTGCCAAGCATGATGCCAATAAGCAGCACCAGGATGGCTCCAATACTAACGAGGCCAACTCTAATCTCGGTCTTACGTGAAACTTCCAAGCGATCGACTCCAAATATCAAAAGGGAATAACGTCTGTGCCAGAGGATGTATGTGACGATTGTTCAGCATCATTCGTGTTTGCTGGCTGATCCTGCTTCTTAGCATCAAGAACCAACAAGCTATCAGCAACGATCTCGGTAACGTAACGCTTGTTACCGTCGCGATCGTCGAATGAGCGCGACTGAATTTTACCCTCTACATAAAGCCTGCTGCCTCGCCGTACGAGCCGTTCTACAACATCGGCCAATCCTCTCCAGGCAATGATTGTGTGCCAATCTGTTTGCTCCTGGATAGCACCATCCTTGTCTTTCCATGTTTCGGATGTAGCTAATCGAAGCTGAGCAACTTTTACACCACTCGGAGTAAAGTGTACTTCAGGGTCTTTACCCACGTTGCCGATGAGCATGACTTTGTTAAGTGTACGAGACATAAATCACCTTATCACTAAACCATTGGACAATTGTCCGGCTGCACGATTGGCTCGAATATACCAAGCAATACACCGGCCTGTATGCCTATAAGCACTTTTTCCTACAAAACGTGACATCATTTGGAAAGGGGCTCATCAACGATGAAATTTGTGCATGCCATCTCCCCAACAGCAAATTGTGATTTCCGTTGGCACACGTCGATACGACCTTACAACGGCACAGGATATCTCCCTACATATCAATCATGAGCATGCACCACATGCCTTTGGTTTACCAGTGGCATCCTTCAATCCTTTCCGTATCGGCAGTTTTGTAGGCAGTGTGGAAGAAGGAGGCCCCGTCCGTTGCGATATAGTTTCCCTTGCGCCACACGGCAATGGTACGCATACCGAATGCGTTGGACACATCGCCGGCAAACGTCACATTGTAACAGAGTTGATGACCGATCTCATGGATGAAGCTATGCTCGTTAGCGTAGGTCTATCTTCACATGACGGTGATGCCGTAGTGTCTGCCAATGATCTTGATGCCGTATGGAAGGATCGATCCACCACAACACTCATCATTCGAACTCTTCCGAACGATGACGTAAAACGCACCAAGCATTGGTCTGGTGGTAACCCTCCGTATATGCACATCGATGCAATGCGGCTCGTAGTAGAGCATGGTGTGCGCCACCTTATGGTTGATATGCCGTCGGTAGACAAAGAGGAAGATCAAGGAGCGCTCGTCGCACATCATCACTTCTGGCAATGGCCACATGCACCACGGCTCGACTGTACCATCACTGAACTTGTTTATGTTCCAAACAACATAACTGATGGACGATACCTTGTACTGTTCAACGTTGCTCCATTCGATGGCGATGCTGCACCGTCGAGACCGGTTCTCGTGAGGAATGGGTACTAGGTACTAGGTACTAGGTACGGGGTACGGAATACTGGCAGATCGTTATGCAATTCACTACTGGTTTCCCGTTTTCACGGGAAAGATGAAAGGTACCTAGTACCTCTCACTGCAACCCATACTCATCGATTTTTCTGTAGAGCGTGCGCTCGCTGATGCCGAGTATCTTGGCTGATTCGCGTCGGTTGCCTTGCGTGCGGCGGAGTGCAGTTTCAATCGCCTTCTTTTCTATTGCAGCTAGGTTGAGCTCGTTGTCTGCTGCGTTTGGTAGGGCCGTAGTGATTGGATGCAAGGGGCGTATGGCAACAACATCATGTGGTGTTGGAGTAGATGGAGCAGACATTGGATGGGTTGGCATGGGCGCTTCGCTATGCATATCAACGGACATGCTGAGCAGGTGGCGCAATACCGATTTTACTTCTGAAACATCGGTTGACAGTTGAAGGAGGGCGCGATAGAGCATCTGAATGTCGAGATCTGATTGTGGACTGTGCGCACCCGCAATGCGTACCAAAGCATTGCCAGTGGGTTGATCCTGTTGATCGCTGTGCGATGTTGGCAGATAACGCAGCAGCATATCTGTGGTAATACGAGCCCCTTGCTCGAGAGTTACCATAGTCTCGATGATATTGCGAAGCTCGCGTACATTTCCAGGCCATGCCTGCTGCTCGAGTAATGCTAGTGCATCTCGATCAATTCCCTTGTAGTCGTGTATGTTTTTGTCGGCAACGCGCTGTGCAAAATGCTCAATAAGTGGCTCGATGTCTTCTGGATGCTGACGTAAAGGGGGCAGATGAATGTTAACGCTATTGAGGCGGAAGAATAAGTCTTGTCGAAAGCGCCCTTGGCGAACCTCATATGCTAAATCGCGATTTGTAGCGGCCACCACGCGGACGTCTACCTTGAGCACATCAGAAGAGCCAAGGCGAGAATACTCGCCGCTCTCAAGAATACGGAGAAGCTTAACCTGTGTTCCGATTGGCATCTCGCCAATCTCATCCAAAAAGATCGTGCCACGATGTGCTGTTTCAAAGAAACCCTTGCGCTGCTCTACCGAACCTGTAAATGCCCCTTTCTCAGCTCCGAACAATTCACTCTCGAGAAGGGTCTCAGGAATAGCGCCGCAGTTGACGCTTACAAATGGATCCTTCTTTCTTGTGCTAAGATCGTGCACAGCATGGGCAAAGACTTCTTTGCCGGTTCCTGTTTCGCCTGTAACTAAGACGGTGAGGTCTGTTGGCGCAACCTGCAGAAGTCGCGACATTGCCTGCACCATCGCTGGAGACTCGCCGATAAGACCGAATCGTACGGCGAGCTGACGGAGTAGTTGGCGTGAAGCTTGCATCATAGGTTTACTTGCGCTTAGAAGTCCACTCGGCCCACCCGCCGGTATAAATGAAAATGGGGCCGTAGCCAAACTGCTTTAGCACATCGGCCACGTGATGCGACAGTTCGCATTCACCGCCGTCGCAGTATATCAACACCACGCGATCGCGCGGAACATTGCTGAGTAGGTCGGGAATGCGTGACTGAACCTCGCCTCCAAAATAATTGGCTGCGCCATTGATGTGCCCCTGAGCAAACTTTTCAGCGCTACGAGCATCGATAAGGTAGTGTTTACTGCCCTCGAGCAGGCGAACAAACATGTCGTAGCTGATTTCTCGAACAACCCCTGGCTCGGGTGTAAATGCTGGCGCTGCAGCAGCAGGTTGGGTTGAAGTTGCATTCTGAGCAGCAGTCGTTGATTGTGCAGTTGTTGCAGTAGCTGTGTTTACCGCCAGAGTAGTAGTCTTTCTAGCAGTATCTGTTGTGGGCTGTACTTGCGGTTGCTGAGCCTGCTGCTGCGTCTGTGTTGTTGGACTCGCAGTATTCTGAACATACTTGTTGATGTCGTTTTGTGTTGCAAGCTGTCGTTCAAACTCTGGCTTGATCCATGCAATAGCTTTTGGGTTCATCGCGTTGAAGCCAATAGCCAGACCAATGGCAACAAGCACAAAAACGGCTACATCGAATACAGCCGTGCTTGTTATGCTGCGGGATGGTGTTGTCGTAGCATGTGTGACGGACGATGAATTCATTCGGCCGAGAGGCTCGCCCCCTAGCAGATGTGTATGCAAATGGAATACCGTTTGCCCGCCATAATCGTTACAGTTCGTAACAAGGCGATACCCTTGTTCTGCGATCCCAAACTTTCGGGCCATGTTGGCAGCAATGCAATGAATCTTCCCGACCAGCTGCACGTCCTCTTCTGCTATATCGTTGATTGTTGGGATAACCCTCTTGGGGATAATCAGCAGATGGACAGGTGCAGAAGGAGCAATGTCGCGTATAACGATGATTTCTTCGTCTTCATACTCAATAGCAGCGGGAATTTCCCGCGTAATGATTCGTTGAAAGATCGTCTGTTGCATATCCATGTCTCTTTACCGAAAATCATAATGGTCTCGTAGTACCATATACGCTGCGTTGATTTCATGCGCACGGGTATGCGCATGCTGTTGCTCGTTGGCACTAGCTGATGCAAATCTATCAGGATGCCACGTAGCAATTAAACCTCGGTATGCCCTTTTTATCTCTTCCGGCTCAGAGCCCAGTGCCACATTGAGGCATCGATGGGCATCGATCACGTCCGGTGGCAGGCTAACGGTAGAGTCTTGATGCCGTTGAGAATGTCTGTTGTTTTGGGTGTGTGAGTTTGGGTTCTCGGTATAGTCTCGATGAAGTTCGTCTATGATGCGCCGTAACTCCTCGTCTTCTGAATTGATCATGCGCTCCGCATCCGCTATATCGGCTCCAGAAGTAGCGATGTGTGAGCGCGCAAAGTCGCGTAGTCGATTAAAAAGTTGTCCCATAGACGTTTATAGACGTACACCGATCGAAAAGTATGCAAGGGGCTGTCCAAGCAGCACCTTATTCGGACGTTCCTGGAAGGCAAATGCTCTGCCTGCCGAGAGCCGTGCCGGACCTATGGGCGTGTCTATTCCTAAGGTAAGGCCAAGACCATGATTCATGTCAGATATCTTGATGTACTCTGGAACCTCCCAGACTGCTCCGATGTCATATCGTACAGAAAGGTATGTGTCAAAGAAGATTGAGAAGGGCAACTTTCTTCGAAACTCAAGGTTGCCAACTGCAATCTGGCGTCCACGCTGCTGGTCTTCGCGCATCCCGAAAAACATGTCTTGTCCGCCAATGGAAAACAACTCCGGCGATGGTAGTGTTTTATCTGCAGCGCCGATGGTGACTGAAGGCGTAATCGTAAACCACTGCACGTCGAATACAGAGCTCACACTTGCTGCAAGTTTCGTGAAGGTAATTCCATTGGAGAGCGATAGCACAGAAGATTCAGCCGATAGATCGATCGTACGCCCTTTGGTAGGGAAGGCTATGTTATTGCGGTCGTCCCAGCGTGCAAGACCACGAATGGTGGCAAGGGGCTTGAATATTGGCCTGAGAGAATCGTTAAGGTCGCGGTAGCGTTGGTTCTCATATCTAAGCTCTGCCAAGACAACACCGTTGCGCTCTAACTGACGTCCAGCACTGAGTCGCGCTCCATAACGGTCTTCCGAGAATTCATCTAGCCGTGTGGTGCCGGGCCTTCCTACACGGTTGTTGTATGTCCAAACATTACGAAAGCTGGAATATCCGCGTATCGAGGCCGTCCATAATGTTCCCGAGATGCGCGGTACGTCGAAGCCCACCGATACAGAGCCAATGCGCTGACTTAGTACTCCACGCGCAGCCAAGCGAAGTCCTGGTAGAATAAGATTGTCGTGTGCCGCCTCTAAACTTCCTTGCGTGTAGCGCTCATTATCAACACGAGCGCCGATGCGCAGTGTCTGATTTCCATTGCCTATCGCAGTAATATCAAGCGTGTTGCCGCCACGTCTACCGGCAGAGACCATCATATCAGATTCTGCAAGAGCATCTGTAGCATGCAGGTTGTGCCATGCTCGCGCGACAAGCTTGAGAGGAACATTCGATGAGTCAGGCAGAGCAGCTTCACGCACAAGCGTTGCTGGTGAAGAACCACCCTGGATCCGAAACGTTCTGTCGGCTAGGAGCCCCTTATCGATTAACCAATAACTGGATTTCGATACTGTATCGGCCGACATAAGACGCACGTAGCCGAATTCAAAACCTGCCTCGTGAACGATACGGGAGAGTGTACGCTGCATATCACGAATCGTAAACTCATTTTGCCGTTGAGCTGCCTGCATGTGAACCAACCGAGCAAAGGCGGTGTCGTTGTCTGCCGATCGAACTATTGCGGTGCTCGTTGGGTACCTGTGCGCGCGACGTTGTTGCGTGAGCAGACGAATCTGGGGCAGCGCGCGCATGGCAGCGTCTTCTCCGAACTGTATCAGCGAATCGATGTCGGCAAAGGCAAACGTACTCCAGTTCTTCACATCCGGCTCTATCACGATGTCTGCCATGGCAAGACGAGCTGAATCCTGCATCATCATCGCAGCAGATAAGGATTGATCTGCAACAGCCCATGGCGATCCCAGTTGCTCGATTGGAGAAAGTTTGCTGATTGAGTTTACAAGTACAATACGAGTGTCTTGCTTGATACGAGCGTGCTCTATGGGAATGTTTGCAACCAGGCCGCCATCGACAAGAACTGTTGAGTCATTCCATCGCACGGGCGAGTATCGAAGTGGAAAGGTTGCACTCGCCCGCAGCGCAGTTGCAAGGTTGCCTTGGCGCAGCACGGCCGCACGACCGTTTGTAAGGTTGGTTGCTACGATACGAAGTTGCGGATGGAGCTCGTCGAATTCTGTTCGTGTGTTAAGTGGACTTTCCCAGAGGATGCGTTGCAGCATGTATGCAAAGCGCGTGTTGCCGCCGATAGCTGTAGGGGGAACAAACTCGAAGTTGTTGAAACGCAGTGTAAGAATGCTGCCATCAGCTGCATTCTTCTGAGAGAGATATTGGTACTCCCGTTGTGATGATTCTCGAATCGAAGCTAAGTCATCCCAATCAACGTTGCGAAAGATCGAGTCGATCTCCTGTGCACTATATCCGGAGCAGTACAATCCACCAACGATCCCACCAAACGACGAGCCGACGATGACGTCCGGAACGATACCCTCGCGGTCGAGCACCTTTAACACACCTACTTGAGCGATACATCGAGCCCCGCCACCAGTAAGTACGAGCGCCAGATCTTGTGCACTCACGTATTGATGAATGCCAAGACAGATCAGAAGTGTCGGTATCGTACTAAGATGTTTCAGTACTACGTAGATGCCTTATGCTCTTCATAGGTTTGATTCATTGCTATCCATAGTGCTTCGAATTTGTCTTCTTGCATGAGGCGATCTTGAGCACTGAGGACTGCCAATTCCTTTGTTCCAGAATGTGTATAGACATCATCGCTCCTGCCTGCGTCAACGGCAGACCAGATGATGTCGGAGCATTCTTTTGCTGTCATCATACGTGACAAGGGGGCTGTAGAGAGTCCGTGCTCACGTGCTAGCACACGCGACTTCGGAATTGCTGCTCCATACATAGCGCCAATTGAACCACCTTCTGTTGCGTCTGCCCATTCGGTAACAATGCCAGCTGGACATATCGTTGTGGCATGAATGTTTGTGCCAACTAACTCTGTGCGCAAGGCGGCAATGAAGCCAACTACGGCATGCTTTGCAGCAACATATGCTGCGTTGAGAGGATGCCCGTAGCGTCCTGCAACGCTCGATATGGCAATAATGTGACCTTCGTTGCGTGCGCGCATCGAAGGAAGTGCACGTGCAGTAAGCCAGAAGATCGAATCAACATTTACAGCAAACATTGAGTGCCACTGCTCAGTAGGTGTATCCTCTACTCGAGCCATGTTTCCACGTCCTGCATTGTTAAACAACACATCTATTCGGCCGTGCTCGGCAAGAGTTGTGTCGATCACACGATAACAGTCGTGCTCGTGTGAAACATCTGCCACAATCACATGTGGTTGGCCCCCTGCATCAGCAACCTGCTGCGCAACATCGCGCAAGCGGTCTTCGCGACGGGCAACGAGAACTACATGCGCACCTCTACGAGCTGCCTCGAGAGAAAGTGCAACACCAAGACCGGACGATGCGCCGGTTACGATCACTACAGAAGAAGCGGAGATGGTCATGGCAGAGGGGGGAAAGAGATGGGAAGGGACGGGTTAGTAGGGGCGACCCAATGTGGTCGCCCGAAAGGGTACAAGGGTACAGGGGTACGCAGATTCCGTAGGGGCGACCCTATGTGGTCGCCCGAATGGGTACAAAGGTACATGGGTACAGAGGGACGCATTAGAGTATGCGGAAGGTTTTATAGATACGTGTGTTAGAAAGTTCGGAGCATGTAACGGAAGTGACATTGGCAAATTGTGGTCCTTGCCTCATAAGCATTTCAAATTCTGTGAGTGAGCTTACCGAGCCTTGCGCCACGCACTCTACATCACCTGATTCTAGGTTTGTTGCGAAGCCTCGTAGGTCTAGCTTATGGGCATGATGGAGTGCAAATCGACGGAATCCAACGCTTTGGACGCGGCCCGAGATTAAAAACTGGACAGTTTCCATGTGGTTACATTTTCTTGTCTACAATTGAGACGGTTGCTTGTGCGGTAGGCGTGATGAGAATGTCTTGGACACTAACATGAGCGGGTCTGGTGGCAGCGAAATAGATACACTCTGCAATGTCGGCTCCGGTAAGGGGCTGGTAGCCCTGGTACACCGGTCCGGCACGAGAGGTGTCTCCGCGGAAACGCACCTCTGAAAACTCTGTTTCGACCAATCCGGGGTCTACATTGCAAACTCTTACCCCAGTTCCATTGAGATCAATCTGCAACGAGTCCGAAAACAGTTTTACTGCGGCTTTCGTTGCACTGTAGACATTTCCACCAAGGTAGGCTTGGCGTCCAGCGATCGAAGAAATGTTTACCACAAGCCCCTTGCCCGACTTCACCATATGCGGTAGAAATGCACGTGTTACATAGAGCAAGCCCTTAATGTTGGTATCAATCATCTCCTCCCAGTCCAATCGTTCGCCCTGGTGAAAACGGTGAAGTCCGCGGGATAGGCCAGCATTATTCACCAGCACATCCGGATGTTGATAGGCCTCAGGCAGGTGCGATACGGCATCTTGGACAGCGGCATGATCCCGTACGTCTACCGTTTGCGTGAGAATCTGAGTACCGAACGTATTTCGTAATTCCTCGGCTACATCGCTAAGTTTCTCCGTGCGACGTGCCCAGAGAACAAGATTGCTTCCGTTTTGTGCAAAAAGCTCTGCACATGCGCGCCCGATGCCGGAAGAAGCGCCAGTTATAACAGCGTGTTCAGGTTTCATTACCCTAAATTTACCAAATGCAAACTGCCCCTCCATTATCTCATAAGCCACTTCACTTCTTATTACCAGAAGTTATCTCTGCAACTCTGGGCGATGGAACGCCATTGTATATCGTACCAGCGGCGAATAAGGACATCGTAACGATTTCCATTGCCTTGCGAACTGGCTCGGTGCACGACGAAGTACCCGGGGTTACATCGATAGCGGCCCAAATGCTAAACCGCGGTACGACAAGCATGGAGGCGTCTGTTTTCGCAGAGGAGATTGAAAGAAGGGGCTGCTCATTGCGCACAGCTGCAGACAGCGATGCCACTACACTGCATGCCAGTGGTCTTGCTGAATGGTTTGATGATCTCGTTGGATTTGCAGCCGATGCGCTTCTTCATCCACGATTCGATGAGCGCGAGCTGGATACGCTACGACAGCGAACGATAGCCGACATGATGGTAGAGCTTGTTGATGTTGAGTGGCTCGCAGGCAGGGCTTGTGCAAGCCGCACATTCTACGATCATCCCTACGCCCTTCCGAAGAACGGTACGCCAACCACATTGCGTGAACTCAACCGAGACCTTCTTATTCGGGCCCATGAGCGTATGCTGATGGCTGAACGATACATCATTGTTGCCGGACCAGTAGATCCAGACAGTGTTGTGAAGAAGCTTTCTGCAGCACTCTCTGATTTGCCTGCGCAGCAAAAGACGGCCACATTGCCTGTAGCCACAAGCTCGTTTGAATGGGGCGTTATGGCACCCAAAGAAGATGCTGTGCAGTCTGCCCTGAGAATCTCCCTGCCGAGCATTGGGTATAACCATGCAGACTACGCCACAATGCAGCTGGTGGCAAACGTGCTTGGTGGCTATACGCTGGCCCGACTATTCACCATCTTACGCGAGGAAAAGGGCTATACCTACGGTGCTTATGCTTTTCCGGCTGTGCGGCCGTTAAGTGCAACAACGGCCATCATAACCAGTGTTGGCAATGAGTTTACCAAGGACACGCTGGACACGATAGCCGAACAGGTGGAGCGCATCAAAACTGAGCGGATTGGTGATGAAGAGTTTGAGAATGCACGCCAGCAGATTCTCGGTTCATTTGCGCGCAATTGCGAAACACCTCAGCAGGCAGCCTCGCTTGTCTACACCATTGTGCAGTATCATCTGCCCTTCGATTATTTCGACAGACACATCGAACGGTTACAGCAGATCACGCCTGATTCTGCTCTTTCGATGCAGAAGCAATACTACTCAGCGTCTAACTGGATTGTTGGAATAAGTGGAGTGAGCTCTGTTATAGAACAAGCGCTTGCTCCGCATGTGCAGCATATGCAGACGTGGCATCCTGAAGGATACACCTCATGATGATGGTGATGATCGCATTGGCTGTAGTGGCCCTGATGCTTCTGGCATTGCAGCGGGGGCACGACGTGCGGCTTGTGCTCATTCTCGGCGGTATCGTGCTTACTTCGATCGTAGGGCGTCCGCTGGTGATCATCGATTCGATCGGCAAAACTCTCGGCAATGTAGAAGTAACAGGTCCTATCTGTAGTGCAATGGGGTATGCATTCGTATTGCGAGCAATAGGTGCAGACAAAGAGCTTGTAGCGCTGCTGGCTAGGCCACTTCGTTCTGTGGGATGGCTGCTTATACCGGGTGGTGTTCTCATTGGATTTCTCACAAACATTGCCATACCGAGTCAGACAGCGGCTGCAGCTGCCGTGGGTCCAATTCTGTTGCCTCTGATGTATGCCGCAGGTTTTTCAAGACTCGCATCCGGTGCAACATTGCTTGTTGGATGCAGTATTGGGGGCAGTTTGTTGAATCCTGGAGATGCAGACATTGTTGCCGTGCACACAGCAACAATGATCCCTGTGGGTGATGTAATTGATACGATGCTTGTGCCTTCGCTCGTGTCTGTAGCAGTGGCGATATTTGTTTTGGTGTTTCAACTGCGCAGCATGGGCATGCGATCAGGTGAGGTTCACCAGCTCGATCGTGCGAATGATAAGCCTCTTACAGTGAGGCGTATGCTTATGGCAATTTTGGCGCCGCTACCTGTGCTTGTGCTTTTTGTAACGCAACCAGGTCTGAATCTTTTTCCCTACATCACGCAGTATTACCCCCACGGGTTGCCTGTATACAGTGTAATGCTTGCTGCCTCGTTCCTAGCCATGGCTGTTAGTCTGTCGAGCAGTGCGCCGATAGCTGCGCAGTTCTCGAAACTGACAGTCGAGTTTTTCGATGGCATGGGATACGGATTGGCAAAAATTGTCTCGATCATTATCGCAGCGGGCTGCTTTATAGCCGGACTTCATGAGATTGGCGTTATCAAGCCAATTTCTCAACTACTGCTAACGGATTCCTCCGTTGCAATGATTGCAAGCCCCGTAACAACGTGGCTTATGGCCGTGATGAGCGGCTCGGGAACGGCTCCGGCAGTATCGTTTGCCCAGGCGGTGTTACCAACAATTGTTGATGCTGGTGCAGCACATCTGGCTGTTGTGCTTGGAGTCTTGGCTAGCATTGGAGCAAGTATTGGACGCACCATGTCTCCGGTATCAGCAGTGATGTACTTTGTGAGCGATCTCTCAACAACGGAGCCCCGAGACCTTATGCGAACGGTAGCACTGCCTCTTGTTAGTGGACTGATTGCCGCCATCGCCTGTGGACTTGTATCTTTGTAGTCCATGGACCTGATCTACGCAGACTACGCAGCGACTACGCCAACAGACCCCCGAGTTCTCGAGTTGATGCTGCCATACTTTACAGATGAGTTCTACAACGCCGCCAGCACGCATATCGGCGGTCAGCAAGCCCAGCGTGTTGTTATGAAGGCTCGCATGGACATTGCGCGTCACATTGGTGGCGTGATGAACGAGATCATCTTTACCTCTGGCTCAACCGAAGGCATCAATCTTGCAATTATGGGCTCGGTTCGGGCGGCACTGGCCGAAGGGGGCTCTGGACGTCGCAAGGTTGTAACGATGCAGACAGAGCACGCAGCTGTGCGTGATGCAGCAGATCAATGTCGGATGCTTGGATGCGAGGTGGTATACCTGCCTGCTGATAGTAATGGACGGGTGAGTATCGAAGCAGCACAAGAGCAAATCGATGCCAATACGATTATCGTATCGGTCATGGTGGTGAACAATGAAACTGGCGTAGTGCAAGACCTAAAGTCGATAGCGGATATCGCTCACCAGCACGGTGCACTGTTCATGACTGATGGTACGCAGGCATACGGCAAGCTGCCGATACATGTTGACGAGTTTGGTATCGACATCATGATGCTATCTGGCCACAAAATCTATGGTCCCAAAGGTATCGGTGCGATGTATGTTCGCCAGCGAAAGAAATTCTCCTGTCAGATCGAGCCCATGATGTTTGGTGGTGGACAGGAATTTGGCTTTCGGAGTGGTACGATCAATGTTCCTGGTGTGGTTGGGCTGGCCGCTGCCGGCGAAATCGCACTGCAAACGTTAGTGGAAGAATCACAGCGCATCAATAGCTTGCGCGAATATTTTGAACGCGAGGTTTGTAAGCTTCATGATGTATCGATCAATGGAGCCGGTGCCTGCAGAAATTACAACATCAGCAATGTACTCTTTGAACACGCAGATGTAGCTAGTATGATTCGCGACATGCCCGCCGTGGCCTGTAGCAAAGGTAGTGCGTGCTCGTCGGCCAAGACAAAGGCCTCGCCTGTTCTGTTGGCAATGGGCCGCACGGAAGAGCAGGCTAATCAATCACTCCGATTTTCCTTCGGACGTGGTACAACAGAAAACGATGTCGATCGACTATTGCAAGAGATCACCAGAGCACATGCTCGTAATTTTATCAAATAGAACATAAGACGTACCTATGTCTGATACAGCACTTGTTGGTAAACTTTCAGAAGACATCATCTCGATCAAACAGCAGATCGGCAAGGTGATTGTAGGTCAGACCGAGGTGGTTGACCAATTGCTGATATCACTCTTTGCGCGCGGACACTGCCTGCTTGTGGGTGTTCCTGGGCTGGCCAAAACGCTGCTCATCCGCACGCTCTCGGAGTCCATGGATTTGAGCTTCTCCCGTGTGCAATTCACGCCCGATTTGATGCCAGGTGATATTACTGGTACAGAGGTTATCGAGGATAATCTATCGACTGGACAAAAAACGTTTCGGTTTGTGAAGGGGCCAGTGTTTGCCAACATCGTTCTTGCAGATGAGATAAACCGCACGCCTCCCAAGACGCAGGCCGCTCTGCTCGAAGCTATGCAGGAACATAGTGTTACAGCATCTGGAACAACATATCAACTCTCCCAGCCATTTTTCGTGCTTGCTACACAGAACCCAATCGAACAAGAGGGTACATACCCACTGCCTGAAGCGCAGCTTGACAGATTTATGTTCAACCTGTTGTTGGACTACCCATCGTACGACGAAGAAGTTAACGTTGTGCGCTCTACAACTGGTGGAGGTTCTGCAAAGGTCGAGAATGTTATCGGCGCTGCCGAGATTATAGCATATCAGGAGCTCGTGCGCAGAATTCCTGTTGCTGATAATGTTGTCGAATACGCTGTAAAACTCGTGCGTGCTACACGACCAGCCTTCACGAGTACTGCTGCAGTAAAAAACTACATCAGCTATGGCGCTGGCCCACGTGCTTCGCAATACCTTGTCTTAGGTGCTAAGAGTCGCGCAGCATTGCAGGGCCGGTTTACACCAAGCATCGACGACGTTAATGCCGTAGCCCTGAGTGTGCTGCGTCACCGTATCGTTGCAAACTTCACAGCTGAGGCAGAAGCCGTAACGACGGACAAGATCGTTCAGGAACTCATCTAGAGCGTCTAAAAGCCGTACCTTTGTCCTCACTATGGGCCTAGTTGCAATCGTCGGCCGACCTAATGTTGGCAAATCAACCCTGTTTAACCGCATCATAGAGGAGCGCCACGCCATCGTGGAGGGTCAGCCCGGTGTTACGAGAGACAGGTTATATGCCAAGGCCGAATGGGCCGGAAAGCATTTCCAGATCGTAGACACCGGCGGTATTGTGCCGCAGAGCGAAGATGTATTCGATAAGGCCATCCGAGAGCAAGCCATGCTTGCCATCGAAGAGGCAGATGTTATTGTGTTTGCAGTGGACAGCCGCGATGGCGTTACACCTGTGGACACAGATATTGCGAAGATTCTGCGCTCGTCCTCGAAACCAGTTGTGCTGGTCGTGAACAAGTGCGACAATGCCAAGGCAGATCTCAATGCCGCAGAATTCTATTCGTTGGGCCTCGGAGAGCCATATCCAATCTCGGCACTCAATGGACGGTCTACGGGCGACTTCCTGGATGCCGTTGTGGCCGAGATCGAAGATGATTCTGACGAGGAAGACACGAGGCTGAAGATCGCCATCGTTGGCAGACCCAACGTAGGTAAGAGCTCGATCACGAATGCGCTGCTTGGTAAGGACCGCATGGTGGTTACCCCAATCGCAGGCACCACGCGGGATGCTATCGATAGCGTTTTAACCTACTATGGAGAGCAGATTATTCTGATCGATACCGCTGGGCTTCGCAGACGCAGCAACATCTCGGAAAGCGTAGAGCTCTACAGCACAATGCGCACGGCACGTGCAATTGACAGGTCGGATGTAACCATTGTTGTTGTCGATGCCACACAAGGACTCGAGGCACAAGACAAACGCATTATCTCGGACGCGGAAGTTGCTCGCAAGGGGCTAATTATTGCGCTCAATAAGTGGGATCTGATCGAGAAGGATACAAAGACAGCAGATGCATTTATCAAGAAGATCAAGGAAGAGCTTCCAACGCTTGATTACGTTCCGATCATCACCATATCTGCGCTAACGAAACAACGGATCACGAAGGTGATCGAGATGGCCAAGGAGATTCAGGCACGCCGTTGCGTACGCATACCTACACACGAGCTGAACGAAGAGTTGATCGCTATGCTGGAACGCACGCCCCCTCCAAGTGTGAAGGGCAGAGATCTGCGTATCAACTACGTAACACAGGTGAAGACCGAGCCACCGTTGTTCGCATTCTTCTTGAACTTTCCGGAATTACTACCGGATGCCTACAAACGCTTCATCGAACGTCAGTTGCGTAAGCTTCACGACTTCGAGGGTGTGCCCATCAGCTTCGTGTTTCGCAAAAAGAGCCGCGACTAAAAAACGTGCAGCACGTTGCCGAGTACGAAGAGCCCGATTGCCAGAACTACCCATCCAAAGATTGAACGCAGGAAGTTGCCGTCTACCCGGCGTGAAAGTATCGTGCCCGCGACGATGCCTGCGATGGTTAGCATTGTGAACATCGCTAAGAAGGCCCAGTCATACGGCTTGTGTTTAATAAGATCAACGGCGACACCTGCCGCAGAGTTAACGGCTATAAGTACAAGGGAGGAAGCCACCGCGCGCTTCATATCAAGTCCAACCCAGAGGTTGAGTGCTGGTGTCATGAGAAATCCCCCGCCAACACCGAGAAGCCCACCGACAGCACCAACAACGATCCCAAACATGGAGAGCAAAACAGGCTGGTTTCTCTGCTCACCATGCTTCTGTGGTTTTTTGCGCAGCATTGCCGCAGAGGCTAGCAGGAGAATCAACCCAAAAAGTAACATCTGCACCGACTGAGGAACTAAGTGCTCGAGAAATCCTCGAACAACAATCAAGGATAGGATCGTTGATGGACCAAACCATGCAATGGTTTTCCAATCGATCATGTTCACTCTGGTCTGCATGGCCACTGCTACCGCAGACGAAACTGCCACAACAAACAATGCATAGCCATCAGCGAGATATGGATCGATGCCACCAAGGTATACAAAGGCTGGTACAGCAACGATTGCACCACCAGCACCAATGAGTCCGAGCGAAACACCAATAAGCAATGCAATTGCAGTTAGAACAATACTCATGCCTTCGTCCAGGTCAGCATACCACCACTAAGATTGAGAACATTGCTAAAGCCACTGAGCTCGAGGAACATGCAGGCTTGTCCACTGCGATTACCTGATTGACAGTACACAAGGAGCTCACTGTTCCGTAAATGTTCGAGTTCTCCTACGCGCTCGGGCAATTCATGAAGTGGGATGAACAATGATGGTTCAAGCGCAAACTCGGCACGCTCTTCTGGCTGCCGAACGTCGAGAATATGCAGCTGCTCGCCAGCATCGATGCGTGCGCGAAGCGCTTCTACAGAGATGGATTGGGTGATCATGCATGCCCCTTCTCAACAGGAGTACCTGATGCTTGCCAGTCAGCAAAACCCTGAGGAAAGTTGAGGATGTTCGTGAAGCCTTCGCGCATCAAATAGCTTGATGCAATGCTCGAGCGGTCTCCGCCTTGGCATGCAACCACAACAGGCTTGTTGCGTGGAATCTCGTTGAGATGATCACGGAGGTAGCCCACGTGGATGTTCGTACACCCTGGGATGTGCCCAGACTCGTACTCGCTGTAGCCTCGCACATCAAGCACATGGCAAGACGCGTCGTTGTACTTCTGTGCTAGTTCTTCCAGATGCATCTGATGTATTTCGCTGAGCATGTTTCCAGTGGCTTGCCACTCTGTAACATTGGTTATAAAGCCTACTGCGTTGTCGAGTCCGATACGCATCAGCTTGCGTGTAACCTCGTCACATTGCTCTTCTGTTACTACAAGCACAAATGGCTTGTCATATGAAATCATCCATCCAGCCCAGGTTGAGAAAGCCTTATTGTTCTGAATGTTGATTGAACCTGGCACATGACCATTGGCAAAGGATACCTTTGAGCGTGTATCGATGATGAGCCCACCATCGCGACGAAACGCCTCGAATTCACTTGCCGACATACCCTTCAGCGGCGGTACGTCGGGTAGAAGTGCTCGCTCGATCTTGTTGAGCTTCTTCATCATCGCGAAATAGGTAGGGGGCTCTGGCTGCCCAGAAAGCAGCTCTGCTACAAAGGCCTCTTCGTCGGTATGGCGAAGCGCCCAGTTAACAAGTTTCTCGTACCCAACTGTTGACGATGGTATTGCACCAAGAGCTTTTCCACACGCCGACCCCGCCCCGTGTGCCGGGTGAACCTGGATGTGATCTGGCAGCGCTCTAAACTTCTTTAGTGACTGCCACATCTGGCGCGCTCCTACCTCCATCGTGCCCCGATAGCCGGCAGCCGTTTCTAGCAGATCGGGGCGCCCTACGTCGCCCACGAACACAAAGTCTCCCGTAAAGATCATAATCGGTTGATCTGCGATGGCTGGTGTGTCGGTTACGAGGAAGGAAATGTGCTCTGGAGTATGCCCAGGTGTGTGCATAACCTGGATCTTGATGTTGCCCACCATAAATGTATCGCCATCCCTAAGCCCTTGATGTGCATAGTCATATTGCCATTCTGTGCCCCCTTCATCACTAAGCATCATTGGTGCACCGGTTACAGCTGCTAGCTCCCTTGTGCCGGAGAGGAAATCTGCATGGATATGGGTTTCGGTAAGGTGTGTAACCGTCAGACCCTCCTGTTTGGCTATCTCCAGGTAGGTGTCGATGTCTCGTTTGGCATCAATAACGAGGCATTCCTTGGTCTTCTGACACCCCACCATGTAGGATGCATGGGCTAGCCCTGGTTCGTATATCTGGCGGAAAAACATGGTTGCGTCGTGTGTTGTGGATGGAACGTAAAAATACTACTTGGTCTGGAACTATTATCCTATGGGGGTTGTAGCCTCTACGCGTGAACAAAATTATCGTGACGTAGCACTCTCGTTATATACATTTGCCGACTGGTAATACTGGGGAAATCTCAATGCTGACAGCAGATTCTGGTACGTCGCATCAAACGGATAATGGTTCGTATCGTAGGCCATTTGCTGCAATGGGCATGTTGTTCTTCATGATCGGATTTATCACGAGCTTAAACGACATCCTCGTTCCGCACATGAAAAGTCTCTTCGATTTGAACTACACGCAAGCTGCACTCATTCAATTCTGCTTCTTTACAGCATACTTCATCATTGCGTTTCCGTCGTCTGCAGTAATATCTAAACTTGGTTATCAACGATCGACCGTTGTAGGCCTATGCATTGCAGCGGTCGGCACGGCCTTGTTTTATCCTGCGTCGATCATTGCGTCGTACGAACTGTTTCTGATCGGACTCTTCACACTCGCATCTGGATTTGCGCTGCTTCAAACGGCGATGAATCCATATGTAGCCGTGCTGGGTCCGCCCGAGGGTAGCTCATCGCGCCTTGTTCTATCACAAGCCTTCAACTCGGTTGGTACAACCATCGCACCAAAGCTCGGTGCAATATTGATTCTTGCATCTCAAGTTTTATCGACATCTGATCTTGCCACTATGTCTGCCGATGCAGTTGCAGCGTATAAGTCGAGTCAGGCCGCCTCCGTGCAGATGCCCTACATCGTGCTAACCGCCATGCTGGTTTTGCTAGCCATTGTTGTTGCCTTTTTCAAACTGCCTCGCATTGCCTCTGTCGAAGGTGATGCAGAAAAAAATGTGAAGCTATTCGATCCGCTCAAGGTGCCACATCTGCTCAAGGGTGTCTTTGGCATCTTCTGTTACGTAGGTGCCGAGGTTGCCATAGGCTCGTTCCTCGTGAACTACCTTGGTGAGCGTCTTGGAATGGCTGAGATGGAAGCCACCAATTATGTGGTCTACTACTGGGGCGGGGCCATGGTCGGACGTTTCGTTGGCTCGGCAGTGCTCTCGAGAGTATCCCCCGGATACGTGCTTGGAATCGTGGCAGGCGCTAATGTGTTGCTTACGGCGGGTTCAGTTATTGCTCCACCAATGGCAGGCGCTCTGATGCTTGTTGCATGCGGATTCTTCAACAGCATCATGTTCTCGACGATATTCACACTAGCCATTAAGGACATTGGTGCCATGACCAATAAGGGTTCTAGCTGGCTCATCGCTGCTATTCTTGGAGGTGCCATCGTACCGCAACTTCAGGGTGCAATTGCTGATTCTATGGGTTCATTACAGTGGTCGTATCTGCTCGCGACTGCTTGCTATGTCTACATCGCTTATTACGGTTTTTCTGGTTCACACATTCAACACAAAGGACGAGGTACGGTTTGATGCGATACGTACTCCTTACATGTACATTCCTGTTAGCATGGGTAGCAGCCGTTGCAGATGTCGAGCTCAGAGGCACGGTAACAAACTCTTCGGGTGATCCCATCGTGGGCGCAACACTAAAAGTTGCTAATACACGCTACGGTGGCTACTCAAAAAGTAAAGGTGCATTCACAATTAAGCTGCCTGCGGCAACAGATGTTAAGCTCGTAGTACAAATGTTTGGTTATAAAACGCTCGAGCTTGATCTAGCAGCGACTTCGTTTGATAAGCCCCTTACAGTAAAACTTATCGAAGATCGATTGAAGCTCAATGAAGCTGTAGTTATTGGGTATGGCACCAAGCAGCGTCAGGAACTTACAGGGTCGGTTGCGCAGGTATCCTCCCGAGAAATCGCCCAGAACACCTATGGCAACTTTGAAAATGCAATAGTTGGTCGTGCACCGGGCGTGCAGGTGATAAACTCGAACGGTATGGCAGGAAGTGCGATGACCATCCGTGTGCGTGGTGTGGGTTCTCTTACGGCATCGGGAGAGCCACTCTATGTGATCGATGGTGTGCCAGTTACTCAGGGCGACTTTGGTGGCAAAGACCGATTAGCAACGCAGACAAATGCTCTTGCTTCGATTAACCCAAACGACATCGAATCTATAGACATTCTCAAGGATGCCGACGCAGCCGCTATTTATGGCTCGCGTGGTTCAAATGGCGTGGTGCTTATCACAACAAAGCGCGGTGCTGCTGGTGCAACACGGTTTAACGTAAGCTTGTTTCAAGGGCAGAGCGAATCCACAAATCGCGTTAATCTCTTGAACGGTGATGAATATCGGTCGATGTGGTCGGAGGCTAACCGTCAAGACTCTATAGCGCTCTCGATACTGCGTCCAACAGCGAAGTTCACTGCAAAGCCCCTTCCCGGTGGACTCCCAAGTTCGGCGTATGCGAATACGGACTGGTTGGGCCTTACGATGCAGAAGGGCGAGATTACAGACGCTGCACTCACGGCGTCGGGTGGTTCCAGTGTTGTAACGTTTTTTTCAAGCCTAGGCTATCGCAAAGAGTCGTCATTTGCCGTTGGTAACACCTTCGAGCGAATCAATGGTCGAACAAATGTAGACTTCAAAGCAACAGACAACGTACAGATTGGTCTTGCTACCAACCTGAATTACTCACTCAACACCCGCGTGCCTGTGGCATGGGCAGGTGGCATGGGGGCCGCTCAGAGCTCAGCTCTGCCATTCTTCCCTGTGTACAATGCTGATGGAACATACTTTGAACCGCAACGTCCATGGTATGCGATGTATAATCCGGTTGCCCAGCTCAACGAAAATCAATTTGAGAATGCCGAAACCCGTTTAATCACAAACCTGTATACGCAGGTAGCGTTGCCAATGCATCTTTCCTTCCGCGTGCAGGGTGGCATTGATTTGCTCAACTTTACAGATAGGCGCTATACGTCGGCCATTGTGCAGTCCGAAGCAGAGGCAGAGGCGCGCAAGGTGGGCGTGAGCAATCTGGTACTGAACGCATCTCTTGCATACGATAACAAGATAACGGAGAACATCAAGCTCAACGGTCTGATAGCAATGGAGGGTCAGTCCTCTGAGCAACTTGTTACGGGGCTTAAAGGACGCAACTTCCCAAACCCTGCATTCAAGAATCCAACATCGGCAAGTGTTCGCGAAGCCTACTCGTATGAAACAGCCTTTACGTTTCTATCGTACATCACACGTTGGAACATGAACTATGATGAAAAGTATTACCTAAGCCTTACGGGTCGCATGGATGGTTCGTCGCGATTTGGCAGTGCGAATCGGTATGGTTTCTTCCCATCTGTTGGTGCAGCATGGATTCTCTCGAAAGAAGACTTTCTGAAAGACTTCGAGGATCTTTCCCTGCTGAAACTTCGTGCGAGTGTTGGTCTTACAGGTAACGCAGATGGTATCGACGATTATCAATGGCAGGGTACCTACAAGGCCGGTGCAGACTACGCCGGTGTGCCGGGTATCCGCCCAGACAGGCTTGCGAATCCGAATCTGGGATGGGAGTCTACGCGTCAGATCGACATCACAACGGAAGCTGGCTTCTTTAACGGACGCCTCCAGACAACCGTATCGTGGTATCATAAGCTTACCTCGAATGTACTTCTTAACGTGGCTGTTCCAGCCTCGACAGGGTTTTCTTCAATCTTGAAAAATGTGGGCTCATTCGAGAACACTGGTGTTGAAGTTGTCCTCAGTGGATATCCAATCAGTGCTGGTGATTTTACATGGCGTACAGACCTCTCAGTTTCT
This sequence comes from Ignavibacteria bacterium, assembly GCA_016873895.1. GTDB lineage: Bacteria > Bacteroidota > Ignavibacteria > Kapaibacteriales > Kapaibacteriaceae > UBA10438. The sequence continues at coordinate 78,126 of VGVV01000005.1, forward strand.
CATAACACGAATAAGGTACTCGATAATGCTGGTCTGCCACCAGATGCTATCGGGGGACCGGGCGAAACACGTATCCTCGTTGGGTATCCTGTTGGTACGTTCTTCATCAACCGTTCTGCAGGTGTTCAATCACGAACAGACTCCATCAGTGTCCAGCGCAGGCGCTCAGGGAATAACGTTGCCTTCGGAGCCGATCCGAACGATCCTCGCTGGCAGCAGTTCTATGATACCACGGTAGTTGTAGTAGGGGGCACGCAGCTCTTCTATAACCTCAATGGTAAGGTTACAGATGGATACGATTTGAATGACCGTGTCGCACTTGGCAATCCATATCCAACATGGTTTGGTTCGCTTACGAACACGTTTAATTATGCAGGCTTCGATGTTACTGCAATGGTATACTATCAGTTCGGTAACCAAATTTATGATGATGCCGGTAAGCGTCAGGTAGGTAACCTTGCCTCGAACTTTAATCAAAATAAGGATCTTACAGAGCCCCGTTGGCAGAGCGAAGGCGATGTAACTACCGTACCACGGTTGTCGCTTACAGAGAACTACGACATCAATACGGACAGGTTTATTTACGATGGTTCGTTTGTTCGACTTCGTCAGCTAACAATAGGTTACACAATTCCATCAGACGTGCTCGAGGGCGCAGGCTTTGCGAGTTTGCGCATCTATGCTACGGGACAAAATCTATGGACATGGACAAACTATCCAGGCTGGGATCCAGAAATTATGCGTGACCAGGATGGGGCGCAGGGGCGCAACCTCGGAGCAGGGGTAACCTATCTTACGCCACCACAGGCACGCCAGCTCGTCATCGGTATCACGGCGGGGTTCTAACATGAAAACGATCAACACAACTTCACAGCTAATCGTCATTGGTGCACTCGCTTTATCGCTGCTTACAAGCGGATGTGATTCATTTCTTGATAAAACCCCACCATTAGACATCTCGAACAGTATTGCGCTGTCTACTCCAAGTGGCATCTCGGCAGCTCTCACGGGTGCTGCCGATCAGTTCTCGTCTGGTGCATTCTATGGCGGTAACACGGCGTCTATTGGCGAGCTCTGGTCCAATAATGTTGAGTCTAACGTTGGTGCAGACTTTGGCCGCCTTCAGATCCTGTCCTACAACCTCAATGTCTTCAATCCAGAAGGACGTTCGATGTGGGGGGATGCCTATGGTGTTATCAATCGTGCAAACAACGTGCTTGCAGCACTCGAGACTGTGCCGTTTGATAACCCTGCTCAGAAGCAATTGTTCAAGGGGAGAGCATTTGCTCTTCGTGGTGCTTCTCTTTGGGCACTTTGTATGTACTTCGCCCAGCCGTGGGGCTTTACTGCAGACAACTCACATCCTGGTGTTGTGATACGAACGCTGCCTACGCTTGGAGACGAGGGCACGAAAAAGGCGCGAAGCACAGTTAAAGAGTGCTACGAACAAATCATAGCAGACCTAACAGAAGCATCGGCTCTACTTCCAGCAAAAGATGGAGCATACATTGGCGCGATGGGTGCAAAAAGCATGCTTGCACGCGTGTACTTCCACATGGGAGATTATGCCAAGGCCGAAGCTGTTTGCAGTGAGATCATTAACAGTGGAATGTTCTCGTTAAATGCAGACGTGACCGATGTGGTAAACAAGAACAGCACTCCAGAGGTTGTGTTCGAGATCTCCAATAGCCCTGTAGACAACCCCGCCTCGATCATCTGGGACTTCCGTCAGGCCGACAACTCACTGCCACGATATTGGGCCGGTACAGACTTTGTCAATAGCATCTACACAGACACCACAGATAAGCGTTTAAAGCTCTACGTTTATCGCAATAACAAGCTGTATGTGGCTAAATGGGACCGTATTGCCATGAATATCCCCGTTGTGCGTCTGGCCGAACTGTACTTAACCCGCGCAGAATGTCGCGCTCAGCAAAGTAACGCCGCAGGAGCTATCGAAGACGCCAACAAAATGCGAGAGCGTGCGGGATTGAAGCCCCTTGCTGCAACTCTTACTGGCAATTCGCTGTTGAATGCTATTCGCAAAGAACGAAACATTGAATTGGCATTTGAGGGCGACATCTTTCTCGAACGTAAGCGTCAGCGTCGTAACCTGAAGCTACGTCCGTGGAACGATGCGGCACTCATTTTCAAGATTCCAGATATCGAAGTCAACGCAAATACTCTTTGCACGCAAAACCCATAATTCTATCACGTATTTCTAACCAAGGAGTAATCATGAAAAGGTTGTTTCTCTACTGCGTCACAGCATTGTTGCTCACGACTGCAGGATTCGCACAAAAGGTTGTCGAGACAGACCCGCTTCGCCCCGTCGAAACAGGAGCAGTCACGATCACCTATCGTCCAGAGCTGGATGATAAAGACGGTAAGTTCGGTATGAAGGATGTTACCGAGGTCTGGGTATATACAGGTGCTCGCGGTGCAGCGATCGCTCAAGACCCAACAGCCCCGTACTACGAAAAGTATGGCTGGAACGATCTCAAGAACTATCCTGAGTTGAAGCTCAAGAACAATGGCGATGGCACGTTTACGCTGAAGATCGACAACATCAAGGCGTTCTACAACGTACCAGATGACAAGCCGGTTCGCGAACTTCTCTTCGTGTTCCGCAACGTCGATGGTACGGTTCAAGGTAGCGACCGTCTTGTCGCGGTTGATCCGGTAGGGGGCTCGGCAACAGCAGGCCTTCGTCTGATCAACGGCGTCTTCAACTCTACAGGTGTTGATGTGATCGCTGCTCAGGCAGATGAAGCCCAGATCTCCAACATCGGATTCCAGCTTGCATCGGTGTTCAAGGATGTTCCGAGTGGAGATGCTGTGCAGATCAAGGCAAAGGCTACTGGTGCACCTGCTCCGATTTATGCAGACCTAACGCAGAAGCTTGCCAAGGATGGCAAGTACACAGTGCTCGTAGGCGCTGATGCATCTGGCGACGAGTATGTTGCCAAGGTAGTTGCTGATGATGTCGAGACAACACCGGGCGTTACAAAGGTTCGTTTTGTGCACTGGTCGCCAAGCACACCGGCAGTTGATATTCGTGCCGTGCTGCCAACTGGCGCACTGTCCGATCCAATTGTTGGCAATGCAAAGTTTGGCGATGTTGCTGCATACCTACCGGTTCCGGCGGGCACATATAAGCTTGCCGTTACCGCTGCAGGACAAACAACAGCTCTGATCACATTCAACCCGATCGATCTGCCAGCAGCAACAAATCTTACGGTCGTTGCTTTCGGCAATGCTGATAAGCTTACAAAGGTTCGCGCCTTTATCGACAATGGTAACGGTCGCGACTTTGTGGATCTCCTTCCACTTGGCGAAGGCTGGATCATCAAGGCTAATCCAGAAGTACCAAGCAAGAACGAAGGCGTAACGATTCAGTACAACCCAGAAAACGACGTCAAGGACGGTCAGTTCAAGATGGTTGGCGAGGATGCGTACGTCTACACAGGCGCTCGTGACTACTCCGGCGGATTCTTCCAAAAGGCGGACTGGGGTGCAGTTGGTCAGACAGAAGCTCTGAAGCTTACAAAGAATGCCGACGGTACATCAAGCTGGACAATCCCAAGCCCAATCTGGCAGTTCTACCCAGGTGTGGAAGAAGCTAAGATCCTGAAAGAACTCCTCTTCGTATTCCGCAATGCTGATGGTTCAAAGCAGGGTGGCGACGTGATCTTCCCAGTAGGTGATGGATCGGGTCCAACAGTAACAACAGATCCTAAGGATGCCTCGGCATCAAAGGCTCTTGCTGTAACGTACTATCCATGGAACGACAAGAAAGACGGATCGTTCAAGATGGTAGGTGTGCCACAGGTGTATGTCTACACTGGTGGTATCTGCGAAGACGGAACATATCTTGAGGTGAGCGGATGGGGTAACGTTGGAACAAACGAAGGCCTAAAGCTTACAGCCAACGCCGATGGAACATCTACATGGAACATCGCAGATCTCGTCTCGTTGTACAAGGCTCCAACAGACAAGAAGCTCAAGGAAATCCTGTGCGTTTTCCGCAATGCTGAAGGCACACGCCAAGGTGCTGATGTAAAGATCCCGATTGATCAACCAACATCTGTAGAAGACGAGAAGCTTGCAGCCTCGGTTGCAGTGTATCCAAATCCAACACCAGGTATGGCCCGTATCACGCTTCCAACAGCCGCTGTTGTTACTGTTTCAATTGCCAATCAACTTGGCGAGGTGCTTTATCGCACAACAGCAACTGGCGATATCATGTGGAACGGTATGGACATGAGCGGCAACATCGTTGCTCCAGGTGCATACTTTGTACACGTTCAATCAGCAACTGCCACAGCGGTTATGCCGTTGTCGATCGTTCGCTAATTGAAGGATTCCAGCGCATGAACATCCAGCCTGCCCTTGTCTTCGGATAAGGGCAGGCTTTGTCTGTAATCACCATGAGAACATGTATCGGATAACCTATGAATCGAATCTTGTTTGCACTCTTGCTCCTCGTTGGTTCTTGTACTGCGGTGCACGCTCAGGTTGTGTATACCACACCAACCTTCCCAGCGCCGACCGATTCGATAACCGTGTTCTTTGATGCCAGCAAAGGCAACAGGGCACTAGCAGGATATACAGGTGATGTCTATGCTCATACGGGAGTAATCACGTTCCTGAGTACGTCGCCAACAGATTGGCGATTTGTAAAGGCCACATGGACTACAAATCTTCCTGAATGTAAGCTTACGCGTGTGGCAAAAGACGTCTACGCACTCAAGATCAACAATCCACGCGCATTCTACGGAGTAACCGGCACCGAGGTGGTTCGGCAACTTGCATTCGTTTTCCGCTCGAGCGACGGTAACATCGTCGGACGTGCAGAGAACGGAACAGACATCTACGTCGAGTTGTATTCTCCAGGCACATATCTGCGCGTATTAGCGCCCCTTGCCAGTGAGCGTGTGGTTGACTCAGGAAAGGTTGTTACCATCAAGGCTATAGCATCGGATAATGTTCCGATGATGCAGATCAATGCCGACAACAAAGAAATAGCAAAGGTGCAGAACGATACGATTTCTGTTGACTATACTGTTGTGCGAACAACGAAGATCGAGGTGCTTACGTACAACACGCTTGGCGGTGCCATACGAGACACATTTACCATGCGTGTGCGCCCACGCCCACGCGTAATTGCACTCCCTGCAGGTGTAAAGGACGGAATCAATATCGTAAACGACACCACAGCCATTGTTGTACTGTATGCTCCAAAGAAGCAAGAAGTGTATGTTGTTGGCCCATTTACAAGTTGGCAACGCACCGATGAGTTCTACTGCAATGTAACGCCAGACAATCAGCGTTGGTGGAAACAGATACCCATCGATCGCAAAGGCCAGACGATGTTTCAGTGGTCGTTTGATGATGATCGCCGCATAAGTGATCCGTATGCATGGCAGCTGTGCGATCCGAACGACCGTTTTATTGAGTCGTGGCGTTTTCCTAACCTGCCATCATATCCAACAGGCAAGACGCAGGGTATCGTATCTGTGATAAACACAGCACTTGAGCCCTACTCGTGGCGGACGATAAACTTCAAGCGTCCGAATAGAGATAATATGGTTGTCTACGAGCTGTTGGTACGAGACTTTACAGACAAAAGCTCATTCCAGGGAGTTATTGATTCTCTCGATTACCTGCAACGTTTGGGGGTAACAGCCATAGAGCTGATGCCGGTTACTGAATTTGAAGGCAACGATTCATGGGGCTATAATCCTAGTCATCTCTTTGCAGTGGACAAATATTACGGCACGGAAAACGATTTGAAGCGTCTTGTCGACGAGGCACATGCGCGCGGCATTGCTGTTATCCTCGACATCGTGCTTAATCATCAGTTTGGTCAATCGCCTCTGGTGAATCTGTGGGGTAGCGTAAGCGGACCAACCACGGAGAATCCATACTTCAACGTAACGCCAACGCACCCATTCAATGTTGGCTACGATATGAATCATGAGAGCCTTGCTACACGCGAGTATTCTATTCGGTTCCTGCAGCATTGGATTCGCGAATTCAAGATTGATGGTTATCGCTATGACCTCTCCAAGGGGCTAACGCAGTTCTTCTCTGGTAGCGATGCCTCGCTGATGTCGAAGTATGATGCCTCGCGCATAGCCATTCTGAAGCGCTACATGGCTGCTACACGTGAGGTAGATCCGGCGTTCATCAATATCCTTGAGCACTTTGCCGACAACAACGAAGAGCAGGAGCTGTCGAAAGACGGCGCAATCATGTGGGCTAATGCAAACTATGCGGGTAGCCAAGCGGTGATGTCGTTTTCCAACAACGACATCGCATCAAGCATGAGTGCTCAGCGAAGGGGCTTCACGAGACACGGCTTGGTTGGGTATGTTGAGAGCCACGATGAAGAGCGTACGATCTTTCGTGCTGTTAATTACGGTAAAGTAGAAGCAGGCCATTCAACCAAAGACACGGCAGTTGCTCTCAAGCGCCTCGAAGCCCTTATGGTGGCCACACTCTGCGTGCCCGGGCCCAAGATGTTGTGGCAGTTCAACGAAATCGGATACCCGTACAATATCGACCTGAACGGACGATTGGGACGCAAGCCCCTTGCCTGGCCCTTGTTGCGGGATCAGCGCAGGATGAGCGTGTTTCAAGCTGTTGCCGATCTCTCTGCAGCGCGGAAGGTTTATACATGCTTTTCAACGTTAACTGCCACACTTCAAACAGGCGATCTTGTCAAGACCATTCTATTAAAGGATCCAACATGTGATCTGCTCTACGTTGGCAACTTCGATGTCGTGCTGAAAACGGTAAACCTTCCATTTACAAAGAAGGGTACATGGTACGACTATACAGGAAAGCGACTGTACAACGTATATCTTGATAACAATTCAACAACGATTCAGCCTGGCGAGTATCGCCTGTATACCACTCAACCTGTGTCAGGGTTGATCACTCGTGTTGCGGATGAAGCAGAACAGAATGATTCACAGTTCTATGCATTCCCACAGCCAGCCTCTGATGAGCTGTCTCTGAGGTTGCCAGGGGGTGCTGGAGAGCTTCGCATCATTGATGCTCTTGGTAGGACTATTGAGTTCATCAACGTTACCGAGTTCGATGCAAAGAATATTACTCTTGATGCATCTTGCTTGAATAATGGCTCGTATATGGCCGTATTTACGACATCAACACAGAAACACATCACGTCATTTGTGATACAGAAGTAGTATGAAGCATCTCATCTTCCTCGTATGTATGTGCGCAGCAGTTGCGCAGTCTCATTCACAGCGTCTTGCCATAGAGCGACTCGGTGATGCAACTACTGTTGTGCCGAATGATCGAGGTGCGGAGATCATTGCCGCCAATGGTAGACTGATGATCACTGTTGTGAATGCCTCCACTGTGCGTATCCACCTCACGAAGTCTACGTCCTACGATACACTGTCCTACGCTGTCATTCCATCAGCCTATGAGAAGACAACGTTTGAGCAAAAGAACAATGATGAAGTGTATAAGTTGGCTACAGATTCACTTACAGTAGAGGTGCGTCTCAAGCCCCTTGCTGTAACGGTGGCAGACAAGCAAGGCAATGTGCTTGTCGAGGACGATGCAAAGCTTGGCATTTCTTGGGCCGGTTCGCATATAACGAACTACAAGGTGATGCATAATGATGAGCGATTCATTGGGCTTGGCGAAAAGACAGGTCCGCTCGACAGACGGGGTAACGGTTACACGCATTGGAATACCGACTTCTTTGGATATCCAAGTGGTGCAGATCCTATCTACATGTCAACGCCGTTCTATATTGGCCTGCACTCTGGTTCTGCGATGTACGGATTGTTTCTCGACAATTCATCACGCACGCGCTTCAACTTTGGCGCGTCTAACAATCGCTTCTCATCGTTTGGCGTCGAGGATGGAGATCTGCGTTACTACGTGATTGCTGGTTCATCAATTCCGAGCATCATTCGTTCGTATGCCAAGCTCACGGGCACAACACCCCTACCACCAAAGTGGTCCTTGGGCTTTCAGCAGTGTCGGTACTCGTACTATCCAGATACTCAAGTGCTAAACGTGGCCCGCACGTTTCGCGAGCGCAAGATTCCAGCTGATGTGATCTATCTAGACATCCATTACATGAAGGACTACAAACTCTTTACATGGGATTCGCTGCGGTTTCCTGATCCAAGTGGCATGGTGGAACAGCTGAAGAAGCTCAACTTTCAGACAACGGTAATTGTTGATCCGGGAATTAAAGTCGAGAAGGGCTATAAGCAGTATGACGAAGGTGTGTCGAAAGACCACTTTCTGAAGTACTCTGATGGCAGCCTGTATCAAGGGCAAGTTTGGCCTGGCTGGTGCCACTTTACCGACTTTACGATGCCTAAGGCGCGGTCGTGGTGGGGAGAGCAGTTCTCTGGCTTGGTCAAGGATGGAGTGCGTGGCTTCTGGAACGACATGAATGAGATCGCCACGTGGGGTCAGTTTATGCCAGATAACATCAACTTTGGCTTTGAGGGTACCGGTGCTACACACTTGCTCGGACGCAACGTCTATGGTATGCAGATGGCGCGCTCTACGTACGAGGGTACACGTAAGTTGCTCGGCAACGAGCGCCCCTTTATCCTTACGCGCTCTGGTTACAGTGGAATCCAGCGGTATAGTGCTGTATGGACGGGCGACAATCAATCCAACGATGATCACATGATGGCCGGTATTCGGTTGCTCAACAGCATGGGCCTAACCGGAGTGCCATATGTTGGAATGGATGTAGGGGGCTTTACAGGTAACCCATCAAAGGAATTATTTGCTCGCTGGACATCGATCAGCGCGTTCACACCGTTTTTCCGAGCACACGTCGCTATCGATAACAAGAGTCAGGAACCATGGTCGTTTGGTGAGCGCGTTGAGCAGATCTGCCGCAATTACATCTCTATGCGCTACGTCCTTATGCCAACGCTGTATTCAGCATTCTATGAGTCGTCAAAGTCTGGTATGCCTATCATGCGCTCCATTGCTATCACGCATCCGTTTGATAATAACGTTTATGATTGGCAGTACTTGCATCAATTCACTGTAGGCGAAGACCTGATGGTATGTCCTACGCCAAGCTATGAACGCTTTACACGTGTGTACTTCCCTCCTGGTAGCTCATGGTATTCCATTCACGATGGAACTATGTACAGCGGCGGCAGCAATGTGATTGTAGATTCTCCAATCGAAAAATTACCGATCTATGTGCGCGAGGGTGGAATGCTCTTTGCGCAGTCGCTTGTTCAGTCAATGCATGAGAAGCCCTCGGATACCTTGCGGATTCACATATGGCCCGGCACATCGAAACGCAAAGCCACGTGGTACGACGATGATGGCAAGAGTTTTGACTATGAGAAGGGGGCTTCTGTTGCACGTGATGTGGTACACGACGCAGCCAGCCGCACACTTACCATTGCTGCACCGAGCGGCGCTTATCAAACCCAGTTTAAGCATGTGCGCGTGATCATTCATGGTAATGTTACATCTACCTCTGGCACCGTGAATAGCAAGCCTGTAGCACTCGTGAATGATGCATTTGCCTTCCTTAGTGGAATCCAAAAGTTTGATCCACTCGGTGGTGCATCCGACAATACAGCTCTTGCTGTAAAGACAATGACAGCTCCGTTAACAAGCAGTGAGATTACATTCACATACTAGTGTGATATCTAGGCTGCTTCACAATTGTTGAAATCACACACCTCCGTTACGTTGCATCGCAATGCAGCAGTAACGGAGGTGTTTGATTATGGACATCGACAAGTCAGAGCTTTATCGGATGATTACACGCACATTCCCACGCACGCATTACGATGACGTGCATGATGTGATTCAAGCTACCGTAGCAATCGAATGGGAATGTCTTCAGACCAGGGAGGCTCCTGTAAACAGGCAGGCCTATGCCACTGTGGTAGCGCGCCGCATGATGATGAAAATGGTTCATCACCGACAACGATTTGTCTACCCCGATCGTGAATCGGTGCATGGCTGGGAAACTCTGCAGGAAGAAAAGGGGTGCTTGCTTACAGAGCAGCAAACAGAACAGGATCTTGATATCCAGCAAGTTCTTCGTGGACTACCAGAGAAGTATGCGATCATTCTGCGCAGACACTACTTGGAGGGGGCGTCCTTGCGCGTGATTGCCGAAGAAATGAACATCGCAGCACCTGCAATGCGTAAACGTCATCAGAGGGCGCTCACACTTGCGCGAGCGTATGTTCGGCACGGGGCTATACCCGCTGAAGATCCTTGATCTTGGACAGGTCGTGTGAAAGATCAACGAGATTACGCAGCACGCCCTGCGTCATGCCAAAGTATACCTCATCAAAGCGTTTCAGCGTTTCATCATCGGCAGAGTTCATGAGCAGGGCAAGGTGTTCACGAAGCTCGTTGATTTGCCGTGCAAACTCTTCTTCGAGCAAGCGGTACCCTTCATCTCCGGGCTTAACGCGCCGGAGTGTGCCGTACACCTTCCACGCTCCTGTTCCTAGCCGCGTGATGTTGTTAAACGTCTCTGCATCGTCTGATGTTGCAGCAAGCTCGAGTACGATGCCAACATCATTGCGTTTACGCAAGCCCCCTTCAATAGCTTCGTGAAGGTAGTTGATAACTGACAAGGTGTCTTCGGAGAGTTGCATCATTAGTACTGTACGGTTGCCAGAATTGAACGAAAGATTCGCTCCTGCTCCTGTGCATCGGGCAGATCGCGTCCGGTGATATTCAGTGGCACCAGCGAAACTTCGTAGTGGTTGCCAATCGAAGACGTGCACACAGCACAACGCGTGCGCATACCACCGCCTGTTGTACTGAAATCGAAACCAGCAAATGTGCGAGCACCAAGTTGAGCCAAGCGATAGCTGCCCACAACTTTTGCTGCACCGCTTGTCTTGCGAGAGTGCTTCTGGAATGCGGCACGCGCCAGGCCAACTAATCCCTCGTTGGCTAAACGCTCGCGCGATGATTCGCCTGATGATATCGAAGAGACTACCATGGAAAGCGTGTATTCGGGATTTACAGCCACCGATATAATATCTGCAGAGGCTTCCGTGCGTGTGTCGAGAAACACCCACCCTTTTGGCAGCAATGCGATAAGATCGCCGGCTTTGGTTCGCACAAGGTTGTCGCTCATCTCAATCTCGGGCTGTGGACTCAGAGCAACGTTTTGTACTTCGATCTTATCCTCGGGAGCCTTGACAAACAAACACGATGGCAGCAGAAGTACGCAGACTATCACGGACGCATAGCGAACGATCACTTCTTTTCTCCAGCGCGGATCGCAATGTCGAGTTCGTTTTCTTTTGGAACGAGTGGACATGAATAGTTCTCGTTATACGCGCAATAGGGGTTGTACGCGAGGTTGAAGTCGAGAACATAGTCGTCGTCATCCTGGATAGCCACATCGAGATAGCGACCACCATAATACGACTCATGTCCAGATGTCATATCCGTAAATGGCACGAAGTACGACTCATCGGCATCCTTATCCACGAACGTATAGGCGGCTAACTCGAGTTCTTTGCCGTTAATCTGGAACAAAAACTTCCCAACTCGTACGGCCTTGCGTACATCGTCTTTAGACGTTTGCAGTGTTAACGTGTCTGCTTTGGCAGACTCACTAAAAGTTGCCGGTACAGCATACGCGGGGTCAGGACCGAAATACGCCAAACCTCGAAATGATGAACGTTTGTCTGCTGGAATGGGGCTTTCATTTCCTTCGCTGAACTGTGCATCTTTTTCCTGACGCATCGCAATGATTTCGTCTGCGTCGTATTCACCACCGCCGGATAGATCCGATGTGCATGATGCTACAACAATCGAGCAGACCGCGATAATGAAGCCGAGATGCATCATGACTTTTGTTGATCGGGTGGGAAATTCTTCCACATCATAGACTCAACTGGTATAGGCGCACGGGCGTTGTATTTCGCAGATGGCTTGGCGTTATACGGGTTAATTACAGCCCCCTCTACCTTGAAATAGATCAGCTGTCCAATCGGCATGCCCGCATACACACGTACTGGTTGCTTCACGCTAATCTCGAGCGTCCAGTAGTTGCAGAAGCCAATATCGCCCTTGCCTGCCGTAGCATGAATGTCTATGCCTAGGCGTCCTACGCTAGACTTGCCCTCGAGAAACGGCACATGCTCGTGTGTCTCGGTATACTCATGCGTTACACCCAAGTAGAACTTATCTGGTTGCAGTACAATCCCTTCTTCTGGGATCGCATAGAGTTCGATCTTGTTATGCTTTTTGGCATCAAGTTCACGATTGACATACTCGGCAAGCATAGCGCCGAGATGCACATCGTAGGAGTTGGAACCAAGGAAGGCAGGGTCGAAGGGTTCTACTTTGATACTGCCCTTTCCAATGCAGGCGAGGATTTCTGCGTCGGTAAGAATCATATGCAAATATATGTTTAGGCCAGCGCCTGTTCTACGTCGAGCATGAGGTCTTCTACATCTTCAATGCCGCACGACAACCTGATCAGGCCATCTGTAACACCGAGACGCTCGCGCTGCTCCTTAGGGATCGAGCCGTGCGTCATACTTACGGGGTGGCAAACAAGCGACTCTACGCCACCTAGTGATTCTGCGAGTGTAAAGAGCTTGAGCTTGCTTGTTACTTCAACGGCTCTGGCCAGGGAGCCAAGTTCGATGGAGATCATGCCACCGAAGGCAGACATCTGGCGCTTTGCAATATCATGTCCAGGGTGCGAAGGTAGCCCTGGGTAGTGCGTGGCAACAATCTTCGGGTGCTGTCCGCAGAACTCCGCAATCTGCATAGCGTTCGACGAATGACGGTCCATGCGCACAGCTAGCGTCTTGGACGAGCGCAGCAGAAGCCACGTATCAAACGGACCCGGCACAGCGCCAGCTGCGTTCTGGATAAATCCAAGCTGTTCTGCGATGTCTTCGCGATTTGTGGCAACAATGCCGCTAACGAGGTCGCTGTGTCCGCCCAGGTACTTGGTTGCAGAATGTACCACGATATCAGCCCCATGTTCAAGTGGACGTTGCAGATATGGGGTAGCAAATGTGTTGTCAACCACCATCAAGAGTCCGTTAGCCTTGGCCAAACGTGCTACAGCGGCAAGGTCTGTGATGGTCATCATCGGATTGGTAGGCGTTTCTGTGTATACCATGCGGGTGTTAGGCATGATGGCTGACTCAATGTTTGCCACGTCTCGCATATCTACGTAGGAGAACGTTAAGCCAAAGCGCGTAAGGATGCGCTCGGCCAGACGATATGTTCCGCCGTACATATCCTCGGCCATGATCACGTGGTCTCCCGAAGACAAGAGGCGCATCAGCGCATCAATTGCCGCCAAACCACTGCCGAAAGCAAAAGCATCGATGCCCCCTTCCATAGCGGCAAGGTTCTCTTCCCACGCAAAACGCGTTGGATTCTGGGTTCGGGCATACTCAAACCCCGTGTGCTTACCGATCTCTATTTGAGCATAGGTAGAGGTTTGAAAGAGGGGAACGGTAACAGCCCCTGTGAGTTTCTCGGGTTCCTGCCCGATATGGATTGCCTTGGTTGCAAACTTCATGATGACCTCGAAAAAAAACGAGCCGCTCAAGGCGGCTCATTGATGTTACGATGCTGCGTGATTATCGACGGAAATAGAACTTTTCAGCCTTCCGGAAATTGTCGCCCTGCAGAACACAGATGTAGATGCCATCTGGAAGTTCTGACAGACTCTGTGTAAACTCATGCATGCCACGACCAGAAGCACCCTTGTAGATGTCCATGACACGTCTGCCGAGCATGTTATAGACGCCAATTTCGATAAGGGGCTCATCTGTCATCAAGTCTATGCGTGTAGTAAATACATCGCCAGAGGCGCGGGCAAACAAGATCCTGTTATCACGACCCGTTGTGTCTGTACCAGAGGCAACCTTCTGATTTGCCTTAGCAAGTGCCTTGGTTTTGCCAGCAACTGCCTTGACAGACGCTGAGACAGCTCCCGAGGCTGATGGAAGCGCTGAAGGTACAAAGACCTTTTTAGCAGCAACAGCCGGCTTTCTCGCATTGTCTGCAAGTGCAGTGGCAGACAAGCATGCCATTGCAACAACTACAAGAAGCAGTTGGCGGAATGCTTGGGCGATATGGACGTTGCTGAATGGCATTTCTAGAGGTGAATTTACTAAAAATAGATGTACCAACAACCATGCCAGAAACAGCAACGGCAGCCCTCACGAGCTGCCGTTACGAAGATTATCAATGTCCGCTGGCGTTAGTTACCAATCACCACGCGTTGTGATCCGTTGTAGTTAGCACCACGCATGCGCAGGAAGTACGCGCCCTGGGCGAGACCTTCAGTGCTGAAGGTCATGTCGTAGGAGCCAACCTCCATCGTGTTGTTAACGAACGTACGAACAACCAAGCCCTGCGCATTGACAAGGTCGATCGTGATTGGAGCAGCGATGCCTACGCCGAATTCAACACGGGCCGAGCCGTTTGTAACAGGGTTCGGAGAGATCGGCTTAATGATAGTCCGTCCCGTCGAAATATCTACAACACGGCGTGTGATAGCGCAGTTGAAGATTTCCGTGCCAGTACCCGTTGTTGCTGGGATCAAGCATGGGAGCGCAGGGAACAGCACTTCAAGGTTTTGCGCGCTCTTGAACTCTTCTGCAAGAAGCAGTTGGGCATCGAAGGTGAACAGTGGACCATTGCCAGCAACTCTCGTTGCTCCTGTAGCTGTGAACGTCATGCGTGCCTCGGTGTCGCTAACGAGCACAACTGTTGGGTCTGCAATGTTCCAGCCGGCCATTGATGCTGCCACGCGGACAGAGCCACCATTGTATGCAATGGCCTTCGGGTTGTAGATCACGGTAGCGGTAAGAGACTTCACGTCCGCACCAGTCCAGTCCGCACATTGGCCATCAACTGTATACGCTACATTCTTCCCTGGCTCGCGGCTCTGACCATTCATGTCGTTCGTCAGGTTGAAGGTAAGAGGGATTGTGTAGCCAACGCCCGTAACATTCACCGTCTTTGGTTGCAGTGGTGTTGAGTTTCCACGAACAAAGCCAGAGATTGTGAATTGGGCACTAAATGCGCGCACTGCGTTAGGATTGAAGCGAACTCTAGCCTGGAATGTCTGACCCTTTGCAATCACGAGCGGGAGTGCAACTGGCTGGCCACCATTATCGAGATAGCCAATGATGTCAAAGTTCGCTTGATCAGCACCAGCCTTGGTGATTGAGTTGATCTCCACTGGGTCCGACGTGTTGTTGGATTCGACATACTTGATGTCGAATGTGCCCTCTGGCTGGTCGCAACCAACGCGCGCACGCCCAGCATTCCAATTCGTTACATCGAAATCAGGTGTTCCGCACTGACCAACAGACAATACTTGCGCGTGTGGTCCTACTGGTGTGAGAGATGTTGCATCCTTACCTGTTCCAGGTGTTGCATCATGCGTAAACTCGATGGTTACAGATGAGCCGTTTGTTTCGGCTGCCGGACGCGTATATCCTAAAGTAACAACTGCCGTGCCGCCATTAGCAGGAACAGTAAGTGGTGTTGCTGGTGCATTGACGATGCGATAGCCAGCCGTTACCGGAGCTTGCAGCTGGATGCCAGATACCGTGAGCAGCATCGTTCCACCATTGGTGATGGTGATGTCGCGTGTTGCCTCGACGAATTCCGGTGTTTCTGTACACGTGAGTGACACAGGTTGTGAATTGATCTTTGGCAGAATACCTTCGCCACCAAGCTTAGCTGTGCGTTCTTCTTGCTTGTCTGCCCACACTGGCTTGATGTCCACCAAGTATGGTTGGTTGTCTGTAGCTGGACGGAAGAACACCTCTACGCGAACCGTATCGCCAATAAGGTCTGCTGTCTGCACAGGAACGCCGCCCTTGAAGATGCTGCCGATCTTAAAGACGAAGTTGTTGTCGTTAGAACCGGCTGGCCAGTACTTCGTGCCATCGGCAAATGTTACATCATTGAGTACAATCTTTTGATTGCCAGTGTTGTAAACACGAGCCCATTCTGCATGAAGCGTATTTACGCGACGCGCACCCCAATCGTATCCAAGAATTCCAGGACCTGGCGTTTGTGTGTTGCCGCGCCAGTTCGAAACAGAGTCTGGACCTTCACCATTGCTGGTGAGAGTTACGTTGATGTTGTCGTCTGTGATAGTTGCACTCTGGAAGCATACATCCTTAAGCTCTACCGTCTGCCTTGGCAGAACGACGATCGGAAGTGCTGGTGTGAATGGTGTAGACAATGAGAAGTTTGTTCCTTGGTAGCCCGTCAGCGACGTTACAACCAATGTGTCCGAACCTGGATTCTCGATCGAGATTGGAGCACAATACTTCTCGTTGAGTGAGCGCGTTTGAGCGTCGAAGTCCTTGACCTTGATGCGTGGGATAGCAGCAACGCCTCCGAGTGGATGTTTAAACTCACCGCACTCGGTCTTCACGATGATTGTGTCTTTATCCCAATCCTTTGTTACATCCGACGTTTCACGTGTTCCGTTGTATTGGATCGTGATGTCGTGCTTGCCCTTTGCAGGGATCATAACAACAGGCGGTACATTGCCAATCGTGATAGCAAAGTAGGTTCCAGCCTTAATCTTTGCCTCTGTAAGCTTGACAATAGCGTCCGAATTATTGGTAATCGTTAGCACAGCAGTCTTATTCGTCCCGAGCTTGATCTTGCCGAAGCTCAGAGGTGCTGGTGTGAAGACAAGCTTGTCTGCGAAGTAGCGGCATGTATCAAGTGTGATATTGCCTGCCCAGTCTGCTACGAAATACACGCAGTAGGCATCTTTGCTCTTGTCGATAACCTTCCAGGCATACTCGAACTTCTTAAACGCTGGATTCTGCGGGAAGATTTGATCCGTGATTAGTTCGAGCTCGTAGTTGTAGCTGTTAGCCCCTTCGAGGGTGTCGATTAGAGCAATGCCGGTTTCAACTTGGTCTGTGTCTTTTGGCACAGGAAGAGGTGGGTCTGGGATGTTGCGAAGTTCTGTTGCGGTAAATGTGTAGTCGCCGCACAGAGAGTCGCCCTTGATCACAGGGGGCAGTGTATCTACCGAAGTAGTCGGCTTAAATCCTGCAGCTGCTGGCCATCCGTACGCATCTACGAAGCCGAAGCCGTAGATGTAACCACCAAAGCTTACCAGACCGTTGCTCTTGATTTTGTGAGCCTTTGGTTCGTTACCAAAGTCCAGAGTAGTCCAGTGCAGACCATTTGGCATCTTGGTGAAGAGCAACGTTGGTGATTGCGCCTGAGGGTGCTTCCAAACCGGAATGTCGTCGATTTCGAGTGACTTGAGATTGTCGATATAGTTCGGATCTGAAGTGTCGGTTTTGACGATAAGATTCAAACGGTGCTTCGTGAATTTGGCCGCGGTAGGGAACTGGAAGATTGTTGACGTAAGGAACTGCTCTTCTGGTGTTACGTTGATCATGAACGGGTCAAGGATTGGGTCACCATCCCATGACTGTGAACACGAGTACTGCATCACGAAGATTGGCTTGTTCGCAGTCCACACAGAGTATCCGTGTGTAATCGTTGTTGGTGCACCAGTCTGAGCGATATCTGTAAACTCGCCGTCCTTCTGGAGAAGTCCACCACCTTGACCAAGGATCTTCTTCGAAACTTTATCGTAATAGATCAATTTCCATTGTGTGCCGCCTTCTTTGGCAAACACACGGAAGACGTCTCCCTTGCCTTGGTTGTTGCGGTTTTCTCGCTGGAGTTCTACCGAAACGTAGCGTCTACCCCATGTTGTGATTGGAGGCGTCATTTCAACAAGGTGATTTCTGCCGTTACCGTTAACCAACAAGTTTGGCATCGTTGTACGCATGTGGAACGAGATAAAACCGATAGGTGCAGAAGACTTCACGAGTGAGCCCGAAAGGTCGAACTCGCCGCGCGTTTGTCCATCGCCGTGAATCATATACACATCACCTTCATCCATGGTGAGTGTAAAACGTTCGCCGATTTTCTTGCCAAGTGCTGTTGTGGCAGAACCAGCACCTGTGCCACGTAAGAGAACATCCACCTGGCATTGCTCGCGAGCAATGATTACAAATCCGCCAGCCCAGTTTTTGTATTCACGCATGTCGTAATACGAAGTACACATGTACTCGGTTCCCCATCCGTTAACTGGGATAGCCATATAGCCATCAGATGTAGCTGCCTTGGAATTCAGAACATAGACAGAGATGGGCTTTTTCGCTGTGATGCGAACACCTTTCTTGACTACCTGCTCTGGCTCGCGGAGCTCCCATGTCCAGTTCGTTTCGCCCTTATCGTCCGACAACGTGCGGACTTCATAGGACTTCACTGTGCGACGATACCGCTTTTCACCAGCCGCATCGTAAACTTCGATATCTGTGTCAAACGCCGAAGCAACGTATATCTCCAGCTCGTCCACAGGATACGGATTGATCTCATTCGGCGGAATAGCAATCCAGAATTCCGTGCCTTGTGAGCCCGTATTGAGCATCTGTTCAACAGAAGGGATCTTCCGTTTTTGAGCAGACGCAGAATTGACTGCTACGAGGATGAGCGTAGCAATTACAACAATTTGCGATGCGTATCGCTGGTACATGAAGCCTCCAAACATCTATTAAGTGTCTTTTGTATTCGGCGTGATGATGAGATTGGATTAGACTTCAAAAAGCCTATTCCTAGCCCACGGTTGCTATGATAACCAAAATCTGGCTAAGAAGGTACCCAGAATTTGAGTTTTTTGTAAGGGGCTAATAGCCAGAAAGGATAGTCTGGTGTTGGCTTCTTGAGCCTTGTTCGATGGCAACAAAGAGGGGTACTACCGTTGGGCAATCTACTGGGATCTCGGCGCGTTGTGTGCCTGGAGCTAGAGAGTAGCAGATTGTTTTGCCAAGAAGGGTGCAGATGCGGATGTTCGTGATGGTGATTGATTCTTGCAACTCAATGCAGAGTATAGACTTATCGGCACGTAGCCAAACATTGGCAAGGTCTGCATGAGCCACTGCATCGCCGCCAACATTGGTAGATGGGGCTGGAATGCCCCCTGCCATGGACCAGCCATAGGCATCGACAAAGCTATTCCCATAGACTGCGCCGCTCATCGTTACGTTGTCGTTGGCGGTAACTGTGAACTGACCCTGCCACTCTGGTGCGGGCTGTCCTGCCGCAATGGTTATCTCGGCTAGGTGCACGTTGTCCCGTAGGTGCTTCACGAACAGTCCTGCGCCATTTGACCGGATCGAGGCCAGATTTTCGGCATATCGTGAGTCGTTTACGTTTGTTCTGAACATCATCGAAACGCGATGGTTGGTGAATTGCTCGGCCCGCGCAACCATGGCCACGGCCGAATTCGACCAGGAATCATCAGGTTCTATGGCAATCATCATAGGGTCGAGATTGATATCTCCATCAAACGACGAAGAGCACGAGTATTGCATCAACATTGATGGCTTGTCCATCTCCCAGAACGCCATGCCCTGCACCAGCGCCGTGGGAAGCTGTGTCTGAGAGATGTCGGCCACGTCTCCGGCGCGGGGTAGAATGCCCCCTTGCTTGCCTAAAAGATTGCCGGTTGTTTTGTCGTAAAACGAGCAGGACCAACGAGTTGCGTCCTCAGACGATACGATGCGAAACACATCGCCTCTGCCAATACCATTGCTCCTCGTTCGGGCAAACTCGACTGTTGTGAACGATGTGCCGTACTCCGAAACCGGTGGCAGCATCTCGACAAGGTGATTGCGTCCGTTACCATCAAGAAGTAGGTTCGGCACGGTGGTGCGCTGGTGAAACCCGATCACACCTATGGGCCTGTCTGCAGTTATGTGGGTTCCCGAGAGGTCGAATGAGCCGCGCGTTGTGCCGTCGCCCACAACCATGTACACCTCGCCCTCTTGAAGAAGCACGTTGATAACATCGCCAATCTTCTTTCCACCGCTGGTGCGCACACCAGCATCTGACCCCTGTAGCTTGATCTGAACTGATGTTTGCTCGTGTGCAACAATGAAAAAGCCCCCTGCCCAAGGGCGTGCTTCGTTGAAGTCGTAATACGACATCACCCTGTACTCACGACCCCAGGCTGACAAGGGGCGAGCCAGATACCCATCACTCGAAACCACTTTCGAGTTGAGCACCCACACGGCAACGGGTTTTTCGGACGTGATACGAATGGCCTTTGGCATGCCGAACTCAGGCTCCCACACCTCAGAGCCCCACGACGTGCCGCCATTGTCGTCGCGCAGAACAACCGGCACATTTGCCTTTACCGACCGCTTCTTTATTGCAGCTCTGTCATAATCGTAGACGGTTACTTCCGTATCAAACGGAGACGCGATCAGGATGTGCAGCGCTTGTGTTGGTGCCGACTGGTTATCGTTTGGAGCTATGGCAACCAAGAACTCGGTGCCGTAGCTGGAGGGGGCCTGGGCATGCATCGCAGTTGCCGTGACAACAGCGAGCAATGCACATAGTGCTACGATCATGTAGGACATCCCCGAACTAACGAACAAAATCAATACGATACCCTCTTTCTCCGTAAGTTTGGAGCTGATTTTCTTACGACTCGTAAAGTGCAAATCATGACAGCAGAAGTAAATGCATCGCTCGATTTTAACACCACGACGTTCCCGAACAAGCGTCAGTCGGCAGATGACCTCAAGGCCGTTGGCAATGAGATCCGCCGCGACATTATCCGCATGCTCGTGCGGGCAGGCTCGGGGCACAGTGGCGGACCCCTTGGCTCGGCCGACATCTTTGCCACGCTGTATTTCGGCGGCTATATGCGGTACAATCCGGCAGACATGAACGATCCATCTCGTGATCGTTTTGTTCTTTCGGCCGGCCACATGGCACCTGTTTTGTATGCCGCGCTTGCCAATGCGGGCTGCTACCCGAAAGACGAGCAGGCAACGTTGCGTCAATACAACACACGCTTGCAGGGTCACCCCGGACGCGACATGCACCTGCCGGGTATAGAAACGTCTTCAGGTTCTCTGGGCCAAGGATTTTCTATCGCTGTCGGCATGGCTATGAGCGACAGGCTCGTAGATAAGTCAGACAAGCGCGTGTTCTCACTCACAGGCGATGGCGAACTTCAGGAAGGATCGATCTGGGAAGCTGCAATGTCTGCGGCGCACTTCCATCTTGACAATTTCTGCTGGATTATTGATAACAATGACTGTCAGATCGACGGTCGCTTACCGGACGTAATGAATGTATACCCGATCGACGCCAAGTGCGAGTCGTTCGGCTTCGACACGATTACCGTAAACGGTCACGACCCAGCGGACCTGATGCGAGGGTTCGACCGCTTCATCGAGAACCAGAAGAACAAGACGGGCAAGCCAACAGCCATCATCGCGAAGACATATATGGGGCATGGCGTTTCGTTCATGAACGACAAGTTTGAGTGGCATGGTAAGCCCCCTACAAAGGACCAGGCGATTGCGGCTCTGGAAGAACTTGCGCAGATGCCATAAGGCGCTGTCCCACTTTACATTGAATTCACTGGAAACGACATGGAATTGCTAGGATCAAAACCCACACGATTTGGATTTGGAGACGGGCTCGTAGAGCTTGGAGAACGTCACAGCAACGTGGTTGTACTCGGCGGTGATATCACCGGCTCTGTTATGACGTCGCTCTTCAAAGAGAAATTCCCAGACCGCTTCTTCTCGATTGGTATCGCAGAGCAAAACGCCACAACAATCGCTGTTGGCCTTGCCTTGAGTGGTAAGATTCCGTTCTTCGCATCGTACGGTGCATTTTGCGCTCTGCGTAATGCAGATCAGTTGCGCATTTCTGTATGCTACAACGAGGCAAACGTGAAGATCGGCGGAGGCCACGCAGGCATCAGTGTTGGTCCCGATGGCGCCACGCACCAGGTGCTGGAAGAAGTTGCGTTCTTGCGCACGCTTCCGCACATGACAATGGTCGTACCTGCCGACTACGAAGAAGCAAAGAAGGCAACAATCGCCATGGGCGAAATGGTTGGTCCGGCATACATTCGATTTGGTCGTTCACCAGTACCGATGTTTACAACTCCTGATACACCATTCGAACTTGGCAAGGCCAATGTTGTGATGGATGGATCAGACGTTGCCATTATTGCTAACGGCGCGATGGTATGGGAGAGCATTCTCGCAGCCAAAGAGCTTGCAAAGAAGGGCATCACGGCGCGTGTTGTGAATGTTCATACCGTGAAGCCATTCGACTTTGCTACCGTAACAGCAGCTGCGCGCGAGTGCGGTTGTATCGTAACGGCCGAAGAGCACCAGGTCCATGGTGGCTTAGGAGGCGCTGTTGCCGAGTGTACAGCAAAGAATGCTCCTGTGCCTATCGAGTTTGTTGGCGTGAAGGATTCCTTTGGTGGATCTGGCGATCCGGAAGAACTGATGGTCAAGTTTGGTCTCACATGGAAGGAGATCTACGCATCGGCTCTGGTAGCCATGGAACGTCGCGACAAAGGAAGCTCTGGCGTGCGCGCACTCAAAGAAGTTGCCTCATACACAGCCTAAACACTGTCCGTCGGAATTGTTGTGTCAACCACTTCCAACACCGTGATCGATATCACCGATCCGGTGCTGTTGCGTATTGCCGCGCTCGCACATGAGCATGGAGTTCATGCCTATGTGGTAGGGGGCTATGTACGCGATGCAATCATGGGCAGAGCGCGAACGGATATCGACATCACTGTAGAGGCAGACCCCCTGGAATTTGCACGCGTTGTTGCAGATGTGTTTCGCTCGAAGACGGTTGAGTTCGCAAACTTCCGCACGGCAATGGTACCTATCGGCGAGTACCACGTTGAGTTCGTAGGAACACGCCGCGAAGAATACCACCAAGACTCACGCAAGCCGATCGTTGTCGCGGGAACGCTCGAAGACGATCTGCGTAGGCGCGACTTCACCGTGAACGCGCTAGCTGCCAACCTCGCGGCCAACGATCTAGGCACGGTGATTGATCTTTTTGGTGGCATTGAAGATATACCTCGGAAGATTCTCAAAACGCCCCTTGACCCCGTTATCACGATGAGCGACGACCCCTTGCGTATGATGCGTGCAGCGCGCTTTGCGGCACAGCTTGGGTTCGATGTGGAGCAATCAGTCCTCGATGCGATGTCGTCGATGGCAGATCGCATCGGCATCATTTCGCAAGAGCGCATCACAGACGAGTTTTTGAAGATTCTTGCTGCGCCAAAGCCAAGCATCGGCCTCAAGATTCTCTACGACACGGGGCTTATGAAGCACGTGTTCCCCGAGGTACATAACCTTGCAGGTGTAGAGATCGTATCCCTTGGCTCGCGTGAGTTTCAGCATAAGGACGTCTTTCTGCATACACTGCAGGTAGTTGACAATCTATCCAAGATGTCCGATAACGTCTGGCTACGTTTTGCAACGCTGATGCACGATGTGGCGAAGTCCAGAACAAAGAAGTTTATCGACGGCACTGGGTGGACATTTCACGGACACGAAGAAGTTGGCGCGCGTTGGCAGGAGAAGATCTTTCGGAGAATGAGGTTGCCGCTGCAGCATCTGCCGTACGTCCAGTCCCTTGTGCGACTGCACCAGCGTCCTATGATGCTGGTAGACGAAGGTGTTTCTGACTCTGCCATTCGACGTCTGGCCGTGCAGGCTGGCGATGCCATCAACGACTTGTTTATGCTGTGTCGGGCAGACATTACAACGCGCAATCCATCACGGGCAGCCAAGTACTTGCGTAACTACGACATCGTAGAATCTAAACTACTTGACGTACGTGAACGAGATCAACTGCGGGCATTTCAAAGCCCCATTCGTGGCGAAGAGCTTATGGAGCTTAGTGGGCTGGGGCCATGCCGCACACTTGGTTATATAAAGTGGATGATCGAGGAAGCAATCCTCGATGGCATCATTCCCAATGAGGTTGATGCAGCACGTGGATATCTCATGTCCAACATTGAACAATGGAAACACGATGGACCAACAGCCGAATTCGGACGCCGTGGTTGACGCAAACGTCGCACTCGCGCAAGCGGGTGCCCAGGAATACATGGATTCCCGCTTCCGCGGGAAAGACACTGTCATTAGTAATTAGTCATTAGTAATTAGTCGTTAGCAATTACCATGCACCTCCTCCCCTACGCCAACATCACACCCACCCTCGACCCCACGGTTTTCGTTGGGCAGGGCTCGATCATTGTAGGAGACGTACACATCGGACGCGACAGTTCGGTGTGGTTTAACGTTGTGATCCGCGGAGACGTGCACGAGATACGCATCGGAGAGCGCACGAATATTCAGGATCTCGCGATGCTGCATGTGCAATGCAACACACATTCGCTTACAATTGGCAATGGCGTTACGGTTGGACACAGCGCTGTTCTGCATGGATGCGTTCTAGAAGATTTCGCTCAGATTGGTATGAATGCAACTGTTTTAAATGGTGCTGTTGTTAGTGCGTACAGCATTGTAGCAGCGGGTGCAGTTGTGCGTGAGAACTTTGTGGTTCCACCGCGTACACTGGTTGCTGGTGTGCCGGCGAAAGTTATCCGTGAGTTAACGCAAGAGGAATGCGCAAAGCTTGAGCAGGGGGCTCAGAATTACATAGACTACGTAAAGTCTTACAGAGAGAATTTTAATATCAGAACAACACGATGAGTAACAACAAAACACAAAAGTCGCTCAGCTCTGCGCTGACGATCATTCTTATTAGCTCGAGCATCTGCATTGTCCTTACGATTGGTGCGGCAGTTCTTACAGGAGAGCTGCTATATCTGGTAGCATCGGTGCTCTTTGCCGGTAGTGCAGTAGCAGGTGTATGGGTAGTGCGCAAACTTCAGCGTACGCTAGGGTAATGACGCTCCCAGCATTTCGAGTAGACGTGCAGATCTCCACGTATCAGGAGGGGGCGGAGCAATACCTCGTGTTGCACGACCCATTTGGTATTGCGGAAGGTCCAATCATGCTGCATGCAGACATGGTAGACATCCTAAGCTTTTGCGATGGTGAGACTACGATATCAGACCTTGCCGCATCGGCTGGTGTTGATGTTGATGGGCCCGAGATCATGCAGATCCGCGCGTTTATCGTGCAGCTTGAAGAGATTGGTTATTTCGAGGGCGCTCACAGCGAGCGCAGGCGCAGCGAAACAATTGCCTCGTGGACGCAGATGCCGACGCGTCCGCCGGTATGCGCAGGCAACACCTATCCCGAAGACCCCGAAGTACTGCGCGCTTTTCTCGCAAATATGGAGTCGGGAAGCCCCCTACAACCCACGCACAGGCCTTCTGCTGTCAGGATGGCACTATTGCCGCACATCGATTTTCGTGTAGCGCCGCATGTATACGGGGCCGCCTTTCACGAATTACGGTTGGTTGACGCAGACTTGGTTGTGATGATAGGCACCTCGCATTACTGGGATGGAGACCCCATCGTTGTAACAAACAAACCATTCGAAACTCCGCTTGGCCTTGTGCCGGTGATTGATCACCCGCTTTACGAGCCCCTTGCAGACATAGCCCACAAGCCCGAGCACTCACTAGAACTGCATGTTGTGCTGCTGCAGCACCTTTGGCAGGGAAGAACGTTTGAGATTCTGCCGGTGCTCGTGACGCACTCCATTTTTGATGCGAACAACGTGGAAACAACAGCCAGCAAGCTCCGTGAATTTGTTGCATCAACCGGACGCAAGACATTGTGGCTGATCAGCGGGGATCTTGCGCATGTGGGGCGAAAGTTTGGAGACGACGTACCTGCGCAGATGCTTGAGGGCGAGGTTCGCGATGCGGATCAGCAATTGATTAAAGCTTTGGAAGACAGAAACCTTAGTCAGTACAGAACCATCATTTCACAGCATAACAATCGCTATCGCGTCTGCGGGTACGCACCAACAGTGCTTGCCCATGCGATCCACGGAGTTGGCAAGGGGCGCACCATCGCCTACGACCTCTGGAACGAAGAAGAGACACAAAGTGCTGTTTCTTTTGCAACCATCGTTTGGGATTAATACCCTCTGACCCTTATGTTTGCAAGCTCTGGAAAACCCAATGTGAGTTAGGAGCCCCATACGGGGAAGGAATCATGAATCAGCACGGAAACATAACAGCGTCTGTTCGCGATCAAGATGTAAAGCGTGATTGGTGGGTAGTTGACGCCGACGGATTGACTGTTGGTCGTTTGGCAACACAGCTGGCAACGCTTTTGCGCGGCAAGCACAAGCCATTATTCACACCGCACGTAGACTGTGGGGACTTTGTCGTTGTTATCAACGCAGACAAGGTTGTCATGGAAGGCAAGCGCGCAGAACAGAAGGAATACTTCCACAACACTGGTTATCCAGGTGGTGGTCGTATGCGTTCGTTCTCGAAGCTGATGCAGACCAAGCCTGAAGAGGTTGTGGAGCTGGCCGTAAAGGGTATGCTTCCAAAGAACACGCTTGGACGCCAAATGGTTAAGAAGCTAAAGGTATATGCAGGTACTGAGCACCCACATACAGCGCAGCAGCCAAAGCCATATGCACTGCCTTATCGTCACGTTGGAACGAAGGCATAACGGAGATAACAATGAAAACGTATCAAGGTACTGGTCGTCGTAAAACATCTGTAGCACAAGTTCGCCTCACGAGCGGCACGGGGCACGTAGTCGTTAATCGTCTCCCGATTGAAGAGTACTTCACGGTAGATAACTATCGTCGTGACGCGATCCTTCCGCTTGAACTCACGAAGACGAATGGTCAATTCGACTTATTCGTAAACGTGCGTGGTGGCGGCAAGAGCGGTCAAGCTGGGGCAGTTCGTCTTGGTGTTGCTCGTGCACTTGTTGAATACAACGAAGAATTGCGCGCAATGCTGCGTCCAACGGGCGTACTTACACGCGACCCACGTATGGTGGAGCGTAAGAAGTACGGTCAGAAGAAGGCACGTAAGCGTTTCCAGTTCTCGAAGCGTTAATACTCGAAATACAAACAACACATGTGTGGGAATTCCACCGGTGGAGCCAAGCGTTTGTTTGGTCCGGTGGTTCGAACCACGCAAAGGTTTCATCCATTTACAACCTGAGGTAGACCATGCCAGCAGTAAGCTTAGAAGCCCTGCTCGAGTCCGGAGCACATTTCGGACATTTGACGCGCCGTTGGAACCCAGCCATGCGCAGCTTCATCTTCATGGAGCGCAACGGGATCCACATCATCGACCTGCGCAAAACACAAATGCTGATCGACATTGCACGCGATGCGGCCCACGAGATTTCTTCTCAGGGACGTGGTGTGTTGTTTGTTGGCACAAAGAACCAGGCAAAGCCAGTAGTTGAGGCAGAAGCTAAGAAGTCGGGCTCGAACTATGTTTCAGAGCGTTGGCTTGGTGGTATGCTTACCAACTTCACAACGATCCGCAAGTCTATCAAGCGTCTTGGTGCTATTGATAAGATGGAGAGCGACGGCACATTTGAGAAGATCACGAAGAAAGAGCGCCTCATGCTTGGTCGCGAGCGCGACCGTCTGCGCAAGGTGTTTGGTGGTATCGAGGATATGACACGCATTCCTGGTATG
The DNA here is from genome assembly GCA_016873895.1 of Ignavibacteria bacterium. Classification (GTDB taxonomy): domain Bacteria; phylum Bacteroidota; class Ignavibacteria; order Kapaibacteriales; family Kapaibacteriaceae; genus UBA10438. Next base: position 105,645 of record VGVV01000005.1, read on the forward strand.
CTCGTAATCGTTGATATCAAGAAAGAGCACCTCGCAATTAAGGAAGCTAAGACACTTGGCATCCCAGTTATTGGTATCGTGGATACGAACTCGGATCCTTCGCAGGTAGACTTCCCAATCCCGGCCAATGACGATTCGAGCAAGGCCATTGAGCTTATCCTTGGCTTGCTCTCAGGAGCCATTGCAGAAGGGCGTGATATCGCACGTGCAAAGGCAGCAGATCTTGCGGCAGCAGGCGAAGCCGTTGCCAAGGAAATAGAAGGCGACAATACAAAGGTCCGCCGTCAGCTCCGCACCCGCAAGACCGGTGGCAAGGGCGAAGGTCAAGACTAATAACCATCAAAGAACTCAAACGGAAATACGATCATGATCAGTCCACAAACCGTTAAAGAACTGCGCGAGAAGACCGGTGCCGGCATGGCCGATTGCAAAAAGGCTCTTGAAGAGGCTGGTGGAGACATGGCGGCAGCCATTGAATGGCTTCGTAAGCGCGGAGCAGCATCGGTTGCCAAGCGTGCAGACCGTGATGCTAACGAAGGCATTGTACTTGCAAAGACATCAGCTGATGGCTCAACAGCCGCTATCGTTGAAGTAAACTGCGAAACAGACTTTGTTGCCCGCAACGAAGAATTTGTCGCATTTGCCAATGCGATCTGTGATACTATTCTGGCAAAAGACATCGCATCGGAAGATGCGCTGTGGTCAGAGGCAACTGGCGATAAGACACTTGCGAACCTGCGTGATGAGATCCTTGCCAAGTTCAGCGAGAAGATTGGTCTGCGCCGTTACAAGCGCATTCACACAGACGGAGCAATTGCAGACTACATTCACGCTGGTTCACGTCTGGCCGTGTTGCTGGAAGTTGAAGGCGCAGTAGTTAACGATGCTACCAAGCCCCTTCTTCGTGATGTTGCAATGCAGATCGCAGCCATGCAGCCATCGTTTGTAGACCGTTCACAGGTAGACAACGATACGCTTGCAAAGGAGCTCGAGATCTACAAGCAGGCAGCCATCGCAGAAGGCAAGAAGGAAGACATCGCAGAGCGCATCGCTCAGGGTAAGCTTGGTAAGTTCTACGAAGAAAACGTGCTCATCGAGCAGGTCTTCGTGAAGGAGCCCAGCAAGAAGGTATCTGATGTTGTTGCAGAGATTGGTAAGATTGCAGGGGGCGACGTGAAGGTTCTGTCCTTCGTACGTTACAACCTGGGCGACAAGATCTAATCTCCTTCCAACCATCGAGGGGTGGACATGACACTAGTCTACAAGCGAATCCTACTCAAACTCAGCGGGGAATCGCTGATGGGACAGCAGCATTACGGTATCGACGCTGCTGCACTTCGGTCGTTTGCACAAGATGTCAAAGAAGCCTACGATCTCGGTATCGAGATCGGCATTGTCTTTGGTGGCGGCAACATTTATCGCGGCATGCAGGCAGAAGAAATGGGGATCGATAAGGTCTCCGGAGATCACATGGGCATGCTTGCCACAGTGATCAACTGTCTCGCGTTTCAAAATGCTCTTGAATCACTCGGTGTGCCAACGCGATTGCTCAGTGCAATTCGCATGGAACAGATCGCCGAAGGTTTTATTCGACGTCGTGCAATGCGCCACTTGGAAAAGGGGCGCGTTGTCGTTTTTGGGGCAGGCACAGGTAACCCGTACTTCACAACCGACACAGCGGCGGTGCTTCGTGCCGTTGAAATCGAAGCTGATGTCGTGATCAAGGGTACGCGTGTAGATGGTGTGTACGACAAAGACCCCGAAAAACATACCGATGCAAAGCGTTTCGATTCGATCTCGTACAAAGAAACACTCGAGCGCAACCTTCGTGTGATGGATATGACGGCCATTACTATGGCCTCTGAAAACAACAAGCCAATACTGGTCTTTAACATGAATGAACGTGGCAACCTTCGCAGGCTGATGCTTGGCGAACCAGTTGCCACAATTGTAAAGGACATCTAACATGCCAGTCAAAGAAATCGTCGACGAAGCATCACATGCAATGGCCAAAGCATTTGATCACGTGCAAAATCAGCTCGCAAAAGTCCGCACCGGCCGTGCATCGGCTTCGATGCTTGATTCGGTCAAGGTAGAGTATTACGGAGAGCCAACACCGATCGGACAGGTCGGGAGTATTTCCGTGCCTGATGCGCGCACGATCGTTATTCAGCCGTGGGATCGCACCGTGCTGGGTCCGACGGAAAAGGCCATCCTTGCAGCAAATCTTGGCGTTACGCCACAGAACGATGGACAGATCATTCGCATATCTGTTCCGCCCCTTACCGAGGAGCGTCGTAAAGACATCGTCAAGCAATGCAAGAAGATCGTCGAAGACGGCAAGCTTGCCGTGCGCAATGTGCGTCGTGATGCTAACGACGACCTAAAGAAGGCAGAAAAGACGGAGCACTTTAGCGAAGACGACCGTAAGCGTGGCGAAGACGACATCCAGAAGCACACAGATAAGTACGTCAAGGATCTCGACACAATCCTTGGTGCAAAAGAAAAAGAAGTGATGGAAGAATGATCATGAAGCAAGCCCGACTCGCAACATTTCTAACAGCACTCTTTTTGAGTGCTGTTGTTGTTTATGCCGATGGCGTAAAGTTCACGACTATCACCTCGTGGAACGAAGCGCTTGCGCTTGCCAAACAAGCCAACAAGCCCATCTTTCTCGATGCCTACACCGACTGGTGCGGCTGGTGCAAAGTGATGGACAAAGAAACCTTCTCAGATGAAAAGGTTGCGGCCTTCATGAACGCCTACTTTGTGAACGTGAAGATGGAAATGGAAACGGGACAAGGCATTGATGTTGCGATGAAGTACCGCATCAGTGTATATCCAACATTCAAGGTTTTTGCTGCAGATGGTACGCCCACATACACTGTGATGGGCTATCAAGAGCCAAAGGAATGGCTCAAGACACTTGAGATGATGACTGATCCGGCAAAGTCGCAGACTGCAACGGGCATTAGTGCGCAGCTCAAGCTCAACTATCCCGACTGGCATCGTGGAGCGTTCCTCAAGGGCAAGAATAAAAAGATTGCCGATGCGAAAACTGTACAGTCGTGGTTTGACGAACAACAGGACAAATACAGCGAAGTAGCATGGTGTGTCATCACGCGTTATCAGCTTTCTGAAGCACAGTTAGCATGGATCATGGAGCATGAGCAACAGTATCGCGAACTCTATGGAGAAGAGTTTGATCAGATCGTGCAAAAGCAGGCACAAACGATATTCAACAGTGCCGTCGACAAGAAAGATCAATCGCTCTTGGCCAAGGCCTCTGAACTTTTTACAAAGACTGTTCCAGAACAGGCCAAATCTATGCGTGAGCGTTTGCAGGCCATGTACTACAATCGCACAGGCGATTGGAAACAGCTTGGAGAAGCACTCGACAACATGTCGCAAACAGCTGATGCCTCGACAGCAGGCATCAACGAGTTTGCATGGAACATGTTCGAGAAGTGCGAAGACAATCCGTCGCTTGTGAAGGCAGCCGATGCGATGAAGCGCATGACAAAAAACCTTGAAGCAAGCCAATGGGCTTTTGTAGACACCTATGCTGCGCTGCTCTACAAGACGGGTCAGTACGACGTAGCAGAGCAGCAAGCTTTGCGTGCAATCGAAATGGGCAAAGAAGCCAAAGCAGATATATCGGAAACAGAAGAGCTGCTCAAGAAGATCCGTTCAGCAAAAGCAGCCAAGAAGTAAGCCTTATGAGCAAGGCCATAGTATTGTTGTCAGGGGGCATGGATAGCTGTGTAACAACTGCGCATGCCATCAATGCCGGACATCACGTATATGCTTTGCATGTGAACTACGGTCAGCGCACACAAGAGCGCGAGCTCAAAGCTTTCAACGACATCTGTGATTATTACAGCATCGAGCATCGCCTTGTCGTAGACATTTCGCATCTAGCCGCAATAGGTGGCAGCAGTCTAACAGACCGTACGATGCTAGTACCGAGTGCTGAGTGCCGAGTGCCGAGTGCCGCTATTCCCAACACCTACGTTCCATTTCGCAATGCCAATATTCTAGCCATTGCAACAAGTTGGGCCGAAGTTGTAGAAGCTAACCATCTTTACATTGGTGCCGTCGAAGAAGATTCCTCGGGCTATCCTGATTGCCGCGACGTCTTCTTCCGCGCATTCGAAGAAGTGATTCGTACTGGCACAAAGCCTGGCACAAACATCGCCATTGAAACTCCACTCATTGATTTGAGCAAGGGACAAATCGTCCGCGGTGGACTTGACCTGCAAGCCCCTTTACATCTTTCTTGGTCGTGCTACTCCAACGAAGACCTCGCCTGTGGTGTATGCGATTCCTGCGCGCTGCGCCTTAAGGGATTTGAAGAGGCGGGGGAGATGGATCCGGTGTCATACCGATAGGGACAAGAGGGACGGGAGGGACAAGAGGGACAGTTAGACATTTTGTTTTTTGAGCGTTAGGATAGCGCGACGCAGTACCCGCTTAAGATTCCTTCCAAGCTCGATGGACGTAGCGCATAGCAGGCAGAAGAGTTTGAACGTGAATATGTTCATTTATTTGGGGTACTGACGTAGGGGCGAGCCGGTGGCTCGCCCGGGTACATGGGGTACGCCCGGGTACTCGCAGGGTACGCAAGGGTACTGGGGGGACGACAAGGAACAGCTAGAATAGCGTCTCACATTAAGGCGAGCCAATGGCTCGCCTTTTCCTTTTTTTGGCCTGATATTTGCTGCATGGATGCGTAGGGCATTAGAATTCACTTGACTTGTACGCATTAATACGTATATTGCGTACGAATCAGTGGTTGTCTAAACAAGTAATCCACAAGTACGACCAAAACTTTACACAATTGTCTTTGGCTGGCTACCGCAATTGTTGTAGTTTTAGAATGTGTGGGAATGTCCCGACTTTATCTGCAGCAACTATGGATTCCTTGATGAGAATTATTACAATCGTGTTCATGGCAGTCAGTGCCTTTGTACTGCTACCAGTATCTGGAAGTGGTCAGGCAAAGCTCGTTTCATCGGTCATTGCATCGGGCGGCAATATTGCCGTGTCCAACAGTGGCAATGGAGCATCGTTGAGCTCTACGATTGGTCAGGCAGTAATATCAGCTGCACAACGTTCTGAAGTTTCAGCACGTTGGGAGGGATTCTGGACGCCCTCTTCTCAGCCTACCGTTGGTGTAGATGAACAAGACGAGCCCCTTTCGAATGGGCTGCAGGTATTCCCCAATCCAATGAGCTATAGTTCCCGCATCACGTTCAGCGAGGTACTCGATGGCGATATCTCCGTTCGCGTGTTCGATCTCATAGGAACCCAAGTAAAGACCATCACAACGGTTATGTCGATTGCAGGAGACCAATCTATTGCCTTGTCTGCAGTGGATGATACCGGCGCCCAGTTAGCAGCTGGCGCGTATTTGTGTGTTGTTGAAGGACGAACGGCTGCCGGACGGCCGTACAGTGCGTCTGTGCGTGTACGGATCGTTCATTAAGACCACGCGGTTTCCCCACACATCAATAATGTAAAACAGTTTACAGTGAGTACAGTTATGACACAGTTCCTACGAATCTTCGCAGCAGGTCTATTCCTGTTGAGTCTGATCGCCAGTCCAATTGCCTCGAAGGCACAGCTGCAGCGTCAGATATCCTACCAAGGATATCTTGCGTTGCCGAATGGCAACCCGCTGGCTGATGGCCAGTACAGCCTTGTTCTGCGTATGTACGACGATGCAACGGCTGGCAACCTTGTCTGGGAAGAGACGCAGACAACGGCGATTGCGAAGGGACTGTTCAATGTATACCTTGGAGCGGTTGTGCCGCTTGCCACGGTAGATTTTTCAAAGCAACTCTATCTTGAGATGGCGATCACCGGACAGCCACCGTTCCCTCGGACGCAGCTTGCCATGGTGCCATATGCGATCTACGCAGATCGTGCAAAGTCCGCAGCGAGCCTCGACTCCGGTGCAACCGGATTTGTGCGCAGCCTCAACGGTGGTCAGGGAGATCTCGTGATTCAAGGCAAGAGTGGAATCACGGTTACCCGTAATGGCGATACGATCTCGATCGAGTCAACGATCAATGTTCAAGGAATTGTAAGTCTTACAAGTCCTCAGTCAACAATCGACGTCACAAATCCGTCGGGTCCAAATGCACTTATCGACGTGCGTGACGGCGCAATTACATCGGATAAGCTCGCAAATGGTGCTGTGATCTCGACGAAGCTTGGTGTAGGCGCAGTAACGAACGCCACGATCGCTAACGGAGCAGTAACTGCATCAAAGATCGCGACGGGTGTTATCCCAACAACATTGCCTCCAAATGGTCCTGCCGGTGGAGACCTTGCAGGAAGCTATCCGAATCCGTCGATTGCTCTTGGTGCAGTAAGCACGCCAAAGATCCTCGATGGCGCGGTAACGACAAACAAGTTGGGCGACAATTCTGTAACAACGTTTAAGCTGGCTGACGACGCTGTTTCGACACCGAAAGTGGCCGATGGTGCCATCACCACAAACAAGCTGTCATCTACGGGTGTAACAGCGGGAACCTATGGTGATGAGCTGAACATTCCTCGGATCACTGTTGACAGCAAAGGTCGCATTGCCACGATTTCGGTGCAGCCAATTACAAACTTCCCATACATCGTTGGAGCTGGTGGAGACCTTCAGGGTACGTACCCTAATCCAACGATCAAGGCAAATGCAATCATAACTGCCAAGATTCTTGATGGTAACGTTACGACGCCAAAGCTTGCTGATTTGTCGGTAACAAACATCAAGATCGCAGACAACGCGATCAACTCGCAGAAGATTCAAGACTACACGATCACGCTCCAGGACATTGCTCCTGGTACAATCCCAACAACACTTCCACCATCAGGTCCTGCCGGCGGAGATCTTACGGGTTCATACCCCAATCCATCGATTGCAACTGGTGCTGTAACTTCTGCAAAGATCGCTCCAATGGCTGCTGGCTCGTTTGTGATCGGTACGGGGCTTGCAACGTCGCCAGCTGTTGGCAGCATCGTTGCTGGAAACGGTATCACGCTTACGTATAACAGTCCTAATCTCACGATCTCTACCACAGGTCTCACGCCCGGAACAGCGGACGATCAAACGGTGCGTTGGAATGCTGCTACCTCTGCGTGGCTCCCGAATGCGAATTTCCTGGCTACCTCAGCTGGAACGATCACTGCAAACGGAAATGCCACGATCAATGGAAATACGACACTCGGTGATGCATCGGGCGACGTTGTGACTGTCAATGCTGCAACGGTGTCGATGCCGAACCTTCCCACCGGCACAGGAACAACGTTCCTCACGAGCAATGTCGGGGCTATTCAAACAAAGACAATCAACGACATAGTCACCGGTACAGGAACAGCTGGTAGGCTAGCCATGTGGAACGGAACTGGCACGCTCACATCCGCGAGTTTGAGTGACAATGGTTCTGGTGTACTTTCATACACTGGCAATGTTGCCATCAATACGGGCGCAGGAAACACAGTATCTCATGATGGGAACCTTTCTGTAGCAGGTGCATCGACTCTGTCAGGTAACACATCTGTTGGTGGAACGCTTGGCGTAACAGGTGCAACAACACTGGGTAGCACACTCACCGTATCGGGTGCATCAACACTTTCCGGCAACACATCTGTTGGCGGAACTCTTGGCGTAACAGGTGCAACAACACTGGGAAGCACACTCACCGTATCGGGTGCAACAAACCTTGGGTCATCGTTGTCAGTTTCGGGTGCATCGACACTTTCCGGCAACACATCTGTTGGCGGAACTCTTGGCGTAACAGGTGCAACAACACTGAGCAACACACTCACCGTATCGGGTGCAACAAACCTTGGGTCATCGTTGTCGGTTTCGGGTGCATCGACACTTTCCGGCAACACATCTGTTGGCGGAACTCTTGGCGTAACAGGTGCAACAACACTGAGCAACACACTCACCGTATCCGGCGCAACAGACCTTGGGTCATCGTTGTCGGTTTCGGGTGCATCGACACTTTCCGGTAACACATCTGTCGGCGGAACTCTTGGCGTAACAGGTGCAACAACTCTGAGCAACACACTCACGGTATCGGGTGCAACCAACCTTGGATCATCGTTGTCAGTTTCGGGTGCATCAACACTATCTGGCAATACATCAGTCGGCGGAACGCTCGGTGTAAGCGGCAACACAGCTCTTAACGCAAACACGACGCTTGGTGATGCATCTGGCGATGCCGTGACGATCAACGCAGCAACAGTCACAGCACCGAATCTGCCGACAGGCACAGGCACCACATTTGTGATGAGCAATGCAGGTGCACTTCAAACAAAGACGATCAACAACATCGTAACGGGTACCGGCACAAACGGAAGTCTAGCCATGTGGAATTCATCTGGCACGATCACGAATGCCAGCCTCTCGGACAACGGCTCGGGTGCACTGAGTTATGCAGGTAACATCGCTCTGAACCCTGGTAGTGGTAACTCGGTAACAACAAATGGAAGCCTTTTCACGAGCGAGAATACTACGGTAGGTGGTAACCTGTCGGTTACGGGTACATCATCACTCATTGGTAACGTGACTGCGATCAACAACGTGTCGATTCTTGGTGGTCTCAGCGTTAGCGGAGCATCAACGTTGACGGGTAACACCTTTATCGGCGGCACACTCGGTGTAACGGGCGCAGCAACATTTACGGTAGCGCCTACGGTATCAGCATTCATCACAGCAGGCGTTGTAAAGAACAATACCTCTGGCGTGCTCTCCACTGGTCAAGTTTCTCTGGCTACTGAAGTTACAGGAACACTGCCGCTGGCCAACGGTGGTACTGGTTCGGACAACGCATCCGGCGCACGCACGAATCTTGGGCTGGGAACTATTGCAACGCAGAACGCGAACTCGGTAACAATCACAGGTGGTACGATTGATGGAACAGTTATTGGTGGTACTACAGCAGCAGCGGGATCGTTCACAACACTTGGTGCTTCAGGCAATGCCACAGTTGGCGGTACACTCGGTGTAACGGGTGCAACAACACTCTCGAGCACACTTAACGTGACGGGTGCTACAACTCTTGCTGGTCTTACAGCAGGAGCATCTACGTTGAATTCGGCAACAGTAACAAACAATGCCACAGTTGGCGGTACACTCGGTGTAACGGGCGCAGCAACATTTACGGTAGCGCCTACGGTATCAGCATTCAACACAGCAGGCGTTGTTACGAACACTGGTGCAGGCGCACTTGCTTCAACAGCGTATGGCACAGCCAATCAGTATTTGAAGATGAATAGTGCTGGTACAGCACTGGAGTTTGCAGCCAATCCGATTGCTGATGGAACAACAACAGACGCCACAATGAGGTGGAGCGGAACAGCTTGGGTACAAAACACGAACCTGAAAGCTACATCTGCTGGCAACACCACTGTGGGCGGTACGTTGATTGTTGAACCGGGTACGAATGCCAACAATTTGTACATGAGGCTGTCCGCTACTAACTTTGAGGTCGGTGACCATTCAGGTAATGCGTCCGAGCAAACACCTCTTATCGCTTACGATGGAGAGTCTTTTGATATCGTGCCACCCTTTAACGTCAGTGGCAATGCGTCGTTCTCAAAAAAACTGGTTGTATCGGCCGTAGTAAGTGCGGCTAACCTAGAAATAAATGATACCCACTACATTGTTGTCATAACAAATAACGCCTGCGACGAAATTGCGTTGCCTAATGAAGCTGGAGACGGTCGCATACTCATTTTTCGCAATCAGAGTGGTGGGGATGTCAACATCAGAGCGTATAACGCTGTCGCTTACGCCGGCGCTGTTCTGTTTACTGTAGCAAATGATGCCAGCTTACAATTGGTCCGTGCCAACGATAACTGGTATAAGATCAATTAACTACGGATCGACAAACCCAACAAAATCCCCAGGTATTACGATGAAAACGATAACAAATCTCTTTGGTGTATTCATTGCGCTGCTTGTTGTAAGCAGTACAGCGTTTGCTGAAACGATATACGTCCGAACCACTGGTAACGACGTTACCGGTGCGGGCACTGAATTGCTTCCATACCTCACGATTCAGAAAGCCGTTGATATGGCGGCAGCCAACGGTGATATCATCGACGTTGGCCCAGGTTCAGGGTTCCTTGGTGCTACGAATGTAGATTTCAACCTTGAGATCCGTGGTGCTAATTATGGTGTCTCCCTTGCTGATTGGACGGGGAATCCCACGATCATAACTGGAGGCTTTGGCCTATCTGGGAATGGACGCAGCATCACGATCGACGGTGTGGTCTTTCGTGATGACAACACCAATGATAATGCACCGGTATACGGAACTTCAACAAACGCCAGCGTGGTGATAACAAACTGCAAGTTTGAAGAGGCAATACCTATCACGACCGCGTCATGGGGTGAATTGGTTATCAACGCCAGTTCGTTTGACGGTGTTGTTAACGACGTCACGGGTACATCAACAGGAGCTATTGTTGCAAATGCCGTTACTACGTTAGATGTACGTGAAAACACATTTAACGATTACACAGGCACTGTGATTGAGCTTATTGGCGCAAACGAGACGATCAATATCCTGTATAATGAGTTCACTGCGAACACTGTAAATGGCGATACAGCGAAAGCCACCATTACACTCGCTGGGGGAAGTGTTACGGGAGACGTTGTAGTAACAAACAACCTGTTTACGACCAATGAAAACGGCATTGTCATTTCGGGTGCTATTGCCGGTAAGTCGATATCGATCAACTACAATAAGTTTGTAAGTAATGCTGCCACCACGTACAGGGCCATCCGCCATGCGGGAACTGGGATGCTTGCTGCATCATGCAACGCATACAACACGGCAGATGCCTCGGTGATTCTTGGTTTGGTTAATGGTCCAATTGAAGCTGGCCCATACAACTCCGTAGGAACCGATGATAACGGGGCTGATATTGGCTTCGAGCCAACAGCCGCACAACAATGTGCAACCGATGCACCTGTAAAGAGCTCCACCACAGAAGGCGCAAACAAGAGTTATTTCCGCATCCAGAATGGTATCGATGCTTCAAGCTCGGGAGCTACGGTAAAGGTGCAAAAGGGTACATATGCAGAAAATCTAACGATACCACGAACATTGACAGTTCAGGGCGGTTACAGCACAGCATGGGCGATTGATACAGCAAATGCGGTAACAAAAGATACAGAGTGGACGTCTGTTGTTGGTACAGTAACCATTACAACCGGTGCCGCAACGGCAAAACTCAACGGGTTGAAGATTGCAAGTACTTCTGCATCAAGCAGCATTGTTTCGACGGCCGCTGGAACAAGTACGTCGATCAATAATTGTTGGATCGCAGTGGACCCAACAACTACGATAGCGACAGTGCCAACCAACGGTGCTGTCCATGCAACGCGGGCAGGAGCAGTCTATATTTGGAGGACGCGAATTTCACGTCCAGCAGACGCTGCACCAAACGACAATCAATATATTAAAGCACTCACGTTCGGCTCGGGTACAAGTTGCCGTACAGCCCACGTTACGAATTCAACACTACAAGGTACGCTGCAATTCAGTGGCCTAAGCTCTCTTTCAATTGTTACCGTATCAGGCAACTTGATAGAAGATGCCGGCACAGACGGCATTAGCGTTACCGGCAACACAATTCGCACTCTTACCGTTACGGGTAATACGATCACTGGTGCCCGACAAAATGGTATCGGTTTTCGCAATACCGCGAACTTTGGCAGCACATCGGTAGCTGTTACTGGTAACGTGATCACCAATTCAGGTACGTCAGGAACAGGCTATGCTGGGGTCTCTATTGCATCAGGAACAAACTGCGAGGCAGGTCCTGACTATACCGGCAATAGCATCTACAGTCAGTCCTCAACAAACAAGAACGTCATCAATAATCGTAACGGAAACATACCTGCCGGTTGCTCTTGGTGGGGCAGCTCGAACGATTCTACAATCGTTGCCTCCATCACTGGCGGCGTAACGTATGCTAGCTGGCTTGTTGGCAACGGAAATAGCGCAACCGGCAATGGTTTCGTTACTTCGTCAACGTGCACAGGCGCATCAATTACTGCCTCTTTGGCTAAGGTCGACGTTACATGTAACGGCGCTGCGAATGGAACTATTACAACAACCATCACCAGCGGCGGTGGGTCTGCCCCAACATTTGCTTGGACGAAACAAGGCGACAACAGCTTTACAAGCACAACACAAAATCAGACGTCACTGTCGGCAGGCACGTATTCAGTAACGATTACGGCCAAGAATACGGGCGATAATCCAAAGCTCGGAGCTACGCGTGTATTGTCGGTAGTTATTTCTGAACCTGCAGTGATTGTAGCGCAAGTAGCTGTGACAAATCCAACGTGCTATGACGGCACGGGTACGATCGCCGTGACAGATATCGGTGGTGGCACAGGCGCAAAGCAGATTGCCAGCGATGGTAATGCAGCATCACCGACATGGGTAAACGTTAGTGGTTCGTCACATACGTTTACGCCCCTTGCCGGCACCTATACGGTAGCAGTCAAGGATGCAAATGGCTGTATTCGTTATTTCAACCCTGGTAACAATAACACAGCTGGGGGCTCAGC
>VGVV01000006.1 GCA_016873895.1 Ignavibacteria bacterium
ATGGCCCTAACAGAACCAACTGCATGGCATAGCTTGGTTTATGCCTCGCCCACTTCGAGAGTTAGAGCTTCCTTATGGAGTACCGCGCACGCCGGAAGAGGCGTTTGCGAAGGTGGTCCGGGAGCGGGGGCTGGAGTTGGGGTTAACGCAGAGCGACCTGGAGGACGAAAACGCCATCGATAGGTCGTATATCTCCAAGCTGGAGCTGGCCAAACGGGTGCCGGATCTGTTGGTGATCTTTCATATTGCCAAGAAGCTTCAGCTGGACCCAAGTGAGCTCATCAGACGCGTAGAACGTTCAATTATCAGCGCGTAAGTCTTGAAAAAGGTGCTAGTACCGCTCGCGCAGCACGGTAAGATGGTGGTGCGCATGCCCCACGATGATGCTCTCAATAGCGCGCACGCTTACAGGATTTCCGTTGGCATTACCCATGAGGATTCGTTGTGCCTCTGTGAAGCTCTCGAATAAGATGATGTTCGCAAGACGCAGTGCTAGGAATTCTTCGATAATGGACGAAAACGCCTGCGCGTCAAACTGCGCATTGGATACATAATCGTTCTCATCAAAACCCGGCAATGGTTGCGTCTCCCCTCGCGCTATGCACAAGGCACGATATCCGAAGATGCGCTCACAGTCTACAAGGTGTCCGATAAGCTCCTTGATACTCCACTTACCTTCGGCATAACGATGCATCGCGCGCTCGTTATCGATGATCATACCTAACTGCTCAACTTCGACAAGTTGTGAACGCATGAGCGCTGATACATCAGCCCCCTCAATGGCTTGTATGTAAGGGGCGTAATAGGCGGGATATTCGATCGATTCTGGATTCATTTGCTTTAGCTTTGGACCATGATTGACTTCTCTATCCAAGAGCGCGATGCGCTCGTGCAGCGCGTTCGCGAATTTATGAGCAAAGAGCTCAACACAGACCTTGGCAGGTTCGATGCGGAGTTCCTGGTTGATTTCTTCACAAAGGAGATCGGCGCGTTCTATTACAACCACGGACTCTACGACGCACAGGCTGCCCTTGAAAAGCGACTCGACGATCTGCGTGAGTCTATTATGTCACTCGAGAAACACACGTCATGAATAGCCCCCTACCAATCCTTATCGCATTGGCCATAGTTCTTCTGTCCACAGCTGCTCACGCCGAGACGTGGCTTGTTGGCCCCACCCGTGAATACAAGACGCCAAGTGCTGTTGCCACACTTGTGAAGGATGGCGATGTGGTGTCCATCGACCCCGGAGAATACACAGGTGATGTTGCCGTGTGGCGTGCCCATAAGCTGACCCTGCGTAGCAACTCAAACTCGTTGCGGCCGGATGTAATACTCCGTGCCGACGGAAAGGCCGCAGAACAAAAGGCGATCTGGGTAATCAAAGGCGATAGCTGCGTGGTCTATGGCATAGACTTTCGAGATTGTGTTGTACCCGATAGGAATGGGGCTGGCATTCGCGTAGAAGGCACAAACATTATTGTTTCACATTGTGCCTTTCGTAAAAATCAGGATGGCATTCTGGCCGGGAATAATTTGAAGAGCACTATTCGTGTTGAGCATTCAGAGTTTGAACAGAGTGGCGCAGGCGATGGTCTTTCACATGCGATCTATATCAATCATGTGAAGGAGTTCATCTTCATGTTCAACTACTCGCATGGTACGCTGGTTGGACATGAGTGCAAGTCTCGTGCGCACGCGAACTACATTGCCTACAATCGTATCACAAACGAAAATGGAACAGGTTCGCGCAATCTTGATCTGCCCAACGGGGGTTCTTCTGTCGTGATTGGGAACATCTTTCACAAGGGTGCTAATGCCGAGAACGGCAACTTCATCGGGTACGGACTCGAGGGCATGAGCGATACGGTTGACAATTCTCTCTACCTTGCACACAACACGTTTGTGAGCCAGCGTGGCGCAGCAACACTTGTGCGCCTTGATACCAACACCGTTTCATACAGACTCGTAAACAACGTTATTGTTGGACCAATCGTCCTCATAGTAGGTCTTCCGCGTGGACAACAGGTGAATGCAAACTACGTCGGCACAATTGAGAGTGCTAGGTTCCAAGATCCTACCACCTACAACTACCGTCCACGCGCTGATTCTCCATTCAGGGGGCTAGCACAAGACCCAGGCTCGGCTCAGTACTATGTTGCTGGTGTCCCACACGAACGTCCACTAACAGCGCTCCTCCATTACATACACCCTTGCGAAGAACGTCTGCGCCTCGGCACGAATGATGCAGGTGCTTATGAATATGAAAACATCACGGACGTAACGGAACATGCAGCAGTTGGAACATTGCATCCCAATCCTGCGTCGTCATATGTAAACATCAGTAGTATCGACAAGCCAGTAGCCGTCTATACGCAACACGGCGTATGCTTGATGCATGATGTAGATCAATCAACGATTGATGTCTCAACGTTCCCTGCTGGACTCTACTTTATCGTCTGTGGTTCGCAGGTGCAGAAGCTTATCGTGCAGCACTAACCCAGGTTACCAGATCACCTGATACTGCATTACGATTTGGGTTCTGCGAGCCCCCTGTACAAGCTGTCCGTATGACGATTCCTGTGTAGAGATGCCATAGGTGGGTCTGCTCTGCAGATCGAGTGTGAGCCTGCTCTTGATGCCATCTAGCAAGAGCGAGCAACCAACGTTATAGATGTCGGTAAGGTGTCCGTCCAATCGGTCGTACCACGACAGCGTAGCCGCCACATAGGGCATAAGCCCTGCATCGCCAACAACCTTGGGCAAGAAGACGCCAACATGTGAGTAGACTACTTGTCCGGTACCAAACATGGGGAAGGCGTTGCCGAATGATGGGCCAAACATGGTAAGGGGCTTTATCTCTGTGCTATCGAGTCCGGTTTGGTTAGCAGTACCAGGATTCATCACGCCGTTGTATCGCAGATAGTTGCGTCCGTAATTGTTGTTGAACAGCCCAACGAATGCGCTGAGTGACGTTCCGTCTCGTGCTATTGGCGCGTCGTACATCGACTCAACAGCCATGAGCAGAAGATCTTCGTAGAGCGTGTCTGATCCCAACGTGCGCCACATGGCATTGGGTTGGTGCATAAAGCCAGCAGCCACATTGAAGATGTTTTTCTTGCCGTAGTAGGTGCCTGCCATATTCGATACCTGATGGGGCTCGTGGTCCCGAAACTGATAGATCACGTATGCCTGACGCTGCAGGCTGTGTCCGACTTGGGCAAATGTGGCTGATGAGCCAAGGGGCTGGAGTGGCGCACCATTTGTTGTAACAGGAAATGGATCGGAAAGTGCCACGCGATAGTCAATAGGTCCAATCTGTCCGCGTGCTGTAAGACTCAACTTGCGTCCGAAGTTGTCGATCTGCTCCACCGTGGCCTGACCAAACACGGGGATATCTGCTGTTGGCATGGCAACCACTGCTGGTTGCGAAAACCTGCTTAGTCCATTCACAAAAGCGAGACCTGCACCAAGCTTCAATTCATTACCATCAGACACCCGGTATTCACCAAACACATCATGGAAGAACGCCTGAATCTTCCGATTGCTGCTTGGACCAAAGTTGGTGTTCATGTTGTTAAAGCCATAATGCAGGAACAGCGTTGTGCGCTCGTTTACAGTACAAAATGCCTGGATCCGCGCCCGGCGAATACCGATATCAAAGGTGTTGTCTGCAGGAGCACCCTGTTGAAGGGTGTTCGGGTTGCTCTCGTTATAGCGCGACCAGAACTGACCAAACATCTGGAGTTTGATCGCTCCGGCAGTGTCTGTTGGAGCCGCTTGGGCAGTTGTTACAGCAACGAAAACCAGCAACATCTGCAAGACGATGTAACGATATGGCGCGTTGCGGGTCATAAGATGTATGGAAATTAGGAACTCAAGGGTTATCAGCGTGCTTCTTTCCCTCTCGTGCGCATTGCTAGTCTCGGGATTCACGTCCCTGCAGCAGGACGTTACAACGTCTGTAGCAGACAGCATGATGCGTGCCACTAAGAACATTGTGGTTCTCGATGTGTGCACTCCCGAGGAGTATAGCTTAGGACATATACAAACCAAGGATGCCGTTATCTTGGTATAAAGTCGCACAGGTAAACGCAGTGCGGAGGCATTAGAAATTCTCGGCAATCTGAAGTATTCTCGTATTCATAACATGCTTCGTGGATTCCTGGCATCGAAGAAAGAAGGACGTCCATTTACTAAAGGGAAATGATGAGAGCCATTGCACTCCTCATCCTATGTTCATCGTTGCTTGTCTCGTGTAATCGAGAGCAAGCAGATCGTAATTCCGTTGAAAGCGGAAACCCATCGGGTGACTCTTTATTCGTCCCTCCCGATACGTCAACTATACCACACAATGCAGCGGGAGATCTGATTCGTTACGGACGTGAGCTTCTGGTGAACTTTCCGTATTACCTGGGTCCGAAGGGCAAGGTTGGCAAGTACGGAGGCAATGGTCTCGGCTGTCAGAACTGTCACCTCGAAGCTGGCACGCGTCCGTACGGACTCAACTACTTCTCGGCTCACGCGCGCTATCCGCAGTATCGCGCACGCGAGGGCAAGGTGCTCACGCTAGCAGACCGCGTCAATAACTGCGTGGAACGTCCACTCAATGGAAGGCCCCTTCCCTTGGACTCCAAGGAAATGGTGGCCATCGTTACCTACATGCAATGGCTTGGCAAAGGCGTACCCGTTGGCGGAAATGTACCAGGCGACAAACTCAAAGAGATCGCATTTCTCGATCGCCCAGCAGACCCCGTTAAGGGGCGAGCAGTATATGAGATACACTGTGTTCGTTGTCACGGAGACGATGGCCAGGGTGTTCTCAAACAGGATGGTATTGCATATGTATACCCACCATTATGGGGTAAGCTTTCATATCAACCTGGCTCTTCGATGCACCGACTGATTAAGTCGGCCCAGTTCATCAAGTACAACATGCCCCAAGACATTGCACGTTGGGACAAACCCGTTCTTACCGACGAAGAAGCCTTCGACGTAGCTGCCTACGTCAACGATGATAAACTTCATGATCGTCCACGCCCCGACCTCTCAGGTGAGTATCCCGTCCGCAAAGAAAAACCCATCGACTATTACTGGGCCCCATTTGCAGACCCATTCCCACAACAGCAACACAAGTACGGTCCGTTTAAGCCCATCATCGAATGGCGCAAGAAGAATGGACATGGGACGGGGTATTGAGGAAGAGGTACTAGGTATGAGGTACTAGGTACTAGGTACTAGGTACGCAAGAAGAAGGTACTGGGGTGCTAGGGTACACGAGCGTACACTTCAATATCAGTTTCTCTAGATTCCCGCTTTCGCGGGAAAGACGATTTGTACCCTCGTGTACCCCTGCGTACCTCGTACCTAGTACCTAGTACCTAATACGGCCCTCACCCTATGCACTCTCCCCAGATAATCTTCCACCATCATTGTGTAGATGCCTGATGGGAGTTGCTGCACATCGATTGTGGCGCGTGTGCCTGATGTCTGCATGAACAGTACTTGCTCGCCGCTGATGGCATACATGCGGATTGTGCGGATGCCGGAACCGAAGTTCTCAAGGTGCAGCTCGGATGTTGCTGGTTGAGGATATGCAGTAACGGCAGAGACAGATTCTATATGCTCTTCTGCAACATCTGTAAGTGCAACGATCTCTACGAATTGGGAGCCAGTTTGTTGAAGTGATGCGAACTCTGTGTTGCGTGGTGTGATGCGGATGCGGTAGTCCTTTGTGACGGGCACAGAGACGGGCACGCGCCACAGATAGCCTTGGGCGGCTGCCGGAACGCTGTCGCGGATGATTGCAATCACGTAGTCGCCAAGCATAAGCTCAAGGCGGACGCTGCCACGGATGTTTGTTTGCCACGTGATGGCGTAGGCGCTGTCGTGCATCCACTTCACATCTGTGGCGGGCTTAACAAGACGGATGTATGGTTCGCCAACCATGAAGCTGTCAACAACTGACCACGCACTCCATTCGTTGCCGGTCTTAGCGCGTGCGCGCCAGTAGCGGCGTCCTGCCGGACCATTGGCAAGGATTGTTGCTCTGTCGTCTTGGTTAATGACGTCTATTATGGGCGATGCCATATCTCGTGTGAGTGATACCTGCACACGCAGGGAGTCAGACCGTCCCGGCACGATCACGCGAAGCGCGCACGATGAATCCATCAACACCTTCTCATCGCTGATTGGTGTCTGCAGACGAGGCACGCGCGGCGCTCCGGGCGATGGTGTTGGTATGCCAAAGCAGAACTCACCCGGCTGGGCATCTTCAACAACAAGCTCTCGTGTTATTGGATCCCACCGCGTAGGCAGTGGCGTAAATCTGCCGCTATCGATCACCGGCCTGTGGTAGACAACATGCTCACGGGCGCGCACGCCAAGCTCGAGCGTGTCTACGTGAAAGCGCATGGTCATGCGCGCATTGCGAATGCCCTCACAGGCAAAGTCCACACGTGCTTGTTTGAGAGAGGGGGCTTCACCTGTCCATAACGGGTTCTTCGGCGACCACATAAAGCGACGCGCTGTTGTGGTGTTGTAGAAGAACGACTCCAGCGTTGTGAAATCCGTGCGGAGTCCGACGAATGTTTGACCCTTGTAGTATCGATACGTCTCGCCAGTGAGCACATCCTTTGCCTGCGCCGTTACCGTTGCACGCCCCGTTGGCCAGAACGGCACCTTTGTTGCGCGGTACACATACATCTGCTTGGGGTAGTAGGCTTCGAACACAACATTTCCTACAGAATCAACCTCAGTTACGCCGGGCGCTCCGTCATTAGCGGCACTTCCCCATCCAAGCAGTCGGTGTCCGTCGGGTAGGGTCTGCAAGCCCCCTTGAATGCTCACGTAGATATCTGGTTGTGGACGATACTCCCACACCATGGTAGCTGTCTTGTTGACTTCGTCCAGCTTGTATTCCACACCACGCGAATGCATCGGCTGATGCTGCGTCCCGTTATCGAAGAGCGAGATGTTGCCGTTAGGCAAACGCCGAGCATCGTGCTGATAGCTGAAGTACGTTGGGGCGTATTCTTCGTGGTCACCGATGAACGCAAACTGATTACTCTTGCCACCGAGGGCCCACATGATTTCACCAGTTATGCGGTTTACCTTGACCACTTGCGACATGTGACGCAGGGAGACGATCCAGTTTCCATCGTCGTCGATCCAGAGTGAGTTATTGTGACTGTATCGAATAGCCGGTGCTGTTAGATCTTCGTACGACTCGGTAACGGGAATGTGGTCCAGGGCGCGCCACTGTGCAACAACCTTTCCATCGCAATCGATCTCCTGAATCACCGTCACCACAACGTTTGCTGCTGGATGTCCATTCGGCACAACCTTGCTCATGTCTATCGTAACATCTTCCGACCCCAGGATCACGCGATGTCCGTTTGGCAGCATCTGCAGATCGTGCTGTACCGTTAGATAGCCCCCTCGCTGTTGCAACAGCCGTTCTTGTTCTTGAAATAGCGTGTCCACGATATAGACACCTGCAGGCACGGTAGCACCGGCGAATACCACAAGCTCCGAATACCCCAAGCGTCCATCAGGAAACACCTTATACTCGAATGGATAGTTTGCAACCTTACCTGTCTTGATCACGCCACCGTTTACGTTATACGCTCCCAAATACGCCCCATACGGACGCGGGGAAATGCGGCAATTCGGTGCTAGCAGCAGAAACCCCGGCGAAGGGGCGATATTGGTTGTAACCTTCAGCGGCGCAAGATCAGACTGCGCCCATACGCTGGATGCAGCAATCAAGAGTCCGATGATATGGAGCAGGGGGCGGGTCATGGCGCACAAAGTATAACTATAGCCCCCTACTTCGCAAACATCAGGTGGCGGATCGTGGAGAGTCCGCTTTCGATGCCGCGCATCTTCATGCCGAGGTCTGTTTCGGCTTTCAGGGTGATAAGGCCACCTTTTAGTGGACGCCGCGCAGGCTGCTTGAGCTCTGCGGTTGTTACAGGCGAGATGTTCGATGGGTCTGCTCGGAAGAACTCCGCAATGCGCAGGGCAAACTCGTAGCGGGAGCAGTAGTCTGCTCCGCCAACGTGGTAAATGCCGGAACGCTTCTTCTGGATGATGCGCAGAATAGACTCGCTGATGTCATCGACGTACGTCGGATTAGAATACTGGTCGTTTACAACGCGTATGGGTGTGCGCGATTCGAGGGCATCAAGTACCCAACGGACAAAGTCTGGACGTTCTACAAACGGACCATATACCACGTTGGTGCGCACAACTGCAGCCTGCATGCTGCCTACAATACATGCATTCTCGCCCGCAAGCTTTGACTTACCGTAATAGCTGATCGGATGCGGCACGGCAGTCTCTGCATAAGGACCCTTTTGTCCGTCAAAGACGTAGTCCGTTGAAACATGCACCATACGCGCATCCACAATGCGCGCAAGACGAGCAAGGTTCTCAACCAGCGTAACGTTCACATCCCAACACGTTTGTTTGTCGGACTCACACTTGTCTACGTTGGTCACTGCCGCAAGGTTGATGATCACCTCGGGCTGCGACTTCATGATGGTTTCTTTGAGCACGTTTTTGTCGCGCACGTCGATGGTGCTCTGCGTGATACGCACATCCTCGTATGCCAGGGGGCGAGAGGATACCAACTGGAGGGGTGCGTCGGTCTCTTGAAGGAGAATCGGAATGAGTGATGCAGCTGTCGTGCTGCCAGCGCCAATGATCGTGATCATCGCGCAAATTAGGTTGATTGCCTGGTTCAGCCGCTTAATCCAATGCGATCAAGGCTGCGATACTGAATTGCCTCACGCACATGGTCCTCGGTGATCGCATCACTGCCCGATATGTCTGCAATGGTCCGCGCAACCTTAATGATGCGGTCGTACGCACGTGCAGAAAGTCGCAGCGATCGCATCGCTTGCTGGAGGAGAGCACCTGTGACTGTGTCTAGTGCGCAGTATTCCGCAATCTCCTTGGTAGACATGTCGGCGTTTTTGAAGAGATGCGCGCGACGGGCAAATCTCTCGTGCTGACGTTCTCTCGCACGCACTACACGAGTGCGCGACATACTCGACGTTTCCCCCGTTGGAGCAGCAGCCAGATCGTCGATGTCTACCGCCGGTACATGCACGTGAATATCAATGCGGTCAAGAAGCGGACCCGAGATCTTGGCCATGTAGCGCTGCACCTCCTGCATGCTGCACCGGCAATCGCGCCTGCTGCCAAAGTTGCCGCATGGACATGGGTTCATCGAGCATACCAGCATCACGTTGGCCGGATATTCGACGTTCATCTTTGTGCGGGCTATGCGAATGGATCGTTCTTCAAGGGGCTGACGTAGCACTTCAAGCACATTGCGCTGAAACTCTGGCACTTCGTCGAGAAACAATACCCCATGGTGTGCCAACGTAACCTCTCCCGGACGAACCACTCCAACGCCCCCTCCGATCAGGGCGGCATCACTGATTGTATGATGTGGCGCTCGAAAGGGGCGTTGTGTTACCATTGGCTGTCCTGGGGGGAGAAGACCGGCAACAGAGTGAATCGTGGTGGTCTCTAACGCTTCTGTGAGGCTCAGAGGCGGTAGAATGGTGGCGAGTCGTTTTGCGAGCATGGTCTTACCAGCCCCGGGCGGACCTATCATGATGATGTTATGTCCACCCGCAGCGGCTACCTCGAGCGCACGTTTTACTGAAAGCTGTCCCTTGACATCGGACATGTCGATCTTGTGCTTCTCGGAGGCTGTTCGAAAGAGTTCATCAACATCAATACGCTTAGGCGCTGTTGTGTTTGTCGCAGAGAGCAGGTGTATTGCATCATGAAGTGTTGTTACCCCGTAGACATCGATATCCCGAACGATGGCAGCTTCGCCTGCATTGCGCTCAGGTAGGATGATGCGTCGCTTTCCCTTGCTCTTGGACATCATTGCAACGGGCAGGGCACCCCGTACTGGACGCAAGTGTCCGTCAAATGAGAGCTCTCCCATAAGCACCGTGTCGGACAGATCAACATCATCGATCAGCTCCAATGCCTGCAGCATACCGATAGCAATCGGCAGATCAAACGCACTTCCCTCTTTGCGCACATCGGCCGGAGCAAGGTTCACGGTGATGCGCCGCGGCTGCCAGTCAAATCCGCAGTAGTGAAGGGCTGCCACCACACGCTCGCGAGATTCGCGTACGGAGTTGTCCGGTAAGCCCACGATGTTGAACGACGGCAATGCCGTCTCGATGGTTACCTCGATATGGACCAACAGCGCGCCAATTCCGAGCACCGATGCTGATTGTGTAGATGCATACATGATGTGATGACTCCCTTCTCTTCTATGTGCCTGCAGAGAATCAAAACGTGACATCATACCTTTGTATCAATGGCAAAAACATCTCCGACGTGGTACGTTGTCTGGGTTGGACATTCCCCCGGTGTCTATGCATCTTGGGATAAAGCGCAGAAACAGATCAACGGCTTTCCAGGCGCGAAATACAAGTCGTACACAAGCGAGGCAGCTGCACACGAGGCCTATTCGCGAGGCTTTGCCTCTGAGATCGCTTCAGGGTCTGCTGCGAAATCTTCATTAAAGAAGAAGCTTGCATGGGGCTGTGTGTTGCCCGCAATCGCCGTCGATGCAGCCTGTAACATGTCTACCGGCGAAATGGAATATCGCGGCGTAGATATCGACTCTGGTACGTTGCTCTTTTCTATGGGCCCCTTCTATGATTCTTCCAACAACCTTGGAGAGTTTCTCGCATTGGTTCATGCGCTGGCCTATTGCAAGGAGCGTGGACTTTCGCTGCCGATCTATTCGGACAGTCGAACAGCACTTGCATGGATACGCAACAAGCTTGCAAAGACCACCGTTGAGCGCACGCAGGGCAACGCACAAGTCTTTGCGCTTATTCAACGTGCTGAGAACTGGCTCAAGTCCAACACCTATCCCAACAAGTGTCTGAAGTGGGACACAGAGAACTGGGGCGAGATTCCTGCCGACTACGGACGGAAGTAATCAGATATTTGCATCCTATGAACATCTCTATCGTTGTCCTCCCCCACGCGCAAGACTTGCCCATTCCCGCATACGCATCCGATGGTGCTGCCGGAATGGATGTCTGCGCGGCTGTTTCCGAGCCAATGACCTTGCCGGCCGGCAAGATTGTGATGGTTCCAACCGGACTCTGCGTGGCAATCCCGCGCGGATATGAAATGCAGGTACGCTCGCGCAGCGGTCTGGCTGCAAAGCAAGGTGTGTTTGCACTTAACTCGCCCGGTACAATCGATAGCGACTACCGGGGAGAGATCAAGGTGATCTTGGCAAACTTCTCGAGCGAAGATGTTGTTATCGAGCGCGGTATGCGTATTGCACAGTTGGTTATGGCGCAGCATGCAACCGTGCAGTGGGACGTTGTTGGGTCGCTTGATGAAACACGTCGAGGCGAAGGGGGCTTTGGTAGCACAGGAGTACATGTATGACGATCAGCATTGGATCCGATCACGCAGGATATGCGTACAAAACAGAACTCAAGTCGATGCTTGTAGCGCTCGGACACGACGTGATCGATGTTGGCGCCGAGAGCGAAGCATCGGTAGACTATCCGGACTATGGCACGGCAGCGGCCGCACTTGTCCGCGATGGTAAGGCGCACTACGGTGTCTTGATCTGCGGCTCTGGCATCGGCATTTCGATTGCTGCGAACAAAGTCCAAGGTATCCGCGCAGCCAACTGCACAAGTGTCGAGATGGCACAACTGGCACGTCAGCATAACGATGCAAATGTTGTTACTGTTGGACAACGCCTCGTAAGCCTTGAACTGGCAAAAGAGATCGTGAGTGCGTTTTTGTCGACACCATTTGAAGGGGGCCGGCATCAGCGCCGCATAGATAAGCTCAACGGTGCTGGAGAGCAGTCGTGAAGGCCGACGTACTTGTGATCTGTGCGCATCCTGATGATGCAGAACTCTCATGTGCAGGCACCATCAAGAAGCTCACGAACGAAGGTCGCCGCGTGGTCTTTGTCGAATGCACGCGCGCGGAGCTAGGCACGCGTGGCACGCCCGAGATCCGAGAAGCAGAAGCCGCAAGCGCTGCAGCCATTCTTGGTGTGCATGCACGCGAACAACTTGGTATTCCTGACGGCGGCGTTGAAGACACGCTCGAGAACGCGCACAAACTGGTTGTTGCTATTCGGGCATGGAAGCCAACGCTGGTGCTCATACCTTCTGAGTGGGAACGTCATCCCGACCACGAAGCAGTGCATGCTATTGCTCGCAGAGCCGCCTTCTTGTCGGGCCTTGTGAAGATCACCACCACGCGCGACGGTGTTGAACAAGCACCGCATAGACCGAAACGGATGCTGTGTTATCAGCAGTTCTATGACTTTCCTGGTGGACCCGACCTGTTCGTTGATGTAACCGAGACGTTTGGTGACAAAATGAACGCTATTCGCGCGTTCTCATCACAGTTTCATGTCCCCGAACACTACACCAGCAACGAGCCCGAGACCCTTCTGTCGAATCCCGAATTCCTGCTCACCATCGAAGCACGCGAACGCTACTACGGTAGCCGCATCGGCGTTACATACGCAGAAGGCTTCAAGACGGTGGGGCCCCTTGGTGTTTCGTCGTTGGGTGTGTTTCTGTAGGAAGCTTACCGCGCTGCGCGAAACTTACCGCGCACACTCTTGGTGTGCTGTTGGCGCACGCGCACCACATCTTGTTCTGTGATCAACACATCTTTTTTTGCCACCAGCTGCGTAACGTACATCGATACCTGTGCGATCTCGGCGTCGCTGTATGGCGCGGCAGGCATTCCTCTTCGTGTTCCGTTACTCATGGACATCAAGCCACGTGCACCAAACGCTACAATGCGTATAAGCTCATCGATGGGTTTATTCCAGATCTCTTTCTGCTGGATGCTTACCGGACCTTGTCCTTTAGTGCCATGGCACCGTAAACAATACTCCGTGTAAATGGCTCTTCCACGGTCGTTCTGTGTGCCTGCGCTCAAATTGATTACAGCGGAACACGATAGCGCTGTCGTCAGCAGCAACAGTGCAGTATTCCATACCATAAACATGTCCTTAGAGGATGTGTAGCAGCAAAACTACATACTATTTGCCACGCGTGAATTCCCACATATACGCACCAACAGGATCTAACCGTTCGCTGTTCGATATGGTAATCGTTCTATCTCGGAGGACATCATAGCACGTGCGTGCACCATTCAGGACATCGTCAAGCCGACGCATATTGATGGTTCGTGGTTCATTGTCTGCGTTCACAACAACCACAACTACGGTCGTATCCGTGTATCGCGCATAGGCATATACACCCTGCTCTGGGGCAAACTGCATGAGGCGTCCGCGCGTAAGGGGCTCGCTATTCCTACGATATCGTCCGAGTGTCCGAATTAGCGAGTAGCACCCCTGTTCTTCTGCCGTTCGTTCAGCGGCATTCCACACGCTGCGAGTATCGGAAGGCCATCCACCCGGCATATCCTGCCTGATCGTTCCGTGCTCTCGTGTATCGCTCATCGCTGCTTCTGTTCCGTAGGTTATGCACGGAATGCCACGCAACGTATACAGCATCACAAGCCCCATACGAAGTTTGGCTGCGTTGCCCGCGACAATGCCACGAATGCGAGGCAGATCGTGATTGTCAAGGAAGATCACCTGATTCATGGGTTTTGCGTAAAGGTAGTCTGCTGCCAGCACGCGGTAGAGTCTACCTGCACCGTCGTCCCAACCAGAGGGTTTCGTGAGAACATCACGAAGGGCGTTATAGACCTGAAAGTCTGTTGTGCCAGGTAAGTGTGTGTCCGGACTCAGTGGAAACTTTTCTACGTAGTATGCCTGCGATGCATGCGAATCAACCCATGTCTCGCCAAAGATGAAGAGCCCAGGAAATACACGACGCAGTGTCGTGTTCACATTCGACATCCAACGTTGATCTGGGTATGTGTACGTGTCTACACGAAGCGCATCAACATCTGCTTCTTCGATCCACCAGATCGAATTCTGCAGAAGATATCGCGACGCATGTACATCGTCTCCGTTCACATCTGGCATTGCACGATCGAACCAGCCCCTTGAGAAGCGCTTCTTATCGCTTGGTGCCGCATACGGATCATAGAGCGATGTCTCGCGGGCGTTTGTCTGTGTATACTCCGGCCACCAGTTAAACCACGAACTGTCAGGGGGCGAGAGGAACAGTCTGTGATAGCTACCCACGTGATTGTACACCACGTCCATAACAACGCGCATGTTGTGCGCATGTGCATCGCGCACAAGTGATATGTAGTCGTTATTTGTGCCGTATCGAGGGTCGATCGTATAGTGGTCTGTGATAGCATACCCATGATAGCTCGAGCGTGGCTGATCATTCTCGAGAAGTGGACACATCCATATTGCTGTAACGCCAAGACTATCGAGATCATCAAGATGCTTGCGGATGCCGAGCACATCACCTCCATGACGTCCGTACGGCGCCGATCTCTCGGACATATTCTCGCGCATCGCAGCTATCGCGTCGTTACCCGTATCGCCATTTGCAAAACGATCTGCCATGATCAGATACACAACGTCGCTCGCATCAAGGCCTATGTGTTTGTGTTGCGACATATCTCTGCTTCGCAGTGTAAAGATCGTCGTGTCGGCACTACCATCGCGTTCAGAGATCACGCGCATATCTTGCGCCGGTGCATTTCGCACATCCAATCCTAGATACCGGTAGCGTGCATTTGCAGCTGTTGTGTTCCAAAGTGTTTGAACACCGTGACCCTCGAGGCGAATGCTTGCCCCCTGAAGATTTCCTTCAACAAGCAGCTCAAGCGTATCAACACCAAGGTACGCCCACCAATGTGGCGGGTCTACGCGCTGGATTGTGGGCGGTTGATTGTCCGCCAGGAACAGTGCAAGAAGTAGTGCGAGCATAGTCATGGACCAAAAATTCGGCAATTTCACGGTATGGCAAGAGTTGAAGCCGAAGTATACCACATACCCGTCATGCTGCAGGAATGTCTTGACGGACTTAATCTTACATCCGACGAGATCTATGTTGATGGTACGCTTGGAGGGGGCGGGCATACCGCAGCTATGCTCGAGAGAGCGCCAGAGGGTGCCGTGATCGTGAGCTTTGATGCAGACGAGCAGGCCATCAATCATTGCTCGTCGCGATTTGCAGAGGAACTCAGCAAGGGAGAGTCCTCGCGTCTGCGACTAATGCACGCCAACTTTGCAACCATGGCCGAGGTGTTGAAAGGCGAGCACGTGCAGGGCGTCCTTCTTGACCTTGGCGTCTCTTCGTATCAGTTTGATCACCATCATCGCGGGTTCAGTTTCCGCATGGCCGCCCCGCTCGATATGCGGTTTACGCCCGATGGGCTCACGGCAGCGGACATCGTGAACACATTTACGGAAGAGCAGCTTGTAAACATCTTCCGCGACTATGGCGACGAACCACAGTCGCGGCGTATTGCCAAAGCAATCGTGCAGCGCAGATCCATAGCCCCTTTTACGACAACTGTAGACCTGCGCGATGTTGTTGTGCAGCACATACCGCCGCAACATCAGCCCAAGACCATGGCGCGGTTGTTTCAGGCATTACGCATCGCCGTCAACGACGAGCTCGGCAGACTCCAGCATACGCTTGAGTCCATCATCCCACTCCTTGCGCAAGGGGCTCGCATTGTGGTGATGAGTTACCACAGCGGCGAAGACCGCATCGTGAAGAATGTCTTTCGTGATCATCCAGAGCAACTTCGGATACTAACAAAGAAGGCTGTTGAAGCAGCACCCGAGGAGCTGGCGCGCAACCCACGTTCTCGCAGTGCACGTTTACGCATTGCTGAACGACGTTGAAGTCTGTTCGGTAGATTTGCACATCGCAATAATGAGAACCTCATGACGAACGTTGCTACGTTCACACACCAAGACCTGCTTGCCATCTTTGGCAACGCTGCAAGCCACCTTCCATCAACGCTAAAGGTAACCAGCATTAGCACGGACACCCGCACGCTCGTGCCTGGAAATGCCTTTGTTGCGCTGCGCGGAGAACGCTTCGACGGACACAACAACGTGCAAGAAGCACTTCAGAAAGGGGCCTCCCTTATCGTCGTAGAGGAGTCTTCGGGGCTTGCGTCGAATGATGTAACACTCGTTGTTGCATCAACACTCAATGCTCTCGGGTCATTCGGCTGGTACCACAGACGTCGGTTTACCATTCCTGTCATCGCTATTGCTGGTGCAGCAGGAAAGACATCAACCAAAGATCTCACGGCACACGTCCTTTCGCAGGACATGCGCGTACTCAAGACACAGGCTAACTACAACAATCAGGTGGGAACGCCGCTTACGCTGCTGCAGCTCACGGATGATGTTGATGCTGCTGTGATTGAGATCGGCACCAACGAGCCAGGAGAGATCGAGATACTCAGTGCAATGGTGCAGCCTACGCACGGACTCATCACAAACATCGGCAAGGAACATCTCGAAAAACTCATCGATCTAGATGGGGTTGAGCGCGAAGAAACAGCACTTTTCGATTATCTGCGTGATCATGGCGGGCTTGCCTTCGTGAACAACGACGACCCTCGCTTATCGAAGTATGCCACCAGCTTTACGCGTGCCATCACGTTCGGTGTTGAAAACACGGCAGATATACATCTCACTGTTGGGTTTGATATAGATGTGCGGCCTTCTGTTCATATCGTACACGGAACATTTGCGTTTCGCGCACAACTACAGACGCACGGCCTTGCCTCGGCATACAACGCGGCATGTGCGGTAGCCATTGGGTGGTCTATGCAAATGCACCCCGAGTTTGTTCAACGCGGTCTGAATACATACGTAAACCCTAGTTCTGCCGGTTATGGCCGAATGCGAGTTGAGCGCATCAATAATCTGACAGTACTCAACGACACCTACAATGCGAATCCTGAATCGGTTCTCATGGCACTGCGAACACTGCAGCGCTATCCGGCAAGCAAGCGCATCGCCATCTTGGGAGATATGCGCGAGCTTGGGGTTTCGGCAGAAGAAGAACATATGCATATCATCTCGGCATCACAGGAATATGCCGACGTTGTAATCGTTATAGGCGACGAGTTTCGTCGGGCGGCCGAGAGACTCGATGCGCCGCACCTTATCGTTACACCTACCCATCGAGGTTGTGTTGAACACCTCCTGGAGGTAGCTCGAGACAACTCTGTAGTACTTGTGAAAGGTTCTCGCGGTATGGCCATGGAGAGAGTCTTAGATTTGTTGCAGGGCGCTTAAGCGAAGAATTCTTGGGGAAAGGGGCTGCATGTTTTATCAATTAGCACTTTGGATAAGGTCCATCACCGATGTTCCGGGGATCAACCTGTTTTCCTACATCACGTTTCGCGCAGCTGCTGCTGCCATCTTTGCGCTACTGATTACATTTCTCATCGGACCTCGAATTATCGCCATGCTAAAGCGTATGCAGGTGGGTGAACAGGCCAAGGTTGAGTTGCAGAGTGTTGGACTGCATTTGAACAAAGCGGGCACGCCAACAATGGGTGGACTTATTGTCTTGGGTGCTGTGCTCATACCAACACTGTTATGGGCCAATGTGTTGAATATGTACGTTGTAATGGCAGTATTTGCTACAGCCGCTCTTGGTGCTGTTGGGTTTTTAGATGACTATCTGAAGGTTGTGAAGAAGTATCCTAAGGGTCTTATTGGTATTTACAAGATCACAGGACAGGTAAGCGTTGGATTGGTTGTAGGGGGCTCGTTGTACTTCATGCCAGAGGCATTTGGATTGCAGCCATGGGAGCGCGCAATTACAACGATTCCATTTGAAAAGATGGCGCACTTTGATTTTGGTTGGTTATACATTCCCCTTGTTGTGTTCATCATCACGGCAACGTCAAATGCAGTGAACCTAACGGACGGGCTTGACGGATTGTGCATTGGCACCGTAGGCATTAGCGCGCTAACGCTTGCTGTTATTGCCTATGTCTCGGGCAGCGCCGTGTTTGCAGACTACCTAAACATCATCCACCTGCGCGGCACAGAAGAGCTTACGATCTTTTGCGCTGCTATGGTTGGCGCTGCACTTGGCTTTCTTTGGTACAACTCATATCCGGCGCAGGTCTTCATGGGTGATACCGGATCGCTCGCACTCGGCGGTGCAATTGGTGTTCTCTGCGTTTTGATCAAGAAAGAGTTCCTCCTGCCCATCGTTGGTGGGGTGTTCTTTGCTGAAACGCTCTCGGTGATCATTCAGGTATCGTACTTCAAGTACACCAAGAAGAGGTTCGGAGAAGGACGCCGCATCTTCAAGATTGCACCACTGCACCACCATTTTGAGAAGAGTGGGTGGCACGAGGCCAAGATTGTTACTCGATTCTATATCGTTGCAGTAATGCTTGCCATCATCACGATGGCGACCTTCAAGGTGCGATAAGCCCCTTAGCGGAAGATAACAGTCTGTGTGTAAGAGCCGCCGAGTCCGTATTCAGGAGTAACGACTACAAACACCACGCCGGGGTCTATCTGCGAGATATCTACTGTACGACGCTCTGTTTCAAGGATGATACAGGAGGTGTCGGACCAGACCTTACCCTCGTGAAAGTCTACAACATATCCACCCTTCATAAACAGCGAATCGACGATGTTTAGGTTGTTGTCTCTTCGTACAAAGCAACCACTATTCGCCTGCCATATCGAGCTGTAATGCGTGAGATACGTGTTGTTGTATGGTTGAAGATTGGTGACTGTACCGGTATTTACTGCAAAGACGGATGTGCCCGTATGATCCATGAGCGCAATTGAATCCCGCGCATTAGGGGCAATCAAGTAGTACCCGGGCGCAGCCGAGCTCGTGCTCGCTACGGTTAGTTGCTGAAAACCAGATTGTGCATACAGCGAATACGCTGTGGCAAAGAGAAATGCCAAGAGGATGTTCTTCATTCTTGGGGATAAGAACGAAAAACCGGTGATTATGTTACAGAGGAGCGTTTGTTACAAAAGATCTGAAACATCTACATAAAAGATCTGACCTCGCACACCTGTAAAGAACACACGAGAATCGAAAACCCGTATGAATCGCAATGTTTGATCGTCAGGCATAGTAAACACGCGCCAGGTTACTCCTGAGTCTTTACTGACAAAAATACCTGGATAGCCGGCTGCGAATATGATTCCACGACTAACACCTACATCAAGGATATTAGGACGATGGACATAGGTGCCCTCTGGGCGAAACACCGAGTATGATCCACTATCCGGACAGATATAGGACTCATCTTGAGCGCGGACAAGCCAGCCCCCTCCCAGTCGATAAACGTCTTGAATAGACCGAGATGGTAACTCCATAAATGTGCGTTGCCACGTTATGCCACGATCCTTCGAGTTCCATGCCCCTTCCGAAGTACAGGCCCAAATGACACCCTCACTGCTGCGCAACCGGTTGATAGACGCATAGGGTAGTTTAAGCGAAAGTGTATCCCATGTACGTCCGGCATTACTACTACGCAGCAGCACGCCTTCCTGCAGACCAACAACAACAGTTGTGTCGACAACAGCCAAGGCATATTCACCACTATATGGTAGGGTTGATGTAAAGAGATCAACCTCTGAACCGCAGCGCTTAACATGAACCAACCCTCGCGTAAGCGTTGATAGAATAACGCCGTCCTGAAAAGCATCTGCTGATTGTGGAATTACACCACCTAGTCCATCATGCAGTGGATACGCTACCTGCTGACCCGACGGAAGAAATGCCACACCATGCTCGCGAAGCCCGATATAAAGACCGTGATCTGAGGAGACGATACGTCGCACATCGATGGACTCAAGATTCCGATTGATACTTACTGGCTCCCATACACCACCAGACATGTTGTGCCGGTAGAGCGCACCCTCTTGAGACACAGTTCCTGCATACAGCGATCCTTTATGGAGTTGAACAGCACTCACATATTCAGGGGACATCTGCTGCATGCTCAACTCTTCCAGAGCATCGGTGTTCAACTTGAGCTGGATGATTGGCAGACGCTTTCGTCCGATCACAACAAGTGAATCATTTACTGTGATACAGGATGACTGCATCAGTGATGATGAAGTAAGCGAGTAGGTGACACCGTATGGTGTTGATACGAACAGCGTAGAATCGCGAACCGAATACACATTATTATCGTGGGTGGTCGACAACGCAGCGTTGTTGTGGTCCCAAGCCTCAATTAAGCCATTGATGTTGCGGATACGGTTAACACTTCCCGAGCCATATCGTTTGATCTGATTCCACGACAACCCATGATTCGTTGACTGGCTTAGTGTGCCATTGGCGGTGAGCACATAGACGGCATCACCATGAGGAAGAATGTCGACAACCGATTTGTTTGTGAGCGGTACCGATGGTTCAGACCAGGTAACACCTTCATCCGATGTAGCGTACACACGTTCAGATGTAAGAGCCAAGAAGGAGCTATCACAACGCAGCAATGACTGCAACCCGAAGAATGATCGGTCGCCCAATCTCTGAACGTTGAGCTTGGGCGTCGTATCTTGTGCACGTACAGAAGTGCAGAAACAGATTAACACCAACGAACCTGCAGTGAACAATACCGAGGCTTTGTGGATTCCCGTGCGAGTAAGCATCAAACAAATATCGGTAATGACTGCTCTTGTGACCTTGCTCATCTTCTTCGCGATGGTTGGCACTGGGCGAGCGCAGGTTGGTTCAGCCTCGTACAGAGTGGTTCAGCATGGAAATGCCTATCCAGGATACATTCTAATCGCTCCAACGGGAAGTGACACGCTCGGCATTATCGACAACAGTGGCCTGTTTGTGTTTCCCGTTAACGTAGGGTTGCACACAAATCTGAACTCACACAACAACAAAGACCTTACCTTTTTTAGTGTCTCATTGAGCACAGGTACCTTTGATCAACGTGGGATGGTCCTCATGAATGCGGGCCTGGAGATAGCCGATAGCATTCGCCCGATAGGGCCATACATTCCTGATTTTCATGAAGGATATGCTACCACAGACACCACATTTATGGTTCTTGGAACATACCTCATGCCGGTAGATCTTTCCTCCGTTGTTCAAGGCGGAAAGGCCGATGCCAATGTTGTAGGAACACTTATTCAAGAAGTTTCTGCCACGGGGCGAGTGTTGTTTGAGTGGAAGTCGTTCGATCACATCTCCTATCTCGACGCCACAGAAGACATCGACTATTCACAGTCGGTCGTTGACGTACTCCATGCTAACTCTGTGATACGCGATACCGATGGTAACCTCATCGTTTCGTTTCGTCATACGGATGAAGTAATCAAGATCAGTTACGCAACTGGAAAGGTTCTCTGGCGTCTTGGGGGGTCAAAGTCGAAGAACAACGAGTTTCGCTTCCTGAATGACTCAACCAATGGCTTTGTTGGATTTTCCCACCAGCATTACGCCACGAGAACGTCACGTGGAACATTGTTGATGTTTGACAACGGCAATCTAAAACCAGCACCACGAGCCTCGCGAGTTGTCGAATATGAGATCAATGAGCCAGCAAAGACCATTCGCAAGATCTTTGAGTACGTCCCAAACAAGCCTGTGTATGCTGTGTCAATGGGAAGTGCCAGAGAGTTGCCAAATCAGAACATCATGATCGGGTACGGCTCGGCCGCAACGATTACCGGGACAACGAATGACATCGCTGCTGAGGAGATTGATCGTAGTGGCAATGTCGTAGCAACGGTCTACAACATCCCAAGTCCGAAATTCCGTCCGTACCGCATTGTGAAGTCAACGTTCGGTATGACCGGCCTACAGCGCACGATCTCTGCTACAGGAAAGACGTCCTTTGCAACATCTGACAGTACAACGGGCATCGCTCTGTCGGCGACGCGCGTAAACAAGCCAACAATTGTTACCGTAGAGCGACATCACTATGCGCCTCGAAATATCAGTGATACCATTAAGGGGCGTCCGTTCTATGCTCCAGCACGATGGACTTTGCGTACCAGTGACTCAACAGCATTAGCTGGTGCAACAATTCTGACATTAGATCGCAGATCGCGAGTAGATGATCCAGCATCTGTGACGGTGATGTATCGACCAGCGGAAGGTGTTGGTAAATTCGAGCCTGTTGCTGCGTCGTTCTCTGCCGCAGACTCTTCGTGGACAATGCCATTTATCAAACAGGGCGAATTCGCTGTTACCTATGCAACGCGTGTATCTCCAGAGAAGATCTTCCCACGCAATCGAACCACAGCCATAGCCCGCAATGTCCAGCTACGATGGTATCGAACATTGTATGTTGATTCATACGACGTGCAAATGTCACCTGATAGCACGTTTGCGACCGGCGTGATTTCAGGCACAACAAAGGACACATCATTTGTGCTTCCCATCTTGTCTCAGAATACAACATACTGGTGGCGTTTGCGGACATTTTCCATACGCGGAAAACGCAGTTTGTGGACAGACTCTTGGAGATTTACAACTCAAATCGACGTCCCCATCGTGTTGGCACCAGACACCACGAAGAGCCTGAATGTCGTAACTACGCAATCAGCGTTCCGCTGGTCACGTGTGAATGGGGCTTCTCACTACCGACTCGTTGTTACCGATACAACAGACAAACCCCTTCTTGATACACTTACCACGGATACACTCATGTATCCCGTGTCCTCCCTGCCTAGCAATACCCTGTGCAGATGGAGCGTGCGGGCGTTGATCGACACTGTGTTTAGTCCGCCTTCTACAACACGCACAATCGCCACGACACCCAGCAAGCCCCTTCAAAGCTTTCCCGAACCAAACATCTACCTTGCTAGCACACCAACACCTGTGTTACGTTGGTTGCCGAGCGATGCTCAGGAATACCGAGTACAACTCATGCGATCATCTGATAACGTGGTTGTTCTTGATTCCATCCATGTAGGGACGTCCCTGCCAACACCCTCTCTCGAACCCGGAACATCTTATCGGTGGTTGGTATCCGCCATTGGTACCTTCGGTGCGTCTGATCCCGCCGAGCGCATATTCTCGGTTGCAACTGGTGTAAGCCTTAGCAGGCCCGCTATCAGCGGCGGTCTCTCGAGGAATGGTGTAGAGTTCACCCAACCATCAGCTTGCTCATGGGAGATCGTTCCAGACGCACTTGAGTACCAGGTACAAGTAGCAGCCGACGTTGTGTTTGATAATCCATACATCGACACCGTTATTGCAAAGCCCGAGCTTGCTGTGGTGTTTCCGCGCGCGTCATCGCTCTATGCCTGGCGCGTTCAGGCCCGCCGGGGGTATGAGATTGGTCCATGGTCAGATACTGCATATGTATCAACCAAACTTGACGGATCCACAATCATCACGCCGACGTATCCAGTGCATGGGGCGAGGGGAATAGCAGAATCGGACATGTTTCGGTTCGCTACAAACGGAGAGTTTGAGAGTTATGAGGTCCAAGTATCTCGGGACCCCCGACTCGGCGAGATCGATTTTAAGTTTTACTGTTTTACCGATAGCACTGGGTTCTCATTCCTGAGTTCGGGCACTCGATACTACTGGAGAGTGATCGGCACTTCGTCGAAACGACCACGGTTTATTAGCGACGTGGCAACGATGGTGGTGGGCGATGAGGTTTCTGTGCCAGCCCCCTCTCGTGAAGAGGATCTTGTTGACGTTGTCCGGTATGAATCCAGTATCCTTATGATAAATAAGACAGATACGCCGATTGTTGACGTGAAGGTCTACGACATTCTCGGCGAGTGTTTGTCCACTCACCACCCTGCGGCAGATTCCAACCTTCTGATCGTACCAACAGATAATACAAGACCCCGGTTTTTTGTCGTAACTTTTTTGTCTGGAAGAACTTATCTTACACGTGTGTGATCAGAGTACGCGCCTTTTAGAACGTTAAAAACGAACTGCTTTTTTTACAATTACTTGCAAAGGAGCTAATCGCATGACATCATTACTGCGACGCTTTTCCGACCAGACACGTCTTGCCTGGGTGCTTGCATTGACGGCCATCATCATGATGACCGCTGTTACTCAAACATTCGCACAACCATGTTCATATGGTTATGGGAATATCATTGTTACAAGCCCAGCTACTGGTAGCACTTGGGTACGTAACACAACGTTGACGATTCGATGGTATGGCTCTCCATACACCGCGGGCAACTACGGCGGCAAGTATGACATCTACTATTCGAGCAACAGCGGAACAACGTGGAATTCTGTTGCATCTCGTGTTGACGGATATGCAACATCGTTTAACTGGACGATTCCAGCTTCTGTAACACCCGGATCAGCGTTCCGAATTCGCGTTGATGAGTATTTCGATCCATCAAGCTGGTACTGCACACTCTCCAATCCAGGGTATACCGGCAACTTTACGGTCACAAAGGGCTGCTTCCCTCCGACGATGACGCAGCAACCTGTTAGCCAGACAGTGTGTACTGGTACCAGTGCAAGTATGAGTGTTGCTTCCGACATGATGACCGGTACCTACGAGTGGTACAAGGACGGAGCTCTCATCGCAACAACACGTTCGAATGTCTACACTATCAGCCCCGTTACACTTTCAGCGGCCGGTGTCTACAATGTTGTTCTCAGGGATGATTGCAATCCTTCAACTGCAACGATTACTTCTGCTTCAGGTCGTCTAACGGTTATTGAGTCGCCATCTATCAGAACCGATCTGCCAACATCGCGTACGGTGTGTGAAAGTGCAAATGATACGCTTCGTATTCGCTCTGTTGGTGCTGGACGTCGCTTCCAGTGGTTCAAGAATGGCGCTGCCATTACTGGTGCAACAGATTCTAACTATGTCGTCAACAACGCTGGTACGACATCAACTGGCTCATACTATTGCGTCGTTTCTGGTACATGTACACCACCAGCACAAAGCGTAACATGTTCATTGGTTGTTGCCACGAAGCCACGTGTCACTGTTGAACCGAACAATCTTGACATCTGCCCTGGCACTAACGGAACAATCGGTGTTACGGCAACAGGCCTTAACCTTGTGTATCAGTGGTTCAAGGATGGCAAGGCTGTTCCTGGTGGATTTAACTCGACGCTTACGTTCAACAACTACGATTATTCGATGAATGGCCAGTACTACTGCCAGATTGCTTCGAATATTCCAAACCCTAACAACTGCGTTATCACGGCACAAACGCGCACAATTCGTGTCAGTGGCTTCCGTCCACCAAAAGTGAAGACGCAGCCGCGCAAGACGATCGATGCATGTTTAGGAGCACCCCTCAGCGTACTTGCTGAATATACTGGTACTGGTCTGAGCTATGAGTGGTACAAGGATGGAAAGCTCGTAGCTAACTCGAATTCAAACGAACTTGTCGTTGCCAAGATCTCTCCAACTTCTGCTGGTAAGTATGTTGTTGTTGCCACGGGTACGTGCGGACTCAAGACTACCTCCGACACCATCAATGTTACTGTTCTTGACAAGCCATCTATCTCCAAGCAGCCTGAAGGTGCTAAGCTCACTGTTGGCGATCGACTCGACCTCACACTTGAAGCTACTGACATCCGCGCTGTGCAGTGGCACAAGAACGATGTTGCCATCCCTGGTGCTACTACAACTACCTACACCAAGAATTCTGTGGTTAAGTCTGATGCTGGTTTCTACACAGCACGCATTACGAACAGCTGCGGTGGTGTGGTTACGAACTATGCCAAGGTTGAAGTCAACGATCCTGTTGTTCCACGTCCTGCTATCGAGCTCGGACAGGTAAGTGCTGAGTTTGGCGAAATCCCTGTTGGATACGACAAGACGATCACACTCAACGGTCTGATCAAGAACGTGGGCAACGCTCCTTTGAGCATCACAGCTCTGAACATTGCTCCAAGCGACTTCTCTGTCAGCAACGCCCCTGCTACACCTTTCGAGGTAGCACCTGGTGCTGCGCAGACGATCACCATCAAGGCTGCTCCTACAGCTAAGGGGCCATTGTTCGGATCGCTCACGATCTTGTCCAACGCTCCTCTGACGCCACAGGCATCGGTTGCACTCTCTGCTACATACGTGCTGCGTTACAACCACCCTGCTTCGCAGGATTTTGGTCTGCTCGAGACTGGTAAGTCTACAGACAAGTGTGTAACGGTAACAAACACATCAGCTCAAGAGGTAACAATCGATCAGGCAACGGTTATCGGTCTCAACGCATCTGAGTTTACGGTCACAACAGCTATGCCTGTTACGATCGCTGCTGGTGCATCGGCTGAGATCTGCGTCAAGTTTGCTCCTGGTACTGCCGGTAAGAAGTCGGCTCAGCTTAGCCTACGCTCTTCCAGCGGTGGTAACGCTACGATCGACCTAACAGGTTCTGGAGAAGTTCCGGGTGATGTTGTTGATGCAACAGAAGCTGGAATCAGCGTTTCTCCAAACCCTGTGCGTAATGTTGTCTCGTTGAACTTCGGTAAGGCACTTCCGGAGATGAACATCTCGATTGTATCAACGAGTGGTCAGGTAGTTACCAACGTTAAGCACGACGCCGTCGAGGCCGGTTCTACATTCATGTTGAACATTGGCGAAACTGTGGCCAGTGGTTCGTACTCCTTTATCATTCGCATTGGCAATGATGTAATGTCTCTGCCATTTACGGTGATCAAGTAAGCCCCGTACATGATCTTTATCAAGGGTGTTGTGCCTCGGGCGCAGCACCCTTTTTCTTTGCTGACTATCTTTGAACATGTTGTCGCACAGCCACATCGGAATCATTATTCCATCCGG
Source organism: Ignavibacteria bacterium (assembly GCA_016873895.1). Lineage (GTDB taxonomy): Bacteria > Bacteroidota > Ignavibacteria > Kapaibacteriales > Kapaibacteriaceae > UBA10438. Next base: position 26,704 of record VGVV01000006.1, read on the forward strand.
CGGATCGGGTACGCGATTCGGATCGACCATGCTGAAGCAATATCTCGAGGTCGGGGGCTTGCCTGTAATTCTGCATAGCGTGCGCACTGCTCTTTCGCTACAAGGGGTAGAAACAATCGTGATTGCGGCCCAGCAGTCGCAACACGACGTACTATCTGCTATGATCCATGATGGTGGTCTGGCAGACCCACGTATACACTTCGTGCAGGGTGGTGCAGAGCGCCAGGAGTCGGTGTACAACGCCCTGCAGCATGCATCTATACATGCCACACGTATTGTTGCAATTCACGACGCCGTACGCCCGTTTGCTTCTGCTGCTCTTTGGGGCTCTGTGCTTGAGTCAGCAGAACGTTATGGTGCGGCCATACCCGTCTTGCCCGTATCTGATACAATCAAAGATGTTCTCGACGACGTGGTCGTGAACACCGTAGACAGAACCTCCCTGCGGCGGGCCCAAACACCACAGGCATTCACCACAGACATAGTACGGCATGCATACAGCACAGCCAGGGCCAATGGGGTTGTTGCTACAGACTGCGCAAGCCTATGCGAGCAGATGGGCGTTCGGGTGCATTGTGTGCCAGGCGAAGACCACAATATCAAGTTTACTACCACGTTCGACGCAACGTTGGCAGAAGCGATATTGATGCGTAACCAATAATGGTTTTCGTGGTTGTTTTGCGTCAATATCATTCGACGTGTATATTCGCGCCGCACGACACTTCAGTACTTTTTTTGTAAGGATTCTTTCATGTTTTGGACACCCGAACTAGCTTCATATCTCGAAGATGCGCCGTGGCCAGCAACAAAAGAGGAGCTGATCGATTATTGCAATCGTACGGGCGCACCATTACAGGTGATAGACAACCTTACCGAGCTCGATGATTCGGAAGACATTACCTTTGAGGGTATTGAAGATCTTTGGCCCGAATATGAAGAAGGTTCTGATGATCTCTTCTTCAGTGAAGACGACGACATGTACGATAACTAGACATCTGTAAACTCGCAACCAAAGCGCCCAGTTGGATATTCCTTCTGGGCGCTTTTCGTTCTATACACTCGAAGTACGGTATTTTGCACGTCGTGAAGATCCTGCACCCTTTGTTTGTCTGTATCTTATCTCTTGGATGTTTCGTTTCAGGAGGTGTCGCTGTATTGGCTCAGCAGACTGCTGATGAATATCGCGACAGCGTAACGCTAGCAGGTGAACGCTCGCGCGCGCTCCAGTTAGAGGAGCTGCAGGAAGTTGATATCACGGGTTGTAGCGAGATACCCGAGGTTGAACTACTTGGTGTTATTTCGTCACGTGCTAGCGATAATACGCTCGGACGAAAGCTTGTTGAGTTCTATGAATCAACAATGAGACGTAACAACAAAAAGCCAGCCATCATTTATCGGCGATTTGCCGATCTGCGCAGATCATATGAAAACGACCGACGATTCTATGAATCAAGTCTTGCCAAGGAAGATAGCGCTGCAATCTTGCTGTATCTGAACCAACAGGGATATCACAACGCAGAGGTTCTCTATGGGTTTGGGTATGATGGAGTTGCAAAGAAGAAAACCCTACGTTTTGTTGTGAATGAGGGTAAACGTGCCGCCATAGACACGTTTGTGATTCGAGGTTTGGTGGTTGGTGATGAGGAGTTTCAACAATCTATTATGTCGCAGATTCAAACACGCAGTGGAAGCCCCTTTACTGAGGCCACCTTGGAGCGAGACCTTTCGATGGTTCTTCGGGAGCTGCGCAACAACGGTTATTATCAGGCATCCTATACTTCTCCTACTGTGCAGCTAAGCAAGGATGGTCTTCATGATACTGTGCTTGCACGTATTTACGTGGGCAAGAGAAAGCGTATAGGGTCTGTTTCATTCGAAGAGAATGTTAACACGTACCGTTCTGTGTCGGAGGCTACCCGCTCACGTCAGCTTGAAATATCAGCGGGAGATTGGTATAGCGAGGAGAAGATCGAAGAATCTCGCTCCAACCTTATGGGGCTTGGCACATTCGAGGTTGTACTTATCGATACGCTTGTTCAAAAGAACAGGGAACAGGATTCGGTGTTGCACCTTCGTGTGTATACAAGAAACGCAAAGCCTCATGATGTAGGAATGAACCTGTTGTTCTACCAGACTGCCGTGGACAACTTCTTGAACCTTGGTCTTGGTGCAACACTTCAACATCGCAATGCTTTTGGTGGTGCTCAGGTTGCCTCGATTACTACACAGTATGTATTACAAGACGTAGCCAGACTTACACAAGGTCAGCAACTCGAGAGCGAGGCTCTTGCATCATTGGTGCTTGTGTGGCCAAACATTGGACGTCTGTTCGATCAACGTATAGCCCTTCAGACATCCACGTTTTACTCTGCACGACAACTGATTACGCCGTTTCGTCTGGAGTCTTTTGGTTTAACTGCCAGAGCACCAATCTCTCTGTATACACATACGTTTTTCAACGGTATAGATCTAAGTGTTGGACTTGAGCGTCAAATTCCTTTGAACTTTGACTTTGCTATCAACCGCGCACTTGCCGAAGCGAATACGGCAGAGGATACGGTATACGTACGCTCCACGTTTAATCAGTTTTTGGTCCTGAGTGACTATCTCAAAAAGTCGAGTGATTTCTTTACAGGTATCAACGCGGGTTTTACTCTTCGTGGTGATCATCGCAACAGCCCAGTTAACCCCACACGTGGAACCCTCTCGTCCATTTCTATTGAATGGGGCTGGGGGGCCGGTAAATACATCCGCGGACAAGGGTTTGTGTCCAGTGCGTTTGGTGTAGGAAATAGGCTTGTTGGGGCTACAAAGGTTAAGGTAGGGCATATCGCGCTGCTAGACTTCGTGCGTGGCGACTCGACAAAGAACAATACGTATGTTCCTCTAGAGCGGCAGTTTTTTGCTGGCGGTCCTGCCAGCATTCGGTCTTTTGCCTCGCGCAGACTGCACGATCCTGCATCTGGTAGGATCGACAATGTTTCGGCAAACGATGATTACGTCCTGGCTAATGTTGTCGGTAGCGCCTCTCTTATCGAGTTGGGATTTGAATTGCGCTATACCTTCAAACGTCCAGATGGACTCGACGATCTATGGGCTTCTCTGATTGAACGAAGTGGCGTTACGTTTTTTACAGACATCGGGAATTCTTTCAACCGATTCACATCTGAGTTGTACGGAACTGCCAAACTTGAAGATTTTGTCTACAACAGCGTTGTTGCTGTAGGCGCTGGGTATCGTTTTGAGACACCCGTAGGACCGTTTCGTGTGGATATGGCTACTAGTGTCTACGATCCAACACGGGTAGATGGTCGATGGATCACAGATCGCAAAGGCGTGTTCAACAGCGGTAACTGGCAGCTAAGTATCGGACTCGGTCACGCATTCTAGATTTCGAATGCGTTTTACGTGATTTTCTTGATCACACTGTCGTGTATATCTACGTGCGTTGCGTTTGCTACAAGTGACAAGATGCCGTCTGTTACAAGATGGGGCTCGTGGTGTATGTTAAGATCGGCTGTTGTAAGACGATCAATGAGCATGGGTGCTTCGCCCCCTGTCAGCACAACCGTTGGTTTAGCTTTTCCAAACACCTGGGTGTATGAGTTAATGGTTTGGCATATACCACCTACTACCGAGTTGGTAACGCCGGACATTAAACACTGTGTGGTGTTAACTCCAACTACCTCTGTGGCGGGCGTATAACGCATTTCTTGAATCGCTACTGTTTGCTTACTAAGACCAAACAGTTGTGTGTTGAGTCCAGCGAAAATTACACCACCTAAAAACTGGCGATCCGTAGACACCGCATTCACCGTAACTGCTGTACCGCAGTCTATTGTCACAACTGGCGGAGTGAATTTTGCTATCGCCCCGATGGCTCCAAGCATTCTATCTATGCCAGCGTTCTCGATTTTACTGAGGGATAACAGAGACTCATTGCGCATGAGCAACGTGTGAGCATTAACAACCTGATGCCCGGTGATACGCTGAAGCACCTTTACGATTGCGGTGGTTTGTTTATGGTTTACACTGGATAGGCCAATGATATACCGCTTTTGAACGTGATCACGAAAGTGATGCTGTACGTTCTTTTTCCACTCTTTGTCGTAGGGAAAAGACAGAAAGACATCGTCGTGGTGAATCTTTACCCTGCTGTTTCCTACATCAATGGCTGCTATGCCATAGCTGACACTGTTGATTTCAATCATTGTATCGTATAGTGTCGCCATTGTCGATGATCCGTTCTTCAAGTGTAGTAATACTTCTAACCAGCAAACGTCCGTCGTCCATTAGTCGTTCAAGTTTCCAGGTATCTGAGGAGCCCCGTACCTCTATCTCCTTGTCTTCGATATGTAACGCATTCCACCATTCCTGAAGCACATCAGAGGGGGGCTGCTGTGAGAAGTGGTTAACCCATGCTAAAAGACTATTGCGCACCTCTGCAACCGATACATCTATTCCCTGAGCCAATAAAGACGTACAGAGCTGTGTTATAGTGGCAGGAAATGCTAGCTGCTGAACATTTATACCCACACCAATGGTTGTAGCTGTGCAGCGAGAGCCGACGAATTCGTGCTCAATCAGCAGCCCGGCAATTTTTGCCCATCCATCCTGTGTATTGACTTGTATATCGTTGGGGTACTTCAGACGAATCTGTATTGAATCATCCAACGTCCGTAGCAGTGCATAAACCGCCAGCGAAGGATAGGCCATTGCTGCCACTAGGTAATCCTGACTGGGTTGTTGGGTGTGTCTGGTGCCGAACGATGCATAGACGTTTGCGTTCGCGTCCCCTACCCACTCTTTACCATTACGCCCCCTACCCGCCGTTTGTTCGTCTGCGGTAACTATCACACTCGAATAGTCGCGAAGCATTGCCTTGACAACATTATTCGTTGAGTCAACAGTTGATAGATGTATGTGCATAAACGTAAATATATTTACAAACAAACACACTGCGATGTTTTTCTTTACAACATTACCTGAATTTGTGGGATGGTTTTCTAATTTGTACGATTGATGAGTACGAGCGCCGATACCATATGTGCACTAGCTACACCGCCCGGTGTTGCTGGACTTGCTGTTATCCGCCTTAGCGGAGGGCGTGCTTTTGAGATTTGCGACCATGTCTTTGAAGGCTCACAAAAAGTGTGTGCTGCACACTCACACAAGATTTTGTATGGATGGTTTACGTGTCGCGGTGTGCGTATTGACTCTGTAACGGTCTCTGTGTATCGCGCGCCCAGCTCGTACACCGGAGAGGATGTAGCCGAAATCGGTTGTCATGGTGGGGTATTCGTCACAGAACAGATTATCGACGCACTTGTCGAACAAGGGGCTCGATATGCCACCCCAGGCGAATTCACGAAACGGGCCTTCTTGAACCACAAACTCGACCTAACTCAGGTAGAGGCCGTGGCCGACATCATCCATGCTGAAACAAGGGTTGGGGCGCAAACAGCTGCGCGACAACTCTCTGGTGGGTTCACAACGAAAATGTCCGCCGTACGGGAGCAACTACTCCAAATAATTGGATTGTTAGAGCTTGAGTTAGACTTCTCAGAAGAGGATGTGGAGTTTGTTGATAGAACAGGGCTGCGATCCCTAGTTCAATCCCTCTGTGATGATGTAGATAGGCTTGCAGCTCACGTAAAACAAGATCAGGTACTACGATCTGGGTACCACGTTGCCGTGGTGGGGTTTCCCAACGCTGGTAAGAGCTCGCTATTCAATGCCCTTCTCGACCGTTCAAGGGCAATTGTAAGCGCCGTAGCGGGCACCACTCGAGATTATCTTCACGAAACCATCATCATAGACGGGTACAGCATCCATCTTGTTGATACGGCCGGTCTGCGAGACTCTAATGATCTAATCGAACTAGAGGGGATATCCCTCACAGCCTCGGTAATGCAGGAAAGCAACCTTATTCTTGTTGTTAACGACGCAAGTCTTGGTCGAGATCACTCCAAGAGCTTATTCAACCAACTTCTTGCTGTATACCCAGAGTCAAAACACATCTACGTAGACAACAAAATCGACCTCGTGCATGACGTCGAGCCTGGTGATTCGCTAGAATGTTCTGCCAACACAGGGGCTGGTATAGATGATGTCAAAAGGGCTTTGGTTGATTTGGTTAGAGAGCACGGTGTTGCTCCTGGTGATGTATTGCTCAATGCCCGTCAAGCTATGTTGTTGCAAAACATAGCAAATAGCTTAAGATCGTGTCTTGCGGGAATGGATTCTCAGCTTTCTAGCGACCTTCTTGCTGTAGATCTACGAACATGTATACGCCTTCTTGGTGAGATTTCTGGGGAAACTTGGAATCCAGATGTATTGGAAACTGTCTTTTCGCGATTCTGCATAGGAAAATGACATGAGTTCAGACCTAATGATCCGTCCGTTGGAAATCGAGGACTTCACACAATTCCTTGACATACAGAGTGCGGCGCTGCTTCAAGCTCCAGAGGTGTTTGGATCTGATTATGACTGGTTTGCAGGGCTTTCAATCCTGTCTAAAGAGCAGCGGTATGAAAGATATATGAACTTCCCCTACCAATATCTGTTGGGTGCCATTGACCCCAATGGGAATATTGTAGGGATGATTGGGTACTCTAGCCAAGGATCCACCAAGACAAAGCACAAGGGTAGTTTGTGGGGTCTTTTTGTACGAGAAGAATACAGAGGACAGGGTATAGCCTCAATCTTAGTCGACTCGATTATGGAGATCGCCAAGGATGTCCTTGAAATTGAACAACTTCAGTTAAGTGTGAGCACCAAAAACCAAGCGTCCTATGGGCTTTATCTCCGACTTGGGTTTACTGTGTATGGAACAGAAATCCACGCTATGAAAATTGGCGACTCCTATGTTGACGAATACCTGATGGTCAAATTCCTCATGTAGTGTTTCACGTGAAACAATTTTCTCGGGTTTTTATGTTTCACGTGAAACATCCAAGTAAACGATATGTATGATGTGCTTGTAATAGGCGGCGGGCATGCGGGCATAGAGGCTTCTATGGCATCTGCTCGTATGGGTATGCGGGTTGGTCTGCTTACGATGGACCCGTCTACAATAGGGCGCCTTTCTTGTAATCCTTCGATTGGCGGTAGCGCAAAGGGGCATTTGGCTAAGGAGATAGACGCTCTCGGTGGTGTAATGGGGCGGATAGCTGATGCGTCCGGTATCCAATATAAAATGCTCAATACATCCAAGGGTCCGGCTGTTTGGTCGCCGCGGTCTCAGAATGACAAAGACCTATATCCCCTATTTGCACAACATTTCATTACTACGCAGCCAAACATCACGGTGATCCGTGAACAAGCCACCGGGGTGATTATATCGCACGACTGTGTGAAGGGTATACAGACTTCGTCTAACACAGAGATTCTTGCACGAGCCGTGGTGTTGTGCGGTGGAACGTTTCTGAACGGGGTTATGTGGACGGGTGAAACCGCAACCCGCGGTGGGCGTGTTGGGGAGGCGGCCGCGAACGGGATATCGGACGTCCTGCGCAGTTACGGGCTAGAGACTGGTCGCCTAAAGACTGGTACACCCCCTCGCATACATCGGGCATCTGTTGATTACACAAAGACACAACCGCACAACGGTGACGAACGTCCTGTGCCATTTTCCATCACCACACCATACGTACGTAATCAGTTGGCGTGCTTTGCCACAAGCACAAGCGCTGAAACGCACGACATTCTCAGGGATGGGTTTTCTCGGTCGCCAATGTTCACAGGGCGCATTCAAGGGGCGGGTCCCAGGTATTGTCCTTCTATTGAAGACAAAATAGATCGCTTTGCAGAGCGCGATTCACATGTGGTTGTGTTGGAGCCCGAGGGGCTTTCTACGGACACCGTTTATGTCAACGGATTCTCAACTAGTTTACCTTTTGATATCCAGGACGCCGGACTGCGCAGTATTCCCGGTTTATCCAAAGCAGAGGTGTTGCGTTACGGATATGCGGTTGAATACGACTTTTTCTACCCCTACCAATTGAAGCACACCTTAGAGACAAAGGCTGTTAAAAACCTCTTTTTTGCTGGTCAGATAAACGGTACATCAGGATATGAAGAAGCTGCATCTCAAGGTTTGGTTGCAGGAATCAACGCCTCTCTTGCTGTTCGTGAAGAAGGGACTTTTACACTCCAGCGAAGTGAATCATACATCGGGGTAATGATAGACGACTTGGTAAACAAAAACACAGATGAGCCATATCGCATCTTTACCTCTTTAGCAGAGTACCGTTTGTTATTGCGGATAGACACTGTCTATACAAGGCTGTCTGGCTATGGGCGCGCTTTCGGGTTAATCGACAACGAAACCTGGAGGGTTATCGAGCGCAAAGAGAATGTAAAGCGGACTTTGTCTAGCGATATAACCTCACTAAAAATCACTCCGCAGGCGATCAACGAATACCTTGTCTCATTAGGTGAGGAGCCCCTTACAGAAAGCACAACGGTGACAAATCTAACGCGCAGACCAAAGGTTAAACTTGAAGGTGTTCTGCGGTATGCTACCGAGATTTTTACTACCGTTTGTGAAGAACACGAAGACGTTGTTCATGCGATCGAGACAGAGTTAAAGTACGAAGGGTATATAACCAAACTCCACCGCGACATAGAGCGGTTTAAAGATCAAGAGCAAATGTCTATACCTGTGGGTTTTGAATACAATCGTGTGAAAAGTCTGTCCACAGAAGGTCGACAAAAACTTCAGAAAATTCAACCTGCATCGCTAGGCCAAGCCTCGAGAATACCGGGTGTCTCGGCTTCTGATGTTTCTATTTTGGCTCTCTACATGCGCTGAGTACAGTACGTTTTCTTCTACCGTACAACGCGTATTGATGTTGATTGCGAGCCTGTAGGGGTGTCGCACATAAGTATGTATGCTCCCGGTTGTAGTTGTGAGACATCTACTACATCACCTGTACCTACGACCGACTTGTTGAAATAGAGAAGCCCATCAAGGCCAAATATCTGTATTCGAGTGATAGGTGTGTGGCCGCCTATATAAAGCGCGCTTGATGCTGGGTTTGGCCCAAGTGTAATCGTGGTTTGGTGTGTTTGTTCATCAACAGAAGAAGGGACGCCCCTTACCTCTATGGTGAATGGTGTTTCTTGAACGGCGTTTTCTAGTGTGGCATCCATGGGTGTAATTCGAATCGAATACCCTGTATCAACCGGTACATTTCCAGGAACCTTCCACAAGAATCCGGATTGCTGCGCAGGAATGTTATCCTTGATGAGAGCGGCAACGAGATTGTTCTTTATGAGCTCTAGTTTGAACGGGGCTTCTATGTTGGTGTTCCACGTTACAGCATACGACGAGTCGTGATACCAAACAGCCTTCGATGCAGGCTTCTGAATTGCAATAAATGAGCCTTCAACAACAAAGGTGTCTATCTCTGACCAATCAGAAGTTGTTGTTCCATACCTAGACCGCACCCTCCAGAAGTATGTACCGGGAGGAAACCCGGGGGTTATCTCTTTGTCTGTTTGCTTGTCTGTGCTTTCGATAAGCAGCGTACCTAGTGGTTGCTGAATTTGATAACTAATGTATTGTGTTTGTCCTTGTGGGGAAACCGCGAGCCTAAAGGACCGTTGTGCCCAGACAGACTTCCCTGCTATAGGAGAAAGAGGTACAGGAACCGCGATACTGTCTGCACCAGGTACCACCGGGCTACCGAAGCAGAACTCTCCTGTACGGGTTGTGTCTACGACCAACTCTTTGGTGTTTGGGTTGTGTCTGGTTCGTAGTGGACGAAATGAACGTTGCCCAATCGAATCTCGATAGTACACAACGGTGTTTGCTGGATCTTTTATACCTAATGCGGTGGTAGAGAAGCGGAATTCACCCGCATGATCAACCATACCCTCCTGCGTTAATGTAACGCGACAAGGATAGACAATGTAAGGTGGAAGAGTCCGCTCTGGTTTACCATTTACTATACGTTCAAACTTGGGGTTCTCCGGAGCCCACATATAGCGCCGTGCTGTGGTTGTGTTGTAAAAGAACGATATCAGTGTATGGTAGGTAATCGTAAGCCCAACGGTGTCTTTACCACGTGTGTAGGTGTAAGTATTTGTGGGTAGTATCTCGTCTATCAACACATCTGCTGTGTGACGCCCCGTTGGATAAGGGGCTTTCACAGCCTTGTAGGGATACATCATGCTTGGGAGTTGTGCTTCATAAACTTCTTTAGTTTGTGTATCCACCTCTGTAATTATTGTCCTATTATTCTGCAATGCAGAACCCCAAGCTATAAGCTTATTACCGTTAGGGAGTGTCTGTACAGCCCCTTGCACGCCAGCATATACATCAGGGGTTTTCCGATATTGCCAGACAAGTCTGCAGGTCTTGTTTACCTCATCTATTTCATACTCTGCTGCACGCGACCACTGAGGGGTACGCTGCGTGCCGTTGTCGAAAAGGGTAATTTTTCCGTTACCGATACGATTTACATCGTGTTGGTACGAGAACTCGGGATTGTCGGGTATGTCGGGGTTTTTCGAAAACACAAACTGATTGAGTTTTCCGCCCAGGATCCATAGCACCTTGCCTGTCTTCCGGTGGATCTTCGCAACGAGAGATGCATGCCGTGCGCTAATCAGAAAGTGCCCATCGGTGTCTACCACAATTGAATTAAGATGGAAATATCGAATCGAAGGAGCCGTTAGGTCTTCAAAGGTTACTGCAACCGGAAAGTGATCTAAACTCCTCCATTGAAACAGGATGTTGCCGTCTATATCTATCTCTTGTATCAACATCTGCTGAACCGAGGCGGCAGGATTTCCACCTGGAACCAACGAGCTCATATCTACGGTAACATTCTCCTGCATAACTAAGAGCCTGTTCCCGTTTGGAAGAACGTCGAATGTGTGCATGGCTATGTTATACTCATTAGCCCCGTACACAGTATCTATGATTTGAAGGTTTGTGTCGACGAGAAAAACACTCGATGATTCACGTGGACCAGTACCGGCAGATTGAAAAACCGTGTACCCTAGCCTACCGTCTGGCAGAATCCGAAAGTCAAAACCATACTCAGGAATAAATTTGGAGGTAATGGGCTTACCATCAACACCCAAAACCATCAGCGAGGGGGCAAAAGGTGGTGATGTGACGCGCGAGTTGGGGGCTATATACAGTGCTCCTGGTGCAGGATTTGTATTTACTCCAACAGTTACTGGTGGAAGTATCTGTCCAACGAGAGGTGTGAAACACATCACACAGATTGCCGCAGCAAGGGTAAGGATATTCATAGTGCCTTAATAAACCACATTCCAAGGAAAACGTGACAAATTACAATGGATAAAGATTTGATTATTCACGGCGTGTAACTTTGCCTTATGATAGACATACGACTTATACGCGAGAACCCAGATTTTGTCAAGACAAATTGTCTAAACAAAAATGATGGAAGCAACATCGACACAGTAGTAGAGCTTGACGTTCAACGGCGCTCAATCATACAACAAGTTGAAGAGCTCAAAAGTGTTCGCAACGCTGTATCTCAAGAGATATCTGCCCTTAAGAAGAGTGGTGCTAACGCAGAAGACAAGATTACCGCAATGCGGGATGTAGGAGATAAAATCAAACAACAGGACGAAGATTTGCGCTCTGTAGAATCACAGATAGAAGAGATAATGCTGTTGATTCCAAATATTGCCCATAATAGCGTTCCTGTTGGTAAAGATGCATCTGATAATGTAGAGGTACGCCGATCTGGAGTTTGTGCAGAGCGTGAACACCGTGTAGACCATATTGAAATCTCTCAAAGGCTTGAAATACTTGATTTTGAAAGAGGTGCTAAGGTTACAGGTTCTGGTTTTGGTTTCTATGTAGGAAAAGGGGCTAGACTGGAAAGGGCCCTGATCAACTTCTTTCTCGATACCAACACTAATGTTCATGGGTATACAGAGATCATGACACCATTTGTTGTCAATAGTGATTCTTGCCGTGGTACAGGACAACTACCTAAGAGTCAAGAGGATATGTATCACATCGAGCGGGACGATCTCTATCTTATTCCTACGGCAGAAGTACCTATCACAAACTTCCACCGTGATGAGATTCTTCCAACTCCTTCCTTGCCCATCAGATATGCTGGATACTCTGCTTGCTTTCGTAGAGAAGCCGGAAGTCATGGTAAAGACACCCGAGGATTTCAGCGTGTTCACCAGTTCAACAAAATAGAGCTCGTAAAGTTTGTTTCACCTGACAACTCGTATGGTGAACTTGAATCTATGGTTCAGGGTGTTGAGAGTATTCTGCAAGCCTTAGGTCTTACTTATCGCGTATTGCTTCTTTGCACTGGAGATATGACGTTCGGTGGTTCTAAAACATATGATCTCGAAGTTTGGTCGCCCTATGAACAACGTTGGCTAGAGGTTAGCTCTTGCACGAATTTTGAATCTTTCCAAGCAAGAAGATCAAATATTCGTCACAGGCAAGACCCAGGAAGTAAACCTGAATTCGTTCATACGCTCAATGGTAGCGGATTGGCAACATCGAGGATTATGGTTGCTCTTCTGGAGCAGTATCAAACTGCTAAAGGTAACGTTACCATACCAGAGTGTTTGCAACAATACTGTGGTTTCAACGAAATCTAACACACCCACCCTCATCTTATCAAATTCTATTGTGTATTCTCTTGAGGAGAAGAAAGAAGAACTATATAGTGTAATATGTCTGTGTAAACAGTGGATATCCTATCGATATAACGATTAAACAATCTTTAACACCCACATACCTTTACCACTTACGCAGAATGCTTACAAAAAACATAACTGTAGATAACACACGGAAATCCACTGAACACCGTTTTCAATTAGTGCAAACACAACACTTGCCTTCCACACACATTACCCTGCAAACAAACTTTTCGTAAGATTCTCCACCGGTAAAAAACACTCTTGTTAACAACCCTACGGGCAACTTCTAACAAGACCTATTCAACCACCTAAACCTCAATACACGCCTTTTAACCCGCTGTGGATTGTGTATTGTTTGTGTATACATCCGTAGAAAACCCGACACACACTCTAGCATCGTAACAAAAGTACCCGTTGCGTGTCTTTAGTTCGATGTTTGCATTCCTACTCCTGCTGGCGTTTTTAACAGACACACCATCCTTGCGCATAGAAACCTCAGGTGCGCGAGCCTCCGGATACTTTCTTATAGGTGGATTGAACGTCGACAGTGCGGGCTTAGTAGATAACACTGGCTCTTTTGTTCATGCAATACAAACGGGTCCAAACATCAACCAACACCCAACACCCTATCGTGGTTATACATATTACGATGGCTTGTTAAGGGCATATGTGGTTGTAGACGCTAGCCTTCGAAAAATAGACACGTTCAATGTTACTCCTCCATACACCACAGATTTTCACGAAGGCTATCAAACGCGCGGCAGACGCTATATCGCTCTAGGAACAGAAGCACGCACTCTTGATCTATCGGGCCTTATACAAGGCGCCAGTGATTCAGCACACGTTATCGGAGCTATTGTTCAAGAGATTGATAGAAGGGGCCGAGTAACATTCGAATGGAGATCCCTCGATCATATACCTATCACGGTAGCAACACCAGATATTGATCTTACTCACAACCGTATCGACTACCTACATGTTAATGCGGTTATAGAGGACGAAACAGGAGATCTTATACTCTCGTGCAGAAACGCAGTTCAGTTAATAAAGATTGATCGCAGCTCGGGCAGTGTTGAGTGGGTGTTAGGGGGCTCGGCATCACAACGCAACGACTTCACATTTGTCAATGATACTGTGGGAGATTTTGTAGGCTTCTCCCATCAACACAGCCCGGTAGTTTCAAATGAGGGTGAGATTCTCTTGTTTGATAATGGAAATCTGAAATCCTCCCGACAGAGTAGGGTTGTAGCATATAAAATTAACACCACACTCATGACGGCAACCAAGACATGGGAGTACACGCCCCCTTATCCCACATTCTCACCAACCATGGGCAGTGTGCAACAATTAGAAAATGGTAACATTTTGATTGGATGGGGCACAACACAAAACGGCCTGGTGGCAACAGAGGTGTCGCGCAACGGCACTATCCATGCTGAGATTACAACACCACACCCATTAGCTTTTCCATACCGGGTGTACAAAGCGCCCATTGCTATGACCGCAGTAACCAAAACTATTTCTGATAAGGAATTGGTTGAGTTTACCACTCTCGATAGCACGACAAAATTCACACTCCTGGCAAACACCCTAGAGGACCCTACTGAGGTAACCATAGAGCGCCACACCTATCCACCAAACCACATCATCTATCGTGACACAATACCTTGTCATGTATTTCCAGAGAGATGGGTGGTAATGTTTAACAACCCTAGCAACACATACACAGCGTTTATCGATGTGGCACGAACCATAGCCGAAGAAGATCCGTCAGCTGTGCGAGTGTACTATCGTCCCAAGGAGGGCGTGGGTGAGTTTGTTGCAGTTTCTGCAACACAACACGAACACCCCCCTTAGTTAAGATTAACAACCTCTTACCTGGTGAATACATCTTGGGTTCACAAATGTGCACACAACCCGCATTGGTGTACCCGAAAAACGACGACAACCAATCAACCACAACCATTCCTTTGTTTTGGACCAGCGCAATAGGTGCTGATGGCTACGAGGTCGAGATTTCTACATCCCCCGAATTCAACAAGGATGTACTCTTTATGCGCACACTTCGCCCGGACACAACAGTTAAGAATTTAGCCACCAATACAACCTACTACTGGCACGTTCGCATGGTGAATCAACCAGAGGTGGGACCCTGGACACAAACTTGGAAGTTCAACATTATGGCACCAACAACCATAAACGATGAAGGTGAAATCACCACCATCCCTGTTGGGTCGTTAGTGTTCGTCTATGATGTACTCGGTAATGAGATAGCTCGTGAGACGATAACACAAGACCAGCAACGCCTAGCCCCTTTTATAAATGATGGCTTGTTGCTGATAGTTGCTACTACACCTACAGGATCTATCGTCCGCACTATTATCTCGCGCTAGCAACCTTAGCATGCGTGATGTATGCTGTACACAAATCGATAGTTGCGGAAATCCCTTTTCTGTGTGTGCGCTCCATACCATGAGAAGCGTGTACACCTGGTCCAATTAGACCCACGCGTACATCTACGCCCGCACGCCAAGCGGCTGTTCCATCTGAACTGTAAAAAGGATAAACATCAACTTGGTGTGCAATACCGCGCTCTTGAGCCAACTGCACAAGAGTCTTACGCATATCGTAATCGTATGGTCCACCTGAGTCTTTTGCACAAATCGAGCATGAATACTCATTCCCCTGACACGCATCACCGACAACACCCATGTCGATTACGAGCAGGTCTTCTACCGTTGGACTTAGTGCGGGTGCGCCACCATGGCCAACCTCTTCGTAGGTGCTAAAGAAAAGCTCTACAGGTGCATCAATTCCGCTTTCGGATACATTGCGTGCCACCTCGAGCAATACGTAACAACCAGCCTTGTTATCAAGAAAGTGGCTCTTCACAAAACCATTTTCAAACTCCAGGTACTTTGGGTCAAAGGCGATAATGTCGCCTACACCTATTCCTAGACCCTCAACCTCTTGCATTGAAGACACAAGCTCGTCTATCCGCACGTGCATTACAGAGGTAGACCGCTCTTGAGTAGAAGCCTTGTTGTTTGCGTGCGTTGATGGGTTGTTGAGTAATAGCGTTCCATTATACACATGATTATCCATCGTGTGGATACGCACATAACCACCCTCGAATGACGGCAATAACGGACCCCCCAGCAACGAAAAGCTGAGTGTACCATTGCTGTTAATGCCAGACACTATAGCTCCCAACGTGTCGGTGTGTGCCGCCATCGCTATTGTTGGATTGCTACCCAACGAACACCGCAACGCCCCCTTTCTCGTTTGAGTTGGACAGAATCCATAGCTACGTAAAGTACTCTCGATAAACGCTATGGCATTAGCAGTGTAACCAGAGGGAGAATCTATAGCGATGAGATCTCGGAGGGTGCGAAGTGTGTTCATAAGTGTAGGTTTGTAAGTATTCGCAAACATAGCGTAAGATTATACGAGGTTCACCACCACATGGCACACATAGACCCCTTCGAAACAACACTATCTAATGGTCTACGCGTTGTTATATGTCCTGATAACTCAGCACCCGTAGCAAACGTTACAGTAATGTATCGTGTTGGATCGCATGATGAGCGTCGTGGAAAAACCGGACTAGCTCATTTGTTTGAGCATCTCATGTTTGATAACGCGGCCCCGGGAGTAGATAAACAGTACGACCTATACTGCACCAAGGCAGGGGGCTCTAATAACGCTTATACCACGTTCGACTACACAACATATCACATCGATGTACCCGCGCACAATGTTGAATTAGGGCTGTGGCTTGAATCAGAGCGTATGCGCGAGTTTCGAATTACAGATCACGCGTTAACCACGCAGCGCAGCGTTGTAATTGAAGAAATCAACCAAAACGTATTCAATCAGCCGTATGGAATTTGGCGCAAAGCACAACAGGAGATGGCATATTCTCAAGACTCTTCATATTCCTGGGATGTCTATGGTTCTCCCGAAGACGTTGCCTCTATAACAATGGAGGATGCTAAGGGCTTTTTTGAGACGTATTACCATCCATCTAATGCTGTATTGTGTATCTCAGGAGATGTTGATGTTGCATCTATACTCACGCTCGTGGAAACCCATTTCGGGGCTATCCCAGATAAACATAGAATTATAGAGCGGACGCCGTTTCATCAACAGATGATAAGAAGGGGAACATCATTGGCTGTTGAAGACAACGTGCCATTAACCGCTGTTTTCATCAGCCTCCACATTCCAGGTTTTGCCCAAAACGAGTTACTAGATGCTGAGATTACCTCCACAACTATTGGCTCTGGAAGAAGCTCTTTGCTCTACAAGAAAATGGTGTCAGAACTCCAGATAGCATCAGGTGTTGGGTGTTTTGTAGACAGAAGAGCAAACGATTCTCTCCTAACGCTTTATGCCTATGCATCAACAGAGAGCGTAACAGCCGACCAACTCGCAGACGGAATCCTGTCAAGCCTTGGCAGTACAACGATTACCCCAGACATGCTTTCTGCAGCGGTGAACAAACTCAAAACAGCACACGCGGCAGAACTGCAGAAAGCCAACGGAGTTGCCGACATGGTGGCGTGGACTACGTTGTTTTGGAACGACCCTCTGTATGTAAACACAGCGCTTGAGCGCTATGAACGTGTCACGGTACAAGAGGTGCAAAGCATGTTGTTCGATGTCGGCAACTCGGAACAACGCATCCGACTAGACATAATCCCCTCGTCAACGAACACAAACTAACCGTTCCGCAGCCAACCGAATAGTCGAGTCTTCTTTAGCAAAACAGACACGAACAAGGCGTTCGTGACCCCTTTGTTCGCCGTTGTAAAATGGCGATAGCGGAATAGTGGCAACGCCAAATTCGCGCGTTATGCGCTTAGCAAAATCTACATCCTGTTCATCAGAGATTCCCTCATACCCAAGAAGCTGAAAGTATGAACCGGAGCACGCCCGCAGCGACCACGCGCTACCCACGAGCAGCGATCGCAATAAGTCTCGTTTCTTTGTAAAGAAAGATTGTAAGCCCAGATAGCGCGATGTATCCTTCATGTACTCAGCCAACGCAACCTGGGCTGGGGTGTTCACGCAAAACGATAAATATTGGTGAACCTGACGAAAGACCCGGGTAAGATCGCTCGGTGCCACACACACCCCAATCTTCCATCCCGTAATGTGAAACGTCTTACCAAACGATGTCACAACAAACGTTCTGTTGCACAGTCCTGGGTGCGTACTCGCCGAAATATGTTTGTGCTCATCAAAAGTGATCAACTCATACACTTCATCACTCAAGACAAGCAGATCGTGCTTGTTACATATCTCAGCAAGTGTATCTAGATCATCAAGCTCAAGAACACTACTACAAGGATTGTGTGGAGAGTTAATGATGATTAAACGCGTCTTACGTGTGATCAGAGAGCGGACGTGATCCCAATCTGGAGTGTATGTATTTGTCCGCAGGTTTGAGGTCCGTACAATACCACCATTGGCAATGATAGAGGGGGCATATGAATCATAACTCGGATCCATGATGATCACCTCGTCTCCAGCACTAACCACAGATGCAATAGCAGTAAACAGAGCTGCGGTTGCTCCGGGTGTTATGGTTATCTCGTGCTCAGGATCTACCACACACCCATGGACACGTTGGTATTTATCGGCTACTGCTTGACGCAGCGCCAACAAGCCCGGCATTGGGGCATACTGGTTGTGCCCACTCTTTGACGCCCCATAGAGCAACTCTGGTAACAGTGGGTCTGCGGGATAGTCGGGAAACCCCTGTGAAACATTAACAGCCTCTACCTCGTTGGCAAGAGCTGTCATAACAGAGAAAATCGTCACGCCACGTTGTGGCAGTTTATTCGGAATCGTCGGGCTCATCGTCGAATATGAGTTTAACACGCTTCGCAACGTCGTCATCATCTCTATTAAGACCAAGTGCAAACTCTACGGGGTCGCCTTCGCGCAAATCCTGAAAGTCTGCATTAATCATGTCAGAGGCATGGAAGAAGAGGTTGTTGGGCGGATATTTTATAAACCCATATCCGTTCTTCATGGACAAAATGTACGATTCGAAACGCTCTGCGTCATCATCTACACTTTCTTCCTCGTAGCGCAAACCCCGCTGCTCTATCATCTCTTGATACTCACGCGAATCACGGGGCGGACGCGGTTGGGTGTCGTCGCGTCTGACAAATAAATTCTGTACGATTTCATCGTCTTTTGCGTTACGACTCTCAATCAGCTCGTGCATATGAATCGGGTATGTAACCTCGTTCAAAAGCTCGTGAGAGGTACGTGTAACAACGTGCTTGCCCTCGTTGTCAACAAACTCGAAATCCCAAGACAACACCATGATTCGTGCACCCAGGTTGTTCATTTTTCGAACAAGGGGCACATAATTACCATCCGAGGTTATCAACACTACAACATCAAACTTTTTGAGTAGAGTAAGGTCGTACGCCTCAAGAGCCATCCACACATCGATGCCCTTTTCTTCCCTGCGTCCACCCGTGTTACGTAGCGGTAGGTAGTGTGCAATAACGCCCTCCCACATGAGTATGTCTTCAAACACACGATCGTAATACAAAAGATTGCCGCGCGTTTGAGCCTCATTTGCCGAGATCCGGCCACGGAAGAAGTGGCTATCAACAATCTGGCACAGGTGCATCTCGGTGTTTTCCAGAGAGGCTACCTGGTTGCGGATAAAGTCATGCAAGCCACGCAGACTGATTCTGCTATTGCGAACATGGTTAAAGGCGTAGTAATTGCTGACGTGTAGGAAATAATTACCGTCATAGAACACAGCTATGCGTGTGAGCTTTGTGTCGTTCGAAAGGGGCATTTTCTAAAACCTGTGGACTTTCTGCTGGTCTGCTATAATAGTAGCAATTCTCTACGTTCGAGAGCAACACCTACTACTTTTTTCACTCGCAAATGTATCAATTTTCGGATTAGTACTTTGCGCCAGCAGCTTGAAGAATCTGAAGTATTGTCCACCGACGATTCATCCGTGCATACGTTAGCGCACTCTTTCCGCTATAATCGACAATTCCGAGATCAGGTTTTCTACGTAATAATATCCGCAGCATTTCATCCTCCCCCAAGACAGAAAGTAGCATTGCCGCGGTTCTACCTCGTATGTCACGGGCATCAACGTAAGCCCCCTTTTCGAGCAATTCTTCGAGAGCTCCTAAGTGCCGATTCCCACATGCGATGATGATGGGTGGGTTGCCCTTTCGGTCGGCCAGATTCACAAACGCCCCTGCACCAACAAGTTGCGAAACAACATTTGTTGAACCTACTTGACATGCAACATGGAGCGGTGTCTGCCCACGATAATCCAGGACGTTTGGTTGAGCACCGGCAGCAAGTATGAGCGGACAAAACCCATCGCGATTATGAAAAGCCGCTAGATGTAACACGGTAACACCAAGTGGCGTTGCAATGTTTGGATCTGCGCCAGCATTGAGCAGAACCTCGGTCATTACACTATCGTTGGCGATAGTAGCCACCATCAGGGCAGTCAAACCCTCGGCATCAGTCTCATTGATGTTCAAAGACTTTGACTTCCTCGATAACACCCGCTGAACAGATTCGATGTTACCCGTCTTCACGGTCTCAAGTAGACCCTGCGCTCGAACCGAACTTGTGGATACGAGAAATGCGACAACGAACGGGATGATGTAGAGAAAGGCGAACTGCATTAGAAGCCCTGACGCTGCAGGAATATGCCTTTGTCTACCTTGGAGAAGAAGTCTTGGTAGTACTTAGGGTCGGAAACAGCCGACACCTCTACAGGGTTACCTGTGTTGTCGAGGATTTTCGCCTGAAAGTTCGCACGCACCTTACAACGTCTACCGAGCTCCGACACATTCACACTAACCTCTACCTGTTTGAACTTGTTGTAACGGGTGTCTTGTGTTGTTCGGTTTCGGCTACTAGAGCCCCTTGTGTCGAAAACAACATCCAGAGCGTCTGTCCAATATCGAGTACTGGCACTTTTATCCGACAGCTGGATTTCTTTTGTTGCCGTTAGTAAACCAAGATCCATGACGGCGTTTTTCACAACAAATCCATCATCCTGAAGAACATTAAGCATGGCCTTCATCACAAGCTTTACATCGTTTGTATCGAATTCACGCGTCTGATACTCACGTGTTTGAAGTTGTGTTTGCGGTGTTCGAACCTGTTCGGGAAAGCGTATGGTTGTACAAGCCGTTGCCATAAACAACAGAGCCGTAAACGCCGCGACTGAAAATCTATACCACGTCATTAGAATTTGCTCTGATGATAGGTGAACGACTCAACTTTGCTATCGGCGCTGAATTTGATAACAACTGTAAGTGTACGCTGGGTGGTACTCGCAGCACCAGAGCGATTAGAGAAACCACCAAGAATCAGGAACATTCCGCTTTGGCTCTCCGAATATGATGCCTCGGTCGCAATCTTATCATACACCCATGTCTCGCGATTGTTTTCATCCAACGTTGTGATATTCGGAGATCCCAACAGTTCGGCTACTTGTGCACCAGACATACCCTTTTTGATTTCCTTTCGCACAACACCAGCGGTAAGCTCGCGTTCGCGTGTTGATGAGAGGTCGCGTTGGTTGTCTTGTACTGTTCTGCAACCCGTGGCAACGGTTACCACAACTATAGCTGCAAGGAAAAGACGAATGAGAGTCATAGTGTCCTCGAAAAGTAGATTGGTTTACAATTGAAAGATAAAACCGGCACGAAACATAACTACTTGCGGGGTGGCTACTCGTTGTTCGGTAAAGTAATAGTCAAGAGTATTACCATCGACAAGCTCAGCGTGAGGAATGTTTGTGTCGCTACCCCATAGATAACGGACACGTACATCGAATAATGTGCGCTGAAGAGAGTTCGGCAACGTTATAATGTCATGAACCTTGATCGCCAGCCCCATCCCAACCCCATAGTTCCATGTTAGTGCACCATTACCATCAGAATCGGTGAGTGTGTCGCCTGCTCGAATGTGTCGAAGGGTAATAGTAGACGAAAAGATGGTAAAACCAGCAACCGCTTCAGCATAGGGAAACAACCACGAGTTGATGGTTGGTTGGAAGCGGATGTGCGCAAGGATGGGTATCTGTACATTTGATGACGTTAACTCGAACCTGCTAGAGAAACTACTAGACCGCAGAGACTTTGAATCTGCACCATTGAAATACACACCAAGCTCTCCGCCCACAGCTAGTGGTACAGGGTCGAAATAATATCCGCCCTCAACTCCAAAACCATATGCTACCGGCGGCTGGCCCAACAACTCAAATGCATTGCGCAGGTCTAACTGAGACACCGCCTGTTGGTAATGAATCTCAAACTGCATGTTGAGAGCCTGCTGTTTGATACGACGAATCGTTTCATCATCAGGCATTTTCAATTCCGACGGGTTATCTGGGTTAGAAGGCACCTCTCCAGCTATTTGCGCGTGTAAGCAATACGCACTCAGCAGCATTAGTACCGTGGAAACAATCGACTTCATAGATGCGAAGTTACCATCTGTTTACAACCAGATGATAACTCGGAAGTAAAATCTATGAACAACAGTTTCGCACCGCAGCTTTAAGGAGGGGACCTTTATGTTGTCGGGTGGACGTCGAGATTTTGTGAAAACCGCTATCCAGGCTTGCGGTGGCATTGTTACCTCCACAGCTCTTCATGGTAAGGGGCTGGTAGACTCTGGATTGAATGCACTAGTAACTGGGCAGATTCTTCATGAAGCCCAGAACGAGAGAGTGTGGGCCTGTTGGATAGGACAGTCGAGCGTGCTCATCAAGCTGGGAAACACGTGGGTGTTAACAGATCCCGTGTTCGCAGATGTGGTTGGGTTGAATATTCTCGGGGTGCGGATAGGACCCCGCAGGATACTGCCTCCTGCAATTGCTCTTCACGAACTACCCAAGCCCGATCTCATCCTCCTTTCCCATGCACACATGGATCACATGGACCGCTGGACGCTGGAGAACATTTCTGAACGGTGGCCCAACGAAATCTCAGTGCTAACTGCGTCGAACACACGAGATGTCATTATGGATTTACCTTGGCTCTCCTGCGAAGAGATAGACTGGGGTGAGACAACAACACTCCGCGGCCTGTCTGTACGAGCATTGCAGGTGCAGCACAACGGATGGAGGCTTCCCGGTGAACGTTGCCGCAGCAACGGTTTCAGGAGAACAGGCCGCAGCTACAATGGCTATGAGATCGAATTCGAAGGCATCCGAATTGTATTTGGTGGAGATACCGCGTTCACCAATGAGTTCAAGACAATATCCAGAGAAGTCGATCTTGCTATTATGCCTATTGGCTCGTACGAAGGCTACACCGCCTATCATTGTAACCCAGAAGAGGCTGTAGCAATGGCCAACATGATGAAGGCGCGATCCATCATGCCAATTCACCATCTAACATTCAGGCAAAGCTCAGAACCTGTTCGCGAGCCCCTTGCCAGACTAATCAAAGCAATTGATGGTGGTAGCGTGCACATAGCAGCACGACTTCCCGGAAGCACGTATCGCTACACAGCGTGATAAAGTGCAGAAAGAGGTGGTAATTTCAGCGTTATGGATTCACTCTTTGACGACGCAGAAACCACCGACCCAACAACCACACAGAGGTTTTTACCACTGGCCGAGCTCGTGCGGCCAACCACCATAGATAGTGTCATTGGTCAAAAACATCTTCTTGGGGAGGGCGCTCCACTTTTCTCGTTTGTTCAGCGTGGAGAGCTTCCCTCAATACTCTTGTGGGGTCCGACCGGTACGGGCAAAACAACATTAGCCCACATTCTATCTCGTGCAATTGGTGCTCACATCGAGCGGCTAAGCGCCGTAGACTCTGGTGTAAAAGAATTGCGGGAGATTATTCGCAAAGCAGATGTTCTCCGTAAAAAAGGCACGCGTACAGTTTTGTTTATCGACGAGATTCATCGTTTTACAAAATCACAGCAAGATGCACTTCTACATGCCGTCGAAAGTGGTGGCATTACACTCATTGGCGCTACAACAGAGAACCCATCATTTGAGGTCAACAATGCGTTGTTATCGAGATGTCAAGTGTATCGACTCGAGCTTCTCACAGAGGAAGAGATTCGCAGGGTTATTGAACGAGCTATTGAAGCCTTGCGCGCGAGCCGCTCTGTTACGTTAACAGTGGATGACTGGCCAGCTCTGATTCGTGTTGCTCATGGAGATGCTCGTAAAGCACTGAACATTATCGAGACAATTACCATCAGTGAACAACACGCCGATGCAACAATACATGTAACGTCTGATGTAATTAGCCGCGCAATACAGAGACCCCTTCCTCGATATGATAAAACGGGCGACTATCATTACGATACGATTTCGGCGTTTATCAAATCAATGCGGGCAGGCGATGCAAATGCAGCGTTATTCTATGCCGCCGCTATGATTCAGGCCGGCGAAGACCCACTCTTTATCGCACGACGCATGATTGTTTTTGCAAGCGAGGATGTTGGATTGGCAGATAGTCAAGCATTGCCCTTGGCACTGAGCGCGTATCAATCTGTAGAACGAATTGGTATGCCCGAGGGCAGGATAATGCTGGGACACGTAATCGTGTATCTAGCGAATGCTCCGAAGTCAAGAGTGGCCTATAATGCTGTAAACGCCGCCCTACTAGCGGTTGAATCGGCCGACAGCTACGATATACCCATGCACCTACGCAATAGACCTCCAGCCGCACCAAGCGCATATACGGGCTGCCTACCGGAGCAGTATCAAAACCTTAACTTCTTCGATCAAACCTAGACTAGTTACCGGGAGATTGTTGCCCAGCAGCGCCCCCTGCATTCATTGCAGCCTTGCGCTTTGCACGTATCCAGTTATAGTTAACCGACTCGCGAAGTGTAACACCTTTGCGGATGACACCCCGTTCTTTCAATACGCTATCTGCGGTAAGATAGCGCTGCACGTTTCTGAGCGAACCGCGGCTGCCGTGTGGGATCTGAGATATAGGAATGAGTGCCTCTTCCATACCCATCGGATCTGCTGGTAAGTCAATCGTAACATCCTGGTTCGACGTTGCATCTAACCATGGGCCGCCTCGCCTGCGGGTAAAATCAAACACGTCTAACACAAAAACAGGGGTTCCCGAAAAAGGAACCAGTCTGTGTTTCGCTGTGTCGCGTTGTGCAACCCTAATCCATTCATATAGCCACTGTGCATCGTGCATGAGCTGACGAAAGCATGAATGAGACACAGGCCTGCCGGGCATATCGAACTGGTGGAATGCCGTGCCTGCCTGTTGATGAATATTCACCGTAAACGGTAGTCGCCAGGATGAATTGAGAGACGAGATTCGTAATCGTTGTTTCCAGTTTGCAGCATAACGTCCCGGCAACGATGGCTTGCGCTCTTCCCCGCTATTGGTAGCAGCAAAGCGTACCAGTTTACCATTCTCATAGCATGCATAAGCCTGATACTTAACGCTTACTACCATAATTTTTTGGATGGTATCTGCCGCTGCCCAATACTGTGGGAATATGCTATATGCTCGTACGTCTTTTACATTCGAATCGGGCAAAACGATGGTGTCGCCCAGCCGGATGTATCGCAGATCTTTTCTATTGAGCAACGTAACAATCCGATACATGTCAAATGTAGGCTCTGCCTTAGCATACGTACGTTGTATGCTGTCAAGAATGCGCTTTGTAGAAATCACAAGTTTGTGGTAGCCGATGCGAGGAATCTGCGTATTCAACAAGTCAATCTGTGCCTGCTTCGTGCCAGTAGTTGCTGCAACACTATCGAACACCTGATCACCAACAGAACCGTTTGCCTGATCGTATGAACACGAAAAAGCAAGCAACCCGACTAAACATAAAAACGCAGATAAAAAGTATGCGTAATGGACTCTATATGACATATACGTACAACATGAAGTTGAATCTCGGTAGTTTAGCTCACACCTCACTCTACCGTGTATGCTATGACTGCGAACCTACACAGACTTGTCGTGATAAACATTTTCTGTGCCATTCTTTTTGGATGTCAAGACAAACCAAGTGGCGAAGAGCGCTCCACAGAACCCCCAAAACCACCTCAACCACTGGTTCAACAGTTAACCTACAGGGTTATTCAGCGTTTACCCCACGACACGAAGGCGTTTACCCAGGGTCTTGAAGTTTTTAAAGGGGCTTTCCTAGAAAGCACAGGACAGAATGGCTCGTCAAGTCTGCGTAAGGTTTCAATTGCCACAGGTAAGGTGGTTAAGAAAACACTCCTGGATGCCAAGTACTTCGGAGAAGGCATCACACAGCTTAACGGCAACGTATACATGCTAACATGGCTTAACCAGCAAGGGTTGGTTTTTGATGCATCTACACTGCAGCAAAAGCAGACGTTTTCCTACTCTGGTGAGGGATGGGGCATAACCAATGATGGTAAGTATCTCTACATGAGCAATGGAACCAGCATAATCAATGTTGTGGACCCCACGACGTGGTCTGTTGTCCGATCAATGGCCGTAACAATGGATGGTATGGCCGTCTCAAGCATCAACGAGCTCGAGTGGATCAACGGAGAAATATGGGCCAATGTTTGGCAATCAGATAAAATCATCAGGATATCTCCCGCTACGGGAGTTGTTACCGGCATCCTGGATTTAACGGGTTTGCTGCTTACGAACGAGCGGACACCGACAACCGATGTCTTGAATGGTATTGCGTGGGACGCCCAAACAGCAACCGTATATGTAACCGGCAAGAACTGGCCTTCCGTATTCGCACTTTCCGTCCAGTAGCAACCCCCTTCCGCCGTCACGTTTTCGTCAGTTGAATACACAAGGGTCAAACAGCACTCACCAAGGTGCTGATTGGCTTTACCTACTGTTGGAGGTTGTGTATGATTCTGCGATTTGTTGTTGTATTCCTCTTAGCTCGAGCCATGGCTATGGGGGAAGAGCTCTTCACGTTGGCATTTCCATCTCATGGCCAACAACACATTTCTCCATCCACCACACTACGCATTCATGCTCGTGTGCCTATAGATACGGGTAGGTGGCACACATCACACGCAGGACTTCTTGTCTTACGAGATTCACTTGCCCAGCACACTCCACGAGAACAATGGACACAACACAAGGTTGTGGGCAGGTACACATTAGTAGATCAATACACGTTTACATGGCAACCCCGCAGACTGCTACCGAACACGCGATACCGCTGTGTTCTTGGCACTGATGAATATGTCTTTACAACAGCACCAGATGTACCATGTCCTGTAAGCTTTGATCTACAAGACAAAGTAATCCTGTGTGACAATGCACTTACCCTGCGAATGTCGGGCCCCCTACCCGGCGGCATAGATATCGATAGCGTGATCATCCTTGAACAACAACATCCAGAGGGATATTGGACCGACGCACCACATCAACTGCAGGTGAATGGAGAAGTGGTAACAATTCTTCCCGTTGATACGTGGAGGACGCACTCGATGCTCCGCTTGAAAGTTCGATCCTCGTGGTATGCAGGTGATGTAGCAACCGACAGATCATATGAAGCCATGGTGCGGGGCACCACAAGAATGAGCTGCTCAATGCGAATTGAGCCGCAAGGGACAGCTAGCCCAGATGCTGCAGCAGTGATTGCGAAGAACAACCGTGTTGTTGTTGCCGGAGATACAACCTATCTATATGCACCGCACGTTGTTGATAATCGCTTCCAGTTTTCACACTGGGATTCTGAATCCATACAGACAATCAGGAACAATGCGGACGAACACTTCTTTGTGCTCAGATGTGCCGATATGACGAGGGACCTTTCGGTTACAGCTGTGTATAAGACGCTTGACTCCCTCTCTGTGCAAATCAACATACACACAGCAGGAAGTGTTGAAGTCTTTGATGTTGACGGTACGTTGTTGGAAGTCCTCAACGATACCGCGAGAATAGACATAGGCCTGAACGAAGCGGGTGTGATTTGTATTGCAAGACCCTCTATGGGCGCAGCTTTTCTGGGTTGGGACGTTGGCGGATCTCTGATGCCATCTGGATCCATCGTACTTCCTACACGAAGCGCCAAAGTAACACCCAATATTTCCGTAAATCCCCGATTTCAGGTTCTCGAACCCACGATAGATGAGGAGTATCGTCTGCGGGCCGGCATCACCGATATAGACGCCAACCCATTGTTTAATGTATCAGACGCAGTCCGATTTACCACAGCAAATGAGTTTCGATCAACACACCCCAAAACAGAAACTGTATGCATCCTAGCTGAGCGTTGCTGGGAGATTATAGGATACTATGATCAAGGAATTGGCGCGCCCGTTTGGTTCGAGCAAGGACTGCAAGACTACTGCCTTACTGCAGAGCTTCTCAATCCGGAAAATCTTATTGTGTTTTACGTGCGACGTAAAGCAATAGATCTGCGTATTGAGGATGTATTGCTGGCATCTGAAGATCCAACAGACATCATGCTCCAACGGCAGCCACATCCAGAAACAAAAGTAGAAGTACAGCGACAAGAACATATAGACGGCGTGCGTGTGTGGATAACACTCGTATCGTCAGAATGTGTTGATAGAGGGGTGTCAACCGCCCGATACCACGTAATGTGTGGTGATGCGATTCGCTTTATCATACATCCGGCGCAACATCGAGGTCAGCACTGGCGATGGTGGAGCAATGTGCCAGGCTATGCTACTCCGGCTAGAACGGGTAAACAACATCCCACAACCTACTCGATGATCATCGATGAAGACCTAGCACGATTCGAAGCACGCGACTGTGCCAACGAACCGTTAGGACATAAAGAGATACGACTACAAGCAGCATTCCGGCAAGAGATGGTTCTCGAGTCGATTGGGTTGCGCGTACGAGTAAATGCAAGGGGCGAGCGCGACAACGCTCGATTCGAGGAACGATGGTTTGACCCACTTACGTATTACGATCGAGACAACGACGAGCCACGTGACGGGCGCCAGCTTGAGTATGTTCCACGAAGAGGAACACCTGTGCGTTTGAGATTTTCACTGCCCCTTGACCCAGAATCAGTGTTTCAAAATGCAATCACTGCCGAAAGCTTCGACAACATTTTGCTAGCAAACCCCCACGACAAGGATGTAGACTTTGATGTTACTGCAGATACAAGTGGAAACACAAATCTGCTTTCGTCTACCGGACAGTTTCTCGACATCGTAGAATTTTCGATCTGCAAGCCGTATACTACACCAAGAAAGCAAGCGCTTCACACTGGCTCCATAGATCTTACCCTTCGCACGCGTATTAAAGCATACACGGGGGAACCCTTACGTGCATCGCAGACACTTGCTCTGCGCCGAATGGAAATCCCGGGGTTTGGAATCAAGATTTGCGAGCAAAACGTCTATGATGATGGCGACTGGGACTTATGGCCATTTGTAAATCGAGGTGAGTTGTACCACGCCGTATATGGGGGTAACCTTACCGCCACCAATGCTCTGCAAACAAAACACGGCTTTGCACGGCTACCTAACTGCGATGACCAACAAGGGGCTGTGGGTGAGTGTACAACGCTGCACGGAGACGAGGATGGACCCCTCAAGTTTGGAGAGCGGGCCATCTGGCTCCAGTCCTCGTGGATGGACCAATCAGATCTCGCATGGGTTCGCATGGCAACCTGGGACGAGGATTGCAAAGACGATAATGATTGTCTTGTGAACAACCTTGAAGACGTTGTCGACAGTTTGCGCGTGCGAGTGGCAAAGTACAATGTGCCGATAGAATTCGCCGCCCTGGACTGGAAAATGCTCATACCCGACATCATCAAAACCGGAGTAGATCTTATCGATGCATTTGTAGCACCCGATGATCAGGACGACTTTATATCAGAGTGTACCATCCTGCAAGACAGTCAGGAGTTATGGGGCATGAAGACAGCGCAAGCCCCCTTTATAACCCGATATCATGAGAATGCCGACTATCTCTTCAAAGGTCAATGGTACACGACACGTGCAGTCGTGCGGTAAAGACCACAACGTTATACTTCACACAACCATATTGGAGATTCTAATGTTCAACGTCATACTTGTAACACTTGTTCTCTCATGCTCATTGCTAAACGCAGGTGTTTGGCCGGCAGGGGGCGCGCTCTATCAACCACTGCAAGTTGGTTCTGCAGTAGAAATTACTTGGGATCGAGCATTATCTGCAGACCACGTCGATATACAGATGTGGGACGGAGACAAACGCATGTTTCACCCCATAGCAAGCGGGGTCTCAGTTGGGCGAACAGCATACACATGGGTTATACCCCAATCCATTACTCCTGGAAAACTCTATCGCTTTGTTGTGCGCGACGCTGCGAATCCACATAGGGCCGAATTTTCAACGGGCTTTCATGAGATACTAAGCGCAGGCAGTGTTGCTACAACGGTAGATCCTGAATATCCAGAGACAGAGCTCTTGATAGTATCGCCCTTGCCCGCCGACGATCGAGCACGAATAGCCTGGAAAGACTACGATGCTCTGAGCATCGACGTTATCGACATTCAAGGAACCGTTCGACAAACACTTGTTCCACCACCATCAACACGTGCCTGTGTGTTGTTAACACATGCGCTCAACAGCGGACAGTATTCAATTATGTTGCGTCGGGCTGATGGAAGGATCATAACGAAGACCCTTATGGTGTCGCACTAAAGATCTCGTGCTGAAGACTATCGTTTAGACGAGCCTCGAAGAATCCGACGTGCATCATCAAAGAATTGAGGTGCCTCGGCACTTCCTGGCAGAAGGTGAGCTGCAGACTCGGGTATGCAATAAAACCCATGACACAACGAGACGCTCTTGGATGTGGTGTTGGCGCTGATTGACCCCTTGTACACGTAAAACGGAATGTCTTCGAAGGCGGTAACCATCGTGCGACCATTCGTGCGCTTGGCAGTAATCTTGATCATTGCTCCACCGTTTTGATAACGGTCCCGCATGTTGGCAACGAAGTTTCCTAGACTGTAGACAACGGGAACAGAATCTGTCTTCGTCTTGATGTAACGAATGGGCTGCAGAACATGGGGGTGCATACCCACGATTGCATCTACGCCTTTTGAAGCCAAGAACGATGCAGTGCGACTCTGTATAGGGTGTTCAACGGTTTGATATTCATTACCCCAGTGCATTATCGGAATCACAAGTTCGGCCCCTTTCGCACGAGCTCTGGCTATATCCTTTGCCATTATAGAATCGTCGATAAGGTCCACCACATTCGGCTTACTAACAGGAAGTCCATTTGTGCTATACGTATAACTCAGGATAGCAACCTTTACCCCTTTAACATCGATGATCAGCGGATGTAGCGAGTCGCGCTCCTGCTGTGTGCGATAAGATCCGGTGTGCTTGATATCGAAAGAATCCAAAACGCGAATAGTGCGCTCGATACCCCGCTTACCCTTATCAGCTACATGGTTGTTGGCTGTAACGAGAACATCAAAACCTACGCGCTTGAGATCAAAAGCAAAAGCATCAGGAGCAGAGAAGCACGGATATCCAGTGTACGGTTCTCCACTTAGCGTGGTTTCGAGGTTTGCAATTGCAAGGTCTGCTGTCTCAATTGTTGGTTTAACAAACTGAAACCAGTGCTCGTACTCGTATCGCTGGTTGGACACGTTCCATGCAGCAGTTACTTGTGGTTTGTGCGACATCATATCGCCACCTACGACAATCTGTATCGTTGTGTCGCGCAACACCTCTGTGTTTGCATCACCCGTAGCTGGGGTGTCCTGAACGGAGCACGACAACGGCACCACGACAAACACCAACAGAGACAAACAGAAAAACTTCATCACAAGCAACCTTTACAACAAGAGACAAATACCATACATGGGAGATACAACCAACGCACCTGCACAGAGCTGCCCAAACTAGCTACTCAAAGCATAACGCGTTCCTAGTTGGGGGATAATGATCCTACTAGAGGGCAGTATGTGGTGTAGTTCCACAGCCATACGATCACATGCGTCTGTGTCGCCATGTGTGATGACAATGGTTGACGGCTGTACATCAACAGCTAGCTGCACAAGGTCTTCGCGCACAGCATGACCGCTAAAACGAAACCGTTCGACCTTGCAAGACCGAGAAGCATTCTTTGTCCCAAAGGCGAACGGTTTTTTGGCTTCAGAGCTCATGAGTGCATAGCCTGGTGTTGTTGGATCTTGATACCCTACAAACGCGATGCCGTAATTGGCCAACCCCATCCATTGCAGTGCAAGTTGATAGGACATAGTGCCTACATTCATCATTCCGGAGGGGGCTAGCACTATCGATGGTTGTTTGAAATAAGCTCCAGTATCAAGCTCACCTCTTCGTAAACGTTCTTGGGGTACGTCTGAAACCTCAAACCCGGGACGCTTCATCGGATCGCTGTAGCAGTACTGATCATAAATCTTGTTGATGCGCACCCCAATGCCCCCTGTGTAGATGGGCATGTGTGGTATGCTACCTCGTCGCATCAGCCCATACAGCAGTGGAATCATTTCTTGAAGCTTTCCGAGAGCAAAACACGGGATCAATACAGAACCGTTATTCTGCGACACCCCATTGATAAATGCCGCCAACCGCTTCGACTCTTCTGGAAACAGTGGGGTGTTGTCGCTGTTCGCATTCGTACACTCGGTGATCAAGACATCAGTGTGTGTACGAGGTATCCGAGCTTTTGGAACAACAACCTGATCATCGAACTTGACATCTGCAGTATGCAAGATTCGCAGCCCATTACATTCAAGAGACACACTTGCAGACCCTAGAATGTGCCCAGACCAATGATACGTCATCACAACAGGCGATCTGCCGGAATAACCACGAATTTCAAGGGGCTCATCATACGGCAACGCCTCAAATGCATAGCGTAGTTGTTCGATAACGTCCTTGTCGAAGAACTCCAGCCATTGCGCCGGAAACAACCGTCCAACTTCGGTACGAAGAAGCCTTGCCCCATTATGCATCACAACATGACTTAGGTCGCGCGTAGCGGGGGTCATGATCGGCCGCAGGTACGGCAGCCTGCGCATCACGTAGGGAAGCGCGCCTATGTGGTCTGTATGTGCATGCGTGATTGCTAGTATGTCTGCGGGATAGTTTTCCAGTAAGTCTATGTCTGGAAATGCTTTAACAGTCCTATCGCGTGGGTGTAGACCCGCATCGATCAGCATCCCGGTACCGTCGAGTTCCAGATAACAGCAGTTTGCACCGATTTCCTCGGCCCCGCCCAACATAAGAAGATTAGCTTGCACGCACAAACCTAACACGCGCCGAACCTCCGTAGTTTTGACCGGTTGTCCACACCACAGGCTACGTCGATGCAATCACCAGCCCCATATACACCTTCAACCAAGGTTCGCGTTGTTACTGCGGCATCGTTGTTCGATGGACACGATGCAGCGATCAACGTTATGCGACGCATTATCCAGGCCACTGGGTGTGAGGTTATCCACCTCGGACACAACAGATCTGTGCGAGAGGTCGTCGAGTGTGCCATCCAAGAGGACGCACAGGCAATTGCCATGACGTCGTATCAGGGCGGACACGTGGAGTACCTAACCTATATGCGTCAACTGCTCGACGAGCGCGGCGCTCATCACATCAGAATTTTTGCAGGCGGCGGCGGTACAATTCTTCCCAGCGAGATCGAGCAACTACATACCAATGGCATAACACGTGTCTATTCCCCCGATGATGGCCGAGCCATGGGCCTACAGGGGATGATTAATGACCTTGTACAGAAGAGTGATTACGTAACGCCAGTTACCGACGCATCAAGTCTACACGATCGCGTTCGTGCAAAAGATCCTATGGCTATTGCGCAGGCAATCTCTTGCGCAGAACGTGGTGAACACGACGTCATCGACTTTGCCAAGCACGTTAAACGGGCGCCCGTGCTGGGCATAACAGGTACCGGAGGGGCTGGGAAGTCCTCACTAACCGATGAGCTTGTTCGACGATTCCTACTTGATCATACGGACAAAACAATTGCCGTTATAAGCGTTGATCCATCAAAACGCAAGACAGGCGGCGCACTTCTTGGAGATCGCATACGCATGAATGCTGTTAGCGACCCCCGTGTATACATGCGCTCATTTGCAACACGCGAGGCCAATGTTGCCCTCAACCCACACGTACGTGATGCGATAAACATCTTGTCGTATGCCGAATATGATGTGATCATTGTTGAAACTGCAGGTATCGGGCAAAGCGACTCACAGATCACAGAGCTAGCAGACGTAGCCATGTACGTTATGACGCCTGAGTTTGGCGCTGCAACACAGTTGGAAAAAATCGACATGATTGACTACGCCGATGTGATTGCCTTGAATAAGTTCGACAAGCGCGGAGCATTGGACGCGTTGCGTGATGTGCGCAAACAATATCAGCGCAGCCGGCAGTTGTTTTCTCAGTCGATCGACGAAATGCCCGTATATGGCACAATTGCTTCGCAGTTCAACGACCCCGGAGCAAACACGCTCTACCGTGTTATCAACGATTTGTTGGTTAAAAAGTGCTTACTTGCGTGGACATCATCATACACGGTTTCAAACGAGATGAGCGAAAAAATCTACATTATTCCACCCGACCGCATCCGATACCTAGCAGAGATAGTCGAGAACAATAAGCGCTATGATGCATTTGTTGATGAGCAGGCTGATATCGCTAGAACGCTATGGAAACTGCGCGGCGCTATTGAGCACCTGCAACAATGAGAAACGCAACAATCATACTCCAAGCATTTGTTGCCGCACTGCTTGTTGCATGTGGTAGCTCCGATGTTGTGGCACCCAATGCTCAGAAGGCCTCGGTTCGTTTCTATAATGGGAACGTGCAATCGGCAGGTATAACCATGAACGACAAGGAGTTGTTTGCTACAACGAACTCTGGAGATGTTGGCGCACGGCAGACAATAGACCCAACAACCGATACTGTTCAGTTGCGGGCCGTGGATGGTCCAACAAATGCAATCCTTGCCAGACGCAACGTCATCATCAAACCCACCAACTACAGCGTTGTGTTGTTTCCCGCTACAAGTGCATTTAACTGTGTCCGGCGTCCAGAAGAGTGCGTGCTGCACGAAGATGCTACTGCACCGCCAGCAGGACGCACAAGGATACGTGTCATAAACGCCACTACCGATGCATCTCGGTTGTCTCTCTCCATTGATGAGATGGACGTGTTGAAAGAAAACCAGCTTAGCGTGTGTTCGATCTCGAATGTTATCGATATCGAGGGTGGCGATCACAATATTCGCCTGTTGCACACAGGGAGCGAACAATATGCTGTTGCCTACCGAGATGTTGATCTACGGTCTGGCACAACCTATACATTGCTGCTTACGGGTTCGCTGGCCTTTGATGATAAGCAGCCGTTTCGTGCACGATTATATGCAGACGATGAAGAAGCAGAAAAGGGCGTTGACTTACTCATACCGCCCGACGTTGGTAAGTATCAGATCGTGAACGCCGTTGCCGGTCTGAAATCATTCGAGGCTAAACTCGATGGCGTTGCGCGTCCAGAAACGGCAACAATAGAGTTTTCTAAGACGTCTGGATACGTAGATCTTGAGATAGGTACGCACACAACGGGCATCTTCATTAATAGCACTCCACTTATTCAAGAAACACGAACAACCACAACGTTGCGATCACGTAAGACGCTGTTTGTTACTGGGTCGATGGTTCCGCCAAACATTGCCGGCATTGAACTTGTAGACCTGGTAGAGCCCCTTACTTCGAACTCTGCAACAATTCGCTTTGTGAACCTCTCGCCCGATGCCCCCGAGCTGGATTTTTATCGCATTGTTAATGGCGTAGAAGCAATCATCGACGGCTGTGCGAAAATGGCTTTTCGTGAAACAACAAGTACAGCTAATGGAAAACTTCACTTCACAGAGCTGCCGGCAGGACGCATCACAATTCTTGCGAAGAAGGCTAATACACAGACGATCGTGCTGCCTCCAACCCAGATATCTCTTGTGCCTGGTGAGATCTCTACCTATTGGCTAGGGGGCGTAAGTGCCGCCGCTCAACTGTACCATGTGAAACACAAATAGTACACCGATGACAACAGAGCAAACACAAACAGATGTAGCACTTGCCGCACTTGAACAACGAGCCGCCGAGATCGAGGCAAAACTTCATCATGAAGTTCGAACCTTGCTTGATACGTGGGAGGCAAAGAAAGCTTCGTACGAAGGTGAGCACTACACGTACACAGTGCGTGGCAAAGAGATCAAGGTGAAGAATCATACAGAATCGCTGGCCCATACACGCGTGCCCAAGATTGCGCTGCCCAAGTTTCAAGATTGGGGTGAAATCGTTCGTTGGTGCATGCAGGAGAATGTTCCCGGTGAGTTTCCATATACGGCAGGTGTTTATCCCTTCAAGCGCACAAGTGAAGATCCAACACGCATGTTTGCCGGCGAAGGTGGACCCGAGCGCACAAACAAGCGGTTTCATTACTTGTCTTTAGGAATGCCCGCCGTGCGCTTGTCTACAGCATTCGACAGCGTTACGCTCTATGGCGAGGATCCAGACCACCGTCCCGACATCTATGGAAAGATTGGCAACTCTGGTGTGAGTATTGCTTCACTAGATGATGCTAAAAAACTTTACTCCGGTTTTGATCTGTGCTCCCCTACCACATCTGTTTCGATGACGATAAACGGACCAGCACCAATGCTGTTGGCGTTTTTCATGAATGCAGCCATTGATCAAGAGTGTGAAAGGGTGATCAAAGAACGCGGCCTAGAGGCAGACGTATCAGCGAAGATTGATGCCATGTATGCTGAACGTGGAATGCCGCGTCCTGTGTATCGCCATGGCGATGGATCAACAGAACTACCAGAGGGCAACACCGGTCTTGGGTTGATTATTCTTGGAGTAACAGGCAATCAAGTACTCGATGCCGAGACGTATGCGGAGTGCAAACAGCGTGCGCTACAAAATGTACGAGGAACAGTGCAAGCCGATATTCTCAAGGAAGATCAAGCGCAGAACACCTGCATCTTCTCGACGGAGTTTGCTTTGCGCATGATGGGTGATGTTCAGAAGTACTTCATTGATGAAAAGGTTCGCAACTTCTACTCCGTATCGATCTCTGGCTATCACATAGCAGAGGCGGGAGCAAATCCGATAACACAGCTGGCATTCACATTAGCCAATGGCTTTACGTTTGTTGAGTACTATCTCTCACGCGGAATGCACATCGATGATTTTGCCCCCAACCTTTCGTTTTTCTTTTCGAACGGAGTAGATCCTGAGTATAGCGTGATTGGCCGTGTTGCTCGTAAGATCTGGGCCAAGGCCATGAAGCACAAGTATGGTGGCAACGAACGCTCACAGATGTTGAAGTATCATATCCAAACATCTGGCCGCTCGCTACACGCCCAGGAGATCGACTTCAACGACATTCGCACGTCGCTGCAAGCGCTTTATGCGATCTACGACAACTGCAACTCTCTTCACACAAACGCGTACGACGAAGCCATCACAACCCCCACAGAAGAAAGTGTCCGCAGGGCGGTTGCTATTCAGTTGATCATCAACAGAGAGCTCGGGCTTGCAAAGAATGAGAACCCAATTCAGGGCTCGTTTATTATTGAAGAGCTCACCGATCTCGTCGAGGAGGCCGTCTACACAGAGTTCCGTCGCATCACAGAGCGGGGCGGCGTTCTTGGTGCAATGGAGAACATGTATCAACGTAACAAGATCCAAGAAGAGTCTCTCTACTATGAGACGCTCAAGCATACAGGCGAATACCCTATTGTTGGCGTGAACACCTTCCTGAGTTCAAAAGGAAGTCCAACTGTTATCCCAGCAGAGGTCATTCGTTCAACCACAGACGAAAGAGAACAGCAGATTTCAAACGTCAGAGCCGTTCAAACGCGCAATGGTAAGACCACAACAGATGCGCTTGATATGTTGCGGAAGACCGCCGTTATGAATGGAAACATCTTCGAGGCACTCATGGAGGCTGCTAAGGTGTGTTCACTTGGACAGATGACAAATGCGCTGTATGAAGTGGGTGGACAGTATCGTCGAAACATGTAAGTAAAGGGGCTCGTGGTTACGATAGAGACCATCCGTGATGCACACGAGCGCATTCGTACGCACGTACACAACACGCCAGTGCTGACATCCAGCGCCATCAACCAGATGGTCGATGCCCGTGTGTATTTCAAGTGTGAAAACCTGCAAAAGGTTGGTGCATTTAAATCACGTGGGGCCGTAAACGCAGTATTACGTCTCGATGATACAACGGCAGCTCGAGGTGTTGTTACGCACTCAAGCGGTAATCATGCACAAGCATTGGCATACGCAGCTGGCTTGCGTGGCATTCCCTGCACAATCGTGATGCCGCACAATGCACCGGCTGTTAAACAGGCGGCCGTTCGTGATTACGGCGCTTCGATTGTTCTATGCGAACCAACACTGGCCTCTCGACTTGAGACCATGCACGATATTGTTGTTAAAACAGGTGCCCATCCCGTTCCGCCATACAACGACGAACGTGTGTTAGCCGGGCAGGGAACCCTGGCGCTGGAGTTTCTCGAACAGGCAGATGATCTAGATGTGATCATCGCCCCTGTAGGTGGCGGCGGACTCTTAAGTGGTGTTGCTACGGCTGCCCGTGCGCTGCGTCCGCACATAGAGATCTTAGGCGCAGAACCCCAAATTGCCGCAGATGCTCAGTTGTCGCTCCAAACAGGGATACTTCAGCCCCCTGCTGATACAATGACTATTGCAGATGGGTTACGAACGGGGCTTGGAGATATCACCTTTGCCCACCTGCAAAGAGCTGGCGTTGGAATAATGACGGCATCCGAAGATGCGATACGCGAAGCAACCTATTGCATCATGGAGAGGCTAAAGGTGGTGGTAGAGCCAAGTGCGGGTGTATCGCTTGCTGTGATGCTCGAAAACCCAGGACGCTGGAGTGGACGCAACGTGGGCATTGTGCTGTGTGGCGGAAACATTGATATCCGCCGATTACCGATCTAAAACACCCCCGAACAGGCTGTTTTTCCGTAGTTTTGTGGTCCTTTGGACACGTACGGACAGTTCATGCACTCGGGTTATGAAGCAATAATCGGATTGGAAGTTCACGCGCAGTTAACCACTGCGTCTAAGGCCTTTTGTGTCTGCCCCACAGAATACGGCGCTCACCCAAACGTAAACGTATGTCCAATCTGTTTGGGTCACCCAGGAACACTCCCCGTTCTGAACGAAAACCTCGTTGCTTACGCCGTTAAAATGGGGCTGGCAACAAACTGCAGCATACGGGAGCGTTCGACCTTT
This sequence comes from Ignavibacteria bacterium, assembly GCA_016873895.1. Taxonomy (GTDB): domain Bacteria; phylum Bacteroidota; class Ignavibacteria; order Kapaibacteriales; family Kapaibacteriaceae; genus UBA10438. Next base: position 65,663 of record VGVV01000006.1, read on the forward strand.
TCTCGCAAGAATTACTACTACCCAGACCTTCCCAAGGGGTATCAGATTACCCAGTATGCAGATCCCATCTGCTACAATGGCCATATCGACATTGAGACAGTTGATGGTGTAAAGCGAATTGGTGTTACTCGCATACACATGGAGGAAGACTCAGGAAAGAGCATTCACGATCTTGATATAGATACCCTCGTAGACCTGAATCGCGCAGGGGTTCCACTGATAGAAATTGTGAGCGAGCCAGATATTCGCACTGCCCATGAGGCCTATCTATATCTTCAGCAAATGCGTCAGATACTCGTGTATCTCGGGATTTGCGACGGCAACCTTGAAGAAGGCAGTATGCGCTGTGATGCGAACATTTCTGTGCGCCCAGTTGGACAGCAGAAGTTTGGAACGAAGCGCGAAGTAAAAAATCTAAACTCCTTCCGCAACGTTGAGAAGGCAATAGACTACGAAATCAACGCACAGATCGCGGCTATAGAGTCGGGCGAATCTATTGTGCAGCAAACCCTGATGTGGGATGTCGGTAGTGGGCAAACCAAGGTGATGCGCTCTAAAGAGCAGGCTCACGACTATCGATACTTTCCAGAGCCAGACCTAGGCCCTGTTGTGGTATCGGCAGAGTGGAAAGAAGAACTGCGCCAGACCCTGCCGGAGTTGGCTCTAGCGAAGAAGTCCCGTTTTCTATCAGACTATGGATTGCCCGAATACGATGCGGTAATTCTTGTTGATGAAGTATCTGTGGCAGGATATTACGAGACAACGTGTGCGTTACTCAAAGCCCCTTCTCCGGAGACATGGAAGCTTGTCAGTAACTGGATTATGACCGAGTTACTGCGTATTAAGGGCGAAAAGAAGTGCGATATTGACCAAGTGGGCATCACACCGTCACAGTTAGCATCATTAATCGATGTGATAACAGACGGAACGATCAGCAGCAAAACGGCGAAGGAGCTCTTCCCAGACATGCTCGGCAGCAATAAGCTTGCTTCCGAGTTTATCGAGGAACGCGGCCTACGCCTGGTTTCTGATGTCTCGGTACTTACAGCTATGGTTAATGATGTTATTCTAGCAAATCCAGATAATCTCAAGAAATATCGCGAAGGCAAAACAAACCTCCTGGGGTTCTTCGTTGGTCAGGTATTGAAAGCATCTGGGGGTTCGGCACATCCATCAATCGTAACCGATTTGATGAAAGGGGCTCTTGATAATGCCGAACTATAATCACTATTGGCGAGGTGCATGATGCCAATCACACCCACAAAGACGATATGGAAGAACGGAACATTTGTCCCGTTCGAGAAGGCAACAACTCACGTGCTCTCGCACGCCATTCATTATGGCACTTCGTGGTTCGAGGGCATTCGTTGCTACGACACAGAGAAAGGCACGGCAATATTTCGTTTGCTGGAGCACATGCGAAGGCTGCATCATTCACTGAAAGTGTATCGCTCACAACTTCCGTTCTCAGTAGATGAGTTGTCGGAGGCCGCTGTAGATCTCGTTAAGCGCAACAAGCTGAGCAGATGTTACCTGCGTCCGTTTGCCCTTCGTGGCTTTGGCGACATGGGAGTATACGGCCTCAGGTGTCCGCTTGATGTATACATTGCCGCTTGGGAATGGGGTCCGTATCTCGGTGACGATGCCGCATCCAATGGCGTGGATGTCTGTATCTCTTCATGGGATCGGATAACTCCTAACTCCATGCCATCTCTGGCTAAAGCGGGCGGCAACTATATGAACTCGCAGCTTGTGAAGATGGAAGCAGTGGAGAACGGCTACGCAGAAGGCATATGCCTGGATGCATATGGCAATATCGCAGAGGGTTCTGGCGAAAACGTATTTGTTGTAGTTGACAACGAGCTCATAACGCCTCCAGCTGCAACGTCGTTACTGCCCGGCATCACGCGCGACACAGTGATTACCCTTGCTCAGGAGCTTGGTGTAACAATTCGTGAACAAAACATACCACGTGCGATGTTGTATCTGGCCGACGAAATGTTCCTTACAGGAACAGCCTGTGAGATAGCGCCAGTAACATCGGTAGATCGCATAGCTGTTGGGCGCGGCAAGGTTGGACCAATGACGCGTGCTCTACAACAAGCATTTCTCAACATCACCGTAGGGGGCGAAGACCCATACGGTTGGCTAACCTTCATCAAGAAGAGCCGATAACAACGAAATACAAATCGACGAAATCAGGAGACAACCATGGCGAAGGCCAAGGCAAATACACCACCAGCAAAGAAGACTACACCGGCAAAGAACCAAACTGCTTCTGCAGCCAAGACACCAAAGGTTGAGTTGTTCGACCTCAAGGGCATTAAGCCAAACGTTCTTGTGGATTGGTACAAGACTCAGCACCTTGGTCGTCGCTTGGACGAAAAGGCTGCCAACTACTTGAAGATGGCAAAGGGCTGGTCTTATCATGCACCGTTTGCCGGACACGACGGTATTCAACTGGCGCTGGGTAAAGTGTTTCGTCCGGGCAAGGATTTCTTGTTTCCCTACTACCGCGATATGCTCACATCCCTGGCTGCCGGTTTATCGGTAGAAGAGATTATAGCCAATGGCTTGTCTAAGGATGCCGATGTAGCCGGCGGTGGCCGCCACATGAGCAATCACTTTGCGAAGATTTCGATTAACCTTCAGAACTCATCCTCGTGCACGGGTAACCATTCGCAACAAGCTGTTGGTACGGCGCGTTCGATTAAGAAGTTCAAGGGAGACGAAGTGGTTTTCTGTTCAACAGGAGATAGCACTACGTCGGAAGGATATTACTACGAAGCCGTTAATGGCGCAGACCGCGAAAAGCTACCTGTTGTGTTTGTTATTCAAAACAACAAGTATGGGATCTCGGTGCCATTGCACGAGCAGACAGCAAACCCAGTTGTGGCAGACAACTTCAGTGGCTTTACAAACCTGAAGATATTCTATTGCGATGGCCGAAACCCCATTGATTCATACAACACAATGGTTACTGCGCGCGACTATGCGGCCAGTGGTAAGGGGCCGGCAATGGTTCATGCAGACTGCGACCGTATCGGATCGCACTCAAATTCAGACAACCACGAGCTCTACCGAACAAAGGAAGATATTGATGCAATGAAGGGGCGGGATCCGCTTTCGCGCATGCGCACCTCACTTATAGCCGCAGGTATTGCGTCGGAGGCAGAGCTCTTGGCCATTGAAGAAGCAAACAAGCAGGCCATTTTTGCGGCTGCCGATGCAGTAGAGCCCCTTCCCGATCCCGATCCAGCATCATATAGTCAGTTTCTGATGCCCGAGCCCGTCGTTGGATATAACGACGATTCAGAAGTTCGTTGCCAGCCGGCTGCAGATGCACCCGTGGTAACGTTCCGCGAGGGCATTGTAAATGCCATGCTCGAAGAGTTTCGTCGTAATCCGGCAACATTTCTCTTTGGGCAAGACGTTGCCTCCCGCAAGAAGCAGGGAATTTTCAATGTCTGTAAAGGCATGTTGGATGAGTTTGGCAACGATCGTGTGTTCAATGCACCGATAGCCGAAGACTTTATCGTAGGTACAGCCAACGGCATGACGCGTTACCGCGACGACATCCGGGTTGTTGTGGAGGGGGCCGAGTTTGCCGATTATTTCTGGCCTGCGATGGAACAGCTGATTGAGTGTACGCATGATTATTGGCGCACACGCGGACAGTTCGCTCCGGCGATGGTCATTAGGCTGGCCTCTGGCGGATATATCCAAGGCGGATTGTACCACTCACAGAATCTAGAAGGCACATTTACAACCCTTCCCGGACTGCGTGTTGTGTGTCCAGCCTTTGCTGATGATGCAGTTGGATTGATGCGCAACGCCATACGGTCGCGCGGCACGACGATGTATCTGGAGCCCAAATTCCTGTATAACTACCGCCCAACATCAGCCCCAATGCCATCTGAGGACTTTATCATCCCGTTTGGCAAGGCTAAAGTTCGACGCTCCGGTAGCAGCCTTACCATCGTTACGTATGGTACGCCGGTGCATTGGAGCTTGCAGGCAGCCGAGCAGCTGGCAGCAGAGGGTATCGACGTAGAGGTTATCGACTTGCGTTCGCTAGCCCCTTGGGACAAAGAAATGGTCTTTGAGAGCGTAAAACGCACAGGGCGCTGTGTGGTGGCTCACGAAGACAAGAAAACAGGCGGCTTTGGTGGCGAGATAGCCTCTTCTATTAGCGAAGAGCTCTTCCGTTACCTCGATGCACCCGTTGCCCGTGTTGGATCGAAAGACACACCAGTTGGCTTTGCCAAAAGTCTGGAACAAGTAATTCTGCTGAACGTTGGCGACATTGTAAACGCAGTCCGCGCTACAATGTCGTTCTGAGCTATGTGAACAACCTCGATGTTTCGGGTGTGGATATCGTCTGTAACCCTGAATATTGAGAGATGGTTACCATAGAAATTGCTGTTCATATTTCTCTTTGGTGGTAATCCACTGATAACCTATATTTGCAAGTCTATTTCACTCCGCGGAGTGTGGACCTACGTGTGTACACTCGAAAACGCGAGTGGCATCGGCTTGCATTTCGATCGTGAAATGTTCCGAAGGTCAGTACAGAAATTGAGGAGTGCATGAGCACAGAAGACATAGACAACTACGCGGGAACCCCTGTATCTACGGGGCCTGCGGCAACTGATGCTGCGGCAGACTTTTTCTCCAAGCAGTGGAAGGTTGTTGCTGGCGTTGTGGGTGCAGTTGTTGTTGTAGTTGCCGGCTACTTTTACATGGACAACCAAAACAACGAGTTGAACATTGAAGGGCTAACACAGCTTTCACGTGTTCGCCTTGCTTATGATGTCGGCCAGTTTGATATGGCATTGTCCGGCAAGGGTATCCCGCCAATGGATGGCGAGCCCGTAAAGGGGCTTACAGCAATCAGTGACGACTATGCCGGAACGCCTGCTGGTGAGATGGCGGCATTGATGGCTGGTAATGCATACGTAAATCTTGGTAAGCCGGCCGATGCGGCAGCACAGTTTGAGTTGGCCTCGAAATCAGATGCCCAAATCATCCAAATCGGTGCTATGAAAGGACTTGCTGCAACTCTAGAGTTGCAGAAAAAGTTCGCAGACGCAGCTGCCAAGTACGAAGAAGCCGCAACACTAGCTGATAACACGGGTCTTGAAGAGGACTGTTATCTAAGCGCTGCGGCTGCCTACGAGGAAGCCAAGAACACTGCAAAAGCAACCGAATTGTACCAATTAATTGTGAAAAATTTCGAATTGTCAGCGGTAGCCGCATCCGCAAAATCGGGTTTGGCGCGTCTTGGCACGGCAATTGATTAGCATAATTGGGCGGTTTCGCCATTTTTCTGATTTGAGTAAATGAAAAACGTGAAAAAATTAAAGTATAAGGTTTTTACAACTGGAGGTTGTATGCAACGTTGGTTTCGTCTGAGCAGCTTGCTGCTTGTGCTAACCGCGGCATTTAACGTAGCCCAAGCGGCTTTCGTTGAGGTTCGTGGTAGTCTTCCTCCGGGTGCGGTTCGCGTATTTGTGCGTGACACCGTTTATCGTATTAGTGGCACGTACACCGTTGGTGGAACGCTTCTGATCGAGCCCGGAACAACAGTTGAGTTTATGCCAAACGGTCGTTTGGTAGACTCAACAGGTGGTCGAATTATTGCTGATGGTCGTGCGTCTGCGACGTACAATCCAACAGCGGTGAATCCGCTGGTTCCGCCGTACACGGGATACGATGATGTATCGTATTTCGGTGCAGCTGGAGTTGTCACCTCGACAATCTCAACAGAACCTACGATTCACCCATCGAAGTATTCGGCGATCTTCAATGTTGATCTTGGCAACAATGTCAACCTCCAAGGTTTGACACCTGCACAAGCGATCATGTACAAGGCAGCTCGTCTCGAGCTTGGCTCTGTTATTTCGGCTATTCGCCTAAATGCATGGTTCCGCCCAACAGGTGCTGCGATCAACGTTACGCCGGGACGCATCACATTTAAGGCGGGCGATGTCAATACGTTCTCACGCGAGTGGGGGCATATCGTCGTTCTTCCTGGTGCACGTGCCGCGTTCTTCCGCGATGTCGACTTTGTGAACTTCCGTAAGGACACAACAGTAGACAACCGTCCGGTGTATCTGTCAAACAGCAACGGCCAGGCTTTCACCCCAGCTCAAGCTGAAGCGGCAAATGCTGGCCTGTTGGAAGCAACGAACGGTGGTGGTGGTGCTATCACAACATTCTCGTCACGCACGTGGATTGTTGGATGTAACTTCCGCAACAACATGTCACGCTATCGTGGTGGTGCTATTCAAATTCTTCAGGCACCAGCTGACACATATGCAGGAACAGCGCTCCAGTTGTACCCAACGGTATCAACTAGCGGTCTTCCAACATACCCAGCAACGGTAAACCCATTCATGACTAACCCAGTGACTGGTGATCCGATCAACTCGGATCTTGCAATCACTGACTACATGTATGAGGCTAATGCAGAGACAATGACAGACGTTAATCGTCAGTCTGTTGACGACGCCCGCTTGGCTCTGTACCTTGGTCGTATTCGGCAGTCACGTTTCACTGGCAACTATGTACTTCTTTCAGATGTAGATACAGTGCGTGTCGGCGGTATCCGCGTAGTTACGGACGCAAACCGTGCAGCTACTGTATTCGCAAACACGAACCGTTCACAAAAGAACGAAGCATTCGGTGGAGCAATCTACGTATCTGGACGTACACCAATGATCGTCGGTATCGGTGTAAATGATTTCCAAGGCAAAGACACGATGGAATTCAACAGCAATTATGTTGAGAACCGTCAATCTTCAACACCTAATGGAAATTTAGTTTCACAAGGTGCTCGTGGTGGTGCAGTGTACGTAGGCAACCAAACAAGCGTAATCTTCGCTGGTCGCTATACAACGAACCGCACAGAAACACCATATATCACAACACTTGCATCCACAGGTGCTGCATCAGTTGGCAACTTCTCTAAGGGTGGTGCCATCTATGCTTCAACTGGAGCATGGCAAATCCAAGTACGTGGTAATCTCGATAACAACCCACCGACACACTTCCTGGGTAACTCTTCAGGACGTGGTGGTGCCATCTTTGTAGAAAATGGTACAAACGACAACCTCGTTTCACCATGGATCGGTGGTTCGGATGGTATTATTAACGCTCGTAACTATGGTTTCAACATCAAGTTCCGCGACAACCGCGCTTCGGTAGACGGTGGTGCCATCTTCACAGCACGTAACATGTATATGTACGGTGCTGGTGGTGCTTCGGGACCACTTTGGATCTACGGAACGAACTACGGTGTAGAATTCCAAAACAACTCAGCTAACTTCTCTGGTGGTGCTATCAGCGTTCAGATTCCACAGAATCTTCCGATCGCTCGCCGAACACTGCGCTTTGTTCGTGGACACTTCCTCAACAACCGCGTAGGTCAGGTAACTGGCGCAATTGCTAACGAAGTACGTGGTGGTGGCGCTATCTACACTATCAATGCAGACCTTAACGTTGTTAAGGGCGTTGAATTCCGTTCAAACAAGGTATGGAACGGTAACGGTGGTGCCATCGCAGTTGTAACACCTGACACGCTTACTCGCAAGCGTTTCATGGTTACAGACATGGACGACATCACATTTGATGCCAACGGTACAGCAACTGGTTACAATCCACGTAACGACATCTTCACACTCCAAACAGCATCTCCACGCCCAGACGAGCGCATGCTTACTCGTTTCTACGATAACGAAGCATATACAAACGCAAGCCGTCAGGGTTCTGGTACAACACAAAGTGGCGACATAACACTTACACACCCGGGAACAACACTCCGTGAAAATGGTACTGGTCTTGGTGGTGCTCTCTATATTCTGGATAGCATTCGTGTCCGTGTAGACACATTCTCATTCGACCGTGTACGTATTCAGAATAACGTTGCTTTCAGCGGTGCAGGTATGTACTCTGATAACTACGATCTGAAGCTTGCAATGGCTCGTTGTTTGGTAACAGGCAACAAAGCAACATCAACTATTGGTCGCGCACAGGATGTAGTAGATGGTCCACTCGTAGGAACAAGCAATGCCGCTTCAAGCGACCTTGCAGGTTCTGTATTGTTTGGCGAAGTAACTGGTCCTCTTCCATGGAAGACATACAGCTACGCATCAAACTCTATCTATGACAACGATGCACGTTTCATCATCCGTCTACCAGATGCTCAAGACACCAAGGGTGTTCTTGCAGGAACAACTGGTATCGGTTTTGGTGGTGTTGACACTCTTCGTGGTAACTACTGGGGTCGCACAGAAGCTAACGTAAACACGATTCTTCCAGCGACACCTAACACATCATCATTCGGACGTATCCAGGAAACATTCTTTATTGCTGGTAACGGCAAGACGCACATGCGTTTTGTTCGCCAGGGAGCAGCGAATCCAACAGAGCAAGGTCCATTCGAATCTGATTGGCGCTACACCTACACACCAGTAAACATTGGTGATGTTCCTGATACGCTTCTTCTTGCTGGTCGTATCTACGACATCTTCGATAAGGGTACAGACATCAAGACAGCTGATTATTCAAGCCGTCGTATGTCTCCAATCGAAGACTTTGCAGTTGGTATTCCACCAACACTTAAGCTATACAACGATCCAGCACAGCCATCGTATGAGAAGTACGTAAAGCGTATGACTCGTAATCAATTTGATGCCGATGCTCATCAAGACATTGCAGCAGTTCAAACAGAGTTTGTTGGTAACCATCCAATTGGATACCCTGTGTTCCTCGAAGCACGTGCAGACTACAGTGGAACAGCTGAGATTAGCAATAACGACGCTCGTTCATTCAACGAGTCTGTGTTCTTCGTTATCAACGAGCGCACAGGTGACTATATCCGCGTAAACATGAAGCAGCGTACTCTCACGGACACGATCTATCGTTCACGTGTAGAGCTTGTGCCTGATTCATCAAATGGCGGCGATCCGAACATCCGTCGTGCATACGAAGGGCTTGCTACCTACGGTACAGGCGCAACACTTCTGTCATTCCTCGTAGACAATGCAGTTGCTGAAGATTCATCAGCTCTGCAAGGTCGTCGTTGGGAAGGTTCAACACAGCTTGGTGAGCTCGGTGGTGCAAACTTCCGCCTTGGAAACCGTCCATCACTTCCAACATCAAATGCTGGAAGCGAAACATACTACGGTGGTGAGCGTTACCGCGCACTTCCAGTACGTGATGGTGACCAAGTTGTTATCGTATCTCGTACAGTTCTATGGAAAGACGGTGTAGTAGAAGCCCTCAAGGGATCTCTCAGCTTCACAGTCGGTAACAATACAAACCCACCAGTATTCACAGGTGCAGCTGATACGCTTCCAACAAGCCCACTGCTTCACCCAGAATATCGTAACCGTGTATTTGTAACAGAGAATCGTCTGTATACACCAATAACAGCAGCCCAATCACCACGCGGTGGTGGACAGCCAAGCTGGTTCAACGAACCACCTAGCTACCCAGCCGATGTAAACAATCAGCCAATCCCTGGCCGTGACCTTTACGAGCGTGATTCGATCTTCTCTATCACAGCAGTAGATGTAAACAAGTTCTACGATCCACGTGTTGTTAACGATCCAAGCTTCAATGCTCAACTCGCTTACTTCTGGTCTATCAAGACTGGTAACAGCGGTCTGCGCTACTGGCTGCGTGACACATTGATCCGTGCAAACGCAACAAACAACAACCCAAGTTGGTCGGCAACAGGTTACCGTATGTTCCGTGGTCGTCCGATCAATCCTTACATCGTACCTGGTGGCGAGCTTGTAGAAGTAGTAGCGAAGAACTTCCCACCATCTGTTGAACTTGTCGATTCACTCCGCAAGAACAACTGGACAGAACCCAACATCGCTCGTTGGGTATATATCTACCCATCATACTTCCACGCTGAATCATACGATAACTCAACACTTCCGAAGAACCAACAAGACCCATCAAACACCAATGCTCGCTATCTCCAGCAGGATACAGTGAACTTTGGTTGGCTCGACACGGTATCTTATCAGTTCCGTATTCATGTTGTTGATTCGATGCCACGCTTTATCTGGCGCCACAACGCTACAGGTGCAGCAGCCGTAACGTATCAGAACATGTTGCGTGGAGATGTAACGGTAGTTCTTGATCCTACAACAACGGATCCAGATGCATATGATGCAACAACTGGTACATATCGCGATACACTCCGTTACACAACAACAACATCACGTGTTGGACGTAAGTTTAGCCCGACAAATGCTAACCCGAACAACATTCTTACTGAAGAGTACAACAACCCAGCCGTTAACTATAACGACTCATTGAACATTCACTTTGTAGCAAACCTTGCTGGTATTCCAGGACAAGATTCGCTTCGCTTCCGCGCAGACATCAACACAGACGATGAGTTTGAAGATGCAGCAGCTGCAGATACAAATCGTGCGGTCGTTAAGAAGTATGGTGCATGGGACTTCCGTTATGGTAAGACAGCATACGGTTTCGTATCAACGTCAGTGCGTGAAACACCTAGCGAGACATCAGTTGATAATATCGTTCAGGCTCGTCCAAGCTGGATGGCTACTCGCTACATGCGTAAGTTTGCTAACCCAGGTCAGACAAGCCCATTTGGTCAAGATTTCACAACGAAGGGTCAAATCGATATTCGTATCGATGCAGCCGTCGCGCGTGATCTTTTGAAGCCAGTAAACGATTTCGATCCAGGCAGCCCAATCAATGGTGATCTCAACGTTGATACGGTTATGTCGATTATCGTAAATGATGGTCACGGTGGTGTTAACACGCTCACACGCCGTCTGTTCGTTAACGTTCAGCCACGCCTTCTTGATGCCAACCTTGAGGATGCAGAAGAAGACAAGGATTACAACGTACAGCTTACAGATTCATCACGTCGCATCAAAGTATACGACCCTAACTTCGGTCAGGTTCAAAACTTTGAACTCATCTACATTGATGAAAACCGCGACAGCATCGCAGTTGACCCATACTTCACTGAAGCAGGTCAGATCATCTTTGATGCATCACGTAAGACAACACCAAAGTGGCTGAAGATCAACCCAACAAGCGGACTGCTCTATGGCAAGCCGACAGTTACTGATCTTCCATACTCAGACACAACAGTGAATGTTACAGTTCTTGTTACAGATGCTGGTGGTCTCCGCGACATCAAGACATATACATTGAATGTACGCGCTGTTAACCACAAGCCAGATCTTCTTGCATCACCAATTATCCGTTGCGTCGAAGCAGGCAAGGAATACACAGACAAGATTCGCGTAAGTGATATTGATCTTGCGCGCAAGCAAGCTGGTAACGAAGAACTCACGTTCACAGTTATCGAGCCAGCTGGTTCATGGACATTCGCACCAGCTAAGCTGTCCAGCCCAATTGCTGACACGCAACAGGTAACTGTAAGCACATCGAATCTTCAGGGTACAATTGAGAATGGACGTATTCGCATCCGCATTGAGGTTACAGACCGTCAAGGCGAAAAGGATACACTCACATACTCAGTTGCAGTTTCTGCTCAAACACGTTTCGCAGCTGATGTTCGCATCGAAAACGCAATTGGTGGACGGCAGACACTCACGTTCGGTGTAAGCGGCACAGAAATCGCAACACGCGGTGATGAAGCTGCAACATTTGGTCGCCTTGATTCTAACTATTGTGAATATGAATTGCCACCAGTTCCGTTCATCGACGTATTTGATGCACGCTGGACAATTCCAACACGCAATGGTATCATCCGCAACATCCACCCATTCTCAAACACACCGGGCGAGTCGATCTACCAAGGTCGTTTCCAAGCTGGTGGTGAAAATGGTGTTAGCTCTTCATACTATCCTGTCAAACTTTCATGGTGCCGTTCACAGATCCCTGCACGTGATGCATCGAACCCAGGTTCGTACTACATCCGTGATGATCAATCAAACGGTGGTTTGTTTGCTTACAACATGAAGACGGGTGAAGGTCGCTCAATCGGTTCGGTACAGCATCGTGTATCTGCTGACAATTGTGATACGCTCGTGATCACATCGACAGCTATCGAAGGTTTCATCATCGTGTACGACTTCACAACAGATGTCGAAAACGGTGAAGAGACACCAGCTGGTCTCGCGATCACAAGCACAGCACCAAACCCATTCACAACATCAACAACTGTGAACTTCGCTGTCCCAACTACATCTAAGGTCTCTGTCGAGATATACGATGCAATCGGAAACCGCGTTGCCACACTTGCAAATGATGTCTACAATGCCGGTATGCACTCGATCGAGTGGAATGGCGCTGCAAACGGAGTAGCATTGCCAAATGGCGTGTACACAGTACGCGTATCGGACGGCGCTGCATCAACGTCACAGCAAGTAGTAATTGTACGCTAACGCTTATCTACAGGGTCGGTTTTCGGACCGGCCCTATAAGTAACCGATGATAACAACAATGAAATATTTTGGAGTCTTTATGAAGAAACAGGTATTGATTGCCTCGGCGATTGTACTCTGTTCATTCGCGATCGGTGCAGTAGAGGGCGTGGCACAGCAGATCTTTAATCAGTTCCGCCAGCCAAAGCTCGTCGTCGGTCTCCCATATCGGGACATCGATGCCTGCCCAACATCGAGTCTGAACAAGACAGTTATACCGCCGTCGCAATTCACATTGCCACCAACGTATGTTAACGATCTTGATGATGGTTATGCATACATTCAGTTTCCTAACGGGGAAACATACAACTACAATGGTCGCCTGTATTCAGGTGTCTATGTAAGTATCAACGGTTTTCTCACATTTGATAACACAAAGCTTGTTCCTGCTAAGCAGTCAATCGGCTTGTTTATCAACTCTTCATCATATCCTGATAACGCAGTTTCTCCATACTGGGGAGACCACCGTTATCGCACAGCAGGAGATGTTGCGCAAGGTTACATGCCTTCACAAATCTCATGGGTGATTGATGTAGACCGTGATGATAATTGTGATACTATCAAGCCAGTTCGTCGATGTCTTGTTGTTCAGTGGAAGAGCCTAAACATCAATGCACAGAACATCAACTCTAGCGTTGGTAACTTCCAAGCACGTCTGTACCTCGGTGGTCAGGCGAACAACAACCAGGGCGAGATCGAATTCGCGTATGGTCCAATTGGTGGCAACCCGTACACGACGAACACAACAGTTGTTACTCGTGGTGCTACGGTTGGTATCAAGGGTGATGGCGGTTTCCCTGGGTTTCTTGCTGACTTCTGGAACGGCTTGATCTGGCAGCCAAACGCAGGATCCAACACCCGCACGGATTCTACATCAGTATGGCAGCCATCAGGCGGCCGTTCAGATGGTCGTATCCGTTTTGAATCGATCATTTACTTGACATTTAGTGACTGGGGTTATGGCGATGCAGACACATCAGGTGCTGCTAACGAACGTCATGCCGACCTACCACAAAATCGTCGTGTAACGGTAAACGATGCTCGCGTTATCATGCGCTCAATCGTTACTAAGCAACCTCTTGATTCAGTGTGGAAACGTCAAGCATATTTGGGCGACGTTAATCATAGTGGTCGTTACTACTTTACAAAGCTGACAAGAGATTTCTCTGGCGACTCATTGGTTGGTTCCAAAATTATTATCTGGCGCCGTACTATCGACGTCGAGCAGTTCTTCCCTGGTCAGGGCGTAGGTCCAAATACAGGCAAGCAAGTTGTTCGTGTTATGTATGAAGGCGACGGGCTCTATGGAGTAGACGGTAAGGCACCAGATGTAAGCTCACTCAACCAAATTTATTATGAGTGTAACGAGTATGATGCAGGTTTGATCATGCGATATATCTCTGGTCGTCTGCCATACCTCCCTTGGATCTATGACAACGATACACTCGGACCAGATTTCGGTAAGGTTGTTGAAGTAGCTGAAGCGTCAAATATCAAGTTCGGAACACCGAATGCTATTGGTAATGGTCTCACACGTGTACCTGTGTACCTAAACGGTGCTCACAAGGGTGCAATCGGCGTACGATTCAATTCTGATGCCGAGATCGTAGACGTTGCAAAGGCAGGAAACTCGAACATTCTTGTAGATGCATCAAAGGATGTGGTTGCCATTGCTGGCAACGGAACATTTGAGGCAAGTCAGCCGATCGCGTATGTAACTATCAAGGATGGTGGATTAGCACGCATCTCTGATGTACGTTTCAATGACAAGATCGTTGGTGGACACACATTGAACATGGTTGAAGCTAATAACGATGTTATCTCTGTGTATCCTAACCCTGTATTTTCATCGATGACACTTGCTCTCAACGTCGCAACAGCGGGTGCACTTGAAATCCGTGTATACGATTCTTTTGGTAAGCTCGTAGCAGTACTAGCTTCTGAAAACGTAACACCAGGAACATTCAGTGCAAGCTGGGATGGTAAGGATGCAAATGGAAACCTCGTAGCAGCTGGCACGTACATGGTACGCATCAATGGTGCAGGAATCGATGCAACTCAGTTGTTTACAGTTGTCCGTTAATCGACTGTTCTAATTGATTCATGAAAAATTTGCTGATGACTGTGCTGGCCGTCTTAACGGCGGCCAGCACGCTCTCAGCTCAAGACACGCTACGATTCGAATCTTATACGACCGTAGACGTCTGCTCGAATGAACGGCGTTGGCTGCTAGCCGTAAACCTTGGCAAAGTGTTACCAAGTGACAGCCTAGTGTCCTTTGACATTACAATAGGGTATGATCGAACCAAGCTGAGGCCTACCGACGTCCTGAAAGAAGGCACTCTATCATTATCAATGGCATATGACCCGTTTTTAAACACGGTTGTGCCAAACGAAATGAGAATAGCAGCTGGAAATATTATCAGGACGGTTCATGGAGACTTACCGCTGGTTGCTGTAACAGGAGACTTTCTCGGAACGTGCGTTGATTTTGATACTCTTGGGTATCCTTGGCCAGCAACGTTCAATGAAGAGTTCAAACGTAAGTATACTGTGATTCGACGCGATACTGTGAAGGCTATAGCAGTAGCAAAGGGGAACAAGAATAGTGGTTTGCAGGCTGTAGATACGGTTGTTTCGTTGCCTAGTGACAGAGACTATGTCGATGTCCGAGTTCGTGGGGTGGATTTAAAAAGCGATAGTACTAGATACCGCTTTATGATAAAGTGTTCCCGTGAGCAGTTGTCAGTTGCCAACGACAAGCCAGCGATAGGAATGACAGATATAGTTGCAAATCGGACAAAAGATGGCATGGAAATTACAGCCACTGTTACAAGTGCAGCACCTGAAATGGTTTTGCGCTATACACATGGGTCGAACACAAGGCCAGATACAGCTACCGTGACAATATCCAGTGAAGATCTATCTCTATGTAGCTGCGAAAAGCCTGCGCTGCGTGATACTATGAGAATAGCGATTGACCCTACTGTAAGTGTTGCATCTTCTGATGAACACGTTGAAATGATATACTTGATAGATAATGCTATCAACATTCAATGTGACCATGAGGAGATGAAGAAAGCACAGATATTTTCAATAACTGGTGAGCTGATAACTTCAGCAACCATGCAACGAGATGAAACTGTGCTTCGTCCATTGAATCTAACCGCAGGTAGCTACGTATTGCGTGTTACATGCGGTAATCATCAACATATAAAAATGATTTTGAAATGAACAAACATCTGATCAACTCATCTGAGGAGTGTATTATGAATCGTCGTTATGCTCTGTGGGGCAGCGGTACCGCACTTGGTGCTGTTCTCGTCCTTGCAGCATTAATCGGCATTGGTTCGACTGTGCTCACAGCACAAACGAACAAGCCAGAGCTGCCGACGCTCTCGTTAACTGGAGACGGAGCAAGTTGGAAAAGGGAAGTTTATCCTGATGGTCGCATATGGTCATCAAGCCGCGGTCCGAATGGCGACCGTAATCTCCTCGTTCCAGTTTTCATCAAGAACTGCTGGCGCACAACGTCACAGTATGAAGCTTTCCCTATCTACACCTTCAAATTCAAAGTGCAGTTTGATAGCTCAGCACTTGAATTCGTTGGTGTCGAAAAGAATGGCCCACTACGTGGTCCACAGATGACGCCAGTTAGCTGTCTAGCTAAGGACTTCAACTTTACGTCACAGGTTGCTCGTGATGTTACGTTCCAAAGCGTAATCAATGCACCTGCGCAAAACCGTTTGCGTGGTAAGCGCGTTATGGTTACAGGTGTGTCTTCAAAGGCTCTACCACAGACAGGCGATGTAACACAGCCATGTGACCAGCGTCCATACGTGGAGCTTGTTTACTTGCGCTTTAAGGTTGTTGCTAACCCAGCTATCGACCCAGTGAGCTCACGTACACCTGTTATTCTTACAAATGACACATTGTACTACAATGACTTCCAAGTTGGTAAGGAAATCGTATTCCCAGGAGATGTTGCTCCAGGTGAATTCGCTGGCCTTGGCGGCGTAGACAACTATTACCTTGACAACAACGGTCTCGAGCAAATCCGTGATCCACTTCGTCCTTCGAAGCCAGGTATGATCTGGGTTGAAGTAACAGATGCTACTCCACGTTTGTCATTTACAAACGTTGCAAATCCAGCATTCCGTCTTGTAGACTCAGTAGATCGGTCAAACGGTTCACAATGGTATGTTGTAGATCCAGTCACAGTGGATTATCAAACACCGTACGAAGACCAAGCCGGTGGTATCGGTACACGCGACGTTGATGTTATTAACGCCAACGCTGGTACACGTGCATATGATATCATGGTGCAGTCGGACTCTAAGTGGCTCAAGTTCAAGTCATTCCTCAAGGGTGGTGGTGGCCAAACTGAATTGAACCCATTCCCGAACCCAGTTCGTGAAGGTTATGTTCAGTATATGGACAAGGCTATCCTTGGTGCAATTGGCGATCCACTCGGTAACCCAACAACTGGTCAGCGCGACCTTAACCTGCGCATCATTTGCGATCCTAACGAACTTCCAAACGGAGACGAGCAAGAAGTTTGTGGTACCTACGTAGGCTACCTCACATTTAAGTCAAGCTCACTCGAAGTTTCAAACATTCGTTTAAAGGTAACATTCATCTACTTCCGCTCACCATATGAGCCGAACGTATTTGATGAAAACGACAACTGGAAGCGCAGCCAAGAGTTTCTTGGTCGTGGTATCAAACTTCAAGTACGTAACTCTAACGTACCAAACGATATAACATACATGGTGTTTGGTGTTGGTAATCGTGCAACTGATGCATGCGATACACTTTTTGGTGAAACAATCTACACGAATGGCCTCAGCTCATTCGGTGCACGTTGGTACCCAAGAAATCCTGATGGATCATATATCTATCAGAACGGTCTCGGCGATTTGTGGGCTGCTACAGCTCAGCGTCCAAAGTCATCTTCACGCGATATTCGTTCAATCTATAGCGACACAACACTTGCTTACACTTGCCGTTTCGATGCAGGTGGAGACATCAACTACCCTATCGTAGTTGCATGGGATACTGATGAATTTTCACCAGGATCTGAGTTGTTTATCCGCGACACACTGAACGGTTCACGTTTCAACGTAAACATGCGTGCTGGTACAGTTCTTGGTGGCACACGTCAGTCATACACAATTCGTGACGCCGACATCAAGGCATTTGTAATCGAGTACACACTTCCAAAGGTTGCTCGCTTCCCAGTAATCAACAAGGGTTGGAATCTTCTTTCGGTTCCAGTTAACCCTTCATCAAGCTACTGGCGCGATGTATTCAAGAATGCCCTGAACATTCCAATTCGTTTTGCTCAGAACCTCTATCAGAACAACGAAACAAACCTCGCTCCTGGTGTTGGTTACTTCGTGAAGTATTCTGATGATGTAGACAAGACAATCGCTGGTTCACGTATCCGTGCAATCAACGAAGGTTCGTTCCCTACTCGTCTGTATGATGGTTGGAACACAATTGGTTCACTTTCGTACCCAACATCAACAGAAAATGTTAGCGTAACAGTATTCGGCAACTCAGGTACATTCCCTGAAATCATTGGTGATATCTACGGTTATGTTACAAATCGCGGCTACCAAGCTGTTACAGAAATCGAGCCAGGTCTTGGTTACTGGATGAAGGTTAAGGGGCAGGCATATCTGAACATCGCTTCAGGTAAGGGTAGCATCAACAATGCAGTTGTTCGCGAGAATGTTGAAATGAATTCAACACGCGTAACAATCAGCGACGCTGATAACAATGTTGGTAACGTGTATGTGGCTGCAAAGGGCATCGTTGATAACAAAATGATGTTCGAACTCCCACCGACACCACCAAACAACCTCTTCGATGTGCGCTTTACAAGTCAGACAAGCGTAGAAGATGAAGCTAACCCAACAGTTCAGATCCAAGGTGTTACGTTCCCAGTAACAGTAATGATCAACAACCCACGTCAGAACTACACAGTCGTTAACCCGATCTCTGGCGCAATCCTCGGAACAGTGGTTGCTGGCCGTATGAACTCTGTAACTATCACAGATGCTCGTACACCATACATCCGCCTGATGGGTGAGGAAGCAAATGTTGAAACACTCAACGTTGTTGCTACACCAAACCCAGTTTCAAGCAATGGAGTTGTGAACGTAACAGTTCCTGCAAACGGACATGTTACAGTAGCTCTTTATGATGCAGTTGGAACACTGGTTTCAACGCTCATCGACGAAGTAAAGACATCAGGTGTTTATGGTGTTGACCTCAACGCCGCAAACCTTGCTCAAGGTCGTTACATCATCAAGGCAACTGTTAACGGCGTTACAGCAACAAATGCAGTAACTGTTGTTCGCTAAGACATTCTTTCGAGAAAACAAGAAGGGCAGCAGATTTCTGCTGCCCTTTTTTGTTCCAATTACTTTCCGATACTATGATACGTTACATCGCACTCGTTGTTATGTGTACGCTTACTTCGTACGCACAACGCATCGAGATACCATTGGGATTCGTCAACAATGTGGGTGATCAATCAAAGACCTACGGGATAACCTTTGCAGCACATCCACAGGGATCGAACGAGCTAGACTCTGCCCTCGGTGAAAAAGAGATACCATCTCTGCCCCCTCCAGCCGGAGTGTTTATTGTGTACTCGATACCACCTAGCGCAGAATATATGTGGCTAAGTCCTATTGACGTGCGTAAGCTAGAGATAGGCAAGCAACACATGGTTGAGTATACAATTGGTATGACATGGAATGCAGGCAAGCTAGACGTTTCGTGGGGCCCAATACCAAACCTGATAGACTCAGCATATCTGGTGGACGTGGTATCAGACTTTCCTAATAACTTTATCAAGGTAAAGCTCGAGCCTGGCAAGTCATACTCAACGATCAACACGGCCATAACCAAGCTAAAGGTCATGGTGTGGTATAATGCCACTTCGCTATCGGTACAGAATACTGAAGAGGAATTCAAGCTCTATCCCAACCCCTTTGATGAACAGTTCGTGATAGATGGGGCTTCTGTGGGCGCTTCGTACGACATCGTCGATGTTGCTGGAACTACTGTAGCTAGCGGCGTTGTAGAACGTACAAGACACGATGTATCAACAGCTGATGGTGCTCCGGGTCTCTATATCTTGCGTTTGCGTGGTACGGACGGCTCGGTAACAATGAAAAAACTCCTCCGCAAATAGAGCACTACAGAGCACAGAGTTATGAGTGAAGAACAAGAACAACGACCACGGTCGCAGTCCAACCATCGACGTAGACGTCCACCGCATTGGCGTCCTGCAGGTGAGAGGCAACACAGACAAGACGCCAATCGGGCAGTATCTGGTTCTATATCGGTTGTTATCCCATTGTTGAATGAAGAAGAGTCTTTGCCCGAGCTTTCACGTCAACTTGAATCCGTACTCGATCGAATAGCTCGTGGTAAATACGAGGTAATCTTCATCGATGATGGCTCTACCGACGGTTCATACAATGTGATCAAGGATATCAACGCACGAAACAATCGCTTTAAAGCTGTAAGATTTCGTACCAATCACGGCAAGTCGGCAGCATTGGCAGTTGGTTTTGCAGAGGCAACTGGCGATTTCGTGATTACCATGGATGCTGATCTCCAAGATGACCCCCACGAGATTCCCGCATTGATCGCAAAGCTGGAAGAAGGCTACGACCTTGTTTCTGGATGGAAGCGCAAGCGTTACGACCCATGGCATAAGACAGTGCCATCAAAACTCTTCAATGCTGTAACGTCGAAGATGAGCGGACTAAAGCTTCACGATTTTAATTGTGGCTTAAAGGCATATCGCGGAGAGGTTGTAAAGACGGTTCAGGTATACGGCGAAATGCACCGGTACATTCCCGCACTAGCTCATTGGGAGGGTTTTCGAGTAACTGAGCTACCTGTGCAACATAAAGCTCGCCAGTTTGGTGTGTCGAAGTTTGGTATGAGCCGGTTTCTCAAGGGATATCTGGACTTACTTACCGTGATGTTTACAACGCGGTATGTAAAAAGACCCCTGCACTTTTTTGGAGCATTAGGATCGCTGTTTGCTGTGCTTGGGTTTGCAACAGACCTCTATCTCGTGATTGAAAAGTGGCTGTTTCAAGTATCGTTTAGTCAACGCCCATTTCTGTTACTATTCGGCGTTGCCATGATCATTGTTGGCGTACAGTTAATCTCGATCGGACTAGTGGGCGAACTCATCGTAAAGAATAATCTCAGCCATCAACGGTTTAGTATTCGTGAGCGACTTTCGTAACAAAATGCCAATTGTGCACTTCCTACCACAAGCACTATGAACACTACACGCATTGCACACAGCATCCTTGTTCTTGTCTTGGTTGTGTTTGCTTCAGTAGACACGATATCTCAAGTACGTTTCCGGCTTGCGTCGGGCCTTTCAACCGATTGGATTACCAACGACAACCCAGCCGTTTACCCACTAACGGGCTCGGATGATACAACACAGGCAAGCAGACCGTTTGGTGGTGCATACGATGGATCTCAGGTTGGATGGGGTATTCGTGGCTATATGGATCTGGACAAGCAAAAAACATTTCGGATTCCAGTTGGATTAGATGTGTTCTATTACAGTGGCGCACAAAGTGTTGTTGGCACGAACTACCGCTTGCGGGTAGAACATACAAACACACTCTATTCTGCGTTTACGGGCTTTGAATGGTCTTTTGTTGAGTTCCCGCTCGCATTTGCACGCGCATATGTAGGGGGCGAGGCACGATTCCTGTTTGTAAGCGCCAATACAGTTCAATCACAGGGTGTGAACATCGCCAATGGCGAAGTGTTTCCGTTCTCTAATACATATTCGAGCAAGCCATCAACATTTCGCATGGGTGCCATGGCCCGACTAGGCATCGAGGGCGAGCTTTACTACCCAGTGTTTCTGAATACAAGCGTTGGATATGGGATAATGAATCTTCTCGGACGTGATACGCGTACGAACGCCCAAGGTGGACGAGGAGAACTTCTTACATCAAGCGATTTGAATGAAGGTGGCGAAGGAATGCTCCAACACCTCAACTTCTCATTCATGATCCAAGTGCGGCTATAAACGTTTACTTGTAGAACGTTTTCTCGAATGCCCCCTGCTCGGGCTTGTTGAAAATTATACGCCAGATGATTCCGCGCATAAAACCAGTGCCGTACGAAACTAGCTGCACGTACGATGCAACTATGCAGCGCAAACCCAATAGTGGCGAGCCGTACTTGATGGTTGACTCAACAAAAATGCCAAGTGTGTAGAGCGCAGGGAACATCATTGCAACCCAGCCGTGCTCCTGTGTAAGCCACATGTAGGTAGACACCAGCAAGAGCATAACAAATGCAGCTGGAAAGAAATGCGTAAGCTTCAATGTACTTGGGTGGCGCAGCGTGATGTTAATGCGGGCAATGCCACTGTTGTGTATCTGCTTAAAGAACTTCTTGAAATCAGTTCGACGCTTATGGTATACCCATGCGTCTGGAATAAGCTGAACATTGTAGCCCCCTTCCATCATGCGGATGGAAAACTCAACATCTTCGCCAAAGCGCATCTTAGAAAAACCATCCGTTTCGTTAAAAACATCGCGCGAGATGCCCATGTTAAACGAGCGGGGATGAAATGCCCCGCCTACACGCTTCTTGCCACCACGAATTCCTCCAGTTGTAAGAAGAGAGGTCATGGCATAACTGATAGCCTTTTGCGTAGGAGTAAAAGACTCATGCTCCCTGTCGGGTCCACCAAATGCATCTATATTGCCAGCCGTTACTGCATCATCGATGGCACGCATGTAATGAGGGGGCACCGTGCAATCCGAATCGATGAACATGAAATAGTCGCCCGATGCTCTTCTACAGCCGTAGTTGCGGGACGGACCCGGACCCGAGTTGTCCTTGGTGAAGTACGATAGGTCAAGCCTGCCGCTGTACTCGTGGCAAACAGATTTCGAGGAAACTGTAGAGCCATCTTCGACGATCACCACCTCAAAATCGGTGAATGTCTGCGCTGTGAGACTCTCCAAAAGCTCGCGCAATTCGTCGGGACGGTTAAAAACGGCAACAATGATTGAGTACTTCATGGCTGGGCACAAAGATACGCGTGTTATGCGTGCTATTTTTGGGGCGATGGCTACAACCCCACAAGATCCGGTGGTGCGATCCGAGCAGATGGGTCTGCTCCCACGTACCAAACGCAACATCCGCATGCAGTATCGTCTTGCGCAACACACGCTTATACCATGGTTGGAAAAGCTGCGTGTTCTGCCAGACCACGCAGCAGTTTGCGAGATTGGTTGCGCAGAAGGCGGCGTCCTAGCTGCTTTTGCCGATCAAGGTGCTTCGTATTCTCTTGGTACAGACATCCAAGAGCCCCTTTTGAGAATTGTTAGCACACCAGTATGGAGTGAGCTTGGGTACAACATCACCTTCACACAACATGATGTGATCTATGATGAGATTCCAACTGCGTGGCAACATCGATTTGACGTAGTGTTGCTGCGCGATGTGATAGAACACCTTGACGATCCGGGCATAGCACTTCAAAACATTGCTCGCATTATGAAGCCAGGCGGCGTGGTAGTTGTGACCTTTCCGCCGTATACATCTCCATTTGGTGGACACCAGCAGCTGCTCGGCACTAAGCTTGGCGCGCTGCCGTTTGTGCACCTACTACCATGGAGCATCTTTTGCGCTATGGTTCGCAGGGGCGATCCCGTGAATCAAGAAGAGGTAGAGCGCCTACATACAATTCGCTGCTCGGCACATAAGGTTACACAGGCAGCAACGCGCGCCGGAATGACGATACTCGATCAACGCTATTTCGGACTTCGTCCCGTGTTTCAATGGAAGTATCAGCGTCCAATACCAAGCTTTGAGATTGGGTCGCTTGCCTTGCTGCCCGGCATCAAAGCCATCGCGATGGAGGCGGCCTTTGTGCTGCAATTGCCTCGATGAAGACGGTGCTTGTTGTTGCATATCACTTTCCGCCAGGGGGCGGACCCGGTGTGCAGCGTGTACTCAAACATGTAACATACCTGCGCGATGCCGGATGGCGTCCGATCGTGATGACAGTCGAGAACGGAGACTTTCCGGCACGAGACGAATCGCTGCTTTCGAAGATCCCCTCCGATGTTACCGTCGTACGCGTTCCCATCATCGAACCCTATACATTGTATCGGAAGTTCATGGGCGCTAGAGGTGCAGCCATCGATGTGAACGTGAACAAGTCCAGCGACCAACGATCCGGTTGGAAAGAACGTCTGGCGGAGTTTATTCGCGCAACGTTCTTTATCCCTGATGCACGCTTGGGTTGGCTCCTAACAGCAGTCAAGCGCGGCGTAGAGCTATGCAAGCAGTACAACGTGGATGCCATCTACAGCTCGGCACCACCCTACACATGTGCACTGATCGCACGGTCCGTTAAACGCAAGACCAAGCTTCCGTGGGTTGCAGGGTTTCGCGATCCGTGGACGGATTTTCTGACCACGCCAGACAGGTGGTTTCTTCCCGCTGCCATCGACCGAGCTCTTGAACGCTCTGTGTTGAACGAAGCCGATGCTGTGGAATGTGCCTGGACGGGCATAGCAGATGATGCTCTCAGAAAGTATCCGCATCTGGATAGATCGAAGTTCTATCACGTACCCAATGGATTTGATTCGGCAGACTTCCCCAAGGTGGATTACCAGCGCAATCAGCGCTTTACGATTACCTATACGGGCTCGATGTACGGAAGGCGCACGCCAAGGGCCTTTCTAGACGCTCTGGCGCGTTTGAATGAAAGGGGGCCCCTTACACCCGAAGATGTTCATCTGCGCTTCGTAGGACGCTTTGGCGACGAAATACACGCCATGATGGACGCATCTGTGTTCGCCCCCTCGATAGAGAAGATTTCCTATGTGCCCCACGAAGAAAGCGTGGGATATCTCATGAAGTCGGAAGCCTCACTGCTGATCGTTGATGATACCAAGGAGAGCGCCGAGATTGTGCCCGGGAAGGTTTATGAGTATCTCGGGGTTGGACGCCCCGTAATTGCCCTAGCCCCACGAGGAAGTGCCATAGCACGTCTACTCGACGAAACACAAGCCGGACGCAGCGCGCCCGTTGACGATATTGATGGTATAGCAGAGATCATCGGTACGTTTGTTGAAAGGTGGAAGCATGGGTTGGAGTGTACAACCCCGTTACATGATGTGATCTTGACATACGAACGAAAAGAGTCGGCAAAAGAACTTGGACGTATTCTCAACGAGGTATCTACGTGAAGCTGTTTAAGACAATCCTTGTTGCTGTTATAGCAATTCTTGCGGCGATGGTGGTGTGGAGTGTTCTCACAGCCGTGTTGAGTTTCGCGTTTAAAGTCACAATGTTGCTTGTAAAAATCATTTTTATTGTTGCTCTCGCATTACCAGTCTTTTTCTATTTGCGCCGTAAACTTCTGTCATCAAAATGATCAAGCATATCCTTGTTCTGCTCTCCTGCGGTACTCTTGTGTTACATGCGCAACCCAAGTACAATCCACTTGCTGTTGACCTTACGCGTGTGATCCTCAAAGACGTCTTTGAGAGCAATGCGGTGCCGTTTGTGCAGCCTATGGTAAATACGATCAATGCAACATCGAATGCGCGGTTCTACAGCAGTGCGTATGTGCCTAAAAAAGTAAACAAGGCCTACGTACGCATCAGCATCAATGGTATGGCGGGGTTGATCAATGAAGACTTGAGATGGTACAAGCCAAGTCTCGACCTTGGTCCGCGAGAAGATGTTGCTACGGGGCTTGCCAGATACGGCACCTTGAAGATTGTTAACAACAGGCCTACATATGTTATCGGTAGTACATACCAGGATACGCTTGGTTTGTCTACACTCCTGATGAAGGAGCTCTTACGTGATGCCCAAACAGAAGGCTACTTTGGTATACCCGATCGCGCTGCCTCACTCTTTGGCTATGCACCAGGCAATGCCGTTGTTTTGCCAACGAAGGAGAACATTACAACAGTTCTGCAAAAGAGACCTGAGTATCTCTGGCTCGATTCGGCTGGTCGTGCCGGTATAGATGCGCTATTTCAAACACTTACACTCCCACCAGCTCTAACGCTTCCTCCTGGTGCCAACTTATCCCGATTGGTTGCCGCTGTTCCACAAATTGAAATCGGATCATTATTCGGTACTGAACTTCTTGTGCGCTTCATCCCACCTGTAGAGTTTGATACCAACGTGGGAGATTTTTCATTCTACGGTGTTGGTCTTCGTCATAGCATCTCGCAATACTTTCCGCAGCGTTGGTTCGACTGCTCGATACAGGGTGTATATCAGCGCACAACACTTACAAATACTATTGGCCTTACAGAGTCCAAGCTGGCGGCAGATGCTACGATCATGAGTGCCAACGTGCAGCTTGGCAAGCAACTTGGTAAATATGTTGATGTATACTCTGCATTCTCATATGAGCACATTGATGTTACGTCCACATATACGTACACGCTCCCTCAAGAGACACAGATTCAACTTGGGTTGTTGCCCGAGCCCCCTCCCGGACAAAAGGCAATACCAACAGCAGAACAGCCAGGCGATCAGCGTCCGCAGAGCTCAACGGTGCTTGCCGAGAACATCAACGTTAAGTACTCAGTTGGTATCAGCGCACACTATGGTCCATGGCGTGCAGCATTAGATATGAACTTCAGCACGTTCGACATCGTATCGCTTGGTCTATCATATACCATCAATCAGCCAGACGCGCCTTCTGTCCAGAGCGAGTAACGTGTCCAGCGCGCACGAGCGCATCTATCATATCCTCTAGCCAGCGAGCTTCTGTTTCTGAATGCTCGCCAAGAATGTGCTTGCGCAGCGCAGATATGGTGATGTACCTGCCAGCCTGAACACCCCGCAATGCTTCTACTATGCGTCCGCGCCAAATACGCTGGGGCTGCCCGCGGAACATTGGCTCTTGTGGCTTTGTGCGTGTGATGTTCTGCATCACAAACGCAGACGGACACATAGATGATAGGGGGCAGGCATCACACTTCGGATTGTGAGCCGTGCATATCGTTGCACCTAGGTCCATCACCGCATGATGCCATAGTGATGATCTACGCAACGGAATAATGCTCTCAGCAAAGGCACCTAATGTATCGTCGTCCACAACATCGGCCGTTGTGGTCTGGCGAGCAACAAGCCTTGAGTATACTCGGCGAATATTCACATCGAGCACCACCACACGTTTGTTGAACGCAAAACAAGCGATTGCTGCAGACGTGTAGGGTCCGATGCCTGGAAGCCTGCGGAGCAGATCGGGATCGGAAGGAATCACACCTTTGTGGACGTTTACAATTGCCTTTGCCGCATCACGCAGACGCAGCGCACGTGAGTTGTAGCCCATGCCTTGCCACTGACGCAACATGGTGCCATTAGAGGCATTAGCAAGATCATGGATTGTTGGAAACACCTCGAGGAACAACGGCAGCTTCTCTGCAACACGTGATGTCTGTGTTTGTTGGAGCATTGTTTCGGATACCAACACAACATATGGGTGCACGTTTTTCATGCGCCACGGAAAGAGGCGTGCATGATGTTTGTACCAATCAATCAGTGTTTGTGTCAGTTCCATACGTTAGATTCGAGCTGGCATGCAGCAAACGATTTCACACGAAACTATTGAACGTGCGGTTGCAGAAGCAATTCGTATCCGCACGAATGCATACGCCCCATACTCAAACTTTCTAGTCGGGGCAGCATTGGTTGATGGTGATGGCAATATTTACACAGGTTGTAATGTAGAGAATGCGAGCTACGGACTTACAAACTGTGCAGAACGTGTTGCTGTGGGGACAGCAACAACTCTCGGCCGCAGAGACATTATTCTCTGCGTTGTTGTAACCGATACACCAGCCGCCGCAGCTCCCTGCGGCGCATGCCGGCAGGTACTTTCCGAATGCAACCAGCACATGCAGATTCTGTGCACTACCCCAGACAGAAACGACGTGTGGTGTACCCTCGATGAATTGCTTCCGCGCGCATTTGGTCCGAACGATCTCTAACCAACGATTCTTACTATGGCTATTGCAGCAAACAACAATGGCAAGGCAGCATCAGTATGGCTTACGGTGCTGGTCTGTGGCTTAGGGTACTTCGTTGATATCTATGATCTGATCTTGTTCAGCATTGTGCGTCCAACGTCGCTTCGCGACATTGGCCTGGTAACCCCAGACCAGATCATGGGCGCTAGCGAGTACATCCTCAATGCGCAGATGATCGGCATGCTCATTGGGGGCATCATCTTCGGAATCTTGGCAGATAAGCGCGGACGTCTCTCGGTGCTGCTCGGCAGCATCTTGATGTACTCGCTCATGAACATCGTGAATGCCTTCGTGAGCACCGTAGACATGTATGCCATGTGCAGGTTCTTCTCGGGAATAGGTCTTGCCGGCGAGTTGGGTGTAGCTATCACCCTTGTTGCAGAAGTGATGCCCAAGGAAACGCGCGGTATTGGAACAACACTTGTTGCCTCACTAGGTATCCTTGGTGCTGTTGCAGCCT
Source organism: Ignavibacteria bacterium (assembly GCA_016873895.1). Classification (GTDB taxonomy): domain Bacteria; phylum Bacteroidota; class Ignavibacteria; order Kapaibacteriales; family Kapaibacteriaceae; genus UBA10438. The sequence continues at coordinate 93,667 of VGVV01000006.1, forward strand.
TTGCCGTGCACGAGATGTTCGACTGGCGCGTGGCCTTTGTGATAGGGGGCGTGTTGGGTTTGGCACTCCTTGCACTACGCGTTGGCGTGCGCGAATCCACGATGTTCCATGCGCTGAATGAAAAGGCTGCTGATCGTGGCAACTTCCTGATGCTTCTCAAGCCCGAGCGTTTGCCCCGGTATATCAGCTCGATTCTGATTGGCTTACCGGTGTGGTTTGTGATTGGAATCCTGGTGACGTTTTCACCAGAGTTTACCAAAGAGCTAGGGGGCTCTCTCGACGTAAATGCCGGACAGTCTGTGATGTGGGCATATGTAGGTCTCTCCGCCGGCGATTTAGTTAGTGGGTTGTTAAGTCAGTACCTCAAGAGCCGTCGTCGTGCAGTGTTGATCTTTCTCCTTCTCTGTGCTGGTATGTCGGCTTGGTATTTGTTTTCATCTGCACGCTCAGCTACGGAGACATACCTCCAAACAGCGCTCCTTGGCTTTGCTGCAGGGTACTGGGCAGTCTTTGTTACCACGGCTGCAGAGAAGTTTGGCACAAACCTGCGCGCAACGGTTGCCACAACCGTTCCCAACTTTGTACGTGGCGCTCTAGCCCCTTCACTCATGGCCTTTACTGAGCTTCGGCATAGTGCATCACCCGTGATCTCCGAACATCCTTTAGTGTCGGCAGCGGTTATCGTAGGAGGAGTTACAATGGTCTTAGCCTTTATCGGCTGGGTAACATTGAAAGAGACCTATGGTAAGGACCTCAATTACATTGAAACGTAAGCCCCGTTACAATTGCCTCGCTAATGCGTGGTAGTTTTGCGTCCATGACGCACAACGAACGAATTGTCATTCTCGATTTCGGGTCGCAATACACACAGATTATTGCACGCAAGGTGCGCGAGGTGGGCGTGTATGCAGAGATCCATCCCTACAGCATTTCTCACGAAGCTCTCTCAGCGCGAGCGCCAAAGGGCATAATCCTCTCTGGCGGACCCTCCAGCGTGTACGCTGATGGTGCTCCTATTCCGAGTGTTGATGTGTTCTCATTCGGCGTGCCGGTGCTTGGCATATGCTATGGACTGCAATTGATTGCCTTTCAGCTAGGGGGCTCTGTAGACAAAGCTGCGCGTCGTGAATTCGGTCGTGCTATGCTGCAGATCGATGATACATCGGACCTCTTTGCAGGCCTTGGCGCAGAGACGCAAGTATGGATGAGTCATGGCGATCATTGCACGTCAATCCCCGATGGTTTTGAACGCATCGGTCATACAGAGAATGCAGAGATCTGCGCCGTGCGTAACACCGAGCGCAGAATTTGGGGCGTACAGTTCCATCCCGAAGTGCATCACAGCACCGAGGGTAAGACTATCCTCAAGAACTTCGTTGTGAACATCTGCGGATGCGCAGCAACATGGAATGCATCGTCGTTTATCGATAACGCTGTGCGTGAGATTCGCGAACGTGTTGGTAATGGCGGTGTGATCTGCGCATTAAGTGGCGGTGTTGATTCAACCGTTGCCGCCGTTCTGCTTCACAAAGCCATAGGCGATCAGCTTCACTGCATCCATATCGACAGTGGCCTGATGCGTAAGGGCGAGAGCGCGAACATCATCGAGATGTTCAAGACGCACTTCAGTATGAGCGTTGATCTTGTCAATGGCAGCGAAGCATTTCTTACCCGCCTCGAGGGCGTGAGTGATCCGGAGAAGAAGCGTAAGATCATTGGCAACACGTTCATCGACCTCTTCGATATCGAAGCGAAGAAGTTTTCTGATGCAAAGTTCTTGGCGCAGGGTACGTTGTATCCCGACGTAATCGAATCGGTTAGCATCAAGGGTCCGTCTGCTACGATCAAGACCCACCACAACGTAGGGGGCTTGCCGGAGAAGATGAACCTGCAGCTTATCGAGCCGTTTCGCGAACTCTTCAAAGACGAGGTTCGCCGCGTTGGACGCGAACTTGGCATCCCCGAGTGGTTCATTGAACGTCACCCATTCCCGGGTCCAGGCTTAGCTATTCGCATCCCGGGAGCTATCACAAGCGGGAAGCTCGACATCCTGCGCGAGGCCGACGAGATTTATCTTGAAGAAATCCGCAAGGCCGGACTCTATAACGATATCTGGCAGGCATTTGCCGTGCTGTTGCCGGTACAGACCGTAGGCGTGATGGGAGACGAACGCACATACGAACACGTCTGTGGTGTGCGTGCGGTAACCAGCACTGATGGCATGACGGCCGACTGGTATCACATGCCGTATGATGTGTTAGCACGTATCAGCAATCGCATTATCAACGAGGTTCGCGGCATCAACCGCGTTGTGTACGACATATCCTCAAAGCCCCCTGCCACTATTGAATGGGAATAACAATGGACGGACTGCAACTGCACTTGCTCACGAACCATTTGCCGATCATTGGCACCATGGCGGCACTCTTGGTGGTCATTCTTGGGATGCTGCGCAAGAATGATGGCGCTATCACAGCTGGGCTTATCACTTATGTCTTGATGGCTGTGGCCGTAGTACCTGCATATCTAAGTGGCGAAGAAGCCGAGGAACGTGTGGAAGAAATCGCAGGTGTGAGCCATGATGTGATTCACGAGCACGAAGAGATGGCAGAGTTGTCACTGTGGCTTACAAGTCTGTCGGGACTTCTTGCCCTTGGCGCATTGTTTACACGTAGTAAACAATCGGCATTAGCACCCAAGGTTGCAATAGCCTTTGTAGTACTCGCTGTTATTGCATTTGGTCAGGCAGCGCGCACCGGACACGTGGGCGGCAAGATTTGACGTCCTGATCTCGGCACAACAGTTGCTTCTCCTGCAGAAACAGATACCGAAGAAGTATAACCCAACACAAGAGAACTATGAAGAAGATCCTGGTACCCATATCAAACGGCACTGAAGAGATGGAGGCTGTTATCATCATAGACATGCTACGTCGCGCAGGGTGCGAGGTTGTTGTTGCTGGCGATGGAGATGTTGTGGTATGTGCTTGGGGTACACGGATTTTGCCGGATGTTATGATCGACGACTTCACGGATGATGATGTCTATGACGCAATTGTTCTGCCAGGGGGCACGCAGGGTGTAAATCACTTTATAGCAAACGGACAGCTCGAGCATATCATTAAGCGACATCATAAAGTCCAGGGGCTTATCGGCGCTATCTGCGCAGCCCCGTTAGTGCTGCATGATTTTGGTATGCTGCCCCCAAATTCCGTGGTCACATCACATCCGGGTGTGGCAGAAACATTTGCCCCCTATACCTATACACTCGACCGCGTTGCAACGGACGGCAAGATCGTAACCAGTCGTGGGGCAGGAACAGCCTTTGAGTTTGCCCTAGCTCTGATCCGTCGGCTCGTAGACGAAAAAACGTCGCTCCGGCTTGCGTCCGATATTGTGATGTATGAATAAGGAGTATGTGACATGAGTATGCATCAACCACCCTCTACCGAATGTTAAGGTAAGAGCGCCGAAACGCGTTCGTTCGATACGGCCCGGTAATGCCGTAAATTGCGCTGTGAAACGCTATCTCATTACTTCGGCGCTGCCGTATGCCAGCGGTGTTACCCATCTTGGAAATGTGGTTGGGTCTACGTTGCCGGCAGACATCTACGCGCGCTATTGCCGGCTGCGCGGACGCAATACACTTTCGATTTGCGGGTCCGACGAACATGGTGTGGCCATTACGATTGCGGCAGAAAAGGAGGGGGTAACCCCTCGTGTTGTGATCGATCGATATCATGAGGCAAATGCCAGAGCACTGAAGGGCCTCGACATCGACTTCGATCTGTATGATCGCACATCCAACCCAATACATGCAGAGACAGCACGCGAGTTTTTTCTCGTATGGAAAGAGAAGGGGCTTCTCGAAGAAAAGGTAGACGATCAGTTCTACGACGAAGACGCCAAGATGTTTCTGCCGGACCGCTATGTCGAGGGCGTATGTCCAAACTGCAGCTATGACAAGGCACGTGGCGATCAATGCGATTCATGTGGTGCATACTATGATCAGCTGAGTCTTCGTCAGCCCCGTTCATTGATCACAGGAAAGACACCTGTTGTCAAGAAGACAACGCATTGGTATTTCCGTCTGGATGCATTCCAGGATTGGTGCGAGAAATACATCGAGTCTCACGCCGGCGAATGGAAGGATAACGTTGTTCAGCAGAGCCGCTCATGGCTAAAGCAAGGTCTTGCACCGCGCTCGGCTACACGCGATATGTCGTGGGGCATTAAGGTGCCAGTAGACGGCGCAGAAGGTAAGGTTCTCTACGTATGGTTTGAAGCAGTGTTGGGATACATCTCCATCACGAAGCAGTGGGCGGCCTTACAAGGAACACCCGATGCTTGGCAGGACTGGTGGAAGAATGCCGAGACTGAATACACAGCGTTTCTCGGTAAAGACAACATCGTGTTCCACACGATCATCTTTCCAATTCTTCTGCAGACACATGCAGAAGAAGGTTACATCCTGCCGAAGAATGTTCCTGCTAATGAGTTTCTAAATCTTGAAGGTAAGAAGTTTTCGAAGAGCCGTAACTGGGCGATCGACGTGCTGCAGTACTTGGAAGCGTTTCCACAGGCGCAGCATAAAGATATCGCGCGCTATGTGCTTACGATGAACATGCCGGAGACAAAAGACAGCGACTTTACGTGGAAGGATTACCAAGCACGCACGAACAACGAGCTTGCTGCAATCCTAGGCAACTATGTGAACCGTGTGATGCAGTTCACGCAGAAGAACTTTGATGGCAAGGTTCCGGCCATTCCGACGGGTTATGAACCTGGCGAACACGAGCAGCTTCTTGCTGATTCGATTGCTTCGGGACTTGCCGCTGTTGCAAAGAACCTAGACGACTATCGATTTCGAGATGCCGCAACAGACGCGATGAACATTGCTCGTGCGGCCAACAAGTATTTCAACGACAAGGCTCCGTGGAAGAGCATTAAAGAGAATCAAGACGACTGCGCGGCAACGATGAATGTATGCCTGCAAACTATCAATACGCTCGCTGTTGTCTTTGCGCCGTTTTGTCCACAAGCAACAGCGCAGATGCAGACTATGCTCGGAGGCCCAACATGCACGGGTGCGCCAGGCAAGGGGCTAGTAGGGTCTGACGTCTGGATGAGTGCTTCACAACATGTGTTGCAGGGTGGTGAGCCCCTTGGTGAACCCGTAATTTTATTTACTAAGATTGAAAATGAAACTGTGGAACAAGAGATAGCCAAGCTTGGCGACGTAGAGCCGGTAGCAGACGACACCATTGACATTGATGATTTCACAAACGTGAAGCTTCGCACAGGTGTTGTGCTAGAGGCAGAGCGTATTGCTAAGTCTGAGAAGCTCTTGAAGCTACAGGTAGATCTTGGTACCGAGAAGCGCCAGATATTGGCAGGGATAGCAAAGCACTACACGCCGGAGGATCTTGTTGGAAAAACGATCGTTGTTGTAGCAAATCTCAAGCCAGCCAAGCTGATGGGTTATGAATCGCAGGGTATGGTTCTTGCAGCTTCGAATGCTGATGGTGTGCTTACACTTGTTCAGCCAGGCAATGCCGAAGTGGGCCCAGGAGCCGAGGTGCGCTGATGAGTGAAGAGAGCGCTCCACAGACGCCAGAGCCTGTTGTTATTGTTCAACAACGCAACCTGCTCAATAGATGGAGTATTTTTGTTTTGTTGTTCGTAAGCGCAGGCTTCACTATTCTCTACGTGAGCAATGTTATTTCTGTGCGGAAGCTTCTCGAGCGCAAACAAATGCTCGAGCGCAGTATGGATTCGTTAAAGACAGTAAACAAGACGTTAGAAACAGAGACATATAGATTGCAATCTGCCGACCGTATAACGCGGTTAGCGCAGGAGCGGCTTCATCTTATGCCCCCTCCCAAGGCACCTGTTGTGCTCGAGGACAAATCGTCGAAATGAATACCGAAGTACAACAACGAGATCCCATTGCATGGAAATCAGGCGTCCTGGTTCTATTCTTCGGGATTGCGTTTACAGTGATTATCGGACGCTTGTTCTTTGTTCAAGTAATAGAGGGTGCGCGCTATCGTGATCTTGCAAAGAAGCAATACGAAAGCAAGGTACCACTGCGTGCCGAGCGCGGCAGGTTGTTAGATAGAAACGGACGCGATCTAGCAACGATGATGAAGATGACGTCGTTTGCTGCAGACCCTACCATTCTTGAACAACCCGAACTAGTGGCGCAACTGCTAGCAGCTACTGGCTCAGAGCCGGCGTCGGTATACCTTAACAAGATCCGCTCTACAAAAGCTCGTTTCGTGTGGCTTGCGCGGGGCATTAATACCGTGCTGTTTCCCGTGCTGGATACGATCAAGATTCGCGGACTTATTCGTGTTAAAGAGCCCAAGAGATTGTTTACCCATGGCCCAATTGCAGCCCAGGTAATCGGTACTACAGATGTAGACAATAATGGTCTTACAGGAATCGAATTGCAATACAACGAACTGCTGCAAGGCAAGAGCGGATTTGTTGTGATGCAGCGTGACGGCAAGGGGCAGCTGCGTCCAGGGGTTGACCCCGAGCGCGAGGCTGCACTTGATGGAAAGAATATTCAGCTTACGGTAGACCTGGAAATGCAGCGTGTTGTTGAACAAGAGCTTGCCCGCGGTGTATACGAGAATGGTGCAACCTCTGGTACGGTGATCGCGATTGAACCGTCTACGGGCGACATTCTGGCGATGGCTTCGTATCCATCGTTCCATCCGAATAGGTTAGATAAAGCAACCGATGATGCAATTCGCATTCGTGGTGTTACAGATCAGTACGAACCAGGATCTACGATGAAGGCTATTACGGCTGCAGCACTCATCGAAGAAGGTAAGGTAGGCCGCACCGATCCAGTAGACGGGGGCACGGGTCAGTTGCAGATGCCCGGTGGGGCCGTGATTAAAGATGACCATCCAGTGGGGAGAACAACATTTCAGGGGGCTCTTGAACAGTCGAGCAATGTGGTATTTGCTTCGCTGTCGCGCAGACTAGATGACCGTGTGTACTATAAGTACGTACGGGATTTTGGTTTTGGTATACCAACAGGAATCGATCTACCAGGTGAAGTTCGCGGCGTACTCAAGCGTCCGAATCAGTTTGATCCGACAACAAAGACCTATATGGCCTTTGGTTATGAAGTAAGTGCAACCGCTCTTCAGTTGCTATCGGCCTATGCAGCTATTGCAAACGATGGTGTTCTGATGCAGCCGCGCATTGTTAAGGCAGTAATGGGAGACAAAGACCAGGAAATGGTGGAATTGTCGCCACAAAAGGTGCGTCAGGTTATTCGCGAGCAGACTGCACAACAACTTCGAGAAATGCTCGTAGGAGTTGTAGAGAGGGGTACGGCAACACAAGCCGCGATTCCTGGTGTGCGTATAGCAGGCAAGACGGGCACGGCACAGCAGCTAACGAATGGAATGTATGACCGCAAGAACTACACAGCGTCATTTGTGGGGTATTATCCTGCCGATAAGCCGCGGGTTGCGATGATTGTGATGCTAGACCGTCCGACTGTGAGTATCTATGGCGGACAAACAGCGGCTCCGATTTTTCGTCGAATCGTACAGAAGACCATGACGATGCTCAAGCTAGATGTTGCAGTACAGCAGAAGATTGCCGCATCTCGCGTTTCGGATACAGTTGTTGTACCAGACATACGTGGTCTGTCCTATGCAACTGCAGATTCAGTCTTGCGACGCATAGGGCTTGGGCTTGATACCAATGGCTCTGGACCGCTCGTAATACGCCAGAACCCAGGACAGGGAGCTCGTCTAGAACGGGGCTCATCAGTACGTGCAGAGTTTCAGGTGCTGGCCAACAACGCAGAGCGTCCGATTGTTGTGGGCTTTTCACTCCGCAAGGCCATTACCGTGCTGCATGCTGCTGGCTATGAAGTTCGCATTCGTGGTTCAGGTAAGGTGGTGCAGCAAGAATGGAACAACAAGACCTGTATCCTAACTGCACAGGGTCCGTAGTATTGTGTAACTCAACCTGGATCTTTGGGTTCTATGGTTATTCCAATTTCCTTTACGCGTATGCTGAACTGTTGGTTTCTAGCAATCATCATACCCTCTCTTGCATCTACTGCCTTTGCGCAGAGTCCGATGCTTACAGAGGTTATGAATTTTGCGCCCATCCCCGTGGGAGCAAAGCGCGAGCTACGCTCTAGTGTAGAGGGCCTACCGCCTGGTGGCAGTTACCAGGTACTGCAAGCCCCGTCGCAACCATTTACACTGATGAGCGATGGTAACGACCTTACAGTGCGTGGCAACGAGATAGAAATCCGCGTTGCGTTCGAGCCAGTATCCGAGGGCGACTTCCGTGATGAGATTATACTGCAACGGACGCCTTCAACGGGGCAACAGTTCTATGATGTAGTGCGCATTCGTCTCTTTGGTACAGCATTTCGCATTCAACGTACCGATAATCTAGAATTCGGAAATGTGATGACGGGCGATACAGCAAAACAGGTAGTGCTCTATCGTGTTAATCGAAATGATGATTTCACATTTGCATTTCAAGGCTCGTTGCAGCCACCATTTATTATGCTAACGCCACAGGGTCCGGTGAGACGTGGCATTGATACTCTGGCCATAGTCGTAGCATTCTCACCCACTGCGGTTGGAACGGTTTTGGATACCATAGGTCTGATTCGAAGAGATCGCATGGGGCGCAACCTGGATACTGCGTACATAAAAATGAACGGCATTGGCAACGTCATGCCCGAGAGCACAGTTGTTAACCTGCGCGATCTTACCGCCGGTGATTATGCAAACAGGACGGTAAGTATTGATCTACCGGCGAAGTTGTATGTAACAAACTTTACGTACAACGTTGAACCACGCTCCGCATCGAGCTATACATCGGCCTCGATCATCTCTCCTACAGTTCCAAGTAAGACGAAGCAGGTGAACGTAGGAGTTACTGCAAATCCACAGAAGCGTGTAGACGAGAGGACTATCTATATGCTTCTGAGAAAGCATTCGGATGGACGCGCTGTAGACTCTACAGCGATAATACTAGACGTGGCCGCTGCATCACGGCCTAACACATGGACTGCAACACTGGGTCCCGAAATCATAAATGCACGCATTGGTGATACCTTACTGCTTGCACTACAGGCAAGAACATCAGATCCAGTTGACGAGCCAACACAGCTTCAATCTCTTACCTGTAGCATATCCTATAACCCAACGGTATTTGTTCCACTTCTAGATCAGAATCAGAAGTTATCTGTTGTTGATAACAAGCAGGTGCTTGTTACATCGGGTATAATTGCTCAGCCCCCTACAATCAATGGCGATGGCGACACGATTGTTACGTTGCGTGCTGTTGTTGCGCTGGGTGATGCCGACTCAACTGTACTTGATATGTCGGATGTGGTTTGCACCGACAACGCTGGTAAAGAAGTTGTGATGAAGGGTACATCTACAACCTTGCGTATCACCAATGCATGGCGATACGCAGGTGGACGTACACGACTGGTTAACACGTTACAAGATTTGATGAGGCTAGACATAGACCCTAATCCAATCGAGACATCTGCGGTGTTGCGTGTGCGAGACTTGCCCCGCGAAACGGCCTCTCTTGTGATCATTGATGCTATAGGAGCAGTACGTGCCGACCTTTCATCGCTGTTGAAAAGTGGCAAACGAGACTTTACCATTGCGTCGTCTGGTAGTGCCGATGTTGTCCTAAGTCCTGGAACATACTATGCGAGATGTGCTGCAGAAAGCATCTTAGGAAACATGATCAATAGCATCGTTAGATTATTTGTTGTGAAGTGATTCCCATGCCGCAACATCTGTTGAGAGCTATTGTATACATTGTTGCCTGCCTATACGTGTTTGTGCCAAAGCTTTCGGCACAGGTTATAGACGTGTATGGTGGAGGTGTTGTATGGCTTCCAACAAACTCTTTTGCCGATGTTTCTGGAATACCCAGTCCGCAAAGTATACGCTTCGATGGTACATCCTCGGTTTCTACTACCACAATAGGTATTGGCACCAACCTCTATACGCTCGGCAACATCACCTTTGGTCTCGGCCTTAGCTATACACCCATAACAATGATGTATGCGGCCGAGGAGCGCGCACCGATAGCACTTCAAGGGGGCGGACTATACATAGCAACACTGCGTCATGACATAGATGCAAAATTCAATATCGTATCGGTTGCACCACGAGCGCAATACAAGCCCCTTTCGTGGTTCACACTACAAACAAGTTTATCGCTCAACGTCGTTGGTGATCCACGGTATACTCAGGTTATGCGGTTTACAGATCCTGTAGGGCTTCCGTTTGTAGATGGACAACTTGAGCAGATTACAGGCCGTGGTAAGATTGCCAATGCACGCATCATTGTACCGTCGTTAGCAGTGCATGCTCTTGCCGATGTTCCAATGAACGCCTCACGCACGATCATGTTGCAGCCGCGTGTTGGATACCAGCAGGCACTTGTTAGTATGACCACGGATGGTGCTTTTATGATGGCTGGCCTGGATGCCAGCCTTGGGATTCGCATCGCATTTAATGAAGCTCCCACAGATACGATGCGTGTCCCAATTCAGCCGGATACGATGTACCCCGTCTCGTTAGCGACGGATACAATGAATCGCGCGCCCGAATCGATAGAAACGGTTTTCGCACGTGATACAGTAGTCGAGTTACGTCTCAGCATACAGACAACCTCTACGGATCTACAGAGTGTTGTTGTAGACACTGTTACAGATAATCAGCGAACGTATCGGCGAGTGCGTGAAACATATCGCACGGTGTTGCCGAAGCCGCCAAGTGTGTTACGGGGCTCCGTCTCCCTCCAGTTTGTAGACGAAGACGGAGGCATCACGGATAAGGCTAAGCTTACAGCTACACGTGTTGCTGCAAAGCGACAAGTACCAATTGTACCATTTGTTGTCTTTGACACACTCTCGAGTGATATACCGGATAGGTACATTCAGCTTGCACCTGAGAAAGCATCCTCATTTCAAGAACATGCGTTGCTTGCATCAAAGGAGCATTGGCACTATCACCTATTGAACATTGTTGGGTCGCGTATGCGCTCGCAAAAGCAGAGTACGTGCACACTTCAACTGTATGTGTCGTGCGCAGATACGGCACTGGGCAATGCGCGCATGCTTGCCGTGCAGTCGTATCTAGAATCGCGTTTTGGCGTGCGATCATCACGGATTACAATCGTTCCTCCATACATGGGCCTGCTAGAGAAAGACACATCGGTGGTAGCTGGTAGTGTTGTGATTTCGGATCCAACAGGAAAGCTGTTACTTCCGCTGGAGGGACAGGTGCGTATAGTGGAGGCACGGCTACCGACCGTACAGATAACACCTGATGCAATTAGCGAGGTAGGTATTACAACATGGAGTATTGGTATTCGGCAGGGGGCCAGTGAGATTGCTTCGATACCAGATAGCACATCAGAATTGCACGATGTAACAATCAATCTTAACGACGTGATGCTGGCTGATGGTGCAATGAAAACACCTGTATCGTTTGTGCTGCATCTGCAGGATGCGGAAGGTACAACAACACAAAGCGAGCCGGTCTCGATGCAGTTAACATCCAAAGTTCTGCGTCCGTCTGAGAGAGCAACAGAACTGCACAGATCCGAAACATTGCGCATTGCACGCAGCACGCCTATACAGCAACAAACTACCGTAACATCAAGACAACGTGTTATCGGGGCACCTGCATGGGTTACTACAGGACTTCAAGCCACTGAAGTTGGGCTGTATGAGCAAGGCGCTAAGGTGTATATACAAGAAGAGCGCAAACCGTAGACCGGCTGACGCTCTCCAACACACACACAACCTAGGGCGTTGTGAACACTCGTTTTTATAACGCGAATCATATTCGCACCCCAAACTTCAACCCTGCAATCGTCAAACAAATAGCCGAAGGTCTAGGACTTGATTTCACCAATGAGCCCATAGAATATTCCATAGGTCAAGAGAAGACCACCTTCGCCCCAATAGATCTTTTGGATTATATCTATGCGGTTCTTCATTCACCCGCATATCGTGAGAAGTATAAGGAATTCCTCAAGATTGATTTCCTGAGAGTTCCATATCCAAAGGATGCGGATTCATTTTGGAAATTGGTGGAAAAGGGTAAAGCCATACGGGAATTACACCTCCTTGAAAGTCCGCTAATTGAGCATAGAATTCCACAATATCCAATAGCCGGAACGAATCAAATGGGTAAAATTCGCTATGAGGATGGGAAGGTGTATATCAATGAGTCACAATATTTCTCAAATGTCCCTCACATCACATGGGAATTCTATATCAGCGGTTATCAACCCGCTCAAAAATGGCTCAAGGATAGAAAAGATCGCACCCTCAATTTCGAGGACATCAATCATTATCAACATATCATCATCGCCCTCACCGAGACAGCTCGTCTGATGAAAGAGATTGATGATTTGGGGATGGAGTGGTAGTGACTGTGACCTCCCCCCAAAAAAACTCTACTTTTAACCGCTTCACTTTTCTGGGGGGAGGTCACACAATATTAGTAGCAGAGAAACGCTTCCATTTGTCATAATGAAATAATAAGCAGTAAATGACGAATAATTGTTGTAGGTTGAGTGTATATAGTATTTGTGGAGACCAGAACCCACACTAAAAAACGGGTCATTGTAAACAATGCACTATTTGTAAAGTTATAAGAAGTATAGTTATGGAAAATATAATCAAGGTAGCACAATTAGTAGTTGGAATATCTGTATTATTTGTATGGGTATTTAGATTTGACAATATCATTAAGGAGTTTAAGCAATTTGGTTTAAGTGATTTAATGAGAAGTTTTGTAGGTGCATCTAAAATAGCCTTAGCCACATTATTGATAGCTGGTGTTTGGTATCCATCTTTTGTACAAGTATCATCTCTATTAATGGGCATATTTATGATGTCTGCTCAGTATTTTCATTATAAAGCGCATAACCCATTTGTAAGAAGAGTACCTTCGTTTGTTTTTCTCATTTTGTGCGCTTTTTTAGCATACACAACGATTAATAAATAATGAATGCTACCATAGTATGTACATTGTTCTCAAGTATATCTTTCTTTTTATATGTTGTGATGTATTTCGTCACAGATAATTTGCAGAATGATTTTAAGAGATTTGAATTAGAGCAATTTGGTTTATTGGTTATATTTTTAGAGCTTTTAGGTGCGCTAGGTTTAATGATTGGATTAAAATATAATCCTCTTTTAACGATTTCATCTTTAGGCCTAGCCTTATTAATGTTATGTGGATTTATTGTCAGGATTTATTTTGGCGATAGTATCTGGATATCATTACCTGCATTGTTTTATATGCTTTTAAATGGCTATATATGTTATCTCTCACTGCGATAATGACCTTTAATAGAATTATTACTTCAAACTGCACGCAGCTCCGAAAATAGCACCGTCATAATGAGAGAGTATTCTCTCATTCTCCGAAAAAAGTACGAAGAAGATACGATATACCTAGACGCAAATAGTCACCATTCTACAATGACATAAAGCGTTCATAACCGTCTAATACAACTGCCGTGAACATGGCATTAGCAAACCCACCTTGTATAACTGGAAAGCCAAATATGGCGGAATGGAAGTCAGTTAAATTCTCCGCATTAAAGACTTGGAAACTGAGAATGCACGCTTGAAGCATATCGTAGCCGATCATTACAACTTTTCGATCTCAGACTGCCACTTAGAAGGGGATATCTGAGCAGAAGTAGCACGTTCGATGGCTCGTGTAAAGAAGTCCTTTGCCTCGGCTGCATTGCCTCGTGATTTAGCGAGAAGGCCAAGTTCGCCCAAAGCATCTACTTCGAACTGTGCTAGGCGGGCAGAGCGTGCATTGTCGAAGGCTGCCTGTAAATACTTTTGCGCATCAGCCCCTTGACCATTCTGACGGTAGCGGCGTCCGAGTTGCAGTGCAAGCTGACTGCAGCGAATTGGATCTTTACCGATTGCACATGACTCGTAATCTGCTCTGAGTTGCTCTACAACAGAATTTGTTGTCGTTACCTTTGCGTCTACATCCACTCGCGTAACTTCCTTCACCGTTGATGGCTCAGTAGCAACTGGAACTAGCACAGGTGCTTCGGGCTGCGCAACTGGGGCCGGAACAGATTCAGCTTGTTTACCTGTTGGTGCAGGCGCAGGCGAGCTGGCTGGTTCGGCATTGTTTTGTGTTGCATAGTACACGGCACCACCCGTTACGGCAATGGCTGCACTTCCGGCTAGCCATGCCCATACACTCTTTGTAAGTGTACTAAGTATACCTGCAGCTGCGGCACCGGCAACAACTTTTGCGGCCACCGAAGATTCGACACGTGCGAGAAAATCAAAAGGATATCGAACGGTTGGTGCCGACTCGGCGAGGAGACCCTCTACGGTAAGCATTTCGCGTACTTCCTGTGCGAACTCGGGCGACTCGATTTGCCGCTTATTGAATTCGATCAATTGATCTTCACTAAGTGTGCGATCAAGGAAGCCTTGGAGCAATTCTTGATTCGTCATCGTAGTTCACTGATAATCGTTGACATTTCTTCTTGTATCATTTTTTTAGCTCGGAACACACGCACCTTGGCCAGCGAAACACTGATACCATTGGCCTTTGCGATGTCCTCATAGGGCAGGTCATCAAAGTACTTCATCTCAAGTGCCTCTCGAAACTCCTCGGGAAGTTTGGCAATTGCATTGTGCAAGGCCTGCTTCAACATGAAGTCGCTGCTATGACGTTCACGTTCCTCGGGAGGCATCATTTCGTCTGAGTACTCCAAGGTGTTCTTACGACCACGCAGAGCCTTTAGACAATAGTTGCGAGCAATTGTAAACAACCACGCCGCAAAAGAACCGTCGGAAAACGAGTTTCGCTTATCGTACACCGTTAGCGAAATGGTCTGAAACATATCTTGTGCTTCGTCGTGGCTACCAAGGGCACGCAGACAGTATGCGTATAGACGTTTGTCGTATCGCTTAAAGAGGCTCCGATAGGCCTGTTCGTCGTTATGGTCACGAACCAGCACAAAGAGCTCTTCATCTGACATAAGTACGTGCATGGAATCCACTGTTGTTGTCTGCACTGCAAGAAACCGCCCGCAGTAAATGAGTTACAAATGTATGTTTGCAAATGCAATCTTTCTGGGAGCAAACTAGCTGGCTCGAGGCAGATCTTGTTGTTATAGGTGGTGGTCTTGTAGGGATATCCACGGCTATAAGTTTCATTGAAAACAACCTCGGAAAAAAAGTAGTAGTACTTGAGCGCGGACTCGTTCCAAGCGGTGCCTCTACGAGGAATGCCGGTTTTGCCTGCTTTGGCTCGGTAAGCGAGATTGCTTCAGATATCGACTTAATGGGTGCAGATCGTGCTCGCGATATTGTTCAGCAACGTATCGATGGATTAGCCCTGTTACGGGCTCGTTGCAAGGGGGCAGACATTGGCTATCAGGATGATGGTGGACACGAGATTTTTTGTGATAACCATCCAGCTCTTGCACGTATCGAAGAAGTAAACGACTGTATAGCTCCTATTCTGGGCAACAACGCATTCGCAATTCGTAATGATCTTATTCGTGCCTATGGATTTAGTAGTGCGGTAACTACACTGGTGCGTACTCCCTTCGAGGCAACACTAGATTCGGGTAAGCTTGTGCGGTCGCTCTGGAACATTGCCTCGTACAATGGTATCGATATTCGCACTGGCGCAGAAGTTGTCGAGGTTGATGATACAGGAGGTTGTGTTAACGTGCATGTTCGCACGCATCACAATGCGCATACGATTACAGCACAGCAGGTTGTTCTTGCTACGAATGCTTGGATACCAGGCTTAGTAGCCAGTAGTCATATGCCAGCTATACGTCCTGGTCGGGGCCAGGTGCTCGTTACCGAACCACTTAGAAATCTTGCTTTGCGTGGTTCTTTTCACTTCGATGAAGGCTTCTATTATTTCAGGAATCTCGGCGATCGGGTTTTGTTAGGGGGCGGACGCAACCTTGATTTTGAAGCAGAGACTACAACATCTCATGAAACTACCGAGCCGATCCAGTCTGCTCTCGAATCTATGCTGCGAGATCTGATCCTACCAGAGCACCAAGAAATTGCAATTGCATATCGATGGGCTGGCACGATGGCATTCACAACTTCGAAGCAGCCATACGTTGGACGTGTTTCCCCAAGCATAGTTGTTGCGTTTGGTTGCAACGGCATGGGTGTTGCGCTTAGTAGCTCTATAGCAACAAGCGCATCTACCATGCTATGACGGCAGATGCGCTTGAATCTGTAAACCGGGAAGGATGTTTACCTTTCTGTGTCCTTGATTGCCATAGCGTATACAACCAAACCAAAGCCAATCTTGTTCACGGCATCACCGATGTTGTAGATCAGATCCATGTTTGATGGTGGTGCAATACCTGCAAGCAGGTTGCCCGGCAGGAGCATGTAACCAATTGGATAGATTGCCCAGCCTATAAGTGCGAACTTGCTAAGTTGATTAAAGGCAGCCTGGACTGTGGCGTTGCCAGAAGCAGCGGCAACTTTCTTGCCTTCGCCTACGAAGATTTCATAGATGATACCAGCCCAACCGATTGTAGAGATAACGCCCCACATCACATTGCTTTGTGGCTGTACTGCTTCGCCCATGTAGCCAGCAACGAGCATCAATACAGACGATGCGATCAAACGCCACATCATACCAGATGATGCGCCAGCTGGACGCAGAAGCATGTAGAATTCTACGCACATCAAAGGAACAGTAAGTGTCCAGTCGATATAACGGAACTGCGTTGGCGATGTTCCCGTCTCCAACCACACGCCACGCATGTAGAAATAGTGCACAGCTGCGATCATAGTGATCAAGCCAGAAATGAGAAGCGACGTCTTCCACTTATCTGCTACACGTCCGCGTTCGAAGAAAAAGAACACAGAAGCAGCAAACATGGCCATATAGCCAGTGAAGAACGTAAAGCCGATATAGTCACCGGCAGCAAGATTTCCGTCGGCAGCAAACGCTGTCGAAGAACCAAGGCAGAGTACAGTCAGCACCCACAGTGCAGTGCGTAGAACATTGGTCATCGTGAACCTCCGTTAATAAATGGTATAATGGGAACCGTCACGACTAGGATTCAGTTCCCGGAGCATCCTATAAGTGGCAAAATATTTTATAAACCAATGTAACAGCGGGCTACTTTTCCACATAAAGCCTAGAAGTAAGTAGTTTTGCCCGGTATGGCAACAGCACAGCGCGATATCGTATCGGGTCCGATAGAGCTTAAGGGGCGCACCCTTCCAGAGCTCGAAAACCTGTTTTTAGAGCATGGAGAGCGTAAATACCGTGCTAAACAGGTTTACGACGCTATGTACATCCAGCGGGTAGCTGGATGCGAAGACATGGTGCTTCTGCCACAACCGTTGCGTGAGAAGCTTAATTCCGAGTTCCGTACGCAAAGTGTGCAGCTTAAGACTCTTCAGCATTCGCAGGACGGCACGAAGAAGTTCTTATTCGACCTTTGGGATGGCAGATCGGTAGAGAGCGTACTTATTCCTAGTGAGATGGTCGAGCAGGATGGTCAGCCGCGCAGGCTTACACTCTGCGTCTCAACACAAGTGGGCTGCAATCTGGGCTGTGTCTTCTGCGCAACAGCATCGCTCAAGTTAACCCGTAATCTTAGCTCGGGAGAGATTGTAGATCAGTTTCTTGAGGCTCAGAAGCATTCATCGAAGCCCATCACGAACATCGTCTTTATGGGCATGGGCGAGCCGATGAATAACTATGAGAACGTGATGCTGGCCACGGAGATCTTTACCGACCAGCGCACGAAGATGGTTGCCCCGCGTCGAGTTACCCTCTCTACAGCAGGCGTTATCCCCGGTATCATCCGCATGGCCGATGAGGGACGTATCATCAAGCTTGCGCTTTCGCTACATGCAACTACGCAGGAGAGGCGTGCTGAGTTGATGCCAATTGCAAAGAAGTACAAACTTCCAGAGCTTATTGAGTCGCTGGAGTACTATTACCGTAAGACACGTAAGAGCGTGACGTATGAGTACATCTTATTCGACGGTTTTAACGATAGCATCGAAGACGTGCGAAGGCTAGGCAAGCTAGCGCGCAGGATGCCTACGAAGGTAAATGTGATACCATTTCACGACATCGACTTTACGCAGCCACAGGGTTTTGCCAAGGAGCTACGTCCGTCTTCACGTGAGAAATTCGAGTGGTTCATACGTGAGCTCCGCAACGACGATGTAAACGTATTTATACGATCATCTTCTGGCGAAGACATCGACGCCGCCTGCGGTCAGCTCGCATTCTCAACAGAAAGTAGCGCAGCATGAGCCCCCTTCACCGAGTATTGGTATGCCTGCTTGTTCTTTGTGCAGCATCACTTGGCATCTTTGCTAGCGCTGGAGACAACTATCCATTAGACAGCTTTGACCCAGATCCCGAGCTTATCTACTATGTGCGTACTACGAACGGAGACGTCTTGTCTGGCTTGTCTACGCAGGTAAAGGAAGATGGCAAGGGGCATTACATAGAGCTCACAACGATCAATGGTCGCATACAGATATACGAAGTGAACATTGCCTGGATTGGCTTGTATGCAGACAGTTATCGGGCAGACAGTAGGGGTTTGATCATACCCAATGCAGAGCCCATTGGCAACGACGCCTACATCGGTGTTACCGAGGCCGTTATGCCCACCATTGGTTTTGGTTACACACCGTATCTGAATGTTGTAGCTGGGCGTACGATCATTCCGGGTATAGGTGCAGAGAATCAGTTCTCGCTTGTGAACATCAAGAGCACGATTTACGAAGCTGAGAACGGACTCGTTGAAGGGGGCAAGCAATTTTATGCAGTGGGCTTTAACGCATCGTGGGTGAACGACGTAAACTTTATTGGTCACATATACGGTGCGGCAACATTTACCGGTAAGCGAACGCGCTTAACCACGCTGTTGCATTGGAAAGCCGTTGGTAAAGAAGTTTATACAATCAGTTCTGGTACCTTGGCCAGCCGATTTCAATTTCCCTACATCAATGGCACGCTTGGCGTTGCGTTAATGATGGATGTACGATTTCCCGAGCTGCACGATGTACACCTCCTTGGCGAACTCTGGGGAGCAGACATCTCGCGTCCCGCCCAATCCGGCCTCTTTGTTGGCTTGCGCCAGACCAACAACCAGCTTACATACGATTTCGGTCTCGGCCTTCTTCCAAGGGGCGTATTGGTTCCCATTGTGAATTTCGCCTGGACACCGTGGTAACCGGTTTGTAGGGGCGAGCCGGTGGCTCGCCCTTACAGTCTCTGCTGCCAGCGTGAGGGGTTGTTTTGGATATAGCGGGTGATGTTTGCGAGATGGGTGGAGTTGCGGATGACAGACTCATGGTAGTTGCGTTGCCATATCTTCAAGGATGGGAGGCCCCAATTGCCCCTGACTCTTCGAGTGACCTGTGCCTTGATATGGCTTAAAATTGAACCTATACTCTGTTGTTGGTATCCAGGTGAACAGACCGTGTCTGCATCTGCAAAGGCGCTAAGTATGCGCTCTCCATGCTC
Source organism: Ignavibacteria bacterium (assembly GCA_016873895.1). Lineage (GTDB taxonomy): Bacteria > Bacteroidota > Ignavibacteria > Kapaibacteriales > Kapaibacteriaceae > UBA10438. The sequence goes on from VGVV01000006.1 coordinate 113,252, forward strand.
GTTGAGAATCCATATCACACCATGTACGTGATCTGGCATGCAAACGAGAAGTTCTGAATCAACCGATACGTATGGTCGTACCAACGGTGTTTTAAGCCACTCATCTTGAACGATGTTGCCAACATCGAGTAAATGGACCCGGGCCTCTTGAATCTCCGAGAAGATCGGCTGGTGATAATAGGCCAGAACGGTGACGAAGTAGGCTACTGGAGCAGAGTAGTTGCGCTCTCGAAGGCGTACGGATGTTCTGACAGGCAGAAGCCCCTTGTTTTGATTTGACATAGAGTGATTCCTTTTGAAGTTCACTCTATAGTGCCATTGAGGTATGCAAACGTGACAGATGCCGCATCCGAACCTTACATTTTAGGAGGTAGAGACCCTAAAAAACAAGGATGTGGGTCATTTCCAGTCACTTTGCTATATTCGTGGCCCAACACAGCCGGTCAGGTAGCTCAGTTGGTAGAGCAGAGGACTGAAAATCCTCGTGTCGGGGGTTCAATTCCCTCCCTGACCACACATATATCCTCCCGAACCACTCGTGTATCCTCCCCGACCACACGGGAAACCACGTCAAGTGGTTGGATAATAACGATGTTAGACCCTTTGAAACCGTAAGGATTCAGAGGGTCTTTCTGTTTGACCCGTTTTCCTTGTTTGTAAGGACTTACGAGGACAGAAAACAGAAAAAAGACTACACTTTTAGGACTACACTTTTTGATGATGGTGAACGGGTTCCAGACGTCCCAAACCAAAGGGACGTCTGGACACCCTTCAAGTGTCATCGTGACGTGCTCCCCCAAAATACTACCAACTGAAATGATAGTTTGGTGGTCGAAAGGAGCGAGGTATGGGACGCAAGCATCATACAGAAGAGCAGATCATAGGGATCCTGCGAGCAGCTGAGGTGATCGTATCGAAGGGAGGCACTATTGATGCCTTTTGCCGAGATCAGAAGATCACGGAAGCAACGTACTACAGATGGCGCAAGATCTATGGCGGTGTGGGACTCGAGCAGG
>VGVV01000007.1 GCA_016873895.1 Ignavibacteria bacterium
ACGCGCCCCCTGCATAAGCTCCTTGTGGACTATTCGCATCGGGTACTTCAAATCGCATAGATGCTTTGGAACTGTTGTGCGTAGTAGCATAATCCACCTGAAACGCCTTAACATCGGATCCACCGAAGGCAGCATAAATGAGGTCACTCGTGAAATCGTCGATGAAGACCTCACCGTTTTGTGGAAATCCGGGACGTAGCAGTCCATCGACGATTCGATCACTACAATTTGTGAGCAGGAGTGCGACTGTTACGCACAGTGAGACAGGAATCAGCTTGGTAATGGATGTTTTCATGCGGTCTTGATTGTGAAATCGACGTTTTAGGACTTCTGTCAAGTGAGAAAAATAGTGAATAGTGCTCCATATCTGAGAAGGCCGACTGTTCATATCTTGCGTTCCATGCAACATTTCCTTCTTTCACTCGTCGCTGTGTTGGTTCTCGCATCTTGCTCCGACACAACATCACCAGACAATATACCAGTATCATATAAGGTTCCCAGCACAGGGAGCACTTTTACCTACAGCACCTACGATACCGACGACAACGGCACAAAGTCGCCCGGTACCGAAAAAGAGCGCGTCGAAAGCGTAATTGCAACAAATGCTGTTGTCGATAATTCAACAGGTGTGTGGGTTGTGCAAGGGGCTGATACAGCCAACTATCGCATCGACCAATACAACGATGTGCAAATGCGCGTTGGTGGCATGCAGGATGCCTTCTTCAACACCGCATGGATCCGCCTTCCATATTCATCCGGCGTGCCGAGTTCGGTGTTTACCAGTGATAAGACCACAAACAACGGCGTTGTCTACGAGACAGGTAAGTCCATTACTGCAGAACGCATGACGCTGCAGAGCTTCCCGATCAACGGTACATCAGTTACTGCATACGAGTTTAAAATCTCGTACTCAATCATCGTCAAGGGTAACGAGTCCATCGAATCTGATATGCGCGCAGTTACATATGTGTGGTTTGCCCCTTCACTCGGAACCGTCATTCGCAGAGTTACTCCATCGCAGGAGTGGTTTGGCACTAAGCGAGGCGGGCACATCGAAGAGATGAAGGAGTATACGTTGAGATAGGGACAAGGTACTAGGTACGAGGTACTGGGTACGAGGTACGTCTCGTCGTTGCCGCGATAGAACGTCTTTCCCGCGAAAGCGGGAAACCAGGTTCACCCAAAGAGAGCAGGTATTCTGCAGTCTTAACGCTATTCCTCTGCTTCTCGCAGTGAGACGACATTGTTCTGTTCGCTGACGCAAGAAAGAAATGCAGCAAAGGAGTCAGGTGCGTGAAGAGCACGTGAGTAATACCAATCCTCAACGCTGTAGTCGTTGATTCCCTCGTCAATCGGTGGTGGGCCCCATTGTCTTAGCGTTTCAAATGGCATGTAAAAAGCAGCCCCGTTGAAGGTCTTGCCTAACTGAATAGTTTGACCGTCAAAATGCATCTGGTCTGTACTTGGGTGATTTCGCTCTTGTAACTGGTCTCTATGCAGCGCCACAACCTTAATGCGAGAATCCTCGGTACACAAGTGCATGCATTTGGTGAGAAATGGCTGCGTTACAAGCATGTCATCATCAATTACTGTAATGCTATGTGGATTCATTAGTGCGCACATTCGCCAAGCTTCGTGAATAGCATAGCCCTTTTGCCATTGTGGAACAGTATCTATCTGATGTCTGATGCTTGCAAAAACAAGTCCCTCGTCGAAGAGACTGCTAATTATGCTAGCCGTATTGTCGCTACTACCTACGTCCACGACAATAACTTTCGCATCTGGCTCGTGCATCTTTATCGACCGAACCGTTGCCTGAAATAGCCGCGCTCGATCTCGCGTGGCAAGAACAATGAAGTTGTTGTTCCCAGGATCAGAAAGATCTGATTGATAGCGTAGTCGAGTTTCGACGCTGGAAAGTGCCGAGATTGCCCAGCGCTTTGTGTTGTCGGTCAGTTTGCTTTGAGTCCGTTTTATACGCTTGATGATCACAAGGCTCGACAAGACCGTAAGCAACATTGTTATTGCTGACACTATGGCAATGAACACAAGCATTTTACTTGACTCCGGTTAGCAGGTTATCTCGTCACTCAACTACTCATTAGGTCTGTATCATCATTATGCGCACAGCTCTCTCAAGAGCTGGACGCAAGTCTTCTGGGAAGGGGCTTGTGCGTTGGGTAAGATGCTGCTGAAGGTCCGCTGAGAAGTGACGTAGCTTCGGCAGAATCTCGTTGATCAAGATTGCATCACTGGGTATCTCTACGTGCACTTTACCAAGACCTGCCAGAAGCGCTAGGCACTCTGCCTGTTCTTGTGAGTCGCAGTCGAGAACGATATCGGGTCGGGCCCCCTTCCACGTCTTGACTCTCCATCCGAACATTGTGCCGTCTACTTCGGCACGGGTAATGCCAGAATCGAGCACAAAGACACGTCGGTTGGCTTGCGGAAGTTGTTCGATGTATGGGGTATACCATGCAGCTAGCGGACGCAGTTTGTGCTCTCGCTCAAGTTGGTACGCTACACTATTGGTTAGGTGACGAACATTCGACGGCCTGTCCCACCAACCGTAGGTGAATCGATAGATCCAACGTTGCTCTTCATCTGAGAGTCCAAAAATGTCTCGCATGAGCATCGCATCTAGCTTTCGCCGGTCTCGGCGAACCGTCTCTGGGCGAATGGTATCAGATGATGCCGCACCGAACTCATCGACGAGCGTTGATATCGGACGTCTGGCAAGTTGCTGAATACCCGCATCAAGAAGTACGTCCAGTACTTCACGATCAGGGATGGGAAACTCTTGTGCGTCTCGAACGGTAATGTCAGCAACATTATCATTCAAACGCATCAGCTCGCTAAAGAACAAGCCAAGCGTTGAGTTCATCCAGATGGCTACACCATCGCGCAATTGTTCATCATGAAGCGTGATGCCAATGAATGCGTCGGTAGCATATGCTTCAACGGTGTTCAAGTGTACGATCCAGCGCTCGCGCTGTTGCTTCGGAATGATCAGGTGTGGTATCGCAGGCGCTGCCAAGTGCCACCATGCATCGCGATTACGTATGCTCGACCGCAGGTGTACACCCTCGCGCTCTGCACGCTCTATTCGTGTGAGCACGTTAGTGCCACTCATAGCAGTGCGATCAGCCGGTAGCAATAGTAGCCGTCTATCAGAGCTTGGCAAGCCCATGATAGAGTCTATATCATCAGCCGAGGTTAAGATCGTTGCGTCTACTGTAGAGCCGTTCTCACGAACACGCTGCCAATATTCAGACTCGAGATTGTTTGTTGCGATGTCATGTGTATCCGGCGCAAAGATCTCATTAGCGCCTGTGCGCAAGCCCCCTCCAACATCAGCAATCGAGGATAGGGGGCTCATGCGATGTAGTGTCTTGCGCAGGATAGAGGAGAGCACGTCTGGTGGTACTAGGAAATCTTCCCATGAAATGGTCTCTATTAACAGCGACTGAGGTACCATGCGTACGACAGCTTCATCATTGAGCTTGCCGAGATCGGATGCATCGAGATAGGCAACAAACGCATCGAGTGACTTTAGTCGTGCCTGTTCGAGATCTCGCGATGCTTTCGAAGAGGGGAAGAATGCAGCAATTGGTCTGCGCAGGTAGACAAATCGAGCCAATGCTGCATCACGATCGACGTGCTTGTTACGAGCGATAATGCAGCATACTCCTGAATCAGGTTCTGCAAGTGCTTCTACATCGCTCATCATTACCCATTCAATGGCAAATCTTGAGGCTAGTGCAAGTCTGATACCTGCATAACGTTCGTCGTGCAATGCAGACAGTGGCAAGAACAAGACAACACAGCCATCGTCTGCCATCGGCATGCGCTCGAGGAGTAGTTTGATACGATGACGTTCTGTGAGATCCGCAGATGTAGCAACAACTAGGTCCCACGGACGCTTGAGTGATGATGGCTCGCGCAGTATCTGTACATCAGTAGCCGCATCCAATCTTCCAGACGAACGCAGCACAATCGAACGCTCATCTTCTGATGTACGTGCATAGACGCGGGCGTCACATGAAGATCCCTGAAGCATAAGCATCTGGCGTACACTAGCAAGTCCCTGCGTCTGACCAATCTCGAGCATGGTAATGCGTTCTGGTGTGCGTTCTCGCACGTGCACAACCGCTCGCAATGCTAAGTCCAGAGCATCAATTGTTGGTACAGATGTTCGCGCAATGCGCGCACAGCGCTGTAGTATTGCGTCTACAGCCCGATGAAGTTCATGATCTGTTAGCCGCTCTGGATCGAATCTGTGCAGGAAGTGGATTAAATCTGCAAGAGTCATCCTGAAGATTTCCTGTCGCTCGGGGATCACTTTTACATCACTTACGCTCTCGGGTAGCATGGCATACCCTTTGCGACGCGCCTGCCGGAAGTACGCCCCCATGAGGTCCAACATCAGATCGGCGCTGCGCGTGCCATATGGGATAGCTAGCCGGTCAAAGGTATGTGCATTGCGAACATGCATCAAGACGTAGGCAAGTATGCTCGTACCGAGACGAAGTGTTGCCTCACGTTGCTCTGGATGCGTTTCGGTGCACGACGTTAAGTCATCGAACATCGACAAGACACGTTCCGAGAAAAAGGCTGATGCATCGCGAACATGTTGATCGGCAGGCATTGCTGATTCGATGCTGAGCCAGTTCATGGCAGCTGACAAAGCAGTAACAAGGTTTAATTGAGAGCCAGAGCTACCTAGATCGTCGATTGCTCGAACGTCTCCAGCTTGATGCCAGCCCACAACTTGTTCCTCATCATGGAGGCGCTCCGTTACGGCTTCTGTGCGATACGTTACAACACGTCGAAAATTTGTCAGAATGAAATATGGTGCTAGAACGCGAGCAGCAACAGAACGCAGTTTATCACGCGGTACGTCGTCAAATGGACTCTCTGTGGGCGAGATTGCATCGACAACTGCAAGTGTGCTGCCATTGCTCTGCTTTAACACATAGAATGTACCCTCTACGCTTGTGTATTCCTCTACTGCAAGCCCCTTGGCAGCATCTGAGGTAAGCTGCTGAAGACATGTATGCAGACTTGATCGTAGCACAGTGGCGATTTGCGATGGTGTCATGTTACCCGTTGATCAAGGCTGTTACGCGGTGAATAAGTTCCTGCGCCTGCTCGGCTGTTGGGGCCTCTGCAATCACACGCGCAATGGGCTCGGTGTTCGATGCGCGTACGTGCACCCAACGGTCTGCCATCCCGATAAACACGCCGTCAAGCGTGGAAATACTTGCCTCAGGAAACGACGCTGCGATGATGCCGAACGATGCAGAAAATGCTTCACGATTCTCCAGCGGAAACTTCGTCTTGATCATGGCATACGACGGAAGCTCAGCGCATGCTTGAGACATCGTTAGCCCGCGCGAGCGCAGATACGAGGAGATCACGCCAATGCCCACCAGGCTGTCACGTCCGGAGTGGCACGCAGGGTAGATCACACCGCCTGAGCCTTCGCCGCCGATCACGGCATGCGTTGACTGTATCGTGCGGACAACGTTGATCTCGCCAACGGGTGCGCGGTGACACGTAACTCCGTACGATGCGGCTATATCATCCACAACTCGTGTCGTAGAAAAGTTTACAACCACATCGCCCCGTTCACCACTGTCGAGAACGGCCTTTGTTGCGAGAGCAATCGTGCGCTCTTCACCTATGGGGTTGCCATGCTCATCAAAGAGCACAAGTCGGTCTCCATCGGGATCGATTGCAACGCCAAATGCAGCGCTATATGCGCGCACGGCGTTGCCCAGATCCGTAAGGTTTTCGGTAAGGGGCTCGGGGGTGTGCGGGAAGTTGCCCGATGCGTCACAATAGAGCTTCACAACGTTGTATCCGAGCTTCTCGAGCAAGAGAGGCGCTGCTTGCGAAGCAGAGCAGTTCACGGCGTCAACGACGACCGTATCACCAGCCGCACGCGGTGCTGTCTGTGCGGCAGGGATGGACAGTACGCGTTCGACATGAAATGCATCGGCATCGGTGCGATGCTCAACGCTGCCGTGTTGCTGTTCTGACGGAAGGGGGCTCGGCATTGCCGAATCCACTGCCTGCCAAAGTTTGACATTGGCATCGGCATCAAGGAATACGCCCCCTGCATCCAAGAACTTGAGTCCGTTCCATGGAGCTGGATTATGGGAAGCCGTGATGGCAATGCCGCCAACGGCTTCAGAGTGTTCTGTCAATAGCTGAACGGTTGGTGTTGTTGCCATGCCAAGCACCACAACGCGGCGTCCGCATGCGCGAAGTGTTCCCACGACAATGTCTTCAATCCAGGCACCGCTCGGACGTCCGTCTCGGCCAACCACGATGGGTCCATCAGGCAGGATGGCATGAAACGCCCACGCATAGCGTGCTACCAGCGTTGGTGTTAGGTCATCACCCAGTGTGGCGCGAAGTCCGGAGATCGATCGTATACAGGCCATGGCAGTGCAAGAGTATTAGGGAGCGCTTCCACACAATGCTTCCACGTCGGCCACTGATCGGGCAAGCGCAGCAGAGAGGTTCACGGGTCCTTGTTCGGTGATGAGAATGTCGTCTTCGATGCGGACGCCGATGTTCCACCAGCTCTTATCGCAAGGAGAGCCAGCTGGAATGTAGATGCCCGGCTCTACGGTGATAACGGAATTAACTTGTAGTGGACCTCCCGTTCCGGGGTCGTGCACGTCAAGTCCCAGATAATGCGACGTGCCGTGCATGAAGTACCGCTTTACGTCGGCAAGGTCTTCGATGATACCCAACTTAAGCAGCCCATCTGCAATCACTGATGTGGCAGCTGCATGCGGCGCACGGAATGGGGCTCCTGCTACCGAGGCCGCTATACCAGAGTCTTGCGCCTGCAGCACGAGTTCATAAACAAGACGTTGTTCTTCAGTGAACTTGCCGTTAAGCGGAAACGTCCGCGTTATGTCGGCTGTATACCCATGATACTCTGCGCCACAATCGGCCAGCACAAGATCGTTCATCGTTGTGGCGCGACGGTTGGCCGTGTAGTGTAGGATGCAGGCATTGTAGTTGGAGCCAACGATGGATGGATACCCAACGTCTTCGGCACCTTGACGCTTAAAGCCATATTCCATGAGCGCTTCGAGTTCATATTCCTTCATGCCGGGGCGTGCGCCGCGCATGGTTGCTCGGTGACCCTCTATGGAGATGTCGATGGCCTTGCGAAGGAGCCTGAGTTCCGAGGTGTCCTTGACCTCGCGCATGGCACGAAGGATACCCATTGGGGTTTTGAAGACGATCGATGCCTTGCGCTCCTTGGCCCACTTCTTGAGTTCAGCGTCGGCATAGAGGTTCTTGCCGGCAAGGGGCACCGGCAGAGCCTTTGTAGGCAGTGTTGAATAGTGCAAGGTGTCGACGCGTGGGAGAAGCGAATCGAGGATGGACTTGAGATCTGTCGCGACAATTGCGGTGTCTACGCCGAGGTATTGCATAGCCTCTTGCGGACCCATGCTCACACCTTGCCATACTTCTCTGTCAACGTTGCGTTGCGGAATAAACAGTACTTCGCTGAATGTGCGATTCCCAATCTTAATGCCAGCTGGAGCAAGCAGCAGCGTTGTACCGGGCGTTTGACAGCCAGTGAGATAGAGCATGTCAGAGCTTTGACGGTACTCGTAGTCCACGTCGTTCTGACGGTTGCGCACGTCGGCTGAGAACACAATTGCGATCGAGGTGTTTGACATCGATGCCAGCACGCGCGAGCGTCGTTCCTTGTAGACATGCGGAAGGGGCATGTCGGTATCGAACATCTCAAACGGAAACGTTTGTGCAGAAGCCAACGAGCCCCCTACAAGAAGGCACAGCAGTATAGAAAGAAGCGGGCAAGTCATGGTCTGCAAATTAGCCACCAGCAACGCCAGTTCACACAGCAATACAGAGTGTTGCTACGTCCACCCTGCGGGCACCAGCTTCAACCAAGGCTGTGGCGCAGGAGTTAAGTGTGGACCCAGTCGTGAGAACATCGTCTACGAGCAGAATACGCTTGTTCATCACCATTTCGGGTTTGGCTATCGCAAAGATGCCTGCCACGTTGGCACGGCGCTCGACGTCTGTAAGGGTGGTTTGCGACTGACGGTGCCGCGTGCGCACGACTACATCCTCTGCGAGCATGGCAAGCCCCGTTTGCTCGCAGAGCCCCGATGCAATGCGCTCTGCCTGGTTATACCCACGCTCTCGCTTGCGCGCACGGTGGATTGGCAAGGGGCATACCAGCGTTGCTGGGTCGATTGTATGCATCAGGGGGTGATTTGCCAGCATCCTGCCAAGGGCAACGGCCAATCGGGTGCGTCCACCATACTTGATGGCATAGATGGCATTGTCGATGGTTGACGTTGCAGATAAGCCCCATAGCGCAACAAACGAGGAGATCATCAGCTCGTCGGCATTCATGTGCTTTTGGATGAGCAGCTCAATCTCGACCGATCTCGGCGCAGGCTGATGGAACAACAGCGATGTGTCGTCGATACCAGGGGCATAGGTTGTCTGCGATTGCAGGCGCGAGCCCGAGAGCAGACAATGCTCGGGATACACTGTCGTGGTCAGAGCGCGTAGCATTTGATGTGCACCTCCGACCACCATGTCGAGGATGCACATGGGGCTACCTTATGTTGTGATCGTAAACTTCACTAGATCGTCGATTTCTCGCGGTAAGACGGGCTTTTGCTTATCTGGAATGATGTACGAAGACAGCGATGTGATATCGTCGAAGACTCGCTGACGCATCGCAGTTTGCATCAAGTAGTCATGTCCACTCGAGCCCCCTGTACCTACTCGCATACCAATCATCCTGCTTACCATCATGGTATGACGGTAGCGCCAGAGTGAAACAAGCCGATCAAGCTCGACAATTGCCTCAAGCAGACGGAAAGGGGCTTGCAGCAACGGACGATCTTGATATGCCGTAATGAATAGTACCGCCAGCGTGGCATTTAGTGACATTCGGCGTTTACCTTCTGCACGGAGCTGCTCATACGACTCTTCGTTGAGAAAGGCCATGAAGCTCTCTTCGTTGCGATCGATCTGTGCCAGGGCGTCCGTTGGATCGGTACCTTCCATCTCACTCAACCGTCGAACTTCCGAGCGGTCGTTGTCCAGCATCGTGCGAACCGAGGCTGTAAATGATCTCAAGAATCCGAAGTCGCCCATCTGCAGAAACGGGATGCGGGCCAACCATCGCTCTACAACGTCGAACAATGAGGCGCCAGCGCTGGCATCATCGAGGAGCTGACGATGCTCGGGTGTTAGTGCATCGGTGTAGTGCTTGAGTACGCGCCTGTCTTCCTGGAGTCCCAGCTTGCGCTCAAGGATGCGCCATTGTAGCGATTGAAACCCACTGGCAGGATTGAGATATGCCCGAAAGTTCATGAACTGCAGCGGCGTCATCGTTTCCATGATCGAGAATTGATCGCAGAGCAGATTCATGATCTTGTTCACTCGTTGAACACGTGTGCAACAAAGGTCAACGGCCGACTCCGGCACGTTCGGCTTGTCCATAAGGTCAATCACCGTGTTCAGCTCAAACAGCACTTGCTTAAACCACAGCTCAAAGGCCTGGTGCGTAATGATGAAGAGCATTTCCTCATGCGCATGATCGTTTGCCTTATCGCTCTCGAGCTCTTGGGCGTTAAGGATTTTGTCGAGTCCGAGGTAGTCTGCGTAATACGTCATGTGAGTTTGCTTAGAATGTTTCTTCGGTTCTAAAAACAGCTGTGTGCGCTATCACATCATGCAATGCCTGCTTCTTTGCGCTAAGTGCCAGAAAACAACCAATAACAATGGCGATCTCAACCAAGGATGCTGCACTCGTGATGCCGCGTGCAACAACATCTGCTACAGGAAAAATGGCAATCAGCTTTAGAATGCTTTCAGATGTCTTGATAATCGTTCGCATCGCGATAATACTTGGTTCTGCGCTTGCGCCATCCTCACGTGCTATGTACAACTTGAGTAAGCGCTTTCCTGGTGAGGCACCCGAGAATGCTTCCAGTGCCCAGTAGAGGAGTGGCCCAACAATTCCTGCATACAACATCGGTAGCATCAATGGTACGATGTCTTTCAGCAGCTCTCTTGGCAGACCATACTGCTTGAGCCCTTGGAACATCTCTTGTAGTGATTCACGAAGAAAATCGGTTTGCGGCAAGTCCATCGAACGAAAGATGATCGCCAATGGTATTGTCAAGAGCCAAAGTCCAATGAGATCCAGCAACCAGGCACCGAGACGCGTGCCAAACCCAACGCGTCTATCCTCAATGGTGGGTTGATAGGATCCGAACGGGTTTGTGGAAGGGGGCTGAGGGATCTCGTTCATGCTGTTTTCCTCAAGTAATTTCATTGATAATGCGCACTGCTATATCGTACTTCTTAAATGGCGGCATAAGGTATACACCATGTATGCGACTTCGCACGGACTGTAAAAACTCGACGGCAATGGATATTCCTATATCAGTTGCTTGCTCTGTTGATGTTGCCGCGAGCATGCGTTCGCGTACCCACTTCGGAATATTCATGCCAGGTACCTCGTAATGGAGAAACTCAGCATGACGAATCGTGCGCAGAGGAATGATGCCGAGCATGAACTTGACATTGATATTCTGAGTGCGCGAAAGGAATCTGTCGAGGACGTCGATATCGAAAATTGGCTGCGAAAACGCTATGTGAGCCCCTTGCTCAGCTTTCATTGCTAGACGGTCGAGTTCACGTTCAAGATCGTCAGCGGCTGGATTAACAGCGCATGAAATACAAAAACCAGTGGATGCTCCGAGTGGATTACCCATGAGATCTTGTCCGGTGTTCATGTGCCCAAGAGCACGGATGAGACCGATGGAATCAACGTCGTACACACTCGTTGCAGAAGGGTAATCGCCAATGTGTGTGGGGTCGCCGGTTACAGCAAGGATGTTCCGCACGCCCATTTCATGAGCACCGATAAGCTCTGCCTGAAGTGCCACCATGTTGCGATCTCTACAAGCTAGATGTGCGATGCACTCCATTGATGTTTGCTCGTGCACCAGCTTTGAGATCGCAATAGGGCTCATTCGGAGTCGTGCGCGTGCACCATCACTGATGTTCACAGCATCGATGCCGTGCTCGTAAAGGTAGCGAGCGCCCTCAATCACGCTTGACATATCGAGTCCGCGCGGCACGTCCAGCTCCACTGTTGTCACAAAGCGCTCGTTTATGCGGTCATGAAACGTTGTTTGCGCCGAGGTGATCTGCTCTGTTGTCTCAGCATGCTTCGATGTTTTTACACTAACAGGAACAGAGCCAATGGCTACGTCTTTAACAGCCTCTGCAATGGCCTTGATATGCGCAACATCTGCTCCGCCATCTGCACCAATGATGGCCGCACCGCGCTCTGCAAGCCTGCGTGCAGCAGCTGCAACGTATGAGGGTTCTGCATTGTAGATTGGGTATCCATCAATGATCGTTGGGATCCCTACGTCGGGGATAGCAACAAGGGGCGTTTCAGCAACCCGCAGAGATTCGATGATACCCAGCATGCGCTGGGGCCCAACGGTACCGTTAGAACCAATGGCATCCACACCATGCTGCAGAAGACGCTGCGCCACCATGCTCGGGAAAGAACCGCTGAGAACCGATCCATCTTCGGGAAACGACTTCAACGCGATGAGCGGGATGTCGGTGCTAAGTGCACGGACACACTCAATGGCGATCTCGAGCTCGTCCACGTTGATAAATGACTTTAGCATTATGCCGTCAACTGTCCCAGCCAGCAGTGCGGCAATATGCTCGGTAAAGCACGCGCGCAGGTCAGGAGGCTCAAGCGGACCAAGCGGACGCATCATGCGTCCTGTAGGACCAACCACGCCTATCACGCGTGCGCGCGTCCCGGCAGATGAGCGGGCAAGCCATGCCCCTTTGCGGTTGATTTCCAACACGCGTGCACTCAGCATCGATGATTCAAGTGCGTACCGGTTGGCGTGTAGCGTATTTGTTTGCAGGAGCGTAGAGCCGGCCTCGACAAAGTCGTGGTATATTCGCTCGATCACAACAGGGGATGTAAGGTTGTACCGATCGCTAGGACGCTCCGAGAGACCGCGCTTTGCGAGCTCGATCTGCATTGAGCCATCGGTTACAAGTGGACCATTCGCGATCCAGTCTGCAAATGATGTCCCATCTGTGATGCTACTATTCAAGAACGCTTTCCAAGCAGGCCGTGATCGAGTGAGAAGGCGGTTGTGGGCTTCCACCATAAATAGGCGCACATGGCAATCATGACCGTGTTCTTGGAAACCTTAAACCAGCTAACCTCATCGCCACCCTGCGATCCAAAGCAACCACAATCGATCTTCAGGCCAAGAACCACGGCATATGCTACAGCAACCGTAAACATCACAAGGAGTAGACCGCAGATAGCAGAGCTTGCGCGCACGCGGAGTCCCGTAACGAGTGCAATACCAGCAACAAGTTCAAGCCATGAAACGATCAGCGCATAACCATGAACAGCCCAGCTAGGCATGATGCCATAGTGTGCGATGGATGTCGCAAAAGCAAGGGGCTCCATAATCTTTGGTACTGCCGCATAGACAAAGTACCCGCCTACGAAAGCTCGAAATACTAGCCCAAGCCAAGGATATACGTTCGTCATAATGTTAGAAGACCCATGTTGAAATGAATATCCAGAGAATCATGAGCAAAACGATAAGATTGAGCACGAACCCAAGACGGTAGAGAAATCGTCCGCCTTTGAGATCACGCATAGCGTGCACGGATTGTTCGCCTGCAAATTCCAGATGTCGGTCGAGATGTCGCGCCCAGATTGCGGCGATAATACCCACTCCCCATACAATGGAAAGAAATACACTGGCATATCCAAGCCATACAACCTTGGTGTGCTGCTTCATTAATCCAGCTTTTCCTCGAGCGCGAGCTTGATCTGCATTGCCAGGTCATCATAATGAGCTTGCGTCATGGCGTCGCTACTGCGTGCCCCCTGCACCTTCTTGAGCATTGTGCGAAGGCGTGCGCGGCAGATTGCTCGCACGTCTGTGCCGTAGGTGTTTGGTCCGCGCATGAAAATCATAAACGCATCACCAGACGAAGCCGGCTTCGATGACTTATCAATGAGCTCCTGCACGAATGTGCGCTGGAGCGCTCGACGATAGAAATCGCAAGGGGCTTTCGTTGTAAGCTCTGTAAAGATCGTCGACTCAACGTCATCGAAGAGCTCACTCACGTTGTAGGCCTCTTGACCAAAGCGCGTCTGCTGATCCATAAGCCGCATAAGCTTGTCTGAGGAGATCACCGTGCGAAGCATACGTGTTTGTAGCGATGACAAACGCTGCGCTACATCCGTCGGGGTTAGCAGTTGCGCAATGCGCTCATCAAGTAGCCACATGGGTGTGATAAAGACATTGTCGCGGAGGAAGTTGATGGCCTCGCGCTGACGTGCCTTCTGTACAATCGAGTACTGAGGTCCGGCAGATCCATGCACCTTGCGCTCGATCACAACGCCACCGGGGATGTTTGCAACGTGCCCCATTTCACGAGACCACTGTCCGATGAGATCATCGTAGGCATCGGAGAGCATGCGGAAATCTTCTCCAGGCTTGTACGTCGCGTCGTATACATATCCCATTGCACGCTTGAGGTTCGCAATTCCATACGCACCTGCTTTAATGGCGTCGTCACCAAGGTCTTCTGTCTGCGCAGTCGGGTCCATGATCATCCATTGCTGCGAGCCAAAGCGTAGGTATGGATTCTTCTCGGCTTCTGATGCCCAAGCGCGAAGGGTATCGAGTTCTTCATCGGGCGTCCTGGAGCCGATGATAGGACGATAGCCCCACTTGACCGCCCAATCGTCGTAGGGTCCAACCTTCGGCATTACATCCACATCATCGCCTGGTTGAGCGATATAGTTATATCGTGCGTAATCCATGATCGTTGGTGCAGTTCCATACTTTGCGCAGAATGTCTTCGAGCGCAGCGAATCAACAGGGTAGGCGCTCGAGGCCTTCATGTTATGGGGCATGCCGATTGTGTGACCAAACTCGTGCGCAGCAACAAAGGAGATCAGCTCGCCCATGAGCGAATCAGAATACGGAAGCACGCGCGACTTTGGATCACTGACAGCTTGGGCAAAGAACCAGCCCGTCTGAAGCTTCATGATGTTGTGGAACCAACCGATGTCAGACTCAATGATCTCGCCTGTGCGCGGGTCGTGAATGTTTGGTCCGTAGGCATTCTCGATTGGAGACGGATAATATCGAATCACACTATAGCGAGCATCCTCAGGAGAAAAGTCTGGGTCTTGCTCGGGAGTAGGGGGCTCGAGACATTTCACAGTATTCTTGAATCCAGCTTTTTCGAAGGCTGGATTCCACGCTTCGATGCCCTTCTTCAGCCACTTGCGCCACTGCACAGGTGTTGCTGGGTCTATGTAATAGGTGATGGGCTTGATCGGCTCTACCAATTCGCCTCGCTGAAATGCTGCGGTATCTTTGGGTTCGAGACGCCAGCGGAGAATGTACTCGCGGTTAACAGCCTCTGGTTCTGGACGTGAATAATCGGTCTGATCAAGCGAGAAGAAGCCAACGCGTGGGTCTGCAAGACGTGGCATCATCGGCTTTTCCGGGAGCATCACCATGGAGTGGTGCATTGTAAACGACATTGTCTTGGAGGCTGAGTTTTGTGACGGACTCTCGGACGAGAACGTCACAACATTTTCGACTTCAACATTTGTTGGGAAGCTCTTGATGTACTCCACATACGAGCGATCTCTGTCGAGTCCACCAATCTTATACTGCGACCGGATATTGCGATTCGGCGTCAGGATACCCACATCACCAACGAACATGTCGGTAACTTCGATCACAACATTTGATGAGTCTTTATTGTAGGCCTGAATCGGGAAGGCCTTGATGATTTCTTCGAAGTTCGCATTCTTCACAGCACGCGAAATCGGCATCGAATCGCTCGCGACATTCACGTACGAAATCGTGCGCAGCAGGATCTTGTCGTATTTACGTTCCCAGCGAACCACCTCGGTGTTACTCTCTTCGCCGCCATAGCCTACCTGCGGGGTCTTGGCAATGCGGCTCACCAGGAGTAACTCTTTGCCGAGCATGGACGTTGGAATCTCGTAGAAGAACTTCTCATCAATGCGGTGCACCACGAACATTCCGGAGTCGGATACTGCTTCCTTGGTGATCACCTTATCATAGGCCTTGATCTTTTTGTCCTTGTCGGAGGGCTTATCTGCACCAGCCATCGACTGCTGCGAGGGTGTGCTCGATCCGCAGCCAAAAAGTAATGCTGCGGCGAAAGAAATCGCGAGAAAGGGGCGAACGTTGTTCATAAGATAGAAATGCCGTGAAACGTGAGTTACGAATCTAGGGAAAAGCACTCGCTGTTCGCTGCTCGCTGCCCCAAAAGAGATGCCCGGCCAGCTGGGGAGGGGGAGTGCTGTGCTCGGGCATCTGTGGTGATCGTGTGGCTTTGTGCTTGGGGGACAGATCTGGGGGATCAGCCACACGTCATGTATGAGGGGACAATCCCACAGACGTAGCTTTTGGGAAATTGTTACATCCTATCTTTGCCCCTCATGGTACCTCGAAACGGATTATGCGTTGGTCTTGATCTCGATGTTGAGAAGCTGCCAGCCCCTTACAAAAAGCAAGTTGTTGATCTGCAACGATTTGGATGCGATGTAGTTGATGCCACAAAGGACGTTGCCTCTTGCTACAAGTTCAATCTTGCTTTTTATGAGCAATATGGTAGGGCTGGAATTGACGCACTGTACGCCATTCGCGAACGGATTGGCGATGCCTACGTAATTGCCGATGCAAAGCGTGGAGATATCGGAAATACGTCGGCAGCGTATGCGAAAGCGGTTTTTGAGGATTTGCAGGCAGACGCGATCACGGTATCCCCGTACATGGGACGCGACTCTGTCGGTCCCTTTCTCGATGTGCAGGGCAAAATGGTTTATGTTTTGGCGCTTACCTCCAACCCGGGTTCGTATGATTTTCAGCGTCGGCTCGTTGGTGAGACGCCCCTTTACGAACTGGTGATGAACACTATTCTCTCTTGGCCGCGTGCCGGTGATTTGGGTTTTGTGGTTGGTGCAACAAACGCCTACGAGCTGGCGATGCTTCGCACGAAGTATTCGGATGCACCGCTTCTTATACCGGGTATCGGTGCCCAAGGTGGTGATGCAGAACAAACTGTGGCAGCCAATGCCAAGGGGCCTGCGGTGTTTAATGTTTCTCGAGGCCTGCTCTACGCAGATGCAACAGATTCATGTATCGAGACAATCGCCCGCTTGGCTCGTGAGTATAACGTGGCAATGATGCAGTAGAAGAAAGTTGCACCTGCGATGTCACGTTTTAGTTGTTTCATCGCACAGTGTATCAAAGGATACACCTATGCAACTCGATGCTTTCCCCGAGCGTGTGCTGCAATATGCTGCCCATCGCGCTCTAGCAGATGGACGCCGACGTTGGCGAGCTACAAACGGACAATACATTCAAGTCCTGTCGCCTGGTAGTGTGAATGTGCACGACGGTCCAGACTATACAGACATGGCGATTCTTTGTCAGGGGGCTGTTACAATCGCAGCAGGCGAATTCCACGCCAGAAGCTCGGACTGGTATGCGCACCGCCATCAAGTGGACACCTCGTATCGCAACGTTGCCTTACATGTTGTTCTGCAAGATGATCGCCCTGTAGAAGGCATACCATGGACGCTTGTTATACCGGTGGCTGATGTGATGAAATGCATCCGTACCAAGCCCCTTGCATTTGTTCCTGCGAGTGACCACGTGGAAGAGCTCCAACGCGCAGCATGCGTGCGTCTCAAGCGTCATGTTGAGCATGCACGTATTATGATTGCACGAATTGGCATGCGCGAGGCGTTGAGGGCACTGACTGATGAATGGTTTGATAGAATGTCGGCGCGCAAGAGTCACCCAGTATCAGCAGATGTGCAATGTCAGCTCCGGTTGGGCATCTGCCATTCGATCATGGGCAGATTAGCCCTAGACGTGAATTCACTCGATGTTCATCAGATCCTTGATACACTGCGAACTGCTGAACTGCATCGGGTAGCACTCGAAGGGCGCTCACTGCGGCGTGAGATTCTCATGAATGTGGTATTCCCATGTTGCTGTGCTGCTGCCTCTAACGATCGATTAGTTGTGCTGTTTCAGTGGTACTGGTCTGTACCTTCGATACATCACTATGCAGCGCTGCGACGCCGCTTCCCTGGGTACGACCAATCATACATGTGGCAGCAACAAGGTCTTCTGGAATATGTACGGTGGTACTCTCCAGTGTATACGTCGTAAGCACGGCATAGCGTATTTTACGCCCCTATGATTACGACACTCATCACTGGCGCAAACGGCGAAATCGGACACAGTCTCCTAGAGACACTTTCCTCACAACCAGATCGTAAGATCATTGCGCTAGACCTTGCGCCCCTTGGTGATGCTCTCGCAAGGCATGTGCACGTGCACGTGCAAGGAGATGTCTCCGATCCCAACGTTGTTGCTCAGCTCGATCAGCACGACATTGATGAGATTTATCACCTGGCCGCACTGCTATCGACAAGCTCTGAGAAGAACCCAGAGGGCGCGCACAACGTAAACGTGAACGGCACGATGGGCCTGCTGATGATGGCTCGTCGCATCGGAACGCGCACGGGAAAGGCTGTGAAGTTCTTGTTCCCAAGCACGATCGCCGTCTACGGTATGAAGAGCATAGAAGAGAAAAACAATGCAGGCGCAGTAACAGAGTTTGAGCACCTACAGCCGACAACGATGTATGGCATTAACAAGGTATACTGCGAGCAGCTTGGCGCGTACATGAGCGACCGGTTTGGTCAGCTTACCGATGAGCGGGGCGCAAAGGTTCTGGACTTCCGCGCACTGCGCTTTCCGGGGCTTATTTCTGCAACAACGGTCCCAACAGGGGGCACAAGCGACTACGCGCCGGAGATGATCCACGCTGCAGCCCAAGGCAAGGCCTATGCATGCTTTGTGCGTCCAGATGCACGTATCCCGTTTATGGCAATGCCCGATGGCGTTAAGGCGCTGTTGGATCTAGCAGCAGCACCTATGGAAAACTTGACGCAACGCGTCTACAACATCGGCGCATTCTCGCCATCAGCCGAGGAGATCGCAGTCAAGGTGAAGTCGGCTTTCCCGAGTGCAGAGATAACCTACGCACCGCATCCGCAGCGTCAGGCCATTGTTGATTCGTGGTGTGGCGATGTGAATGATTCTGCAGCACGACGCGACTGGGGATGGACTCCAGACTTTGATATGGAGCGGGCATTCAATGAATATCTGATGCCGATCATCTCGCAGGTCTATGCAGGGTAACCGGACGCCGAACCGGCTCGCAAACGAGCAATCACCGTATCTCCTGCAGCATGCACACAATCCTGTGGATTGGTATCCATGGGGAGATGAAGCATTCGCGAGCGCCCGCTCTGAGAACAAGCCCATCTTTGTGAGCATCGGCTACGCCACGTGCCACTGGTGTCACGTGATGGAGCGCGAGTCGTTTGAAGACGAGGCCGTTGCAGAGTATCTAAACAACAACTTCATCAGCATCAAGGTTGATCGCGAGGAACGGCCAGACGTTGATGCGATGTGCATGGACGTGTGCCAGACACTAACTGGGCACGGTGGTTGGCCCCTTACCATCATCATGGATGCAGAAAAGCGTCCATTCTTTGCTGGTACATATTTCCCTCGTTACGGTGTTGGAAATCGTCTCGGCTTTATGGATGTGCTTACGCGTCTGAAAGAAGTCTGGGTACTCGATCACCAAAAAGTGGTCGAAACTGCATCAACGATCGTACAGGCGCTGCGCGATCAGGCAAGCGCAAGCTTCTATGGCGAAGTGCCGCTAAACATTTTAGAGATTGTTGCCGATCATCACAAGCGGACGTTTGATGATGAGTATGGCGGCTTTGGATCACGTCCGAAGTTCCCATCGCCCCATCACATCCTGCTCTTGTTGCGCATAGCACATCGCACAGATGACAAGGGGCTTCTGAGTATGGTCTGTTCCACACTTGATGCCTGGCGATCAGGGGGCATGTACGACCACGTAGGTTTTGGCATGCACCGCTACAGCACCGATAGAGAGTGGAAGGTGCCGCACTTCGAAAAGATGCTCTACGATCAGGCCATGGCTATGATGGCCTATACAGAGGCCTGGCAGGTGACTCGTGATGATGTTTATAAGACCGTTGTGATGGAAATCGCCCAGTTCTTGATGCGCGAGATGACGTCAGACGAAGGGGCGTTCTTCTCCGCGCAGGATGCCGATTCAGAAGGCGAAGAGGGCAAGTACTATATCTGGACTAATGAAGAACTCGCTGAGATGTCGCAAGAGCTCAAGGGGCTTCTGCAGGTGCGACCAGATGGTAACTTTCATGACGAAGCAACGGGTAACCCAATGCCGGAAAATATCCTGCACGCAAAACCAACAGCGCTTCGCGAACTCCTTTCCCATGAAGAGTGGATGAGAGTGCGTCCACAATTACTCAAGCGCCGGCTCACGCGGGTGCGTCCGCTTACCGACGACAAAGTCCTTGCTGATTGGAACGGCCTCATGATTGGGGCCCTGGCTACGGCCGCACGAGCATTTGACGACGAGGTCTTGCTGGACATGGCTATCTCTGCCTATGGAGCGTTTGCTCAGCCCCTTGCGTGCCATCGCATGCGCAACGGAAACATGGCAATAGATCCAATGCTCGATGATGTTGCGTCGATGGGATGGGCGGCATTGGAACTGTATCAGACAACAGGTGCAAGCTCCTACTTGTTCGACGCGCAGCAAAGTGCAGACCGCATCCTGGAAGAATTCGCCGATGAACAGGGGGCGCTGTATGGCGTCAACCAGAATATCACAGACATTCCCGTTCGTCAAAAGAGCGGCTTTGATAGTGCCTATCCGTCGGGGAACAGCATGGCTGCTATGCTCTTTGCCGTGCTCGGCACTCTGTGCAATAAACAGCGTTATCGTGATGCAGCTCGAGTGTGTGTGCAGACCTACGGAGCCCAGTTGCAGCAGTTCGGGCCTGGCTTCTGTATGTTGCTCTGTGCCTGGGATATGATCTCAAGCGACAGTGTCGAAATCGCCTTTAATGGAAAGTGTGGGGAACAGCCCTTTAGCACGCTTGCCCGTGAGTATACAACCGCATATAATCCATCAGCGGTTTTCGTGCACCGTCCAGATGATGACGTTGGCTTCGAACTTCTAGCCAACGCATCATATCCCTGGGAGACTGCGCCGAACAACAGTGTACTTGTCTGTAGGGGCTATGCGTGTGAGATACCGCGCACACTAGAGGCCCAATAGAGCATGACGGACGAAGTCCGTACCTTTGCACCCATGGCAGTCCTTATAGATGGAAATGCTCTTGCAGCAGAGATACGCGCAGAGGTGCAGGCAGAGGTTGCTCAACTGCGCAGTGAAATGGGCATTGTACCTGGATTAAACCTTCTTCTTGTGGGCGAAGATCCGGCCAGCGCCGTGTACGTGCGCAATAAAGGCAAGGACTGCGAAAAAGTTGGCATTACATCAACGATCATGCGACTGCCTGCAGGTGCATCCGAACAGGAAGTGCTTGATGTTGTACAGGCATGGAACGCCGATCCTGCAGTGCATGGCATTCTGGTGCAACTGCCACTGCCAAAGCACATCGATGAGCATCGGGTGATCAATGCGATTTCGCCACTCAAGGACGTTGATGGTTTTCATCCGCAGAGTGCCGGCAAGGTCATGATCGGGCTTGATGGGTTTATCCCATGCACGCCTTTTGGCGTTCTGGAAATGCTTCGTCGCTATAACATCGAAACGTCGGGGAAACATGCAGTAGTAGTCGGACGCAGCAACATTGTTGGAAAGCCCCTTTCAATTCTGCTTGCACAGAAGCGCAAGCCAGGAAATACAACGGTTACGATTTGTCATACTGGAACGCCAAACATTGCCGAATACACGCGTATGGCTGATATCCTCATCAGCGCAGTCGGCTCTCACGGGGTTATTACCAAGGATCACGTTAAGCCCGGTGCTGTGGTAATCGACGTGGGCATTAACCGAATCACGCTACCTGATGGGACACATAAACTTGTTGGCGATGTTCTTTTCGACGAGGTTGAACCACTCGCGCAAGCCATTACACCCGTGCCCGGTGGCGTTGGGCCAATGACGCGCGCAATGCTGCTACGCAACACGTTAAAGGCTGCTCTGATCGCAGGGGGCAAGCAGTGAAGAGGCAAAAACTCGACGTGTTGTACAGCGACAACGACATCGTGGTTGTAAACAAGCCCTCAGGTCTGTTGTCCATTCCAGATCGTTACGACCTAACGTTGCCAAGTGTCAAAACCCTCGTACACGATATGTTCGGTGCTTCGTATCCGGTGCATCGTCTGGATCGTGAAACGTCTGGTGTGCTCGTTGTAGCGCTAACTCCAGAATCCCACAGGGTGCTCAATGAGCAATTCGAGCGCCACAGCGTTCGGAAAACATATGTTGCCATTGTTGCAGGTATTGTTGATCGTGATACTGTAGAGATCGATATCCCAATCATGCCAGACCCGCGGCGTAAGGGGCTAATGAAGCCATCTGCAAGAGGCAAGGAATCAAAAACAATCGTGCGCGTGATTGAGAAGTTCCGATTGGCAACAATGGTTGAATGCGACCTCATTACTGGACGTCAGCATCAAATTCGTGTGCATTGTGCTGCCATAGGGCATCCATTGCTTGTAGATCCCGACTATGGTACGTCTGGCGCGTTTATGCTCTCATCGATTAAGAGGAAGTTCAATCTTGCTAAGGGGCAAGAAGAACGACCAATCATTGATCGATTAACGCTGCACGCTGCGAAGCTCACGTTTGTGCACCCTGGAACTGGACAGGAAATAACATTTACCGCAGATGCGCCAAAGGGTTTCCAGGCAACGTTGCAAGTCTTGCGGAAATATGCAGCGCCGTATGCCTCGGTATTTGACGCTGAGTTTTTCTAAGCCGTGTATCGCATTGCACGATACATCGTCTACACCTTGTTGCTGGCGTTGGCATTTCGTCAAGACGTATCAATTGCGAACAACCCATTACAAGAAGATGGGTACTACTCGCTCTCTGTAGCGAGAAATCTTGCTCTCGGCAATGGGTGCACCGTTGATGGGGTACTGCCTACGAGCGGTTTTCAGCCCCTTGTTACAACGTTGAGTTCTCTCTGCTTCTTTGCCTCAGGGGGCGATCGCATTCTTGGTCTGCGATTCTATCTCATATTCTCACTCGTTGTCTCTGCCATTGCTGCATCAATGTTCGCGCGCTTGATTGCGAGGCTTGTGCCCAAGGATGCAACGCGCAGGTGGCTGCCTGCCATGGAACTAGGGTATCTGACGTCGCTCTATGTGTTTACGCTGCACTTTAACGGGCTTGAGACAGGCATGTTGTTGTTGGGATATGAGTTGCTTGCCCTTCATGTGCTTGCGATGCCAACAGAGCCCTCACGTGGATGGATGACGAGGCTCGGGGTGTTGCTTGGGCTTATGATACTCACCCGTATTGACGTGCTCATTCCTGCTGCCTTTCTATTGGCATGGCTGATGCTTTTACGAACGAGCGCTAAGCGCGTGTCTGTGGTGTTTGCAGCTGTGCCTCTCGTGCTGATCATTATGCCATGGTTTGGATACGTCTACAGAACATTCGGCACATTTATGCCGTCTGGAGGTGCTGCACAGACGTCGATTGCCTTTACGACAGAACGTATAGAGCAGGCCTTTTTCAATATATCTGAAACGCTATTCCCATTTGCGTTTCTGCGATTCCATCTCCTTTCAACGTTTTGGGGCGAGCTTGCACGTACAGCGTGTTTCCTCATGGTGTTGCCAGTGCTTCTCAGGGCTACCCAGGATGTGGGCAGCGGTTTGCAAGCACATGTACGGCAGGCCTTATTCTCGCTTGGTCTGGGCCTTTGTAGTATGGTTGGGTATTACGTACTCACCAACTTCGCCACATGGCATTACACACGGTACTTTGCACCCGTGGCACTGATCATCTTTGCGCTCGGGTTGATAGTTCTTATCGGCTCGAGTATGCACGATCTGTATAAACATCTGGCGTTTGGGGCCGGTTTTGGGTTGTTTGTTGTCGTAGTCGGTGCAATGCTTCTCGGTAAGGGGGCCGGCAATGAAATGATTAACGATCAGGTTGCTCTCGTAGAGAGGCATGTACCCAAAAGCGCAATAGTGGCCTCGGGTCAAACTGGTACGCTCGGATTCATGCGCGATTTAGTGCTCAACATCGATGGTAAGGTCAACCATGAAGCGCTGAGGCGTCGAAATGACATCCCGCGCTACCTTTCAGATTGCCACGTACATTGGTTCTGTGATGAGCCAGAGCTGGTAGAGCGTTTTCTGGGTGCCTCGTGGCAACAGGATGGATGGCGTGTTATCGGCCAAAGAGGTAACTTTGTTTTGTTACACAAGTAACCGCAGCTTCGCTTCACCTTCCATCACATCCTAACTATCATGATAGTCATACTCTTCGGTGCTCCCGGCGTTGGCAAGGGAACTCAGGCAGTAATCTTAGCAGAAAAACTAGGTATAGCCCACCTTAGCACGGGTGACGCTTTTCGTGCGGCAATCAAGAATCAAACGCCAGTGGGTTTGCTGGCAAAGGGGTATGTAGATGCTGGTGATCTGGTTCCCGATGATGTTGTTGCCAGAATTGTTGAAGAAGCAATGAACGGGGAAGAGTTCACCAACGGATGCATTCTTGATGGATTCCCCCGCACACGCCCACAAGCTGATGCATTGCAACAACTTCTTTCTGCAAAGGGGCTGGCTGTTGACAAGGTGGTAAATCTTGAGGTTGACGATGAAACCATCATCTCTCGGTTGCTTCAGAGAGGGCGCGCAGACGACCAGGAAGACATTATCCGCAACCGCCTTGCCGTGTATAACGCAGAAACAGCACCACTGTTAGATTACTACAACGATGCGGGTTTGCTCGTTAGTATCAATGGGATAGGCGATGTTAATGAAGTGTCCTCTCGCATTGTTGCAGCCCTAACGTAAACTTTTCCACATTTGTGGAATACTTTTTTGATGTAAATTGTGACATCGCATCTGGCCTACAGGTGGCCGGGGCTTAGCTAGTGAAAATGGGGTGGGCTACTCATGATACGTATTGCGACAACATTGTTAGTAGCGACATTGTTCGTACTATCGTCGAACACACTTCAAGCACAGACAAGGCGAGGAGACGTCGTTGGATCAATTGGGTACTCGGCCCTGTTTTATAGCGGCGAGCTAAAATCTGACAAGTCTGGCGATGCGCTCTTTGCAACTCTTGCATATAACACGTCTGATCGCTTCTGGATCGAGGGCAGGATAGGGTTTGGGACCTATTTTTTCCAGACCGATGCCAATCTCGTGAGAAAGTACACTGAATACTATGGTCCAACTGGCACGCTAGGTGGGCTGTATCCAGGATCGCCAACCAAAATCGGCTCACAGAATTCGTCGAGCTATACTGCATTGGACGTCTCATTTGGGTTCGTAATCCTGAAAAATGCATCGGTAACCCCATTCCTCACAGGTGGTTTGGGCCTCGTTCATTTCTCTCCACGAAACGAGTCTGACAATACTCCGCTGCCGAATTACGACAAGGGGGCTTACCCTGCTTCTGTAGCGAGTATCCCTCTGGGTGTTGGATTGCTGGTGCCGCTATCTGACGATGTGTCTCTATCTGCTCGCTATGATCATCGTTTTGTATTCTCTGGTTACCTCGACGATATACAAGTTGGGGGGGCGAACGATGGGTTGTCGAGCATTTCCATTGGTTTGGCCTATCGTTTCAACGAGCGCCCGAAATCAGACGAGGGACGTTGCTGGTGTGAGTTGGGTAAGTCTAGATATGATGCAGACAATTGCGCCATCTGTGAGGTGCAGAATTGTGAGATATGTAGACAGCGACAGCCACGTCGTGCTGCCGAGATTGCCGACAACCGGGAACCAGCGGCCGAACCTGCACCAAAGCCGATCCAACCTGAACCTGCACCAGTGGTAAAGGAGCCAGAACCTGAGCCTACGCCGAAGCCAAATCGCAAGCTTATCACCCAAGGAATTCGGTTTAATGTAAACTCGGATGTTATTGATTTTACAGACCCTACAACTAAGGCACGTATGGCCGAGATGGTACAGTTCTTCAACGAGTCGTGTGATGAACTCGAGGCTCTGATTGAAGGTCATGCCTCCGTGGATGGTCCGGCAAAGCGTAATCAAGAACTGTCCGTGCTGCGTGCGCGCGCAGTTGCAAAGTGGCTAGTCGATAATGGCGTTGCGCCAGAGAAAATAATGGGTGCAATTGGCTACGGATCGTCTATGCCTAGGGTACCAGATCCACCTGCTGCAGCTGCTCGTAGAATGACGAAGTTGCAGTTAGAGGCTATACGCGAACAGAATCGCCGAATAGAACTATCTATTCTAAGAGATTGCGAATAAAGATACTTAGCGCTCTATGAATGACAATTCATAGAATATTCATAGGTAATTGTGGAAAACATCCCAATTTGCGTGCCCTTCGGACGTCCGAAGGGGCCCAGATTGGGATTTTTCATTCTTGTTAGCAGTGCAGGGTGACTGTATGACAAGCCAACGGTCCTGGACTTATACGGGAGGATTACCCTATGAAGAAGATACTTGCACTCGGCGTTAACGCTCGCATAGCGATTTTCGTTGTTGTTTTCGTGGTTGTGATGTCGGTTAGTTTTTTCGTTCAGGCACACGATGCACCAACAGATAGTAGGGTTGTAGCAGCCAATGCACCTGCAATGGTTCCTGCGCCAATGATGGAGGAACTCAGTATGTCTGATGTTCCTGATGGACTGGCCTCATGGTATGGGGCTGATTTCCATGGACGTCGCACCGCTAGTGGTGCACGCTATGATATGAACGAGTTCACGGCTGCGCACAAGTCGCTCCCGTTCGGAACTCTCCTGCGTGTGGTGAACGAGCAAACAGGTAAAGCCGTGCTCGTTGAAGTCACAGATCGCGGCCCTTTTATTCGCCGCCGTGTTATTGACCTATCTCGCGCTGCCGCCCAGTTTATCGGCGTTTCGGTAAGCCCAGTAGAAGTTGATGCAATACGTAGAGACGATGTTGCCAAGTTCTACAACGGTAACGACTCTACTCTTATGGTCTTTACAGTCGACTACAAGCCCCTTGCCGTTCGTGCGGAAGCAGTGAAAGAGGTTGGCACATCTGGTTCGTTGACATCCGCACTACGAAATCTGTCAAATGGAGAGCAGATCGTTGTTCGCTTAGATGATCGAGGACGCCTCACATACAACCGCGCGCAGATCGAAGGTTCTCTGTAGCTTTGATCTAGCATGGTGTTCCTTCTTGCTGTGGGATGAATATGTTTCGAAAAGGATGTTTGGCACTGCTGCTGTTGTTGCTGAGCGTTAGTGCCGCATATGCCATCGATATCGATGAGCTGGTAGCGAAGGTGCCGGCTGCGAATGGCGGCGAAGCAGGCATCACGGCAACATCGGAGATCTTAGTCAAGAGTTACCGGGACATTGGTGGTACGAAAGTTCTAGCTTCAGTTCTGATTCGCTTGAACGGTGAATTGATGATGACAATGAACATCAACAGCTACAAACAGAACGTAGAGATTGCCGATTCACAGTTCGCATTTCCAGGACGATAGTCATGGGTCACGAGTGCATAGCCCCCTTAATTCGAAACCTTTTCACATTGATTGTTGTCTACTAGGTTTTCCAGCTTACACGGTCACAATACATTTCGGAGTACCTCGACAATGAAAACACTCTTCGTATCAGCTCTGTTTGTCCTTGCCAGCACATTGTCGCTTTCGGCAATCGACCTCGACGAGATTATTGCTAAAGCAAATGCTGCTCGCGGTGGAGAGAAGGCCATCAAGAGCATTAACACCCTTGTACAAGAGGGTACGATGTCCATGGCACAGGGATTTGAGCTAAACTTTACGCAGACTACTAAGCGTCCGGACAAGGTGCGAATGGATATGAGTTTCCAGGGATCGGCTATCGTGCAAGCTTTTGACGGTACGACCGCCTGGGGTATCAATCCGATGGCCGGAGGGAAGCCTGAAAAGGCTGGTAGCGATGAGGTGAAGGAAATGGCGGATCGTGCCGATATCGATGGCGAGCTGATCGATTGGAAATCAAAAGGCTATGCCCTCGAGCTCGTTGGTTCGGAAGATATCGACGGCTCTACTGCCTACAAGATTAAGGCAACGAAAAGCGAAGAGTCGTCATTCATCTACATCGACGCCGTTACGTGGCTGCTTGCCAAGATCGAGCGCAAAATGAGTATGATGGGACAAGAAGCAGACGTTGAGATGGTATTCTCGAACTACCAAGAAGTAAACGGTGTGCAAATGCCCATGCTTGTCGAGATGCGCAATGACGGCAACACGATGATGTCGATGACGTATTCAAGCATCAAGGCCAATGTTGATGTGCCGGATGGACGCTTTGCGTTTCCCGGCGACGATGGATCGAAGAAGTAAGACCCAATAAGGCAGGTTTTTGATATGAGAAGCTGCGCTCTATTCTGCGCCGCAGCATTGCTGTGTGCTTCAGCAGATGTGCTTGCCCAACAAACATTTACCACCGGCATGCTTGGTGTATTGCGTCCGCGCTCGATCGGTCCGGCAACCATGAGCGGTCGCGTTAGTGATCTTGATGTGGTAAACGGTAAGCCCAACATCATCTATGTAGGTGCCGCTGCTGGTGGCATATGGAAGTCGATCAATGGTGGTGTGTCATTCGAGCCCGTGTTCGATGATTTTCCGCAATCCATTGGTACGATTCACATAGACCAAGACCATCCCGACACGGTCTGGGTTGGTACGGGTGAATCATGGACACGTAATAGTGTTTCTTATGGGAAGGGGCTGTACAGAACAACGGATGCAGGCAAGACGTGGACCTCAGCCGGTCTGGATTCTACCGAGCGTATTTCGATGGTGGCAATTCATCCGCGTAACCCATCGATTGTATTTGTTGCTGCCCCTGGACCGTTGTTTCATGACAGTCCGCATCGCGGTCTGTATCGCACAACTGATTTTGGAACGTCTTGGACAAATGTTCTGCCGGGAGACATGCGAACGGGATGCACAGACGTACTTATAGACCCCCAAGACCCAGATCGCATGCTTGCATCGCTCTGGACGTTTCGACGTACGCCATACTCGTTTGTCTCGGGTGGCCCGATTGGTGGGATATACAGCAGCAACGACGCTGGCAAGACTTGGCAAAAAGTAAGCGCGGGTTTGCCCACTGGAGACATAGGGCGCGTTGCACTGGCCCGCTCACCCAAGAATCCGAATCTCATCTTTGCCAGCATAGAAGCAAAAGAATCAGGGATGTTTGTCAGTACCGATGGGGGAAAGAGCTGGACCCGCAGATATACAGGCTCTGCCGTAGATATTCGTCCGTTTTATTTCTCACGTATTGTGTGTGATCCATCGAACGATAGTATTCTTTACAAATGTGGAATCAACCTGTATCGTAGCGATGATCAAGGAAATATATTTTCCGTAACAGCCAACAGTGCACACAGCGATCATCATGCTGTATGGATTGATCCAAAGAATTCAGAGCACATTATAATCGGGACTGATGGCGGTGTGTACGAGTCTTTCAACAAAGGCAAGTCGGTTAGATTCTATGGCAACCTGCCTATTGGTCAGTTCTATCATGTTGCCACAGACAACCGTACTGCATTTAATGTGTATGGCGGCCTGCAAGACAACGGATCATGGGCTGGGCCTTCTTCTAAGCCGGGCGGCATTGCTAATGGGGACTGGAAGTTTGTAGGGGGTGGAGATGGATTCTACGTTGTGCCAGATCGTGGCAATGCAGACATTGTGGTTTGGGAATCTCAGGGCGGGAATATCGTACGTAATAACCTCGCTACCGGTGAGGAAAAGACAATCGCGCCAAAGCCTGACGATGGATCGTTAAAGCTTCGATACAATTGGAATGCGCCGATCGTACGTGGAAACCGGGCGGGCGTTTTGTTTGTAGCATCGCAATATCTCTACAAGAGCACAAACGCAGGTGAAGACTGGAAACGCATCTCACCAGATCTAACGACGAATGATTCATTGAAGTTGGGCCAAGATGACAACGGAGGGCTAACTCTCGACAACTCATCTGCCGAGAATCATTGTACAATATTTACGATCTCCGAATCACAACGTGATTCTCTTGTGATATGGGCAGGAACCGATGATGGGAACATTCAGATTACACGAGATGGTGGAACATCATGGAAAAATGTGGCATCGTTCATCCAAGGGGTTCCCAAAGGGTCGTGGGTTACTTGCGTTGAACCGTCGGTCTATCAAGATGGTGAATGCTACGTAACGCTCGATAATCATATGTACGGAGATATGCGCACGTATGTTGCACACACTACAGATTATGGCGCAACTTGGACAACCCTTGCTACGTCTGCGGTAACAGGCTATGCGCATGTCGTGCGCCAAGATCATAGCAACCCCAAACTGCTCTTTCTTGGAACCGAGGATGGTCTGTTTTTAAGCTTCTCTGGTGGCACCTCGTGGCTTCATGTAACGAGTTCGTTCCCACGAACTCCAGTTCGAGACCTAGAGCTGCAGGATAATCAAAATGCCCTGGCTATTGCGACACATGGACGCAGCCTCTACATTCTTGATAATGTTGATGTATTGCGAGGTATCGATGTCTCTGCTGACCAGGCGCCGGTTACGGTTATCAAACCCAAGCCCTTTATGCGTCGGTATGCAAACTCGGGCGGTGGATGGTTTGGAGGCGATGCTGACTATGTGGGTCAGTCTAAGAGTCAGGCCCCATTGTTGTGGTATGTATTGCGGGAAAAGCATGTAAAAGGATCATTCGTGATTCGAATCAAGGACGCCTCTGGTACTGTTATCCGCACACTACCTGCATCTGGCCGCAAGGGTGTGAACATGGTAGAACTTGCATTGTCGTATCAAGCCCCCTTATCGCCAAAGTCCGAAGTAGGGGGCGTCTTTGGAACGTTTTCGGGTCCATTATTGCCATCAGGCAGATACACAGTGGAACTTGATAAGGCTGGAGAAATCTATACAACTACGATTGATGTGGTTCCAGATACCACACTTGGGCATTCAGCAACAGACATCGCACTGCAATATCAAACGATGCAGGCTATGTATGAGCTTTATGAGCAACTCGCCGTAACGACCGAACGCGTACAAGTGCTTATCAAGCAGCTCGAGAGCACACATGATTCGCTTGGGAACACCACAGTATTCAACGCACTCGTTGAGCTCAACAAAACCCTCGTAAACACAAAGCAGGGAGCTGTAACAGGCGAAGAACAGATCCGGGAAAAACTTGCTGGACTCTACGGCGAGGTGAACGGGTACTTGGGCAGGCCGGGCGCAATGCAATTGGCTCTGCTGGAAGAGCTACGCAAGAGAATTATGCAGGCCACAAATGAGGCTGAAAAGCTACTATCTGGACGTCTTACAGAGTCTCGGGAGCAGACATTTGCAAGACTGAAGAGCCAGTCAAAGAAGTAGCCTTTGCTAGCAAGAAAGGCGTATTTTCGCAGTCCTGATTCACAAAACAATGAATAGGCTGTTTATGAGGCGCCACGTTCTGTTACTTGCCGGTCTTGCTATCACAGCTGTGTTTGCGCAGGGCTTTCAATGCTCTAGCTCGCAGATGACAAGTGCAAAAAAGGCAATGGCTGCCAGGGATTACGCCAAGGCTAAAGATGCACTTCGTGCAACTCTTCAGGCAACTCCTGCGCCATGCGATGCATATGCGATGCTTGGTGATGCACACGATTCGTTGAACGAACAAGACTCAATGCTTGCTGCTTATCGCGCTGCACTTTCTTGCAGTTCACTAAATCCTCGTCTGCGTGACGCTATCACTGTCTCACTGTACAACAAGTATGCTGCAGCATACAATCTTGGAATAGCTAAGTACAATGATTACGCAACATCCAAGAATACAACTATGCTCCAGGAATCTCGAGCTGCGTTGGTAACTGCAGTTGCTGTGCGTCCTGAGTACACAGAACCCCTGATGCTTCTTGGCGAAGTGAATGAACGTCTTGGTGATACTGCCCAGGCTGTAAAGGTGTACACACAATGGTGGGAAGCAGAGCGTCCAGGGTATGAGGCAATCGCTTCCAAAAACATTACAATCGGCTCTGCGCGTGGTTCCGTGATAAAAGCACTGGGAACGCCCCTTACCACGAAGATGGACTCCGTCGAGGGTGGTGTATTGTACCGTGATGCATTTACCCTTAATGCTAAACAGATCATATTCAGTTCCTTTGCGGAAGGGGCGAGTGATGCAGCAATTGAAGGTTGGACGTACGATCCGTTACCGAATCTAACAGAGGCCGAAAAGTGGCGGGCTCGCATGGCAAATGTTCAACCGCTAAAGAATCTCGCCTACATCGCCTATGGAATGGCCAAATACGATGAGGCGCTTACTTGGGCTAACGCCGTGATGCGTGCTAAACCTGCAGATCAAGAGTTATCGGCTCTACGTGCCCAATCACTGCAGCTCTCGGGTAAGGCTGATGAGGCCGTGCAAGAGCTCAAGGCACAGATCGATAAGGACCCATCAAATGTTAGCGCCCGCATCCAATATGCAACGATGTTATCAGGCGCGGAGAAGTACGATGAGGCTATTGCACAGTACAGGGAAGTGATTCGTCTCGACCCGAAAAATGAGATTGCACTATTCGATTTCGGCGCATCGTGTAAAAACCTTGCAAGCATCAGGCAGCGCGCTGAGTTGGAAAAGCAGGACAACAACAAGAAATATGTTGCCGACACCGCGACATATCTGCCACTGCTTGCCGAAGCTGCCTCGTCGTTCGAACAACTTCGCAGGGTTAGTGCGAAGTATCGTAACGACTACATCGTGATCTCCGAGATCGCAAACGTCTATGAAGTGCGCAAGGATCTTGGCAAAGTGAAAGCACTTATCCTCGAGCTGGAGGCATTGGAAGAGGTATACAATAAAGACAAAGAATACTACCGTACCATGGAAGGTCTCTATGGACGCAACAAAATGTTGGATAAAATGAAACAAGCAAACGAGAAAGGATCAAAACTCTAATGGCAAATGACCAGAATGATCAGCAGCAGCAGATGACGATAGAGCTGGGAGAAAAAGAAGCCGAAGGTATATACTCCAACTTGGCTATCATATCCCATTCTCCAGCCGAATTCGTCGTTGATTTTACAAGAATTCTGCCAGGAGTACCCAAGGCAAGGGTCCATGCCCGCATTGTCATGACCCCCCAACATGCAAAGCTCTTGTTGCACGCTTTGGCAGATAACATCGGGAAATACGAAAATCAGTACGGTGAGATTGCTGTTGACGGTCAGCACAATCCATTTCCGCCTGGCGTAACAAATATCAATTGATCCTTCGTATATTTGCAGTTCACATTTAACTCAACGAGAAATTTAGTCCGGGTGACATTATGAAGCGTACCTATCAACCAAGCAAGCGTCGTCGTGTAAACACACACGGGTTCCGTGCACGCATGGCCTCGAAGAACGGTCGCAAGGTTCTTGCACGTCGTCGTGCGAAGGGTCGTGCACGTATTGCCGTTGGCTTTGCCCGTTAACGAGGGAATCCTTTCAACATGGTCCCGGGGCCACTGAAAGGATACAAATCCTTTGAAACTGTACTGCGGTCTGGACGTCGTGTGACGTCCGGGCCGCTTCTGTTTGCGGTTATCCCAAACGAGGATTCAGAGCAATCTCTACTGGGCGTGGGTGTTCCAAAGAGGATTGCACCCAAGGCAGTGGTTCGCAACCGTATCAAGCGACTAATGCGAGAGTCTGCTCGATTGTGTTTTCAGGATTTAAACTCGGCCCTGCGTGGGATACGCGTGGTATGTTTATGTAGGCAGGCACCCCGGCAGGCATCGAATGTACGACTTGCCGATATACACAAGTACATGAGCATTGGACTTCAAAAGCTTGCACGTTCGGAGACTCGGTAATGTCTACAATACTGATTGCAGTGATCAGACTTTATCAACGTCTTCTTTCGCCGATGTTGCCACCAGCGTGTAGGTTTACACCGTCGTGCTCGAATTATGGCATTGAAGCGCTCCAAGTGCATGGATGGCTACGGGGCACGATTCTTACGATTCGTAGAATTGGGCGCTGTCATCCACTTCATCCTGGTGGACACGACCCCGTGCCCCCTAAACATCATTAGAATTATTGTCGAGTATTCACGCTTTACACTACTGCTAGCCCACTATGGATAAACGCTCACTCCTTGCCGTCGTCATGATTACAATGCTCATGGCATTCTGGATGTTCATGCAACAACGTTCGGTGGATCCGCAGGCTGCAAAACCGGCCTCTGCACCAACAGCAACTGCGGGAACTTCGAAATCTCAGATCTCTAATAGTGAACGAAACGGTCCACCCGTCCAGTTTATGCCTGCACCACAACGAACCATTGTTGTCACATCAGACCTCTACACCATCCGATTTACTTCTGAAGGTGCGCTGGTTCGCTCGTGGGTTCTCAACAATTACAAGCCGCATTATGCTAAGTCGGAACCAGGTGCGGTTGTAGATCTTATTCAGCCTGGTGTGCATGAGTTCGGATTCTCATTTCTGGTTGTCCCGGATTCGATGAGTTCACAGCGCCCCATTGATACGTTGCTATCGCGTGAGATACCATTCACGTTTGATGCGACATCGGATTCGATTGTGGTTGCAAAGAACGACACGGTTCGTCTTACCGCCACCGCTGCAACGGCTTTCGGTGGAGTTATTACCCGTACATATGAGTTCACAGGTGGCGCTTATGATGTTACGTCGCGTATCGTAATGACAGGTATGCAGCGTGTGTATCATCGTCGTACGCGTACGATGCTTATTGAATGGAAGAACGGGATTCGCTACCAAGAGGGAAGTAGTGTTGATGAGTCCAATAATGCTGTTGGTATCATTGCCGAGGGAGGGTCGTTAACAGAAATTGATGCCACAGATTTTAGTCAGCCTGTGGGCGATACCTCAAAGACGAACATCGACTACCTGGCTACGCGCTCGAAGTACTTTGCGGTTGCAATGCTTCCACAACAGGGTTTTGCCGGAAAGGCCAGTGTATATGGACAGCGCAATGGTGCTCCAGACGAAGGTGTAGTAGAGCGTTATAGTCTTGGTGTGGAAGTCCCGATGGCCGATGGGAACATTGACTACACCACACGGCTTTATGTGGGACCGATGCAGTACGACACATTGGAGGCTTATGGGCTTACCAACATTATGAATTTTGGATGGAAGTGGATTGTAAAGCCAATTGGGGAGTATTTCATGCTGCCCACGTTCAAGTTCATTCATAATCTTATTCCGAACTACGGCATTGCTATTATCCTTTTCGCATTGTTGATGAAGGTGCTGCTGTATCCATTGAGCACCGGCCAACTTGAGTCTGCTAAAAAGATGCAGCTTGTTGCGCCCCTTCTCAACGAAGTGCGCATGCGATATCCCGACGACATGCAGAAGCAGCAGCAGGAAACGATGAAGATCTACAGTGAATACGGCATCAATCCAGCCGGTGGGTGCTTACCGCTGGTCTTGCAGATGCCCTTTTTGTACGCTTTGTATGCGGTACTCAACCTGAATATCGAGCTGCGTCAACAGGGATTTCTGCCAGTGTGGCTTACAGATTTGAGCATACCAGATGTGATCTTCTCTCTGCCTTTCAAGTTGCCCCTTTTCAATATTGACCAGTTCTCGGGCCTTGCACTCTTGATGGGCACTACGATGTTTATTCAGCAAAAACAGGCGATCTCTGATCCTCGCCAGAAGGCCATGGTCTACATGATGCCACTGATGCTGACGCTGATGTTCTCCTCGCTCCCGTCTGGCCTAAATCTGTATTATTTCGTATTCAATGTCGTGGCAATTGGACAAACAATTTGGCAGAAAAAGTTCTCGAAAAACCAGCTGACGTTGGCCGATTTGAAGAAAATGCCAAAAAAAGAGAGCTGGATGCAGCGAAAAATACGCGAGGCACAAGAAATGGCAGCGGCTCAGGGCAGATTGATACCAGGTCAACCAACTCAGCGTCCACAAAAGCCGTCAAAGCCGGGCAAGAAGAAGTAGGAGCGCTGTGGACAGTTTTTTCATCAAAAGGGGCTGATTTACAGTTCGCTTGTTGTATTTTTCCCGACACAAAATCGAGTAATTCTAACATCAAATTTTCACTACATCAGGAGACGTGTATGAACACACGTGCACTCATTCGCTTAGTGGCATTTAGCCTTGTAGCGCTAATGTGTGTGGTTAGTGCGGGAGCACAAAACACATACGATCGCTTGTCTATTCTAGAGGAGTTTACAAGTGCAACTTGTCCTCCATGCGTGCCTGTAGGCGTCATGCTCAAGGACGTTATCAGCCCATCAAAAAATGTGGTATCCGTACGTTTCCACATGAATTGGCCTGCTCCAAACGATCCGTTCAATTTGGACAATCCAACAGACAACGACAGTCGTCGCCAGTATTATGCTGTTAGCGGTATCCCTGATGGTTACCTCAATGGTAAGAAGACGGCTCTCAGCACTGCAGCATCGTTGATCTCAGCCATCAATGCTGATAATGATAAGAAGAGCCCAATTAAGCTTACCGTAACAGAGGTAAAAACAACAGACGGTGGTGCAGTTACGATCAAGATCAACACGAACGTTGATCTTAAGACGCACAAGCTGCACGTGGCAGTGGTATCATATCACACAGAGATCCCAGACCTCACGCAGACGCTTGCGAATAGCAACGGCGAAACAGAGTTTGATGATGCCATGAACAAGATGCTTCCAAATGCAGGTGGTACATCACTCTCGATGTCTGCAAAAGAAGAAAAGACATTCAACTTCACATACAACCGTAAGGCGGGCGTTTGCTGGCCAGAAGGCATGCAGTACGTAGTTGCGTATGTGCAGAACACGAGCACAAAGGAAGTTATCAATGCCGGTACAAACCTTGTTGTGTTTGAACCAGTAGTGGAAGTTGAAGGCAAGGCATGGGATTACATCGCTCGCTCGGGAACAAAGTCACAGACAATCACGGTAACGAACCCAACAAATTCTGAGCTTCCAGTAGCGTTTTCGATCAAGAATGCAGATGCTCTTGCATCAGCAGGTTGGTCTGCCTCGTTGGACAAGGACGTAATCTCCCTCAAGCCTGGTACGTCAACTACAGTAATGGTTACAACAACAGCTGGATCACGTGCGTACTTTGGTGCAATTGAATTTGCTGCTACGCCTCAAAACGTGGCTGGCATTTCCAAAGAAGGTAAGGTACAGTTTGGTTATCTCACCGAAGGTGCCAAGATCGTGGTTTGGTCTGGTATCTCACAAGGCAATG
Source organism: Ignavibacteria bacterium (assembly GCA_016873895.1). Classification (GTDB taxonomy): domain Bacteria; phylum Bacteroidota; class Ignavibacteria; order Kapaibacteriales; family Kapaibacteriaceae; genus UBA10438. The sequence continues at coordinate 36,475 of VGVV01000007.1, forward strand.
CGGGTAACTACATCCCTGCACTCGAGACAAGCTATGGTCAGGAAGTAGTCTACGTTCCTGCAGCGGATGAAATCCTTCAGGCATACGATCCAACATCGTTTGATGTAGGTATCTTCTCGCTTAGCATCGATGGCCGTTTTGCGATCCCTGGTGTAGCGCAAATCGCACAAATGATGACAAAGGTTGGTAAGGGAGTTTTCGTTAGCGCTCCTATGGGTCTCGCTGTTGCTACATATCCGGATAACCAATCAAGCCCGGGATATCCTGAAGCAAACGCATGGCTTACATCGAAGCTCGGTCTAAATTTTGTGAGTTCATCACAGCGCTATACTGGAAACACGCTTACACCATTCGCAGTAACTGGCGTAACTGGTGATGAAGTTGGCATGGGTGGTACATGGAACTGTAACCGTCCAACAACCAACTGGCCTTTCTATGTTCAGATCACAGACCTCATGTCGATCAAGAATGGCTCGAACTCAATCAGTTGGGCATATGCTGATGGTAACAAGAGCAACATCGTAGGTATCCGCTGCGCAAATCCTGGCGAAGGCCGCGTTGTTTACTCATCATTCGGCGTTGAGCACAGCAACGATGCAACAGCTCGCAAGACACTTATGGAGCGCATCATCAAGTACTTGATGCCTGCTGGAGATCGTCCAGAAATCGCCTTGAATGCGTCTTCGCTTGACTTCGGTTACGTTGCCAAGGATGCCAAGAAGGAACTCGCATTTGTTATCACGAACACTGGCAAGGCAGATCTTGTCATCAGCGAGATTGATATCGCTGGTGCCGACGCAACGGAGTTCGACGTCATTGATGGTCGTGCAGACGTTAATAACAGGGTCAAAGTTGCTCCAAATGGTAAGCACACCGTGCGTGCTCAATTCTGGCCTGGTTCAGAAAAAGCTCTGTTTACAGCTGCTATCTCCATCAAGAGCAATGCCGGCGACAAGACAGTACCGGTGCGTGGAACAAGTGTTGCTACAAGTGTAGAAACAGACGTGGTTAGCGAAACAGGCGCAATCGGAATGATGCTTGCTGGCTCAAACCCAGTTACATCTTCAACGGCAGTTCGCGTGCGTGCTAACGAGTATGTTACACTTACTGTGGTAAATGCTGCAGGCGAAGTTGTTGCTACAATTTTCAATGGTGTAATCAGCGGTCAAGAGACAATCTCTCTCGGTTCATTGAACCTTGCGGCTGGTACATATAACGTTGTGGCTTCCAATGGCCAAGATCGCGCTGTTATGTCGATCGTGGTTGTGCGCTAAGAGTTACACACAGCAGAAATAAAGAAGGCGCTCCAGGAAACTGGAGCGCCCTTTTTATGAACAGAATCGAGAGTTGAAGCTATCGCCTGAAAACATATTTGGGATTCCCTGGTAACGTACCACGTAGGCGAAAGTCCCCAAATCCAGATGGATCGTCGAACATGAGTGTGATACCATTCCCATATGTCCATCGTGAAATGATACTTAGTCCATTTTGCCCGCGAAATGTTTCAATGGTGTATGGTTCACCGTAGATAATGTAGACACGTCCCATATCAGTTAGCCAACCTTCGTTGTACGACCGAAATCGCTCGTTAGCAATGTCAATACGGCCATAATACTCTTCCAAAGCCTCGTTCTTCGTCGTTGATGGAGTAGGATCCAATGTTCTCCAGTAGTTTTCGAACCTAGTTAGCTGCTCACCTTGGTTCATGATAGCAAGAAGCGAGTCTATCGTGTCTTGTCCAGCAACATACATCATCTGCTTTATTGCCTTGCGTAGATCCTTTAAGAGATTCCCAGCCATCGATTGCGGAACGCGATAGCTTCTGCTGGTAGATGCGAGGATTGACGTTGTATCAAGAACACCATCAGCTGCAGCTGGATGGGCTCTTACAGTTAGCACATAATCCCCAGGAACGGGTCGGCTCGTACGGATGATAGGTACAAAGGCCTGATTTGTTGTATTGCTCATCTTTGCACCCTCGGATATGCCCGATGCTAACGTGCGCAGATCTTGGGAGGTTATTTCCCATGAGAATCCGATATAAGAATCAACGGTCGTGGTGTAGTATTCAAAGAATGCAAAGAGATGACGTTCGGGTTGCCAACCGGGTTCACCGATATACGGTATGATCGAGTATCTGTTGCCCTTTTGCTCTACGTCGCTCACGAAAAGAATCGAGCTCAGAGCATGGGCTTCTTGATTATAGTCACGTACAGTATGTCGTTTCTTAGCTGAAAATGTTCGTTGTGCGAATTGGTCTACGATAAAAACTTCAACATCATATGTATTCGGGGCCAATGTAAGTCGGTGCTGATGATTGTCTGATTTACCCGTCTTGCCCCGAGTAACATTGTAGCTCGATTCCACTATTGTTTGCGTACTCGTGGTATCCAGTATCGTCCGTCCAGTTGTATCACGCACGACGAACTGAATTGTGTACTTATTTAGAAATGAACCATCGAATGAAGTGAACTGTAAATGCTCAAACGGAATTGTTGTGTAGATATCCAGAATTGGGTTATCGCCAATGACACGGCCTTTACACGAGAATACGTCAAGTTCGACTGGCGACGTATACTCTATTCCACCTTCTGATGGAATCGCATGAATAGCAACTGCACTGGTCAAAATTGGTATGATCATGGCATCTCAACTCTTATACGTGTATTTGAAGTTTCCATAATTCGCGCGTCTCTTTCGCAAGTCGCTCACGATCATCAGGATGAGCGATAGCGATGAGAGCCTCCGCGCGCTCACGTAATGATTTGCCGTAAAGGTATGCTGTCCCATGCTCGGTAACAAGATAATGCACGTGTGCGCGAGTAGACACAACACCTGCCCCTTGTTTGAGCAATGTCGTGATGCGACTAATTCCAGATGACGTACGAGACGGGAGTGCAATGATCGCTTTCCCACCGTCAGATCGTGCTGCTCCGCGCATGAAGTCAACTTGTCCTCCTACACCAGAATACGGAGCGGGCCCGATTGAATCGGCACAAACCTGCCCTGTAACATCCACTTCGATGGCACTGTTAATTGCCGTCATTTTCGGGTTACGCTGAATGTTTGCTGGATTGTTGATATAGGCAACATCCAACATAGAGACCATAGGGTTATCGTCGACAAAATCATAAACTCTTTGGGTACCCATGACAAATGTGGCAACAACTTTTGATGGGTGAATCGTTTTGCATGATCCGTTAACAACATCCCGCTCGATCAGATCAATGAGCCCATCACTAAACATCTCGGTATGCACACCCAAGTTCTTGTGCGAACCAAGCTGATGCAGCACGGCATCTGGAATCGCACCTATACCCATCTGCAATGTTGCACCATCATCAACCAATGAGGCCACATGTTTGCCAATAGAGATTTCTATTTCCCCAAGTGTAGGTGGTTGCGTCTCAAAGATTGGCTCGTCCACTTCCACCATATAGGTGAGCTTGCTCTTATGAATCAATGCATCACCATGCGTTCTGGGCATGTGCGGATTGATCTGAGCGATAACAATGCTCGCCGAGTGCAAGGCTTCATGTGCTGCCTCAACTGTAACACCAAGCGAGCAAAACCCGTGTTGGTCAGGGGGCGATACATTGATCAATGCCACATCTACGGGTATAGTTCGCGAGCGGAACAAGTGTGGGATTTCAGACAAGAATACTGGTGCATAGTCGGCCCGACCCTCCTGTACTGCTTTGCGCATGTTTGCGCCGATAAACAGACATGTTACGTGGAAGCTCTCTGCATGCGCCGCATCGGCATACGGGGCAGGCCCTTCCGTGTGCAGATGTATGATGCGAACGTCTCGAAGACGATCTGCTTGACGCACTAATTCATGTATCAACGTCTGCGGTGCCGCTGCCACGCTATGAATGTAGAGGCTTTGACCAGATTTGATAGCCAAAATCGCCTCTGATACTTGGACCAGCTTGCCCATGAAATCTCCATGTATGAATGCCCAGCCACAAAGTTACTGTTTGGTATTTTTGTATGACAATTTGGAGCTCTTCGCATGGACGTCAAGAACTACGCCTTTATCATCGTACTTGTAGCTGCCTTAGGCATTTTTACACGAAGTGCTATGCGCCTTATAGCTTGGCTCAGGGTGGGTAAGACACAGAATCGCATCGATCGCCTTGGTGAGCGTATCAAGACGACGCTTATTGTCGGTATTGGTCAGAGCAAAATTTTGCGCGATAAGGTAGCAGGCCCCATCCATGCCGGTATCTTCTGGGGCTTCTTGATCCTTCTTTTTTCTGCGATTGAAATGATACTGGAGGGCTTCCACGAGGGCTGGTCGTTGAACTTCTTGGGGCCGGTATACAGCATTGTAACAGTTCTTACGGATGTGTTCTGTTTGCTAATCATTGTTGGTACAATGATGTCGCTCTGGCGTCGATATGTCACAAAAGTCAAGCGTTTGCAGGTAGAGCATGAAAAGGTCGAAGCAGGAATGATCCTGCTAACCATCTTTACAATTGTTTCTGGTTTGTTTGTCCAGAATGCCTTGCGTGGGCAGTTGCCATTGGGCGATTTCTCGTGGGCTGTGCGCCCGATAAGTGGTCCATTTGGACAAGTGCTTGCAGGTGCTTTGGGTAGTGGCTCGCATATCGTTTTTGAGATTGCTTGGTGGACACATGCAATCTTGATTCTGGCCTTCATGAACTACTTGCCGTATTCAAAGCACCTACATGTGCTCACATCGATACCAAACGTGTTCTTGGGTCCGCTAGCCCCGTCAAATGCCATGCAACCCATCAACTTCGAAGAGGAGGGTGTGGAGAAGTTTGGTGTTGTAGACATTGAGGATCTGTCTTGGAAGTCGCTTCTCGACGGTTATACCTGCACTCATTGTGGACGTTGCACCAGTGTTTGCCCAGCTAATCAAACCGGTAAGGTGCTCGATCCAAGAAGCGTGATTATTTCAATCCACGACAGAACGATGGATAAAGCACCTCTGATTCTGAAGAAGCAGAATAATGAAGAGCTAACGCAAGCCGAGCAAGAGGTATGGGATAAAAAGCTCATTGGTGACTATGTTAGCCCAGACGCTCTTTGGGCCTGTACCACGTGTGGTGCATGCATGCAGGAGTGCCCTGTGAATATCGAGCACGTACCTGCCATTGTAGGTATGCGCCGATCGATGGTTATGATGGAGTCCATGTTCAATGATGAATCAGCACTCCTTCCGGACATCTATGGAAATATGGAGACCAATTCAGTTCCGTGGGGAGGCTTTGGTCAGTCTGACCGAGCAAACTGGGCAGACGGAATGGGCATTAAAACAGCTGCCGAAGATGCATCTATGGAGGTTTTGTTCTGGGTTGGTTGTGCTGGATCATATGATGAGCGCGCTAAAAAGACGACAAAGGCCTTTGCAGAGTTAATGCAGATAGCTGGTGTAGACTTCCGCATCCTAGGAACAGAGGAGAATTGTACTGGCGATGTTGCGCGCAGAACTGGCAATGAATACCTCGCTGATATGCTTACGAAAACCAACGTCGAAACATTCCAGCGCTATAACGTTACCAAGATTGTTGCCACATGCCCACACTGCTTTAACTCGCTCAAAAACGAGTATCCACAATATGGATTGAATGCAGAGATCGTACATCACACGCAGTTCATTCAAGAGCTTATCGCCAATGGTCGCTTAGTGATCGATCGAACCACAACCTCAAGTGAAGCCATAACGTATCATGATTCGTGCTATCTGGGCCGATACAACAATGAGTTTAAAGCCCCTCGCGCTGCGATCGAGAATGTTCCGGGACTCACTATTCTCGAACCCGCACGGTCAGCAGACAGGGGGCTATGTTGTGGTGCAGGTGGTGGACGCATGTTCATGGAAGAACATGTTGGAGACAGAGTGAACATTACACGCACTAATGAGCTTTTAGCCACAGGGGCTGAGACGATTGCAGTGAATTGTCCGTTCTGTGCAACAATGATCACAGATGGTGTAAAGGCAGCCGAGCGAGTGGACTCAGTAGCAGTCCGTGATATCGCAGAGATCTTGCGCGATCGGGTTATTGAGGCGTAGTGTTAGATTACCCGTGCGCTCATGCCAAACTGCTTGGCAAGCGTTTCCGCAAGTGCAGCACGATTGTGTGATGCCACGACATCTTCGTTTGCCTTTGGTAGGCAGCCTTGTTTCCAGGCCATATACATTTCGAGAATGCTTGTAGCTATTGCATCTATATCGTCTGGGTTTGTGATCCAGGCAGCCCCATACCGCTGGGCGTCTTTACGCAGCGTTCCCTCTGGGACACTTACGAGCATTGGCTTTCTTGATGCCATATACTCGTACAGTTTTGCACTGGAAATGGTATCTGCGTTGCGTGTGTTGCCAACCATCATCCATATTGCATCACTTGATAACAGATGCCGCACGGCGTCGTCGTGCGTGCAGTAGCCGTGGTCGGTTATCAGAGCTTCGAGTCCAAGTTTTCGTGCAGTCTTTTTGTATTCATCGCGAAGTAGCCCAACGAAGTGCAGGTCGAGCTGGACGCTAGGATTTTCCTGCAACACCTTGCGTACGGCTTTAAAGAATGGTACCGGTGTTACAACATCATAGAAGATGCCAGCATAGGTAAGCCGAAACGCCGAGTCTTCGCGGTGAAAGGGGCTTGCAGTATCAAAGTCTGCTGGATCATATCCGTGTGGAATAATCGCGACTTCGTCTGATCTGAGGAAGTTGTATCGGGCAATCAAATGTTCTTTGATGCGCCTATTTGTGACAGTTACCCGTGATGCAAGCGTAAGCACATCGCGTTCCAGTTGCTGGTGCTTATTGGAGTGCCATAACGTTGGATAGAAGTGAAATTGATTTCCTACCCATAGATCACGATAGTCTACAACAAGTGGGATACCTGTTTCATTGCTCAATTGTGCGGCGGCGGTCATTGCAGAGAATGGGGGACCACTGACAAAAATCGCCTCGAACTCATACTGTTGTACAAGCTCGCGACCTAAGGCTAGGGCTTGGCGCGCCCAGGCCTTTTTATTGTCGGGCACGAAAAACGTATCGCTTATACGACGAAGAAACTTGCGCACAGACTCTCGTGGCATCTTCACCGTACCTTGCTCCTTGAGCAAGCTGTTAGGGTCCTTACATTCTGTGCGGTGTATAACAATGTCCCTGCCGTCAAGGTCTGCCAGCAACGTCTCATCATGAGCATAGTAAGCAGTTGGACCTGTTGTGATAACATGAGGCTGCCAGCCCATGTCGGGTAGATACTTGGTGAACTTACTCACGCGTTGCACGCCACTTAGCCCCATTGGCGGGTAGTAGTAGGCGAACACCAGGACTCGTTGTTTTGACATAGGACCTACACAATCACCAATTCACGCGGGGCAGTAGTTAGTATCTGGGGCCCCTTTGGTGTGATCACCACATCGTCCTCGATTCGCATTCCAAACTTGCCCGGCAAGTAGATACCTGGTTCGATGGTAACAACACAGTTTGTGGGGAGCTTCTCAGACTTGTTGGTGTATGAGACGCGTGGATTCTCGTGAACCTCGTAGCCAAGTCCATGACCGAGTGAGTGACGGAAAAAGTCTCCAAATCCGGCTCGAGCAATCACAGTGCGTGCTGCCGCATCGAGCTCTGCACCTGTGATGCCTGTAACAGCGGCATCAAGTGCAGTCATATGCGCATCGTATAGCACCGAGAATACATCGATCACGGTCTTCTTTGGGGTGCCCACACAGAACGTACGTGTCATGTCGCTGTAGAGACCATCAACACAACATCCAAAATCGACAGTAATAACATCGCCCTTCTTAATCTTTGCATCGCTAGCTCTGCCATGGGGCATCGCACTGCGGACACCTGCCACAACGATGATATCAAATGCATCCTTATCCGAGCCCATCTCGCGAGTAGTTGTTGCAAGGAATGTGGCGATCTCTCTCTCACTCATTCCAGCAGCAACCATACCGAGCATATTCTCATAAGCAGTACTAGTAATCGATGCAGCTTTGGCAATACTCTTGATCTCTTGTGTGCTTTTCGGGAGAAGCAGCCCATCAATCAAACCTGGAACCTCGATGAGCTTTGAGCCTTTTAGAGCCTTCTTCATGGAGGCATAACCGGCGTACGTGTGACGTCCGGGATCGAATCCAACCGTCTTCCAAGTTTTGTGAAGATCCTGCGCAGAGATTACACTCCAAGGATCACGATTGATGTATACCTTGAGACCATCAAGCTTATGCAGCTCTTTCTGTACCTGTACCTCGTACAAGTCGTTAGTAAAGAAGTGTACGTTCTTCTTTGTAACGATAGCCATTGCATACGAGCCGGAAAAGCCTGTCAGGTAGCGCAAGCTGGGTGTGTGCGCAATCACATAGCCGTCGAGCTTGTGCGTTGACAGCCCCTTACGAATACTAGCTAGTCTGTCTGTAGCTGCCTTAAGCTGTGCTGTTGAAGAGGCCATGATTATCGTGTATAGTAGTTAGGTGATTCTTGTGTGATGATGATATCATGCGGATGAGATTCACGTAGGCCGGCAGCAGTCATACGCACAAAGCGGGCGTCCTGCTTCATCTCGGCTGTGGTAGAACATCCGCAGTAGCCCATGGCAGCGCGAAGACCGCCCACAAGTTGATAAATGGTGTCGCAAACATTGCCTTTGAAAGGTACACGGCCTTCAATACCCTCTGGAACAAGCTTGGCGATCTCATCTTCCACGTCCTGAAAGTATCGGTCGGCCGATCCCTGACCCATAGCACCAAGTGAACCCATGCCTCGATACATTTTATAAGCACGACCTTCAAGAAGGACCTTTTCCCCGGGCGACTCTTCATGTCCGGCCAGCATGCCGCCCACCATCACCGTATCTGCCCCGGCAGCTATTGCCTTGGCTACATCTCCGGTTTGTTTGATTCCACCGTCTGCGATTACCGGTACTCCATGACGTGATGCGACCTCGGCAACACTCATGATGGCAGTAATCTGTGGAACTCCTACACCAGCAATGATCCGTGTAGTGCATATAGAGCCGGGTCCAATACCAACCTTTACTCCGTCAGCTCCAGCATCGATCAATGCTTGGGCGGCCTCACCCGTGCCAATGTTACCAGCGATTACATTAAGTGATGGGTAAGCAGACTTTATGGAGCCCACTGTATCGATAACGCCCTTCGTGTGACCATGGGCTGTATCTACGATGATCACATCTACAGCTGCAGACACCAGTGCTGCAACCCGATCCAGAGTGTCGGCTGCTATACCAACACCGGCACCAACGATAAGTCTGCCCTGATCATCCTTCGCTGCTTGTGGATGCTTCTGCTTCTTGGAAATGTCCTTAACTGTCATGAGCCCAACAAGATTGCCATCAGCATCAATAATTGGCAGCTTCTCAATGCGATGTTTGTGCAAGATCTGCTCAGCATCTTCGAGAGTTGTCCCGAGCGGTGCAGTGATGAGTCCACTGCTGGTCATGATGTTGGCTACAGACTCATGCGTGTCTTTTGCAAATCGCAAATCGCGGTTGGTAACAATACCAATAAGCTTACCGGAATCGTCAACTACGGGGAAGCCCGAAACTCGGTATTTAGCCATGAGTTCTTGTGCGTCTCGCACTGTACTTGTGCGGCTCATGGTTATTGGCTTGCGAATCATCCCGCTTTCGGAGCGTTTTACTCGATCGACTTCTTCGGCCTGCCGTTCGATCGTCATATTCTTATGGATGATGCCGATACCACCCTCGCGAGCCAGTGCAATAGACATCGCTGATTCGGTAACAGTATCCATAGCAGCGCTGATGATTGGTATGCGCAGCGTAATGTTCTTTGTTAGAGCGGCACTGGTGCTTGCATCCCGTGGAAGCGTTGCAGAATAGCGGGGAACAAGTAGGACATCATCGAACGTGATGCCTTCATAGAGGATTTTGTCGGTTCGCATTTGCAAAAATACAAAAGGGGCTTCCAGTTACGGAAGCCCCTTGTTCACATAGATACTTTCTGAGTGAGAAAGTTTAGTTTATGGACCTTCTCGTTGGAGCTTGGAAGCGCGAATGCGAGCCTCTGCCCAATGAATGTCGGCGCGGGCCTGCTCCTTAAGATGGCGGCCTTCGCCATTAGCAACTGAGCGTGCGTGCTCGAGATCTGCTTCTGCCTGCTCAGGACTGATGTTCATGGCTGGCAAGAGCTCTTGCACTACGATGTTCACATTGTTCTTCAGGACTTCGATAAACCCCTCACGTGAAGCATAAAAACTCACGTTGTTGTGTTCATCTTCAATCTTCACTACACCTATGCCGAGTGACGAAATGATTGGTGCGTGGTCGTACCAGACTTGAAAGGGGCTATGCGAGCCTGGGACGGCTACGGATAATGCCTTGCCTTCGAACGCAGTCTCGCTCGGTGTGACGATGCTGATGGATAGTGTGCGCTCTGCCATACGTTAGTTCTGTGACTTCTTGTATGAATCCATTACTTCGTCGAGTGTGCCCTTGTAGCTGAAGAAACCTTCTGGTACATCATCGACGTCGCCATCAAGAATAGCCTTGAAGCCTGCGATCGTGTCATTGATTTTGACATACCGACCAGCAAATCCTGTAAACTGCTCAGCAACGTGGAATGGCTGCGAGAAGAATCTTTGGATTTTCCGGGCACGATATACAGTAAGCTTGTCTTCGTCTGAAAGTTCGTCCATACCGAGGATCGAAATAATGTCTTGCAAATCCTTGTATGTCTGCAGAATACGCTTCACACGTGACGCAGTTGTGTAGTGGTCGTCGCCAATGATCAGCGGATCCAGAATCCGCGATGTTGAGTCAAGCGGATCTACAGCTGGGTAGATACCAAGCTCGGCAATTGAACGGCTCAAAACCGTTGTAGCATCAAGGTGAGAGAACGTGTTGGCTGGCGCTGGGTCAGTCAAGTCGTCAGCAGGAACGTAGACGGCCTGTACAGACGTGATCGAACCACGGTCTGTTGAGGCGATACGTTCTTGTAAAGCACCCATCTCTGTGGCCAGTGTTGGCTGGTAACCCACGGCAGAAGGCATCCGACCAAGCAGAGCTGAAACTTCGGAACCAGCTTGTGTAAATCGGAAGATGTTGTCTACAAACAACAGAACGTCGCGGCCTTCTTCATCACGGAAATACTCAGCCATTGTGAGTGCTGTTAGAGCCACACGGGCACGAGCTCCCGGTGGTTCGTTCATCTGACCGAACACCAGCGCCGTCTTGTCGATAACACCAGACTCGGTCATTTCGAGATACAGGTCATTTCCTTCGCGTGTGCGCTCGCCAACACCAGCGAACACGGAGTAACCGCCATGCTGTTTGGCAATGTTGTGGATGAGCTCTTGAATGATAACCGTCTTACCAACACCTGCACCGCCGAAAAGACCTGTTTTGCCACCCTTTGTGAACGGCTCAATAAGATCGATAACCTTGATCCCGGTTTCGAACATTTCTTTCTGTGTAGATAGGCTGGAGAAGGCAGGGGACTGACGATGAATCGACCACTTCTTCTCTGACTTAATCTCTGGCTTGTTATCAATGCCCTGACCAACAACGTTGATCAGTCGCCCCAGCACACCGGGACCTACCGGAACTGAAATCGGCGCGCCTGTATCAATTGCTTCCATACCTCGCACGAGGCCATCGGTGGAGTCAATCGCAACGGCGCGAACACGGTCTTCTCCGAGGTGCTGCTGCACTTCGCATATGAGAGTTTCCTTGTTGCCTGTTTCTGGTGATGAACGCTCCACTGTGAGAGCGTTGAGAACAGCTGGGATGTGACCATTGGTGAATTCCACGTCAACGACGGGACCAATAACCTGGACAATACGGCCCTTATTCATATGATGATCCGAGTGAATGATCTCAGTGAGTAATTGCAGCGTCTTGGTGTAGACTCGCAAATTTACGGAAGTCCGGTGCCTTTGAGAAAGTCTCGGTGCGCTATTGATGTCGTAAATGGTAAATTTGTGGCTGTAGTTTTCCCCATACACCACAAAAATTGAGTCGTTTACCATGACCTACATTATCTCGGCTGCCCGCACCCCGATTGGCTCACTTCTAGGATCGCTCAGCGATTTTTCAGCTCCACAACTAGGCGCGATTGCCATCAAGGCTGCTCTCGATCGAAGCGGAGTGCCAGGTGAAGCCGTAAGTGAGGTGATCATGGGTAATGTACTTGCCGGTGGTGTTGGTCAGGCGCCAGCGCGCCAAGCAGTGATCTTTGCCGGGCTCCCCAAGAGTGTTCCTGCAATGACGATTAACAAAGTCTGCGGCTCAGGACTCAAGTCTGTTATGCTTGCCGACCAGGCAATTCGCTGTGGTGATGCTGAGATTGTTATTGCCGGTGGACAGGAGTCGATGACAAACGCCCCTCATGCTATGCTCGATTCACGTAAGGGTATAAAATTTGGTAATGCCCGAATGGTAGACCTTATGCAGTGGGACGGTTTGTGGGACGTCTACAACCAAGTGCCCATGGGAGATGCTGCAGAGGTTTGTGCCAGTGAGTGTAGTATTTCACGCGAAATGCAAGATGAGTTTACGATCGAGTCATATACTCGAGCGCAACAAGCACAGGCTGATGGTGTCTTCAACGACGAAATCGCGCCAGTGACGGTCAAAACGCGTAAGGGTGATGTCATCGTTGATAAGGATGAAGAACCAACAAAGGTGCAGTTCGACAAAATCCCAACGCTGAAGCCCGTGTTCAAAAAGGATGGCACTGTTACAGCCGCCAATGCATCTACAATCAACGATGGTGCTGCGGCATTGGTGCTGGCTTCGGAGGCAGCGGTGCAGGCTCATGGTCTGCGGCCCATGGCACGAATCGTTGCGCAGGCATCATTTGCTCAAGATCCGATCTGGTTTACAACAGCACCAGTAGATGCTATCAAGCGTGTTGTTGAAAAGGCTGGGCTCTCTATAAGCGATATTGATCTCTTCGAAATCAACGAGGCCTTTGCTGTTGTTACTCTTGCAGCACAACAACAGCTGTCGATTCCACGCGAAAAAATCAATGTTCATGGTGGCGCTGTCGCTCTTGGTCACCCGATCGGTGCTTCGGGTGCCCGAGTACTAACCACATTGTTGTATGCTCTGAAGCGCCATGGTAAACGCTATGGTTTGGCAACCTTATGCATTGGAGGGGGCGAGGCAAGCGCAGTTATTGTTGAAGCCGTATAGGCTTGGCAACGCACGAATGTCATTAAACACGAACATTGTACCAGGATACAGAAGTCATGAATAAACGCACGGTAACTCTTCTTGAGGGCGATGGAATTGGTCCGGAAATTTGTGATAGCGTTGTTCGCGTATTTGAAGCTGCAGGTGTCCCGATTCAGTGGGAGCGCGCTTTCGCTGGCTTGGCTGCCATCGAGGCAACAGGAAATGGTGTGCCGCCTGAAACACTAGAGAGCATCAAGCGCAGTGGAGTGGCACTCAAGGGGCCTACAACTACGCCCATAGCAGGTGGACATAAGTCCGTAAACGTAACGATTCGCAAGGCCCTAGAGCTCTATGCAAACGTTCGGTTGGCCAAGTCGATGCCAGCCATTGAGACGCGGTTCTCCAACGTGAACATTCTTATTGTTCGCGAGAACATTGAGGATACCTATGCAGGTATCGAGCATTTTCAGACAGCTAACGTTGCACAATGCTTGAAACTTATCACGCGCCAAGGCAGCGAAGCAGTTATTCGGTACACCTTTGAAGTAGCTCGCAAACTTGGACGCAAGCGCGTTACGTGTGTTCATAAGGCTAACATTCACAAGATCACTGATGGACTTTGGCTGCAAGTTTTCCGTGAGGTTGCTGCCGAGTATCCAGAGATCACCTCTGATGATATCATCGTAGACAACTGCTGCATGCAGCTGGTGGCGCGCCCAGAGCAATTCGACCTGCTGGTACTCCCTAATCTCTACGGCGATGTCGTAAGTGATCTATGTGCTGGTATCGTTGGTGGTCTCGGTGTTGCACCGGGTGGCAACATCGGCAAGACGTGTGCTGTATTCGAAGCTGTTCATGGTTCTGCTCCGGATATCGCAGGCAAGGGGCTGGCAAATCCAACGGCTATTCTTATTTCATCAATCCAGATGCTACAGCATATGGGCTACATAGGCCATGCTGAAGCTATCGAAAGGGCCATGACGAGTGCCCTTGCAAGTGGCGTTAAAACCCGAGATCTGGGTGGAACTGCAACAACGACGGAGTACACAGACGCTATCATCGCCAACATTGTACCGGTAACCAACGCCGAGCCAGTACCATCAGGGGCTGCTGCCGATGCTAAGCCCCTTAGCACTTCATCTATGAAGAACTGGGAGTGTGTCGGAGTTGACGTGTTTGTTCAGCACGATGGCTTGCCAACAATGCCGAACAACATTGGACCGTTTACACTACGCTTGATGTCGAACCGTGGTACGAAAGTATGGCCCGGAACAACTCCGGACATTTTCATGGTAGATCATTTTCGGTGTAGATACGTTGCCGAGGCACCAATCACTCGACACGATGCCTTAGCTCTGCTCACCGAGCTTACGACGCAAAATGTTCAGTGGCTTCATACGGAGTTACTCTGGAATGATGCTCAAGAAGCAAAGTATACAAAGGCGCAGGGCGAATAGGCGGCGCAAGCCGTTGTTAGAATTCCACGGCAAGAGTCATGAACACAGAACCGCAACAAAGTACAGAAACCGTAAGTGAGCTTAGCAGCATACGCAGGCTTGCGGTTTTTGTGTTGCGTAGAGCTCTCGACGTGTTACTCGGTCTTGTTATTCTCTCAGCAGCGGTGGTTGGATTCCTTCAAACCGAGACGGGTAGGAAACTTCTCACGTCGCAAGTGCTGCGCTATGTGAACGGACAGATACATGGTACCCTAACATGCGATGATGTGCGTATTGATGTATTCCGTGGCGTTGTGCTTCAGCAGCCCCACCTTCGGGTGGATGGAACAACATTGCTGCAGGCTAAGGAGCTGCGTGTTGTCTATGATATAGCTGCCCTGGTGGGCCATACGACAGCAGTTAATAGCATCACGATTATCAAGCCAACTATCAATCTCGTTAGGGCAACAGACGGTGTTTGGAACTTCTCCAAGCTAAGCATGTCAACAGATACCACACCCTCTGGACCATCGTCACTTGTGTTACGATTAAAAGAGTTTACCATTGAGAATGGTACCGTAAACGTTGATGATCGTACAACACCAAAGGCTGACTCGACTACCTTCGATCCTATGCACTTGCAGTTGCACGATGTAGATTTGCAGGCATCAACATTGCTTGATTTTGCTGAGCATGATTACACGGTTGTTATCAATAAGCTCACCTGCAGAGATGTCCGTCAGACACCACTTAATCTACTACAACTATCTGCCGCTGTGCACATTACGCCCGGTGGGATACAGGTACGTGCGCTGTCGATAGAAACGCCCCAAACAAGTTGTCAGGTACATGCTGATTTGTTGGGTGTTAACGTCGAGCAACAAGGTCTAACACCAGCTTTGTTAAAAGCGCATCCGCTTCGCTGTCATGTATACGGCAAACGCATTTGGGGTCCAGATGTGCGCTTCTTTCTACCGTTCTTGGACATCCGTGATGCCTATGCAATCGATACAGATGTTGCATACTCTGGAGATGCAGTTAGAGTGCAGAATATGGAACTGCAGTCTGGCAGCACAGTATTACGTGGGAGTGTGGAGGTCACTGGTCTTGATGGTGAAACACCGTTGTTTCTGAATGTGTCGCTGAATGACTCCCGTTCACGCTATGCAGAAGTGCAGCAGCGTCTACGATTTCTCCATCTGCCAACACTGCCGTTTGTGGGAACAACATACGTGCGACACGTAGAGATGAAGGGGCACCCATCTGACTCATTGTGGTTTGATATTGATGGCACAGATGATATTGGTCAGATTCAAGGCCAAATGTCGCTCTATCTCGCAAAAGCCCCCATGGCATACAAACTCAACGCCATGATCAAGAGGGGAGATCTGTCACGTTTTGGACCCGAATTTGGGTATTGTGATCTCAATGGTCGCGTTAACATTCAGGGGCAGGGCTTTACGCTTGATGAGCTGCGAGGTTCATATAATATTGATCTCGAGAAGTCTGTTGTATCGGATAGATTCGTTCGTTCTGGAGTAATCCGCATCAATGCCCAAGAGCCAGGTGTGGCACAGATTGATACTCTGCTGTTAGACGTGACACCGCCGAATGGTATCGATGCTGATGAGGCTGCTTACGATGGCTATACTCGGCAACAGATTGGCATTTCTGGCTTTATAGACTCACGTCCAGATACTCTGCACTATCAGTTCCATGCAGACTTCGATGGAGTAGATCTTCAGCGACTAGTTAAGAATGCATCACTTCCGACAGGGTTCTCGGGAGTGGTCGACATCGCGGCGCAAGGTTTGTCGTTGGATGACTTTATTGGGTCGATCAGCGCAAGCGTGAGCGAGTTTGCGTTGGAAGACAGAGCGCTACTACCGTTCTCCATGAACCTAACCAGTAGTATTGGGTCAATGGGAAGAACGCTCAAAGTGGCTGCACCCTTTGCCAACATCACGATTGCAGGTGCATACCAACCAACCGAGCTGCTGGGATCATTCCCGAATATTGCTGCCATTCTAGCTACGACGGCAGAGCGCAGGATGGATGCATTCGTAAACACCAGTAACAAGCCAATCTCGTATCCAAATTTTAACCTACCGAGCATTGATGCAGAGTTTGATATTCAGTTAGTGGATGCGTCGCCGTTTAATGTCTTCCTTCAGGGAGTTACAATATCAAGTCGGTCTGCTGTAAAGGCACGCATCGTTTCAGACTCAACGCAGCTTAGAATACTCGCTGATGACATTGTGATTTCCGATCTACTCGTCATCAGCGATTCGTCAACGATTGCTGCAGATCCCAGTTCACTGAGGGGCGAGTTGCTCTATGTGGTCGAGAATAGAAAGCCTGTGCTTGCAAAGATTGATCTTGTTGCCGAATGCGAACGGAATCTCTTTATTGGTAAAGATGCGATCAACAAGCCACGTGTGATCCTGCGTGGGAATGACTCGGCCATGCAAACCAGTGCAACACTGAATGTAAACAGTATTGATGCACACGTTGGTCTTACCTCATTGTATCGTGGCGAACAGGTTACCCTACTCATTGATACAATTGCTGCTACGATAGATAAACAGCGGAAGCTAGAATGGGTTGCGCTTGATGATGCGGTTATTCATGCTCGAAACCAAGTATTTGATATTACCGGTCTACGTTTACAGCGCAGTCAAGATGAGATCATCACAATTGAGGGTGTTTGTTCACTCGAGAACTTTTCAAATCTGCACATTAGGGTGACAGATTTTGACATTAAGGATATCACCAGTTTCGTTCGTCTAGATCCGGGGCACCCCATAACGTTTCTTTCCGGAAACGTTGGTGAGCTCGATCTCTATGTCAATGGGTCTTGGGAAAAGCCAGTAGCTTCGATGCGCATCCGAGCAGATGACGTTGAATACAATCATGAGCTTATCGGATCATTGTCTGCATCTATTCGATATGCGAACAGGGACATCGTTGGGAAGCTTGCGATTGCAAATGCCAAGATCCCAAATTCACCGAATACTCTTGCCATAGAGGTGCGTCACCTTCCCATCGATCTTGGTCTACGCAATGTTCCGCGGCGCATTGTTGACCAGGGTGTAATTGATATTGATCTTTCTGCAACACAACTGGCACTCGCAGCAGTCGAGCCATTTCTCCCAGCAGTCGAGCGTGTGCATGGTATTGCTGATGGAAAAGTCACAATGCGGGGTACCTTGCCGGACAATATGGAGTTGGGTGGATCGGCGGTCTTCAAGAACACAACATTTTTAGCTTCTCCAACCAACATCGTCTACCGTGCAGAGGGTAATCTGCATCTCGAAGGATCCAAACTGTTTCTCGATACGATACACATTCGTAACCTTGACCGCGACCGGCGCGGTGGTGCGGCACTTGCAAGCGGTATTGTAACATTTGATGGGTTGTCAGTTTCTCGTGTAGACTTCAACGTCACGAGCAAAGGTATTCTCATCATGAATAAGGGTACTCAGGTTCGTAATCCGAAAGTATTCGGAGACGTGGTAGTTGCCAGCAATGGTAATAGCCCCATCATGTTTTATGGTCCACCAGATGCACCTGTTCTGTCGGGTGATGTCGATGTTCTCTACGCAGACATTGTCTTCCCACAAGAGCGTTCTGCAACGAAGGCCAAATACTCTGCATTCGTCTATAAGCGATCGGGTGATGGCGCATCGGCTCAGCGTTCTGTCCTAGACACCACATCCGTGCTTCGCGTATCTGATACATCATCGAGTGCATCTCGAGCTCAAGCAACTGAGCTAGTAACAGAGGCTATCAAGTCTACGACTGCATCATTTTCGGACATTCTTCGGTTTAACCTCAATGTTTACCTCCGCGGTAGAACACTTATGACGATGGTTCTGGGATTTGCAGAGATTCTCATCGCAGACCTAGAGCCGGTTGATGTTACCAAACCACTCACGATTACTGGCAGATTTGTTGACAATACCACGAACATGAGCGGGCGCATTCGCGTAAAAGAAGGCACGTCTACGTATAAGTTTTACAAGCCCTTCTCCGCCAGTGGCATCCTAGACTTTACCAAAGGTGGCATGTCTGATCCAGCGTTAGACTTGAAAGCCATATTCAATGGTAGGCGAATGAATGTGCAGAGTAACGATCCTGAAACATATCGCGTCGTGATAGATATCTCGGGCACGAAGCGGCGTCCGATAGCTCGGTGGTCGTACTATCGAAATGAGCGCAAGCAAGAGGGAGATTCGGCCAAGGTAACAGGAGATGCCTTGATGCTGTTGTTACTTGGCCGCACTCAAGACGAGCTAACATCTACCGGCCAGGGCAATCTGGTTAACGAGGTTAACGCATCGCTGTCAGCTGTGGCAACAAGTGCTCTCGGCGACCTACTCAGTGGCGTAGGGGGCTTGGTGCAGTCTGTGCAAATGGACCTTGGTTCGGAGTTCTCGCAGACCCAACTTACCGTCTCAGGTCAGCTCTGGAGCGACGTAGTCTACCGCCTTACTGGGCAAGTAAGCGATTTCGCCGGTAACAGTACGATCACCGTAACGGTACCGTTTACAGTTTTGAACAACTCGGACGCAATGCGCTACTTCAACCTCGACATCT
Source organism: Ignavibacteria bacterium (assembly GCA_016873895.1). GTDB lineage: Bacteria > Bacteroidota > Ignavibacteria > Kapaibacteriales > Kapaibacteriaceae > UBA10438. The sequence continues at coordinate 55,658 of VGVV01000007.1, forward strand.
CAAGGTCAGTGAACAACACAGGTAACATCACGCGCTTTCAGCGCCTATGGGAGATCAAGCTCGGGGCAAGGTTGCCTTAGAGTTCTTTGATCAGTTCACGTGCGATCACGATGTGCTGAATTTCAGATGTTCCTTCGTAGATCTCTGTGATCTTCGCATCGCGCAAATAGCGCTCTACTAGATACTCTCGCACGTAACCGTAACCACCATGCACTTGGATTGCCTCTAAGGCGTTATGTACCGCTGTTTGCGATGCAAACAGCTTTGCTTGAGCAGCGGCCTTGATGTAGTTCTGGTGCTGGTCTTTCAGGTAAGCTGCGCGGTACGTAAGCATGCGAGCCGCTTCTAGACGTGTTGCCATATCGGCCAGCTTGAGCTGGATGGCCTGTAGGTCTGCGATAGGTTTTCCAAAGGCTTTGCGCTCTGTTGAATACTTAATAGCAGCTTCTGTAGCACCCTTTGCAATTCCGAGTGCTTGAGCAGCAATACCGATACGCCCGCCATTGAGCGATTCCATGGCGATCTTAAAGCCCATACCTACGCCGCCAAGCACTTGATCATCGGGAACGAATACATTGGTCAATCCGATCGAGCATGTGTCGCTTGAGCGAATCCCCAGCTTGTCTTCCTTTAGCCCTGGCTCGAAGCCTGGAGTATTGCGGTCGATGATGAAGCACGTGATACCCTTATGGCGAAGCTCACGGTTTGTTTGAGCCATTACAAGGTATGTGCTGGCTGTTGTGCCGTTGGTGATCCAGTTCTTGGTTCCATTCAGCACCCATCCTCCGTCTACCTTCACTGCATTCGTACTTTGTGAGGTTGCATCGGAACCGGCTTCGGGCTCGCTAAGGCAAAAGGCTCCATGGACAGCGCCACTTGCAAGCGGACGCAACCACTTCTCCTTTTGTTCATCAGTGCAGTATGTTTCCAGACCCCAGCACACGAGTGAATTGTTCACAGACATCACGACGCCTACAGATGCATCTACGGCGGAGATTTCCTCCATAGCGATCACATAGCTCATGGCGTCTAGTCCTGAACCGCCCCATTCAGGCGATACCATCATACCAAGAAACCCGAGCTCTCCAAGATTTTTGATAATCTCCGTTGGGAACTCACCGGACTTATCGCGTTCGATAGAGGTTGGTGCAACTTCTTCCCTTGCAAACTGACGGGCTGTTTCACGAATCATTTCGTGTGTCTCAGAGAACTGCAGGTTAAAGCTCATTGGTGTATGCTCTATAGTTTTCGTGAAAAACAGTGCTGATGGTCCGTATGAATGGGCGCAAATTTACAAAACATGCTGGCTGGAAACCGACCCAAGTACTGCCATTTTAGTGGCACCTGTAACGCTTGGTACATTCCCTGGGCGTCCGCTTAACGTGAGAAATCCAAGGTATGCAAACGCCATTGCTTCTTTTTCCTGCCAGTGTTCGTGCACAACAAGCTTAGTGGGCATTTGGTTCTCTATAAGCTGCGCTTCGAGGCGTTCTAGCAGAAACGAGTTTTGTGAGCCCCCTCCAGAAATGATGATTTCCTTTGTAACGGGGGCGTAACGGTGTATGTGATCGGCAATAGACCAAGCAGTAAGCTCGGTCATCGTTGAGACAACATCCTCCAAGGGGCTCGACGGTTGCGAGTATTTCGTGATCAAGCGCTGTGCTTCCTGGAGCGTAAAGAGCTCGCGTCCGGTAGACTTCGGTGGTTGTACTGAGAAATATGGCATGGATTGCATCTCGGCAAGCATTGGGGCGATGATACGCCCGGCACGAGCTATTGCTCCATCCTTGTCATAATGTTTACCAAACGTAAGTCTTGTACCAGCATCTATCCAGACGTTTCCAGGTCCGGTATCGAATGCCTGCAGCGTCTCGATACTGCAAGCAGGTGGCAGCAGCGTAAGGTTTGCCATTCCGCCAATGTTGAGAGCCACACGGCATGTTGATGGTTTGCAGAGTGTTGCGTGGTCGAAGATTGGAACAAGAGGAGCCCCTTGTCCGCCAAGTGCAACATCGGCTGAACGAAAATCACTAACTACTGTTCTGGCAAGCAGCGCGCTGAGAGCAGGACCGCTTCCAATCTGCCACGTCGAATACGGTGGATGATGCCAGATTGTCTGTCCGTGAATGGCAACAGCTTCAACAGACGTACTGTGTTCTCGCTCGATGTCCCTGATGGCCTCTGCATACTCACGCGCAAGAACAAAGGCTAGGTCGGAGAGCTGTTCAAGCGACATGTCTGCATGCACAACATGACGCAATAATTCTTGCGTGCGTTCTTGGAAAGGGAAGCTTTTGAAAGCAAAGAGGGACACCGCATCACGGTCTCCCTCTGGTTGAATATCGCATATCGCAACGTCGATCGCATCGAACGACGTGCCCGTCATTACGCCTGCAATCCGCATTACGGCGTCACGAGCATGTCTTGGCAGCGAATATCGCCTGTGTCTTTACCAAGGTTGATTAGCTGCGGCTTAGACTCCGAAACTTTATCCTGTATGTACATCAGGGCCTTCATGAGCGCTTCCGGACGCGGAGGACAACCGGAAACATAGGCATCAACAGGCAGAAATTGGCCGATACCTTGCACAACAGGATACGAACGGAACATGCCTCCGGTTGACGTACAAACTCCCATGGCGATGCACCACTTTGGATCGGGCATTTGGTCCCACACCTTTTTAACCACCCAAGCCATCTTGTATGTAACCGTGCCAGCAACGATCATGAGGTCTGCTTGGCGCGGCGAGAATGAAAATCGCTCTGATCCGAAGCGCGACGAATCTGCGCGAGGACCACCAAAGGCCATCATTTCAATAGCACAGCAGGAGATACCCATGGGCATCGGCCACAGCGAGTTCTTCTGTGCCCATGTAATGAGAGATTCAACACGAGTGGTAACAAAACCATCGCGTACGATTTGCTCGTTTAATCCCATTTGAGCGCACCTTTCTTGAGTACATAGAGATAGCCACTAAACAGCAGTACCATGAATAGAATCATGGCTACAAGTCCAGTATTGTCTGTAAAGTTCCTAAACTCTACGGCCCATGGGTACATAAACACAACTTCGATGTCGAAGAGGATGAACATCATGGCAACGAGGTAAAACTTTACAGTGAATCGCTCCCGTGCGCTCTTGATAGGCTCCATTCCTGATTCATAGGTTGTGAGTTTCGAGCGCGTACTACGACGCGGACCAAGATACTCTGCAAGGAAAATGTTGCTGACACCGAAGATCAGACCTACGGCGATCATGATCATCAGAGGTACATAGTTGACTACCGGATCCATATTCCTGAGCTCCATTGATTCAGGTACAAAGATAACATATAACGCATCAGCCCTAGAACAGGAACTTTACTCCCAGCTCGACCCCGTTCTGGTCGTTTGTGAACCCATATGTAGGATCATCCCAGCTCTTCCATGCCAATCTGCGATAGCGCTACGAGAGGTTTGTCTGCAACGACGCACAAAGAGTATACCCCAAGCCCACCTGTGCATTACCCGAGAAGTCCTGGATTCCTGCAAGGCCAAATCCTCCGGCGTCGGCCCGGGCAAACGCGCGCAGGTTCGGTAGGAGCACAACCGAACCGCTGACTCCAAGAAGTGGTTGGGCCCGTATGCGTTCTGCTTCTCCTTGATCCCGAAAACTGAGTCCAAAAGGTCCCTGTATCTCTGCGTCGATATCTGCCCACAGACCAATCACACGCACGCCAGCATACGTTACAACGTTACCAGTGCCTGGCTTGGATGCGTCGGACTCTCCATTGCCAAATCGATACCGAACAGCGGCATCATACACACCAAGGCTCAGGGTAATCCTGCCTGCGCCCGAAAACAAATCATCTGCAAAATTGGTCGAGAACTGTTTACCTATACGCAGATATGCTGCGTCGACCATGAAACCAAGCTCTCCTCGCTCTATGCTGCCCCGAGTGCTGCCGATGAACTCCAGCAACTTCCTGAGCTCGTTTGGAGGAAGTTGAGTGCGCCCCTCGAAATCATTTGCTGTAACCGTTGAAAACTGTTTCATCGTAGCATGCAGATATACCTCGGCAGAGCCAGACCATACATGCTGTTGTTCGGTTTGTGTTTGTGCCTGCGTTGCAACAACTGCAATCACGCAGAAGAGTGCAATCAGGTGCGATAGGATCAGTGTTGGTCGTTGTATGTTTTTCATCATCGCGAACATAACAATATCAACAACTTGGGAGTAGATTCGCAGCATGTATTCCATCCTCGCATTTGAGTGCGGTCCGGTAGCGACAAATTGCTACCTCGTTGGCGACACGGATGCCAAGCTTGCATTCCTTGTTGATGCGCCTAAAGAGTCGCTGTCAATTGTACTTGATACCCTCGCCAGCAGGGGCTGGAAACTCACCGAGATCTTGCTTACCCATACACACTGGGATCATACGGCAGATTGCCATGAACTTCAGCTGGCCACTGGTGCACGAGTTGTTGTCCACGCAGAGGATGTCTATAGGCTAACTGACCCCATGAAGCATACAATCTGGCCACTACCGTTTACTATCCAGGCTGTAACTGATTTCGAAACCATTTCGGGTACGGAAGGCCATCTACACGTGCTCGGAGAGGCAGGTAAGATCAAATGGGTACATACCCCTGGTCACACTGAGGGCGGTGTATGCTTTATCGACGAACTTCACAGCGTGGTCTATGCTGGTGACACCCTTTTTGCTGGCAGTATCGGTAGGACAGATCTTCCAGGGGGCGATATGAAGACGCTCTGTGATTCGATTCATCAGGTATTATTTTGCCTGCCAGACCCGACGACTGTGTTTCCCGGCCACGGGCCTATAACTACAATCGGCGATGAGAAGATATCCAACCCATTTGTCGGACTGCTCGCATCATGAAAAACGTTTCATTCTTCCTTCATGCAGTCCACACTCAACGTAGTCTAGTTTCGCATATCACAATTGTGATTTGCGCGTTCATGCTCACTGCATGCTATTCGTTTCGTGGGGGGTCGGTTCCAGATCACATAGCCACAATGTCCGTTGCATCGGTGATCGACCGCAGTGGCTTTGGCGACCCCGCGTTTCGTGAGTTTTGCACCGAAACATTGATTCGCAGATTTCGAAGTGACAACACCGTTCAACTGGTCGAAGAAAACGGTGACGCGCGGATCTCAACGATACTCACAAGAGTTCAAGATCAGATTGCTGCACTGCAGTCTGGTGATGTCGAAGGAACCCGCCGCATCACAGTTGCTATTGAAGTAGAATACTTCGATGCGGTTAAGAACAAGCTGGTATGGAAGCGCACGTTCGAAAACTCTGATGTTTATAACGTTAGCGATCCGACGGAAGGACGCAGGGCAGCGGCCGAAAGGTCGATCAAACGAATTGCCGACGACGTACTTCTTGCAGTTGTGTCCGATTGGTAGGGCGGTGTGTTGACTCAGCAATAATCGTTCTGTTTCACACATTATACCCAAAGCTCTTCCATGGAAGACATCCTTCTTGCCGTCTACTTTTTGTCGCTGTGCGTACTCTTCGCCTTCGGACTCCACGGTCTCGTGATGATCTACTACTATCACAAGACGCAGAAAGCAACTCACCAAGAGCCGGTGGTAAACTCCAGTAATCTTCCGGTTGTTACCATTCAGTTGCCGTTTTACAACGAGCTGTACGTGGTCGATCGTCTCGTTGAAGCGGTTTGCGAGATTGACTACCCTAAGGATAAGCTAGAGATTCAATTGTTGGATGATTCTACAGACGAAACAGTAGATATCTCGCGAAGCCTGGCCGAGCGTTTCCGTGCGCAAGGATTTGATATCAAGCATATTCATCGCACCAATCGTCAGGGTTACAAGGCTGGTGCACTAAAAGAAGGATTGGCCGCTGCTCGTGGTGAGTTCGTTGCCATTTTTGATGCAGACTTCATTCCGAAGTCAGACTTTCTGCGTAAGACCATCCCGTACTTCGTCGATAATAAAGTGGGTATGGTGCAAACACGTTGGGAACACCTCAACGAAGATTACTCGTACCTAACAAAGGCTCAAGCTTTTGCTCTAGACGGACATTTCGTGATTGAGCAGCAGATTCGTCACAAGGCTGGATTCTTCATCAACTTTAATGGTACTGCAGGCATTTGGCGCAAGAGTACCATTGAGGATGCAGGAAACTGGCACAGCGATACGCTGGCGGAAGACTTGGATCTTTCCTACCGCGCTCAACTCAAGGGTTGGCGCTTTGTATTCCTGAACGGTGTTACGTCGCCTGCGGAGCTTCCGGCAGATATCAATTCACTCAAGACGCAGCAATTCCGCTGGACGAAAGGGGCTGTCGAGACTGCTAAGAAGCTGTTGCCATCGGTATGGAAGAGTGGCCTCTCACTCAAGCACAAGCTTGAATGCACAGTTCACCTTACCAGCAACATCGTTTTCCCATTCATCATGATGGTGGCGTTTTTAAACGTTCCTATCGTAGTGATCAAAAACACTGCCGAGTCAAATCCAAAACAGATGTTTGGGCTGATGTCGTATGCAGACTTCTACAGCATCATGTCAATCTTTGTTCTTGCAAGTATCTCAACGTTCCTCTTCTACATGTACGCACAGCGTGCGATTTACCTTGATTGGCAGCGCAGGCTTCTGTTGTTCCCCGTGTTCATGGCAGGTTCAATGGGGCTAGCAGTTAACAACACGCGTGCAGTTATCGAGGCTATCATTGGCAAGAGAACCGAGTTTAAGCGTACACCGAAGTATGCTATTAAACAAAACGGCGATGACTGGAAGAAGAAGCGCTACGTACAAAGGAAGGTAAGTTGGATCGTTATTGTAGAGCTAGCATTTGCCGCCTACTTTGTCTTTGGTATTGCGAATTCATTCCGTTACGCAGAAATTGCAGCTATACCGTTCCAGCTTATGTTTCTGTTTGGCTTTGGCACGGTAGGAGTTCTCTCTTTACGTCACGCAATTAGCAGATAAGCAACACCATGAAACTTTGCACCTTTATCAGCGCCGATGCCGAACGCATCGGCGCTTTTGTTGACAACCGCGTTGTTGATCTATGTCTAGCTCACGCAGCAGCTCTTACCAATGGCGAGCCCCTTCAGTTTGGTGTATGCTCTGCAGACATTGTGGAACTTCTTCAGCTTGGAGAGGCTGGGATGAAGGAGCTACAAGATGTTATATCGTGGTACCAAGCGCAGCCTGAATCAGCACAGGTCCAGTTATCACATTCTCTCGATGGATTACATTTTCAGTCACCAGTGCCACGGCCTACGTCCATGCGCGATGGATACGCGTTCCGTCAGCATGTCGAAGCAGCTCGCCGCAATCGCGGACTCGAGATGATCCCTGAGTTTGACGAGATACCAATCTTCTACTTTACCAACCATCAAGCCGTGTTTGGTCCGGGAGACGTGCACGTTCAAGATCTGCATTGTCAGCAGCTCGACTTCGAGCTTGAGTGCGCAATCGTTATCGGCAAGAAAGGTCGCAACATCAAAGCCTCCGAGGCAGACTCCTATATCGCTGGCCTGATGGTGATGAATGACTGGAGTGCCCGCGCGCTTCAGATGCAGGAGATGAAGTTGAACCTGGGTCCGGCAAAGGGCAAGGATTTTGCCACAACACTCGGACCATGGCTCGTAACGCTGGATGAACTCCAAGACGTGACTACTGCAACGCCCGTTGGCAACCACTACGATCTTGCCATGAAATGCGTGATTAACGGCAAAGATGTTTCCACCGGCAACGTCAAGGATATGTCCTGGACGTTTGCGCAGATTATCGAGCGCGCCAGCTATGGCGTAACGCTCTTTCCGGGCGATGTGATCGGTAGCGGCACCTGCGGCACTGGCTGCTTCCTTGAACTCAATGGCAGCAAGGTCTACGATCCAGCATGGTGGCTCAAGCCAGGAGACGTTGTCACGTGCTCCATCGACCGCCTTGGCGACCTCACCAATACAATCGTATTGGACACTCCGTAAACATCAAAATCAAGCATTATTGGCATGGTGCATCGTGCATTAGAAAGCGAGCACATGGGGAGTCGTGTACTGTCGTTGTTCTTCGTCGGCGCTATCATGTCTACAGTGATATCTGCGCAAGAACCTGAGTGGTTGTTCAAGAACCATAAGTACCATCGAATGAAGACAGGTTCTTCGATGATTAGCGTGGACAGTACGTTCTACGGTTTTGTTTGATGGTGGACCCTACGATACGTATGCAACCATTACCGCCATCGATACGGTCCGTCGCAGCTGTTCTTTCCACACCCAGATACCGCTTGGGTTACCGGTGATGTAGTTGCTCGATACGCAGCTAACGGAACGTTCATTGATACAATTCTGCCTCGCAGATCCCGGCTGGTAAAGCGGTTGTCTTCAGATGTGATTGTTTCGGCTATGGACTCTGTGTATTTCTCGTTCAACGAGGGACGCGAATGGGTCTATATAAGTAAGACCATGCCGGTGATCAAAACAGATACAGTTTCAACAACCTCCGGTCTGGGCGACATTATCATGGCCAATAATGGTAGAATTGTCGCCGGCTTGCGCGGAATGCAGATTTATGAAGAAGATGGTGAGCTGCGCGACACAACACCTGGTGGGATTGTCGGTAGTACTGATGGTGGAAGCACATAGCGCCGAATCACAACATCCATCGATACGACGTTGTACGTCTCATCATTACACAAGACTCCTTCGGGTACACTGCTATGTCTTGCATCTGAGGTCCGCATCGATCCATGGTATATCGATGTCCAAGGTGTGCGTCGTCGTTACGAGAGTAGAGGCATTAAGGACAAATGCTACCAGCTAGATCAGTCGTATATCTTTCGCTCAACCGATAACGGCGCAACGTGGACACGTACGTTCATCTTTCCAGACCGTGCAGCGTTAGCCCAGACCGATATCTGATTTGTCGCTATGCCAGACGGACGCATCATGGCGCTCCATCCAACATTTGGAGTTGCCATAAGTTCCGATGACGGCCTGCGATGGAGCGTGGGAGATCCGCTGAATATTGGTAATCCAGTCGTCAATGATGTTCTCTTTACCAACGACGGCTATGCCCACTTCGCTACATCAGATGGTTACTGCAGGCTCAAGATCAGCGATATCGTGAATGTCGAAGAGTCTAACCCAACAAGTGCAGATCACCAGTTTGCTGCGCGCATTATAAGTGCCGGTATACTCGAGGCATCGACACAGAGCCCCTTACAATCTCTAACTGTTTACAGTACGGATGGTAGACTTATCACTTCTATGACCGGTGAGACAACAAATGCAGCTCTCGACATGTCGGGTTGCTCACAAGGGGCATACATCGCTGTTGCAATTATCGACGGTAGTCCGGTTGCACGCATGGCAGTGCATTAGGTAGGGGCTATGCGGTGGCTCGCCAGGGTAACCGCATATCTCAGTGGACGCAGATCGTGGTGGTCTGCGCCTGAAAAGAGTTGGCAACGCGCAGGATGTAGCGGCCCCGCGCGAGTGGGGTAGGGAGATGCACTTCCTGAGATCCTGGTGAAAGAGATATGCCATGCAGGCACTCTCCAAGCACATTGAAGACCGATAGTGTGGTATTGCCAGCCATATCGCTGGCTTCAGTGAACACTATCGTACCGTTGTCATACCGCGCATGAAGACTCGCGGGTGTATCAGAGACAGCAACGCTGGAGAGTTCGTCTTCATAGACGTAGAGTCCAGGAGTTGTGGCGAAGTACACACGCTTTGACACTTCATCACATCGAATCACCCACACATTGCGGATGGTATCGTCGAGTTCGTTTTTGCCCCATGGGATGTCTGTTACCTGCGACCACGTTGCACCGCCATCTGGTGAGCGATACACGAATCCGTCGCCCTTGATAACCGTAGCCGTATTGTTGATGCGAAAGCCACCGATGAAGACCTCGTCCTTGCCGTTGCGCTCACGCACATCCACAGCCCAGAAGCTTGTGTCTGCAAATCCAATACGGTCCCATGAACCCCCACCGTTAGTAGTCTTGAGTACACCACCATTGCCTTTGATGCGTGTTTCGAGCGTAATGGCTACCACGGCATACCCTGTAAGGGGCTCACGCGGCGAGAACACGATTTTTGGGATCTCTGAATCATCGCTGATGATACTGAAGCGATCGCCTATCACGGGAACACGATTCCATGTTACACCTCTGTCGGATGAGCGAAAGATCATGCCGCCCTTGGCACCAACGTACATAATGTTCGTACTGTCTGGTCTAATGGTGATGGTGCAAAGTCGGCTTGTTAGCGATGTTTGGATAGCACTTATGCTGTCCCATGTTGTGCCGTTATCAGTACTCTTCCAAATCCCATTGTTCTGCGAGCCCCTTGCAGCATACCATGTGCCAGGTTGCGATGGGTCTTCAACGATTGCCTCGGAGATGAACCACATCTTGGCGTTGTTTGAATCGTTAAGAGCACGCTCGAAGGTTGCACCACCATTAGACGACCTTTTGATGCCGTCAAAAAAGTAGCCACCGGCTAGTATCACGCCGGTGTCGGCACGCGAAACACCAACGCTTGTAATAGCGTTTGGAACACCAAGGTCCCCCATTTCCACGGTGTACCAAGACTTGCCCATATCATTAGAGCGTAGGAGCTGATTGGCCCAATTGCCGATGTACAGCTTACGGGGCTCGTTGGGGTTGATGACAATAGTATGCGAGAGAACAGGATGCACAACACGCCACACTTGCGCATCCAAACGAGTCGCTGACAACAAGCAGCAGAGAATGCCTATGAGAACACGGCAGGTCATCGTACGATGAGTGATGATGCTCGTGATGCAGTTGTAAACACTGATGTAATGTATGCTCCTGATTGCAGCGCAGAAACATCTAAGCGATGCTTACCGCGGCCATGCAGCTGCGTGCGAAGCAACTCGCGTCCCTCGATTGAGTAGATCACTGCTGTAATAACATCATCTACCTCGGATGCTACCACGAGATTTGACCCATACCCTCGAATTGCCAAGACATTGTCCGTATTCTGAAGCTCACGAACAGACGTGACGGCATTGCTACGATACGCTCCAACTTCGGTTGCTACGAATACTTCGGCAGGCCCCGTGGTCTGTGTTACAGCAAAGCCCCATACATTGGCCACAACCTCTCCAAGTTCATTCTCAAGCCACGGAACATCAGAGAGGTCTTGCCATGTGTTGCCACCATCGGGTGAGCGACAAATAATTGAATCACCGCGCACTCCTGAGCTCGTGCCCAGAATCTCGGCACCACCGACAAAAATCTCATCACCATTATTCGTTGCGCGAACTTCCAGCGCGTTGAGAGAACTATCCTGGAATTTCATGAGCTGCCATGTCAGACCATAATCATCGCTGTAGTGCAGACCACCGTTGCCTACGTTCCCAACCAAGGACGTAGCATACACCCGCCCACGCACGATAGGACTCCATCGAATCTGTGAACCATCTGCAAAAGGATGTGTTCCAAGTTTATACTCCGTAGAAACCCATGTTTTGCCGCCATCACTTGACCGATGAATTGCAGCCCGACGTCCGGTTGCTAACATAATGTGCGAACTGTCTTGAATGGGGCATATGGCAATTGCACGCATTCGTGCGCTGGCATCGAGATCCGGGAACGTACCATGTTGTTCCCACGTTGCTCCCACATCTTCAGAACGATAGACGCCAGGGGGCGAGCTCCTTACGACATAGATAATGTCTGGATCTACTGGGTCAAACGCAATGCTACCACTTGAGGCGATCTCAAACCTAACTCCTGTTGGGTCAGTAAGTACGTTTTCCCACGTTGCGCCGGCATCGGTGGAACGATCAATCCCTGAAAATCCAATTCCACCGGCCAAGAGGACGGTTGTGTCCTTGGGATGATAGACAAGCGCCGTGATCTGTGACGTTCCACCAAGCTCGCCCACGGCAAGTTCCATCCATGTAGACCCTGCGTCATGCGACGAGAGGAATCCACGAGAGTAATTGCCCGCTATCAAAGACATCGGGTTCAACGGGTTGGTCGCAATCGAGAATACCGCGCGCTGAGGAACAGCAAGATTCCAAAACTGGGCATGTGCATGAGATACCAGTGCAGCTAGCGCAAGGATCACGATGATTATTTTGTTCATCAACTATTCTCCTGCCAAACAAAATGGGGGAATCAGCCAGGCTGATTCCCCCAATTATACGAAGACTTAGCGTTTAGGCGCAGATTTAGCGCACTACAACGAACTGCTTTGTTGTACGAACACCATTTACAACCAGTGCTAGGTTGTATGTGCCTGTAGCAAATGCTGAGGCATCAACTGTAACGCCATGAATGCCCTGCTGCAGTTGCTGACCAAAGACTACGCCTAGATTGTTGCCAACCATGTCGAAGACTTCAAGCGTAACTGTTGCTGGACGGTCCAGCGTAAAAGTTACCTCGGCGGTGCGCGAAACTGGGTTTGGTGCAATGTTGTTGAAACGGAAGTCGTAAGCCATTTCTTCCTGTACTCCAACAGTCTTTAGGTTAACCATTGCAAAGTCCATTGAAGCACTGCTGTTATAGATCAGCTGGTAGAGCCCTTTAGGGAGAAGGCTTGTGATTGATCCTGCGTTGCTTCCGAGCAGACGCAGAATTGGGATCTGCGTAAGGCTTGGAACAACATCTGGGATGTATGTTCGGAAGGCATGGTCAGCATCATTTGTGCAGTTGATAGCATCCGTCCATGTCTCACTTGTCAATTCACGAGTTGTCACGAACAGATCAGTATCAAAGTTGCTTGCGATAGGGTCAAGTTCATTGTATTGTCCTGCAGAGACTTGCTCATACACGCGTACAGGTGCTGTGAATGTGTTCTCGCGAGTAGGGTTGATCTCGACGTACTTGACAACAAGGTGCTTGCCGTCTGCTGTCTTTGCAACTTGGATCTCATGTCCACGACCGTTATCTGCCAGCGTGATGGCTGGTGCACCGATAGCTTGTGAGATAGAATCCTGCACAGCAACCATGCGGAAACCGAATGAGGCAAGGGGCGCAACAGGGCGCATCTTCCATGATCCACTCTTGTAGGCAACCTCAACGATATGCAGTGCTACAACAGAGTCAATCTGTGATGGGTTGTCTTTGTTCGCGATACCAGTTGCGATGCGTGTAAAATAGGAGAGGGCATCATCGCCAGTAACGATGAGGGAGCCACCCTGATAAGGGCTTTGGCCTGGCTGGAATGCTACATCGCCGCCTGTGGCTGCTGCAAACTCTTCGAGCAGGGCATTTGGCATAGAAACAAACTCATCCCACTTCTTTCCTTGATCCGCTGACTTCGAAATCTGAACTCCGCGAACCTCTAAGTTGTCGGCAGCAAAGTTGTTAAAGCAAGCATACAGGTTTCCGGACTCGTCGCCCTCGAGAAGAACTGGTGCATTGTATGAAGACGTTAGTTGCTCACTTGGACGGAACTTGTCAACTGACCATTGATTTGGGATCGTTGGGAATACACCAAAGTCTTCAACGATAAGATTGAAGTTGAAGTATCCATATGCACCGTATTGAGCTGTGTTATCTGGGTCGAGTGTACCTGCATAATGCACGGCACCAGATGTATTGTCGGAGTAGAGATCACCGAACTGCACCGTGTATCCTGCTGCAGGTGGCTGTTGGTCGCTCAAGATCATTTCGTAGGAACCAGCAGATGTGCGATTCCACAAGCTCATACCGCCGTATGTGAGATTAGGCATTGGGTAGCGAATACCGTAGACAGCGGTAGCAAATTTAGCAGGGTTGGTTCCACCATCAGGGTTAATCCAGCCGAACGTTGGCATACCAAAGAATAGGTCGGTTGTATTCTGAATGATATCGAATGACCATGTAGAGCCATTGTTCGTTGAACGCATGATGCCGATATCGACTCCTGTTAGCGAGCCACCAGTGAGTATTGCCTTGTTGCGTGAAATGTTGAGCGACTTCGACGCTGGATCGTATTTAAAGATGTCATTCGACGCTGTGCCATACGGCCAGTAGTGGAACTGACTTCTTATATCGGTGGTAAAGACACGCTTAAAGGTTGTGGCCTGCGTACCTTCTTCAGGCTTCACCGAAAAGTGTGGGGTAAGGTCGCTGGCTGTTAAGCGAAACGGGATCTGCTCTGTTGCCAGACGAGGCTGCTTGATAGCCATCTTCTGTGCTGATCCACCGATCGTTGCTGCTACAAACAGCGCACCGAGGAGAGCATTCTTCATTGAGGTACTCCAGAAGTTAAACGGGAAAAAACAAAAACGTGATTTTCTTTTTGGACGCGAAAGATACGGGACATAGCGGTATTTTTGTGCATGAATCAAGAACACCTGATCTCGTTACTATATGGCATCCAAGATCCTGATATTGGGCAAACCCTAGGGCAGCTGAAGGCTGTTCATAGCGTTGAAATCTCGGGTAATCGGGTTAGGGTGTTCCTGGAGGTCATCCCGCCTCTGCATTGGATAGCAAAGCGACTGGACTATGACTGCAAGGCACTTGTTCTGGCGCACTATCCTGATGCAGAGGTTGAAGTCCTCGTGCGGGAGTCCGAGCACGATGCCAACGTAGCCCGAGTGTTTCCGCAGATCAAAAACCTTATAGCAGTATCCTCTGGCAAGGGTGGGGTAGGTAAGTCCACGGTTGCAGCGAATCTGGCTGCAGCACTTGCTCAACGTGGCGCACGAGTTGGCCTGCTGGACGCTGATATCTATGGTCCGTCGCAACCTACCATGTACGGGATGGCAGACCAGCAGATGCGAGCTGAGAAGTCGCCCGAGGGCAAAGTAATAGGCTATCCCAACGAAGCCTATGGTGTTAAGGTAGCATCGATCGGTTTTGTGATGCAGCGTGATCAGGCGGCCATCCTTCGTGGACCGATGCTTGCGGGCTACTTCACGATGCTTGTTGAGCAGATTCAGTGGGGAGAGCTCGATTTTCTCATTTTCGATCTGCCTCCTGGAACCGGCGATATCCAGCTTACATTAACACAACGCATCCCGCTTTCGGGTGCTGTGGTTGTGACAACTCCTCAAGAAATTGCTTTGGCAGATGTGCGACGCTCCATCCAGATGTTCAACAAGGTAAATGTGCGCGTCTTGGGTGTAGTTGAGAATATGAGTCACTTCATCCCGCAAGATTTGCCGGATCGTAAGTATTACATTTTCGGACAAGGGGGCGGGCAAAGCGTAGCTAACGAATACGGGGTGTCGTTCCTTGGAGAGATTCCAATCGATATACGTGTGCGGGAAGGCGCTGATGCAGGATTCCCGTTCGTGCTGGATCCCGAATCCGGATCACTTGGTGATTCTTTCCGTGAGATCGCCTCGCAGGTTGTGAGGCAGGTCCGTAAGGCTCAAGCAGACGCCAAGTCCAACGCAATTGCGATCGAATTGTAATGGAAAGCATACTCGACCGTATAGAGCTGGCCCTTGTCGATGTGCGTCCATTTCTTGAGGCCGATAAAGGGAACATTGAGATTGTTGGATATAACGAGCAGACACATGTATTGCAATTGCGCTTTCTAGGTGCATGCAAGACGTGTTCAATGTCGGCGATGACCCTGCGAGCAGGTATCGAGCGGGCCATCCGGCTGCACGTTCCCGAGGTGCATCGTGTAGAGGCGGTTTCGTAATTGAATTGCGCAAGTAGAAATTGTTCCTATATTTGCGGCTCGTTAAACGTAACAACGTTGTCTCGGGCAGTTAGCTCAGTTGGTTCAGAGCATCTGCCTTACAAGCAGAGGGTCGGGGGTTCAAATCCCTCACTGCCCACACCGAGCAAGCGTGGCGGAACTGGCAGACGCACTGGACTCAAAATCCAGCGGGCTCAACCCCGTGCGGGTTCGACTCCCGCCGCTTGCACGTAGAACAACGCCCTTGTGGTTATTTGCCGCAAGGGCGTTGTTGTTTTTGGTGTATGCACAAAAAAACGACCGTCATCAAGGGGGCAATGACGGCCGCAAAGGGGATAGGAAGAGCGGGGTGCTTTTTGCCAGGTCTCGCTAACGCTTGCCTGACGGCTCTTCGTGCGAGCGTTAACGTAGAGCTACGTACGTGAGTTCCCGCCCTTATCGAGAAACTGCATTCGCAATCAGCGAATCTGCGTTCGACTCGTTATAATTCGTTGTAAAATCATCTCCAAAGGCTGCCTTCAACGTTGTATTCTCTACAACAAAAAATGATGGGAGCTGATTAACAGTGAACATTGAAGCGTATGGCTGCGAATGTGTAGTTGTTTTCATAGACCAAACCTCGATACGCCCCATATCTATGCCGGCAGACATCAATGTCTTCATTACCTGTGGAAACATTCGTTGCGTGCCACGACACGAACATGCTGGACGCACAAAAATGAACACCTTCTTATCGGGGGCTGCGGCCATGGAAGTACGCACACGATCGACGTGAACCGAGTTTGGCACGTAACTATTTACTTCTGCTACAAACCATGCGAATCCCGGTGTTTGCGTCAGCTCCGTATTACTGAGCTTTTGAGCCTCAGTTGCCGGCTCGGTTGTAGTGGTGCAACCTATCATGACCACAAACGCTGCAAGACATGCAAGAACTGCCTTCATCGCGTCACCACTTCATGATGTTGATTTCGTCAACGTACACTGTCTGCTTGTTACGGAACAATGCCAGCACAATCGCCAGGCCAACAGCAGCTTCAGCAGCGGCCACGGCCATGATGAAAAAGACAAACATCTGTCCGGCAATATTGCCTAAGTATGAGGAGAAGGCAACCATCGATAGATTCACGGCATTGAGCATAAGCTCAATGGACATAAAGATGATGATCGCATTACGCCTGGTAACCACACCAACGGCACCTATGACGAAAAGAACTGCCGAGAGTATGAGGTAGTAATCGAGACAGAGATTCACCATCATGACTGTACTTCCTCCTTAACATGACGCTTAGCAAGCACAACTGCACCGATAAGAGCAGCCAATAACAGAAGAGACACGGCCTCAAACGGAAAGATGTAATCTGTAAACAGCGTCTTGCCGATTGAGCTCGTGGTACCTATTTCTGTTGTACCCATCTCTTGAGAGAGTTTTACCAGGTTAGTCTTACCCGTTGATTCGGACAGCATCGAACTACCGAGCATCACTGCGATAACGGCTGCTGTAGCAACAGTAGCAGTCGCGCGCAGACTGCGCTTACTTGTTTGTTGTACTTCACGTCCAACGTTCAAGAGCATGATCACGAACACAACAAGAACCATGATCGCGCCAGCATACACAAGAACTTGCACAGCAGCCACGAAATGAGCCTGCAGCGTTAAATAAAGGCCTGTGAGCATGAAGAAATGTGCCACCAACGACATAGCCGACGACACCGGATTTTTGCGCGTAACGGTCAGAAGTGCAGACACTATTGCACCGAAGGCAAACAGCATGAACAACACGGACTGGAGATCCACTGTTTTTAACCCTGCATGGTAGAAAAAGTATCCATCAAATATACGAAGGGTTACTGCCCGTTTCACCCTTCAAAACGCTCGATGGTTTTGACACCCTTGATCTTGCGCAGACGATCAAAAATCTTTTGCAAGTGAGCAAGGTCTGCGACAAATACTGTGAGGATACCCTCGAACATCGAGTCAAAGGCGTCTATATTAACCCCTCGGATATTCGTCTTTTGCACTGATATCACCGCGCTGGTAATGTCGTTCAGCATTCCAGGTCGGTCTTCGCCTGTAATCTTTACAGCAGCAAGGAATTCAGTGCTGTGCGACGAAGACCACGCAAGATCAACTAATCTGCTCTTGAGCTTTTCATGCAGGTCCGCCACGTTTCGGCAGGTGGATCTATGCACTTTTATACCGCTGCCAATAGTCACGATACCAACAACGTTGTCGCCAGGGATAGGATTGCAGCATCGCGCATATGAGTACATTATACGCTGGCTCTGGGCCCCCAGACCAACGATGTGTATTCCGTTTACTGATTCTCGAGCAGAACCGCTAAACGTCTCGAAGGAGATAGCACCGCTGTGGTCCTTTACACCAGTTGCAGATGGTTGCAAGAGGCTTTGGATCATTTCACCAGCGGCCTCTGTAGAGAGCGTCGAAGTGCCAAGTGCTGCATAAAACTCTGTTTTGCCTTCGTATTTCGAGCTGGACAGCAATCTCTCGAGCTCGTCTTCATTGATATGCAACCCAAGCTTCTTGGCGCGCTTCTCCCACAGTTCTTTGCCTTCGGAGATCCTGCTTCTGCGTTCCTCGTTGAGAATTCGCTTGATATGCGACTTTGCCTTGTGGGTAACAGCTATGCGTTCCCAATCTTTGTGCGGCGATTGATTCTTTGAAGTTAGGATCTCTATTTGATCGCCGGTCTGCAATTGACCGTCGAGAGGGAAGATCTTGCCATTAACCTTTGCTCCGATACAGCGCGCCCCAACTTGCGAGTGGATATCAAACGCAAAATCAATGGGAGTTGCACCTTTGGGCAGAATTCGAAGATCCCCTTTGGGAGTAAAGCAGTAAATCTCGTCCTGGTATAGGTTTAGCTTAAAGCTTTCCAAGAGATCTTGAGCTGCATCCTCTCCGGCATTCTCAAACACATCACGAACCCAGTTTGCCCATTCCTCAAGATCCGATGCGTCAATCCAAGAGGCAGTGGCACCAGAACTCGCCTTATAGCGAAAATGTGCGGCTACGCCTCGCTCTGCCAGATCATGCATTGCTCGAGTGCGAATCTGCACTTCTACCAGCTTGCCATCGTTGGAGACCACCGTTGTGTGCAAGGACTGGTAGCCATTCTTCTTCGGCACACTAATGAAATCTTTGAATCTCTCGGGAACGGGGCGATAGATTTCGCTCACTATACCGTAGGCAAGGAAGCAGTCGTTGTTCTCATCGGTGTCTAGGATAATGCGTATCGCATGCAGGTCAAAGAGCTCATCAATGGTTTTGTTCTGTACCGCCATCTTTCGATAAATCGAATACAGATGTTTCGGGCGTCCGCTGATTTCAAACTTGAGCTTATGGTCGCCCAAACTGTCGGCAATGGGCTTGGAAAATCGCTCAATGAATGCCTCTCGCTCTTCGCGTGAGAGATTCAGCTTGCGCTTGATGTCGTCGTAGGGTTCACGATGCAAGACTTTGAACGAGAGGTCCTCAAGCTCCCACTTGATCGATCCCAAACCAAATCGATGCGCAAATGGCGCGTAGAGCTCCATCGTCTCCCTGGCTAGCCGCTCTTGTCGAACCTTAGGCAGTGAATCGATAGTGCGCATGTTATGCAGACGATCGGCGAACTTGACGAGTATCACGCGAACATCGTTAACCAGAGAGAGCAACAGCTTGCGGTAGTTTTCTGCCTGTGTTATCTCGCGTGTTTTGAACACATCATTGATCTTGGTTGCACCATCAACAATGTCTGCAACCTCTTTGCCGAATTCGGCGCGTACGTCTTTCAGAGAAAAGGAGGTATCCTCGACAACATCATGAAGCAAGGCTGCAGCCACGCTTTCGTCATCGAGAGGAATCTCACGAATAACAATCAGAGCCACATTAGCTGGATGAGTATAGTAGGGTTCACCCGATACGCGGACGTCTTTCTCGTGGGCTTTGACACAAAATCGAAAGGCACGCTCGACTAGGTCTGCATTAAACTTTGTGAGGTGATTCTTACCTTGTTCGATCAGAAACTCAACATCTTTGTCTACGTCGTGGCCAAACTCATGAACTCTGTCATGAGTACTCGAGCGTCTAAATCTCGTCGAGAAAAATGCCACGTATGTTGTTACCTAATGATGATCGATTGATGTGCTAGATGCTCTGCTGTTCGGACGATGATGTGATAGCAGCCAGCACTCACATGTTGGAGGTCAACAGTGCCGGATGGAATCCTATCGCCGCCACTGTAGATATCCAACATCTTTTGTCCTGTAGACGCATAGAGCTCAATCGTCATGTCTCCTGGGCTACTATTATCTGCTCTCCAATGTATCGTGCGTCCGTGCGCATATGCAGAGATCTTAAGATCGGCTGACGAGGCATAATGATCAAACTCGACAGAGGTCGTAGTTGTGTCAATTGGATCTGCATCGCTTGCACCTTCGAGCCACGTAAGCCCCTTATCAAGAACAATTGTTCTCTGTCCGCCATCAAGAAATCTCGAGGCGTTGATGCCCAGTATGATTGATCTGTACGTGCCCTTTTCGAAGCGCACCCCAACATGGCCCGAGTCCTCTGCGTTGCGCATCATGGAAGATCCACCGGCAACATTGAAGAGAACGCTTGGTTGGTACTGAACTCCTCGGTGATGATTTAGGCGCGGTACCTGGCATTCAATGGTGCTCATACCGGCTGTAACTGGGTCTGCAAGCACGCCAGCATAGCGCCGTGCACCGTTGTCATTGGCGATGATCTGCACCCCACGCATAGAAGCGCCAAGTGCGCGGAAAAATTGAACACTTTGGGGGAGATCCGTTCGAAGAAGCAGGGGATCATCGCCAATGAGCATTACGTCGATCTTTTTATCGATACATGAGCGCAGAACTGCATCATCTACGATGCTGATCTCTCCTGCTGTACCTGCATTCCAGAGTAGGGTTTTGAGATAGGGCAGATCCTGGGCCGCCTCGACGAATACGTCAGAAGGTAGCATCGTATACCCTTTGCGATTGGTCTGCAACACCGACTCAAAAATGTTGAAGGTGCCATAGCGCTCTGCTTGCACCACAAGTTTTCGTGTTCGCTCCGGAATGATCGTTGTCTGAGCGCGAAGCCCCAGTGTACCTTTTGCATCGGCCTCGGCTAGTTCTACTACATACCACGACGTGGTATCGGGCGCATCTACTGCAATCGAGATGCGCTCGGAACTACCTGCTGGAATCTTAGGTCCAAACGCTGGACTCGACCAATCACTCCAGGTGCTGGTCGACGATTTCCACATTCGCGTAACAAACTTGGGTTGGTATGTAGCGCTTGTAACGTTCGTATATGTATATGCGATCGAGTCGCGCAACTTGCATACGGCAACACGTCTATCGGCCATGAGAGCATTGTCGGAGCTGTGGTCTAGGCGGCAGACTGTTCCTGCTTTTTTGTCCACGTACCAAATGCGTCCGTCTGGTCCGACGGCAATACCATGCAACGACACCGCCTGTGTTTGGATGTAGCCCATTGGGGTAACAATCTTTCCTTCGATTGCGTAGACATAGATGCGGCTCGTCAGTTCATCACCTACGAGCAGACGCTTGCCAACGACCTCAATGCCGATCGGTCGAGAGAGCCCCTTAACAACTGTCCAGAACTCCGCGCCAACAACCGATGTGAATTCCTCAACATCCTCTGAGCTGGAAGGGGGCATGCGTAGCGTATCCTTAACGCGACCAGTCTTCGTATTGAGGCAGTGAATCTCTCCTTTACCTGGGTCAACGTAATACAGGTATCCCGTCTGCTTATCAAGCGCGATATGTGCAGGACGGCCACGCTCGGCTTGAGTAATTGACGTTTCGACGTACCGACGGATTACTCCATCACGGTGATCCGTACCACCAACTTCGTGGGGGTCACGGAAGTCGTATCGCGATATGCCCAAATACTTTGCGTCAGAGACCCAATAGACATTCGCAGAATCATGAGCGATGCCGAGGTCGTATGGGCTCTGATGAAGCATGTCCAGGTGCGAGGCTAAGTATTTGTCATCGTCTTGATAGCGAGAGGCAAACACAGCAGTGTCGCTCGACCATAGCGTTGGTCCCATGAACATGTACTCACTGTCGCCGTCGCCGGGCTCTCCATTCTGTGCCGTCGCAAATGCACCATTATTGCCCATCGACAGTGCCATTGTGCGCCACATGAAGTGACTGGCCCTGGAATCCTTTTTTCTGGTGATCACAGGCTTGCTTGATGTTGCCTCGTGAACGATAACAATGGCATGCCCACGCTTGTCTGTGGTTACAACCCAAAGATCTTGAGGATGCAGATACGATCCATTGAAATCAAGGTCAAGGGGCTCGACAACGCCATCGCTGGGTCCGGCAACAATCGTAGTAGCTGGCTGGCGTTGCAGATATCGATCAATAAACTCAGGCGCAACAGCTGTTGGCATCCGACCGCCGTATTCAACAGCAGCTCCGATGATGCGCGCTACATCCATGTCTGGTTCAAATGTGTATGAGCTATACCGCACGCTATCGCTGTCAACAACAATTGTGCTGTGCAGGTCGTAGAGGGTATCATTGACGGTGCGCGTTGATCCCAGCACACTGGCAATCGACCCCGAGGGATCTTCGATGTAGGTGAAGACCTCCTGATTGAGATGATGCGCTTGCACGAGCTTCTCCCATCGATCGCGATCATCCTGACTGGTAGCAATCACCCCAACGCCGAGTTCCTGTAGCCTTTCTGCGTACGAGTTCATGTAGAGTAATTGCCGGACGCAATGCGAACAATTGTAGCCTAGGTATCGAACAATGATTGTAGTCCTTGACGAAGACCCGCGCAGGCTTCGCGTGCGTTGGTGAAGATCCGACGGAGCTGCAAATGCTCGGCCACTGTGCGTCATACCGGAGGCGTTACCCTCCTGTGCCTGCACACGAGCAGGATTGGCGCTAAAACAGAGTAGTGCTAGGAGGAGGAGGTGAACCATGTCGGCTCAAAATACAACGAAAGGATGCCCCTAAAAACAGAAACGCCCCCTTCGAAGTTCTCGAAGGAGGCGTTGTATGTCGGGGTGGCAGGATTCGAACCTGCGACCCTCTGCTCCCAAAGCAGATGCGCTAACCGGGCTGCGCTACACCCCGATCTCTATAAGGGGCTGCAAAGATTGAAAGAAATACGGGAACCACAAAATCAAAAAAGTTGAGATGCCTATTGACTGCGACATCGTACGTATCTAAATTGGCTTGTGTGATTGAATGAGTTTGAGAGCCCCTAGACGAGTGGTGACGTCTGGGGGTTCGTCTTTTTTGGTCGTAGTTTTGCAGCATGAAGAATCTCATCGTTATTCTCGCACTTGTTGCGACGTCAATCTCCGCACTCGGTGGAGACGAGATACCTGGTGCTTCGCAACAACAACCAGTGGTGCTCAAGAACGCGCTGCTCTTTGGCACACCCGTTGCAAACGCCCAGCCCCAATCAGTCGTGTTCGATAAGGGCGTTGTTACGGAGATTGGTGCCACGGTAACCATCCCGGTAAACGCGCGCGTAATTGATTGCGCAGGCAAGCGCGTGTATCCAGGATTTATTGCGCCTCACACAACGATAGGTCTTACAGAAGTGGATGCTGTGAGATCAACTCGAGATATGGTCGAAACGGGCGTGTTCAATCC
This sequence comes from Ignavibacteria bacterium, assembly GCA_016873895.1. Classification (GTDB taxonomy): domain Bacteria; phylum Bacteroidota; class Ignavibacteria; order Kapaibacteriales; family Kapaibacteriaceae; genus UBA10438. The sequence goes on from VGVV01000007.1 coordinate 78,927, forward strand.
TAATGCTAGAGCTGAGACCGCATACAACCCGGATAGTGAAATTATTCCAACTGTGCGCATGAATGGCGTTCTGGTTGTTAACTCCGCTCCATATGGTGGGATCATTGCCGGACGCTCATCATTGATGCGCCTAGATGGATGGACACGGGAAGACATTGCCATCCAGCCTGAGTCAGCACTGTTGCTTACATGGCCATCAATGGAGGTTTCTACCGGACGATGGGTGAGCACGTCTGCCGATGATCAACGCAAGGAGATCAATGAAAATGTGCAGAAGATTTATGAGCTGTTTACCAACGCACGAGCGTACAGCGTGGCATCGTTAGCTGGTGTAGATACTGCACAGCGTGATATTCGATACGAAGCCATGAGGAGCGTGTTTGAACGCAACCTTCCGGTGATGATAACAGCATCGACGCAGCGTCAGATTGAAGCTGTTCTCGACTTTCAGTCACACTTCCAAACTCGCGTGATCCTCGTTGATGCCTGGGACGCCCCTCGAGTGATACCGCAATTGCAAAAGGCTGGCGTTGGTGTTGTTGTACCTCGCGTACACTCGCTGCCACGCAGGGAAGAAGACGGATACGATGCGGCCTTTACGTTGCCTGCCATACTTGCTGAAAACAATATCCCCTTTGCCCTCAGTGATAATGGCTCTTGGCAACAGCGTAATCTTCCATTTCTGGCGGGTACCGCGCGCGCTTTTGGCCTGTCTGAGACCGACGCTATCAAGGCGCTTACGATATGGCCTGCTATGATGTTTGGTGTCGATGCTAAGTATGGAACTCTTGAAGTAGGCAAGAGCGCCACACTATTTGTGAGTGATGGTGATGCACTAGATACGAAGACCAATAAGCTCATGGTTGCATTCATTGACGGACGTGAAGTTGACCTTAGTTCGCGTCATACACGTTTAGCAAGGAAATATCGCGAGCGACTGCAGAGGAAGTAATCCGTGATCAATGGCACACTGCTCGGGGCAAAGCAGCTCGAGATTCCGCGCGGAGCATTGTCGATGGCAAAACGTGCCATGACGTCGCTGGCCTACGAGCGCTATGCATCCGTTGCGCTCCATGAGATCACGTATGCTAGCGGTGGACTCCGCATCAAGGGCTTTATGGCGTTGCCCCCGGCGGGGCAGATGCACTATCCGGCAGTGGTGTTTAATCGCGGTGGCAGCGGACCCAAGGGTGCTCTTACACCCGAAACAGCTATGCCGATCATCGGACTCTACGCCTCGTGGGGGTACGTGGCAATCGCCTCTAATTATCGTGGGGTAGGGGGCTCAGAAGGCGACCACGAAGAATGGGGTGCCCGTGATGTTGATGATGCGATGAATGTGATTCCATTGCTCGACTCACTGAGTTACGTCGACAAAACGCGTCTAGGCCTGGTAGGCGGAAGCCGCGGCGGTATGATGGCCTACATGATGCTTGTGCGTACAGATCGATTCCGGGCGGCAGTAACCTTTGGTGCCCCCTCGCGCATTCACGAGGAACAGGCGCAGGCATATATACGCAAGACGATGTCGACCTATCTGCCGCATGGGGCTGATCCGCAGATCGAAGCAGAAAGGCGAAGTGCTGTGTTGTGGGCCGATCAACTCTGCCAGACGACACCCCTTCTTGTTCTTCATGGCACGGGCGACCGCCGGGTTGATGCTATGCATTCGCTGGATCTTGCGATGAAACTTCAGACGCTGCACAGGCCATATAGGCTCATCATGTATGATAACGCCGACCATGTGTTGGCTGGACGCAGGACCGAGTCGAATATCGATATTCGTTGGTGGCTTGATCATTACGTTATGAACGGTTCACCATTACCACGCACTGGACCACACGGTGCGTAAAGAAAGACTTCGATTATGAAACATGTTATCACTCTGGCTATATGCATCTGTGCCTGTGTAACATTGAATGCGCAACACGAGTTAGATGGCTATGAAAACAAGGAGTCATTCCTGCGCTGGATGATCCAAGATGAAAAGCTGCTCGAGTCTATGCAGCCGCGTCACCCGATGCCTATGCTGGTTAACTCGTTTCCATCGTATAAGCTTGACACAGCGATCGATGTGTTGTGGTATAGGGTAACAATCGACTGGTATCGTCCGTTGCTTACACGCAAAGACTTTCGCGGCCCCCGCAAGGCCGAATGCAACGTTGTTATGGGCATCCAGGGACGTGATAGCATGGCAAACGTGGTTGTGCTCGATGCCGTGAATCTAACGATCGACAGCGTATTCGTATCGCAAGTAGATATGAATACGCCTGAGACACCGGTGAAGTTTACCCATGCGAACGGTAAGCTTACAGTCACCGTGAATGCGCCACTGTGGCGTGGCAACAACGTCTACATGCGCATTCATTATGCAGTTCAGCGCGATGATGATGCAATGAATGTCTGGAATAAAGAAGATGCAGCTGTTAATGCAATCCCAGGTGGTAGTGCATTTACGTTCTCGCAGCCGGAAGGCGCACGACGGTTTTTTCCTTGTAACGATGTGCCACACGACAAGGCCACATTTACCACCGTTGTGCGCGTGCCCAAGGGATATGCCGCAGTGTCTAATGGTTTTGAGCAGGGTGTCGTGCCCGATGGTGATACTGCAGAGAAGCATATCTGGGCGGAAGGAGGCCTGATGCCGACGTATCTGTTCACAGTGAATGCTGGTGAATTCATCAACTACAAGCAAACGTATACTCGTAAAGATGGTTCGACTGTGCCGATTGCGAATTATCACTTCGCGCAAGACCAGAATGATTCGGTTTACAATGCAACGAATGCATTGAAGAATGCGCAGTTATGGTTTGAATCGTTGGAAGAAAAGCTCGGACGTTATCCATTCAGAACCTATGGACACGTGACGGTGTCTCCGCTTCCGTTTGGGGGCATGGAACACCAGACGATGTCTACGATTAACCGTTATTGGCTTCGCGGAACGGCAGAACTTGGCTACGTTCATGAACTGGGTCATCAATGGCTAGGAGACCTTGTAACGTGCGCTACTTGGGCAGACATCTGGCTGAATGAAGGGGGCGCATCATTTACCGAAGCACTTTACGGCGAATACGTAAAGGGTCCGACGAGTTATGCCAAGGTTTTGCGCAACAAGCGCGACCGATACATGCGCCGTGGACAAGCAGAGCCGCCGGTGTACGACATCCCATTGGCGAACCTTTTCAATGAAGCAACAACATACAATAAGTCCAGCTGGATTTACCATATGATGCGCCGCATGCTCGGCGATAGTGTGTTCTTTCCAGTGCTGCGATCCTACATCGACAAGTATAAGTACGATGCAGCCCAGACATTTCAGTTCAAGCAGCACTTCGTAGAAAATGTACCTAACCCGCCTTTGTCTTGGGACGTGTTCTTTGATCAATGGCTTATCAAGCAGGGTCACCCGGAATTCGCTGCGGTGATCAACATGCCTGAATCCCCGCAGGGGGCCACGGTTCCTGTCCGCATCACGGTCGCGCAGATTCAAAAGGCCGCAAACGTCCCTGTCAACTTTCACGTACCATTAACGCTGCGCGTGAAATGGGGCTCAACATGGTACGACACGACGATTGTGATGACAACGCCATCAATTGACGTAACATATCAGTTCCCGAACGACGGTTCAACACTGAGTTTCCCTGATCCAGCCGCAGCAGCGAGCCTGATTGACCCGGATGAGAGTATCCTCTGCACGCGGTTTGCAGAAGTGATAACGGGCGTAGACGATGAGTCCCGCGCCAGCGACATCAGACTCATCGGTCCAACACCAGCGCGCGATCACATCACACTTGATATTCACGAAGGATCACCGCTCCAAGCATCGTGGCTCACAGCAGACGGAAAGACGGTTCATGAATTTGTTCTTGAATCAGGACTGCAGGTCCTGGATGTTTCTACACTACCAGCTGGAGTGTTCTTCCTTCACTTGGAACGTGTCGGTGCGACAACGGTGTTTTCGGTCCCAGTGATACACTAACGGGCAATACGTAACATGGCACTTGATATAGCGACTCTGCGCAAGGAATACACAAGAGCCGAGCTCACGATTGAATCTGTGAATCGCGAGCCCCTTGCACAATTCCTCATCTGGTTTGATGAGGCGTTAGCTTCGAACATTCACGAGCCCACTGCAATGGTCCTGGCCAGTGCTACGCTTGATGCCAAGCCATCTTCACGCGTTGTGTTGCTGAAGGGTGTAGATAATACAGGCTTTGTGTGGTATACCAATTATCACAGTCGAAAAGGCTCTGAGCTCGAGGCTAATCCACATGCCTCTCTTCTGTTTTTCTGGCCAGAGCTCGAGCGACAGATTCGCATTGAAGGTACCGTAGAGAGAGTTTCACCGGAACAATCAACACAGTATTTTCACTCTCGTCCTTTTGAAAGCCAAGTCGGCGCAGTTGCCTCTCCTCAAAGCCAAGTGGTTCCCTCTCGCGATTATCTCGAACAACTCTTTGCAACGACGCAAGCTGCAAATGCTCAGGCACAACAGGTCGAAAAGCCCGAGCACTGGGGTGGATACAGGCTAACACCAACTGTGATTGAATTCTGGCAGGGACGTGCATCTCGCATGCACGATCGCATCCGCTATCGCATGGAACAAGGGGTATGGGTGGTAGAACGGCTGGCGCCTTAGGAAAACGAATTACGAATGACGAATTACGAATGACGAATTACGAATGACGAATGGTAATCATTAATCAGTAATCAGTACTAAAACGCAACGGTATTCGATCTGCGTTCGCCGTCCCGATTATTCATTAACCAATCATTTTTAGCCTACCACATTTGCCGTCCATCACCTGCAATTAGTAATTAGTAATAAGTAATTGGTAACTGGTAATTGGCCCCTCCCTCTACGCTCTCAACCTCGGATCCGTTGCATCTCGCAGTGCATCACCGATCAGGTTGAACGCAGAGACGGTAACGAAGATCATGAAGCCTGGAAAGATTGCAAGCCACCACGAGGCAGTGCTGGAGCGGGCTTGTTGGAGAACGCTTCCCCATGTTACAACAGTAGGGGGCACGCCGAATCCTAAGAACGAAAGGGCACTCTCGAATAAGATGGCGCTCACAATACCAAATGCTGCATAGATAAGCACTGGTGCTATGGCGTTCGGGATTACGTGACGAAAGATCACACGGGGCGTAGAGTAGCCGAGAGCTGTTGCAGCACTGATGTAGTCGAGGTTGCGCACGCGGAGCACTTCGCCGCGCATGAAACGTGCGATCGACGTCCAGCCGGTGAGTCCGATAAGCCCCATGATAAGCCATAGCGAACCTGTTTCTACCAACGCAACAATTGTAATGATGAGAAAGAATCTGGGGAACGTGATGACGATTTCGATGAGGCGCGAGATTGCAATGTCGATTGCACCGCCGAAGTATCCAGCTATGGCCCCAAGGATGATGCCCAGCGTTAAGGCAATCGACATGGCGATAAAGCCAATACTTAGAGCATATCGCGATCCATGGATGATTCCAGCGAGCACGTCGCGTCCGATACCATCAGTACCAAGCCAATGTTTGCCAGACGGTGCGCGATCTTTCAGCGAGACAAGAGTCTTGTCGGTGCTACGCGGTGCAAATGGCACCGGAGGCCATAGAGCCCAGTCGTATTGTAGGGCACGCCAGTCTGCAGTTGCGAATTCCTGTCCCCATTGGGTTAGTCCAAGAGTTACACCATACTCGCGTAGAACAGGTGAGTAGACTTCGCCTTTGATGGAGCACACAATTGGTTTGTCGTTTGCGAGTACGTCTGCCAGCACTGCAACAATCGCAATCGTAAAGACGATGTAGACACTAATCATGCCAAATGCACTTTTCCGAAACTGACGGCGCACAAATACCGTATAGTTTTCTCCGGTCTCGGTTACCTTCACAGATGCTGTTGTTTCGGTACTCATGATGACTTCTTTCCGTACGAAATACGCGGGTCTGCAAGGCTATACAGAACATCAGCTACAAGCATGCCAACGAGTGTAAGGATTGCGGAAATCGTAAATACAGCCATGATCATTGGATAATCGCGAGCAACGAGTGCTTTGAATGACAATTCGCCCATGCCTGGGATAGAAAAAATCGATTCGATGATCACCGATCCACCAATGAGGTTCGGAATCAGAGCTGCAACCAGCGTGATCAGGGGGATGAGTGCGTTTCGGAGTGCATGACGATACGTAACACTGCGCTCTGATAGCCCCTTGGCACGGGCAGTTCTGATATAATCCTGTCGAATAACCTCGAGCATGGAGGAACGCATCTGTCGCGAGATAAATGCGAAGTCGGCATACACGTAGACGATCATCGGCAGAGCTAGGTGCCATGCATAGTCGAGGAACTGTTTCCATGCAGACCAGTTCTTGCTAAAGGCCGGCGAGCGCAGTCCGCTTGAGGGGAATATCGATATGAATTCGGGGTTGGCCAGAAACGTGATGGCCAGTGTGCCAATCCAAAAGACTGGTAACGAGTACAATGCAAACAGAATAAACGTTGAGAGTCTGTCGATAACAGAGCCTGTATGCGTAGAGCTGTAAATGCCTAAGGGTACTGCAATTGAATAGGCAAGAATGATCGCAATCAGGTTCATGGTAAGCGTGACCGGCACACGCTCGATCATCTTGTCGTACACCGGACGATTATCCTGAAACGATTTTCCGAAGTCCGGGCGCCCAGTAAAGTGTGCTTCCGACCAATTGGTGCGTCCATCAACGAACACCCTGCTCATATCAAAGCACAACAATCCACCCGTCCAGATCACATACTGCTGCCAGACAGGTTTATCCAGATTCCACTGCTTACGGATCAGCTCGACGGTTTTTTCGTTCAGCGTGCTGCGTCCAGACATGCCCCCTTCCGAACCCTGACCCACCTTCGCTGCGGCGGGATCTCCTGGGGCCAGACGGCTTACGGCAAACGAGATCAGCGTAATGATGAATAGCGTTGGAAGGAACAGCACTATTCTCTTGATGAGGTATCTCCACATATTAGGCGAAAATACTACCAAGGGGCTTTCAGAACGCGTTTTCGATATGACGAATCTTCATGCTCCCTGTAGAATAGTCGATTGCGATCACATCAAATCTGCATGGCACTCCATAGCACTTGCGCATTGTCAGCCATGCCTCTGCTGTGCGCCGCACTCCACGCAGCTTCGTGGGTGTCAGAGACGCCTCGGGTGAGCCATACACATGCGAGTACCGCGAACGTACTTCTACAAACACGAGACACCCGTTGTAGCGCGCAACGATATCTATTTCACCAACCTTCTTGTAGGTGAAGTTGCGGTCAAGGATCTCATACCCTTGGTCTACGAGATAATTGGTTGCAGCCTCTTCGGCACTACGTCCAGTTTCTACAGTGTTCATTTCAAAATTCTCCTGATATTCGCGCGCAATGATTGCACAGTTAACAGGTACAGTGGTACACAAGCACGGCATGGACGTTGTGATAGATTGTCATGGCGTTGGCTATGCTGTGAGCGTTCCGTTGTCCACTGCTGATATAGTGCCTGTAATCGGTGAACGTGTGACACTGTTTACCATCCTTGCCGTACGCGAGGATGCCATGCAACTCTTTGGGTTTGCGAGCACATCGGAACGCGAGGCATTTTCGTTGCTTACCTCCATCCAAGGTATCGGCGGCCGAACTGCGTTAGGCATTCTCTCTTCGACGTCAATTGCCGACCTGCGCAAGGCAGTTGCCACCAGCAACGTGATGGCTCTCCAGCGCCTGCCCGGCATTGGCAAGAAGACAGCAGAACGACTCATCATCGAACTGCGCGAGAAGATCATCAGCGTTGTTCCAGAATCCGGCGGCAGCCTCACCTCATCAGCAACCCCAGCAATCGACGATGCTGTTAGCGCCCTTCAAGCACTTGGCTTTGCTCGCCCCGCTGCCGAGAAAGCAGTGAAGGCCGCAATCGCAGCCGAGCCATCGGCTTCGGAATCCTCAGAAAAACTCATTCGACTTGCCCTTCGCCAAACCTCATGAGAGACAATTACCAATTACGAATTACTAATGACGAATTACCAATTACCAATTACGTGTTCAATTGTCATTCCCGCCCCCACTTTCGCGAGGGTGACGATCTTTCGGGGGAAAGACGAGGACTACGGCGTAATTCGTCATTGGTAATTCGTCATTAGTAATTCGTCATTAGTAATTAGTAATTAGTAATTAAACAAGATGCTCCTCATCATCCCAGCCATAGATCTTACCGACGGACAAGCTCTGCGTTGCATACGAGGCGTGCCGGGGACGGAGTCGTTGTACAACGAGATCAGCGAGCATCCTGTGGAGTTGGCGCAGCTTTGGCGGCGTGAGAACGCCAAGTGTCTGCACGTAACGGACATTGACTCGTGGAAGGGGATTGCCAGCCCCTTGAACATCGATACAGTGGTTGCCATGCAGCATGCCATCGATATACCAGTGCAGTTCGTCTCACGTCAGCGCACAGTTGACGCGTATCGTCAGCTGCTCGAGCGGGGCGTGTACCGTGTTGCCGTGAACAAAGTGGCATGGATTTACCCCGACGAAACGCGTGCCTTACTAGACCAGTATGGTCCAAGCAGAGTGATCTTTGGTGTGCGGGCCCATGATGGAATGGTAGACATGGGAGAAGACCATAGTCCGGTCACCGACGAGGACTTCTTACGTCTTGTCTGCGAACTAGGTGGCAAGCGCGTGACTTACACCGAGCTTGACTGGGAGGGAAATCTCACTGGTGAGGACATCGATACCATCAATCGCATTGCTGCAGCAGCACCGCTGAGAATAACGATGGCAGGGGGCATTGCATCGCCGGAGCATCTCTGGGCTCTGCAGTCACGAGTTCCGCAGAATGTTGATTCAGTGGTAATTGGGCGGGCCATGTACGAAAATCGTTTTCCGTGCCAAGGTATTTGGCGAGCCATTGAAGCCAAGCTCGAACCGGGCATTCATGCAAAGGCCTCGGACGTAGTGCAACAATCGTCTTTAACGCCCCGCACGCCCCCTTCATGCTAGGTTACCGAAGTCTGTAGCGCAGTCCAAGAAGCCCATTGAGTTGGGTAAGCCCGCCGCCAATTGCTATTTGACAATAGCGCGCAGCAAGGTCAAGATCTAACTTCTCAGAGACGGGCAGAAGAAACCCCAGCGCTCCTGCGATTGAGAACCCAAGTTGTGGTGATACATGCTGGTTTTCAACGAGGGCATCCGGAACGGAGAGCGAGCCAAATCCGAACTCTGCCGCAACGTATGGCGTAAGTCCGTGTTTGAACAGTCTGTACGTGCCAACTACGTTCATACCAAAGACCGAGGCAGGATCAGGCATCCGGAGCTCTGCTGGAGAACCTGGCGACACAGTATCTACCTCGGCGGGCATATACCATCCAGTAACACCGAAAGAGTAGGACCGTGCTGGTGACCATTGATAACCAATTGTATAGGATGTTGTTGCTCGAAACCTTGCTGAATCTGTTAGCGTTCCCGATGGCCACAAGTACCCCACAGCAGCTTGCACGTAGCTGCGTTCGGCCTGAGCCCAGGATAAGCATGGCAAAGTGAGGCTGAAGACGAGAATGGCATACCACAGATACATGTTCCTACCCTTGTTTTTTGTCAAAATAGGAACATCGAACAAGAGCGCGAATTCTCGTATGTTTGTTTCGTACGCGAACACGTGTGTTCGAATGGTATCATGAAGGAAAGACATGCCCCAGATCATAATTGACGGACAGATCATAGAGGCAGCTCAAGGCAAAAGCATCATTGAGGCTGCTCTCGACAACGGCATCACTATACCGCACTTTTGCTGGCATCCAGCGCTGTCGGTTGCAGGGAACTGCCGTATGTGTCTTGTGAACGTCGGGTCCCACAAGAAGGATACCGATGGCTCACTCATGTATGCAGACGACGGATCTGCAGTGGTAAACTGGATGCCGAAAATGCAGATCGCATGCGCAACGCCAGTTACCGACGGAATGATTGTTGACACAACAAGCCAGAAGACAGAAACAGCACAAAATGCAGTGATGGAATTCTTGCTCGTGAACCACCCGCTGGATTGTCCGATTTGCGACGAAGCAGGCCAGTGCAAGCTCCAAGAGTATGCTTTTGTGCATTCGAAGGGCAAGAGCCGGTTCGAAGAGGAGAAGACGCATAAAGAGAAGCGTGTCGAGCTTGGACCAAACATCATGTTTGATGGTGAGCGCTGTATCTCTTGTTCGCGCTGTATTCGTTTTGCAGATGAGGTGGCCAAGCAACCAGTTCTCTCATTTGTGCAGCGTGGCGATAAGGTTACTATCCGCACGTTCCCAGGTACGACCTTCGACAGCGAATACTCGATGAACGTTATCGATATATGTCCGGTTGGCGCGCTAACAAGCATGGATTTCCGTTTTAAAGCGCGCGTCTGGGAAATGTCGTTCACAGACTCGGTATGTCCTGGCTGCGCGCGCGGATGCAACATCAAGATTGGCGTGATGAACAATGAAGTGCTTCGCGCGGAGCCCCGTACCAACATGCATGTTAATGCATATTGGATGTGCGACACAGGGCGTCTAGCCGTGCCCGGGTTGGTAAATGACAATCGTCTGAGCGGACCCAAGATTCGTCAGAACGGCATGCTGGTTGATGCTTCATGGGACGATGCAATCAATGCAGCTGCAACAGCTCTCAAGGGGCTCAAGGGCAACGACATTGCTGTGATTGGTTCTGCCTACGCGTCAAACGAAGACAGTTATCTCCTGGGCAAGCTTGCGCAGGATGTGCTCAAGACTGGCAACGTAGACTTTATCAAGCACAATGATCACACCTTCGGCGATGGCGTGCTGCGCTTGAATGATCGTTCACCAAACGCAATCGGAGCTCATTCTGTTGGTATCGCACCGAAGAATGGTGAACACTCTGTAGACGCGCTTGCAGAGCGCATCAAGCAGGGTCAGATCAAGGCTCTGATCGTCATGGGTGACGATCTTGGAGCTCACTCAGATGCGCTCGCACACGCAGCGGCAAATGTTGACACGCTCATCGTGATCGCATCGCACAACAGCACAACTGCTCAGCAAGCCAACGTGCTTCTGCCGATGGCTGCATGGTCCGAGACAGACGGAACATACACGAACACAACACACCGTGTACAGAAGTTTGACGCAGCGATCGTAACCAAGGACAACATGCGCTCGATGGGCATGAAGATGAGCCGTTGGGATAAGTTCGGTGCGCCAAATGACCGCTGGTCAAATGGCGAAAAGCGCGACAGCCGTCAGGGCTGGCGCATTGCGATGCAGATCGCAAACGCACTCGGCGCATCATGGAGCTTTACGTCGAGCTCTTCGGTCTTTGACCACATCGCATCTAATGTAGATGCGTTCAAGGGTATGAGCTATGAAGTGCTCAAGGCATATCACGGACTCGTGCTCGGCAAGGGCAGCAATCCAGAACCAGTTGGCGTTGTTTACGAATCGCACGTGATGAAACCACAGTAGACCTATGACCTTCTCAACACAGCTTATCATTGCGCTTGTGCAAGCCGGAATCTTGGTCAACCTGATGCTCGTTGCAGCAGCCTACATGGTGCTTGCCGAGCGTAAGATCGCGGCATGGATTCAAAATCGTGTCGGCCCAAACCGCGTAGGTCCATGGGGCTTGTTCCAGTCGTTTGCCGACGTGTTCAAGCTCTACCTTAAGGAAGACGTTGTGCCGGCTGCGGCCGACTACCGCTTCCACGCGCTTGCTCCGGTGATCTCGATCGCCGTTGCCATCACGGTCTACGCGCTGATTCCATTTAGTCCAGCCGTAACGATCGACGGTACCACCTACAGCCTTACGATGGCCCCGAACATGGACATTGGCGTGCTTGCCGTACTGGCCATGACGTCGGTTGGCGTCTACGGGGTTGCACTAGCAGGGTGGAGCTCCAACAACAAGTATTCGCTCATGGGCGGACTTCGCTCATCGGCACAGATGATCTCGTACGAACTCTCGATGGGTCTTGCCATCATCGCCGTAGTGCTGTGTGCTGGTTCGCTGAACCTTGTAGACATGATCAAGAATCAGAACACCGGAGCTTGGTACGTGATGTATCAGCCGGTTGGTTTTATCCTGTTCTTCGTCACAGCTCTTGCAGAGACCAACCGCGCCCCTTTCGACCTACCTGAAGCAGAGCCGGAACTCGTTGGTGGATACCACACAGAGTATTCGGGCATGAAGTTTGGTCTACTCTACCTTGCAGAATACGCCAACATGCTTGCATCAAGCGCTATCATGGCAGCATTGTACTTGGGTGGATGGGACGCCATACCATTTGTTGACGACGCAGCTGTGCTGGGTCAGTTTATCACAGATCCAACAACACTCTCCATCGCACTGGCACTTTTGGGTCACGTCGTCTTCCTCTCGAAGGCCTTTTTGTTGGTCTTCGTCTTTATCTGGGTTCGTTGGTCGCTTCCACGCTTCCGTTACGACCAGCTCATGAATCTTGGTTGGAAGATTCTTCTTCCGATAGCGCTCGTGAACGTTATCATCACGGGTCTGGTTATCCACTTCACCAAGTAAACTACAGCATACACCACTATGGCAAACGTCACCTCGAACACCGAATCACAACGTCTTAATTTTTGGGAGCGCATTTACCTTCCAGAGATTGCCAAGGGGCTTGGACTAACGCTACGTCAGATGTTTCGTCCGAAGTTCACACGTCAGTACCCAGAAGAACGCTGGATCCCGGAAGGCTCCTATCGTGGTCGCCCCGTACTTGTGCAAGAAGAGGATGGCGAACGCTGCGTAGCCTGCGGACTCTGCTCACGCGTGTGCCCAGCGCTTGCCATCGAGGTCCGTGCCGGCGAAACCGAACGTGACAAAGAGCGTTTCCCTGAAAAATTCGAAATCAACATGCTCCGCTGCATCTACTGTGGCTTCTGCGAAGAAGTATGCCCTGAAGAAGCAATCGTGATGAGCAAAGACTACGAACTCGTCTTCGGTTCACAAGAAGAAGGCATCCTGGGCAAAGACAAGCTCCTGGTGCCCGTTGCCCAGCTCCAAGAACGTCTGGAGTTTCTGCGCCAGTGGCGGTAAGGGGAAGCAGCGAACAGCGAGCAGCGAGCAGCGAACACCGAGTAGCAAGCAGCGAGCAGCAAGCAGCGCAACAGTAATTATTCGCAAGACATTCATAACGCTGAACTATTTATGAAACAAAACGATCCGACAAATCAATTACTGTGCCGTGAATGAAACGACTGCGTCAAATCCTCGCGTCGTCATGGTTCTTCGTCGTGTCTCCCAGTGAATTCCTCGATCGTATTGTTCTTTCGGGTGTAGGGGTCGCAGCATGCTACTCTCTATGCCAGCTCTCTCAGCAAGGCCTGCCTCTCGATCTCGAGCTGACGTATCCGCCTCTCGAGGGAGTCGAGTTCTTCTGGCATGGAGTCGATCTCAATGCGGAGCTTTGAAGCGGCCTCATCAACCAGGTCGATAGCCTTATCTGGCAGGAAACGGTCGGTGATGTAGCGGTTGGAGAGCTGTGCAGCAGCAACGATGGCGGCATCGGTGATGCGGACGCCATGATGGACTTCGTAGCGTTCTTTGAGTCCACGTAGGATGCTGATCGTGTCATCAACGCTTGGTTCGGCAACATAGACCTTTTGGAACCTGCGCTCGAGGGCGCTGTCCTTTTCGATGTGTTTCTGGAATTCATCAAGCGTTGTTGCACCGATGGCGCGCAGTTCGCCTCTTGCCAGTGCAGGCTTAAGGATGTTGGCGGCATCCATAGCCCCTTGCGTAGCTCCTGCCCCGATGAGTGTGTGGAGCTCATCGATAAACAAAATGATCTCTCCGTTCGAGTCGGCCACTTCTTTGACAACGGCTTTGAGACGCTCTTCGAACTGACCCCTGTACTGGGTGCCTGCGATAAGTGCGCCCATGTCCAGAGAGTAGATTGTTTTGCTTTGTAGGGTCTCTGGAACATCCTGCGAAATGATGCGCTGTGCGATGCCTTCGACAATGGCTGTTTTGCCAACGCCCGGTTCTCCAATCAGCACAGGGTTGTTCTTTGTTCTGCGAGAGAGCACTTGAAGCACGCGACGTATCTCGTCTTCCCGTCCAATCACAGGATCGATCTTGCCCTTGCGTGCTTCGTCGTTCAGGTTGCGAGCATACTTCTCAAGCGACTGATAGGTCTCTTCTGCGTTTTGTCCGGTTACGCGACGATTACCACGCACATCTTTGAGAACCTTCATGAGCACATCGCGCGTAACACCTTGGTCGCGGATGAGCTGTCCAGCTGCCGACGTCGAAGCAACAACTCCCATAAGCAGATGCTCAGTGCTTACATATTCGTCGCTCAGCTTCGTTGCTTCGGCAAACGCATCCTGCAACACCTTCTGCGAATCATTCGAGATGTGCTGTCCACCAACCCCCTGCACCTTCGGCAGTGCAGCGATAGCCTGCATCACTTTCTCGGTCAGAAACCCTGTACGCGCTTCTGCCTTCGCAAGCACAGGCACAACAATTCCTCCAGCATCCTGCAGCAATGCTGCAAGAATGTGAAGGGGCTCTATAGCCTGATTCGTATGGTCGGCTGCCAACTGCTGCGCATTCTGCACAGCCTCCTGTGCCTTGACCGTGAGTTTATTCATGTTCATACGGCAGAAAGACGAATGAGAGAGAGGATTAGTTACTAGGTCCCTCCCGTCCCCCGTATCTTCGCCCCATGAGCTTCACTCCAAAAAATCCAGAGTTCCGCCAGACAATCCTCGGACATCTCGAGCGTCAGGAATTCATGAAACACATCGGGTGCCGGCTAACGGTGATCGAGCCCGGGTACGTCGAGGCCGTGATCGACCTAGACAAGACCCATCAGCAGCAGATTGGACTCGTTCACGGGGGCGTTACGGCAACCATTGCCGACGTGGCCGCAGGCTTTGCCGGATTTACGCTGGTGGGCCCTGGTGAGCACACGGTAACGGCAGAGATCAAGGTCTCGTACTTCCGCAAGGGAAGGGGCTCGCGTCTCCGCGCTGTTGGCACCGTTGCAAAGGCGGGCAGCACGATGCATTTCTGCGAGGCCGAGGTGTTCTGTGTTCAAGAAGACGGATCAGAGGTATTGATTGCCAAAGCAACAACGACGATGGCGATCATAGCAGCGAGCAGCGAGCAGCGGGCAGCGAGCAGCGAGTAGCGAGCAGCGAACGGCCACGGGCCTTGGCCCGTGGAAAATCATACGAGGCATACCATGAACAACATTCTGTGGGTAGACGACGAAATTGATTTGCTCAGGCCACATATCATTCTGCTGGAGCAGCGTGGGTATGCTGTGTCTACTGCTACGAATGGAGAAGATGCAATCGAAATGGCCTCGGAGAAGAGGTTTGATCTTGTGTTTCTGGACGAGTCGATGGTTGGTATGTCTGGGCTAGACACGTTGTCGGTGCTCAAGGATATCGATCGGTCGGTGCCCGTAGTTATGGTTACCAAGAACGAGCAAGAGTCGCTCATGGAAGAGGCTATTGGACGGAAGATCGATGACTACCTCACCAAGCCAGTGAACCCAACGCAGATTCTTGCAGCCTGTAAGAAGTTCCTAGAGACGCAGCGTATTACCGAGGAGAAGATTACACATGATTTTCGACAGGAGTATTCTCAGCTATCTCGCAAACTCATGGATAGAATGGATTGGAGTGAGTGGTTAGATGTATACCTGAAGCTTGTGGAGAGATCCATTGAGTTGGATAGACACCCTGACGTAGGGCTCGAAGAATCTCTGAAAGACCAGTGGAAGGTTTGCAATTCTGAGTTCTCGAAGTTCATTGATGATGAGTATGCAGACTGGCTTGTGGAAAAGGATAAGCGTCCCGATGGAGCCCCGTTGCTCTCGCCGCACATTGCTGACACATATCTGCTGCCGAAGCTCAAGAACGGACGTCCAACGTTTTTTATCGTTGTAGACTGCATGCGTCTTGATCAGTGGATGGTGATGGAGGAGTTTATTCGTCCGCTCTTTACAGTTCAGCGTGACTACTATTGCTCGATCCTGCCTACCGCAACCCCGTATGCTCGTAACTCGATCTTTGCTGGACTCTACCCCACGGATATCAATAAGCATTACCCTCAGTATACGATTGATGAGCGCTCCCATGACGAGCATACCCTAAATCGACACGAAAAGGAGCTCTTGCAGCTGTTACTGCAACGCAGACGGGTGACTCTTAGGAACAATCTGCAATACATCAAGATCATCGATACAGACTTTGGTAAGCGAATCGAGGCCGACATCTCACGGTACACAAAGCATCATTTAACCGCAATTGTGATCAATGCTGTAGATATGATCGCTCACTCACGGTCCGATTATCCCATCCTGAAGGAGATCGCCCCAGACGAGTCTGCCTATCGTACCCTCACAAAGTCATGGTTTCAACACAGCTCCTTCTACGGAATTCTGCGTACACTTTCTACCGTCCCAGATGCTCAAATTATCATCACAACAGACCACGGAAGTGTGCGATGCCTACGCGGAAGTAAGGTTGTGGGAGACAGAGAAACCACGACAAATCTGCGTTATAAACTCGGTAGGAATGTGCAAGCAGAATCTCGTAACGCATTGATTATTAAGGATCCTGCGGCCTATAAGATTCCAATAGGTTCCCATGGCTCAACAACATGTGTTATTGCCAAGGAAGACCACTACTTTGTTTACCCAACAGACTACAACCGCTACGTGGCTAAATACAAGGATAGTTTCCAACATGGCGGAATTTCTCTCGAGGAGATGGTTCTTCCTGTGGTAACTTTGCAGCCCCGTTAGAGAATACTACTTCTCACATGGGGCTATTGTTGCACCACTGGGAAAAACCAACATGGGTGAATCTACGCTGTGCTCTCAGAGCGAGCAGGAGACCATCCTCCTTGGTGAGCAGCTCGCTGCTCAGTTTCAACCTGGAGATATCATAACCCTTGACGGCGATCTT
Organism: Ignavibacteria bacterium; assembly: GCA_016873895.1. Taxonomy (GTDB): domain Bacteria; phylum Bacteroidota; class Ignavibacteria; order Kapaibacteriales; family Kapaibacteriaceae; genus UBA10438. Next base: position 95,876 of record VGVV01000007.1, read on the forward strand.
GGAGCTGGCAAGACGGAGTTTGTTAAGGGCGTATGTCGCTATTTCGAGGTCACGGACCTTGTTACGAGTCCTACGTTCTCCATCATCAATCAATATGATGGAACAATGGCAGGGGGCAACCCAGTAAAGATCTATCACGTTGATCTCTACAGAATCGACTCTCCGGCAGAACTTGCCGAGGTTGGCTTTGAGGAGATGGTCTATACTTCCAACGCCATAAAGCTGATCGAGTGGCCTGACAGGGCTGGCAACAAAATGCCAGAGCGTCATTGGAAGATTTCGATCGAGCAGGATGAGGCCGACGATAATGTGCGGCTCATTACTCTGCACGAGCCTGTCTCGCACGAGCACGCCTAAGCGAACATCGTATCTTTGCCTCATACATTTGAATACAACATTTCACAACGACATCGGTTGGGTACGACGTCATGCATATAGCAGAACGCATCTCGCGCCTTGGAACAGAAACAGCATTTGAAGTCCTTGTTAAGGCTCGCGCCCTCGAAGCACAGGGCAAGAGTGTTGTGCACCTCGAAATTGGCGAGCCTGATTTCGATACTCCGCCGAATATCATTCAAGCTGCTAAGGATGCGCTCGATAAGGGCTTCACGCACTACGGTCCAGCCGCCGGTTTGCCAGAAGCTCGCAAGGCCGTAGCCGACTACATCAACAAGACACGTGGCTACGACATGTGGGACGCCGATCACGTGGTGATCACCCCAGGTGCAAAGCCTATCATGTTTTACGGCATGATGGCCATCATCGATCCAGGCGATGAGGTGATCTATCCAAACCCAGGATTCCCGATCTACGAATCGGTGATCAACTTCCTCGGTGCAAAGCCAGTGCCTCTTCCGCTTCGCGAAGACAAAGAATTCCGATTTGATGTAGGCGACCTCGAAGCGCGCATCACGCCAAAGACGCGCATGGTTATTCTGAACACGCCACAGAATCCGACAGGGGGCATCCTTACCCGCGAAGACCTTGAGCAAATAGCTGAACTTGCTATCAAGCATAACCTGATCATCTTGAGCGATGAGATCTATTCGCAGGTTACCTACGGTGATTTCAAGCATACGTCGATCACGGAGTTCGAAGGCATGCAGGAGCGCACCATCATCCTCGATGGTTTCTCGAAGACGTTTGCCATGACAGGGTGGCGCCTCGGCTATGGTCTCTTCCCGAAGGAGATGGCCAAGGTTGTTGCAAAGCTTCAGACTAACTGCACATCGTGCACGAGCTCGTTCTCGCAGATCGCCGGTATCGAAGCCCTGGACGACCGCACACTGCCCTATTTTGACGTCTTCCTGAAGGAATTTGTGCGCCGTCGTGATGCCATCGTCGATGGACTAAATCAAATCCCCGGCTTCCGCTGCCACAAGCCCCATGGTGCGTTCTACGTGTTCCCGAATATTGAAGCAACAGGCATGACTTCGCAAGAGGCGGCCGACTTTATGCTCTATGAAGCAGGCGTAGCATGCCTCTCCGGCACAGCATTCGGTGCCCACGGCGAAGGCTTTATCCGCTTCTCTTATGCCAACAGCATCGAGAAGATTAACGATGCGCTGAATAGAATCAGCGAAGCGATGAAGAAAAGGTAAGTGAGCAGCGAACAGCGAGCAGCGAACTACCTTATACGTAACTTCAGAGTTTTGCGTGCTGCCACCAGCATTGCCGTTACTTCATTTAGCAAACTCTGAATCTCACGGACCGATTGGACACTGATAAGCGCACTATCAATCAATATGTCCAACCAGTATTGGGATTCGCGGCATTCCTTTAAAGCAATGCCAAATTTATGGTGCATGTCAGCTGCACTTTCACTGTCGATAGCCTCAGCTATAAGGGCACCAGGGCCGTTATGCTTCGTAAAAACTGACGGCCGATGTCGTGCTCTGACGTTTCATTACGAAGGAACCTCGCGAAATGAATGCCAAGAACGGCAAGCTGTTTTGCTTTGGTAAGCACCAATGATTTCTGCGACATGAGTAACTCCATAGGTTGTTACTCTATTGTGTCTGATAACCACCGGAACGTGACAATCTCTGCTCGCTGCTCGCTGTTCGCTGCTCGCTGCTTGCTGCTCGGCACTCTATGGGTGTCCTTCCGGCTGCGTCATGCTCTCCAGATGCGTGAACACCTCGCCTTGGTGATCGAGGCGTTTGCGGATGAGGTCTTCGAGATTGCTGGCAAGATTGTGGGCCTCGTGCATGCGCATATCGTCGGGGACTTGCAGGTGGAAGTCTACGTGGATGGTGTTTCCCGACGAGCGAAGACGCAGTCGGTGGAATGTGCAGCCATGCTTGGCGCAATAGGGTTCGATCACCTCAGTGGCCATCTGGAGCAGTTCGGGATCTGAGTGATCCATGAGCCCCCTGACAGAGATGGCAACAAGCTTGCCGCCTTCCCAGATGATGTTTACGCCAAAGATGATCGCGATAACGGGGTCGAGCCACAGCATGTTGAAGAGGTCTGCCGCATAGAGTCCGGCAACAGCCCCTACGCTGGTCCAGACGTCTGTCATGACGTGACGTCCATTAGCCTCTACTACGAGTGAATGGTTCTTCTTGCCCGTCGAGATCAAGTAGAGTCCGAGTGCAAGGTTCACTGCTGCAGCACCAAAGGTGATGAGTACGCCGATATCGACGTGCTGCAGTTCGACGCCGTGAATGAGTTTGTTCACGGCTGTAACGATGATCACCACTGCTGCGATGCAGATCAGACCGCCTTCGACGCCGGCCGACATAAAGCTTACCTTGTCGTGTCCGTAGGGGTGGTTGTCATCTGGTGGACGCGACCCAACGCGCAACGCATACCATGCGAACCAAACCGCAACGATATGCACAACGCTCTCTGCCGCATCGGAGAAAATCACCGACGAGCCCGTCAAGAGATAGGCGATCCATTTTGCGATAAGCATCAACACGCCGGTGGCGAGTGAGAGATTCATCGCACGCTTTGTAAGAGCGTTTGCAGCCATGCAGAGTGTTAGCTGTTAAGTGTTTTCAGGAACTCTTCGTTCGACCGCGTAGCACGCATACGTTCGAGGAGTGTTTCCATTGCCTCGATCGGTGGATCATCTCCAAGCACCTTGCGAAGCACCCAGATCTTGGCGAGTGTTTCCGGTGACAAGAGCAGCTCTTCACGTCGGGTGCCAGATCGGTTAACATCGATTGCAGGATAGATTCTGCGCTCTGCGATCTTGCGCTCGAGAACAAGTTCCATGTTCCCGGTTCCTTTGAACTCTTCAAAGATCACTTCGTCCATGCGCGAGTTCGTTTCAACAAGAGCGGTTGCAATGATTGTGAGAGAACCGCCTTCTTCAACATTACGCGCTGCTCCCAAAAATCGCTTAGGACGCTGAAGAGCATTCGCATCAACGCCACCCGATAGAAGCTTGCCTGATTGAGGCACAACGGTGTTGTGCGCGCGCGCAAGACGCGTAATGGAGTCCAGCAGGATCACAACGTCTTGCTTGGCTTCTACCAAGCGTTTAGCCTTTTCAATAACCATTTCACTGACTTGTACGTGCCGCTCTGCAGGCTCGTCAAATGTAGAGGCAATAACTTCGGCATTAACCGATCGCTGCATGTCTGTTACTTCTTCCGGACGCTCATCAATCAGCAACACAATGAGCTTTACCTCTGGATGGTTGCGAGAGATTGCGTTGGCAAGTTTTTGCAGCAGAATTGTCTTACCAGCTTTCGGTGGAGAAACAATCAAACCCCGTTGCCCCTTGCCAATAGGGGAGACTAGGTCGATGATGCGCGTTGAGAATTCATTTTGCATCGTCTCAAGAATCAGGCGCTCTTTCGGATAATAGGGCGTAAGGTTCTCGAACAATGGGCGCGGTGTATTCTCCACAAACGGGATGTAGTTAACAGAGTCAACTTTAATCAATGCAAAGAAACGCTCGCCTTGGCGAGGCGCGCGCACAAAGCCCTTAATTGTATCACCAGTACGCAAGCCATATCGCTTTACTTGAGAAGGGGCTACATAGACGTCATCAGGAGAGGGAAGATAGTTGAAGTCTGCAGAGCGCATAAAGCCATAACCATCGGGAAGAATCTCGATCACACCCGTCATGATCGATATACCTTCACGCTGCGACTCGCGCATCTGGCGCGCATTTTCTGCCTCAACGATGCGATTGATCAGATCCTGCTTCTTCAGATCAGCAAAATCTTCGATCTCCAGCTTTTGTGCTATATCAACCAGTTCCGCAATTTTCTTAAGCTTTAGTTCGTTTACGTCGATTACAGTTCCTGCCTGCATCAACTCGCGCTCTTCGCGCTCGATCTCAAGGTCGTAGGCACGGTGATCACGGAAGTGTCCTCGGTCTCTTCCACCACGACCACGACGTCTGTTGCGTCCGTGTCGGTCAAAACGATCGTGACCACCCCCATCACGGAAATCTCTACCATCACGGCGGTCATCACGGCGGTCATCACGACGGTCATCACGGCGGTCATCACGACGGTCATCAC
>VGVV01000008.1 GCA_016873895.1 Ignavibacteria bacterium
AATAGGTTTGAACAAAGCGTACACGAAATTGAAAATCAAGGCTCCAGCTTCAATGCATAGCCCAATAAAGGCGACCCAAGACACAACATGTAACACTTTTAAGATAGCATCATTTTTCTTTGTCATAGAATTTAAGATTAAATAATTGATGCAAAGATAATAAACATTTATTGATTAACAATAAAATAAAAACGAAAAACAAAAAAATAACTACCAACTTGAATTATAAGTCCGCAGTAACTACTTGATACAATGATGTTCAAATTGAGAATGAAAGTCCGAAAAAAATCGCTTCGGGAAGGTCGTGATATTTAGGAACTGTCTTTCACAATGACCGCTAACGGTTTCGGGCTTTGCGTTCGGGCGGGTTTCGGAGCACAAAACTGTCAACCTGCACTGAACCGCCACTTTTGCCAAACCCGTGTTATGCCTTCGTTGTTTCTTGTCCGCTGTTGTCCCAGTGCGTTGGCTTGGTGGCTCTTTTGCTTTTTTTGTTTGGCCTTGTGCATTTGCAAAAAGCAAATGTGCTACCCAAAGCGGTGACACAATTTAGCGTTATATCTCTTTTGGGAATGGGTCTACAAATCCTTGTTTATTCTCAAACTGATTTTGGTCACTGTCTTGAAGTAAACATTTTTCAATGTCGTCTATGATTTTTTCTTTGTCAATGTCTTGACCGATAAAAACAAGTTCATTCATACGGTCGCCCCATTGTTTGTCCCATTTGCTTTCAATATATTCTCGGTTGTCAACGAATGATTGGTATTTTATTCGTTCATTAAAAGGCATACTAATCCACCAAACACCTGCTTTTTCAAGACGAGATGAACCACCTGCTTGACTGAAATTTATGACGTCATTTGGTCTTGATGCCAACCAAAATAGTCCTTTGGCTCTAATTACTCCGCTTGGATAATCTTCATTTAGATATTTCCAAAATCGTTCGGGATGAAATGGTTTTTTATTGCGAAACACAAAGGATGAAATACCATATTCTTCAGTTTCGGGTGTGTGAACTCCGCCTTCCAATTCTTTTTGCCAACCTGCTGAAGATTGTGCTTCTTCAAAGTCAAAAAGTTTTGTGTTCAAAATTTCTTTGGGTTCTACTTTGCTAAAATCAGAAGTCAAGATTTTAGCACTTGGATTTAATTTTTGAATGGATGCTTTTAAAAGTCCAACTGTTTTTCCATCAACTAAGTCCGTTTTGTTTAGAATGATCACATTGGCAAATTCTATTTGGTCTGTTAGCAAGTTTACAATGGTTCTGTAATCGCCTTCCATATTGGTTAGTTTTCGGTCAACCAACAATTCGTTTGTTCCAAAGTCATTGAAGAAATTGAAACAGTCTACCACCGTTACCATTGTGTCAATGTAACTGAATTTCGAAAGGTCAATTCCTTTTTCTTCGTCCACAAAGCTGAATGTTTGAGCAACGGGAACAGGCTCACTAATACCAGTGCTTTCAATCAGCAAATAGTCAAACCGACCTTCATTGGCAAGTTTTTCAACTTCTATCATTAAGTCTTCTCGAAGTGTGCAACAAATACAACCGTTGCTCATTTCTACTAATTTTTCCTCTGTTCGTGAAAGTACATTTTGCTCGTTCACAAGTCTTGCATCTACGTTTACTTCACTCATATCGTTTACAATTACGGCAACTTTTAAGCCGACTTTGTTGTGCAAAATATGGTTGAGCAATGTTGTTTTCCCTGCTCCAAGAAATCCGCTTAACACGGTTACTGGTAATTTTTTTGTTAAAGTCATATTTGTTGTAACCATTGTATAATGTTTAAAAGATGTTGTTGACCGTAAAGCGAAATGAACTTTTGAGTTTCAACATTTTTATTGTCTTGATAAACTGCCAAGCGCTGTGTTGCAAATTCTCTGGTAAGGTTAATTTTGCATTCGTTTACAATGCAGTTTTTCCAGTCGTTGAATGTTTGTGGTATTATATAATTTATATTCATTCTAATGCAACAATGTTGCAAAAGTAATCATTATCTTTGTAAACGCAACAATGTTGCATTAAAATATTTGAACCGATGAAGACAGCAAGAAATACCGCAGCAAAAACAGAAATTCAAGATTTGATTGTAACATCCAATGTTGCGTTGTCGCATTCTGAAATTCAGAAGTCATTAGACGGTCTGTGCGATAGAGTTACAATATACCGTGTCTTGGAAAGATTGTTGGAAGAAGGCACAATTCACAAAATTGTCAATGTAGATGGCGTTGTAAAATATGCAGGTTGCCATTCGTGTTCTAAAAAGCACAGTCATAACCACATTCATTTTAGCTGCCAAAAATGCAAAGCAGTTACTTGTCTTGAAGATGTTGAGCCATCCTATAAGTTGCCAAAAAATTACAAGGTCAGCGAAATGAATTTTACTTTATCAGGTCTTTGTCCGCAATGCTTGTAAGTTAGTCGTGCGGTTGGGTAAAATTAAATGTGCTGTTTTTGGGTCGGCTTGTTTGATGGCAAAACAGCTCTTTTAATTTTGCGAAGGGTTGGCTTTTTGTCGTTCAATGTCAGGACGAATGTTGATGGTTGAACGGTCGCCCTACAATGAGGCATAACGTTTTGCAGCTACCCGAAGGTGGCGATTTCGAAGCACTGGTCCTCCCCCTGTTTCATTGACAGTGAATGCGATCAGTTGATTGTGAAAATAGTAGTTTTTCGAATTCTACCGGTGTGAGATGTCCAATGCCTGAATGTAGGCGCTTTCGATTGTAGAACAGGTGGACCCAATGATAGACAACCCGACTTGCGTGACGCAGATCATCGAACATCATTTCTGACCTGAGTTCAGTTTTCATACGAGCCCAGAACGACTCCATCGGTGCATTGTCATAGCAGTTGCCGACTCCGCTCATACTCTGTTCGATGTTGAGAATGGCAAGCTGACGCCTGAACGTCTCGGCATTGTACTGACTGCCACGATCTGAGTGAAAGATCAACGGCTGTTCAGGTAAAGCACCACCACGAACCTTGCAAACCTGCTCCAGGGCCGCCAGCAGTGTCCGAGTCTGCATCGAGTGCGGATACCACGCAGCCAAGTATCCTACGTGAGCATAGGCCCATAATAGCCACAGCATAGGCCTTTCCATTGCGGCATGGAAGCTCTGTGAAGTCACTTAGCCCTACTCGATCTGTTGTTGTCACAGTGAATGATCGCTGAAGACGGTTTGGTGCAGGAGCAAGCGTCTTGGATGAATCCGTAGTTGGACGATAGCGCCTCTTGGCGGTGGCCCGCAGGCCCTCGCGTTGCATAATTCCGGCAAGAGTCCTCTCGGTGACCACATCGCCAGCCTTGCGCAGCACAAGCGTCACGCGTGGCGAGCCATAGCTTCCGTTGCTCTCGGCATAGACATGCTTGATCTGGCGTGTGCGCTCAAGCATGCGTAGCGGTTGACTATTCAACGCTTACACCTGTGCTAACAAAGGCGATCCAAGAGCAGCAAGTTGTGATCGAACAGCAGCAGGCAGCTATCAAGGAGCAGCAAGAGCGCCTCGAGAAACTCTAAGCACTGGTGAGGGAGCTGTTAGAGAAGAAGTAGGAAGTTTGGGATTGTCCCATTCATCCCTATCTTTGCGGCCCTGCAAAATGTAGGATCCAGTCGAGCCCCGTGGGAGTACCCCCAGCTTGACGATGTTTCACAAATGTTGCCCCAAGAAATTGGGAGCGAGGTACACATGAAGTACAATGGCCCTAAGGTCAAGATCTCGCGCAAGTTGGGCTTTGCGGTAACGCCAAAGTCGCGCAAGTATCTTGACAAGAAGCCGGCCCCTCCAGGCCAGCACGGCGCTTCGAAGAAGCGTGCAAAACTTTCTGACTACGCAAAGCAGCTTCTCGAGAAGCAGCGTTTGCGCATGCAGTACAACCTGCATGAGCGTCAGATGACGAACTACATTGCCAAGGCGGCGCGTATCCAAGGCAACAAGGTAGACATCCTTGTGCAGCTCCTTGAGCAGCGTCTTGACTCTCTCGTGTTCCGCTCGGGACTTGCCCGCTCGATGTATGCAGCGCGCCAGTATGTGCGTCACGGACACGTTACGATCAACGGCAAGAAGGTAGACATGCCAGCATATGCTGTGCAGCCAAACGACGTGATTGCTATTCGTGAGAAGAGCCGCAAGGTTGAAGCGATCCAAGAGGCGATCCGTTCTGCTGCTCCGCCGCCATACCTCGATATGAGCAAGGCCGAGTACTCAGTAAAGTTCCTCTACCTTCCTCCACGCGAAGAAATCCCCGTTGTTTGCGAAGTACCCCTCGTTATCGAGTACTACTCTCGTTAATCAACCCAACGTTTGCCATTTCAGCGCCTCGGTTTGCTAATGCAGATCGAGGCGTTTTGGTACAAGGTACAAGGTACTAGGTACTAGGGACTAGGTACTAGGGACGCAATGTCACGTTTCACATGTTGTAAAGCACAATCAGATGTATGCAAGAAACCGACATCATCTTTGCAGAGCGATCGAACTCTGCGCTACAGCAGAAGACCGTAGTGTTCGCGCGAGAAGTGCGATCCCATGCAATGGAATTACTGAAATGCTCATGGGCTGATAGGAAGTCGATCGACCAATTCTATCGTTCTGGAGTTTCAGTAGGGGCAAACGTTCGAGAAGCGATATACGCCGAATCCCCAAAGGACTTCGTTCATAAGTTGAAGATCGCAGAAAAGGAACTTGGCGAGTTTTTCTACTGGCTTGGATTACTGTCATCAGAACCTTCGATCATCGGCGCACAGGTCGGTGATAATCTCTGTGCACAGTCACAGGAGATTGGAAAACTGCTCGCCTCTTCAATAATTACCATGAAGCGCAAGCATTCGCTGTAGTACCCGTCCCTAGTCCCTAGTCCCTAGTCCCTAGTCCCTTCTCCCTAGTCCCTAGTCCCTTCTTATCTTACACGATGGACACTTTCGGCGGCATAGACATCGGCGGTACGGGCATCAAGTATGGTGTGGTTGATGCGCAAGGGGCTACCGTGTGGGAAGAGAACACACCTACGTTGGCGCACGAGGGCTTGCGTGCGGTGTTAGACCGTATCAAGGGCGTTGTGCAGGATATTTTGCGCAGGAGTCCGGAGATCAAGGCGCTTGGTGTGGGCGTGCCGGGAATTGTAGACCCCACGACAAAGCGCGTGCAGGCGCCCCCTAATCTACCCGGGTGGGACGATGTTGATCTGTTGGGCGAACTACGCACTGTGTGCACGCTGCCAATCGACATTGAAAACGACGCAAATGCTGCGGCGCTTGCAGAGGCGCTCATGGGCGCAGGTGTGAATGAGCCAAACTTTCTGTACGCAACACTTGGTACGGGCATAGGTGGCGGCGTAATCCTCAATGGGCGCCTCGTCAGGGGTCCACACGGGGATGCGGGCGAGATTGGACACATCATCATGGACGCATGGGCACGTGAAGGTGCGCGCGACCCCAGGATATTCCGCACTGGCGTTCTTGAGGATTACGTTGGCATCCAGGGCGTTCTTAGTATGGCGCGCGATCAGGGCGAGGTGGTGCGATCTGTGCGCGATATCACGAATGATCATGTGCTGCGCGAGGCCGGACGTATCATCGGTATCGGTATGTGTTCTGCACTAGCAGTTCTGGGATTGCGCGTGCTTGTAGTAGGGGGCGGAGTATCGCAAGCCCCTTTTATTCTCGATACAATTCGCACAACAATGGCGCTGAGAGCAATACCCACGATAGCGCATAACCTGAAGGTGATTCCAGCGCAGTTTGGGTCGCACGCCGGACTTGTTGGCGCTGGTGCTGTTGGCAGGGCGTGTGTCGTGTCCTGATGTTGTAGATTTGTAGTTTCTTAGTCACTCACATTGGTACATCGTGCCCATGCAGAATTCTAACCGTACGATCCATTACGCATTTGCGAGCATTGCAACGATCATTGCACTTGCGACCTATCTTATGACTGTGCAGCCAACCGTTCCGTTTTGGGACTGCGGTGAATTCACGGCTGCTTCGGTACAGCAACAGGTGCCTCACCCGCCAGGAGCCCCGTTGTTCCTGATGCTCGGCAAGGTGTTCCACTTGCTGCCATTCGGCGATCCAGGTTGGAGAGTAAACCTACTTTCGGTACTTGCCAGCGCTGCAACGGTATTGCTGCTATATCTCATCACGGTGCGTGTTATCCGCAATTTCTTTCGTGAGGACCTCAACGATGTTGGCAATGCACTCATGGTATATGGAGGGGGCTTTGTAGCCGCCTTAACCTATGCATTTACAGACACGTTTTGGTTTAATGCCGTTGAATCCGAAGTGTACGCTGCATCATCACTTTTTGTTGCCATCATCGTGCACTTGATGATGATTTGGAATGAAAAGGCAGATGAACCGGGACATGAGCGCTACCTCTTGCTGATTGTATACTTGATTGGGCTATCAATTGGTGTGCACCTGCTGTCGATCTTGACGGTGTTCTCTATTGTCTTACTTGTCTACCTACGCAAGTATCGGTACTCAACAAAGACGCTTCTGTTAACGATGGGCATTGGGCTTGGACTGTTCTTCCTGATCTACAACGTTATTATCATGAAGCTACCTGCATTGTTTGCTGGTAATCTTCCAATCAAGAATGAAGCACGAGAATTTCTTGTCGAAGGAAGCTCAGCCTTCGTTGCAGTAGGTTTGGGTTTGATCATAGCCGCTGCTGTTGGCCTCTATATCGGCACCAAAGAACGTAAGGGTATCCTTTCGTTAACTGCCTCGGCGTTTCTACTGCTCATCCTTGGTTACTCAACATATGCCCACATCCTTGTCCGTGCGAATTCCAATCCGCCGATGAACGAAAACAAGCCTGAGAACTTCTCAAAGCTTGTTAGCTACCTCGGTCGTGAACAGTACGGCGAAGCACCAATGTGGCCGCGTCGATACCAGAGCGAACAGCGTTTCGTAAACAACTATATCAAGTACGGAAAGTGGACAGAGCCACCTGTTAAGCGCGTAGAACGAAAAGATGGCGCAGTGTTCGGTAAGCCCGACTTTGCAAAGTGGAACACTGATGGTAAGTCAAGGTTCAATGGTGCAGAGATTGCATACATGTGGGATTATCAAATTGACCACATGTACATCCGGTATTTCCTTTGGAACTTCCTCGGACGTACCAGCGATGTGCAAGACGCTCCGGCAGCTAGTCCGTTTACGTCGCAATTAGACATTGATGTAGAGAACTACAAGAATGGGTATGCAAAGCATTTCCCAATCAACTACTATGCACTGCCGCTATTGATTGGTTTGGTTGGATTGGTCATGCACTTTGCCAGAGACCGTCAAATGGCTTGGGTATTCCTCGTGCTGTTCTTAATGACGGGTGTGCTTGCGGCTATTCAACAGAACCAGCAGAATCCACAGCCTCGTGAGCGTGATTACTTCTACGTTTCATCCTTTATGGTTTTTGCCATGTGGGTTGGTATGGGAGCCTTCTTTATCATAGAGAGCTTCAAGAAGAATGCGCCTGTTATCGCTGCATCATTGCTGGGTATCATTGCCCTGGTTCCGGTGAACATGGCAGCGCAAAACTGGTTTACGCATTCGCGTGCCGGTAATTATCTCGCCTTCGACTATGCATACAATATTCTGCAGTCCGTAGAGAAGGATGCAATCCTCTTTACCAATGGCGATAACGACACATTCCCTGTCTGGTATCTGCAAGATGTTGCTGGTATTCGTCGTGATGTGCGTGTTGTAAACCTTTCGCTAGGGCAGACAACATGGTATATCGAACAACTCAAGAACCGTGAGCCATGGGGTGCGAAGAAGCTGCCTCTCAGCTTTGATGATAGCCAGCTTCTTGTTAACGAAGAAGATGCCGGAGCATTGACGTATGACTTTGGTCCAGCGCAGACTATCACGGTACCGGTTTCACGTGCTGTCTTAAGCAAGTGGACAAATGATCCAGCGATACTTGATCGTGGTTCATTCACATGGACGTTTACAGGATCTCCGCGAGGCCCAGGCGAAGACAAGCAGCCGAGTTATTTCTTTGGTGTGCAGCACAAGCTCGTAGCCGACATTATTAAGCAGACGAAGTTCGAGCGTCCGGTGTACTTCTCAACCTCGATGGGTATCGAGCCGGGCTATGCCGATGAGCACTGTGGTCTTCAGGACTACATGCGCCTCGAGGGTCTGGCCTTCCGTGTTTGCCCTGTGCCACAGACATCTGCCATCGGATATGGTGTTGCAGACAATTTGATGCAGAAGCACTTTATGCAGGACATGGGTGATGATGAAGTGTATACCGCGCCCCATGTTGGACTCAAGTTCCGCAACCTGAACAATCCTAACGTGTATTACGATGATGTCCACCGTGGCTACATCTCCAGCTACCGCTATACGTTCTTCAGCTATGCACGCTACAAGCTCTACGAACAGCGTGATAGTCTTGGTGCAGGCAAGGTGCTGAACCGAATGAATCAGTTGATATCAACGGAGCAGTTCCCAATCTCTATGATGTTCGAAATGGATATTGGCCGGTTCTACAACAGCGTTGGCATGTACAACGAATCAGAGAAGGTTGGCTTAAGCGCTCTGAAGAGTTGCGAGATGATCATCAGCAACCCGCGCATGTACACACTTGAGCAGGGCTTCCAGGTGCCGCAGGGCTTGCCAGACCAAGAAGCGCTGAGTCAGGCAAGCGCACTTGCACGATTGTATGCAGCGGAGGCGGCCAAGATCGCAGGTAAGTGGGATGTGTCGAAACGTTACCTGAACGAGTTTGCCTCAATGTCTGGTCGTTCAGCAGAAATTGCCATGAAGTTTGATGAAATCGGGGTGCTTCAGAAGTTGCGCGCAAAAGATTTCAATGGTGCTCTTGACGCAGCACTGGCGATGCGAACGAAGTATGGCAACATAGGCGGCGAGATGCAGCAATTGATCTTTGAGTTGCAACGCAGGCTTGGCAAAGAGACTCAGATGTCGATGTTGGCACCCCAGTGAACGACATCGCATTAGCACCGCTTACTCTCACGATCGTAATCGCCACCTGCGCGGTCACGATCGTTTCTTTTAAGAGCTTTTCTCTCTACAACAGGCTGCTGCTGAACATTGATGCAGTGCTTGGTGGAAGGGGCGAGTGGTGGCGCATGCTCACGTGTGGGTTAGTCCATGCGGACTACATGCACCTGGCCTTTAACATGTTCTCGCTCTTCATGTTCGGTGGTTGGTTTGAGCACGTCATCATGTCCTGGCGCTTTGGCATGGTCTATGCCCTTGGCGTCTTGGCAGGCTCGTTCGCCTCAATCATCGTGCACCGTGCAGCCCCCTCCTACATGGCTGTTGGCGCATCAGCGGGCGTAAGTGCCATTGTTGGTGCGGCAACAGTAATCTACCCGGATCTACCGATGATGCTGATCATGATTCCGTTTCCCATGCCGGCATGGGTGTTTGGATGTCTGTATATCGTGTACTCGGTGATGTTCGCCTCGCGCGGAGCAGACAACGTGGGTCATGAAGCGCATCTAGGGGGCATGCTTGCCGGGATGACGCTTATCGCGGCGTTCTATCCCGACGTGGCGCTCGGGAACATTCTGCCCATCCTGGCGATGTTTGCGGCAGGGGGCTTGGCATATGCCTGGCGCTCTCGAGGCACCATGTAACGATTCACGGCACTACGGTATCTTTGCACACACACTTTTGGGGCGTTCTACCATGATCATGCGCATCGCACTTCTGGCACTCTTGATTCCATGTATTGCACTGGCCGATCCAAACGGAAAGACTGGGCGCACATCTACCATTACGCAAGGTTGTGCGGATTGCCACGGCAGTAATGCGGGTAATGCTACGAGCATCTCCCTGAAGGGTCCACAAACGGTTGGTGCTGGCCAGATGGCAACGTTCACGATCGTTATTGGTCACGCATCTAATCCTTCAGCAGGCGTCTCCGTTGCAATTCGTCAGTCACCCACGGGCACATCAGATGGTATCGGTGTCTTATCGACCATCACCGGCGCCGGACTTCGCGTCCGCGGTATGGGTGGCACGCAGGAGCTTACGCAGAGTGCTCCAAAGCTGATGTCGAACAAGCAGGCTGAGTTTGCCTTTACATGGACTGCGCCAACAACGCCAGGTAAGTATTACGTGCAAGCTGTAGCAAATGCTGTTAACGGTAACGGACGCAACGACGCCGGAGACGACTGGACATTCCTCGAACCAGTAGAGATTGTGGTTGAGTCCAACACCAGCGTTCTCGAAGACGTGGCTGGATTGTCATCCATCTTCCCGAACCCATGCGCAACGGGCGAGATCCTCAACATCGGTACAGAAATTAACGGCGTTTCGCACGTGCAGCTTGTGAATGCAAGCGGTCAGATCGTGCTTGATGAAATGATGGACATTACGAACGGAGCGCTCCCTAAGCCCCTTGCCGGACTGCCACGCGGCGTGTACTTCATTGTTGTGCGCAACGAAGGCACAACTCGTAGAGGATCTATCCAGCTCTGGTAAATCGCTTCCATTGTATATTGTCGCATGCGATTTCTCTTCCTGTTCCTGATCGCGTGCTCGCTGCACGCACAAACAGACATTCCGTTCATGCAGCGCGAGGGCGAGAGCCACAAACGCGAGGCGGAAGCATACTTCGAACAACTCCACGTGGTGCCCGAGGGCTTTAACTGGCGCGCTGTGAACGAGGCCGTGCGCGATGCACGTTTTATGCGCACGCATGCGCGTGATGTGCAGCGTATGCCAACGGGCGTTGCAGGCACGTGGCGCGAGATTGGGTCGGCCAATCAGGCAGGACGCGTCGTGAACGTCGAGTACGACCACAAGACCGGACGTGTCTGGCTTGCTGGTGCGGGCGGCACGATCTGGAGTGGCGACACCTCAGGCAAGACGTGGAAATGTCATACCGATGCACGTCGCATCGAAGATCCGCAGCTGCTAAAACTCATCCGTATGGCAGACGGCAGAGAACGCCTGGTTATTATCTCGAGTTCTCCACGCGTGTGGCTCTTAGATATCGCCTCAGATACGTGGTCACAAGCCAAGGGGCTCGAGGAGATGCAGCGTTGGGGCGGGTTTAGCAATGCCGTAACGATCAGGCGTGGCGGACGTCTCGAGATTCTTGCCGTTGGAAACGAGTGGGACTACGGAGCAGCATGGAAGGGACGTAACGTATTGTACCGAAGTATAGATTCGGGCGCTTCGTTCCAGCGTCTGCGCTGGTACGATGGGATGCGTCAGATCTGGAGTGATGGCGAGCAGCAAGCATGGCTGCTGCATGGTGATACGCTCTCGAGTATCGAATCAGACGGATCGATCAAGTTCATCAAGCTCAACCCGCATGGACCATCAGCCGGTGTGGGAGACGTTGTGTTTGCAGGGGGCGACCCCGGATCTGTGCTCATGGCAGTTGTCAAATCAGATAGTACACGATTTTACTTGTGTAACGATCAGGGCAAGACGTGGACCAAGATGGGCGCGCTTGACTTCGGTCCGTTCGACGTACAGTCGTTTCACTTTGCCTTCGAAAACGGCTTCTATCTCTACGGAGGCGTAGACACCTATCGCACAGACGACGACGGCGTTACCTGGACAAGGGTCAACGGTTGGGGCGAGTATTACGGCAACCCCGAATTCAAGCTCCACGCCGATATCCCAATGGTGAAGAGCTTTCCAGAAGGTGTTACGTTTATCTGCACCGATGGTGGCGCGTATATCTCGCGCAATGGTGGCAAGAGCGTGCGTAACATCACGCTCAAGAACATGAACATCAGTCAGTACTACGGATCCTACACAAGTCGCAACAACAGCTCGGTTGTCAGCGCTGGCGCACAAGACCAGGGCTTTCAGCGGAGTCAGATTGATTCAGGGGGCGTGCGTTCCTTCAATCAAACCATCTCTGGAGATTACGCGCATCTTGTCTCGGGCGACAACGGCAAGTCATTGTTCTGCGTGTATCCGGGTTTTGTGATGTACATCCCTGAGCACGAAACAGGATGGTCGCCCAAAATGCGCGACTTCGAGATGAAGAATCAGCTCTGGCTTCCACCACTCTCGGTGCGTCCATCAAAGCCCGGTACAGCCTATCTGGCGGGCGGCACAAAGAAAGGCGTTGGAGCGTATGTGTACACGTACACATTCATGAGCACGGACCTGGTTGTAGACTCATTAAAATTCGACTTCAGCGAAGGGGCAGGCGATGTGCGTCTTACAGAGCTGGAGTTTGCACGAAGCAACGACAACTACGGCTATGCGATAACATCAAACGGATTTGTGTACTACACCACCGATGCCGGCGCGTCGTGGACCAAGAAGTCACGTCCACAAAAGCTTGGCGGACACTACTTCCACGGCAACGCACTAGCCATTGATGCCACAAACCCATCGCGCATTGTGATAGGCGGTACCGGTTATGACACGCCCGCAGCGTACATCAGCCTCGACGCTGGCACAACCTTTACGCCCCTTGTAGGCCTTCCTCCATGCCTTGTGCTTACCCTTGCGATGTCTGACGACGGACGCTACATCGCAGCCGCCACGGACGTTGGTGCATTTGTCTACGACATGCAGCAGAGCTCATGGACCGACGTGACCGAGCTAGGCGCACCGGATCAAACCTACTGGCATGTAGACCGCGTAGAGCCCCTTGGCCTCTTCCGCTTTAGCACCTACGGGCGCGGCATCTGGGACTTTACCGTTACCGGCACAACAGACATCCAAGAGCGCATCGTGGAGCGTCCACGCCTTACACTCACAGGCAAACTCGTCAACGGCGTATCATCGATTGCCATCACCAGCGACCGCGACACAGACGCCACGATTGTGTGGTATGACATGTCGGGCAAGCGATACGGCGAGGAGTCGATTAGGGTACACATGGGTACGGGCGTACGCAGGGTACCCGAAGACGCGCGACGTCAGGGGGCTCGCACATGCGTGATTACAACTAGCGACGGCACCGTATCGGCAGCCCTAGCCCCATAACCTGCAGAGTTACTAACTTTGCAGCCTTCAGCGTATAGCGCAGCCCGGTAGCGCGCCACTTTGGGGTAGTGGAGGTCGTGGGTTCGAATCCCGCTACGCTGACAAGAAGAGCAGAGAACAGAGAACAGCGAGCAGCGAACAGCGAACAGCGAACAGCGAGTAGCGAACAGCGAACAGCGAGTAGCGAACGTCTTTCCCGCGCACGCGGGAAACCAGGGAGCTTTCTCGATTTGGTGGTACGCTCGCGCTTCCCCAGGTATAACGTCCCAGCTCGTAACTGGTCATTCGTAACCAGTAATCAGCACCCTCTTCCACTTTGCCTTGTAAATCCGGAATGGATTCCGAATTTTCAAGGTGTACCATGTAACCTCTATGCAGGACATAGACTTACACGACTGATTTTGCGGATGTTGTCCATGGTTCCCCGCCTCTGATTTCGCGGCGATGGCGCGTCCGTCCCTCCTGGAGAGCATGGACACCATCAAAGCTGATCGAGCCACTATCGTTATCCCCGCAGGTAAGCCATTCGCTCTTGCTTCGAACGTTGATGCCGTTTCCCTAGCCGATGTCCTGCAGAGAGATTGGTCGTAGGGATAGTTGCTGCCGGCTTGGCAAATGCATGCATTCCTAGTCACTCGATTTCGCGGGGAAGACGTTTCTTCAAGTCATTGGTAATTGGTAATCGGTAATTGGTAATCGGTAATTGGTAATTGGTAATTGGTAATTGTCGTTAGTACCTTTGCACATCTGTACCCCCATTGTTTCTCCTCATATGCTCCACGTCATCGTTCTTTTGATGCTGGCCTGTTCTATGCCGGCCTTAGCAACAACCTACTACGTAAGCCCCGCTGGCAATGATGCCAATAGCGGTAAGAGTCCGGGCTTGGCGTGGAAGACTGTTGGTAATGTAAACTCGCTTGATCTGCGTCCGGGTGATACGGTGCTGTTTCAAGGGGGCGAGACATTCAATGGAAATCTGTATTTCGATGCAGGTGATGGTAATGCACAAGACAACCCACTGGTGATATCGAGTTATGGTGGTGGACGTGCCATTCTGAATGCTGGGACGGGCTTTGGTATCTCGGTCTACAATACTCAGGGCATTCACATCAGCGATCTGGTGGTGATGGGCTCGGGAATGAATACCAACCTTAAAAATGGTATTGAATTCTATATTGATGTTGCCGGAGACAAACGCTTTGCCGATATCGTTGTAGAGCGGGTCGAGGTCAAGGAGTTCGGTGGTGTGGGTGTACGCATTGGAGCCTGGAATGGCTTAACTGGGTATGATGGACTCAGATTGGAAGATCTTAAGGTTCATCATAATCTGCATGATGGTATACTTGTTTACGGATATCCGTCTCCGTTTGGATATCCCAACAAGGACGTCGTCATCCGCGGGTGCGCATCGTATCAGAATCCTGGTATTGCAGACCCCAAATCGATCAAGGGTAATGGCATCGTCATCAGCAATACAGACCGCGCCGTGATTGAGTACTGCGTAGCCTATGAGAATGGAGAGGCAAATGTGCATTGTGGCGGACCCGGTGGTATTTGGGCGTATGATGCCAATGCAATCGTGATTCAGTACTGCGAGAGCTACCGAAACAAGACTGCGAGTACATGCGATGGACTTGGATTCGATCTCGATGGCGGCACGATGAATTCAATTATCCAGTATTGCTACAGTCACGACAACGCCGGAGGTGGCTATCTGCTTGGTCAGTATGCGAACGCGAAGCCGTGGCGCAATAATGTTTGCCGATACAACATCAGCGTCAATGACGGGCGTACCAATGCAAGCGGCATCACGCTCTTTAAGGGTAGCCCGGAATCGATCATGGACAGCGCGCTGATATACAATAACACCATCTACACAACGCCATCGCCAAGTAATCCTACACACGGTGCGTTCCAGATCACAGAGTGGAACACGGGGATGCAAAACATCTTTGTGCACAACAACATCTTTGTTGCAACAGGCGGCACTCCTCTTGTATCGGTGCCGGCGAAGTACAGCGCGTTCTTTGCGGGCAACTTGTATTGGACGTCAGGTGGACCCTTCGTGATCAGCTATCAGGGCAAGACATACAATTCACTCGAGGCATGGCGTGGCGCAACGGATAATGAGCTCCTCAAGGGGCTGGCCACTGGCACCACAGCAGACCCTCGGCTGTCCAACCTCGGAACAGCCCCGATAGCCTGGCCCCGCACAGTATCTTCGATCGATGCATATCGTGCCCGCAAGGGTTCGCCAACAATCGACAATGGTATCAACCTAAAGTCAACCGTTGGTATCGATCAGGGTAATCGCGACTTCTTTGGTATCGATGTTCCGTCTGAGAATGGCTACGATATCGGAGCGCATGAGTATTCGTCTACCGATACAGCGAGGAACAAGCCCCCTGTCATCTTGCAATTGCGCGATACAAGCATGGCAATGTCGACTATTCTCGATGTGCCATTTCGTATCAAGGATGAATCTCCATATCGTGTGCGTTGCGAGATAGAGCATACACCGTCGACGCTCTTCCCAGCGGGGTCGATCGGGTTGTTTGGAAGCGGCCCCATGCAAACACTTCGGCTGCAGCCGGCTACAGGTGAAACCGGAGTGGCAGAGATATCCGTCAAGGCTACAGATGAATGGGACTCATCATCTGTGCAGCGACTGCGTGTAACTGTGGGTAAGACTACGTCGGTGGAAGAAGGGGTGCTTGGTGCGTGTTTACTGCGAGTTGTTACAGACGGACAAACTGCTACGCTAGATGTGAATGACGGACCAGCAGGTCCTGTGCAGTGCGAGGTGTATTCAGTATCTCTGGCATCTCTGGTGTTGCGCCAAAGATTCGATGCAGCGCCACCTATTCGGACAATGACGATTCCCGTGGCGGATCTTGCATCAGGCGTCTACGTTGTACGCGTGCAACGTAACGGCTGCGTTGCTACATCGCCACTCGTCATTTGGCGCTAGAAAGCGGCACAAGAACACGAACTTCGACGGTCCTGTTGTAGAGCCGGCCCTCCGGCGTGGTATTCTCGAATGGTGTTCTGAGAACATCGCCACCCTCGCCTACTGCAAGCGTCGTTAGTGACTGTACAGCAGGGAACGCTGCTTGCGTCTCGTTCACACGTTCTTGCGCAAGCCTACGATTAAGCTCTGCCGGCCCCTTGCGGTCGGTATATCCATAGATGTTAACCCTTGCATTAACAGGCAACATTGGTGCGATGTAACGCTGAATGATCGATGATTGCGCAGAGAGCATACGCTGGTTATTGTACTCGAACTGAGTAAGCCGGTAGCGATAGACGACCGTGTCAGCATCAGTTCTTTTCAGGTATGCATCTCGCGTCTGCATAACAACAGGGATAGTTGCCTCGGCCGTACGACGACGGCCATAATGAGCGATTGCTGTCAGCGAAGCTGTGATAACTGGCTGCATTGCATCTCCCGTTACACTGCACGATGTTGTATCGAGCACATACTGCGGCAGGGGGCTAGCAGTTCCGCGGAGAATTGTAGAGGGACTGTTGGATCTGCATGTTGTTTCGAGTATCCAAGAGTGATCTGCTGAGTCACTGATGATGTATGGCATTGCAACAATGCGCGGACGGTCGGTAGCAAGAACGGTATCAGAGATCACAACGGGGTCGAGCACTTCGGCAACAGTTGATTCGAGCTCAACACGCCTATTCTCCTCGTGTCCGTCCTGACGATCCTGCTGATCCGTCATAGTTGTGCTAGCAGCCGTTGGCGAGAGTAGGCCTGCACTAACGATCAGTCTTGATGTGTCAATTAGCCATACATCACGCAGGTAATCACGAACTGCGGTCGCACGCTGCATTGAAAGCCGAATGTTGTTACGTTCTCTGTCTTGATTGTCACAGTAGCCCTTGATGGTAAGCTTAGCGTTTGGATGGTCAACACGCATCCTGCGTCCAACGATGTTCAGCAAGTTGTAATAGAGTTCAAGTGTGGCTCGTGTGTCGGCCGCAGAAGAAGTATCTGATAGCACAACCTGTGTCGTTGGGCGATAGCTGTTGGTCTCATCACCACGCAATTGCACATAACGATTGTCGATACGTGCTGATCCGCGGTCAAAGAAGATGAAGGGCAGCAACGAATACACGCGGTTGGCAATGGAGCGAGTTGTGCGAACAAGAGCAGTATCGCTGAGCACACCCGATGATGATTGTGCCTTGAGTACAAGTTCTGCAATGAGGAGTCTCTGGCGCGCATTTGGCGTATCCAGTTTCACGGGCTCAGGTTTGCTCTTGAACTGTACTGAAACATCAAGTCGTAGCAAGCCATAGGAAAGGCCCTTACCAGCCTCATGAACAATTTGGGTGAGTGGAAGCTCGGCAGACAGGCGTGTGCGGACGTGGTAGCGTTCTGCCTCCAGCGGGGTAATCCCAACGCCAGCACTGAAGGTAATCCATGGTCTGAGACGGGCGGTGACTGATTCAGAATACACCAAGCGTGAATTGGTACGTGTGTCTTCGAATACGGCACTTGCAGGCGATAAGAGCTCCTCGCGCTGTTCAAGGTTGCCACTGAGGAAGTAGTTCGCGCTGAGGCCTCCGAAGAGATGTGGTCTCGATGACATGTAGTTGCTGAGTAACCAAGATCCCAGTATCCTTCCTTCAAGACTGATTGATGAAAGTGTAACCCGTGTTTCACTCTCTGCTCGAACCACCTTGGCGTTGTCATCTGTGCCGTCGAGCGCATACCCAACAAAACTCGATGAGGCAAGGGAGGATGAAGCTGAGGTGAGTCCTATTGCGCCTTCAAGGGCACCGTTGTTGCCGATCCACCGTGTGTATTCGCCCATGATGCTTCCAGCCCATCCTTGTGTTGGCGATAACAGATCGCAACAGGTTGGTATGCCGGGAAATGCAGCAAGTGTGGATGTTGGATTAAGGAAGCGTCCGGATGTACTAACGCTGAATGGTAGCGTTCTAACCATTACCACGTCAGCAGACAAGCGTATCGATGTGTCTTTCTGACAATGTACGACGTCATGTGCCCCGATCAGCATTAGCAGCAACGTAAAGCGTAGAGCTGTTCTCATTGCGTGATCATCACTGCATGAACAGAAATACTCGCTCCGTCACGCACTGAAAGCATATACGCACCTGGAGCAACGTCTGCGTCAACACGCAATTCTATCAATTGCGACGGAAGTGAGCCTGCCGGCGCAATCAGCTTCGACCACACCCGCGTGCCCTGCATGGAGACAAGTTCCACGGTGAATGGCTGACTGTTGCGAAGTTGAAGACTGGCAGTAAATGCACCGTTGTTTGGATTTGGACGCACACCAGCGATCGTAACAGAATTGAAGACCAGCACGCGACGCGTATTCGTGGGGTTGAGACAGAGAGAGTCAAGTGTCAGTGTGCCATCAACTCCATTGCCATTGATTGTGTCGCACGGCCAGATAACACTGATGCTATCCAGTGCGAGTGTTGTTTGTGCTGGCGAGCCAACAAGTGCTTTGCCATGAATGCGCGTTAGGACATTGCTTGTCCCGAGGGGGCTTGTTGGGAGAATTCTGAATCGAACCCGACGATAACGATCAGTGCCATTAACTACAACCCTTGATGATAAGCGTGACCCATTCTCTGCAATAGGGAACGGATCGTAGAGTGATTCATGATACTGCAATGTGAACTCAACGGCATCCGGCGTGCACCCTGCGCCGGCCTGTGCTGACGTAGCCTCGATGTCGATTGGAACATCTTCAAGACGAGGATCAGCTGTGATTGATGCAGCCTGCAGTTCTACCGAGCCCCCTGACTGAGGAGGAGCAAGTGTTAATGCCATGCTCGACGTGCAACCGTTGGCATCGACAACACGGATGGCATAGGTGGTTGTATACCGAGGACGAACCCGCGCTGTGAGTGAGCTGGTATCAATAATCGAAACCTCTCCTGCAGGCGCATCTGCTGAGTTCTCGGACCACGAGAATCTATACGTGCCGTCTGGGAAAGGTGTGCCACCGGAAATGAGCGCGGTAACCGAGCGCTCGTCACACTGGCATGTGCTATCTGTTGCTTCAAGCGCTACAACTGGACGTGGTACGATATCGATAAACATTGAGTCACGCCGCATGCATCCATTTGCATCAACTGTGATGCATCGCAGCCATCCAGATTGCGTGAATGACGACAGGGCAGAGTTGGGTATGTTGGATACAGAATCAGAGCGCGAGTCGATCGTAGCTCCGTTTGGAAGCTGCCATCTGTGATTGTACGGCGGAGCTCCATTCCAAACTGTGAGCCTCGTACCGGTGGGCTGCTCGCCTTTACAGACGCGTAAGATCTGATCATCGAATCGAAGCTTGATCGAATCACGCACTGTCACAACGATGGTGTCGCTGACAGTTGTACCCTTGCCGTTGTCGTCGGTTGCGGTAAGAATGAACGTGGTTGTTGATCGAGGACGCAGCATGGCATTCCATGGCTTTGATGCATCAGGGATGATGCAGGCCGCACGGGGCTCCCACGAATACACAATCGGGTCGCGTCCACACCATGCAGGCTCTCCGCGGCGCAGGTCGATGAGCATCGCATCGGAAGCACAGATTACCGTATCGAATCCTGCAGAAACACTTCCTCTATCGCGAACACAGAACCGCACGGTGTCGGTCGCGATACAACCAATCGAGTCTGTGGCCACAACGATGATCTGTGTTGTGCGTGGAAGCTGCAAAGCAAGATTCTGCTGCGTTGACGTCCAGTTAGTCCCGATGTCAGGCGTTGACGTCCACCGATATGTAAATGGCTGCCTGCCCCCTTGCACAAGAGCTTGCATCCGCACCGTATCAGATGGGCAAACTGTGTCTGTCTCGCAAGTGCTCGTAGAAAGGATCCCGACCGAGAACCCTGGCGAGGCTATGAGTCTTGTTGAAGCAATAGATTCGCATCCATAGCGAGACGTCGTAATCAGCTGCAAGAAAGAGCCAGTGTTAGAATCAAGTGAGACGACGTATGGACTGCGAATTGTAGAATCGTTTACGATCCAGCCTGGTGTCCACCGGTATGTCATCCCCGCTGTATCGCCCAGGATCTTTGGATCGAGTTTGATCTGCCCTGCCGATGAGCACGTTGTGTGCGCTGAGGGTAGAGCAATAGATGGGCATCTCTCGACCTGAATGATCACGGTGTCCTTTGAAACACGCTGTGCCGCATCTGTTACCGTGAGAATGTACTCCGTTGTAACGTCTGGCTTTGCAACGGTGCGGGCCGAGGTTGAGGAGATGGGATTGCTCAGACCCTGCTTTGGTGACCACGAATACTGAAATGGAGGCGTCCCACATTGTGCATTTGCTCCGATCGATGTACCGAGGGTGTCGCGACAGATACACAGAACCTTGTCAGGACCAGCATTGGCATCGGGAACGGATCGCAGCTGAATCGTAAACTCAAACTCAGATGAGCAGCCAGTTGGTGTTCGTGAGTCTGTTACGACCAGCACATACGTTGTCGTTACGCTTGGCCGCACTTGTGTGATACGAGCATCGATAGGACCTACGATGGAGTTCATGTCGCCGCTCTTAACGCGCCACACATAACGATACGGTGCAACGCCGCCTGAGATCGTGAGCTTATCTCCAATCTGTACAGGAGGGTCATTAGCACCCAGGCAACTGATTCGTGATGTTGTGTCTACACCTGTGATCTTCGGTAGCTCGTAGGCAACCACAACAACGTTCTTCTGACTCTTACAGCCGTACTTGTTCGTTGCCTCGATTGTATAGGTGTACGACCCTGCTGAATCGATGAGAACCCGGATGTTGGGGAGCGAGGGGTTGGTCTGAATTGTTGTTCTTGCTGGACCAACGCCAGCCCAAAGTGTGGTAAACGCAGCTGTATCTGACGACGTACTTGTGATGATCGTTGTAGAGCCCGCACAAAGTCTCAACGTATCCGGTACAGTGATCCTTGGGGCTGCGATAACATAAACCGTTACAATCTTCTCTACCGGACATCCATTCGTGTCGGTTGCTACCACACGATATCGGTAGCGTCCTGCAGTGTTGTGTATCGCCGTAGCGATACGCTGACTTGTATCGCGCAGATCTGATGTGAACGCTGAATCGCGCATCCACTTGTACGTGATGATGCCAGCCCCTTGAGGCTCTGATGCGATTAACCGAACAGGCTGTCCAACGCAGACGGGATTCGGTTCTACAACAGCACTGAGCGTAAAGGCAGCTTTGATCTCAACAGTTGTGTAAGCTGTGTCTGTTGCACAACCATTGCGCGTTGTAATCAGGCGGACGCGATACGTTCCGGCTCGTGGGAAGAGTCTCTGGGTGGTCTGACCGCTTGCTTGCGAGCTATCATGCTCGAAGAACCAATTCCATGCTGTAATCTCTGCCGAGTCTTTACTACTGCCGATAAAGGTAAGGGGCTTCCCTGGGCAAAACGGTGGAGTCCTAACGGCGATAGAGGTACGCAGATTGTTGAATTGAGAGCCTGCTAAGAAACCGTAAGAATCGAACGACGTCATGCCATACATAACACCGATCACACCCTTGCCTTGCGAGGCATCTATACGATGGATACCCTCAGGTACACGAATCGTAACACACTGGATTTGTGGCGTAACATCAATGGTGCTGAACACAACAGGTGGCGTTGCGCGTCCCTGCACTGTTGTTAGGGTTATGCCGTTGATGGTAACATTTGACAGCTCTGACTTATCGCCGATGAGGGCTACATAGAGATTGTTACGCCAGCCATCTTGCACAAATGTAGTTGTGGATGTCGGCGGCACGAATGCGTTGAAAACAAAGCGATCAATCCTTTGCTCAAGGGGCGGAACGATGATCATAAAGGGGTCGCCCACACCCCGCACCAGATCCCAACCATCGTTGGCCGTCATAGCGTATTGCGCTACAAGAACAGGTTTATCTGCATCAACGGCATAGGCTTTATTGCCTGCAACGGTGTATTCAACAAAGCCTCCTGCAGTTGGTATGGTCGTGGATACTCCATCGAACGTGACGGACGTTGAAGCCTCTGAGCTGATAATCCGAACTATGTACTTGGTCGCATATGCAATGGGTGGAACTACAAACGTATTGCCCCAAGTACGCGTTGGAGGAATCTGCTCGATAAGGTGATCGCGACTAAACTGTGATGAGTTCGGAACCGCCGTTCTCTGATGTCCACTAAAAACACTGATGCCACTGCAGTTAGTACCCGAGTTCACCACACGAACAAGTGACCCTGTGAGATCGTCGTTGACAACGTCGGTCTGTATCTGGTAGACGTCCCCACGATTCAGCGTGACGGTATATGCGAGCCCTGCAGGACGAACCCCTCCCCCCGCCTTCACCACTGGGGCTTTCGGTGTAATCTCGACAACTGTGCCATCAACATGCGAGACAATGGCCAGCTGACTCGACCAATCCAGAGCACCGCCAGTTGACCCGGTGCCAACATAATGTCGGTAACTGGGCACGTAGTGCTTATCTCCAAGTGCTGCAACGGGCAGGATCATGGCAGCATCAGTACTCATCAACTCCGTATTGAAGGCAGACAGAGCAATAGGCTTATCTGACGTTACATGGATCGCCTTCTTGAGATTGACCACATCACTATTGCTCACCGTTGCACCAGGTGCAATAACTTGATACGGCACGTTGCCATTGGCTGGAATGACAAGGGTCGTGAGCAGTGTCGCACCTTGAGAAACATTGACCGTTGCACCTGAGTCTGCACTGAAGAAGAGGTAGGTATTGGGCACTCCTGAGTTCTGCATGAACGTTAACCAGAAATCCGTACCCTTCGTCGAAATGCGCTGCGCAGACGCACCTGCCAATACAGTGCATGCAACTGCTACCAGAAGAAAACACCTTTGTGCTATGTGTCTTGTTGGATGCAAACAAACTCTGTCAGATATTGAATCTAAAAATAGGGGAAATCCATGTTCTACCTCGTCATCTATCTCTGCATTATCGGTGCTTCACAGGCATTTGCGCAGATACCCGGAGGCGCTCTCCCAGCAAATCCTAACGTTGTGTATTACGCCGGTGGTCAGACCACATTTTACGATGCTGCAGGTGCAAGGCTTCTCGATGTCGATGCAGCCGAGGCAGTATGGTCTTGCTCACCCGCCAAAGCTGCATGGGTTGTCGTAACACCAAAGAGTGGTGGCTATTATGAGTTCCCGAACTACACAAACACATCACCTCGGGTTTCTCACGCCGAAATGATGCGTCCATTTTGGACGGGTGATACGATCTTCAAGGAAGCCGTTGTCCTCAAAGGACCTAGCTCGAGCTCACCACTGCTGTATACGCCAAAGCAGATACTATCTGTTGCCAACTACAATGGAAGCGTTCTCTATAAAGAGGGCCTCGACTATCAACTAGACGGACGCACTATCAAGCAGGTCTCATCAGCCCCTTCCCAGACATACGTGGCAAAGCAGGGTCAGCGCGGTAACGGCACGCCTAATGGGCTGATTAACGTTGCAGCAACTTCGTGGACGTATGTAACCTATATCCCCGATCGTAGCCAATGGGATGGCCCAAGAACAACTTGGAAATCAAAGTCGAATCTGCTTCCACGTACAACAGAGCTGCTGCGTCAAGGTAAGCCCCTTGTAGTGCAGGCATTAGGGATGAGCCTTACGGCCGGACTCAATGTGAGTGGTTTTGCAGGTGATTCAAAGAACTTCCCTCCAACGGATCCGTATATGCGCAGTTATGTTGATCTGTTTTGCGAAGAGATAAGACTTGTCTACCGCAGCAACGTAACGTTGTTTAACAGCTCATGCGGCGGGAAAACGATTTCATGGGCGGAAAAGTACTGTACAGCGCTGGTGAACCCGAATAAGCCCGACCTCGTGATAATCGATATGGGGATGAACGACATATGGGGTCTAACAACTGAGAATAGCTTTCGCTCGAGTTTGGAGTCGACTATTGCGAAGATCAGATCAGGCTGTCCCAACGCCGAGTTCATCCTTATTGCAAATATGCTCCCGGACGTCACGGGAGCAGGTGCTCCGGCCGATGGCGAAACATGGATGTATCGCTTTCTCAACGCAATCAATGCTCAGGAAATGTCAGGCTGTGCGGTTTTTGATATGACAACGATGAGCGACAAGCTCTTTGATCGTAAGTCACCAGCGTGCTATACATCTAACTCATTGCATCCCAACGATTACATGGCAAGGTGGTATGCCCAAGGCTTAGTGCAACTTATCTCGCCTGTTACGACATCTATCGACGAAGAAGAGAAAGCAGAAGTGGGTGCTCCAACTATTACGATCACTCCTGTGCCCTCTAAGGTTGATAATGGAAACATTCAGATCGCTGATAATTCTGGACTGCCGGTGCATGTCTTCATTGCTGATGCGCTTGGAAGAATTGTGTACGAGCATGCATCAAATCGGAGAGACCTCTCAGTCCAAATCGCCGATCTCCATCTCTTAGAGGGATGGTACGTTGTAACGGCAGCAACAACCCAGGGCTCAACCAGCAGTTGCCTGCTCATTCGATAAGCCTCTTTCGTGATTGGTAATTCGTCATTCGTCATTTGTAATCCGTCATTATGATTCGGCCATCGCTGCTCGGCACTCGGCACTCGCTGCTCGGCACTCTCCTTCTTGTTTCATGCGCCGCCCCTTACCCGGCGCAGAAAGCCTTTACGGACGCTGTGCCGAAAGGGGCTAAGCGGGTTACTGTGATTGGTGATCAGCAACGGACGTCGTGGGTTGAGTTTTGGAAGGAATCCAATACCGAGCATGCACGGGTTGTTAAGAATGCCATTACCAAGAAACCAGATGCGCTGCTGCTTCTTGGAGATCATGTGTTTTGGTCGTCGTCGAAAGGGGATTGGGAGTTCTTTGATGAGATCATGCAGCCTGTGCATCAGGCAGGAATTCCGGTGTTCCCGCTGTTTGGGAATCATGAGTATCTCGGTAATACCGAAGTGGGGATGCAGAATGTTCAGTCGCGCTTTACGGCTGCTCGCACAACGTGGTATAGGTGGGATGCAGACTCGGTTGCGTATCTGATGTTGAATTCTAACTGGCATGATATTGGCCAAGACTCGACAGCGTTGCAGCACGCTTGGTTTGCAGAGCAACTACAGAAGTGCGACGATGATGTAACGATTCGTGTTATTGTGGTTTCTTCACATCACCCACCGTTTACGAACTCTTCGGTGGTACATGATGATCAACGGACACGAGATGAATTCGTACCGTTATTTATGAAAACAGCAAAGGGGAGACTCTGGCTCAGCGGACATTGTCATGCGCTGGAGTTCTTCGAGCGAAATGGAAAGAAGTTTGTGGTTTCAGGTGGCGGTGGTGGACCAAGGCAAAAGCTCTTTACAGGGACTGCTGCACGGTATGAAGATCAACTATCAGGTCCTGCAATACGTCCGCTCCATAGTCTGCTGTTGCAGCGCAACGGTGATTCAATGATAGTCACTGTGGACTCGCTGACAAACTCTTCCCAACCCTGAAGCACGATCACTACACGCATGAATCACTACAACGCATAGCTTGCGTCGTTACTCCTCACTGTTACCCTTTGTGTGACATTTGAAGTTTGCATTTCATTTGTCATTGGTATTTAGTAATTAACAATCACCGCTTCACCATCATCGTCACAACTCGCTGAGCTCCGCGCTGTGCGTTCACGACATACGTGCCGGGTGCAAGTGCAGACACATCAAACGTTGCTGCAGCGTGCAGCGAAGCAATGCGCGAACCGAGCATGTTGGAGATGGTGATTGTTTCAAACGGAACGGACGAGTTGAATGTAACCACATCGGTAGCCGGGTTAGGATAGACCAAGAGATCAGATGCTGCATTGATGTCATGATCAACGCTGGTCGTTAAGAGCAATACGACGGTTGAGGCAATAGGCGTGCGTTCTGTTGTATGGTTCTTCGCCATCACGCGAACAGTTTTACCGGGCGCCATGTTCTCTGCACCGAGTGTGTTGCGGCTTTCGTCCATCATTTGTGTTGCCGGTGTGATAGCAAACATCATCTCGCCAGCAGATGTAGACACGACAAGCTGATTATTCTCCACAGTCTTGAGTTGTCCGATAACCATTGTTGAGTTATTCGTTAGCTTCGAGTGGTCGTTACAAGCAGCGTCTACAAGTCCGCGAAGAATCATCTGCGTTGATTCGTCCACAACCAAGCAAACAAGTCTACCCACGACAAGCTCAGACCAGTCGAGCAGCATCCCGGCATCGTTCGTGATGATCGAGAATGGGGCTCTCAGCACGTCGCGTGAGCCGTCGGTGGTTGCTACTGTTACAAGTGAATCGTTAACGAAGGTTATCGACCCTGAGACGAGACCAGACTGGAGGCAATCGACATAGATCGTTGCGTTAATGATGGTGCCACCATCCTTTGCGTGAGTCGTTAGACCTTCGATTCGCTGACCTACAACGGCCGGACTGAGCGATATGATTTCGCCACGGCAATTCACAAGCGTAGATGCGCTGTCAACGAGGTAACTGCGCAGCTCGCCCTTGTCGATCAGCACAGCGATCTTGTCTCCATAGAGCGCTGCAATTGTCCCGCCGATGTAGTTCGACGTGCATGGATCTTGGATGAAGACCATGTCGGCAATGAGAGCCCCTTTGCTGACGCGATAGTAGACTACGAGCGTGTTACCGAGTTGGATTGCATCTTGGTTGATAGGCAGTCCTGAACAATCAACATACTGTGTTGCCTGGTCGAGGCTGAGATCAAGAGGACCGGTGATGCCCGTGAATGGATCGAGAGCTTCAATCGTGAGCGATGTGCTGGCCGTACTGAGTACCGTGCCACTCGTAGAAAACGCAAACGGACAATCATCAAGCACGGTCAAGTGACTTGCCTCAAATGTCCCAGCGTTTTCTATTGCATATCCATCGACGGATTGTCCAACGGCAAGGTCTGCAAACGTGATCTCAAGACGTTGACAATCGTAGAGTTCCGTGCTGGCGAGCACGGCAACGTCGTAGGTCTGACCATGCGAGGCCACGGTGAGCACGTTACTGTTTATCGCCGTAATTGTCCCACGCACCGCAATAGGGCAATTCTCTTTCACAAAAGCATACTGCAGGAAGAGCCCCTTGCGTGGCGAGATCAGATAGGAAACAGACATCGGCATGCCAGCGCGCAGGTCATCGAGTGTAAGCACGCTGCCGTCACAGCTGTACAACGGCAGTGCGCTGTTACCTGTGATGCCCGTGCCGCGCATAAAGTCGGCGCTCAACGTGAGAACAAGCGTGTCGATTGTGCTGTCTACCTGCAAATACATCAACGAATCCACAACCTTGATGAACGTACATTCTGCTGACGTTCCTTGCGAGCAGTCGTTGAGTGTTTGAATTGCGACAGCGCGCGGAGCGTCGAGCGGACCATTCGACCGCACATACACGGGATCGCCTATCTGAAGATCGATCTTTGCGAGCAGGGCCCCGTCGCATGAGATAATCTGCGACTCGGCGAACACTTGGAAAGAAATGGCGGTGCCGGTCTGTCCAAACTCGGACGGTGCTGTTGTTTCAACATCTACTCGCGAATTGCTGATCCCCGTGATGGTTGCCATAACATCGATATGAGGCACACATCCATCAAACTTCACGATCTCTGCCTGCGGGGGATAGATCATGAGTGGCGAAAGCACGACAAGTGTTGTTACACCTACCTGTACGCTATCAAGAGAGCACCCATCTATGAGTGTCTGTTGCACAATGGAGATGTCGCGTGTGCTCACGGCACTGTCGTTGTCGTACTCTTCAACGGTGATACGCATTGGCGATACCGCCAGTAACTTGCCGTAGACGGTAATGCCGGGTGCTGTGGTGTCGCGCTGCGCATGTAGCGTTACAGCTGAGAGCACAACGAACGCGAATGAAATTACAAAACGCAGCATCTTGGCGTCTTTCTGCAGTGGTGTCGTGTATTATTAAACACTTTGACAGAACAACGGGCCAATAAGATCCCCAGCCAATATATTGCGAAGGTTCTATATATTCAAACTATTTGTCTGTCTATTTTCTTCATCTGAGAGATCCCTTGATGCAGGTATTGTACGTATTGTGTCTAGTGAGCGCCATTACGCTGTCGGCTCGAACTGATACCTGCGGTTCATGCGTTTTCCCATGCAAGCGGACTCAGGACGAGCTATTTACAATTCGGCTCACTGGGAGCAGACCTGACCCAGTCAAAACGTATCTACGTATTGAACGGGACACCCTTTGGCGCGGTGGAGAAATAGTTCAGGCATTGCGATTCAGCGGGACTGCAGGTCGTGAGTGCCATGATACTGTTATTGTTACAAGCCATGTAAGTAATGTGGTCCTTGGAAAGACACTCGGGAAGGTCCCGCCGCTATATATGCCTATAGCACCCGTTGCAGAGTATCAGCTTCTCATCGAGCCCCCTGTTAGAAATTCGTTTTTTGAGGTTGGTCCATGGGTAGGATATGTAGGGCCGGATTCATCAAAATCTCCACGAATTGGAATACCCGATGTGGCCTATGGCGTTGAGGCACTCTACGCACCCTTTGGAAGTCTGCTCGGTGAAAAGCTAGCGCTTGCCTTTGGAGGAGGCTTCTTCTTCGAAGATGGTCGCATGCGATTGCCTGTCATGGGACACCTTCGGTACTCTTTTGTTACGCCGACGCGCAAGGAGTCTATGCAGTACATTCCTAATGCATGCACCTTTGATTGCGGGGCTATTGCCGGACTCGACACAATAGCGGCTCCAGAGGGAGCTGTGCGGCGTGAGGGCCCAGACAGTGTGGACCGTTCAGCGATCTTGCTTCGTCAGACAGTGATTGAGTATCCTAAGCATGCGCCATATGTGTTCGTCGAAGGTGGCCCGATATTCAACGGACCGTTTGAAGGTTCGGACGCTCGGCCATCTGTTAACCCAGAGGAATACAGTCAATACCAAGTTGGAGCAGGTGGGGGCATCCCCATCACGACATGGCTGCATGCTCAGCTGGCATATCGATTTATGCGACTGAACCTACGCACCCCATGCGAGAGTTGTAACGATGTGTATCAAGTCAATACCAATAGTGTGCATTCAGTGTTGTTACGAATCATGATAACGTGGGGGTGGTAATGAAGAATCGTCTGCATCTCGTTCTCATCGCAGTCATCCTGTTCATTGCCGGATCATGTCAGGTACCATTCTCGCCTGAGGATCTCACTGTTGGACGCACGGTAACCGTTGAAGTAATCAAAGAACCAACTACCCCTGTGAAAGGGGCTTCTGTTGCATGGCAAAAGCTAACTGGCGCAAGTGCGCCATTAGGAG
Source organism: Ignavibacteria bacterium (assembly GCA_016873895.1). Classification (GTDB taxonomy): domain Bacteria; phylum Bacteroidota; class Ignavibacteria; order Kapaibacteriales; family Kapaibacteriaceae; genus UBA10438. Next base: position 29,248 of record VGVV01000008.1, read on the forward strand.
GTGTTGTGCGCACGGGTAACGATGGTAGCGCCGAATTCACGGTCCCCAATGTTTCCCTCACGCGTGATACGGTAGGGATGGTTGTCACGATGCCGCCCGATCCGGATCTCTCAGGCATTGATCCAATCAGACTCCAGTATGCAGTCTGCAACGACACTACAATCACCTTGCGCGTGCAACCTGTGATTGCATGTGGTACGCTGAACTACGTTGATTCCTTTGCCATGCAAGCATGTCCTGCGGAAGGGGCTGATGAGCAGAAGATCTGCAAGATCTATCCAACGAATTGTCCAGCGGGTGTGACGTTTACAGCAAGTGCATCCACGAGTGGACCCTTCACAATCACGACCACTGCGACTGGCACAACACAATCAATACTTGAGTTATGTGTCACCTACCGTCCACCAGCAGGTGCAGCGGCAGGCAGTGTTGACGCAACCTCATTTACGGTGCGTGGTACCAATCTCAGTGGAACGACAGTCTTCCTGCTTACGGCAACAGCAAAGGGTACCGTTAACTGCAGCACATGTGAATGTCCTGTTGTGCCAGACACAAGCGATCCTCTCGGAACCTACTGCGTCAACACCACAATAGACACCGTCATCTCACTCTCTAAACTCTTGCCTGCCTTCAACCTGGATGCAGGCTGCGAGGCGGAGTTTGAACTTGTTGCTGGTTCTACCTCTGTGTTTGATCCAGAGGCCAGGTTCGTCTTGCGCGGCGGACAGAAGTTTCCTGATCTGGCTGTGCGTATCACGCCAACTCAGACGGGCCAGTTTAGCACGACGCTTCGGTACAGCGTGACGGTTCGCAACCTTGCAACTGACAAAACGCAGCAGTGTCCGGACGAGCTCGTGATAGGAACTCAGATCAACGTGATCACCGGATCGTGTCAGATCGTGCGGCGTCAGGTTGGCCCCCTTCGTAAATGTGTGTACAATGACTCGTCAACAGTAGACAGCATCGAGATACGCAACACGGGGCGGTGTCTAATCACGATCAATGCTACAAGCAAGAGCGCGCTCTTTACGGTATCGCCTGGTTCGCTGCAGCTTGCAGCAGGACAAACCAGATACGTCTACGTGCGCTTTGCCGCTCAGCGCAGGGATTGGGATGCCAACCCGATGCAGCCGCGTGGAGCCCTCGGAGAGAAGGACTTCCGAGGTCAGATCGAAATAGCCGGATGCGACCTGCCATCGTCAATTGATGTGGATGGTATTGCCACTGTGCAGTGCAACACGTTCAAGTATCAGTGTTTACGACAGTTCCGACCACTCGGATATGAAAGTGTCTATGCCGAGAGTGTGGAGCTTCTAGATCAGAAAGCACAGATACTGTACCAGAATGACAACCAGCGATTTCAAGTATTTGACATCTATGCGCAGAGTATCTCTCAAGTTGGAGGCGCCTATGCCGTTACCTTGGCAAGTGGCAGCAACCTCTTTGGTCAGGCATATGGAGTGTTCTATCGCGTAGCAACGGGATTTTCTGTTTTGCCGGGGCAAAATATCTGTGATACGTATCCAGTGTTGGCACAGACCATATGTGGAAATGCGAAATCTGGAGTCTCCTCTGGAACGCAAACGCTTAGTGGTCTGCAGCAGGGTGATGTTATTCTCTATGTTAAGCAAGGGTCGAACGGCAAGCAATGTGCCCTTATTTGGATACAGTCGATTGGTCCTGATAGACCCGGGTCGGTTGCACTGCCACAGGTTTGTTTAGAAATATGCCATCGAGTGTTCAACTTATGAGAGCCGTACTGCTATTTTTCTTGGCTTATGTGTCGCTGCGCGCAGACAGTTCAATTGTATATCCAGACCAAAGCCTTAATGGAGCTTTAGATGTGTATGCGCTCTCGTATCGGATATTAGGTGATGCCCATGAAGTATGGTTGACCCTTGCAACATCGGCAAGTGAGAACGGCAAGCGTGTACTTGCACGTGTTAGTTGTAAAGAAAATGGATTTTCAACTCCAGAGATCATTCAGAATGAAATGCTCAATCATTCGGATGCAGTATATAATGGTGTCCCAGCCTTTCATCCTTGTGATGCAACCAGAGTAGTCTTTGTCTCTGATAGACCCCGACCGGGGTCTACGAGAAGATCCAACGATTTATATATAGCAATCGAACAGACAGATAATATCTGGAAAACAGAACCATTGCCCTTCAATACCGACTCATGGGAGGACACACCAGCATTTGGTACACTGAATACAACGCTGTACTTCGCTTCTGACAGACGTAAACCAGGGTCAGGGGCAGCAGATATTTACATGTCACATTACAATGGGCAATCTTGGTCAGAGCCGGTACTGCTTGAATCAATCTGCAGTGTAAACGATCATGAGTCATCTCCATACGTTGTTGGTAATACAATGTACTTCTGTTCAAACAGAAATGGTGACGAAGACATTTACACTGTATCGCTTGATCCATTAAGTGGACTTCCAATCGGTAACGCTCGGCTACTGGAGCTTTCAGGTGTTAATACTCGTGGAAGCAATGAGCTCCATCCAGTCGTTACTCCGGGGGGAGAGTTCATCATGTTTTCAAGTGATCGAGCTATAGATGGTGTAAAGCATTACCGAATGTATTATCGCCGTATTGATAATGCGGCGACGCCCGTGTTAAATCTGCATGTAACTGCCCGCACTTTGGTGCGTGACCCAGATAAGATCAAATACTTTGGGAAGTTAGATTCAATTTTTTCGCAGAGTTCTACCTTAAGAATTCGCGATCTCAATCGTGATACTACATACTTCTGCATGACTGATGAGGAGGGTACATTGCGCCGTAAAGTCGGCAGGATAGTGGTTGCAGAGCATCCCAGTGCTGATACGCGAACGAGGCGGTATGAGATTCAGGCTGTGAACGCCCCTTGGGGATTTGCTAGCACAATTGACACTCTTATGATTGTGATGAGCGGCTGCGATAGAGAGCTAGATCATACGATCTATCTCATTGATACAACAGAACGCAAGCTAACGTGCAACTTCAGTTTTCGAACGTTCAACGTGCCTTTCTTTGTAACAACGTACTGGTGTCCAACTACTAGGAAGTATCGACAGTATACTCCATGTACCTCATTGTTTACCGATGATCTGCCGTGTGAAAGGCTCCCTCAGCCAGATTATTGCCTAACTAATGAGGCGTTTACATATCGGTTCGAACCGGCGCGACTCATCCGAACACTGCGATCTGTAGAAAACTGCGTCGACTATAATGAGTTTGCAGATAGCGGCTCTGTATGGTCAGACCTTGTTGACAGAAACATCGATCATATGCGTGATGAAGTCAGTAGCGCTCTATCTGATCAGTGTGTACAAAATGCCATTCAGGCGGGCTTGCAGGTGGAGCTTACCTATGTTGGCACTACCGACGATAGATCGATACGAACCAACTGCATGTACACTGGGCGTGACTTCGATTATGTACATTCGTTTGCACCTCATATTCAAGTTGATTCCTCTATCAGGCCCTATATACAGACGGGGCAACATTTTAATGCTGGTGGATATGGTGGTAGATCTGGAGGTAATCAGTTATTGAGCGACCTACGATCTTTATACTTCGCAATCTTGTTTGATAATCTCTGTCGCAAGACAATACCATTGTACAAAGAGTATCAGCGACAGGGCAATTTGACTATCCGTTCTCGGGGCGAAGCCATCGACACACGAAACTTGCCGTACTCGCTAAAGCGTGCTGCAGGAATAGAGATCCGCGTACCAATGTACACTCAGCATTTTGCCGGTATGAAACCTGTCCCTGGTAAGTCTGTATACCTCTGTACGGACGAGCTTTGCCGCTAACGCAATACTCAACCGAGACATATATCAGTTTGCCCTCATCATCATCGGCGTTGATTTAAATCAGTAGTTTTGATGCTATGATTTCATAGTTCTTTACGGTACTCATATGCCTCGGACTCTGGGTAGGTAGCGTTGATGCTACGTCGCAGGTATATGAGGTGTCACTTACCTACACCTATGCAAGTGCACCAGACTATCCTGGCGTTGCAATTACTCGCATGTTCGCTGTTGTGCCAGACGACCAGGACAAAGATCTGGTAACGTTGTACGGGTTTTTGGCACGCGGACCTATAGCTATCAGGTCTATCAAGCTGGCACCCCAAAATGGGAGGTTGGTGTAGAGTATTTTATCGATGGTAGGTGTCAGCACTACGTTTCTAACGGACAGTTGGTGCTGCCGCAGCAGTTACATCAGGGAATTGAGTTCGAAGAGACGTACAACGAGCACATCACGACGTGTCCGGTAACGATGTTCTTTTACGGTCAAACGGGAGCGTATGAATAGCCGGTGCGTATCCAGAAACCGGATGTTTTCGCAATGCCTCTCCAATACTCTGGCAAGTTCATCATCGATCAGTACCAATCCTGTAAGTCTGCGGTAAAGCAGTTGGCATGGGGCTCGGGATTTTTGGAGCGTACGAAGCAGCTCGGCAAAGCCATAATCAAGACGGCTCAGTTCCAAGACGTGGAGATAGATACTTGGGCTCGAGTTAGAGATGCTATGGCGTCACTTGATTCCATTTCGCCGAGAAGTGAAGCAGGTTTTGGACAGTACTATGATTCACTGAAGGTCATTCAGCATGACCTAACGGGCGTACTCGGTTCATCCTATGGTGCCCGTGATATATGCGTTATGGGAGACGATGACATAGACATCCTAAATGGACCAAACATTAGTGATGCAGTATTGCTAAATCACTTTTTCAGCAATAGTCAATCAAATGCTTTCTATACGAGTACAGTTGATGCGAAGCAGTTCAACAAACTAGCAGGGGATGCACTTAGATATAACTTGGTTGTAAGCCGAATCAAAACCTTGACATCAAGCATTGAGCGTGATCTTAGTGCAACGCGTCTAGCCATTGCTAGTATTAATGACATCTTCGGTAGAATCAGAACACTCAGGAATTCATGGGACTCACTTGTTTCAAACGTGGTCACGAAAAAGAGTTTGTTTCCCATGGCCAATGGCGAGTCGAACAAAGCCGAGTGTTCTGTTCGCAGCCCATTGCTTGCAGAGCATGAACGCATAGCGCAATCTGGTAAGACAAGTGGCACAGTGCGTGGTTCAGTGCAAGTATCGTCTCAGTACGCTCTTGCTGGATTGCCAGTATCAAGCACCTGCACCCCTGCAATATATGCATCATACGATACTACTGTATCTGAAGCAGAGCTTCAACGCTATATAGCATCAACGAAGCAGGCACTTACATCCCTCTGGGATTCATGGTCTGCCTTGACTGATCCCGGAATCAACCCTGTAGCAGCAGACGTGTTTCGTAAAGTACTGCAATCGTATTCTCGCATTGCACCAGGTACATTGGCAGAGGCCCCAGGTCTTGATGTGAGCATCATTGATGTATCCTCTTTTGGCGTCTTTGGTAAATCCGATCAGCAGCTGCAGCCGTATCACAAGCAGTTAACCGGACTGATTACGAAGATTGTTGATGGGTATCGCACACAGAAATATGAGGCAGCCGAAGAGTATGTCAAGGTTATGCGTGCCAAGGAGCCCCTTAATGCCGAGGAGCTGATTGGAGACGATGACGACGTTGCTGAGCGTGCTATTGGTTCGCTTTTTATGCTCTACGTAGGTGCTCTCGAGGGTCAGAAAAATACCATCGATGATATCTTATTCGACGCAAATGCAGACGAGCTTGTTGCTGATTTGTTCGACATTTCTGAAGGGGGCATCGATGATGTTTTCGATGATGTTGTTGAATCAAAGAAGATCGCGCAAATTGGTATCGCTCATCGCCTTATGAGACGCTCTGCTACCATGTCAGGAAAGAGTGGGGAACTCGTTGATGATTTGCTTGCGGAGTGCGAACAGACAGCAAAGAAAACAATCGCTACGTATGAGAATGCAATAGCGTATCTAATGACGCTTAAGGAAGTATGCAAAGTATTGGCCGTTGATGGTGCTAAGCTGGCCGCAATTCTCAACTCAGTTCAGAGCGAGACTACTATTAATACGCACACTAATGTGCCAATGGTGGCATCAGACGATCTATGCAGTGTACTGCAGGAGTATAATCTAAGCCGTGGAACGTCGAGCAAGTGGGGTAAACAATCGAATCAACTAGTACATGCCGTTGTGCAATATCTCGATGAAAACGAAGGCCTATTCCAGTCGGTTTCTAATAGTGAATACGCACCCGAGTTTCATGGATACAACCCTGTCACTCAATGCTGGCAGTTTTCGTGGCTGCTACCAGAGGCTACGTTCTCAGACTGTGAACACGTAACGCAGAGCGTTATTGTGGGGTATGGCGCTTCTGCCAAGGGCTGCACACGTAAGTCAATCTTCATTACTGCTACCTATGATCGCAGCGTAGACAATACGGAAGAAGAGGGCGGCGCAGAGGATGGAGACTATGAGGGGGATTAAATGAAACAATCTACCCGCGATTAGTTTGGCATAAACCGAATGCATAGGCCTACAAATGATGTAGAGCGCGGATAGACGAGGGCAACCTCATCGAACATGCGCTCTGCGGCTATCCCGATTTCCATTCGAGAGGCACGTCCATGAGCAGACAGAAACAACTCAGCGCGAGCGTCAACTGGTGTTGGCTCTTGCGAGCCCCCTCGAGATGTATACCATGGTACCGCTGCATAGGCTAAAGTTAGAATATCAATTGATGAGCTAATCGGGTATGTGTGCTGTGCACGCATCCATATCGCCCCGCGCATGGTATGCCACGAGGTAAATGCAATGTTTGGCCTGCGATTATCAGAGGAATTCAGAAAGTACTCTACTCCACCAGCAGCACTGAAGGTGCCTGCCGCACCTGTTACGGGAGCTAAAGAAGCACCTACTGTTGGTCCAGTAAGAATGATTGTTCGTTGCTCGGCCAGCAAGGGGCTCGTAGGATTATCCTCATCTGCGCCCCCGAGATTGTCGATATCGTGTTTGCAACGATGCACAAAACCGGCACGCAGGGACACGTCTGGCAGCCCAACATGAAACCAGAAGAACTCTTCCCAACGCATGGCACGCGGGTTAAATGAAATGTCGTTGAAGGGGTTGGCTGTTAGCTCCTGATGTGCCTCGATAGTAGTCGTGAGCTGTGTGCCGCTGGAACTGTCTGTAAATCGATATGGCTCAACCTGTACATGGGTCCGAAACTGCCATGCTTGTTCGCCCCCTGTTGATCCCTGTGAGCGCTGAATTTCTCCGCCGCCAAGCAACGTAGGCATTACTCCATGCATCGAGCTCGTGCGCGCAACGTCGGTATGCCATGTGCGGGAGGGCCGTACCTGAGCCCATGTAATCATGCTTGATGCAATAAGGGTTAGGATCAGAAGTATATACATAACACGATAATAACTCTGTTCTCGCAATCATCCTGCTTAGCTGTTCTTTACCTAAGCCCCTTGCTGCGGATGCGACACAGGCAAACAAGTTTATCATTCAGCACTTAGTGGCTGCAGAGTCTCTGTCTCATGTCTGCAATTTGATACCCTAGCCCAGGTTTATAACTGTGCGATGTGATGAGGCTAGTGGTTCTCCAACCATTGAGTTCGTGAGTTCAATAGATAGTAAGGGGCGATAGTGATTCAGTTAGTGTATCCTTCAGCACGAACCGTGAGGTAATTGAGTGGAAGCCGCGTTCTAAAGCTCCACTATCGTCTTCTTTGGCTTCATACCGCCCTAAGGACACAATCTTGCCATCTACAAATGCATAGAATGATTGATTCTGAAGAAACAATCCTTGACCAGTTGTAACAGTAGAAACTATCCAGCCCCATGTATTGAGTCCAAAGCGTATAATACTGTCTGCGTCACAGGTTGCAATGCCCCTGTCATGAGTAACGACATCCTTCTGGCTATCGAGAAGTTTTAGCTGCCCGTTACGAAGTAGAAGAACATGCAGGTCAATCATCCCAGCAGAAGCATGCGCCTTGATGTCCAGGTTGTCCTGAACAACAGAAGCCAGTATCAGAGAATCTTGATTGCGAGGGATAGACCTGAGTTTGTTGATAATGTATAATTGAGTAAATCCAACGTCCTTACCAGAAGTACATCGAACAGCGTATGTCGTATCAGGGTAGTTTGCACGAACCTCTGCTATCGCCTCTGACGACAATTGTTCGATACCACCTGCCGCAGGGTACAACAGAGACATAACACGTGAATCAAATGGCAGGCCTTCGTAAAGGTGCTGATTACTATGCTCTGGTGGCTTGGGCAAATTGCCAACTCCTTCGTCTACATGGGATCGGCTGCAAGCAGCTATGAAAACAGCCATGAAAACAGTGGTGGCGAGAGCAACGCATCTCATCATGGTATGCTGCGATAACTCACTGTATCTGAATCTCATCGCAGAAGATAAATGCGTCATGTCCAGCCCCTGGATGCCATAGCGGCAGCTTACCGAAAGACTCCGCGCGTACTCGTACGAAACGTGCAAATCGTGACGGAATCTCTATGGTAAGTGTAGCTAGCTGAGGCTCCATGTCCGTTACAGGTATCGCATGGGTTGTAGTTCCAGCGTCAACCCAGACAATACCATCAAGAGATGTCTGAATAGAAACTGATTTAGGAAAGACAATCCATGGACGCACATCTTGTAGAAATCCAACGCTCACATTCTTCACGGTGCGTGTTGTGTCCAAACGAATCTCGACGTCCATATCCTCACCCTGTATGCCATGCCAGTCTCCTTTGCGCCATGTGGTAGAGCCGCGGATGCCGTCGATCATTGATACAGCACCCTCTGCTACGTATTGAGGATTAGGTGTGCTATGCAGAGTAACATGCCAGTTCGTTGGAATTCGATAAAAGGTTGCACTCGTTACCCCGCTGCTGTGTCCATTGCGATGTGATCGAGCGTGTATTCGAGTTGTTTTGTTGATCAGAAAGGGCTTGGTGTATAGATTCCCTAACTGTGATGAGTCGCTGTCTAGAGTATAGGTAACGCTATCTCCTGATATTGAGACTTCTGCGCTATCAGTGAAGAGCTTATTTGCTGAGATAATGAAAGGGGCCGACACAAAATCAACCGACATCATAGCACCACGGTATTCAATATCTGTCCCACGCTGATCATTTGGTGTATCGCTTAGGATGAAACGAATCTCATTAGCAAGCTTCAGTTGAGTGTGTGTTACAAGGTTCGTATTCAGAGGTATGCCATCTATTATGAGCTTGTTAACATAGATTGACGCAGAGGTTTCTCGCTGCGCAATGATTTTCACATCGTGCATTCCGATAGATATACGAGCTGTGTCGAACAATGGGGTACCAACAGCATAATATGGGCTTCCCGGTGTAACGGGATAGAAACCGAGAGCACTAAATACATACCACGCCGACATCTGACCACAGTCTTCATTCCCAGGTAGGCCATCGGGTGTTGGCTTGTACAGACTGTCCATGATCTGGCGAACAAGGCGTTGCGTTTTCCATGGCTTGCCGATGTAATTATACAGGTAGGCCATGTGATGGCTTGGCTCATTGCCGTGAGCATATTGTCCAATGAGCCCCGTAATATCGGCCTGAGTGCGCCCCGTTGTTTCTATTGGTGCAGAGAACAATGCATCTAGTTGCTGTTCTGCACGTACAGGCCCGCCCATAAGAGAGATGAATCCGGGGATATCCTGTGGGACAAAAAATGTGTACTGCCAACTGTTTGCTTCTGTATAATGATTGTTCACTTCACGAGGATCAAATCGTCGAAGAAAGTCGCCATTGCGGCGTGGCCGCATAAACCCAGACTCTCGATCAAAGATGTTACGATAGGATAGTGCTCTCTTGTTGTACACAGCCGCCTCGTCCATCTTGCCAAGTGTTCGTGCAACTTCGGCAATGCACCAATCATCATAGGCATACTCGAGAGTTTTTGAAACCGACTCGTGTTCATCCTCGATACTTAGATAGCCCCTTGCCTTATATGCAGGAATACCCAGGTGATCCCAGTTGCTGCTGACTTTCATCGCCTCGAATGCAAGACTTGTATCAAATGCAGCGACACCTTTTACAAGAGCATCAGTGATAACAGGTATGCTATGGTACCCAATCATGCAGTCTGTCTCATTAGCACTGAGTTCCCAAACCGGAAGGCGTCCGCCTTGCTTGTACTGCAGTAAAAATGTTTTGATGTAGTCAATTGTTCTTACGCTATCAATCAACGTGTAAAGTGGATGAGCTGCACGAAATGTGTCCCAAAGACTGAATACGCTATACTGGGTATGAGATGTTGCATGGTGAACCTGGTTGTCGCGTCCACGATAGCGGCCATCTACGTCCGATATTACATTGGGCACAACCATTGTGTGATATAGAGCCGTGTAGAAGTTTCTCAACTGCTGGTCGCTCTTTCCCGCAACACGAATGCGACCAAGCTCTGAATTCCATGCCGTCGTTGCTTCCCGACGGGTCTTCTCAAAGTCCCAATCTGGTAGTTCTTGGGCGAGGTTCTTGCCCGCCCCTTCATAATCAACTGATGAGATAGCAACCTTAACGAGTATGTCATCCGCGCCCTTATTGAAATGCAGTGCAACCGCAACGCTATCAGATTCGATCTCCATGCCCGGTGTCAGTGATCGTTGGGTCTGATTGCTGGTGCAGGATATGATTTGCTGTGAGAACTCTATAACAAAGTATACATACTGATCTTTCGCCCAGGCCTCGCTATGACGATATCCCTCGATGCGTGTTGGACTAACAATCTTGAGTTTTGAGCCAAGTGTCTTGTCACGATGCCGTAGGTCGATGAGGATGCCGCGTATCGATGCTGCATTCTGGGAGTAATGATACCGGTGCATCCCAACGCGCGTTGTTGCTGTAAACTCTGCGCGAATGTCGTTGTTGGTGAGCGTAACAGCATAGTACCCGGGCTTGGCAACTTCATCGTTGTGCCGATATCTCGAGGCATACGCAGTCGGTTCAAACGTTACCGCGCCTGTGAAAGGCATCATGAGGATGTCGCCATAATCCGAGCACCCCGTGCCGCTAAGATGCGTATGCGAAAATCCATAGATCAGGGAGTCGGGGTAGTAATAACCGCTGCATCCTTCCCAGCTGCCGTCGCGCCGAGTGTCTGGACTTAGCTGTACCATGCCATGAGGCATGGTTACGCCAGGGTACGTGTGTCCAGTACCGCCCGTGCCCACCATGGGATCTACGTATGGTGTAAGATCCTGAGCAAGAGTAGAAAATGTAATTGAGATAGCAGCCAGCAGACGCAGAAGCATTAGTTTGTCGAGACTATACCAAAAAATTCTCACATGCGTGATGTTGCAAAGATATGATGTGGGAGAGACGTTCGATCTGAGACTGACGATGCGATACTTCAACAGATTAAATACATTAAAAACTTGTTGTTATGCTACAGATTATAGTCAGCGCTTTGTTCATCTTAACCTTACAAAGGTTAGATTCATTCACTGGTGCATATCAGGGTACACTAAGGAACGTTTCTGGCGTAGGTCAGATGGGTTCAGCTGATGCAGTCACAACAACATTTAGTCTTCAGTTAAGAGGCGATAGTTTATTGCTCGAAGGCGTTTCGCGTTCAGGTTCCCTCGTCACTCTTGGTGCGTGGCCGAAGAATCGTATTCGGGTTGATGGTTATGTTCTAACCGCCAAGGGTATTGCAAGAGGTAGTCTACGGCATCGTCGAACGATGACGTGGAAGGCATCGGATGGAATCAGAGCCCAGGTGGAGATTCTTACGTTGGGGGCGTCTGCCTCGGAGGACGATTATTTTGGCGGAAAAAAGATGATGTTAACGCTATTGAAGGTGAGGTAACAGTGAATATGGAAGGTTGGCTAGTCGTACTGATTCTCCTAGCTCTGGCGCTTAATGTTTGGCTAACTATGAGAACAACGTCGCAACAAGGTACCCCCGATTCAGACAATAAGCTCCAGAAGCTTGATCATGACGTTTCTCGAATTGATCCGCTTATCCGCGATGAGTTTGCACGCAACCGTGAAGAATACATGCGCGAGCTTCGCGAAGCACGAGCTGAGCAAGCACTTTCACTGAAGGAGTTCGGGAAATCCCTCTCAGACACAATGGGTGATTTTCAGCGCGAGCAACGACAGAAGCACGAAGATTTGGTAGCACGCCAAGACGCAGTTCGTAAGCAAACGGATGATAAACTTGGAGAGATTCGCTCTACTGTCGAAATCAAGCTGGCGAGTCTGCAGGAGGACAACAACAAAAAGCTTGAGGAAATGCGCAAGACAGTTGATGAGAAGTTGCAGGAAGGTCTCGAGACGCGCTTCAATCAGTCCTTTAAACGTATCTCAGAAAGCCTTGAGAACGTCTATCGTGGTCTCGGCGAAATGCAGACACTCGCAACGGGTGTTGGAGATCTCAAGCGCGTGCTCTCGAATGTGAAGTCGCGAGGTATCGTTGGTGAAATACAACTGCAAAAACTTCTCAGCGATTTTCTAGCAAAAGATCAGTACGAGGAAAATGTTCTTGTTGATCCAATGAAAGCAGAACGTGTTGAGTTTGCAATCCGATTACCTGGCAGTAGTGATAAGGGGCATGTATACCTTCCTATTGACTCGAAATTCCCTATGGAAGCATATCTGCAACTTCTTGAAGCATATGATAAAGTTGCAGAGATAGGGCAGCCAGGCGTAGATACAGCTCGAAAGGTGTTTCAAGATAATGTTGTTAAGTGCGCAAAGACAATATCCGAGAAGTACATTAAGCCCCCTCATTCAACAGATTTCGCCATACTCTTTGTACCCACCGAGGGTCTCTATGCAGAGGTGCTGCAGATACGCGGACTCTTCGAAGATTTGCAGAACCGGTTTCGAATCACAGTGGCAGGACCTAGCACCATCGCCGCAATCTTGAACAGCCTTCAGATGGGTTTCAGAACTCTCGCAATCGAGCAACGTTCAAGTGAAGTATGGCAGGTACTCGGAGCAGTGAAGACTGAATTCGGAAAGTTTAGTCAGGTACTTGAGAAAACGAAAAAGCGACTCGAAGCTGCAACGCGTGATATCGATGGTGCGGGTGTGCGCACTCGTGCCATTGAGCGCCAGCTTCGCTCTGTTGAAAGCCTAACGCCAGAGGAAGCAAGTAATCTGCTGGATCAGCCGGAGATGAAGTATCTGGATGAAGCAATTGACGACGAGAATGAGTAAAGGAGTACACAATGAAATGGATATTGGGTGGTGTCGGCATGGTTGCAGTGGTCGTCGTGGTATTTCTGAGTGGTCCGGCAACTCCAGTTCCGACCTTTGATGTACGCATGCCCGATGTGCCGGCTGACCTCCGTGAGTTGCAGCAATACATCGGCAGCAACGAGGTATTGTACCCAACCAAACCTGATGTAGCTGCACAAATTCTTTGGGCAGACAGTACGCCAACAGTAACGGATATCGCAATCGTCTATCTGCATGGATTTTCGGGCACATGGCGCGATGGTTCACCAGCTATCGAGAGAGTTGCGAACGACCTGCATGCCAATGTCTACCTTGCAAGACTGCATGGACATGGGCTGCGCGTTGCCGAGCCCCTTCTTGATTACTCGCCGGATTCAGTCTATGCAAGCGCCCTACGTGCATTAGCAATCGGCAAGCAGCTTGGAAAAAAGGTTGTTGTTATTGGTACATCCACTGGCGCAACTCTTGGACTTATGCTTGCAGCCAGGCGGCCAGATGATATTGCAGCCGTTGTTAACTGGTCTCCGAACATTCGCCTCGAGCATCCACTCAGCTTTCTGAGCAATGGGCCATGGGGCTTAGCATTAACCCGATGGATCATTGGCGGCGCATACCGTGAAGTTGTAATGAAAGATCCCGGCAGAGCCAAGTACTGGTACATGAAGTACCGCGCAGAGGCGATCCCGCAGCTTCAAGCTTTGCTCGAGGCAGCAATGACGTCCGAAACTTTCTCATTGATTTCCCAGCCTGTTCTCAGCATGTGCTGGTACCAGAATGAGAATGTTCACGATTCGATCGTTAGTGTACCAGCCATGCGAACTATGCATGCACAGTTGTCTTCAAAACGTAAGCAGTTTATTGAGCTCAGCGCAGACGCTCATGAAATAGGCTACCTACCAGATTCGAAGAGCCTTGATGAAGTGGTAGTAAAAACGGTTGCATTCATTGAACAGTAAAACAAAGGGGCAGGCACGAATGCCCACCCCTTGCTTGTTTTCCGTGATCAATCGTACCCTGTACCTCGTACCTAGTACCTCAGCCTTCCCTCCTACCTCACAATCCGTAACGGACTACTGAGGATACCAGTTGGAGTGCGCACCGAGACTACGTAGGAACCAGCTGGTAGATGAGAAACATCTGCATGGATTACGTGGTTGCCAGCATCGAGCATCGATGAAAGCAGAGTTGCCACAGTATTGCCCTGCAGGTCTGTGATGACGAGTTCCGCCTGACGCACCAGCGATGCTATGCCAAGTGATATCGTTATAGATTCTGTGGCAGGGTTAGGCATCACATTCTGTACGATGCCTTCAGCAGGTGTGTCATCATTGCCACGTACAGAAGAGATTGGATCGCTAAGGGTGAATGAGCCCCTTGATAGCACTTCGCCTGCTGCATCGTAGGTTTCAAAATCAAACGGCACTTCTTTAGCCTCAACATTGGCGAGAGTCAGGAACATTGGCTTCACATTGCCTCCAGCTGCGATGCCAAGTTCGCCTGTAGCTTGAGCACTTAGCACATATGTTGTGCCACCATTAATAATGGCATACGTTGCAGTCTTTGCGGTATGCCCGCTAGGCCCGGCAGCGAGTATTATTGCTGCTCCCGTCGATGTAACAGTAAATCCTGCTACTGTTTGGTTGTATCCGTTTGCATTGGCGAACGTAAGTGCATATGTCTTAACATTTGCAGGTTTTGTTGATGCATCACCAGCAATAACATCTGGCTTGTTGTTTGGTACTCTTGCCAGATAGCGAACAGGCTCGCTAAAGGTTGGCGCAGTAGTAAGAGCATCGGTATATAAGTACCGCACGTCTACTGGGAATTGCATTGCCTTTGACGTGTTGGCAAATGTGAATGCAACTTCGGCATTGCGTCCAGGTGGACAGTCGAGTGGAATGAACGCGACTTGTCCATTTAACGTGCCATTAATAGATCCAGACTTCAAAGCAGTAAGCCTAACCGATGGTGAGAGTACTTCGATTCCAACGATCTTTATATCGCTGCTTGTTGGGTTTACAATCGAGAGCTTGCCGTTATCATAGTCAGACATAGTAAATGCTGTTACTGCACTGTCAGCCTGAACTACCTCACCCTCCGACTTCGTTCCATTTCGCGGAGCAGTAAATGACTTCGCTGCCTGATCCCATGGGGTGAACTTGTACTTGCGGACGAGCGTGTCGTATACCAAAACATTACACGTAACGCATTTGCAATCAGTGAATGTATACCGAATAGCAAAGACTAACGTGTCGCGACAAAGTGGGCCAGTTGGTACTGCGGGGAAGATCATGTTGAGTTGCATGCCAGCCCCTTGCATGAAGCTAAGGCATTCGCCAGGACCCCAGCTTGCTTCGCGGCTGAAGATCTGCAGAGTTACCGGTCCTGGTGCCAGCGAAGGAGTTAGTGTACCAGAGTTGATATCGCCGAACGAACGTTCCCAGGCACCTATGCTTGTTCCGCATACGCGTCTGCGCTGAACGCTTACGAGTGTAGCCGTAACCTGCTTAATTGGTGCAGGACCAGCCATCAGGTTTGTTGTAAGGCTAACGTTGCCAGCATTGTTGTATACGATATTCTTCTTCGTAACCCGACGAATGAACTCGTTGCAACAATCATCACTTGAGCTGCCACCACAAGGAGGTAGGTCGCGAATGATACTATCCTTACAGATCTCTGCTCCGTTTGGCCCAATCACAGAATAATAGATCGTAATCACGGACGAGACCGGCGGAAGGTCTGTAAATGTCGTTGTGATTGTAAATGTACCTGATGTGATAGGGAAGGATGCTGGTGCAAATGAACCTTGTGGAGAGCTCAGCGTAAGCACTGCAGTTGGTGTGGTTGTGTAGTTGCCATTGATGCTTATCGTGTATTGCTGGTTGCCATCCGGGTCTTTACCCGCGCAGTCTACCTTAATACCCAGATTGCCAAGGCATCCCTGATCCTTGATTGTAACACATGCTAGATTGGATTCCAGCATGCCCACCGGAATATCCTGTGTGATGGTGCTTGACAGGAGGTGGCGAACTGCACCGCTTGCAACAAATGAGTTACATGCTATCTGATTTATTTGTGCAGCTGCAGCCGTTGATGCAGTGAAATCGATGACGGCTGGTGTTGACGATCCAATAGCGTTTGAAGAGAAACCAAAAGCAAGATTTTGGGATCCGATTGGCATCCCCAAGCCCCAGGTACCATTGGAGCCGCACGATGCAGCAAACATGCCTGCAGGTGCTCCTACAGGAGTGAGGTTGGTAAGTGTAGCAAAACCAGCTGCACTATTCGTGTACGGTGAATACGGATGGCTTGCTGATATAAATGATGCGTAGTTGACATCGAACAAGCTACCACGGCTCGTACATGGTCCGATGGCGAGTTTATCTGGTAAGGTTACATCATCAATTGGCAGCAAGTCGGCAAAGGTGACATATCGCAGCGCAACATTCCCAGAAGGAATGACTAAGCGCAGCCTATAGTCTACGTTGCCTCCAGCTCCAGTAGTCGCAGCTGTTGAGAACGAACCCGAGCCGGAGCTTCGTACACCTTTCGTTAACGTAAAGCCCGATACGCCAACCACTGTCACAAGATCTGTATTCGATGTAACACTTGCCGGCAACGTGCCACCATTGAGCGTATACAGATTCGGAACATTACCTAACGCTGACGTGTCAACAACCTTTACATCGAACTCCACAAAGTAGAATGGTATGCCAGAGGTGCCATACATGCCACAATTAGGATAGAAGATTGTCTGACACGACGCTGGTATTGTAGGGAGCGTAGCTGTTACAGTGTTGTTGGCAATATTATACGTAAGATTTACACCCGACCAGTTCGATGTTGTCTGGCAAGGGGCGGCCCAGTTCGTAGAAGTGTAATACGAGGGGTTACCGACGTATTCAAGGTTTGCATTCAGCTGATCCGTGATGGTACTGCCAGTGAGCGGCTGTCCACCGATGTTTTGAACACGCAAACGATATCGGAAGATTGAGCCTGGTGTGTAGTTCACCTGCTTGTTACAGACTTCCTTCCAGACACAGGCTTTGGGCGATGGCGCATCAACAACGAATGGAGCACACGAGGTTACCGGAGGAATGCCTGGTATTGTAAGCATTGCGCAATTAGTAATCGTAGATCCAACCGCAGCCGTCAACGGTATCGTGAAGTTGATCTCGAAATACACGCACTGGCCGGGATTCAATGTGCCAGTGGTTGTTGCTGTAACATTGTTACCAACAAGTGTCACATTCAGGATTGGTGATGAAGCGCCAAGTGTTACGCCAGTGAGTGTTGCTGGCACATTGTCGGTAACAGTATAGTTTGTAAGAGGTGTGTTGCCGTTATTGCAAACCCAGATAACATACTTGCCTTGACATCCTGGCTGGCGGTTTGTGTAGGCAAATTTGGATATCGTACCCTTAACGATGTTCTTGATCTCAACACATGTTTGCTGTGTTGTGTCGGCTGTAGGACCACATGGTATCTGAGAGCTACCTAGAGTTCCGGCAAGAGTTGCCTGATTTGTAATCTGGGATCCAGTCGGGAAGATCGCCCGAGGATACAGAACAGTAAACGTACAACATGTTGTGTTATACTGGGGCAGAGCCGACATGTTGCCAACATTCCATGTTACAGTTTGGCCAACCTGTGTAGCCCCGCACGTGGATGACTGCAGAACTGCACCAATTGGCAATACGTCTGTAACAACGGCATTAACGAGATTAAGTTGGCCTGTGTTGCCAACATCCTTGTATACGCAGAGTTGGTATTTGATAACAGAGTCTGCGGTTGCATACGGACAGGAGCCCCCTTGCCATGCAGCATTCGTGACGTATTTATTGATGTGCCATGGATCAACGGCCTTTGCGCGCGTAGATAGGTACGGTGTGCAAAGATCGACGGTCTTGCCATTTATAGTACCTACAAGACAGGCCCGATTACGCGCTGTAGTGCCTGGACATGTTATACCGTTTGGAAACCGCACGGTAATCGAAATTGAACCAGCACATCCTGCCGGAACAGTTGTCCAGGCCAGCGAGTATGTGCCCCCTAGTGTACCAACAGTGGGAGACGTTACTACAGGCGTTGTTCCTGGAGCCGAATACGTTGCAGCGAGAAACTCGAGACTTGGCGGGAGAATGTCGCTAATCGTAACATTCGTTGCACCAGCCGGTATAGTAAAGTATATCGAGTAGGAGAACGTCTGTCCCGTATTGATAGCAGTATCGCTCACCACCTTTGTGATCGTGAAGCCATCGGATGTAGCAGAACCCGAAAAAGGAGGCGCTGATTGGGCAAGTAGCGCACTTGAACATGCAACAAGAATTGCAATCGTAGTAAGGAAACGACGCATAGGTAACCCCTTGAAAAATACTTTTACCAAAGTTACAAGAATACCCGGACAATCAATGGGGGGTGTTTAGCGATGACGGCGTCTAACGGATGTCCCTCGGCCGCGCGTGCATGTTACTCTGCCAGTTCTCGGCGGTGAGTTGCGCTCTTTAATAATCTCAAATGTGTCGAGATCAAACATATACCCATGGTCGTACGTATCTCGGTAGATAGCTCTGATTGCCTTGCCAAATGGTCCTCGAAGTACGCTGTTTTTCTTGTTGCGCAAGACGAAGTCTTTGAGAAATGATGTTACCTCTACAAGCCAGTATGTAGGCGGCATAGTACTGGTTATGTCATCGGGCAATTCCAGTACACGAAATCGCTCCTCTCCAAACAAACCCACAACAAAGATTGGTGATGGGTATCGTCGCTCGTGTTCAAACCAAAGATGTGGTCTAAATGCCAGGCGCTTGCGTAGCTCATTCTGATGCGCAATCTCTCAGGCGTCTACAAATGCCTGATGTGCTGTATGGGCGAGGGCCAGATCTACATCTTTACTATCGAAAAGCTCGCATGATCTGAGTCGCCGGCGAAACTCCTCATGTGGAATGCTTCCAGCAAGTACTCCATCAAATCGCCGTGCCATCGCTGTACCTCAAAAATAAAAGGCATCCGCAACACGCAGATGCCCTCAAAAATACGGTCATAGCTAGGCAAAGCCTATCGCTTCTTAGCTTTTGCAATCCACTTCTTACTACCCACCGTTACATTGATGAGTGGTAAATTTAGACCAGGGCTCACGAATAATTCGTCGTCGCCACAGGTGTGGACGTAGGTAGACCATCAGCTATGGAGTTGGCGCCCGATTTTAGACGCTTGTCTAGCTTATTGAACTCCTTGGTAGTGGCGTCGTCGCTACCGCCATCAAAGTAATCTATGTAGGCAACATACTTATCGTTCATAAATACGTACATCCGAGGGTGACCGTCGGTTCTGCCACGTAGGTACAGCATCACGCCATCGCCATCTTTAGATACGTCTATATCGTACTCACTACCCTCGAAATACTTAGCAACCGAGGCCTTGAACGTGGCTAGGCTGCTACCGAATGATAGCTTTGCATCCTTGCAGGGGTTGAAGTCCTGTGTCTGCTGTGTGTAGGCTGTCTGGAATGCCAGCAGCAGTGATAATAGAATCGTCCTCATCCCTTCTCTCCCTTTGATAATGTTGGAATGCAATACTCGCACTTCTTCTTCTTGGAATCCCACGGAATCTCGATGAACCGTGCGATATATTTATTACCTATTGGCTGCTCTAGGTAACGCCTGCACTCAGCCTTCTTCGGGCAGTTCTTACCCGAACAGAATGTCATGTCATAGTTCACGGTAGCTACACCTGTCTTTCGCGTGGAGCCTTGCTTGCATTAAGTTCTTTGTCTGCTCGATTGCACTCCTCAGCTATGCGCTTGGCATGGTGCTCACCTGCTACATCCCACGCCCTGATAAAGCCATCGCTGTTACGCCTGACTGCATGGAGCCCGTCGATACCGTAGGGTATAGCCGTGTATGCCTCCTCCTGAACGTACGCTAGTGGCCTGGTTTACAGTATTCATCACTGGCAAACTTGACAGCAAAGTCTGTGTAGACCTTTTCCAACTCTTCTCCGGTTGTAATCTGGTATACTTTACCCGTTGGTGCAGCGGCTACAAACTTTTTCATGTTTTCAATGCCAGCAGCCTCTGTTACGTTGTTGGTAAATCCACGAGCAATAAGGTACAGGGGTATGTTGGCTTGCCTGATTGCACTCAACACTGGTGCAGAAACAGTAGGATACTCATTGTTTATTCCATCAGTCAGCGCCACGATTGCTTTCTTGGCTCGGGCATGCATAGAAAGCTTCTGAAGTCCCACAATCAATGCCCTGTGAAAGGCCGTTGCGCCATCCGCTATGAGTCCGTCAGCTGCCCGGCCTATAATGGCAGTATCCGCAGTCCAATCGTCAGAAATCTCAACAATGCTATTAAACTAAATCAGGCACAGACTGTAGACTGGATTGAGCTTGCGCATAAATGAATGGATGGACGGATGATTTGAGAGCGTCGATGCGCTGAACGAGTTTCTTGCCGCAGTTGATAGGTTGATTCATACTGCCTGAGACATCTACAATCAGACAGACAGAGACATTCTCGGAGCGAGCGGAGTCACAAACCAGAGAATCCGCACAGATAAACTTGCCATCAGCAACTATCCCCAATTGCTCCTTGGAGACCAATTCATTTACACTGCCACCGATTGCTGTCGTATCTAAGCGCACAATAGATGCATCTACACGTATCTCAACGATTTCATTACCAACTTTGATTGGCTCTGCCCCGCAAATGTTAACATCCTTCTCAATGATCTCCTCGATAACCACAGTGAGTTCGCCGCAGTTGTCTTCATAGCGCGGAAGGACAGTACCTTGGGAAATGTTGTAGGTTAATTCAAAATCTCCATACGCAGGGGCTCTCCCGTACCTGCCATAACAACTTGGTAGCGGTGGAACGTCTTGTCGATTGTCATTGCAGGCAACGGTTCGCCGTTCAACCGAAATCCGAGGTACTTGCGAAAGCTTAACTCAAGTATTGGATTTACTCCGAATCCTACCGGTGGGAACGAGTAGACCGTTGAATCGCCAACCCAGTTTGGGATCTCTACGAATGGGGCTCCCAGGATTGTTTTTGGTGGCCACCGGTACGCATCGATTTCTTGTTGTGGTACGTCATAGACCCAGACGGCATCAACTCCATGGCAATCAGGAAATTGTGGCCACTGCGAGTATGTGCCGCTTACGGTTAATCGGTAGCGAGCATCGGACCTTGTTATCGGTGAATTGACAACTCCTGCATTGCGAGCTGAAAGCTTGAGCGTTGCAGGAAACTGTGCCATTGCTTGTTGATAGAGAGCAAGCAAGCAAGCAGTACTTGTGTTATGGCGAATACAAGTGGTCTTAGTCACATGGTAACATCGGTGTAAGAGCTAAAAAATATGTTCTACATCACTGTCTACGTTAGTAGAACTCTTGCAAAGCGCATGCCACATTTGAAGGTGGGGGCTCTCTCGGATTCATCTTGATGCGTAAGTTTGACCTCCTGAGTTAATCACGCGAGCATCCGCAGTATCAATCAAACAGTTGGATTAACCACTTGCGCGTTTTCGATAGAGTACATGCTGCGATAGCACGAGCTACATCGTCTGGAGCGGTTATTCCAGAGATAGATGGACTGCGATTCATCGCAATTGCAGCCGTGGTGGTTTTCCACATAGGTGGACGCTACTTTGAGCAGCCTCCTGTTCCATTTTGGCAACCAGACGGTGGCGGAATCACGGAATGGTACGTCTATGCTGGTTTCTTCGGTGTGCAGCTTTTCTTTGTGATCAGTGGATTTGTGCTCGCCCTGCCATTTGCACAGGCAGAACTTGCCGCAGGCAGGCCAGTCAAGCTCAGAACATATTTCCTGCGACGCGTAACGCGACTACACCCACCGTATCTGATCTGCCTAGGTGTTTGCCTACTGTCGTGGCTGTTTATCGATCGCCGAGGCAGTGTGGCCGAATTCAGCAAGTACGTTGAACACTTAGTTGCTCATGCATTTTATGTGCACGGATTTATCTACGGGCATTTCGGTATGCCTGGGTTCTTCTCGCTAAACAACGTGATGTGGTCTTTAGAGGTAGAAGTTCAGTTTTATCTCATAGCACCGATACTTGCCACAATCTTTCGAATACGACAGCACGAGCTTCGTCGAACGATAATGATCCTTACAATTATCGGAGTGCATACTGTTATTGCACTCATTCCTCGAGAGCCCATAGCGTTTACCGTTATCCCATCCCTGTACTACTTTTTGTTAGGGTTTCTTTTCGTTGATGTCTACCTCGTAGACTGGAAAAGCAAGCCCCCTTCCAAGAGTTATTCGTGGGACGTGATTGGTTTCGCGAGTTGGTTACTCATTCCACTTATGTTAGCACAGAGCCATTTCCGTGATCTCTACTCGATGGCGCTGATCTTTCTTGCATATGTGGCAGCGTTTCGAGGTGTGCTCCTGGGACGGTTCTTTGCAAACCGCTGGATTGTTGGATTAGGGGGCATGTGTTACACGATCTATCTCTACCACACGCTCCTGCTTGGAGCATTGCACGAGTTTTGGAATACTATCCTGTTTGGGTACGACATTCCAACGGACGTCTCGAGCATACTCGTGCAAATCGCTGTTGTAGGTATTTCGGTTGTGCCGCCATCAGCGCTGCTGTTTATTGCCTTCGAGAAGCCGTTTATGAAGAGCAGACGTAAGCAGGCTGAGCAAACGAAGACTATTGCTTCGTAAACGCCTTGAGGTCGTAGCTAAACGTTACCATGGCAAAACGACGTAATGCGTTTGTACGTGTATCGTCAATCGAGACATCATTAACCGAGCGATTGATCGCATCGTTCTGGTTAAGAATGTCATTAACTGTCAGCCGAAGTTCAGCAGCGCGATTTTCGAGAAACCTGTAGCCAATTCCAGCATTCCACACTGTAAAGCTGCGGTTAAACTCTGTACCCAGTCCTGAGTATAGGGTCTGATTCACATCCGTACTGCATGCAATAGCGCCAACATTCCAGATAACACGCGCTGTTGCGATATGTGAGAAGTAGTTGTCGTCAGCAGTAATCTGCGTCGTGTTCTTTACCCAGGTATACATCCCATTGTAGGAAATTGACACGTCGAGATCTTCTGATGCTGCACTGCTGAGAAAGAAACCGAGGTTACCTGTAGTAGAATTCGCAAAGTTCTCTTGCTGGTTGATACGGCCTGGTGTTCGTGTGTAGAAGAGGCCTGAGTTAAGATTAAGGTTCCAACCCATAACGGGGAACCCGTATGTAAAGAAGCTTCGCAGGTTCCAGTTGCCCTCAAGGTTAACCGGACGCGACACTTGAGTGCCAGGACCAACGACGATGCCAGCAAACTGCTGCTGCCGAGTAGTATCGCCACGTTGAATAATGTCTACCGCGTTGCCGATGTAGTTCTGTGTGTAGCTCACATTCACGAAGCCGAACATAGTCTTACCCTGCATCCATTGAGCATCGACAAAGCGCGCATTAACAGAGTGGGTGTACTCCTGTGCAAGGTTTGGATTGCCAATTCGCAACTGAAGTGGATTAGAGTTGTCCACCACATCCTGCAGCTGTGAAATCGAAGGTGCATTTGTGCTCGTGCGGTAGAACAGACGAATGTTACTTGCTGCAGAGAACTTTTGCTGCCACATGAATGATGGCAGAAAGTCTTGGAATGTGCGCTCAACTCGCAACGATAGCGGAAACGTCTGCTCGCCGGAAAGAAGTGCGTACTGATAACTACCACCAAACGTGATAATTGTGTTATCGCCACGCATACGATAGAGCGCTCCAGCTCGTTGTGTGCTGTATCCGTTAACGAAGTTGTTGCTCAGTAGACTGTCTACAAGTGCATAGGTGTTTGTTACCGTGTCGAGGCTGCGCGTTGTTTTACGCGAATCATTCTCGCTGAAGGAGGGCTCGTAAGAGAATTGGATCATATCTCTTTGCCCAACTGGCTCGGTATAGGCTACCTGTCCGCCGATTGTTCTGCTTGTTGAACCACCATCAGAATTCTGGTTGAACAGAAAAGTTGAATCAAGTGGCAGAGAGAATTGATTGGTAGATGCAAGCGAACCATCATTCCATCGGTTGGATCCATCAACGTTGAGAGTTACGGCAATTGTACGCCCGTTCGTTGAAAGCAGTCTCCGATATGTGGTAGATACCGAAGCATTATAGCCACCATTATTACCATCCGTGCGCGTGTTTGTAGTATTCAGCGGTCGCGTATTCAGCGCTGTTGAACCGTCTACATCGCTTGTACTGCGGGCCCCCTGAAACGTTACACGCGGCGAAACAACCAGCAGATTAACGCTATCGAGAACAGATTCAACACGCATGTTAAACCGATGGTTATTCGAGTTTGTGTTGGCTGTATCTCGCTGCAGATACACCTGCCCAGCATTCTGAGCCGCCATGTACTGCCGATTGAGATCCGTAGTACGGTCATTATTCGCGTTGTTGAAGAGATAGCTCGACGATACATTTGTTCGGTCGCCCCATTGGTCGCTGTAGTTGGCTCCTATTGCACTGGTGGCAGCAATTCCGCCTTGCTGACCTACAAAGAAATTTGAGAAGCCACCCATCGGTCCGCCGCCACCACCCATGCGCATCATCATTTGAGAGCCACCGCCGCTCATATAGCGAGACATCATACGCCCCATTCCTCCAGACATTCCTCCACCACCCATGGTGCCGAGAATATCTTGGAAGGAAAAGTTCTGCTGATTGATGTTGTTGGCCATGCCAATCAGTGAAACTCTCTGCGGACCTGAAAAATTGTTGATCGTGCCACCACCTTGGTAACGCTCTTGATCACCGTAGCCGGCGTATATGCGCCCGAATGAACCATTGCGTTTGTCTTTGCGTGTAACAACATTCATCTGCTTCGACGTGTTGCCATCATCAAAGCCAGAGAACATCGACAGGTCGCTGCCACGATCGAATACCTGCACTCGATCAACCATATCGGCTGGTAGATTCCGTAGTGTGGCCTGGGCATCATCAGCGAAAAACTCGCGTCCATCAACCGTTACTCTACGAACCTCTTCACCCTGAGCGCGTACTGTACCGTTTTCAACCGTGATGCCGGGCATTTTCTTTACGAGGTCTTCTGCAGTAGCATTTGGGTTCGTCTTAAAGGCTTGTGCGTTATAGTCCATGGTGTCACCCTTGACTTCCATGCGTATAGCAGTAGCTTCAACGTTTAGCTCAGCCCCGCGTACAGTGTCCTGCTGCAGTCGAAACACACCAAGGTCCCCCTTGCCATCTCGCACGAATACAGTCGACTCTAGCTTCCTGAAGCCCACAGCAGAAATATTTAGCTTATACGCACCAAGTGGCATGTCCTTGATGGAAAACCCACCATCGCGTTCGGTATATGATCTACGTATAAAAGTGGTGTCTTTTACAGATACGAAGCGAACGGTCGCGCCCGGTAGGGGGCTCGCATCGCCTGACTGCAGAGCCCTACCCTTGACGTTGACGGTCTGGGCAATAGCACAAGTAGTAAAAAATGGTAGGAGTAGGGTAATAACAAAAATTCTCATTGATCGTCTAACGAACTAAATGCGTAAATAGTTCGTTGGTGCAGTGGGTAAGAAATGCAAAGATACTGCAGTGATTTTGCATAACGCGTATCGTAACTATGTAGAGTATCGAATCAATTCCATAGGTTTGTATCCATGTCAAAAAAATCCATAACAATTGCGCCGCTCGTGAGCGGAACAGGTATACACATGTACCTAGCAGCAGCACGTTGGCGTGCTGCGGTCGATGACGCATATCGTCAGGCCGATGTTTCACCTCTTCAGTTCAACGTCTTGATTGCCATACAGGCTCTGCAGAAGCATGACGGCTCTGCCAAGCAAGTGCACATTGCTCGCTATGCAGGCGTTGACGTGATGACGCTTTCGAAGAATGTCCGGGCTCTTGAAGATGCTGGTCTTGTTCGCAGGCTTGAAGATCCACATGATTCACGCGCTCGCATCGTGGAACTCACACGCGAGGGTACGAATCGTGTCAAGCAGCTTGAAAAGGCGCTTGGCAAGCTGGATAAGCAGATCTTTGCGGTCTCAAAGGGCATCGCATCATTCGAAAAGGTCCTTTCGGGCGTTTTTGATCAGACAAACTAGACAACATGAATTCTGCGTTGATCGCTTCCCTCGGCTATGTGCGCATCGCTTCTTGCGCACCTCGTGTTGCCGTAGCAGACGTATCTGCTAATGTGGAGGAGATCAAACGAGTAGCCACGGAGGTTCACAAGCAGGGGGCAGACATTGCGTTGTTCCCGGAGCTATGTCTTTGCGGCTACACTTGTGGCGATGTTCTTCGCCAGCCCACGCTGTTGAACGCAGTCCATAGTGGACTCGAGCTGCTGCGCGCGCACAGCGTTAATCAACACCTACTCATTGTTGTGAGCGCCCCACTCGAATGGGGCGGAAAACTCTATAACGTTGCTATTGCCATCAACGACGGTCAGTTCTTGGCTGCCGTGCCGAAGACGTTTCTTCCGAATTCACGAGAATACTACGATCAGCGATGGTTTTCAAGTGGCGCTGGTATCCGCAATCAATGTTTGAAGATTGCAGGTCAGGAAGTTCCGTTCGGTATAGATCTGCTTGTTTGCGACACAGCTCGTGCAAGTGTGGTTCTCGGAATGGAGGTCTGTGAAGATCTCTGGTCTGTGGAGCCCCCTTCAGGTTTGATGGCTAAGAGCGGTGCTACGGTGGTGCTGAACTGCTCTGCAAGTAATGAGATAGTCGGGAAATCTGAGTATCGGCGAGCACTGGTTTCCATGCAATCTGCTCGAACGTATACTGTCTATGCATATTCCTCTGCCGGACCAACAGAAAGCACCACGGATGTGGTATTCGGTGGACACTGCATGCTGGCAGAGTGTGGAGAGATTATCGCGCAATCGGACCGGTTTGCGCTAGATGGTTCATACGTCATAGCCGACGTTGATATTGATCGCTGCACGCGAGAGAGACTGCAATCAACGTCGTTTGCCCAAGAGCAACAGGACCTCTCGTTTCGTCGCATCTACACGCATGTGCCATCGTCTGTTAAGGCTACGATTCAGCGTAGAATAGACACAATGCCGTTTGTTCCGCAGTACGATGCAGACCGTGCGTTGCGCTGTCAAGAAATCCTTACGATACAAGCTACGGGGCTTGCAGTACGCTTTAAGAGATCCGGTGCGAGTCGTTTGGTGTTGGGATTATCTGGTGGACTCGACTCGACACTTGCTGCTCTGGTTTGCATGAAGGCATGCGACATTCTCGGACTACCACACGAGACCGTGTTGGCTGTCTCGATGCCGGGAATGGGTACTACGGAACGTACGCGAAGTAATGCCGATGCACTTGCGACGGCATTAGGCATGGCATTCAAGACAGTTCCGATCGAAACTTCTGTACTTCAGCATTTTGCAGACATCGGACATGACCCACATGACACGAGTGTTGTGTACGAGAACGCACAAGCTCGAGAGCGTACACAGATCCTCATGGACCTTGCCAATATGCACCGAGGTATCGTTGTTGGAACTGGAGACTTGTCCGAGATTGCGCTAGGGTGGAGTACCTACAATGCAGATCACATGTCCATGTATAACCCGAATGCAGGGGTTCCTAAGACCTTGGTACAGCATCTCATTGCATGGTATGCGGAATCCTCATCTGAACAGGTTGCCGTTGTTTTACGCGACATCTTAGATACACCCATATCGCCGGAATTGTTGCCAAAGTCGGCTGATGGTGCAATTGAACACAAGACCGAAGACATCCTAGGGCCATACGAGGTACACGACTTCTTTTTGTACCGATTTGTACGATTACAGGAATCTGTCCGCACTATCGCCATCGTTGCTTCTGTAGCCTTTGCGCCCCGATATTCGCCGGCGCAGATCACTGCATGGCTACGAGTTTTTCTGACAAGGTTTATTGTCAACCAGTTTAAGCGTTCATCCATGCCTGACGGGGTCAAGGTTGGCTCTGTGGCATTGTCGCCCCGTGCCGACTGGAGGATGCCTAGCGATATGAGTACATCTCTATGGCTGGCGGAACTTGACTCGATAGCAGCAGAGATAGTTGAGATTTAAACTATATTTCTATCTGTTGGTAACTTTTTGTACCACCTGGTGGTTGTTACGAGAATGCGATCCCCGATAACCGTTCTTATAGCTGATGATCACGAAGTCTCGCGCATTGGGATTCGGTACATGCTATCGAAGGACCCAGACATTGAGATCGTTGGCGAGGCTACTGATGGTGGGCAGGCCATTTTGCTAACGCAAGAGTGTCAGCCTCAGGTTGTACTTATGGACGTACGCATGCCGCTCATGAGTGGTATAGATGCCTTGAAGCGGATAAAGCGCGAAAACCAATCCACATCCGTTATTATGCTCTCGGCAGCATCTGATACGCCGATCATACGTAGCTCGCTCGAACATGGTGCCGACGGTTATCTCACGAAAGATGTCTCATCGGAAGAGTTAACTCATGCTGTGCGCTCGGTGGCCACCGGAGAGCGAATTTTAAGTGCAACTGTTCGCAGAACACTTGATCAGCAGCAGCCAGAAGAGGCACCCTCTATTTCCAGCAAACTGCACTCGACGTTAACACGGCGCGAGCACGAGATTGTTTCGCACGTTGCTGCCGGGCTTACCAGCCAGGAAATTGCCGAGCAGCTTGGGATTAGCCGTCGCACTGTTGAGACGCACCGTGCTCGAATCATGACAAAGCTTGGTGTAAACAATGCAGCCGGTTTGGTTCGTCTTGCATTGCAGCATTCAACACAGTTGAATGCAGAACATCCCACGAGCTAACTTTGTAGATGCAGCTTACACCAGAAGTTGTTGCCCAACTAGGCAGCATGGAAATACGAGCACGCCTTGTAGTTGAGGGTTTTATTACCGGACTCCACAAGAGCCCCTTTCATGGCTTTTCTGCTGAGTTTTCTGAGCATCGTCAATACCGCCGCGGAGACGAACTCAAGCACATCGACTGGAAGATCTACGGTAGATCTAATCGTTTCTACATCAAGCAGTACGAAGATGAAACGAATCTTCGAGCTATGATCTGTGTTGATATGAGTGCATCGATGGCGTATGCTTCGGAGGGGCACATTTCGAAGTATGCATATGCAACGTATCTGGCCTCTGCGTTAACGTATTTGGTCTTGCAGCAGCACGACGCGGCAGGTCTTGCCCTGTATAACACGGACGTTCAGACGTATCTACCGTCGCGATCCAAGATGTCCTATGTACAAGAACTTATGAAAGCTCTCGAGGCAGCGACACCATCATCTACAACGGGCACTGCAGTTGCTCTGCACCACATTGCCGATCAGCTCTCTCGTAGGGGGCTTGTTGTTATCCTGAGTGATTTCTTTGACGATCCAACCGAAGTGCTCGGGGCACTGCGTCATTTTCGGCACGATCAGCATGATGTGCTCGTGATGCAGATTCTCGACCCAAGGGAAGTAGATTTCGATTTCGGAAGTTCAGCTGTGTTTCGCGATATCGAGACCGGGGAAGAATTGCCGACACAGCCACTACAGATACGGGGCTCGTATCGCGCAGCTGTGGAGGAGTTCACGCAGAACCTGAGGCGCAATTGTCATGATTTGAACATCGATTACATGCGAGTGACTACAGATACGCCTTTTGATGTTGCTTTGCGTGAGTATCTTGTTAAACGTCAATCTATTCGTGGATAATGAAACCATCTGGACTATACACCGCGCTTGTTACCCCTATGTCGCCGTCAGGGGATTTGGATCTCAAGGCATTTACAGGGCTCATTGAGGCGCAAATTTCTGCTGGAGTAGATGGGTTAGTTGTATGTGGCTCCACTGGTGAAGGCGCTACACTCTCATCGGAGGAAAAACAAACGCTTTGGTCTGTTGCAGTGCAGCATGTCGCTGGCCGAGTTCCGGTTATCGCCGGAACAGGATTGAACGATACCCATGCAACGGTGCTACTTTCACGGTTGGCGAAAAATTGCGGGGTCGATGCTTTGCTGCTCGTGTCTCCTTACTACAACAAACCCCCACAAGTCGGAATCATCGCTCATCACCGGGAGATTAGTCAGTCTGTAGATATACCTCAGATTTTATACAACGTTCCGGGCCGAACCTCAAGCAACATGTTGCCGGAGACGCAGCTTGCGATAGCAGAAATGTGTCCCAATGTTGTTGCTACAAAAGAAGCTTCGGCTAACCTTGAGCAAATGTCCGAGATCATCCGACATGCCCCTCGGCACTTTTCCGTGCTTGCCGGAGATGACTCGCTTACCCTTCCCATTATAGCCTGCGGAGGTAGGGGAGTTATCGCTGTTATTTCGCACTACCTTCCGAAGGTGTTTGGCGCACTTGTGCATTCGGCTTTGCGTGGTGATTTTGAGACTGCTTGCAGGCTTCACATGGCTTGTATGCCATATTACGCCGCAAATTTTTGGGAGTCGAATCCATTGCCAATCAAGTACATCATGCATAAGCTTGGATATATGGACTTAGCTTACCGGCTGCCACTCGTATCACCAAGTAGCAGTACTCAGTCCCGACTAGATGCAGTGATTGCAACGATAAACGATCAAGTTTCATGACGAGGACGTTCCCACGGATCATGGGTATCGTTAATGTTACACCTGATTCGTTCTCCGATGGTGGGCAATTCGCATCGTCTCAACAGGCTGTCGAGCATGCATTGAAGCTTGTCGCATCTGGAGCAGACATTCTCGATGTTGGTGGCGAAAGCACTAGGCCGGGTTCGGACGGCGTGTCTGCTCAAGAGGAGCGCAATCGAGTTATTCCTGTTATCACAGGCATTCGAGAAGTTAACCCTCTGATTCCTATTTCGATCGATACAACAAAATCAGACGTAGCGCTTGCTGCAATTGATGCAGGTGCAACGATGGTAAATGATGTTAGTGGCGGTAGAGCAGATGATAACATGCTGAGCATCGTCGCAAAGTCGAGAGTAGACTATGTGCTCATGCACATGAAGGGTACGCCGCAGTCTATGCAGGATGACCCTGCCTACATCAACGTGGTCGATGAGGTGGCGCAATTCTTGCGCATGCAAGTTAACAGGGCTCGTGACCGCGGAGTTGAGAACATTACGGTAGATCCGGGTATTGGTTTTGGCAAGACGGCTGACCACAACATCGAGTTATTGCGGAACCTCGAAGCATTTACCGGTATCGGAGATGGACTGCTCGTTGGAGTTTCACGAAAGCGATTTCTTGGAAGCGTTACGGGCGTTACAGATCCAGCCGAAAGAGATGTTGCTACAGTATTAACTCATGCCTTGTTGCTGCACCAGAGCGTGGGCATTATACGCGTACACAACGTTTCATTTCACGCGCAACTACGCTCATTAGCTTCAGCATTAGGCTAAGCGATACGTAGAGATATCGATGCCGTACTTCTTGATTCTCGTGTGAAGAGTTTCTCTGCTAATGCCGAGTACCGCAGCTGCCTTGGACACATTGCCAGCAGTTTTTTCTAGGGCTTTTTCAATTTTTTGCTGGTCAGATTCTACTTCGGATTCTGTTGCGTGCAGAGCATCCGTTGTCGGTGCAATCGGCGCGGTCTGTTGTTGTGGCTGCATTGGCTGTCGAGCAGGAGACGCCGTTGTTGCCCTTCCAAGTATTCTGTGCAAATCTGCTACTTCCAGCTCGTCGGTAGACATAGTTTGGAATGCAACGCGTAGAGTGCTTGCTAGCTCGCGTACATTCCCAGGCCAGGTATACTGCTGCAGATAGTCGATGGCTCCAGGTGCAACAGACTTGTTGTCGCCTAACTCTTTGTTATGCTTTGCAACGTAATACTCAACAATCTCTGGCATGTCGCTTATACGTTCTCTCAGGGCAGGGATGTAGATGTCGCACTCACGTAAGCGATGATACAACTGATCGCGGAATCGTCCTTCAGACATGGCTTCGATCAGATTGCGGTCTGTGGCACTTACAAATCGGATGTCTACCGGTTCAACTTCTACTGATCCTAACCTGCGCACGCCACGCTGCTCCATGGGCAATAGCAGATTAGCCTGCAGTTCTTGTGGCATGTCGCCAATCTCGTCCATAAAGAGCGTGCCTTTATGTGCTTGATGGAACAGACCACGCTTATTTTCCATCGCTCCAGAGAACGAGCCACGCATGTGGCCAAAAAGTTCGCTTTGAAACAGCTCGCGTGGGATATTCGGAATATCTACAGTAACAAAGGGATGTTTTGCTCTGCGACTCACTGCATGAAGCGCCTGAGCAACGAGCTTCTTACCGGTACCAGTTTCACCCAGCAGCAAAACATTGAGGTCTGTGCGACCATAGCGCAAAATCAGGTCAGCTACATCCATCATCGCTTGGCTCGAGCCGATGATGCCGTGGGCTTCCATCACACGCCGTTTGTCTTCATCAGACGTTCCGCTTCTGATGCGATCCATGGCAGCAGTGAGCACGCCAATGAGCCGCTCATTATTAAGAGTGGATTTGTCAATGAAATTGATAGCTCCAAGCTTCGTTGCCTGAACAGCCATCTCGATCGTGCCTTTGCCCGAAATCATAATAACAGGCACGTTAGGATGTACACGGATGGATTTGCCGAGAACATCTATACCGGTCATGGAAGACTCGCTGCCAAATTCGATATCAAGCAGCATAAGAGAGATCTCTTGTGCACTTTTCGCAAGAAGAGCGAGCGCCTGCTCGGGACTATTGCAAACGAGAGGTTCCCATCCCTGCGCTCGAACAACGTCGGCAATAGTTGCAGAAAAGTCTCTGTTGTCGTCTACAATAAGGATCTTCATAAATATCTATACTTTTTGATGTATTCCATGAGTTGCTCAAACTCAAAACGCATATCACGGCTTTGAAACGTAGACAGGTCAGGATTCCACATTGCTCGTAAAAATACATCGGTATGAGGATTGATGTATTCGATGTATCGAGCACGTCTTCCGCGGACACTGAGCGCCTGGGTCTTGAGGAACGAACTATTGACAGATGACGCCATTTCGCAGTATTCTGACAGTTCTACGTGAACGAGATATGTCTCTGGAATTGTATCAACAATAGGACCAGAATAATGGAATATCTCGCCTTTGGTGTTCAACGAGTATCGCGTCATTGTCTGCAGAGAATCATCTTCGTCGCCCCAGCGCAGTACTATCTGCTGTTGGGTTTCACGCACACATGGTGCAACGCTTGTGGGGCGCTGACGAACAGAGGCAAGGCAACCTGTTAACGAGAAAGCACTTACGAGCGCTATCCAGCTATAAATGATTCGATACGTTGTACACATCGGTCGATTCCGATAAGCTTGATGGTGCTGAACAAGTCTGCGCCCACCTCGCGATGAGTAAGTACGAGGCGCAATGGCTTCATCAGGGCACCCTGCTTAACACATGCCGCGTCTGCCGCTGCTTGTGCAAGCCCCTTGAACGACTCTGGTGAGTCAAGGCTGGTCCCCAATCCATGTTTGAACGTTTCAAGTGCAGTATTTAGTGTAGGCAGCTTAGCCAGTACTTCTTGGGCTTCCGGAGTAAGCGAGGACAGATTGTCGCTGAAAAGATAATCGGCGAAATCGGCAACGTCAGCCAAAAAGGCCACGCGTTCTCGAACAAGTTCGATCACGTTGGCAACAAATTCTTCGTCGATGTATTGGTAGCCCTTTCCAGCAAGAACTGGATGCAGTTCTCTAGCCAAATCATGCACATTGCGCTTCTTGAGATACTCGCCATTCATCCAGTTCAATTTTTGGTAGTCAAAGACAGCTCCTGCCTTATTTACGCGCTCAAGCGAGAACGAGTCAATAAGGTCTTGCATTGAGAAAAACTCTTGATCGGTACCGGGATTCCAGCCACATAGAGCAACAAAGTTGACCAGTGCTTCGGGAAAGAAGCCCTTGGTGGCGAAGTCCTTAACCATCACATCACCATGCCGTTTGCTCATTTTTGAACGGTCTGGATTGAGCAACAATGGAACATGGGCAAACTTTGGCGGCTCCCAACCAAACGCTTGGTAGAGGATGATATGTTTTGGAGTTGATGGCAGCCATTCTTCGGCGCGGATCACATGGGTGATTTCCATCAGATGGTCGTCAACAACATTCGCCAAGTGATAGGTCGGAAATCCGTCACTCTTCAACAGAATCTGATCATCAATTTCGCGTCCGTTTACAACTACTTCGCCACGTATGAGGTCATTGAAACGAATATCTTGTTGTAACGGAACCTTGAGACGAATAACATGTGAGGCATTTTCTGCAAGCAACCGGGCAGTCTCAAGTTCACCGAGTGTAAACTGATTCCGCATAGCAGAGCGATCGTACTTCGGAGCAATTCCTGCATTTTGCTGACGTGTACGCATGGCACCAAGTTCATCGGCCGTGTCGAAGGCATAGTAAGCTGTTCCGTTCTGAACAAGCTGCATTCCATATTCACGATAGAGATCAAAGCGCTCACTCTGGGTGTACGGGCCATGGTTACCGCCGGTGTGCGGACCTTCGTCAAAGGTTACCCCTGCCCATGCCAGTGAGCTTACCTGTTCTTCTATCGCACCCTCGACAAAACGTGTTCTGTCCGTGTCTTCGATGCGCAGTATGCAACTGCCGCCATGATGCTTTGCGAAGAGGTAGTTGTACAAGGCCGTTCTCAAGCTTCCGATGTGTAGGAAGCCAGTTGGAGAGGGGGCAAACCGAACACGAACACTCATATACTTTGCTCCACTTCTGCATACGTTTTCTCAGTTTCAAAAACGCGAATCTTAACCGTATCGAGACGATGTCCGTGAGGCAATTTCGACACAACGTGTTCACACAACATGTGTGCTATGTTCTCAGCAGTCGTGGGGAAGTTCACGATCACATGTTTCAAACTGTGCTCTTTGAGGAAGTCCAACACAACGGCATCTGATGCATCGCACAAAAACGCATGATCTAGTTCGTCTACTTTGGACTGAATCAACATCTTCATATCGAAGTAGTCCATAACCATACCTTGTTCGTCCAGCTCGCCACTGAGTATGACGTGGGCCTCATAGGAATGCCCATGGATGTTTCTGCAGAGTCCTTTATGAAGAGGCAAACGGTGCCCCATTTCCCATCGGAACTGCTTAGAGATCGTTGTTCGCATTGTTACGCCTTAGTATGCTCTGCTACGATGGTGCTATGTATACCGCCGCGGGCTTTCCAATCGGCAGTTACACGCATCCAGATTGGATCGCATGCCGAAACGAGATCGTCGAGAATCTGATTCGTCACAGCCTCGTAGAAGATGCCACGCTGACGAAAATCAAAGTAGTAATACTTGAGCGCCTTGAGCTCAATGCACGTCTCGTTGGGAATGTACTCAACGGTGATTGTGCCGAAATCGGGCAAGCCAGTTTTGGGGCAAACCGATGTAAACTCGGGATTGACGTGTGTGATGGTAAATCGACGTCCGGGCCGGGGATTGGGGAAAGTTTCGAGATTCATGCTGCAAAGATACGGGTAAGACAAGTACGGCGTCTGCCCTTTTCAGGACAGACGCCGTTGTGCAGGAGCATGATTATTGCGTTGTATGTAGGATGTGTGGTGAACACCCTTCGCATGATAATCAGTCCATAGGGAACATCGCTGGAAGAGCCATAACTACTCGGTCCTTTGCTGCTATGTCGGCTAACTGCAAGGAATACTCAGCCTGCTGACGCAGTCCAATTGGCAGACGTGAGTAGGCCGAGCGTGCAAGCGGGTCTTGGCTGTCAAGCTTTGCCGTAACAAGTCTCCAGAACAGCCCGAGAGATGAAGAAGTTTCATCTTCGCTACCGTCTATGTTGAACATGGCTAGCAATGCCTGCAGTCCGTCTTCGGACTTTGGATAGAACTGGATATCAACGCTGCCATCTTTGGCTACACCGATGCGTTGCTTTGCAATGGCTATAGCCGTTTTGAGTCCGCCGGTAACATCGGCTAGACCAGCAGCAAGCGCGGCCTCGCCAGTCCAGACGCGGCCACGAGCGAGCAAACGCGCTGCTTCAAACTCTTTGTTTCGTGATGTCGCAACTTTCTCAACAAATCTCTTGTAAATCCCAGACCCGAGTGTTCGTAGTTGCGCTTTGTCGGCATCTGTTAATGGCATCAGCGGATTCATGAAATTGGATGACGATCCCAACGACACTGTGTCAACGGTTACACCAATCTTCGCAGCGCTACCGGCAAAGTTTGGAATGGCCATAATCACGCCTATCGAGCCAGTGATCGTAGCTGGGTGTGTAACGATCGTGTCGCAAGCCATTGCGATGTAGTATCCGCCTGATGCGGCCACATCACTCATTGATGCAATAACGGGCTTGGTTTTACGAATTTCACGGATGACGGACCAAATCTCATCAGAAGCATATGCAGAGCCCCCTGGAGAATCGATACGCAGCACAATAGCATTGATATCTTCATCGTCGGCAGCAGCACGTAGATTCTTAATCAACGTGCGAGAGTATATGCCGCTTGGATCAAGTGGGTTTTTGTTTACGCCCTCACTGATGGCGCCACTTGCATAGACAATAGCGATGCCCTTTTCGGCAGTTACATCATTATCCTGAACAGACTGCAGATATCTGTTAATCGACACAGAGCGCAGAATAGGATGTTGTTCTGTGTTCGTTGGGTCAATCCGACGCTGAATGCGTTCCTTTAACTCCGCTTCTCGGGCAAAACCATCGATGAGCTTGTATTTCACAAGTGAATCGGGCACATAAAGACCCTTATCCATAAGGTCCATCACGGTTGTTGTTGGTATGCTACGCGAGGAGGAAACTGCACGAGCGAACATCGACCTGCGCTGCTCTATCAGGGCGCGCACTTCCTCCTTAGCAGGTGCCGACCAGTTGGCTCTGGACATAGTCTCTGCGGCTGATTTGTATTCTTCAAACTGCTCAACGTGCCACGTTACTCCAAGCTTATCAAACAAGCCCTTCATGAAGGGGGCTGATGCACCAAACGCATTGAACTCGAGCAGTCCCTCCTGCGGCATCAGAATGCTGTCTGCAACGGTTGCCAAGTAATACTGAGACTTTGTTCCATTGTCTATGAAGGCATATATGAACTTCTTCGATTTTTTGAATTCTAGTAGTGCATCTTTCACTTCCGTGAGCTTTGCCATGCCCATTCCGGAACCACCATTTCGGATGTAGATACCCTTGATGTTATCATCCTTTTGAGCACGCTCAATGGCATCAAGTGTCTCGTACAACGATGGCCCTTTCGGAGCACCACCAAGAGAAAATGGTACATCTATCGCATACTCAGGTAACCCGCCGGAGAGATCAACAACAAGCACTGTAGCTTCTGTGATGGACTTTGCATGGTCGCCATCTTCGATCCCCGATAGTATCCCACCGATAAATGCACCGATCATCACAATGAAGATGATCGGAATGAGGAAGAGTGCGCCAACAATGGCCACTGGAATCAACCAACGTGATCTACCGGAAGATGACTTCAATGTTGGCGGAGGCGGTATGGGGAGTTGAGTATTTTGCGTGTCCATAAGCTTCTGAATCTAACCAAGTGTGTGTTGCTGTTCCTGTTAAGACCACGTCTGTGATCCAAGGTTCCAAGAATAGTTGGTGTTTGTACGACAAAACTAGAGGTAATCAAGCAGAGTATGTCAATCGCTGTTATTGAAATGAGCAAGTTTTTGTACGAGCTGCCGCCTGATCGGATTGCTGCATACCCTCTTGACGAGCGTGACGCAAGTAAGTTGTTGCGCTATGTTTCGAGCAATAATGAGATCACACATCATTCGTTTGTTGACCTGCCAGGACTACTTCCTGCAAACTCAATGCTGCTGGCAAATTCCACGCGCGTGATGGCCGCCAGAGTATTTGCCGTAAAGCCCACAGGTGGTCGTGTCGAGGTCCTACTTATCGATCCGGTAGCCCCTTTTACAGATCCTGCAGTGGTTATGTCGTCTGAGCTTGGTAGTACCTGGAACTGTATGATGGGTGGACGTAACATCCATCCTGGTATGGTACTTACGCATGACGTTGCAGACTTAACAATCCGTGTTATTGACCGTACTGGAACAGCAGCAGTTGTTGAGCTACATTGGCAGGCGGGATTGACGCTTGCACAGTTATTGGGCCACATTGGAACGCTGCCCTTGCCGCCCTACTTGCACCGAGAGGTGGAAGAGGTAGACGCCGATCGCTACCAGACGGTGTATGCACGCGAGCAGGGGTCGGTAGCTGCGCCTACGGCTGGACTGCATTTTACTGATCGAGTTTTGGAGAACATTCGCCAGCGCGGCATTGTGTCCGAGATGCTCACCTTACACGTGGGCATAGGTACCTTTCAGCCTGTGACGGCCGATGATGCTCGCGATCATGCGATGCATGCCGAACGTTTTGGTGTATCGCGAACCACTATCGAAAGCCTTGCACGTCACTTCCAGTCCGCACAGCCATGGCTAACCGTTGTAGGAACTACATCCTTGCGAACGATTGAATCTTTGTTCGCCCTTGGCGCTCGAATTGCGCAGGGGGCAACTATCGAGGTTGGTACAGTACATATCGATCAGTGGTCAGCTTTTGATATATCTCTCCAAACCATCAATAGGGAAGTGGCTTTTGAGGCTTTGGTAGAGTGGATGCGAAGCCATGATGTGTCGACACTCTGGGGAACAACAAGTATCATGCTTGCACCAGGCTGTAGGATCGCTGTTGCAGACGCACTGATTACCAATTTTCATCAACCGGGTAACACATTGATGTTGCTCGTTGCTGCATTTGTTGGTCATCCGCAATGGAAATCGATCTATGCGTCGGCACTGAGTAACAACTACAGATTTTTGTCGTACGGAGACTCCTCGCTTCTTATTCGCTCGCAGCCAGCGTAACTACAGTGGTGTTACTGAGCAACGCGCACAATCTGAAGCATTCGCGGCATAACGCCTACAACACG
This sequence comes from Ignavibacteria bacterium, assembly GCA_016873895.1. GTDB lineage: Bacteria > Bacteroidota > Ignavibacteria > Kapaibacteriales > Kapaibacteriaceae > UBA10438. The sequence goes on from VGVV01000008.1 coordinate 68,340, forward strand.
CGCATTTTTTGCTAGCCGTACCTTAGGAATCGCGAACCCTGATGTAGGAATAGCATCGATCTCTGCAGTTATGTCATCCCTGGAGATCTGTGCAATGTTGTCAACACCCCCGCGCACCGTCACACGAATGAATGCTGGTCTTGCTGATAGACCTACCCCTGAGGCACCTCCAACGAGCTTTACTGGAACATCGATAATCTCCTGGTCGGCAAGTCGCTGCACATCGATGGCCACTCGAACAGTCTTGGGCATTACTTCGAGTACTGTGCCGAGTGAATCCATAACAGGGGTTTCAAGTACAACTGATTCATGGGCATCGTCTAGAAAAATCTTTGCCGTTGACCAGCTCTTGATGCTGTCGACAACTGATTGCATACCCCGAACGGTAACGGATTGTGTTTCGGCTGTAGGGGGCGAGGCAAGCACAAATCCCGGTCTCACGGAAATTCGATGTACAACCTTGAGAGGCACTTGAGCAGTAGAAGGCATTCCTGTTGTGATAGAAAGCTCTGAAGGATTAGTCGCTAACATTCGCGAGGGAACAACATCCGAGAGCTTACTAAGGAGCTCGGCATTTGTTAGTGAGTATTGTTCGGCACCAGTCGAGGTCATCTGTGCAACAAAGAGCGTACAAACTTGGGGCTTGTTGTAGTAAGTCATGTTCAACAGCTGAAGTCCTGTTGTTCTTACATGAACAGTTACGTATTTGGGTACGTTAGACAGTATCGTTTGCTCTGGTGGCGGTACTGCTACGATTGGTACCATGATGTCGCCTTCGTACGTACGTGTAAGTGATACGTACAGCCAAAGAGCGAATGCCAGCGCAATAGAGCCTGCGACGGTTAGGATTGTTGATCGCCCCGTTGCCACGAAAAATCCTTAGCGTCTGTTTCAAGAATTCGCCGCATAGTCTCACGACGTTGAATTTGCTGTGTGATATCGTACACAAATTGCTTACGCTCGTCCACATCTGGAGTTGAGTCTATGGCACGAGTAAGACGGTCGATTTCCTGATGGGTTTTGTGTATCTCTATCTTGACAAGTGCGTCTCGAACGATTCGAATCAAGTCGACATCTGGAACGTCTACATCGAAGGTCTTCCAAACATTGCTCGGCGTTGCATGTGCAAATAGAACATCTGCCAATTCACGACGTTCATCCGTTGTAAGCGAAGGGTCGTGAATCACATGGTCGGCTGCGCTTCCATGTTCTTCTTCAGCTACAACGATGCTGCGAAATATCTTACGTCCGCTCTCACTCCAAAAGCTTCTTTCAGTTACGCCCGCCTCATTAAGTATGAGTGCCAACCCATGCTCTGTTGCTAAAGCAATTCGTATGAGCTCGCGCTCAGGCGGAAGCATAACGGCAGTTGTACGGGGTTCGAGAATCTCGCGAGGTGGCTGGGGTACACCCGGTTCTGGAGTAGCCGTGCGATCAACAACCTGTGAGGCGTAACGCGGTGCGTGCGTCTGGCTTGCCGAGCCCAGGCGCTGAAGTTCGGCAGCGAGAAACTGCTCGTTAAGTCTGAAAGCTTCGCTGAGCTCCCGCAGTAAAAATGGATGGCGAAGTCCGTCGGGTACTTGGCTGATCCATTCGAGCATTACGCGCACGGCTTTTGCCTGTTGAGCTGCATCGTCTAGTAATCCGAGTGATCGGAAACGCTCTGTTTGAAATTGAAGCCACGACGGCGCGGCAACTATCAGGTCTTGCAATGCACGAGCCCCTTGATCACGAACAAGAGAGTCTGGGTCTTGACCCTTTGGTAGGGCCACACACTTTACATCATAACCTGCGGCAAGCCCAAGTTCGATACCACGTGTAATAGCTTTTTGTCCAGCTTCGTCACTATCAAACACGAGAATGATAACATCCGCGTGCTTTCTTAGTATGCGCAGCTGATCTGGCGTTAGTGCAGTGCCCGAACTTGCTACTGCAGTTGTTATGCCTGCTTGATGCAGGGTTATCACATCAGCCTGTCCCTCGACGAGAACAGCCGTACGCTGCTGTGAAATTGGTCGTTTGGCACGATTGAGTCCGTAAAGAAGGCGACTCTTTTCAAACACGATAGTTTGAGGTGAATTGACATATTTCGGTTGACCAGGCTCGTCAGTGAGAGTTCTCGCGCTAAATCCCACAACCCGGCCCGCATCGTCTGCAATCGTAAACATCGCGCGACCCCGAAATCGATCATATGTCTTGCCATCTTCGCGAGTGATAACAAGACCCGCATCAATAAGGTGTTCGATTGCGAAGCCCCGTTCGAGCAGATGGTTCATTGTTGCATCCCACGATGCTGGAGCGGCACCTAGTCGAAAATCTGCGATGGTTTGTTCCGAAAACCCACGCCTAGTGTAGAATGATCGAGCTGGCGCACCATCGGATGAGGCAAGATGATTCTGAAAATACTCAGCAGCTTCACGGAGCGCTCGTAATGCATTATCTCTGCGTGCATACTCACCCGTGGGATCTTCTCTACGCTCTTCAGGAATCTCGATGCCTGCACGTTGAGCGAGGAATTTCACAGCATCAACAAAGCCCATATGGAGATGCTCTTCGACAAACGTTATCACATTGCCCGCTTTCCCGCAGCCGAAACACTTGAAGATGCCTCGCTCGGGATTCACGTTGAACGACGGAGTCTTCTCCTTATGAAATGGGCACAAGCCAAGGTAGTTGCGGCTAGTGTGACGCAGCTTCACATACTCGCCAACAACGTCGACTATATCCGACTTTAGTCGGACCTCGTCGATTATATGTGGGGGGATGCGCATGAAGAATGACCTGTTGCCAATTACCAATTACGGATTACGAATTACGAATTACCAATTACTGAATGCCAGCGGCGGCAGTGAAGATGTCCAGCTCGTTCGTCTCGAGTCTTTTTGGTTGCGAGACAACGTCTGTACATTCTACTAGTAACTGGGTTAGTGTCTTGTGAGAGCGCGGACAAAGCATGTTAGGTGCAATGTCGCATGCCGGGACCAGCACGAACATTCGCACATGCATCCGTGGGTGCGGAATGTGAACGTGAGAATCGTCATGTACCTCTGTGCCCACCAGAATCACATCGATATCAATCTCGCGCTCATGCCATTGCTCACGATGCTGTCTGCCAAGGTCTTTCTCAATCACCTTGCACGCATGATGGATCTCAACAGCAGATGCCGAGGTGAATCCAGTCATTGCGGCATTGACAAATGGCGGCTGATCTTGAAAACCAACGGGAGCTGTTTCATAGAACGGCGACACACGCACATCAGTTAGTACGTCAGAAGAAATTCTCTCGATTGCGCGATTGAGTGTTGTCAAGGGGCTGCCGAGATTAGCACCGAGTGATAGCAGAACCTGGTGCATAAAGATTAGCCTTCACGTGTGATTGTAATCTCGGTCTCGACAAAATCGAAAACGGCCTGTATTGGAACTGTAAGTTTTCGCACTCGAATGGTTGTTTGGTGAACATGAGAGAATCGATCCATAACTCCAGAACCAATATCATATGCAAGAGTCTCTATCAGCTCACAGGGCTCGCCAGTCATGACCTCGTTGGCGATGAAAAGTAGCTCCTCGTAGTTTACGGAGTCGCTGATGTCGTCACTTACTACGGCTTTAACGGTATCGCACCATACGTCCATGTCTACCTGATAACGCCCTCCGATGCTGCGCTCTTCGTCGCGCACGCCGTGATAAGCGTAGAATTCGGCGTTGCTAACAGAAATACGTGTAAGTGCAGTTTGGCGTTTCATTATGGAGATGGCCTTAAATACGTGGGAAGATTTTCGCTCCGAAACTAGCCCCGAAATCGGTAATTTGGGTCATGGCTATGACAACAAATCTTGTTCAAGCGTTTCACACGCAAATTCAGGCAGAATTCCAAAGCGCTTATGTGTATCTAAGCATGGCGGCATGGTTTACGGAGAACAATCTTCCGGGATTTGCCACGTGGATGCGGGTGCAGTGGGAAGAAGAGACCCAGCATGCGATGAAACTTGTGGACTTTCTCCACAACCGTGGTGAAGCAGTTGCTCTGCACGCGATTGCCTCTCCCACGGCAACGTATAGTTCGCCCCTTGATGTGTTTGAGCGTGTTCGCGAACACGAGCAAAAGATCACTGCTAGCATCAATGCTTTGTACGAGACCTCATTGCAAGAAAAAGATCTTCCCTCACAGATTGTTCTTCAATGGTTCATTAATGAACAAGTTGAAGAAGAAGCTACAGTCGTAGACATCATCGAACGTCTGCGTATGGTTGGGTCGGATGGCCCGTCTATCTACCTATTCGATCGTGAGATGGGTGCAAGGACGCTAACGAATGCATGACGTGCGACGTGACCGGACCCAACGTCATCTTGCGTCGTTAAAGGGCGCAGAGATTGCTGTTATTGGCGACGTCATGCTTGACAGGTTCTATTGGGGAAGTGTACATCGTATCTCACCAGAAGCTCCCGTGCCGGTGATCGACGTTGTAAAGGAAACGGCGCACCTTGGTGGTGCTGCAAACGTTGCGACGAATCTCCATGGTCTTGGAGCAATACCCATTCTCTGTGGAGTTGTTGGTGCTGATGCCTCGGGTGAACAGGTTCGAGTGCTTTGCCACGAAGCCGGACTGCGCTCCGATGCGCTCACAACCGTTGCTGGGCGTCCAACTACAACAAAAACAAGGCTCATTGGTAACAATCAGCATGTAGCCAGACTGGACTACGAGACACGTGACCATGTTGCGCAGAATGCGGCAAAAGCCATTGTAGAGCGTTTGCATGAGCACAGTAATATCAAGGGGATTATTCTTGAAGACTACGATAAGGGGCTTCTATCTCCGTGGCTTATTGGCGAAGTGATAGCTATTGGAAGGGCTCGCCAGATACCCGTATTTGTAGATCCTAAGCACCGGCACTTTTTTGACTTCGTTGGCTGCACGGTGTTTAAGCCGAATAAAAAGGAAGCTGCCGATGCGTTGGGTATGCCCTTGTCAACATTCGATGAAATAGAGAAGGCTGGAAGAACTCTGCGCAACACGCTCAAGTGCGAGAATGTCCTGATCACACTTGGTGCAGCAGGTATGATGCTCATCGAGAGCGACGGTACCATGAGCACTGTACCAACAAGGGCAATGAGCGTATCGGATGTTTCGGGTGCTGGCGACACAGTGATAGCAACATTGAGTGCAATGATGAGCGTTGGTGTGCACGTTCGGGAAGCGGCTGCACTGGCAAATATTGCTGCTGGTAGAGTTGTGTCGGAACCGGGCATCGTTGCAATTACGGCGTCCGAGTTACTTGCAGAGGTTATCGACTAGGATCCCCCGGCATGATTTGCACTACACCATATGAGCTGGAGATTCTGCGACAAGAGCTAGAGCTTGCCGGGAGAAGAGTAGTTTTTACCAACGGGGTTTTTGATATTCTACATGCAGGGCATGTGACGTACCTCGAAGCTGCTCGTGCTATGGGCGATGTGCTCGTTGTGGGCTTAAACACCGATGATTCGGTCACACGACTCAAGGGGCCCACACGCCCCGTAAATGCTGAAGCGGATCGTGCATGTGTTCTGGCAGCATTACGCTGTGTTGATCATGTGGTGTTGTTTGCTCAGGACACACCGATTGATGTTATCACAACACTGCAACCGAACGTACTAGTAAAGGGTGGCGACTACACACGCGAGACGATCATTGGTGCAGATCTTGTCGAAGGACGTGGGGGTATGGTGGCGGTTATACCACTCGTGCCAGGCCGCTCGACTACAGCGATTATTGGGCGTGCACGCTCTTAGCATATTGTGCCGCCTGCATATCTAATCGCGGGAGAATGGTCTGAACCAGATTTCACCAATGCTTACAGTTACCGAAAAACGCCCTATGTACTCATAGAGTTTGCTCGATGGCGTCCGAATGCCGGCTTGCATTGCAGCATCCACTGTTGCGCTCTGGCCAAGCGGGAAGTCTACGCCAACGGCACCAAATATCTCCTCAATTGGTTGCCCCTTAAAAGAGTAGTACTGCTTCACATAACCTATACCGCCGCGATAGCCCCATTTATCAAAAAACGTAGGAGCGTATCCCGCTGCTTGCTGCGAGAGACCTATGCTGGCTCGAAACATCGAGCCCATTGTTGCATCGCTGCGCCTGTTTATCGAAACTGTTGAGTAATCGCCCTGTTCGATATCGATACCAATCTGCGTTCGTCCATTGCGGTAGGAAAGTCCGAAACCAACCGTAGACGGTAGGGGGCTTTCACCGCTGGTCTGCTGTTTGAAGAACGTGTATTCATCTATGCCACGGAGGCCAAGTGTGTCTGATATCTCCGTGATGTAAGCTGTTTGCGTTTCTGTCCGATCAAACGACAGTTTCGAACCGAATGTATAGTACCCAGCAAGATTGAGTGCTGGGAGAACCTCAGTGCTGAAACCTAGCCGGTATGACGCGCCGGTCATGAGATACTTCGACTGTTGCGTAAACGTTGTTCTCGTTGCAAGAGATGAGGTTACGTTGTCGTCTGTGTAGATCATTTGTCCGAACAACGGTTGGGCACTAGCGCCAAGATGAACACCGCCAATGCGATACGAGGCTCCGAGATAGATCGAAGACATGCCACCAGAACCGGATTGTGAGCTGGACCCAGTTTGAGTGCCTTGCGATCCGTCTATGGTGAATGTTCGGTTTGTGGCATAGGCAATGTTTGAATACGGCAGTATACCGAAGGCAACGCCAAGTCCCATTGACGTGTCGACTGAGAACAAGGCTAACAGTCCGTCAACCTCGCCGCTTGTCTGTGCGGCCGAGCCTTGGCTGGCATTAACGATGTGTTGCTCAAAACGATAGCCTGTTTGGATTCGCGTAAATGGAGATAGTCCTAACAATGATGGATTGATAACATTGATGCCTTGTTGACTTGGCATGGCAATCATGGTTCCTGCCATACCCTCATAACGTGCACCAACAGACCGGACAACATCACCCAACCCAACAGAAGAGTAATTGGAGCCCCCTTGCGAAAGTCCTGTTACTGTGGCGAGCACAACCGTCATGACAACCGTCGTTAGCTTCGTCATGGCGCACCACGCGTTGAACAGTAAATCCGAATACACGGGCGTTGCCCGGCAGGATTCGACGACTTCATGAGATAGATGCGATCCAAGCGCGTATTCGTTTGTGAACCCACATAGATGGGCTGAGCTTTACCTGGCTTGTGTACGTATTCTTCCAGGAAGCGACCCATTCCTAGGGTTCCGGCAGGTAAGGACTGTTGATCGACTCTTCGGAATCGTTGTCCAAAGTTCGAGACAATGATCTTTGACTTATCCGCGGATATACGAGCTGCAAACACCACAGTATCAGTGTTCTCTAGGGGGCTATAGACCACCACTCCCTGGTCTTGGATGTTTGATCCAAACACAGATCGATCTTTATCAATTGGAAGGGACAACTCTGCATCATAGATCACAGCGGAGCTGTCGATTGCGTCGAGATTGAGCATTACCCGCGCAGAGTGCTTACGTCCACCTTGAATGATAGCCTCGTCTGCAGCAGCAACAGGTGATTGAACCATGTTGAATGTTGTAAGTGAGAATCGACGGATAATCGGCAGTGTAGATGAGCCTAGCCGTCGGAAGTTGATCTGCAGAACTACATTGCCATCGAAGCGAGTGATTGATTTCATACCCATCGGATGTAGAGCAATGCCATACATCTTCTCACGTCCGGCCGAGTCTGTTGCCAGCGCAAACATGCGCTTGATGTAGCTTTTATCGATAGCTATTCGTGCAAGAGGGGTGCCAGACTCATTATACGTGTAAATGCCGGGCGTATACGCAGACCTGGGGTCTGATATTGACTCGTCGAGTGATGGCATTACCGACGTGTTGACGTACTGAGCCAAAGGCACAGTCAGAGGCGTGTAGAGATCAGAATTACCACTTGCATCATACACGCTGTCCCATGTTGCCAGTGCACTGAAGTTCTTGTAAAGTTCGAACACACTGAACGATATCCCTGCGTCCAACGTGTCTCCGTACCTATACGGATTTGCATCGCCGTTGATTTGTAGCTGCACGAGAGAAAAGAACAGAGAATCCTGCAGAATTGCGTCGCGTAGTGATTTTCGAACAACAACAACCCTGTCTATAAGGGTGTCCTTACCGTTCAGATTTGTGTCAACCTTTACCACATACGAGTCCCAATCGATTGTGTCCTTTGCAAGCAGTGCAAATTCATCTGTTGGGAAACTCAGCAGCACGCGCGCTTCTGTGTTGGCAGTAGAACCAAGCAAAATGGGGCCCGCCAGGCTGCTTCGCAGCGGCAGAAGGATTCGCTCGGTCAATGTCGAATCACCGGAGAACATCGGCAATGAGTCTGATGTTACCCGTGTAAGTGAGGCGGCAAGCAACGAGTCGGTTGGTTCGATGACCTCCGAACCGATTATCGACGGGGCATCATTGCATGCTGTAACGATCAGCAAGCACATGATGCTCAAGCACGCGGCAAGCCGGTGCAAGCACAGGCAATGGGGCACGGTTACTTCGTTTCCTTCACAAGAGTACGATAAAACTCATCGTAAGCTCGAGCAGACGCAGCCCATCCAACGGGCGAGGTCATGGCATTGCCAACGATTGTATCCCAAGATTCTTGTGAGGCATGGGCCTCTGCTGCACGTTTTAGCGTCTTTGTTATATCAGCAGTATCAGCCTTCTTCATGAGAAACGCGTTACCCTTGGCTGTATCGGCTGCATCTATCAGGCCTTCTGCAATGCCCCCTACAGCTTTTACAACAGGAATTGTGCCGTAGGCCATTGCAATGCGCTGGAACTGACCACACGACTCACTGCGCGACGGCTTCACGAGCACAGCCGAACCGGCCATGAGGTGGTGCAGATACTCCTCATCCATGATGCGGAAATGCACATCTTTTGGAAACTTCTTAGCCAAGGCCTCGGCCTGTTTTTTGAGCGGTGTAACCAGTTCGCCTGCGATAACGACCTGCGCACCCAACTTTACGATGTCTGGCACTGCCGCAATGAAAGCGTCGGCACCCCGATCTTCTCGAAGGGGGCCGGCATAGCTAACCACCATTTTTTTGCCATCGACACGTAAACCGCTGAGTTTCTGCAGAGCCTCGCGAGCGGATTCCTTGTTTGATGGGTCCTTGGCATCAAACTTTGGCTTGACAAACACATCAGTCTTTGGATTCCAATGCAGAAGATCAATTCCGTGGTTAATGCCTACAAGGGGCTTTTTATGTAACAACGGCACCCAATTGTCTTTGAACTCCTTCATTGCCATCAGTTCGACTGCGTATCCGGGCGAAGTAGTCGTAACACGGTCTGCATATGCCATGCCGATTCGCAAAAAGTTCATCTTGTTCTTATAGCGTCCAAACTCAAGTGCTTCTTCGGGTAAGCCTGTCTTTTTGAGTGACTTGACAGGGAAAACACCTTGTTGCTCAAAGTCTGTGATCGTCATCACAATCTTTGTTTTCTTGAATTCGTTTGGATAGCGTGTACGCAAATATGCTGGTATCAGAGCAGCCTGCCAGCCGATGCAATGGATGATTTCTGGGAACCAGCCAAGCAGTAGGCATGTCTCAAGTACTGTTCGGCTGTAGAAAATGAAACGTTCGTCGTTATTGGCAAACTCATTACCGGTAGTTATGTCGTGCTCAATACCCTTGTTCACATCGAGGTAGTCGGTATTTGTCGTGATATACGACTGAACTTTTACGCGTGGATTATTGATCGAGCTTGACTTAACTGTGGCCAAATGGGGCTCATCGCCAACGGGGATAGGAATATCACGCAAGCGGTTGATCTCGTGGATCCTATTCTTCCGCTCAGATATGTACCCATACTTCGGCATCATCGCGCGAATGTCGTGTCCAACTTCGCGAACACCCAGCGAATGTGCGTAGCACACATCGGCGTGTTCTGAGGTCTTAACGAACGGGTAAATCTCGCTCGTGATGAACAAGATGCTTAGAGGTTTAGCCATAATACTTAGACGTTCCCTGTGTACAAATCGTTATACGTATCCGCAGTTACCAAAAATACGGCTTTTACGGGCATGTTCTGCGTTATCCACATGAACTCGGTCAACTTTTTTCGCCAATCACACAACTTTTTCTCATCACCCGCTTGTTAGATCCAATTTAACCCTTATGTTTGTGGCCCCTCCGCGCGGGTCGACTGCGCTGCCAGGGGCTGAAAGCCGGACTTCGGTTTGGACTTACAGGTGTTCTTTGACAACAGGAAGCAAGAAGAAACATGCAAACGAGAGGGTAGGTTTTTTAAGAGATCTACTCCGTCAATCGAAAAGTAAACGACGCAATCGGTAATGAAACAGCATCAAAAGCTTCTA
>VGVV01000009.1 GCA_016873895.1 Ignavibacteria bacterium
ATGGTAAAGGATATGTAACAGGTACGATCGTTCTCCTCATACTTGGTGTGGCATTGATTATCGCTGGATTCTTCATTCGTAAGAAACAGTAATCGTATTGTCTCTAGTATTCCTTCTTCACATTTCCGATTAGATTCCCCTCCCATATCACAATCATCAACCCTTCTTGCTGCATTCGATGTATCGCATAATTCCAATGCTCTGTAAAATGTTATTGACTCGAAGCAAATAGGTACCATAATGTAAAATACGATAATTCAAAAACGTAAAGATGTCACGTTTGAGACTGGGCAGCACACATACATAGCGGGATGCATCGTTTGTATCCAAATAGATAAAAATTCTCGTACTGGATAAAACAATGGAGCACATGCTGTATGTTTCCTCCGAAGCGGAGGTTGCCTTAGGTAGTCTGCAAAATCATTATAGGAAGAAGGTCAGCCGCCGAATCGTAATGATGATTGCCGGACACTTCCAGGATACGCGTTCAATTGGTGCTGGATTACTCGAGTTGCGAATTCACACGGGGCCTGGGATAAGGCTCTATTACTATTGACACAGGGGTAGCATCGTTATCCTGTATCTGGGTACAAAACACCATCAGGACGCTAATATCATGCGTGCCAAGAAACTACTTAAACAACTCAAGGAGAACAACAATGGGTCTTAATCTTCGTAAGGTCGAGATTCGTCAGCTGCTACAAAGTGATGAGGACATAGCACTTTTCCTGGACGAAGCTTATCAAGAGGGTGGTAGCGAGTTGTTCATGAACTGTCTCGAGATCATTGTGCGCGAGGTTGGTATGAGTATTATCTCCGAGAAATCTGGCCTTGGTAAGGAAAGCCTCTACAAGACCTTGCGTCCAGGCAAAAAGCCTCGTTTTGAAATAATGGTAAAGATCCTCGACTCTCTTGGATTAACCTATACCATTAAGGTGAAGGCTAAAGAATCAATAGATCCGCAGTTGTGATCCTCCGTATATTTGGACCAAATCCAGATAACGGACGTGATGAATCTCGAATCGATACCAGTGGGCGAGTTCTGCCGGATCCTTGATATCCAAGGAGACGTTCTGGCTGTGCGTCGCACAAAGGAGCTCGGTCTGGTGCACGGTGTGGTGTGTAGGGTTATCCGAAAAGCCCCCTTTCATGGTCCAATTGAACTTGCTATGACATTGGGGAATATAGGTATCCGCACCTCGGAAGAACTTCGCATAGAAGTAGAGCCAGTGCAATTGCAACGATCTGAAGCAGCATGAGTGCTCCTATGCGCATAGCCCTCGTTGGCACGCCTAACGTTGGGAAGTCTACACTCTTCAATGAGCTTACGGGTTTGTCGCAAAAGGTTGGCAATTTTCCTGGTGTTACTGTCGATCCGCTTGTTGGCTCTATCAGTTCTGATAATCAACAACTTGAGCTGATTGACTTACCTGGAATTTATAGCCTCGATGCAGTCTCGGAAGATGAGCAGCTGACGATTGACGTACTTACCGGACGTCACAAGGCGATCTCTCGGCCGGATGCGGTGCTGCTGGTGATGAATGCCCAAAACCCTGAAAAATGCCTCGTCTTGTTCAGTCATCTAGCCCAACTTGGACTTCCGTTGATGGTGGTCGTAACGATGGTAGATAGCGTGAAACTCTCGGGTGGAGTTTTCGACGATATCACATTGTTTCATGAGCTTGGTGTAAACATCTACCCGGTTGTAGGGCGCAAGGGGCTGGGCGTAACGGAAGTTCGGATGGCACTTTCAAATGGTGCTTGGAAGTTGCCAAAGGTTCCAGAGATCGAGGGAACATCGCTAGAGGACAGATTTGCCTGGTCGCGTGCAGTTGTGGCAAAGGTGCTTATCTCTGGTTCTGCAGATGTTCTGCGAACGCGAATCGATGGGGTTGTTCTGCATCCGGTCTGGGGTACGCTCCTGTTCCTGGGTGTGATGGCCTTCTTTTTTCAGGCCATTTTTTCGTGGGCACAACCAATGATGGATGGCATCGATACATTCATCGCATCGATGCAAGAGGCAGTCGAGCATCAATCGATCAATCCAACGTTACGCTCCTTTCTCTCCAAGGGTCTGCTTAGTGGAGTTGGATCGGTTGTTGTGTTCCTGCCGCAGATCCTACTTCTCAATCTACTGGTAGTGCTGTTGGAAGAGAGTGGGTACCTAGCCAGGGCAGCATTTCTTGTCGATCGTGCGATGGGACTTTTTGGACTACAGGGTAGGTCGTTTATACCATTGTTGGGGTCGTTTGCCTGCGCAATTCCAGGGATTATGTCGGCACGAATCATACCTTCCTATCGTGACCGATTAGTAACGATTATGGCAACGCCTCTCATGACGTGCTCGGCACGCCTGCCGGTGTATGCATTGATCATTTCTGCGTTGATACCAGCTGGCACAATCGGGGGAGTGTTCTCACTTCAGGCAGCTGTTATGGCAGGACTCTACGCGCTTGGTGCGATAAGTGGACTGTTAATCGCACTTGTGCTGAAGAAGACAATGTTCAAGGGAGCGGTGATTCCGTTTCTTATCGAGTTTCCGCCATATCGAGCCCCATCTCTGAAAAGTCTGTGGGTTACGGTATACGGACGAACAAAGGACTTCCTCACAACCGCGGGTACAGTAATTCTGGGATTCAGCATAGCGCTCTGGATACTCACAGAATTACCTCAAACTGATCGTTCCAGTGCGGCATCGGCCGTAGAGGCAGATCGTGTGCAGATTGAACAGTCGTATGCTGCAGCAATTGGCAAAGCAATACAACCAGTGTTTGCGCCGCTGGGTTTTGATTGGCGAATCACGCTCGGCGTTCTTAGCTCCTTTACAGCTCGAGAAACCTTTGTGAGCTCCATGGGGCAGATCTATGCAGCCGATGTGCAAGAAAGTGATGTTCCACTTCGTAACGTATTGCGGTCGCAGTATCCGCTTGCAGTGGGGCTATCGATCCTAGCATTTTACGTCTATGCACTTCAGTGCATTAGCACCATTGCAATCATGAGACGTGAAACAGGCTCGTGGAAATGGCCATCGATAGCATTTGCCATCACGTTTACACTGGCATACCTGGCATCGCTAACTGTATACATAATTGCTTCGTAGAAAGCGTATTCTAAAACAGAATGCCTTTGAGAAACAACGTGGCAATCGAGAAGTAGATAAGGATTCCCATTACGTCGCTGAACGTGGCAACGAAGGGTGCACTTGACGCTGCGGGGTCAAACCCAAGCTTCTTCATCAGCAGCGGGAGCATCGATCCAGCAATGGTACCAGCGATGACAATAAAAACGAGAGCTACGCCAACTGCTGTGGCAACAAGCATGCGCACATCTTCGCCATTGCTGATGATTGGTGTATGAAATGCAAGGCGTGCAAAACCAAGAACACCGAGGAGTATTCCAAGGAGGAATCCAGCAGCGAGCTCCCGGCGCAAGATTCTCCACCAGTCCGAGAGCGTGATTTCGCCCAGCGCGAGCGCGCGTACAATGAGTGTAGCTGCCTGCGATCCAGAATTGCCCCCTGAAGAAATGATAAGGGGCAGGAACAGCGCAAGAATGACAGCCTTCTCAATCGGTGTCTCAAAGTAATCGAGTGCAATAGCCGTTAGGAAACCGCCTAAGAAGAGAACTACAAGCCACATTGCCCGCTTCTTTACAAGTTCGAACAGTCCAACGTCGATATACGTATCATCGAGGGCTTGAACGGCACCAAACTTTTGCATCTCTTCGGTGGCCTGCTCCTCAACAACGTCCAGCACATCATCGAGTGTGATGATGCCAAGGAGTTTATTGTCTACATCAACAACTGGCAGGGCAAACCTGTCTAAGCGCTTAAACTTCTGCACAACCGACTCCTGATCGTCGGTAGCCAAAAGCGACTCAAGCTGATAGTTCATGATGTCGGAGATCTTGCTCTGCGGATCTGCTAGCAGGATTTCATGAATGTGCAGGTCATCAATGAGCGTACCATGTTCGGTAACGAACAGGTAGTTCAGCGTTTCTGAATCTTTTCCGTAACTGCGTATGTGGTTCAATGCTTGTTGAACAGTCCAATCCTTCTTTACGATCAGATAATCTGGCGTCATCAAGCGGCCAACAGAATCCTGTGGCCAATTCAAGAGTGCCAGCGCAACTGAGCGCTCTTCGGCATTGAGCGAATTGATGAGTTCAGATACGACGTTGCCCGGAAGGTCCTCGAACAAGTGTGTTCGGTCGTCCGGAGACATCTCGTTAAGCAGCGTTGCAACTTCCTCGCTTGCCATGTCGTGAAGGAGTTCTTGCTGCGTATCAAAATCACAGTAGGAAAAGGTCTCGGCTGCCAAATCCTTAGGCAACAGGCGAAACACAACAACACGACTTTCTTCTCTGAGGCTTGCAACCAGATCTGCAAGCTCCACTGGACCCAAATCCACCACCACTTCGCGAATGGTTGCGAAGTTCCTAGTGGCGATCAGCTGCTCAAGATCGGGTGCAAGTAAACGGCCGTGCATGGCACGAAGATACCAATACCAGCTCGCTTACTCATAGCGCAGTGCTTCGATGGGGTCCAGATTTGCTGCGCGCCATGCTGGATAGAGGCCAAACCCGATTCCGATTAGCGTACATATCACAACACTGAATACTACGGTACCAGTTGGGAACACATACGTGATTGTGGGCATGTTAAAGGAGCGCAAGAGCATCGTTATGCCCCAGGATATTGCAATCCCTCCGATCATGCCTGTTAAGCCCCCTAGCTGACACAATGCGATGCTCTCGATGAGAAACTGACGCACGATCCAGCGCTTGCGAGCACCCAGTGCTTTCCTTACGCCAATCTCGCGTGTACGCTCCTTTACGCTCACAAGCATCATGTTCATTATGCCAATGCCTGCAGCAACGAGTGCACCGAGACCACTTATCCATGCAACCACAAGAAGTGCTGTTGTGAAACCCGAAAACTGTCCAGTGAGAGCATCATTCGTGTCGATCTCGAAATTGTTCTCCTGCCATGGTTTAACGCTCCGCAAACTTCTCATAATGCCTGTTGATTCGTCCAAGGTTACTGGCAGCATTTGCTTGTTGAGTGCCTTAACCGCGATATCAACGCTAGCATCCCATTCCCACGTGTAGTACTTATTGAACACTGTGATAGGAATAAGTACACGATTGTCTTGACTCTGCCCAAGAACGCCCCCCTTGGGTTGCAGTACTCCTATCACAACAAACTTCTGGCTCTTTATCGTGATCAGCTGACCTATGGGGTCAATATTGGGGAACAGTGCCGTAACGATATCCTGTCCGATGATTGCTACGGGACGCGAGGTATTAACCTCTGCCTCGGTGATGCTTCTGCCCGATGAAATGCTAACAGCATTTACAACCGTGTACAGGTCGTCGATGCCAATGAGCGATACATCAGGATTGGAAGATTCCTGTCCGGCTTTGATTATATATCCTGGGGCAGTATTCGAAATAGCAATCAGACTTGTTGTAGAGACACGATCCCTAAACTCTTTGGCTTGCTGGTAGGTGATGTTCTTACGACGTCTCATCTTGGCCCAATTGGTACCAAAATTGATCGATGGTGTGCGCTGGATAAGCAACGAATTCTCACCAAGATCCGCCAGCTGGCCATTCACTGCTAGCTGGAATGCCCCCATGATTGATGTAGCACTTATGATACCGAAGACGCCGATACCAATACTCAGCAGCGTTAGGCCCGAGCGCAGTTTCTGCGAACGCACGGCATCAAGAGCAAGGAGTATGGATTCGAACACGTTCATTGCTCATACCTTAGCGCATCTACAGGGTCTAAACGCGAGGCTCGTAGGGCAGGCATAAATCCTGCAAGGAGTCCTACAATTACAGACACCGTAACAGCAATTACCAGCAGATCAAGTGGAATGAAGGGGCTGATCACACGCGCCCAATCCTGCTCTAGCACATCAACTGCGGTAAAACGTGCACCAGCAACTATGGCCTGAGCTATTGGAAACGCTATCAATGCTCCTGCCGCGCAGAGCAAGGCTGATTCAATCAGAAACTGCGCTAGTATCGAGCTGCGACGCGCTCCGATGGCTTTACGAATTCCGATCTCTTTAGTTCTTTCGGTAACCGAGACATACATGATGTTCATGATGCCAATAGAACCAACAACAAAGGCAAGCAACGTAAGACCAATTCCTACCACCCAGATGCCAAGGCGAATATTCTTGGTCTGCTCGTCGAAAGCTTTGGTCTCATTGATTGAAAAGTCATTTGGTGCATCTGGTGCAACGTTGCGAATGGCACGCATATGGCCAATGGCCTCTGTTCGCACAACATCGAGCATTGCCTCGCTGCCGCACTTTAATGCAACATCAAAACTGCGATCATAAAACCCATGTGCTGCCCGAAACGCCTTGAGGGGTATAAAGACTTGATTGTCGATAAAGTCCATAAACAGAAAACCCTGTTTTTGCAGCACACCAATGACGCGAAAGGGTACACGATTGATTTTCAGAATGGCATCTACGGCATTACCATCAGGCCAGAGACTTGTATACACTCCATGGCCTATTACAACAACACGCTCGGCAGAATGTTCTTCGGTAGTGGTAAAAAATCGTCCATCCA
This sequence comes from Ignavibacteria bacterium, assembly GCA_016873895.1. GTDB lineage: Bacteria > Bacteroidota > Ignavibacteria > Kapaibacteriales > Kapaibacteriaceae > UBA10438. The sequence goes on from VGVV01000009.1 coordinate 6,595, forward strand.
GCGTTGCGGCAGCAGATGTAAATCCATAGTCCGAGGTTGTCCCGGTAATGCTACAGCTTAGACTCGTGTTGCCTTTAACAACAGAGCCGCCCCATTTTCTAGCCATGGGAATAACAAACTGGGCAGACTCCATGCGCAGTTTCAGCATCTCGGCCTGATTTAACGTGATATCCTTTCGTGCCTCAAGCTCACGCCAGTTTCCACCGCCAGCCCAATCCCATTTGTCCATGTACAACATGTCTTTACCGATGATCGAAATCGTTTGCTCCCAGACTGCATTCAGTCCACCAATGGTCCAGCCCATGAGAACAACAAGCACAACACCAACCACGATGCCGGCTGTTGTGAGTATCGACCTAAGCAGGTTCACACGCAGTGAGTCTACTGCGATCCGAAATGACTCCTGTAGTTCAGACAGTCTAGGCATGATGATTTTGTGTGTCTGATTCGATCTTGCCATCACGCAGACGTATAATCCTGCGTGCATGTTGCGCTACGTCTTCCTCGTGTGTAACGAGAATAACGGTGTTGCCTGCCTTCCAGAGATCACTGAAGAGCGACATGATATCCTGTCCTGTCTTTGTATCTAGGTTGCCAGTGGGTTCATCGGCAAGAATGATGCAAGGGGCTGTAACGATTGCCCGTGCAATCGCAACGCGCTGGCGCTGTCCACCAGAGAGTTCATTTGGTTTATGACTCATACGATCAGCCAGCTGCACCCGCGCCAGGGCCTCTGAGGCGCGTCGGGTGCGCTCCTCAGCAGACACGCCAGCGTATACAAGTGGCAGCTCAACATTCTTGAGCGATGTAGCCCGCGGCAGCAAATTGAATGTCTGAAATACAAAGCCAATTTCTCTATTGCGGATGGAAGCCAAATCATCGTCATCCATTTCAGCAACATTAGCCCCGTTAAAGAGATACTTCCCAGACGTTGGGGTGTCGAGACAACCAAGTATATTCATGAGCGTAGACTTGCCCGATCCTGATGGCCCCATGATGGCTACATACTCGTTATCTCCAATAGTAAGTGAGACATCTCGCAGGGCATAGACTTCTTCGTCGCCCATTTCATAGCGCTTTACAAGATGCTCGATATCGATGATAGCTTTACTCATGTTATTGTGCCTGCTGCATCTTGCGATAACGCTCTTTGCGTGCTGCAGGATCTTCGACGAGGACTTGTTTGCCGTTCTTCAGTTCTTTGCTGATTGCTTGGTATGGACTCGAGACAACGGATTCGCCCTTGCGAACACCACGGAGTATTTCAATGTAACCGTCATCGCTGATACCAATCTTGACCTCACGAGCCTCGACGGTGTTCCCCTTGAGAATCCAGACAATACTTTTTGGCTTATTCGACTTAGCAGCACTTTCAACCTTGCGCGATTGCAAGCGATAGTCTTCTTCTTGCGAGGTGGTTGCTGTCTCGTCTTGGCGAACCGTTACAGATTGAATTGGTACAGCTAACACATTGCTACGCATATCTGTTTCGATATCAACGCTGCACGACATTCCGGGGCGCATGCGATGCTCTGGATCGAGAATGCGAATGCGCACCTGAAAATTGACGACTTCCTCTTGGGTACCTTGTCCGGCCACCTTTGGCGAATGACTGATTTCGTAAACAATGCCGCGTAGCGTAACATCTGCTAGTGCATCAACTTTGATCCGTGCAGTATCACCAACGGATATCGAGGCTACATCATTTTCGTCTACGTCAACCCATGCATTCATTGTTGATAGGTCTGCAATTCGCATAATCTCTGTTCCCTGCATCTGCGCTGTCCCTACAACCTTTTCACCGTTCTCAACACCTAGGTATGTAACAGTTCCTGCCATTGGGGCGGTAATCGTTGTACGACTAACGTTCACCTGCGTCTCTTGCAGTGCACCACGTGCACGATTGTAATCAGCCTGACTTTGTGCTAAGCGCCCAGCAGCCGACTGGAATGCAGCGGTTGCTCGATCGTATTCTTCACGTGATGCATACGTCTTCTTATAGAGTTCGGTAACTCGATTAAGGTCTGCCTCTGTGCGGTCTGCTTCAGATTTAGCAATCGTGATAGACATACGAGACGCCTCAGCTGCCGAGCGTGTTTGTGCAAGCATAGATTGCATCATATCGGGTCGTATCCGCACGAGTAACTGTCCTTGCGTAACAGTCGCACCATCGCGCACACCGAGGTAGACAATCTCGCCGCTGGCCTCTGAAGATATCTTGACCATGACTTCAGGCTGCAGTTTTCCAATTGCGCTTACTGTCTGTGTGATCGTGCGTTCTTCAATAGACTCAACGCTTACCTGTAGAGTTTCCTCTCCGCCGGAGGAGAACATCATGAACAGAATACCGATGACAACGATGAAAATTAGACTAATCCATATCCACCGTTTACGTGATGTTTTTGCCATGAGAATACCTTCCTACATCTTTCCTAGTGCAAACTCAACAGCGGCTACTGCCGAGTGATAGGCAAAGACTGCTGTGATGCGATTGATTTGTGCAGTAATAAGCTGATTACTTGCAAGTTGTAAGTCTAACATTGTGGATTTACCAACATTGTAACGTTCCCGCGCTGCTTGCTCGCTAAATGTTGCAAACGATAACGCACGGGCTGTTACATCAAGCCCCTTTTCTGCAGCAGATAGCTGCAGATATGCTCTGCGGATATCTGTACGAACCTGATTCTTTAACCTCTCTACATCGAGAAGTCTTTGTGTGTGAGACAGCGTTGCCGACTCGACATTACTGTGTGTGGTGAATTGATCAAAAACAGGTATACGAACGAACAAACCAGCAAACACCTGACCTTGCCGGTCAAAATCACCAATAGTAAAGTTGCGCCACGTGTAGCCCCCGCTGGCCGACAGCGATGGATAATAGCCAGATGAAGCGCTCTCGATTTGCGACTCTGCAGACATCGCACGGTAGTTCGCAGCTTGTATGTCCGCACGAGTTGCTAAAGCCTGTTCAATCGCGTTCTGTTCTGTGCCCAATCGTTCACGTGTCTCGACGATATACTGCGGTGTTACGTTACTTGGTAGCCCCGTCTCATCGATGTCTATAAGCTGACTGGGATTCGTGCTCATCACGGCCAGTAACTGTGCCTTGGCGGTAGCAACATCATTCTCTGCCTGTATCAAACCAACCTCTTGATTGGCTACCTCTGTCTCTTGTGTGTTTAGATCCTGCTGGGTGCCGCTACCAACACGTAGGAGTTCTTTCGTGCGCTCCATCGTTGCTTGTGTGATTGCAACCGTTTCACGACGTGCGCTAAGAACCTGTTTCAGCCGAGCAACTTCTATAAACTGACGAGTAATATCAAACCGCACTGCGGTGTTCGAGTAGCTAAGGTCTAAGCGCGTTGCCGAGAGATTCTCTTGAGCAGAGCTGTATTCGGCCTCTCTACGAAAGCCATCAAAGACATTTACGCTAACGTTGCCATTAAGGCCGTATGTATTTGGAAGGGGCTGACCAACAATCGGCACGCCGTTTACGATGGAGAATTGTTCACGTAGGTTTGTAAGCTGTCGTGAATAATTGGCAGTTACCTCGGCAGATGGTAGGTAGGCTCCGAAGGCATTGACGAGTCGAGCGGCCGCTGCCTTTGTAGAAGCACTGCTCTGTTGCACATCAAAACTCTTTTCTAATCCGATGGCAATACATTGTTGAAGGGTGAGCGGTCTTGCACCAGTTATCTCTTGTGCCTGTACAACTGGGACGCAAACGAGAGCAACCAGAACCAGTATGTGCAGAATAGTTGGTTTCATCTTGATTCAGACAGAATAATATGTTTCAGGTTCCTCAGATACGAGGGTTAACGCCTTTTTGTTCTCGCTTTGTTTGGTGTCTTTGCCATCGGTTGCCATGATCTCTCGCGAACTGGTGACGCAATCTGCTCGAGCTCCATTGTTACAACCATGAGGTGCTTACCAACGGTTTTTGTACCCCCGGAAGACGCCATGGTGAACCGATTATCTTGCTGAATAGTTGCAATGAGGGGCACTGAAAGCAACTTGTCGAATACAAGTCTGCCCGATTCGGCAATAGCAGAGCTAGAGTACATAGAAAGTGCACTTGAGGACATATTAATCTTACCGAGCCCCGTAAGCGAGTACGCTAGCCATTGACATTTCCGACCAAGAGTATCCAATGCATCTCCGATTCGCCACAGCACCTGCTGGTGCATTTCTGGAAAGGGAACGGCGTTTTCAGCATAGAGTACAGTGTCCTCGGAAAGCCAACTCTGATTCTGTCGTGCGCATGATGAATCTAACATTGGAATGCGAAGAGGCTGAAAAGCTCCACCTGGACACATGCCTGCCAGTTCCGACGAGTTCGATAATGCGAGTCGTCTGCCAAGGCTATCGATAACCATGGTAATCTCGCGTCCTATCCAAGGGTGTCCCGGTCTGAAAACCGTGTCTTGCTCATTGGCCTGGTGTTCAGATGCACGAATGGTAGACAGACGCAATCGATAAACTCCGTTATGTGCAGAGTCACAGACTACTCTAAGCTTTTCCGAGCGCACTTTGGCAAGAATACCTACCTTGTCAATATCAATGCTGTCTTTCGAATCGAGGCGATAGTAGAGAGTATCGTGCAGCATAAAAGTGTATCGAAAACACAGGGTGTCTTTACCCAACACAATTTTCTTCCCGCCCGGCATAACACGTATTTGCGACGCAACAGGCGTTGCTGTTAGAGCGACTATGATCAGCAAGATTGCAACTGAGAGGGGGCGTATCATCGCGTTGCCCTCCGTTGCATGTTGATCTTTACTTGAGTGCTTACTTCCAGGGTTACCTGCTTAGCGAGCTCGTCGTTCACAGGACGTGTCACAGAATTCAGATACAGCGTCTGTCTCTGTGCCATCAGCATGCCCGTAGATGCTTCCAGGTATGTATCGCTGCTTTGTGTGCCAAATCCTGAAACATCAAGATCAACGCCTTCAGCTGTTATCCTGCCTCGCTGTTCGAAGTTGTTCACGGTTGACTCGAGAGCCCAGCATGTAATGCCGAACGTGTCACGAACACCCGTAAGCATATGCTCAACGTTACCGGTTGTGTACACCGCACCGGTAGCACCTTCAACAGTTATTGTATCATTCTTCGGAACAGTCCAGATTGAACCGCGCTTCACAGGCTGTTGTGGTAACTGCACGCCGATGAGATCAGAGGGGCTAAACGCAGAGAGAATCAAACGCGCAATTGGTTCTTCCGACGGAATATCACTCGCAATCAAGCGACCAGTGGGATCTACCACAACGGTCATCTGTAGGGGCGGTGCTAATCTGCCGTTGACTTCTATATCAGAGATGGTGCACTCAATTGTTGCCTGGCCCATAACAACGTCAAGTACACGTAGCGTAACATTCATGTTCATGCTCGTTGAATCTTGCTGCAGACCATCTTCCGAGCGTTGATAACGGGAAGCAACCTGCATCACAATGGTACAGGAGTAATTGTACGTTTCGTACGTCGTAAGATGTAACCGCAACAACAATGGTTCATCAGCACTAGTTGAGATCACGCCAACTGCAAGCAGTGTAGATGCAATGACCCATCTGATGAACGGCATATCGAACATTATTCTTACGACTCCATTGATGCTACTTCGCGCTTCTTTGCTCGTTGACGCATAGTGGTGTCGAGAATTTTCTTTCGTAGACGCACTGACACAGGCGTACACTCTAGGAGCTCGTCGTCCTCAAGAAACTCAATACATTGCTCAAGCGAGAGTTGTCGTGGCGCTTCGAGCCGCACAAGTCCGTCTGAACCGCTTGAACGCATATTGGTCAGGTGCTTCATACGGCAGGCGTTTACGCTCAAATCGTCTTCACGTGCGTTCTCACCGATGATCATGCCCTCGTAGACAGGCTGACCAGGCTCGATAAACAGTACGCCTCGTTCTTGAACCATTTCGAGCGCATACGCCGTAGATGGTCCAGTCTCCATCGAAACCAATGCCCCACGAAGGCGTCCAGCGATGGCCCCTTTGTATGGCTTATACGAGTCAAAAGTGTGGTGAATGATACCCATACCACGGGTTGACGTCAGAAACTCCGTGCGGAACCCAATAAGTCCACGAGCGGGCGTTAGAAACTCACATCGTACGCTATCGTTACTCGGCGTCATGGCTACCATCTCACCCTTGCGACGGCCAAGATTTTCGATTACTGTGCCAACATGGTCTTGCGGCACATCTACAGTGACGTGCTCAATAGGCTCCATGAGTTGTCCGCTTTCATCACGTCTGAAGAGCACTTCTGGACGGGATACAGCAAACTCGTAACCTTCGCGACGCATCGTTTCAATGAGGATAGCAAGCTGCAACTCGCCGCGCCCAGATACCTTAAACACATCCGGCGAATCGGTGTCTTCAACACGGAGTGAAACATTGTTTCGCAGCTCGCGGTAGAGGCGCTCACGTATCTTCGGCGTTGTCACAAACTTGCCTTCACGTCCGGCAAGTGGCGAGGTGTTGACCATGAAATACATGGCGATTGTCGGTTCTTCGATATTCACATACGACAATGGCTCCGTACGTGTCGAGTCGGCTATCGTTTCGCCAATGTATACGTTCTCAAAGCCAGAAAGGGCAATAATCTCACCAGCTGAAGCTTCAGTTGTTTCCGCGCGAGCAATGCCTTCATAGACATTCATCTTCGTGATTCGGCTCGACTCACGTGTGCCATCCGGTTTGATCAAGTTTACGTTGTCGCCAACGTTAACTGTTCCCTCGATAACGCGTCCAATTGCGATACGACCAACATAGTCCGACCAGTCCAGTGCGCTGATAACCATGGCAAAGGACGTGTCACGATCTACGTTTGGTGGCGGAATGTGCTTGATGATTTCTTCGAATAGAATGTCGAGAGTCCCGTCCGCATCTTCGAGTTTGCGCTTAGCAACGCCACGCTTACCGATAGCGTAAACAACAGGGAAATCCAGCTGTTCGTACGTCGCACCAAGGTTGATGAACAATTCCATGACTTCGTCAAGCACCTCTGCTGGCCGTGCATCACCACGATCGATCTTATTGATAACAACAATAGGTTGAAGCCCCATATCCAATGCTTTGCGCAAGACAAAGCGTGTTTGAGGTAGGGGGCCCTCTGCTGCATCTACAAGAAGCAGTACGCCATCAACCATCGAGAGAACACGTTCTACTTCACCACCGAAATCAGAGTGGCCGGGCGTATCTACGATATTGATCTTGAAGTCTTGCCAGCGAACGGCAGCATTCTTGGCCATGATCGTGATGCCACGTTCTCTCTCGAGATCGTTGGAGTCCATCACCCGCTCGGCAACTACTTGGTTGTCGCGAAATGTTCCACTTTGACGCAACATATGGTCAACCAGCGTTGTCTTGCCGTGGTCAACGTGCGCAATGATTGCAATGTTGCGATAATCCTGACGGGGTTCTAGAGCCATATCCTTATCTATCTTGGGGTTAAAGCGGCCACAAAGATACGGACAATCTGAACGCTAACTGGGCTCTAGAAGTAATTCGATTCGTCGCGCCAGCGTACAATTTTCCATGGTTCAGAGGCCGAAGGCCGCGCAACACGCAGATTAACGCGCCCTTGGGCGCGCAAAACATCAGACGGATTGAACGTGATCGTAAGATTAAATCCACGAGAGATATTCTGCAGCAGGCTATCGCCGTCGGCCTGGACAACGTCGTTCCAAACGAGATCTAACTGTTGTGCTGCACTAAACAACCCCTGCGTGGCAAGCATGTCCTCATCGCGTCCCCACGTAACATCTACGCCTTGGTCATAATTACGATACACGAACGTGAAGGACCGATCAAGTAATCGACCATATGTGAGTGTGTCCTTGAACACATACGCGTAGCGAAAGTTTTGGAATAAACCTTCGATAGTGCGCTGATCACCTAAAACGGCACCGCCCCCTTGCGTTGAGAGGGCGGGTGCAAATGGGTTTGTGCATGAGACGAGCGCACACATGATGGCGCTCGCGAGTGCTGCGACGATGATTGCGACCCTCGATGTGGAGCCCGGCCGCATTATTGTTTAGAAGATGCGTAGACCGAGAAACATCAGAATGCTTGTGAAGAAGGCAATTCCTCCTGCCCAGCCCAAAATAGCTGCGGTCATTGGGCCACGAACACTTGTGCCAAGTGCCCCAAACACCATTCCAAAGAAACCCGTTAGAATGCCACCGACAACCGGATGCCAATGCATTGTGTGTTGCAGTGTAACGCAGGTGAATACGAGCAGTACTCCGAGAACAATGCCCATACCACGTGTAGCAATGTTGTCCTCGACGTGGTCTACCTCGTGGTGCGCGCTGTGATCATGAGTTGAATCGTGTGACATAGTCTTTCCTCTTGATTTCGCAACAAGATACCTCTGCGAAGATAATGAGTCGTGGACGATTTCGAGGGAGTCATGCCGAATCTTTCCCCTGACCTGCTCCCCATAAATGCTACCAACTGAAATGATAGTTTGGTAGTGAAAGGAGCATGGAATGGGTCGGAAACATCATACCGAAGAGCAGATCATCGGGGTCTTACGTGCAGCCGAGGTGGTTATCTCAAAGGGTGGTACGGTCGATGCATTCTGCCGTGATCAAAAGATCACTGAGGCAACGTATTACCGATGGCGCAAGATCCACGGTGGTGTGGGCCTTGATCAGGTAAAGAAGCTCAAAGAGCTAGAGGCAGAGAACAGACGCTTGCGGCGAGCTGTGTCTGATCTAACGGTCGACAATCAGATTCTCAAAGAGGTCGCACGGGGAACCTTCTGAGCCCGGCACGGCGCCGTGAGGCAGTTCATCATGTGATGGGTGTCTTCAGGGTGAGCCAACGACGGGCATGCAGGACGTTGGGACAGGTGCGATCATCACAGTGGCATGAGCCGCTCAAGCGCAAAGCAGATGATGTGGCCTGGATGCGCATCATTGCACTTGCTAAGGAGTATGGACGCTATGGCTATCGGATGATATGTGCCATGATGCGCATGGAGGGCTGGACGGCGAACCACAAGTACGTCTACCGTGTATGGCGCGAAGAAGGGCTCAAGGTGCCATCACGGCAGCCCAAGTGTGCCCGGCTGTTCCTCTCCGACGGGTCGGTCATCGGTCTGCGAGCAGAACACAAGAATCATGTCTGGAGCTATGACTTCGTCACAGATCAGACCAGCGATGGGCGTAAGTTCAGAACACGTAACATCATCGACGAGTATACGCACGAAGCGCTGGCATGTCGCGTAGCACGCAGGATTAGGGCATCGGATGTACTTGACTTGCTGTCGGCGCTGGATACGAATTTCATATTAGCAGCATACCAGGACTGGTGATTGGTCCTGAGGTCAATTTCACCTATAACATCAGTAACATCATCGACAGTATTGATTGGAAAACACACACGCTGCGAGCAGGTCTGGTTGCAAAGTGGGTTATCAATACTAATTCGACAGCTGCCCCTTAAGCAACGACCATGTTGCTTCTGTGGTATCACTCGGCCGGCGGGCATCGCTCCAACGAGCAATACTCCATAAGCCACTCTGCTCTGGGCAGATGGTAAGCGCTATAGTCCCAGAGAGTGTTGACGGGAGCGATGTCAGGCCGAGTTGAGCTGTAAGTGAGTACTCAGCCACCCATACCAACGAGTCTGGGGAGCTAAATGCAACCTGCGAATTCGCAAATGAAAGCTGTGGCTGCTGGTCTACAGCCAGCTTTGAGGCCATGCTCAGAAAAGCCTGTCGCTCCTTTGTAACTGACCAATTCAGGAACACAGCCTGATATCTCGCGCCAGCTTCCGCAGATGGCTCAAATCTGTATGCGAATGAGCTGCGTGACGGATCTGCCAAACAGAGCATGAAGTTCTGCATGTTCTTCTCGATAACGGCATTACGCAAGTTCTCGATCACAATGGTAGGGCTGGTAGGGGGCTCGTATGTACCACGGTTTCCAGTGGGCTCTTCAGGTGTTCGTGTTGCGCATGCTGAAACGAGCAGGCATGATATCCAACCAATAACTATGCTGATGTATCTCATAGTTTTCGTGCAACGATAATGCATCGTTGTGATGAGTCTTGATCATACATATCACCTGTATACGATCCGTAGATGTTTGTCACTGTCAAACCTGCTTCGGTAATCATTGTTGTCAGATCGCTGCATGAATACAACCGAACGTGTTCCTCAAAAGTATCCTCTGTAGAACACGGTACGTTTACTGTAATCCGCTTACGTACATATGGTTCGTCTATCCAGCGTTCTTGAATGATCGTTGTTCCACCGATCATGTTCATGCTTTCCGGTATCAACGTTCTTCGAACGAGATCAGCATTGAAAAAGTCCATAACGAAGCTACCGCTATCTACAAGATTGTCTGCTATAACGCGCAGTACATTTTGATGTTCTTCGTGTGAATCGAAATAGCCAAAACTTGTAAAGAAGTTCACGATGGCATCAAATGGTCCATTGGGATACGGTCCACGCATATCACCTTGAACATATTCGACGTGCTCATGCGGATATCGTTGATTTGCAAGATCGATCAAGTACTGAGAAACATCCAGTCCGATTACATGATAGCCATGCTCTGCGAGCACATTGGCATGTCTGCCATATCCACAGCAAAGATCAAGTATGCGTGCCCCTTTGTCGATGTGCGCTATGTCTCGCACGAGCCTCACGACCTCCCTTGCTTCTTCCTCGGTTCTATGTTGGTACAACTTCGTATACCATGGTGAGTTGAACCACATCTTATACCAGGCTGATGGCGACTGACTCATAGTGGAACTCGACCCTCGAACGCTCGGGCTAAGGTAGCCTCGTCTGCAAACTCAATATCTGCACCCATGGGTAGGCCCCTTGCAATGCGAGTAACACGCACGTTAAGCGGTGTAACAAGCTTGGCAATGTATTGCGTGGTAACCTCTCCTTCAACATTGGGATTAAGGGCCAGAATCACCTCGTGGACATCGCTTCCGAGGCGAGCAACAAGTTCCTTTAAGCGGATGTCGTCTGGACCAACACCGTCCAGCGGACTCAGCGCACCATGCAATACATGGTATCGTCCACGAAAATCCCCTGTACGCTCAATAGCAGATACATCAGAGGGCTGCTCTACAACGCATATCATGTTGGCATCACGTTTGGGTGATACACAAATACCGCATACTTCTTCGTCTGTGAAGGTGTGGCAAATACTGCATTCTCGCACGTGCTCACGCATATCTACGAGCGCTTGGGCAAATGTTTCAACCTCCTCGCGAGTTTGACGCAAGACATGAAAGGCTAATCTCCGGGCAGTTTTCTTCCCGATTGTAGGCAGAGTTGCGAAAAGCTCAACAACGCGTTCGATGGATTCTGATGGAAGCATAGTGTGCGAAAATACGGTCATACCGGCCCCCTTCACTATTTTCGAGACATAATCTCAAAAGGAACATTTGTTATGGGTCTGTTTTCGCGCATTGCTGATCTTTTTCGTTCAAATGTGAACGATGCACTAGACAAGGCAGAGGATCCGGAGAAGATGCTCAAGCAGATGGTTTTGGACATGGAGGATTCCGTGAACAAAACCACACTCGCTGTTGCAAATGCAATAGCGAATGAGAAGGGGCTTGCACGCCGCATCGAATCAGAACGTATAAACGGTCAGGACTGGCACGAGAAGGCAAAGCTTGCTCTGCAGGCAGGCAACGAGGAGCTAGCCAAGGCAGCACTCGAGAAAAAGGCTATTGCTGATAAGAATGTTGCCGATCTGCAACCGAGTGTTGAACAGGCTCGGCAGGCAACAACAACCATGAGAGAACAGCTCAACGCGCTGAAGCGTAAGCTCGATGAGGCTCGCGCTCGTCAGAGTACACTGGTTGCCAGATCGCAGGCGGCAAAGGCACAGAAGCAACTAGCACAGGCTGCTACTGGCGTTGGCACTGATGCGTTCAGCAAGTTCGATAAGTTCGAATCGAAGATTGAAAAGCTCGAGGCTGAAGCAAGTGCTTTCGAACAGTTAGCAAGCGAAAACACAGCACTTGACGAACAGTTCAAACAACTGAGCTCTTCCGGTCAGGTAGATAATGACCTACTCGAATTGAAACGGCAAATGGGCATGCTGCCAGAGTCTAAAGGCAGCGATTCAGAGTCCTAAGGCGTTGTAACTCGAATACGAATGTTTCGATTGAGAAAACGTCCTTGAGGTGTATCGTTGGAGAACGATTTGTTCTGCGACGACGACGTGAATGTAAAGTTCTTTTTCGTGATAGATCGAAGATATGTCTGTGTTGTAGCAGCACGCGAATCGGAGAGCACACGGTTGCGTTCTTGCGTTCCCAAAACGTCTGCGCTTCCATCTACCGTAATAGTCGAACCCTCTGGCAATTGGTCGGCTAATTGCTGCAGCAGGATCTTGACATCTTCAGTTAACTCCGAGCTATTGTAGTCAAATCGCAAAACAGCCTCAAATGCATCTGCTCGAAGCGCAATACGTCTGCGGCTAAGCTTCGTAAGGTCTACGTCTACGTTACGGGCAGATGCTGTACCCCCAGCTGATGCGCGCACAGGGATACTTATCGAATTTGTGGAGGCACCGGTTGGTACAACAAGGAATTTGGTTGTTGAAACAGCAGTGAGCGCAACAACGGTGTCTGTATCGAAGACGGTATATGTAACCTGCTCCGGACGCTGAGTTGGATCTCCGCCCAGGTACGATGACGTTATCTTGAAACTACCACGTGCCTCAGCGAACTCTTCAGTTTGTACCCATCGTTGAAGTGGAGCATTGATGACGAGAATATCTACGCGACGATTCTCAGTACGACCACCTGCCAAGTCATTGTTCGAAGCAATGCGCGGTGTTGTTAATGCTTTCACCGTAATCGATGTTGGGGGCACACCTAATTCTTCCAGAACATCACGCACGTTCTCTGCACGCAGCTTTGGAAGTGCAGCATTCTGTTCATTGGAAACGCCACTTGTAGATCCTTCGAGAACGATGCGCGCCTGCGGATTTTGTGCCACGATGTTTGCGATACGCACCATTATCCAGTTGTGCGCCTCGACTGCGTCGGAGCTCACGATCGATCCATCTCGGGTGCGACGGTAATTGCTCGTGATTTCTGCAGAGGCACTATCAAAGAATACTGCGTTCACAATTGGAACCGAAGCGCGCAGCACATCTCCTGTGACAATCTCACCGGAAAACGGGGAAGTCTCTAACACAATACTCGGTTTTGCGTAGACTGGCGGTTCTTGCTTTACAATAACCGGAGGTGGCGGAGGTGGCGGTGGGATAAACTCTGGCTCAGACGAAGGAATAGACCAGCGAAGACCAATCTCTCCTCGCAAGCCGGTTACCGCCCATTTCACATCCGACAATGCGCTTGAAAAAAAATAGTCGTATGATAGCCGCGGAACAATTGACACTCGCTTACTTAATCCAATCATCGACTCCATAGATACGGTTACACCCATAAGCATAGACGATGCAGCTGCAAAGTTGTCTTGGTCAATAATCCGAGACTGCAGTGCTAGCCCGTTTTCAATGAAATAGGTGTTGTCTGGCGAAATCACAGATTCTTCTTGTTGGTAGGATGCCGTCTGCACCAATGCAAAACGAGGTCCTACTTGAATACCGAGAATGCGCCTGTTCATTGTTCCGATTACTGGAATAATCAGCTGTGGCCAGAGATCCAGTGTGTTCAATGTTGTTCGCAGCGTATGAGCTGCTAACATGTTTACTTCAGTACCAGTAAGTGAATCACGCAGCGGATACGCGTTTTCACGGGTGAACACGCCACCTCGCTGAGCAAACCCTATATCAAGTCCAAGTCCAATCGACGTACTGAGCGGGACTTCAAGACCTGCAGATCCAACAAGCCCCGTTCCACTTCCTAGGGAAATCTCTCCGCAGTCGATGATGCCATTTGTGGCATGCAGGGCTCCTGAATGTGATGTTGACCCAAAGCCAACATTCAACCGCAGTCCTAGCTGCTCAGTTGGTTCTTGTGCGTTGGCCCAAGTACTGGCGACCATGGCAATAATGGAGAGAAGGAAACGCTGCATGGGCAAAAATAGTGAGTATTAGAAGCGCACTTGAAGATTTAATGCAAGGGGGCTTGTGGGCGTGGGAGAGAGACTCATGGAAAGAGTTGGATCTACATTGAAGTCATGGAGATTGGCACCAACATACGCGTCCACCGCTGCAAGTGCATATGTGAGAAGAAGCGCTAAGCCAGCTACGTCTCGATTGTTTCGATAGAACTCACGACGTCGCAAAAGAGTGCTCGTTAGGCCTGCACTCTGTCCGCTAGCAATGGCTGCGTCATATTCCTGAGCAGCTGCAGAAAAACTTGATTGATTAGCCACGATGAAATACCCAGACGTAACTGCGGCACCTGCAAAAATGGGCACCTTCCAATACGACTCGTTGAAGTACTGCCCCATGCCGGGGAAGACAAATGAATACAACACAGCGGTAGACGGTGATCTAGGCGCTACCGTTATCGTATCTGCAACGTTAGCCGAGCAGCATACTGCAGCGCATATCATTGCCATAACTATGGCAGGCATGCGATTACCTCGATTTCGACAAGTGCATTCTTCGGCAACCTCGAGACCTCCACGGCACTGCGTGCTGGTCGATGATCTCCCATCTCTGCAGCATAGATTTCGTTCATGCCTGCAAAGTCATTCATTGACTGCAGAAACACAGTTGTCTTTGCAACATTATCCAGCGTGCCGCCCTGAGATGCGAGTACGTTTCGGATGTTGTTAAAAATCTGCTTGGTTTGATCCTGAATAGTACCTTCGACCATTGAGCCATCAGTACGTAAGGCGATTACGCCACTCATGAAAAAGAGTCGACCTTGACATTCGGCACCATGTGAGTATGGCCCGATTGGTGCAGATGCGTTGGGAGCGATGAATGTGCGTACCATTGGAGACCTCACCGTTGAACATGAAACAAGAACGAGTGACAGTATGATAATCTGGATAGCTTTCATTGTGCACTATCTGATTTTATAACGTATACATCTTCACCCTCGCGGACATAACCATAGCGCTCTCTTGCTAAACGCTCTATTTCTGTGGTGTCCGATTCCAGCGAGCGAATCACGTTGCGAAGACTATCTGAGACAACTCGCTGGTTGTACAGCTCCGTTGAGAGCATTGTTGTATCCGATGTAAGCTGCCATCTCTTTATAACTCCATAGGGAGAGAGAAGCACGAAGAGGGCTACGGCTATCGACAATGTGACGATGAGCACAAGGCGCTTTCGCGTCATGAAACGCTTTTGCTCTTGCTGTTGCTGTTTTTGTGCGTTTGTCAGACGAGGCATGTATACACCTACCGGCTCACCACAATGTTCCAAGGCTGGTTCGACGCACGCCGCTGTACCCGGATTATGAATGTACCCTTCGTAAGAGCTGAGACATCAACACTGTTGCTATGTACAGGAATCTCACACACCAGCTCTCCGCGCAGCGACCAAACTTGAATTGGCTGGGACACATCTGTTTCGGGAACCAGATGAATAACATCTCCAACAATTCGTGGTGCTACTGAACTCGGCAATTCTTGGTTGTCAACGTTTGTAAAGTCGTTTAGATCATACACGTACACTCCGGCAGAGTCTTTATGGCCCTCTATTAGAGCGTGGGCAAGAACCGCATATCCTGCGTCGATTGTAAGAACCGACGCGGAGCGATTTGCCTTGGTACCAGGAAGTGGATATCCAGTTGGCTCCCATTTCTGTCCAAGCAGACGATACAGCTGGAATGTGCCATCATCGCTATACGCATACAAAGCACTGATGTGGTTGTCAACATCGGCAATGCGCGGGGCCGTAGCCCCTGCAGGCCATGTGCCAACCTGTGTAACTTTACGTGAAGGGATATCAACGCTTACAACCCCACTGTTTGTTGCCAAGAAGACTCCCATCGCAGAGGCATGCAACGCAACACCCCCCGTAATCGCGGCAAACTGCCACGTTGAGCCTTTGTCGGAACTTATATACAGCCCCTTTTCTGAGTCGAGAACTAACAGTTGTCCTTCCCAGTATTTGATGCCTGCTACATTGGTTGAAGGTGGCAACGAAACCTTGTTGAGCTGGTCTCCGTAAACGTACATCTGGTTCGAATTCTCAAATGCAAGGAACCATTCTGTAGTTGACGCCGTGATTCCAATCGGGCGAGCTGCATCGGCGAATTCAATGAAAGACGTCCATGCGGCGCCGCCAATTGAGAAATACATGTGCACCGTGCGATCGACTTCCGTATACGATGTTAGTAGAGTAAGACCAGCAGTAAAGTCCGTGATGCCGCACATCTTACCCGCATAGCCAGTAACAGGATCCCACGTGGTGCCGTGGTCAAAGGTTCGCATTGCTGCAGTATCAAAGACAAATACGCTCGAAGCAGCGTTCACTACCGTAGGTTTTGGCCCAGCCAGCATTGGCGAGCGCAGTGCCCACGGACGTTGAGCAGTGCAGAGCATGCCCGAACAAAGAAACAATGTGATGATAAGTAGTCGCATATAGCCGCCGTTTTTCGTGTCCGCAATCTACGGATTCTCGGGCCAGTCGTGCTTGGGATAACGCCCCTTCATCTCTTTTCGCACCGCTGCGTATGAACCCCTCCAAAAGCCACCGATATCAGTAGTTATCTGTAACGGCCTATCGGCAGGGGATAGGAGCTCAATAGTTAGGGGCACATTACCGTTTGCCACCTTAGGATTCGATCGAACACCAATCATAAACTGCAAGCGAACGGCAACCGTTGGCTGTGCAGTGTTGGAGTAATCTATCAGTACTTCTCGACCCTTAGGGGGCTTGTAGTATTCCGGTGCTCCTCTGTTTATGTTTGCTCGTTGTGCAAAGGTCAATGTTTGACCAAGCATCTCGGCAACATTGAGCTTTTGAAGGTCCTGTATCGTTCGGCACCTGGCACAGGATGGCGCAAACCACACTTCTAGTGAAGACAACAGAGCTTCATCAGACCAGTCAATTCCTTCGATACAGCCATGCGCTAGAGCAAAATCTACCCGGCTCCGCAACCGATGTGCCTCTTCCGTCCAATTGAGAAGTGCTGGCCCCTTGGCTCGCAATAACTCCATGAATGCATCTTGGGCGTCCTGCTCTGAAATCGATTGTGCATTCCGACTTGCAACGGCTATCGACCCAAGCATGTCCAGCTCGCGAGCAACGATACGCTGTTCTTTCTCTACCCATCCAGCTTGGTGTATCGTAGCAATATCTTGCGAGAAAATCTTCTCGATTTCTCTGCGTGATAGGGGAGCAGCCAAAGCAATGCGCGATTCGGACAGCGAACCGTCGAGTTCGGCAATAGCAAGCCATTCTTGCTTGGAGAGCATGTCTGCTTGATGCATCGACACCGCACGGCCATTGCGCATCAGGAAACGTCCGCCACCCTTATTCATAGCCACGCGATCTGGATAGGCAAGCGCAACCAGCATTCCTGCATCGTCGATGTTGGCTTGCGCCATTTTGGGAATGCGAAAATTGTCGCGTCTGCGCCGCGCAGCTACTACGAGCCCCTTATCTGCAGAGATGTCGTGTGCCCCCCACACGGCATCAATCCGCCTGCGAATGTCGCGGTCGTTGTCATGCTTGATAATGTCGCGCTCACCAAGCAATGCTGCCACCGTAGCGGCTGTGTTCATCGACAATTCATGATACTGCGCCATAGCCAGCATGGATGCAATACGAGGATGGGCTCCGTGTTCCAGCATACGCCTGCCGCGCTCGGTAATGGTGCCCTCCCTGTTAACGGCGTGCAGCATCTGCAGTATCTCTCGCGCTTGGGCTAGTGAGCTTGCAGGGGGCTGATCTATCCATGTAAGTGCTTCTGGATCTATGCCTATAGCAGCGGCTTCAAGAACCATGGACGCCAGGTCGGACGTCAGGATTTCTGGAGCACGGCGCTGTGGTAGCTGATCGTGCTCTCGCTGTGTCCACAATCGCATGCAAACACCCGGAGAGGTTCGTCCAGCACGTCCGGCGCGCTGTTCTGCTGCGTCTTTTGATACGCGCACTGTGGTAAGGTGTGATAACCCAGAGCGTGCATCAAAGCGTGGCTCACGCGAGTATCCCCCATCGATTACGACGCGCACACCGTCGATAGTTACAGAGGTTTCGGCGATGGCCGTTGAGAGTACGACTCGTCTGCGCGCTCCGGCTGGACGCAAAGCACGGTCCTGTTCCTCGGTTGTCAGATTGCCGTGAAGCAGCAAAATCTCTGGATTGCCAAGACTTTCTGCGTGACGGTCCACAAGCTCTTTGGTTAGCCGTTGTTCATGGAATCCTGGCAGGAAGCACAAAACGTCGCCATCATGCTGCTGCATGGCACGCTCAATAGCAGCGGCCATTTCTTGATGCAGCGGACGTTCAAGTGTCTTCTGAGCATACGTTATGTCCACGGGGAACATGCGCCCCTTACTCTTAACGGTAACGGCATCGGGAAGTACGTGCGAGAAGTCGAGAGATGCTAGTGTAGCCGACATCACCATGAGCTTCAGGTCTGGACGCAATAGCGAGCGCATCATCTGCACGAATGCGAGCCCCGTATCGGCTTGAAGAGACCGCTCGTGAACTTCGTCGAAGATCACCAGACCAACGCCATTGAGCTCTGGATCTCTGGTGAGCCTGCGCGTAAGGATGCCTTCGGTAACAACCTCGATCTGCGTGGTCTTGCCAACACATGTTTCCATGCGCATGCGATAGCCCACGGTAGATCCTACGTCTTGCTTGAGTAACTCAGACATACGCCGTGCTGCAGCCTTTGCCGCAATACGGCGAGGCTCGACAACAATGATGGAACCTCCGTCCAACCACTGCTCGTTGAGCAACTCCAATGGAACGATGGTAGTCTTGCCGGCCCCAGGTGGGGCCTCAAGGATGCATGTAGTAGACGTACGCAGTGCGTCTCGAATGTCTTCGAGGACGTCGTAGATCGGCAGCACGCTTAGGCGTATTCCTCGATCGACGGACATGTGCAGATCAGTACGCGATCGCCCTGGGCATTGTCTACACGACCGATACTTGGCCAGAACTTTCTGTCACGAACCCACGGCAACGGGAAGGCCGCCTGAGCGCGAGTGTACGGACGATCCCACGTATCTGCCGTCACAACGTACATGGTGTGCGGCGCATGCTTGAGCGTGTTGTCGTTTGCATCGACTGCACCTGTACAGACATCCTCAATTTCTTTACGGATTGCGAGAAGCATGTCCACAAAACGATCCAGCTCTGCCTTGCTTTCGCTTTCTGTTGGCTCGATCATGATCGTGCCGGCAACAGGGAAACTCAGCGTCGGCGCATGGAAACCATAGTCCATCATGCGCTTTGCAACGTCTTCGGCTTCGATACCACCACGCTGCTTGAACTCACGCAAATCAATGATCATCTCGTGTGCGCAGCGTCCGTTTGTGCCTGTGTACAGGATCGAGTACTCGTCGTCGAGTCTACTCTTGATGTAGTTGGCATTTAGGATTGCAAGTTTTGTTGCGTTTGTTAGACCTTCTCCGCCCATCATGCGGATATAGGCCCAGGAAATAAGCAGGATTGATGCAGAGCCCCATGGTGCTGCGCTGACAGCGTTTGCCGGACCCTGCTTTGGATTATTGTTCGGAGCAACGATTACGTGAGAAGGCAGGTACGGGGCTAACTCTGCTGTACAGCAGATAGGGCCCATGCCAGGTCCGCCCCCTCCATGAGGGATGCAGAATGTCTTATGCAGATTTAGGTGACACACATCGGCGCCGATAGCGCGCGGAGACGTGAGACCTACCTGTGCGTTCATGTTTGCACCGTCCATATAGACACGTCCACCATGCTGGTGAACGATCTCGCAAATGTCCTTGATTGCCTCTTCAAACACGCCGTGTGTTGATGGGTACGTGACCATCAATGCCGACAAATTCCCTGAGTGTGCTTCGGCTTGTGCGCGCAGGTCTTCGACGTCTACGTGACCATGTGCATCTGCCTTGACAACGACAACCTTCATGCCAGCCATAACTGCTGATGCAGGATTCGTGCCATGTGCTGAAGACGGAATCAGGACAATGTTGCGATGTCCTTCCCCACGTGCGATGTGAAACTCGCGGATGGTCAGAAGTCCGGCATACTCGCCTTGTGCGCCGGCATTCGGCTGCAGGGAGCATGCATCAAAGCCAGTAACCTCGTTGAGCCAGTCTGACAACTCGCGGAAGATGCGCTGATAGCCTTGAGTTTGGCTTAGCGGGGCAAACGGGTGCACCTTGTTAAACTCTGGCCACGTGATTGGAATCATTTCGGCCGTGGCATTGAGCTTCATCGTGCACGAACCCAATGCAATCATGGAGTGCGCCAGGGAGAGGTCTTTATTCTCAAGGCGCTTGAGATAGCGCAACATCTCGTGTTCTGTGTGATAGCTGTTGAACACTGGATGAGCCATGTATGTCGACGTTCTTTTGAGCGAGGCAGGAATCAAACTCGCGGCCGATCCAACGAGGTCGTTTGCATTTGGAGCACTAGACTGTTTTGCTGCAGCGAAAATGTTGAGAATATCCTGCAGGTCCGCAACCGTTGTTGTTTCATCAAATGAAACACCTACACATGAACAGGTATCGTAATAGCGGAAATTCACCAGCTGTTCTTCTGCAAGAGTGCGAACGGCAGCTTGGTCGGCGTTGACACATACGGTGTCGAACGCAGAAGCGTTACACGTTGTGTAACCCATCGTTGCAAGCCCCTTGACAAAGGCCGATGTTAGCGTGTGGATGCGCTCGGCTATGCCGCGCAGGCCTTGCGGACCATGGTACACACCGAACATGGCCGAAACGTTAGCAAGCAGTGCTTGTGCTGTGCAGATGTTTGATGTAGCCTTATCGCGACGGATGTGCTGCTCGCGTGTCTGGAGCGCCATGCGTAGGGCAAGGCTGCCTTGCGCATCAACGCTTACGCCAATGATGCGGCCCGGCATCATCCGCTTGTATTGCTCACGTGTGGCAAGAAACGCCGCATGAGGTCCGCCGTAGCCCAGAGGAACTCCCAAACGCTGCGCCGAGCCAACGGCAATGTCGGCTCCAAACTCGCCCGGAGGTGTAATCATCGTCAGGGCCAAGAGGTCTGTTCCGACGGTAACCATTGCTCCGGTTGCGTGTGCTCTGTCACAGAGTTCCTGATACTCGCAAAGGGTTCCATCGCCAGCAGGGTACTGCACGTATGCGCCAAAGATCGACTCATCGAATGTTACGGTCTTCCAATCCCCTACGAGTACCTTGATGTTGAGTGGTGTTGCACGTGTGATCAGCAGGTCGAGTGTTTGCGGGAAGACATTCGCATCTACGAACAGGGTGTCTGCATTCTTCACCTGTGGCGAGCGCGCTGCGTACATCAGGTGCATTGCCTCAGCCGCGGCTGTTGCTTCGTCCAAGAGTGACGCACCAGCGATGTCCATCTTTGTTAGGTCTGTAACCATCGTTTGGAAGTTCAGAAGTGATTCCAAACGTCCTTGAGCGATTTCAGCCTGGTATGGGGTGTACTGCGTGTACCAACCTGGATTCTCGATCAGGTTGCGCAGAATTACCGGTGGAGTGTGCGTATCGCAATACCCCATGCCTATGAACGACCTTGCAGTCTTGTTCAAAGAGGCGATTGATTTGAGTTCGGCCAGCATTTCCACTTCAGTCAGTGGCGACGGCAGATCTAGCGGCTTAGCAAGCCGAATCTGGGTGGGTACTGTTTGGTCAATGAGTTCGTCTATCGACGAAGCGTTGACTGTGGAGAGCATTGCAGAAAGATCTTCGTTGGAACGTCCGTGGTGCCGGTTCTCAAACACGTCGCGATGCATATGTTGGGCTGATAAGTATGGGGTTTGAAATGAGTTTGTGACGGCGCGAAAATACGATTCAATCGTGGCTTACGTCGCGATACCTGCAACATTCTGGCAGCTTGCTATAAGCTTCGTCGTTGCCCTTGGCATCTTCAACATCGTAACCAGCTTCAAGTATGGCCCTCTTTACAGTTTCAACATTGGTCTTGCCATCATCTATTGTTGCCGTAAAGACTTTTTTCGACTTGTCCCACGATGCGTCAGTTACGCCGTCGATCGTGCTGGCAGCCTTAACGATGCGCTTCTTGCACGAACCACAATTGCCACTGACTTTGAGGGACATTTTTTGTTCTGCCGCAAAGGCAATAACAGGTACCATAAGGATGGTTAAAAGCATGGTGATTTTCATGTTCATTAGAAACTCCAAACAGATGTAGTTAGTTCGTTTGCTTTGCGCCTGTAGACGGAAAGAACCGCAAATTATGGCGAAGTTTGTGACATGAAACTCAAGCCACTACCAATTGTTATCCTCATTGTGGTCCTTGCACTGGCTTATGCTGTGCAGCATCGTATCACACACGGGACGTCATCGGCCCCCCCAACCACAGGGGGAAGCTCGGGTAAGGGGCTTACACCACCCCAGGTACATGTGATTGTGGTGCAGCCAGAGACCTTTGTCGATACTGTGCAGTTAACAGGAAGTGTGAGTGCCGAAAACTTAGTAGATATCCGGTCTGAAATCAGCGGGCGCGTAGTAAAGATACTGTTCCAAGAGGGACGAGACGTTGCTCCTGGGCAGTTGCTTGTGAAGCTCAATGATGCCGATCTCCAGGCCAAGAAGTCTCGAATTCTCACTCAATTGCAAGTTGAGCGTAAGCGTATTGAGCGTTTGGTAAAGCTGAAGGCTGTCGATGGGGTATCAGAGGAGGACTATGAGGCAGCAGTTGCTGCCGAGGCAATGCGCACGAGTGAACTTGCCGAGGTGCAGGCTCAGATCGAGAAGACCGAGCTGCGAGCCCCCTTTGCTGGAAAAATGGGCCTGCGAATGATTAGTAATGGGGCTGTGGTTAGCTCTGCCACACTGATTTCTACGCTTACAAGCACGAATGCGCTCAATACAGACTTTCGCGTGCCTGAACGATACATTGCAAGCCTCCGGATAGGCAGTAAGGTAGGTGTTCGAGTTCGAGGCATGGCATCTGCCATGTTTCACCCAGCCACGGTAACTGCGATTGAACCCGAATTGGATCCGCAGACACGCACACAGCGAGTTCGGGCCAAGCTATCAGTTTCATCTGGTATTGCTAGCGGTCAGTATGCAGAAGTACTTCTGCAGCGGCAATCCGTGCCAGACGCAATCCTTGTTCCTACTGAATCAGTGGTGCAAGACATGCGCGGTGCAACTGTATTCAGAGTGCGCGGTGGTGCGGCAGAAAAATGTGATGTGGAATTAGGTTCCAGAACGGCGAACAAGGTTCATATCATGAGTGGTATTCACGCTGGAGATACCGTGATAACCTCGGGCATTCTCTTCGTAAAACCCGGCAAGCCGGTCGAGGTGACGAACAGATGAACATTAGTGTCTTCTCGATACGCCGTCCGGCAGCAGCTACCGTTGTGAGCCTGCTGATCGTTCTGCTTGGTGCTGTTGGTGCGTCGTTCCTTGGCGTGCGTCAGTTCCCCAATGTGGATCCGCCGAATATCACGGTCACGACGAGCTACACGGGTGCCAATGCAGACGTTATCGAGTCGCAAATCACCGAGCCCCTTGAAGAGTCAATCAACGGTATCGATGGTATCAAATCGCTTACCTCGTCGAGCTCAGACGGACGCTCGACGATAACGGTAGAGTTCGAGCTTGGACGAGATCTTGAGCAGGCTGCGAATGATGTTCGCGATCGTGTTGAGCGCAGCAAGCGGCAGTTACCTCAAGATGTCGATCCACCGGTTGTGGCTAAGGCAGACGCAAACGGCAATGCCATTCTTGTGATGACGGTGCAAAGCAGGGGACGAACACTGAATGAACTGAGCGCTTATGCTGCCAATGTGCTAAAGGAGCGATTACAAACAATCACCGGCGTTGGTTCGATCACGATATGGGGCGAGCGCAAGTATGCTATGCGTGTGGTTATGGATCCGTCCAAATTGGCCGGGTATGGTTTAACGTCAACAGACGTCCGCACAGCCCTGCAGAGAGAAAATGTTGAACTCCCAGCTGGGCGCATTGAAGGTGACAACACTGAGTTGTCTCTTCGCACATTGGGTCGTTTGATTTCTATCGAGCAGTTCGAACAAGTGATTCTGCGTGCCACGCCCGACGGTAGCATCCGATTAGTCGATGTAGCGCGTGTGTATTTGGGTGCTGAAAACGAACGCACAATTCTTAAGCGTGATGGCGTGGCCATGGTTGCTCTTGCCATTTCACCGCAGCCTGGTGCGAACCAAGTTGACATCTCGGACGAGTTCCAGCGTCGATATGCAGATCTTAAGGCCAATGTACCATCAGATATTGCGCTCGATGTTGCATTCGACACAACAGACTTTATTCGTGCTGCAATTCTCGAGGTTCAGGAAACCATCGTGATTGCCTTTGTACTCGTTGTATTGATCATCTTCTTGTTCTTGCGCTCTTTTCGAGCCACATTTATCCCAGTGATAGCCATCCCGGTCTCGCTGATTTCTTCCTTCTTCTTCCTGTGGATCTTCGGCTTCTCGATCAACTTGCTAACGCTCTTGGGTGTGGTTCTCGCCACAGGCCTTGTTGTTGACGATGCTATTGTGATGATGGAGAACATTTACAAGCGCATCGAGCGCGGCGAGTCCAATATCGAGGCGGGTGAACGGGGCTCATCAGAGATCACATTTGCAATCATCTCAACAACAATCACGCTTGCCGTGGTGTTCTTGCCGATCATTTTTCTGCAGGGAATCACTGGTCAGCTCTTCCGTGAATTCGGCGTGGTGCTTGCCTCGTCGATCCTTGTCTCGGCTCTTGTTTCTCTCACACTCACGCCCATGATGAGTGCCAAGCTACTGCGTCCAGTCGAGAATGAAGGTATACTCTACCGTGCTACAGAACCTGCATTCCAATGGATGACATCAACCTACGGCGTGCTTGCAGCCACCGTCATGCGGCGGTCATGGATTGCTGTTGTCGCGATGATCATAGCCGTTGGGACGATTATCGGCGTTGGTGCATTGCTGAAGAGCGAGCTGGCGCCGCTTGAAGATCGCAGTGCAATGACTGTTACCGTAACGGCTCCCGAGGGCACTACCTACGATCGTATGAACGTGATCATGGACTCGATACGTACAACGGTTGAGCGTGCTGTACCCGAGCGCAAACTTGTGCTTACAGTTACTTCTCCGTTCTTTCTTGCCGGCGGTGCAAACGGTGGATTCTCTCGCGTGTTGCTCAACGATCCAGAAACTCGCAACCGAACGCAGATGCAGATCGCACGTAAGCTTACCGCACAGATGAAGAACGAGTCTGCAGCGCGAGCAGTGGTGATCCAAGAGCAGACAATCTCTACTGTCCAGCGCGCTGGACTGCCAGTTCAGGTTGTGCTTCTGGCAAATAAGATGGAACAGCTGCGCGCTAGGCTTCCCGATATACTTGATGTCGCACAGAAAGACCCAACATTAAGCGTTGTGGACGTGAACTTGAAGTTCACAAAACCTGAACTTGTTATCGAGATCGATCGCGGTCGTGCTCGAGAGTTAGGTGTAAGTGCAGCAGACATTGCATCTGTAATCCAGGCTGGGCTCTCTGGACAGCGCTTTGGCTACATCACACGTGATGGTAAACAGTATCAAGTTATTGGTGAACTCGAACGCACGCAGCGTTCAACACCAGAAGATGTGCGTCAGCTCTCGGTGCGATCACAAAGCGGTGAATTGGTGCCGTTGGCAGATCTTGTTCTGCTGCGCGAAAACAGTGTGCCACCGCAACTCTATCGCTACAACCGTTCATCAAGCGCCACGATTAGTGCTGGTCTTGCGCCGGGTGCGACGATTGCCGATGGGATCAAGGCAATGGAAGGGGCTATCAAATCTGTTGTTGGTGATGAACTATCAACAACACTCACAGGCTCTTCTCGCGATTTCCGCGAGAGTTCGTCGAGTTTGCTCTTCGCCTTCATCGTTTCACTGGTACTCGTGTACTTGATTCTGGCAGCTCAGTTTGAGAGTTGGGTAGACCCGCTTACGATCATGCTCACTGTGCCTCTCGCACTCTCTGGGGCGGTACTTTCCCTCTGGTTTGCTGGTGAGACATTGAACATTTTCTCGCAGATCGGATGTATTGCGCTTATCGGACTTGTTACGAAGAATGGTATTCTCATTGTTGAGTTTGCCAACCAGCAGCGCGAGCACGGCGCAACGTGGACAGAAGCAGCACTTGCCTCCGCGCAGTCGCGCTTCCGTCCAATCTTGATGACATCCCTTGCAACGATCCTTGGAGCTGCGCCGATTGCGTTTTCGCTTGGCGCAGCCTCGACCAGCCGCATGGGCCTTGGCGTTGCAGTGGTAGGAGGCATGTTCATCGCGACATTTCTTACGCTATTGGTGCTGCCATCGTTGTATGTCTTGTTGTCGAAGCTCAAACGCACCTCTGCACAGGGTGACGCAAGCCCCTTGACGACTGTGCTTGTACTTGTGGCATTGGTAACTGGTGCCACGCCGGCATCTGCTCAAACGCTTTCGATGGCAGATGCGGTGAAGTCGGCAATCGAGAACAACGGACTCGTCCGCATCGCCAAACTAGATTCAACTGCGGCCTCTCTGCGTGCCATGCAGTCCCACTCGGTGTACCTACCGACAGCAGATGTGCAGAGCAGCGCTACCCGAGGCGCTAACAACGTTGCACAAACAACGGTCAGTGGTGTTGTTATCAATCGTGACAACGCCGGCTTCACTAACATGAATGCGGCTGCGGTGATGCAGTGGACGCTCTTTGATGGCTTTCGGATGTATGCCGTTGATGACCAGTTTGCACTCATGGCACAGAGCGAGCGCGAGCGTGCAAGAGGTCAGTTTGCTGCGGTTATCGCCGATGTCATGACGCGTTATGCAACGGCCATTGTGGCTCGTCACCAGATCGACGACCTTCGTGCGGCCCTTGCACTTGCAGACAAGCGTTTGTCGATCATCTCGCTGCGCAAAGACATCGGATCTGCAAGCGGCACGCAGCTGTCCCAAGCACGCATTGATCGCAACGCCATCGCCAGTATGATGCGTCGTGCAGAGACTAGTTATGCGAATGCACGCATTGCATTGTACGCATCGATCGGTGAATCAGACACCGCCTCGGCAATACTCGATACGAACATCACTACGCCGTCCTTGCCAGATCTTGAATCGCTCCTAACTGAGCTCTCTAAGCGTAATCCTGAGCTCGTTAGTGCAGAGCTTGCTGTTGATGCGGCAAAGGCTCGTGAGCGCGAGTTGAACGCTGCGTTTTGGCCACGGCTAGACCTAACAGGGGGCTACCAATACACGAATAACACTACAGAGGCGGGATTCATACTCGATAACCGCACAACTGGCTGGAATGCCGGTCTAACGCTTCGGTACAATCTCTTTCGGGGTCAGTCAGACAAGGCAGCATCCGAGCTTGCTCGCGTCGAAACACAGCGTAGGCAGATTCTTGTTGAAGAAGGTCTTCGTGAGCAGCGTTCGCGCATAACGCAAGCCTATGAACGCTTCCGGCAAGGAATTGAGCTCTTATCAATCGAACGTGAGTCTTACCAGGCGGCTCAGAAGAACGCTGCGGCCGCACTTGTATCATTCGAGCAAGGCTTAGTCTACGACATTGAAGTTCGCCAAGCCCAACAGACAGCCCTCGATGCTGCGTTGCGTATTGCCCAATTGGAGCATGAAACATTTGTTTCTGCTGTAGAGGCACTTCGCATTTCGGGCACGCTTGTCTGGTAAGCCCCTTGTAGTTTTGCAATTATTCTTTCACACATCATTACCATCGTTACATCTATGTCAACACGCATCGAACGCGACACCATGGGGGAAATCGGCGTTCCCTCGACAGCTTACTATGGAGCTCAAACAGCACGTTCACTGATTCACTTTGCAATCGGTGAAGAGCGTATGCCCAATGAAGTGATTCAGGCCATGGCGATACTCAAGAAGGCTGCGGCTATGGTAAACGCAGATCTTGGCGTACTCGAGGCCAGCAAACGCGATCTGATTGTGCAGTCGGCTGATGAAGTGATCGACGGTAAACTCTTTGAGCATTTCCCGTTAAGCGTCTGGCAGACAGGATCTGGCACGCAGACGAACATGAACGTAAACGAGGTGATTGCCAATCGTGCGATCGAGATCGCTGGTGGAGAGCTAGGTTCCAAAAAGCCTGTTCACCCCAACGACGACGTGAACAAGTCTCAAAGCTCAAACGACACATATCCAACGGCTATGCACATTGCTGCCGGTATTGCTTCAACATCGCGTCTGTTGCCAGCCCTTCGTGCGCTGCGCGATACGCTTGATGCCAAAGCAAAGGAGTTTGCGCCACTTATTAAGAGCGGTCGCACCCACCTTATGGATGCAACTCCAATCACGCTGGGTCAGGAATTCTCTGGCTATGTTCAAGCCCTCACAAACGACATCGCTCGCATCGAACATGCCCTCGGCGGCGTTTACGAGCTTGCGCTCGGTGGTACGGCTGTGGGTACTGGACTAAATACACATCCTGAGTTCGCGGTACGTTCTGCAGCCAAGATCAGCGAGCTCACGAACCTGCCGTTCGTTAGCGCGCCGAACAAGTTCGAGGCGCTTGCCGCGCACGATGCTCTGGTCTTTTTACATGGGGCTCTGAAGACGCTTGCAGCATCGCTGATGAAGATTGCCAATGATATTCGTTGGATGGCATCCGGACCTCGCTGCGGATTTGGTGAGATCTCGATTCCTGAAAATGAGCCGGGTTCCTCAATCATGCCGGGCAAGGTTAACCCAACGCAGAGCGAAGCCATGACGATGGTTGCTGCACAAGTCTTTGGGAATGATGTTGCTGTGAACGTTGGTGGTGCATCAGGCAACTTCGAGCTCAACGTCTTTAAGCCAGTGATCATCTACAATGTTTTGCAGAGCATTCGCTTGCTGGCAGACACCTGCACGATGTTTAACGAGCACTGCGCCGTTGGTATCACACCAAACGTTGAGCGTTTGAACTATTACAACCAGAACACACTGATGCTAGTAACAGCGCTGAACCCGCATATCGGCTATGATAATGCGGCAAAGATTGCCAAGACAGCACACAAGAATGGAACAACGCTCAAGGAAGAGGCGGTTAAGTTTGGACTTCTGACAGAAGAGCAGTTCGATGAATGGGTGCGTCCTGAGGATATGCTCGGGCCACGTCGATAATCAAGATGTTCCATGTGAAGCACACCTGTACAATCATCGTGATACTCATGCTGGGCCCTCACTCATTGCAGGCACAGCGGAAGAGCGCGATTGTCGATATCGACCAGGTGCTTCGCAAACGACCTGCCAGTCTGGAGCTGTCTCTGCCTTCGAATGATGGACGTGATGTGTATGTGGCAACCATGCACAAGAGCAACGTCGTTGCAGCGAGTGCTGCGTCGTTGGCGTTGTGCACGTATACTGGTAGCGATCAAGCTGGACGCAGCGTCGTGGCAACCATAGACCGCACACTTGGATGTGTTGTAACGGTTCTTGATCGTGGAGTCGGGTTTGATCTGCATCAATTACCAGGAGAGCGCTCTCTTCGTCGGCTGTTAGCCCCTTCTCGAGAAACAACATGCCGGACTGCTCCAGAACTTGTGAGCCCTTTGATTCGCGAGATGGTTACGAGTTCGCATAAGCCAGCTGATAACGTGCAGTCTACTGATACGCTTACCCTGGACCTGGCGATTGAATGTGACGGCGATCTTGTTCGTGAGTTGGGGTCAGTCGAGGCTGCCCGCGCTTATGTTACGCACCTTATTGCCGTTGGTTCTGCCGTTTATGAGCAGGAGCTGCACGTGCGACTGCGCATTGCGAATCTGCGAGTATGGGAACCCGACGAATCACCATATGATCTTGAACATGATGTCTTTGGTTTGCTTGGCGAGTTCGTTGATGAGTATGAGCGCTCGATGCAAGCAGTTGATCGCGACGTTGCCATTGTGATTACTGCAAGAGGTGGAGCCGGAGGAGTGGCTCGCTCAATTGGTGGACTTTGTGAGCAGGGGGCGAGTTATTGTGCAATCGATGTAAACGCAGAAGCTGAAGATTATCCAACGTGGTCGTGGGATGCTCAAGTGCTGTGCCACGAGATAGGGCACATCTGTGGCGGTATACATACGCAAAGCTGCTACTGGCCGCAGCCTCTCGATAGCTGCATTACTTCGGAATCAGGTTTGTGTTACACGTCTGAAGAGGTGCGACCGACTCGCGGCACGATCATGTCGTACTGCCATATGCAGCGCAGAAACGGAGGCACGTCTGTGATGGAGTTCCATCCACGTCAGCGTCCTATTCTGCGCACATACATAGAGCAGGCGCAATGTCCGGATAGGCCAGGACGCCGCAACGACACGAGTTCTCTTACTGTGATTGTTCGCGATCAGCAGGGGCTTCCATTACAGGGAGTGCAGCTCTCGATAACACTGATCGATAACGATCTCTATGGCGGTTTGCCGAAAGCGCCGAATCAGTCGGCGCTGATCACTGACCTAAATGGACGCGTTAGGTTTGATTCACTCGGTATAGCTCTGTATACCATTGATATTGCAAAGCCCTATATCCGCGTCGGCATTGGTGAATTTGAAGATGATGCATCTATCACGACTCTTGTTGAATCGTCACGCTCAGAATTGGTTCTTACACTCAGTAAAGCAGTTCTAGCGCGCTTTGTGATCGATTCAGTCAATAATGGCAATACTGTCGTACTTAATCGATTCATGAGCCGTCCACAACTTCGGCTTGAGTTGGACGACTGTCCAACGAATAAGCATACATCCACATCCCTTTACGAGCGATACCTCGTTCCTGGCTCATACGTTGTTGTGCCCAGTGCCATCGGCTGGAGATTTATACCACAATCGCGCGAGCTAACCATCGATCTGGACTCCTCTGTTGTAACAGCCCAGTTTAGGGGAGTGAAAACCAGTGATTCAGCGGTGACTGTTGTCGTTGGTTCTGGATTTGTTCACCGCACGTCTGCTCCATCGCTGGGGCTTACTGGGGGCGATGAGTACCGGCTCTACGACGACGATGCAGGAGAAATCGTTGCCGCTGATGTTGTTCCCGAGAACGGTGTGGCCGTGATTGACAACATACCGGCAGCACGCGTGTATTCAGCGTGGACGAACATTGATACTGCAGTATATGCACGCTGGTATCAAGAGCATAATGCAATCGTACCACTCTATGGTGTCCCGTCTACGTTCCTTGTAAAGCGGGAACGCAAGCGTCCACTGTTTGCGCGTCCATATACCTTCTCGCGCAGTGTAGGTACATACAAGCCCCTTTTCGAACCGATCATTCTGCAGAATTACGCTAAGCCAACAAACGTGATCTCGCAGATCACACTGCCGTTTACCTTGCCTACCGGTGGCACAACACTCTCTGTCTATCGCAATGGGTTCCTAACGCTGGGTACTAACAAGCTGCCGCTATACACGCTGTTGCCGCTGCAGATGACGGACGATGTTGATGCGGTGATCTCACCAGTGGGGACACAATTGGTACCGGATACTAATGCTCCTAATCCGTGGCATGTTGCCTATGAGATTCAAGGAACTGCGCCAAACAGAATAGTTGTGATTGAATGGCAGGAGCTTGCTGCGCGCGTATATGATCCAGCAACAGGAGTTGCAAAAATAAGTGGACGTTTTACGTTTCAAGCTCGCATACACGAGAATTTCACGGTTGACTTTGTCTATCAACGCCCTGTTGCTCTGTGGTATCCCGTGTTCGTGCAAATCGGTTTGCGTGGCGCTGACGAGCTCGATAACTCCGTTGTGCGCTTCCCAAGCGGCAGCGCACGCGAGGCAACTGCATCGTTTGAGTACGAAACAAATCCAAGCACCACGATCTATGAAACCGACATGACGTCAGGGCTTACCTACCGCTGGAGCCCAGGTGCAGCGTCGGTGTATAGCGATGACGATGAGTCGGTTACAGTAATGGCGTTGGGTCACAAGATTCAGGTGCGTAGCATTGCCTATGTGCGCCGCGTGCAACTGTATGTTCTGCATGGAGCGATTGTTGCTGATCTGCCTTCGAATGGCGAGCTCATAGAGCTCTCATGCAACGGGCTTGCTAGCGGACCCTATACAGTAGTCGTAACCACAGATGATGCTTGCTATGTGAAGACCATCATGCATCTTGCCCGCTAGTGCTTAACATCCGACACCATATCGGCCTCGGCGAACTCACAACGTTTGGCTGCTCAGCCCTAGCAGAGCATGCGGTCGTTGTTACTAATTTCCAAGACCTGCAGGAAGCAGTGGCTTTTGCCCATGATAAGGGGCTTGCCATGCGCGTGCTCGGCAGCGGAAGCAATGTGCTGCTTACGGGCGATGTTTCGGGACTCGTGATCATCAACCATATGCATCAGCGCGCAGAGTGTGTTGATAGGCGTGATGTACACATTCGCTTCGGCAGTGGTGAGAACTGGCACGACGCCGTCACCTGGACGGTGCATAAGGGATGGTCGGGCATGGAGAATCTCGCACTCATTCCTGGTACGGTTGGTGCAGCACCCATGCAGAACATTGGAGCCTATGGTGTAGAGCAGGCATCCATATTTGAGGAACTCGAAGCCTTTCACTTCGACAGTGGTGAAATCCGCAAGTACGTTGCTGCTGATTGTGACTTTGGGTATCGAACAAGTGTGTTTAAGCGAGAACTGCGAGACAAGGTGATGATAACGTCAGTTACCTATCGTCTCTCGCTCGACCCAAAGCTCGTGACGTCATACCGAGACGTGCAGGAAGAGCTAGCTGCGATGTCTATCATCGAGCCAACAACACTCGATATCTACAACGCCGTCGTGAGTGTGCGCACACGCAAGCTTCCAGATCCACGTATAATTGGCAACGCGGGTTCGTTCTTCATGAATCCTGTTATCACCTCAGAGCAGGCATCTCAACTTCTGGAGAAGCATCCAACCATTCCCAACTATCCGCAGGCAGACGGAACAGTGAAGGTAGCAGCAGGGTGGCTGATTGAGCAATGTGGATGGAAAGGGGCTCGCCATGGATCATGCGGCGTGCACGACCGTCAGGCCCTTGTGCTTGTTAATCATGGTGGAGCAGTTGGATCAGAAGTCCTAGAGCTTGCCGAGAATATTCAACGCTCTGTAGCCGACACCTTCGGCATAACACTCGTGCGCGAGGTCAACGTTTGGTGATCGCGGCGATGATGCCTTCCGATAGCTCGATGATCATATCTGCATCGGAGACCGTGTCCAGACGGTGTGCAATGATGAGCACCGTTACATCCTGCAACTCTTCGCGAATCGTCTGCTGTATCAATGCATCGGTTGCAACATCAACGCTTGCCGTGGCTTCGTCGAGCACGATGATGCGCGCACGTGTGAGAATGGCGCGGGCCATGCAGAGGAGCTGCCGCTGACCCTGGGAGAAGTTGACGCCCCCTTCGAAGACATCGGCGTTGAGCTGTCCTGGCAGCGCACGCACAACATCTGCAAGTTGCACGCGACGCAAAGCATCCCAGACGCCTTCATCAGTGCATGTGTTGAATCGATCTACATTTGCACGAATTGTTCCGATGAAGAGTGTCGGGTCTTGTGGGATGATCGCGATGTTCTTGCGCAGCGTTTCAAGCGGGATCGTTGTGATGTCGACACCATCAATCATCACACGTCCACCATCGGGTTCCACGAAGCGGAACAGCGTCTGAAACAGCGTGCTCTTGCCAGAGCCCGTTCTACCGATGATGCCCACCGTCGATGCGGGCTCGATAGAGAACGAAATGCCCTTGAGCACGTGCGGCAGATGTGGAGCATAACGAACAAAGAGATTCTCGACCGTGATAGCCCCTTGCGTGGGCCATTGCATGGTGCTTGATAGAACAGGTGTGGATGTGGTAGGTGGCTCGGGTTCGATAGAAGCATAGGTGAGTAGGCGCTCAACGGATGTCATGCGAGATTCAACTTCGCTAAACGAGCGGACGGTCCAGTTCAGGCTGCC
This sequence comes from Ignavibacteria bacterium, assembly GCA_016873895.1. Lineage (GTDB taxonomy): Bacteria > Bacteroidota > Ignavibacteria > Kapaibacteriales > Kapaibacteriaceae > UBA10438. Next base: position 40,582 of record VGVV01000009.1, read on the forward strand.
CCAGAAGCTGAGTGCATATGTCAAGACGAGTCCGGCAATACCAGTTGGAATGCTACCCGTCCATGCAACGATTACAATGATCACACATGTTGCGAGTGATACGCCCCCTGAGATAAGCGGCACGCGGGTGCTGAACCATCGGTTGAGCATAATGCTGCACCAGTACTGACGTTGATAGCGAGCCAAGATGTCGTAGTACGTGCTCAACATGAACTGCTCTTTGCCGAACCCATGCACCACGTCGAGTCCGGTTACGAGTTCCTTGAAATGCGCATACCTGCCCGACCTGCTGATCGACTCCAAACGCTTAGCCTCGCGCGCACTCTTGCGGTAGTCGCGTTGCAGTACGTAATACAGAGCAAGCACGGGCACAACCACAGCGACAACAACCGGGATGATTGTCAGGATCAGAACAAGCGCTCCGAGCGTTTGTGCGAGCGAGCGAATTGACTGTTCAAAGTTCCACGAGAGGTGGTCATCTACACCCTCAACGTCGCGCGCAAAACGATTGAGGATCCGTCCCATCGGCGTGCTGTCGAAGAATCTTAAGGGTGCGCTCAACACGCCGCTCAGCGCCTTGTTATGAATGAGAACGCCGGCCTTTGCTGCACGATACATCCAGAAGAGACGCTCGCCATAACAGGCCGTGAGAACGAGCACACCCAGTAGACCATAGATCACCAGGGCAGCGTGCGTTGAGATTGCACCAACGTCAGTATTTCCAATCAGACCCGACCAGAATCCGGTTGAAGCACCTGGATAGGCATGCGCATCCGTCCAGCTTCCAAGCCACGACATTTGTGCCATTGGTAGTAGTGTTAGACCTACAGTGGTGGTTATCAATGCTATGAGAATGAACGGGGCTCTCCATGATGAGCCAATCATCGCACGCAGGTACGAGAGGTAAACACCCAAGCGCACAGCACCTGTGGCGCGATCTTCGTCCTCGGTGATACGTCCTACCTCCTGCTGAGGCTCATCGGCGTATCCATCAAGAGTTTGCTGCGTTGACTGTGCAGCAACTTTCGTGGTGGCTTCGTGCGCGACCTCTGCCTGTGTTTGTGCTTCGAGCAGGCGCATCATGTGGGGATTGTGCTTTATCTCGTCGAAGGATCCACTTGCAATAACCCGACCATTCTCAACGATCACTACGATGTCGAACGTTGCAAGATGACGCAGCCTGTGTGTAACGACAACGCGGGTGATCGTAGACCACTCTCCAAACAGAAGTTCGTCAACAAGATGTTCTTCCGTGTCGACATCCACGGCCGAGAGCGGATCGTCGAGAAAGACTATGCCTGGCCTGTAATACACAGCGCGAGCAAGTGAGATTCGTTGCTTTTGTCCGCCCGAGAGATTCACACCTCGTTCACCAATCTCGGTCTGCAATCCTGATGGCATCATGCCAAGATCACGCGTGAGTGCGCACGATGTGATGGCGCGTTGCAGGTTATTGGGATCGGCAATCTCGCCAAAGAGAATGTTCTCACGAATCGTCGCATTCATGATAAACGCTTCTTGCGGAACATAGCCTTGCCGAGGCCGCACACCAGCAGGTACACCAATGTGGGTGATGCTTCCATGCTCTGCATGGTGAAGTCCAGCAAGCGTGCGCAACAGCGTACTCTTACCTCCGCCAACGGATCCAATCAAAGCAACGCTAGCCCCCTGAGGGATCGAGAGATCGATGTTCGAGAGTACCGGTGTTTCGGAATCCGGGAAGCGCATCGTAAGCCCCCTGACGTCGAGTCCAACGGGATGCGGTGCGTCGTCGATCGGCGCTGACTCAACCTCACGTGTAGACGCTTGAAAGAACGCGTTGAGCCTTGTTGAGGCCACGCGTGCATGCTGTAGATTGGCAAGTAAGTGACTGATCATGCCGAAGGGTTCTTCGAGCATGGTAAACAGTGCTAAGCAGGCAAAAATCAGTGGTGCTGTGAGAGTGCCGCCTAACAACGTGTAGGTGTAGAAGCCTGCAAACCCAACGAGTGTGGACGCCGAGACAAAGATCACGTTACTCAGTGCGTCTGTTTTCACAATGCGTATGCGTGTTCCAATCTCCTGCTTGCGCAGTTGTGCTACTTCACCAGAAACAGAGCTCTCCCACGCATGATACTTAACAACACGAATACCCTGCAGTATCTGCGACATCAGTGTTACGCGCGTGTCGCGCAGTTCCATGATCTCGTGGTCGAGCTTACGAAAGCGTCTGGCCGTAACAATGGTAAGGGGCGAGATGATGAGCAGCATTGCCAGTGATACCAATGTTGCGAGGCCCAAGTAATGCCACAGCAGGCAAATAACCACAATTGTCTGCAGTGCTGAGTTCATAAACTCCGGGATAAAGAACATGGCCTCTGCCATGGCATCCGTGTCGCTCGAGAGGTGATTAACGAGATCGCCCGTCTGCATCATCGACCGTGCAGATCTGCGCAGACGCAGAGTGAGGTGCATTACACGATTGTTGATGCCGTTGACAACTGTGGCATAACCCCGCAGCATGGTAAAGTAGATGTGCTGCTGCACTATGGCACCAACCATGCCTAAGAGTCCGAGCGAGAGCGCCGTAGCAAATGCGGCCAGGGGAAGTGCCTGCCATGTGAGCGCAAAGTGAGCATCGCTAACGTTTGGAAGGAGCTCAAGGAGTCTATGGAGAATCAATGGCGAAAGTGCTGCGAGCAGCACCTTTGTCGCTACCAACAGCCCGATGCGTCTAGCAGGCGTTCCTGTTGCCCGAAACACACCAAAGATGAAGCGCCAAGGGTGAGACGCATCTATTCCAGCAAAAGCCTCCGGAGCATTGCGCGGCTCGAGAAACTTGGGTAGAGAGGGGGCGTCTTCTGGTTGCAGTGGACGCGACGTACCTACGCGGATGATCGACCCAGCGCTGTGGAACAGCAGATCCTTGAGCATCTATCTATCCGCGTTCCGTTCTGTCGTATAGTGGATTTCCTGCTTGCGCTTCAAGTGCCTGAAGTAGGTCTGCAACTGAGCTTGATACGACCATCATGGACTTGTGTTGTTCACGAACAAAACCAGTTGCAGACATGTGGTCTACCAGTGCGAGTAGTGGGTCGAAATATCCATTTGCATTGAGTAATCCGATGGGTCTATCATGCAGCCCGAGCTGTTTCCACGTGATGGCCTCAAAGAGCTCATCAAGCGTACCATAGCCCCCTGGTAGAGCAAGCAGCATCGACGAATGATCGATCATCAATTGTTTGCGAGTATGCATTGTTTCAACGATTGTGAGCTCTGTACATTCTGCATACAACACTTCATCGACGGCCAGAAATGTCGGGATTATACCATGCACGTATCCATCAGCAGCACGAACCGTGCGGGCAATTGAGCCCATAATACCGATGCTGCCGCCGCCATAGACTAAACCCCAGTGGCGACGAACGAGCTCATCAGCAACTTCTTCTGCTGCAGCTGTGTAGGCAGGATTCGACCCCGATAGCGAGCCACAGTAGATACAGATATTCATGATTTAGGAATGAATAGTTGCTGTTTCAGACCAAATCGTTTTACAACGCTCTTGCGGAGGAATGCTTCCATTTCATCAATGCTGTCGGTAACAAAAAACAGATCAAGATCTTCGGGGCTGATTGTTTTGTTGTCTACCATCGTCTTTTTGATCTCGTCCATCATACAGGTATAGTATTCCGTGCCCATCAGAACAACTGGGAAGTTGAAGATCTTTTTTGTTTGCATCAGTGTGATGGCTTCGAATAACTCATCGAGTGTTCCAAAGCCCCCTGGCATTACAACAAAACCTAAAGAGTACTTTACGAGCATGACCTTGCGGACGAAGAAGTGCTCGAAGTTGATCATCACATCAAGCCATGGATTAGCATGCTGTTCAAATGGAAGGATGATATTGAGACCGATGCTTGTGCCACCTGCCTCTTTTGCACCGCGATTGGCAGCTTCCATGATGCCCGGACCGCCGCCTGTCATAACGGTAAAGCCCATGTCCGCAAGGCGCGAACCAACGTCGCGTGCTAGTTGGTAGTATGTGTGGTCCTGCTTGAATCGTGCTGATCCAAAGACTGTTATGCAGGGGCCAACAAAGTGGAGTGTGCGAAATCCCTTGATGAACTCGAGCATAACTCGCACAACGAATGAAAACTCACGCAGACGCGAGTGCGGACCTTCAAGGAACTTGCGCTCTGTTGCAGAAGGACCTTGCTTATGTGGTTCTGGCGTATTGGTAGACATTACTTAACGATGAATGTAAAGATGAATGGTAACATCGCAAGTATAACGAGACAGAATACGATGCGCATGATATACTGCATTTGACGTTGTTGACGTTGTTCATCGGTCAACTCGATGTCGCTGGCTTTTAGTCGATCAATCCATTTAAAATTCTGCCATGCGTACCAGACGATGCTCATGGTAATGATCGAGAGAATGACGTGTTGCATAGTTCTCGTTGAAGTGCAGAAAAGAGAAATGGATGCTTACTCGCAAACGACAAACGGACGACGAAGAGGGGGCTCGTTGGTTGTATCGATGTTGATAACGTAGCTACCTGGTGTGAGCTTTCCATCAGGTATGCGAAGCAGAAGAAGCTCATCAGCTGATTGATGCTCTCGAGGGAGTGTGAGCACCGCGGAACCTGTGATATCATAAATCGTTGTCATGACGTCGCGCGCAATGCCAGAGGCTGCCACGCTGATCAACGCGCTAGAGCGCACTGGGTGCGGTATGATTGTGATCTGCGATCCTGTTGGTGATTCAACGTCATCATGTACCGATGTGATAGGGGGCTCTACAAAGCGCAAGCCTGTGAACTTCCAGATCGTACCATTGATATCGGAGATCCAGATTGTTTCGTCGCGTGTGTCGAGTTCAACACCACGAGCGTTGATGAGTCCGCGCGTTGATTCCAACGGCAACGCATCTGTGATCTGCATCATTTTACCAACTGGCATTGGGATCTCTGAGATGCTTGCATTCTGCAATGCACCGCCCCCTGGGGCAAAGCCTGTGCATACTTGCAGGAAGTTGCCGCGTCCGTCTGTTGTAAGGCCTCGTGGACCATATGTCTGCTGGAATGGGTTGTAGGCCGAGTACGTTTCTTGTCCATCCTGGGGGTTCATGCCCACGAAGAAGCGCTCGCCATCGCGCTCACAGCCGTAGAGTGTGCCGTTGACCAATTCAATGCCGATGCCATATCTGCGTGCAGCAGAAGGGAAAGTGCGTAACAGGTTGCCGTTCGTATCGACTACCACAACTTGCGTCGAAGCACCGTCGCCGGAGTTAAGTCGGTGTACGTAGATCTCGTTCTTGACCTTGTCATAGCACAGGTCTGTAAAGAGACTGTCTCCAGCATTCTTCATCACTACGGTCTTGATCGGCACGAGTGTTGTTGGATCGATCTTGTGCAGCGTTCCCGCGCGGAAGTTCGTTGTCCAGAGCCCGCCTTTGCCATCGTAGGAAAGTCCGTAAGGAATCCATCCCATGCCACGTTGCGACTGGATGATGCCCTTGGCAAGGCGACCAATGGAGAATGTCCGACTGCTTACAACAACGGACGAGGAAGACTGGCTCGATACACGTATGATGGCTGTACTTGATGGTGCATTGGGTACCTGCCATTGTAGCACGCTCGACGTTATGTCGCGAGCAATCGTGCGGAACGTCGTACCGTTGTCGATGGAATATTCAACGGTCACAGGTGATGGAACACCTGTCCACGAAAGCACCGTTTGCTGCAGTCCGATGAGATGCTCTCCACCAACAGGTGAGGTTACAAGGGGCTCGCTCGGCCGAACCGATAGTAACGATGTTTCCCATATTGAGCGTCCGTGTGTTGCTGCCCGCACGTATCCGAACGTTGGATCAATGCGCAGGTCAAGAACTGGGGAGCGGGGAAGCCCCTTGCCGTAGGGCATCCAAGAGCCTCCGGCATCGAAGGACACAAACACACCGACGTCGGTTCCGATGAAGACAATGTTATTGTCATCTGGATGTAACTCAATCGAGTTTACAGGAAGATCCGGCATGCCCGACCAGCGTGGTTCCCATGTCTTGCCCATATCTGTTGTGCGCCATACTTGCGGCGTGCCGTAGGTGGAGTAGGTTACCCAAGCAACATTCTTCTTTTCGTTGTCGCAAGCGATATCGGATACGTAGAGCATGCTCAGCTGGTTGCCGCTTACTTCGGTCCACTTCATTCCATAATCGGTTGTAACCCAAATGTCGCCCATTGCGCCGCCCGCCCAGATAACCTCTTCATCGGCCGGAGAACAGGTGATTGCTGAGACATTACTGGCAAACTGGGGTGATGATGGTGACCAGACATCGCCTTTGCTATCGGTAAAGTACACGCGCTGACGTCCCGTCCAGAGGGCGCTGGCGTTGAACGGATCGATTGTCAAGGGGGCAACCCACTCGGCAGATTCATTTGTGTTGATACCCGTCATGATGCCGCGCGCTGATTGCCGACCAAAATCCAATCGAACGATCGAGCCATTGGGATTTGTGCAGTAAACAATGTTACCATCAGACGGATCAACAAGCGTAACCATGCCGTCGCCGCCCCATACACGTTCCCAGTCTACTGTGCCCTCGTAAATACCAAGTGTTCCGTTGTCTTGGGTTCCACCAAACATTCGTTCGCGCGTGGTTCTGTCAACATCGAATGCATAGAACTGCGTAACCGCAAGATTGTTGTTGATATGCTTCCAAGTAGCCCCTTTATCTGTGCTCTTGAGCATGCCACCGTCGTTGCCGGCATACACGATGTTTTCATCAACGGGATCAAACGTCACACAATGCTGATCCACGTGTGGTGCATTACCACCGTCGCCGTCGGCATAGCCGTTCGTGACGTTTGCCCACGAGGCACCGCCGTTGTTGGTCATCCACAAATCGATGCCTCCAGCAATCACGTGATTGGCATTGGTCGGATTGACCGTCAATAGGTTGTCGTAGAATGCCTGACTGCTACTTGGGGAGCAATCGCCGGCAAAGAAGCATCCTTGGGCATCGCGGTAGAGGACAGCGTAGTTCTTTCCTCCGTCTGTTGAACGAACGATCGTAGCAAGCCCATCGAGCTCCACCAGAGCATAGATGTACATGGGATTAGAGGGGGCGATCATCACGCTTGATCGTCCGATTGTTCCATTGAGACCACTCATCTGTGGTTTCCATGTTGTGCCGCCGTCGGTGGTAACCAACAGCCCGTCTTCGGGCAGTGCCACAACCCAGCGCTGTGGATCTGTTGGGTCCATGGACATATCGTAGGCCTGACCCTTTAACACGCGCGTCCATGTGAGCCCCTTATCGGTGCTCTTCCACACGCCGGCATCTGCATTCATGGCAGAAGCCATCATCAAGGTTGGCTGCTTTGGATGCATGAACACGCGCGAGAACGATCCAACGGATGTGAGGCCTGCAACTGACCAGGTTTGGCCGGCATCGGTGGACTTCATGAGTCCGGCACCGAGGTAGATGCTCCCGCCGCGCACCTGTTCGCCGGTGCCTGCATAAAGAACCTTCGGGTCTTCGGGATCCATGCACAAGGCACCCATTGCAATGGCATTCGTAAAGTCCATCATCGGATTCCAGCTTTCCCCGGCATCTGTTGATTTCCATACGCCCCCTGCAGCAGCAGCGATGTAGATATTGGAGTTATTCGTTGGGTCTACAACGATGTTCTTGATACGTCCACCAATCTGCAGCGGACCCTTTTGTGTCCACTGTGGCTGTTCTGCTTGATTGGTCTCACGCAGCTTTGACTGTGTTTTCGAGAGTTCCGTGATGGCCTTGCTGCGCACATCATTTGCAAGCGTCCGGACCTTTGGTTCACGTCGTTTCAGGAAGTCTTCGTAGCGAGCTCGAATGTGACTTCCATCTTCACGGTGTTCTTGTGCTGTTACAGCGAACATGCCGGCGAGTACAGCTACGAGTAAAGCGAGGGGGCGGATGAGGTTCTGCATACGCAAATCTAGCAGGAATGGCAATGGAACGGATGCCGGAAACAGCGTGTTTATCGGGCATGACAACATCTGCAACAAGCATTGTCTTGGGCGCAGGTTACGCCGGTCTTACGGCAGCCGCGCTCTTAGCAAACGAGCAACACGATGTAATAGTTCTTGAATCGCATGATACGCTAGGGGGCTGCGCATCGTTCTTTCGCAAAGGACCCTACACGTTTGATGTTGGCGCAACTACCATTGCTGGCTTGCGCGAGCATCAACCTGCTGGACGTGTCTTCAAAAAGCTTGGTATCACGCCGCATGTTGTGCGTCAGGATCCCGGCATGCTCATTCGCACCCCACATGCCGATGTTGTGCGCCATGCAGAAAAACATGCGTGGATCGAAGAAGTGCAGCGCATCTTTCCCCAAGGCAATCAGGCTGGGTTCTGGAACAAACTCTACCAGCTCGAATCAGGCGTGTGGGGCTTGATCGGCGGGCTCACGCACTTTCCGCCAGCGCAGATGAGTGATTACGTCAAGCTGCTCTCACCTGCAGCATTAAAGGGGGCTCCTCTTGCCACAGGATTGATACGTCCGGTGGACGTGCTCATGGAGCGCTACGGCGTGCACAGAGATCCGGCATTCCGCGACTTTATCGACGAGCAGCTCTTGATCAGTACCCAGAACACATCAGAGAAAGCCCCTTACCTAACTGGTGCTATGGGGCTAACATACCCGAGTGATACCTACTACCCGATGGGAGGAATGTATCGACCGGCACTTCAGCTGATGCGCTCGGCAACAGCAAACGGGGCTCGCATCAAGTTTCGTCGGAGCGTTACCTCGATAGTGCGCAACCCGTCAACAAACACTTGGCGCGTAACATGTGCCAGCGGCGAAGTCTACGAGGCAACGAATGTGATCTCATCGATCCCGATCTGGAACATGCCATCGCTTACCGAGGGCAGGGTTGCATCATGGTATCAGAAGAAAGGACGCCGGTTCGATAATTCGTGGTGCGCCGTAACAGCGTACTTTGTGCTTGAGGGTGTGCCGAAGCTGCCGGGACAATACGTGCAGCTTCACCTTGATGAGCCGATACCGCATGTGCACTCGAAGTCGCTGTTCCTGACGATTTCGCATCCTGATGATCGCGAGAAAGCGCCTGCCGGACATAGCACCGTTACTGTGAGCACGCATGCGCGCTCGCATGATTGGAAGGGGCTGTCCGACGAAGCATATCGAGAGCAGAAGCAGCGGGTGCATGAGCACATCATGCGCATCATCATGCGTCGTATGCCCGAGTTTGCCGGTATGGTCGTTTCCGTGCAGGATGCAGGAACGCCGCGCACGTGGGTTACCTACACGCAGCGCTACGACGGCTATGTGGGCGGTATTCCGCACGATGTGGCGCGTCCGCTTGTTACACTGCCACCAAACCAAACACCATTTCGCGGACTCTATCACATCGGCGACAGCGCATTCCCAGGTCAGGGTACGCCCGCTGTGATGCTGAGTGCATGGAACACCGTTCAACGTATTTTTGACGCATGAGCCAAGCCGTCCATGCGATGTTCTCCGACATCGCCCCTCGCTACGACCTAACAAACTCCGTTCTCTCGCTCGGTATCCATCACCTTTGGCGAAAGCGTACGGTAAAGGTAAGCGGCGCAAAGTCCGGCAGCTCTGTGCTGGACTGTGCAACGGGCACTGGTGATCTAGCCCTAGAATTCAAGCGCACGGTCGGGCCAACGGGCAAGGTACTTGGCACAGACTTCAATGCCGACATGCTGTCGCATGCACCTGCCAAGGCAACAAGTAAGGGGCTTGCAGTAGACTTTGAAGTTGCCGATGCCATGCATCTGCCGTATGCGGACGCAACATTCGACGTGGCAAGTATCTCGTTTGGCATCCGCAACGTCGACGATCCCAAGACCGCGCTTGCAGAAATGGCGCGCGTTGTAAAACCCGACGGTCGCATTGTTGTGCTCGAGTTTGGTCAGCCCCGTGGCATCATGGGCCTTACCTACAGATTCTACAGCAAGAACATCATTCCGCTCATTGGTGGGCTCCTCACGGGCAACCGCAAGGCCTATGAATACCTACCCACAACGGCAGCCGCATTCCCCTGCAGAGAACAATTCACAGCCCTGATGCACTCCACCGGACGGCTAACCGACTGCAGCTACGAAGAACTCACAGGCGGGATTGCCTTTCTGTATTCTGGCGTTGTTAGATAACGAGAGGGACTAAAACTTCCTCAACGTCCCATTCTCGTGCGTGTGCTTGATCATCAGCGCTTCAAGTTTCTTGAAGGGGGCTGGCGTTGAGAGATTCCATCGGAATGTCTTGACCTTGCCGGCATAGACAACACGGAGTTCAGTTTCAGGTGCATCGGCTACGTTTTCGCGGTAGTTCGTATCGAGCGACATGACGCTGTTGTCGCGAATCTCCGTTACGATTTCGCAGAGTTCGGTTTCTGATACTGTGCCTTTAAACATGCCTTCGCGGTCGGTAAAGCGAATGCCGTTATACATCACGTTACGATCTCCCAACACAGAGCCGTTGAACACCGGACACTGTCCGAAGCACATGCCCTTGTCGAGTGTAACGCTGAAGTTCTGCACGGTTACGCCCTTGAGGCAGTCTCCGACAGATGCACAAGACGTAAGCCCCATCGCGGCGATGATCATGATTGTTACGATTCGATAACGCATTGCAATTCCGTAATACCGTTGCACAAAGGTTACAAAGTGGAAACGTACACGATACATTGTTGCGGGAATTTCGTGCCGTAATTCTTCCACACTCAATATATCGAGGTAGTCGCATGAGACGCATTAGTGTACTCTGTGTTGTGCTGAGCATTTGTCTCCTGCCGACGCAGCTTTTCTCACAAACACCAACGCAAGGTAACATCCTGCAGCTATTGTCACGTCATACGCAACGTCCTGCGACCTTTGATCAAGGCTCCGCGGAAGTTGTAACGTACGACTCAGCTTCTCGCATAGCGATCCTATCTGATGCCTTCGTCAACAAGCTTACGTTTGTGAGCATTGCTAATCCAACACAGCCAACGCTTGTACGAGATGTAGCACTCACACCATTCGGTGGTAAGGTGAACAGCGTAGCAGTTAAGAACGGCCTCGTAGCAGTTGCACTCGAAGATGCAGTGTTGAAGTCCAATCCTGGAAAGGTCGTATTCCTCGATATGACAGGGAACCTGCGCTCGCAGGTAACAGTGGGCGCATTGCCAGACATGCTGGCGTTTACACCAAACGGACAGCGCGTGATTGTCTGCAACGAGGGAGAGCCAGAGAACAACTATACAGTGGACCCCGAAGGTAGTGTTTCGATCATCAACGTAACGAATCCCACGAGCCCAACTGTTCAGACTGTGACATTCACATCTCTCAACGGGAGACAAGATTCTCTGCGCGCACTTGGCGTGCGTATCTATGGCTTCCGCGATTCACTTGGCACTAAGATCTTCTCATCTGTTGCACAGGATCTAGAGCCAGAGTATGCGGCTATCTCTGCTGACGGCGCAACAGCGTATGTGACTCTGCAAGAAAACAATGCCATCGCCGTGATCGATATCAACAATGCTGCACTACTTCGCGTTATGCCGCTTGGTTGGAAAGATTACAGCAGGGGGCTTCCGAGATCAACGAACTACACGTGGTCAAATCGCCCCGTGCTTGGAACAACTCCTGCGGGACAGCAGATTCTCATGGGTGGGTTCTCCGGACTCTGGTTCGACGGGTATGGCGCGGATACAACGAAGCTTCGTTTCTTGACGCATCCAGATCGTGGACCAAACGGCGAACCAATCGTGATTCGCGGATTGACGCGCCGTCCATTTGCACTGCCCGATTATCAAGCTGAAGTTATCAGAATTGAGCTCGACAAGACAACGGGCGCATTTACTGTGTTGAATCGAATAAAGCTCACCAGAGCTGATGGCACAACACCAATTACAGGCCTTCCAAATCTGCAGGCGGGTGCACCAGGCACAGCATACACAGACGAACTTCCGGTTGACCTCTTTGGAAATGATATTCCGAACGACCCATTTGGTGCAGACCTAGAGGGTATCGTCGTAGACAACGCTGGCACGTGGTGGATGGTTGATGAGTATCGACCAGCGATTTACAATTTCAGCAACACTGGCAAGCTGATCGATCGATACATACCTGCAGGAACTGCTGCATCTGTAGGCGCCGCCGCAGGGACATATGGGAATGAGCTGTTACCAGCTGTGTACGCACAACGCAGAGCTAATCGTGGTTTCGAAGCTTGTGCCATAGAGGGAGACATCCTGTATTCCTTCATCCAGAGTCCGATTGATAATCCAGATAACACAACCGATGCAGCATCAAAAGCATCGACGTTCTGCCGCATCATCGCGATGAATGTTGTTACAAAGCAGATCGTTGGTGAGTATCTCTACCCAATGTTCGAGAAGGCTGGATCATGCGACAAGATTGGTGATGCAGTATCACTCGGTGGCGGAAAGTTCTTTGTCGTTGAGCGCGACGATGCTACGGGCCTTCGTGCTCGCAAGTACGTGTTTGAAATCAATCTCAAGGGTGCAACAAATCTTGCGGTAGTCACGCCAACGCTGCCAGCAGGGAAGACACTTGAACAATGCACCTTCGCAGAACTTACAGTTGCTGGTGTTAAGCCAGTTGTCAAGAAGAAGAGCGTTTACCTACCAGGCGTTGGTTATGGAGCAGTGGACAAGGTAGAGGGTATTGCACGCATCAATGCGACAACCTTTGCCGTGATCAACGACAACGACTTTGGTGTAGGGGGCTCACTGCTTCCATCGCCACCAAATGGAAGCATCACGGTTTCTCAGAATGATCCAATTCTAGGCCTCATCACATTTGATCGTCCGAATGGACTCGACCCAAGTGACCGCGATAACGCGGCCGGGTCGGGCGCAGCCATCAAAATTGGTAACTGGCCTGTTTACGGCATGTATCAACCAGATGCCATAACAGCTGTAACGATTGGCGGTCAGACCTACCTCGCAACAGCGAACGAAGGTGATGCTCGTGAGTGGGGTACGTTTGTCGAGGAGATTCGCGCAGGCTCGAGCGGGTTCCCAATTGACGCAACCCTTCTCAGTTCGTTCCCATCGCTTAAGACAAACCCACAGCTAGGACGTCTGAGCGTTGTCACGAATATGGGTGAACTGGACGGCGATGGAATCTTTGATGAGATCTACACACTCGGCGGACGTGGCTTCACACTCTGGAACGCAGATGGTAATCTGATCTGGGACTCTGGTAATGAGCTCGAAACACGCACAGCCGCATTCTATCCTTCGAACTTCAACGCAGGGCATACAACCAACTCCATGGACGATCGCTCCGACAACAAGGGGCCAGAGCCAGAGGCTATTACTTCAACAGTCATCAACGACTCCACGTACGTCATGGTCGGTAACGAGCGTATTGGTGGTGTGTTCATGTACAACATCTCAAACGTTACAGCCCCTTCTTACTCTGACTACTTCAACGCACGCAACTTCACTGTAACGCCGAGCCTAGCGAATGTCGACAACGGTACAGTTGGAGACCTGGGGCCAGAGGTGATCTGCCACATCCCATCAACAGCAAGTCCGAATAGCACAGATCTTCTGTTGGTTGGCAATGAGATCAGTGGAACGATGAGTGTTATGCAGATGAAGACGGTACGTATTCTGACGCAGCCGGCAACTGCGCTCACGCAGTGTATTGGTGATCGCATCACGTTGTCGGTCGTGGCACAAGGTCCTTCACTGTTATACCAATGGCGCCGCAACGGCACGAACATCGCAGGTGCCACTTCGGCTACCTACACGTTTGATGCCATCAACAGCTCAGCAGCAGGTACGTATACGTGTACGATTACGCCTGCAAATGGTCTGCCGGCAAGCACGAAGCCCACGGTGTTAACACTCTTTACACGCACACGCATAACACGCGAGCCACGCGTGTTGACGCAGATTGATGCTGGATTGACGGTTGACCTTGACTTTGAAGCCACGACAACGGCAGGGGAAACACTGCAGTGGTTTAGGGCTGGTCAGCCCCTTGCCAACAGCGCTAAGTATGCTGGCGTTACAACGAACAAACTCACCATACGGAACGTGACGTTCGCAGATACATCCGGACGCTTCTACTGCACAGTTGTAGGGGGCTGCAGTAACGTGCGCACTCGTGATGCACGAGTATATATCCCACGGATCCAGTTCACTGAGCAACCTGCAGATACAACAGTATGTCCCGGTGATACGATTGTCTTGACCTCGCGCGCATCTTCCAGCGGTGGCGATGTGGGAGTACAGTACAAGTGGCGACTTGCCAATGGTACAGTGCTCAATGACGGTGCAAGATTCAGCGGTACATCTAGTCCAACGTTGCGCATTGCCAAGGCAACAGCGGCAGATGCTCAGGAGTATATCTGTGTTGCGACAGGATTCCCGTCAAATGACAACCTTTTCTCACGCAACGTGAACGTTACTGTCCGCCCTATGCCGACAATTCTTCGTCAGCCCCTTGCTCCTAACGGCACGAGTACGGACGTATTGTGCGAAGGCACGTTCTTCCAGTTTAGTGTTGCTGCCTCTGGTTCAACAGCACTTCGTTACCAATGGCTTCGTGATGGATCGCCAATTGCACTTGCAACAGCAAACACCTATGCGACGACAAAGCCTGGCAAGTATGCTGTGCGTGTGACGGGTGACTGCGGTCAGACCACAACATCTGACGTTGTGACGATTTCCAGCGCGGCCAAGCCGCTCTTCACATTACAGCCCGTGCCGAGCCTTCGAGTCAAGGAAGGCGAACCGATCAAGTTACAAGTGCAGGCAAGTGGCACGCCTGCACTCACGTATCAATGGGCGCGTAATGGTAAGGACATTCCAGGTGCAACTCTGCCAACACTTACTGTCGCAGCATCTGCACTGAATGATGCTGGTAAGTACGTGTGCGTTGTGAAGAACGAGTGCGGACTCGACGTGTCCTACGTCTCTGATGTGACAGTCTACAAAAACGAGCCAGTATCAGTGGATGAAGAGTCATCTGTACCTGTTCTGAGTCTCTATCCTAACCCTACGTCCCAGACAGTCACGATTGCTGTTGGCGCGTCGACAAGAATCGATAGAGTTGAAATCGCGAACGCAGCGGGTGCTGTTGTTATCTCACGCAATGCAGACAACACAGTGGTCTCAGCAATGAACATTGATGTTGCCCCACTTGCGAGTGGAGTGTATACAGTGACGGTGGTCTCGTCCGGACATCGCACGTCTACCATGCTTGTGATCACACGATAACGAAGAACGAAAAGTTATTCACACCTCAACGGCACGAGCAACAGCTCGTGCCGTTGTCGTTTTTACTCGCAGTAGATTTGCCCCATGACAAAGCACGACCTAACACAAACTATTTACGACGTTGCCCACTTGACGGGAGAGTTCAAGCTGCATAGTGGAATTACGAGCAACGAATATTTCGACAAGTATCAATTCGAGAGCGATCCGAAGCTGCTCAGAGCAATTGCTCAGCACATGGCACCAATGGTGCCCGAGGGTACGGAGTACCTCGCTGGACTCGAGATGGGCGGCCTTGCCATAGCAACTGCGCTGTCGCTTGAGACCGGCATACCGGCTGTTTTTGTGCGTAAGAAAGCCAAAGACTATGGCACATGTAAGCTTGCAGAGGGTCCGCCTATTGAAGGGAAGAAACTCCTCATCGTAGAGGACGTCATAACCTCTGGTGGACAGGTCATCATCTCTGGCAACGACCTAAAATCTATCGGAGCTATCGTGAGCCAAGTTGTCTGTGTAATTGATCGCGAGCAGGGCGGGCGCGGCAAGCTTGAAGAAGCCGGCTACGAGTTAACATCATTGTTTACAATGTCAGAACTCAAGGTCGGACGATGAAGCTCATCAGTTGGAACGTGAACGGCATCCGTGCTGTGATGAAGAAGGGCTTTCTTGATTGGGTAGACGAGGTCAAGGCAGATATTATCTGCCTCCAAGAAACCAAAGCCGACGAAGGCAAGATCCCCACTGAGGTCAAGGAACACGGCTATCACACGTACTGGCACTCATGCACGCGCAAGAGCGGCTATTCGGGCGTTGGAGTGCTCAGCCGCACGGAGCCTCTTTCTGTGAACCAACATCTCGGCATCCAAGAATTCGACGAAGAGGGGCGCATTCTCGAGCTCGACTATGGCTCCTTCGTACTCTACAACGTCTACTTCCCAAACGGCTCCACCGGCAACTCGCGTGTGCCATATAAGCTCAAGTTCTACGACGCGCTCCTTGCACGCTGCAAAGAGCAGCAGGCAGGGGGCAAGCACATCGTAATCTGTGGCGACTACAACATCGCACACCATCCCATTGATCTGGCGCGTCCCAAAGAAAACGAATCCAACACCGGATTTCTTCCTGAAGAACGTGCGGTGCTCGACTCTATGAGCACCGATGGATGGCTTGATACATTTCGTGAGTTCCATTCTGACGAGCCCGACAACTACACCTACTGGGACTACTTCACGCGCGCACGCGACCGCAATGTTGGCTGGCGCATCGACTACTTCTGGATCACTCCAGGACTGCGCCCATCGCTGAAAAACGCTTTCATCCTTCCCGACGTCATGGGCTCCGACCATTGTCCGGTAGGGATCGTGTTGAATACGTAGGGGCGAGCCGGTGGCTCGCCCAAAAAAGGACGGTAGGGACGAGAGGGACAGGAGCGACAGGTACTCATGTGTGCGAGGGTACGCAGGGTACGAGGGGTACGAACGTCATGCTCGCCCCGCATTCGCGAGGTGTTCTTTCGCGGGAAAGACGATCTGCCCTTTTCGGGCGAGCCATCGGCTCGCCCTTACAGCGTCGTCTTACACTTCTCCCACTTCACATACAGCGCGGCGCCGGCGGCCAGGAACACGAGGTTCTTGATGATGTACTGTCCGGCAAGGGAGAGGCCAAAGGGAATGCGGATGCAGGATTGCTCGGGGAGCATGAATAGGGGTGACAGCGTGCCGCCCATGTGTACGATGAACATGAGCATTGTGAGTGTTGTTAGGCGCGGGAAAAGGAAGCAGAGTCCGATGATGACTTCCCAGATGCCGAGATAGTAACTAACGTTAGGAATGTGTGTCCAGAGGAGCGTTGCATCAACGAGCTCTTCTGCAGGACTCATGTGCGCAATCTTGAGAGCTCCAAACCAGCCAATGACGATCGCAAAAGCAATGCGTAGCATCCACTCGTAGTAACGATCAAGAAATGCTACAAAGCCACTCTTCATGGTATCAGAAGCTGTACTTCGTGTACCAGATCTGGACGCTTGCCTTGGTCTTGCCGTCCTTGGATGTCTGCTTCTTCGGCGTTGACTGTTCGTCGAAATCACCGGTGATGGAGCGAGGAATCTCGAAGTTTGGAACCTCCATCATCAACTTGATGTAACTCGGCAGGCAATACGCAGCAGCCTTCGGGTTGTCGTAGGAGAGCTCTGCAGTTACAGACCCACCTGCCTTGGTGGTCGATGTTACTTTGCGCGCGAGCAATGCGGCTTCGTCAATCCACAGGGTTGCTACAACAATGTTTGACGACTCATCAGCTGGCAGGACTTTTACCTTACGAAGTGGTTTGCCGGCTATGTTCTCGGTACCCATGTCTACGGCTGCAAAGCCCCCTTGAAGAATATTCAAGGCATTCAGTTCCGGACCCTGCTTGGGAAGCATGGCAAAGCTCTTTGATTCGATCTTGGTTGTATTAGGTGCTTTGAACGTGAGCTTCGCATCGGCATCAGGCACCTTCATAAAGGGGATGTCCACCTTGAGCTTGAGGTCTGCCGTGTATTTCTTGACAGACTGCATGCGCTTCTTCATTGCCTCGAGCAGCGAGTTGGCGTCCGTGGCAGCATGCACGCAGATCGCGGCTGTTAGAAATGCGAGTGCGATCACGCGAATCATGTCAGGATATCCTTTCGGCGGATAACAACATGCGTTGCTACAAAGCAACCAATAATGTGCAGGAGAAGTACCGAGAATGATGTCGTTACACGCTGCCAGTTGATCGGATCGTCAAAGAACAGCTTCCAGGCATTCATGTGCGTGGTAAAAAACAGCGGTCGAAGGTAATCGAACAGCGGAATGTCGATGGCCGAGATGATGGTCATCACGATAATCAGTGCCATCGTTGTCATGATGGGGCCGATGGCATTCTCAACCAGCGCAGAGCATAGAAACGCAATGCTGGCAACGGTGATCATACCAAGAGCTGCCCATGCATAGGCAAAGCCGAAGCGCCATAGCAAGTCATCCACGGTGATCACGGTAATCTTCTGTCGAATCACGAGTAAGTCGCCCGTACCCATAATCGATGTACCTAAGCCAAGAGACAATGCAGCCATGCATGCCACAAGTAGGATCGTATACGTGAGTGCCGCCATGTACTTGGCGTTCACCATCGTAGCACGCGATAGGGGGCGAGTAAGCAATACACGGTAGGTTCCGGCAGCGGCTTCGCCGGCAAGAACTTCTCCGGCAACAAGCGTGATCAGAAATGGTACGTGCACATAGAGCGAGCTTAGTATGATGAATGCTACTGCATAGCCGTTCATCAGGTTGCCATTGATATCAAAGTTCTGTGAAAGGCTTTGTGTGGCAAAGTTTAAGAACTTGCCGCCCTCGACGCTCATAGCGATCACAATCACAGGGATCAGGAAGGCCAGAGCCATAATGCCGATAAAGGTTCTCCATTTCGAGAACACCTTCGACATCTCCACGCGATAGGCGGTTAGGATCATGCACTCTCCCGTGTAAGCGAGATGAAGTATTCTTCGAGTGATCGCACGGGCGTTACCGCGCGCAAAGGAATATCAGCAGTGGCTAGCACAGAGACCACCGAGGGAATGTCTTCTCGGTTGAGCATCATGATGATGTCTTGCTCAGTAGAAGATTGTATCCATTCACCAAATGGTGTAGAGCCAACAACCTCTACAGCACGCTGCACCTGCGTGGTTTCGATCGTTACCTTCAGGCGTCCGGCATTTAGTAGCTCCTGCACCGAACCTTCGATAATGGTCTTGCCACGATTGATGATCACCATGCGGTTTGCGGTGAGCTCTACTTCGGACAGAATGTGCGACGACAAAAACACAGTTTTTTTATGGTCGCTGGCAAGCTCCAAAATCAAGTCGCGCATATGCACCATACCGTGCGGGTCGAGTCCAGTCGAGGGCTCATCGAGCACAATCAGATCAGGATTGTTTATCAGCGCTTGGGCAAGACCGAGGCGCTGCTTCATGCCATGGGAAAAGGTCTTAACCCTACTTTCGGCACGCTCGCCCAGGCCAACGATGCCCAAGACGCGGTTTACGTTGGACTTCGACACATCGGCTCCGCTTAGCCTGCCGAGCAGTTCGAGGTTGCGTCGAGCAGAGAGGTAATTGTAAAAGTCAGGACGTTCCACAATGGCACCAACCCGGCGCAGAATTCTGAAGCGATTTTCGTGAAGAGGCAAACCAAAGATCTTGATACTTCCAGCGGTTGGACGTATCAGAGTCATCATCATCCTGATTGTTGTGCTCTTGCCAGCCCCGTTCGGACCCAAGAAGCCATAGATATCGCCCTGCTCAACGGTCAAATTGAGATCACGAACAGCCTGCAAACTGCCATAGTGCTTGGCAAGGTGTGATATCTCAATGATCGGAGCTGGCATATACGATTAGAGCTGTGTTACGAACTGCTTGAAGGCACGTCCGCGCTCTTCAAAGTTCGCAAACATGTCAAATGACTTGCATGCAGGAGAGAACAACACAACCTCGTCTGCAACGGCGATATCCATTGCAGCGCGCACGGCTTCCTCAAGTGTGGCGGCCTTCACGCAGCGCTTGGTAGTGCACCAATGGTTAAAGATTGCGTCTGCTTCTTCGCCGATGCACACAATGGCTTTAACATTATCTGCAACTAAATCGTTCAGCGACACATAGTCGTTGTTGTCGCCACGTCCGCCAGCAATCCATACGATTGGACGATCGTAGCTGGAAAGAGCGTACCACGTTGCGTTGATGTTGGTTGCTTTGGAGTCGTTGATGAATCGCACGCCCTTAACGATGCGCGTGTTCTCGAGTCGGTGCTCAACACCGTTAAACGACATGAGTGAATCGCGGATGTCTTCGTTGCGGACTTCGAAAGCCCGCGCCGCGAGAGTGGCTGCCATGGAGTTTGCTGCGTTGTGTACTCCGGGCAATCCAAGACGACGCAATGACATGAGTGTCTCCTCTGAATGCTGCTTATCTCGGAGTATGATTTCACCCCCCCGGATGAATGCCCCTTCAACATCATGTTCTGTGCTGAAGAAGCGTACCATACTTCGAGCTACCGACGCTGCGTTTGCTGCATTTGCATCATCGGCATTCAAAATTACAACGTCATTCTCGTTTTGGTTGCGGACAATTTTCCACTTTGAATGCACGTAGTTGGAAAACGTGCCGTGATATGAAAGATGATCTGGTGTGATGTTCAAGATCATACTCACCGCCGGACGAAACGTTACAGTACTATCAAGTTGATAACTGCTACACTCTGTAACGATGATTGTGGCTTCCGATACATTCCCAACCAGACTGCTCAATGGCGTGCCGATGTTGCCTGCGGTAACAGCCTTTTTACCACATCCCTGCAACACGTGTGCCGTAAGCGCGGTGGTTGTGGTCTTACCGTTTGTACCTGTGATCGCAACTATGGGATTGGTCAGAAACCTGCTGGCATATTCTAATTCGCCGATAACCTCAATGCCTTGACGCTCTGCTTCAATGCGCACAGGATTGGTAGGGGGCACCCCAGGCGAGAGAATGATCAGGTCTGACTGTAGTGCTGCGTCGGTATGAGCACCAAACTCATGATCGATACCAAGCTCTTGAAGGTGCGCAATGCTCTGCAGGCTTGCCTCTTGGGTCTTTGCATCGCTGACAAATACTGTGTGGCCCTGACGCTGGGCAAGCTCTGCGGCCGCGAGCCCGCTTTTTGCCGCTCCGATGATAGTAACTCGCATGCGCGAAATTAACTCTTCCGATTCATCAGAAGCTTAGCCATGAGCCCCATTAGCTCACGTGCCTCGGTCTCGGGCAGGGAGTTCAGGTGCGCATGGGCGCGTGAGGTACGTTGTTCGACCACGGCCTTGGCATCGGCAATCACACCATAATGCTCCATCATGTCGATCACAGCTGGCACGGTTTCCCGTGGCAGTCCATTCTTGGCAAAGAAGGAGTAGATCATTTCGCGATGTTCTTCGGTAGCTGCGCTGTTCTTGCGAACGCGTCGTGCGCACTCGATCACAAGCCACGTGCGCTTGCCTTCGACGATGTCTCCGCCGGGCTGCTTCCCAAACTGCTCCGACCCAAAGAGGTCGAGTATGTCGTCCTGCATTTGAAACGCAATGCCGATCTCTCGCGCAAACATTCTGAGCGCCTCGACGCGGCCGTTTGTTGTGCCCCCTACATTGCCGCCGATGGCAACAGACATCTCGAGCAGACGTGCCGTCTTGCGCTCGATCATGGTGAAGTACTCATCGGTTGTAACGTCGGCACGCTGCATGAAGTCCATATCCAGGGCCTGGCCGTCACAGACGTCGATAAGACCTGTCGAGAACGAATCCACAACATCAAGTGGACGTGGAGCGTGGTGCGCGCTGCGCAGCAGTAGGCGCATGGCCATGCCCATCATCACATCGCCCGAAAGAATCGCTGTGTTGGTGTCCCACTTTACATGCACCGTTTCACGTCCACGACGCTTCGCAGAGCTGTCCATAATGTCATCATGCACCAGCGTAAAATTGTGTAGAAGCTCCACAGCAACAGCCGCCGGAAGCGCCACTGCGCGGTTGCCGCCCACACATTCACATGCAAGCAACGTCAGCACTGGACGTATCCGTTTGCCACCGCCTTCGAAGAGATAATGAACGGGATCGTACAGACAGCCGGGCTCGTCGAATTCTGCGAGAGCGCTCTGAAGTGCCTCCTCAACCTCTGTCAGGTAGGGGGCTAAGGCTTCTTGTGAAATGTTGGCCATCGGTGCAGCGGTGGTCAATGGAGACATATCATGTTTTCAGTGGTACGTAGTTGCTCGAGTGAGCCGGACCCTGAAAGAAACATCATTTGTCGGATCTGCAGTTCCCAGCTGCGCACAAGTTGCAAAATTGCAGCGGTTCCACCGGCATGGTGTGCTAATAATAAAGGACGCGCCGCACCAGCAAGGTTAGCGCCCAGAGCAACGGCTTTGGCGATATCCACACCGTTCGAGATGCCGCCCGAGGCGATAAGTGTTGGCACAATGCCCCGGCATTGCACGAGCGCCTCGGCCGTGGGTATCCCAACGTCCCATAAATGATCTACCTGGTCGGGGGTTGGGTGACGCATAATCTCGACGGCAGACCACGACGTGCCGCCCGCTCCGGCAACATCGATCATCTCTACACCTACCCCCGCCAAACGCTGTGCCACGTTCATGGAAATCCCTGCACCAACTTCTTTCACAACCACCGGAACCGGCGAATGCTCAACAAGCCAGGCAATAGCACCAGTTACCCCGCGGTACTCTGGCTCGCCTTCAGGCTGCGTGAGTTCTTGCAGCGGATTAAGGTGCAGAGCAAGGGCCGAAGCGCCGACCATCTCGATGGCTGCCTCGACCATGCGATCGAGGATTCCTGCGCGCTTCCAGCGAACGGCCTGCACAGCGCCGATGTTGGCAAGGATGGGCACGTTGTGTGAAAACTGCTTTACAACAGTAAACGATTCACGGTGCTCGGCTGACTCAAGACATGCGCGCATCGACCCAACGCCCATCGCAATGCCCAGGTCCTGGCATGCCTCAGCAAGGTCGCCATTGATGCGTGTTGCATCTGGATAGCCCCCTGTCATACCCGTGATCATCAGCGGCAGCTTGAGCGTTGTTCCCAGGAACGGCGTCTGGGTGGAGATTTCTGCAACATCAATCTCAGGCAGGGCGTTGTAGACGAACTCCCAATCATCAAACGACGTCCGTTTGCGACGAAACCGTACATCTTCCTGCAGCGCTATGCGCACATGATCTTCTTTGCGAGAATGAACAGACATACAATTCCTGATTACCGTCGAACAACAAACCTCTCGCCTGCTAACTGCGTTACGAGCCCGGAAAGTTCAAACTCCAACAGTTTACCTCGTGCCGTGGCCACATCACATGCAAACATCGCGCAAAACTCATCAACGTGATGAGGGGCTCCATCATCGATCCGTAGTACCTCCAGTGGCAGTTGCGACATTGCTCGCGCAGTGCCTTGAGGAATACCTATTACTGATGTGCTTGAGAGCAGCATCGTAGCCTTACCCGAGCTGATGAGAGCATTGCACCCCTCGCTCCGTGCAGAGGTAATGGGTCCGGGCACAGCATAGAGGGGCTTACCTTGCTGACGCGCAAACTCTGCCGTGATCAACGCACCGCCGCGCGCCTTACTCTCGACCACCACCACAGCATCGGATAACGCCGCAATGATCCTGTTTCGTGCAGGGAAGGCAGGGGGCAGGGCAGCCACCCCACAGGGATGCTCGCTGATCACAGCCCCATGCGCACTGCGTATGCGTCCAGCAAGCTCGTGTGCTGCCTTCGGCGTTATGCGATCGATACCACTAGCAATCACAGCCACGGTTGGCGTGGTATTCTGCAGAGCAGACTCGTGAGCAATCGTATCAATCCCTTGGGCAAGCCCCGATACAATCACCGTGCCGCTGCGCGCCCAATCCGCAACCAGCATCTGCGTTACCGGCAAACCGTAATGGTGCGTGCACTGACGCGTACCCACAACTCCAACGCTATGTGTTGCGGGGTCAGGCAACATACCTGCAACGAACAACACCGATGGTGGATTTGTGATATGTCGTAAACGTTCAGGATATGCATCATCCATGACCGTAACGATCGTTACATCGTGCATCATACATCGCTCCCGTTGCTCGTCGCACAACCGATCGAGGTCCGTTGGCATAGCACCCAGCATCGCAAGCGCCATCGGCAGATCATCGCACACCTGCGCAACCCGAATTATGTCATCATTGGTAACGCCGCCCATAAGCCGCAGCGCAAGAACATCATCAGCTCGTAACATGTAGTATTCCCTTTATGTCAATGTGCCGCGAAAGGGGGCGAATGTGACGTGTAGGGGAGCAGGAGGGACGGGAGGGACAAGAGGGACGGGAGGGACAAGAGGGACGAGAGGGACGGAAGGGACAGGATCGTCTTTTTCGATGCAGCGGGGAACGGCTTGATGTTGTACTCCCGTCGTGTTCCTCGATGGGTTCTCTATTAAAAAACTCTTATTCTCGAGTTATTCAATATCATGGGCAATCGTTATCGATTGGTGGTGCGCATCGTCTTCGAGTACCGTGTGATCCAAGTGAAATGGTTTGGAACACACAGTGAATATGACATCATTGATGTTGTGTCGATTCAACCACGAAGGAGTTAGCTATAGAGCTTTCAATTATCAAGAACCAACAGCAGTATCAGGAGTTCCTTGAATGGGTTGACGCGCAACTTGACAAAGGTGTCAAACTAACCTCAGCATTGGGGCGAAAGATCGAGGTAGCACTACTCTTGATCAAACAGTACGAGGATATTCATCGTCCAATTCCACACCCTGATTCAATCGTGGTGATTAGAGAAAAATTGCGCGCACCATCCACAGAGAACTGAAGATTCCTGCAGAAGTGTTGCTTCGATGAGGTTATTTGCGCGCTGGCAGATCTGCCGCAAAGCAAATGGTTTCGAGGCAGGAGAATGACGTCACATACCTATCGACACTTGAACAAAAGTTCTGATTTCCCATTCGTTGCCGTTAGGGAATCCGATGGCATTTGGATCGGGAACCCAGTTGCCAGCCGGATCGATCGTGAGAGTCGGAGCGTACCTTGGCGAGTATTTGTCTAACGTTCGGTACGTTGTTCGCATACCAATCTTTGTTCTTGGAAGCATGAACCAATCGGGCTTAGCAAGTTCTGTTGATAGCTCGGCCATTAGCTGCAGAGGAAACGTTAGGTTGAAGTCCCGGTGGTAATCAAATGGACCCCAGTCGTTGAGTTTACAAAACAGGATTAGCTTTGACTGCTTGTAGATAGTACGGAGGTCTGCACCAAAGCGTTGAATGGTGCGCGTGTCGCTTCCATTGGCCTGTCCATTGCCTGCGTAGAAGTTCAGGATGAAGCCTAATTCAGGGTTGATCTTTGATACAACTCGCGTGTTCACTTCCCACAGGTCTTGCGCAGGTGCGGCACCGGGGAAGACGAATGTGGTTCTGCCGTTCGATAAGATGCCAATCGCTGCGTCTTGTGTCGTGGGCAAATGACGGTACATAAGGTCTACACTTGCTGCGAACGTTGCATCTTCTGCTCTGTCATTGTCCCACTCGTACATCCACGTTGCTGGTGTAGGGTCGTAGGTCAAGAGAAGTTCACCGGCAAGTGTTTCTCTGTTTGATCGAACTGAAAAAGGATCGTCCAAAATGTTTCTGGGTCTGGCCGGTGCTTGCACCCATGCAGGTATTGGACCCTCGAGGGGCTTTTGCCACAGCATGTTTGGTGCAATCTGCAGGGGGCCAACATTCACGGTAAAGCCCGAGAGGACGTTCATCATGTTGCCACTACCAACGTCTTTGAGTCTCCATCCTGTAAATGTCTTCGTATCGTTGAAACCACCATTGGCAACAAGCCCCATGTACGATCCCAGCGCGTACCAATTGAACAGTGAACTCTCGTAGGTAATCTTCACCTTACCACCAAGGTTGTCCGACGATCGGATTGTATCCTGATACACGGCGTAACTGCTTACATCGCCTCTCATCAATTGAAACGGCCTGCCGTTTAATGGTTGGCCTGCCCACAATCCCCCAAGTGAGATCCCGATGTTTTCGAACTTCTTCTGGAGATTCAGTGCTGCCTTTCTCGTTTTGGGCACAGGAACGGCAAATGAGCTTTGCACATTGCCCCGTTGCATCAGGTCCTCTTGAAACATCCCCGTGATGTCGGTGTTGTAGAGCGATGTTGTGTATTTCACCAAGACCGCTGGGTTTGCACCCCACCACAATTCTGGACCAAAGGCAACCTTGAGTCCCTTGAGAAACTTCTTGCCTTCTATCTCAAAACCAAACGGCGTGTTAGCTGAGTAGATGTCAATGTTTGGTCCGTAATTCGCTTCAGGATAGAGCCCAAAAAAGTCACCCTCATATCCCCAATGAAAGTGTCCTGTTCTATAGAATCCCGTCAGATTGATATACGAAGAGTTCCACGATAAGCTGCTCTTGTAGAGTTGTATTCTATCGTTGACAATGTTTTGCTGCGTGCCATTTGGATTGTTGATCGTGATCGGTCTGCCACGATTCTCATAGAATACTTCATCGATTGGATTCTCAGCCACATTACCAAGAATATTAAACTGCACGTTTGCCGTGACATTCGGTGCTGGCTTTGCAGTAACACCTACGTTGAATGACTGCATGTGATCGAAACCGAGTCGCCTAGGATACGCAGTAGCATTTGTGATCTTCGATTGTCCTGTGCTGATCAAACTTCCACCCGTGCTGTAGGTTGTGAAGTTCGCCTGAAGGTCGCTCAGATACACGGCATTCTTGGATTGTTCACGCGCTGACTTGTCCGCATTTGCCATGAGCATGGATTGTGTTACCGTGCCCCCCTGCACGAGGAGTTGTAATGAGTCGGCCGTTACACGATAGGGGTCATAGGCATGCAGCTCCTTGAGCGCATAATATGCTGCACGTGGGTACAGCACATACAAACTTTGCTCGTTGACCTTGCCCTTCGCGCATATGCCAAACCACTCTTCGTTCATGTTGTTTTCGCCGGCTACATAATCATTCTGATAGCCACCATTGGACCATGATGCATTGATGTCGTGAACATCCAGATTTGCAGTCTGCCCAAACTTCCACCAACCATCACTGAACTGAAATGTGAAACCGCCAATGCTATTACCGGCTTTCCCATTCCTTGCGGCATTGCCATAGATTTCCGTCCAATTGCCAAGTAGGTACGTTGCCTGTGATTCTTGGTCTTCAGCATTTGTTTGCGTGTTGAATGCATCGGCACCAAACTCAGTAAACATCAGCGGCTTACCGTACTCGTTCTTTACTCTCTCAAAGGCATTGTCGAATGAGATTCCGCGGTAAGCGTTGATGCCAAGGATATCAACATCAGGACATTCCTTTGCGATGATGTCCAAGAAGAGTAGATCGCACCGTAGCAAGTTCCCAAGTCTGGTACGTTCTCGAATCGAACTTCATCTATCCAAAACGTATACCCCTTCTCATTCATCGGTCCGGTTGAATAGTAAAACAATCCCTTCTCACCTATCAGTTTGGTAGGGTCGGGGATCGGTATCACAACCTTCTTCCAGTTCGTATTCACAGGCAGCGCATTCATGGCTACTTGGTATGCTGATGCTCCAAAGTCGTTTCCAAAACCAACCACATCGATCGTGGCTGACTGCGTTGCTCTGATGTAAAACGTGAGAGCATTGAATCCCGATAAGTCTCTGCCTGTTCTACTGAAATACGCGCCCCCTGCATAAGCTCCTTGTGGACTATTCGCATCGGGTACTTCAAATCGCATAGATGCTTTGGAACTGTTGTGCGTAGTAGCATAATCCACCTGAAACGCCTTAACATCGGATCCACCGAA
>VGVV01000010.1 GCA_016873895.1 Ignavibacteria bacterium
TCCCATTCCGAACAGAGTCGTTAAGCCCCGTTGCGCCGATGGTACTGCATCTGAACTGGTGTGGCAGAGTAGGTAATCGCCAGGTTCTCTTTACGAAGCCCTGTGATCAGTGTGGTCGCAGGGCTTTGTTGTTTAATGACCAATTACGAATTACGAATGACGAATGACGAATTATCTGTTGCCACGGGGTCGGTAAGATGGTATCCCCACTTTCACCAGGTGTGACAGATCTCCACTACCTCGTACCCCGTACCTAGTACCTAGTACCTAGTACCCTCCGCCCCTCCCTTCCCTACTCCCTCTCTCCAATCGCCATCTCTATTGCCATCTCCGTGCTTGCAGAGTCTATATCATGTGATTGTGCACGGTCGTAGGCTGTGCCATGATCTGGAGATGTTCGAATGATTGGCAAACCAGCTGTAACATTTACACCAGCCCCCTTCGTTAGAAGCTTTAGAGGAATCAGCCCCTGATCATGATACATGGCTAGAATTCCATCAAACTTGCTGTAATCACCAAAAGCAAAGAAGCCGTCGGCTGGGTGTGGACCACTTACTTGCAAGCCACGCTTGTGAAGGTGCTCAACAGTAGGGGCTATGATGCGCGAATCCTCATCACCGATAACACCATTGTCTCCAGCATGAGGATTCAATGCGAGAATAGCAACAGTTGGATTGGCAATACCGAGACGCTGTCGAAGGTGGTCGATGAGTTGAATCGTTCTGTGTTCCACTAGTTCCGTTGTAATCAAGTTTGATACATTCTTCAGTGGGACGTGCACAGTTGCAAGCGCAACGCGGACGTTTGATGTACACAGCACCATGAGAGGCTCTCCGCCACTGTATGCGCCAAGCATCTCTGTTTGGCCTGCGTAAGGCCAGCCTATATTGGCTAGAGCATGCTTGTTTATTGGGAGTGTCACGAGAGCATCAAAGTTCTGTGCAACTGTCTCCGTGATAGCCCTGTCGAGCGAAGCTATAGCAAGTCGTGATGCATCATCAGAGGGCTCACCAGGTGTAACAGCGGACACTGCATCTAATGCTAAGAGACGTATCCTTTGGTTTCCAATCAACCATACATCGTTGATGATACTACCAGGAAGATTGTAAATGTCTATAGCATTTTGTAGAGTCTGCGGCGCTATCGCTAGCCAAAGCTCTGCATTGAAGACCTTGTTCCGTAGTGACGTCGCTAAGCATCGGAGTCCGATACCATTTATATCGCCACTCGTTATGACTATTCGTTTAGACATCGTGCGCTATGCTAACCGACGCTTTCGCTGTCGATACATATGTAGCAGCAAACCGATGCACGCAACATTGGCAACAAGAGATGTACCACCAGCACTGAGAAATGGCAGCGGAATTCCCATAACAGGAAACAGACCCACAGCCATACCTATGTTCACCATGGTGTGGTAGGTTATGAGCGAACCAAATCCAACGGCAACGATACTTGAAAATGGAGTGCGAGACAGAGATGCTATACTAAAGCAGCGTAGCGCTACGGTTGCTAACAACGAGATAACGAGCACTCCGCCTATGAAGCCAAACTCCTCGGTGGGTACGCAAAAAATAAAGTCTGTCCACTGCTCAGGGATATAGCGCAGCTGCGTCTGAGTGCCTTGTAAAAACCCTTTGCCAGTTACGCCGCCCGAGCCAACTGCGAGAATAGACTGAATAACGTGATACCCCTCGCCTCGAGGGTTGCGCTCAGGCTCGAAGAGGGTGATTAATCGCTTTTGCTTGTATGGCTCTAAGTGGTCGAACACAGGTTCAACTGCAAGGCCAATTCCGATAACGACCAGACATGCTGCAATAGTGATGGCAAGGGGCTTGCGAAACATATACGTTCCTAAGCAGAACAGGGCAGTAAATGTAACAAACCAATAGATATTGCTGTAGAGCGCTCCATAGAGAGCCGAAGTGGCAATAAAGGGTATCGACACCAGCGTGTAGAGCACGAATGTATCGCCCCCTGCCCACAAGTAGACCCCAACAAACATCGCAAGAAATACGGTTGCAGAGCCGGTATCCGGCTGCAACATTATTAAGCCAATCGGTAGCAAAAAGATGAACAGCAAGCCAAGCAGATTGCGCACTGCCTTGATCGAGAATCCTTTGCGTGAAATGTACTGTCCAGCGGCAAGTAATGTCGAGATCTTTGCAAACTCAGAGGGCTGAAAGGTAAACGACCCAATTTGTATCCAGCATTGCTGTCCGTGAACTTTATGTCCGAGCGGAGTAAGAACGGTGATCAGCAAGAGCAAACCAATGCCATAGGCGGGATAGGCCAGTGAACTGATCACACGCTCGGGCACGTAAAAAAGAACCACCGCAGCTACGGTGCCCGCAATGGCATAAAATATCTGACGCATAAAGATGCTGTCGGAGCCGAGACTGTAGGCTGCACTATAAATTGATATAAGCCCTATGCCGAGCAATCCAGCAACTGCCAGCAGCAATCCCCAGTCTAGCATGTCGTTGATACGACGCTGCATCTCGACATCGTCTTCGTCAAGAAAGAAAGAATTTATTGCCATCGCTGTCCCGTGATTCGCTCGTATGCTTCAATATACTTTGCTCGTGTTCCCTGTATCACATCATCCGGTAGAGTTGGCGGCGGTGGTGTTTTATTCCATGGCGTAGACTCAAGCCAGTCCCGTAACATCTGTTTGTCGAAGTTCATCTGTGATGTGCCAGGCGCATACGATTCGGCAAGCCAGTAACGCGAAGAGTCGGGCGTGAGCGCCTCATCTATGAGGATAATCTGGCCACTGTTATCTATACCAAACTCGAACTTTGTGTCTGCTAGAATGAGCCCCTTGCTTGCAACCAGCTCTGAGGCAGCGTTGTAGAGCGCAATGCTGTAGTTGCCCACAGCATTGGCAACATCATCGCCCAAGATCTTGGCGGCTACGTCGAACGAGATGTTCTCGTCGTGACCCTCTTCGGCCTTGGTTGCAGGTGTGAAGATTGGCTCTGTAAGCTTGGACGATTCAACGTATCCCGCTGGCAGTGTAATGCCACAGACGGTCTGCGAAGCTTGGTATTCCTTCCAACCGGAGCCAGACAGGTAGCCACGCACAACACATTCAACAGGTAGGGGGCTTGTCTTGCGCACAATCATCGAGCGTCCACGAAGCATGTCTTTCTCTTCATCCGTGCACCTATCGAGCGTGTCAACATCCATGCTGATCACATGATTCGGCACGATATGTGAGAGCTGCTCAAACCAGTAGGCGGCGATCTGCGTTAGCAGAGCGCCTTTCTCAGGGATTGGCTCCGACATCACAACATCGAATGCCGAGATGCGGTCGCTGGCAACCATGAGGAGTTGGTCGCCTAGGTCATAGACGTCGCGTACTTTGCCGCGACGAAACAACGGGTAACCAGCAAGAGATGTTGTGTGTACGGCTGACATGTACTTATGCGCCTGCGATGGCACGCTGAATGAGTGATACTCCAAGCAGAACAAGCACTAACGATCCAAGGAGCATGAGAAGTGCATTGCGATTGCCCGCTGTGTCTCCTCGCTTGACAAACCGAGGTGCCATGTGCACAAGCGCAACAGCAACAATCATGAGAGTAGCATGCTCAAGACGATACCGCAGGCCCTCACCAAAATCGCTCCAACGCATGATGAGCTGTGAAATACCTATCAGGAGTTGTATTGTAATCACGATGGAATACGTCCTGATAAGCCCCATACCTAGAGAAGAGATAGGTGTCTTTTTAACGAGTGCAAGCAACGGAAACACCAGTGACAATGCTGCCAAGAGGTAGATTGAATGATGCAGTTTTGAGTGAAGAAAGATCAACGTATCCATCAGTGTACTCCTAGGTTCGAGTTAGATCAGCTCGCCAAACAATGTGGCGCTGGTTGTTCGATTGATCGTTACATGAACGGTGTCGCCAACAACATAGCCACGCTGGTCGATGTGCGGAAAGATCACAAGTTTGTTGGTGTCCGTGCGACCCTTCCACTCGGCGGCATTGCGCTTGCTCGGGCCCTCGACGAGCACTGCATGCGTCTTACCTACTTCGCCAAGGTTAATTTCTTTGGCAATCTCGTTCTGTACATCGATAATTTCTGCCAGACGCCTGCTCTTGACCTCATCCGGCACGTCGTCTCCCATTTTCCAAGCCTTTGTATTCTCGCGTGGCGAATAGGCAAACATATACGCGCCATCATAACGTGCAGCGCGCATCACATCCAGTGTGCGCTGATGGTCATCTACCGTTTCTGTGCAGAACCCAGCGATGATGTCGGTACTCAATGCGCAATCAGGCATTACCTGCTTGATGCGGTTGATGCGGCCCATGTAATGCTCTACGGTGTAGGTGCGGTTCATGAGCTCGAGAATGCGGTTGGAGCCCGACTGTACAGGCAGGTGGATGTACTTGCAGATGTTGTCGTGCTCGGCCATGGTGTCGATGAGCTTATCGCTCATGTCCTGCGGATGTGAGGTGCTATAGCGAATGCGTATCCCTGGTACAGCACGCGCTGTTGCAGCAAGCAGATCAGCAAAATCGTAGCCCGAGACTTCGTCTCTATACGAGTTTACATTCTGACCCAGCATCGTGATCTCTTTGAAGCCGGAATCCCAGAGCGATTTTGCTTCATCCACAACGCTCTGCAATGCGCGTGAGCGCTCGCGTCCACGCGTGAACGGCACAACGCAAAACGTGCAGAACTTATCGCAACCACGCATGATCGAAACCCATGCAGAGATACCCTCTGTACGAAGGGGCACGATATCGTCATACGTCTCAACGCGTGAGAGCTTCACAGCGATAGCTTTTTCGCCACCGCGTGCTGTCTCGACAAGCTCGGGCACGCGACGGTACTCGTCCGGACCCACAACGATGTCTACCATCTTTTCATCGAGCAGCTTTGTGCGCAGACGTTCTGCCATACAACCAAGCACACCAACAA
Organism: Ignavibacteria bacterium; assembly: GCA_016873895.1. Classification (GTDB taxonomy): domain Bacteria; phylum Bacteroidota; class Ignavibacteria; order Kapaibacteriales; family Kapaibacteriaceae; genus UBA10438. The sequence goes on from VGVV01000010.1 coordinate 4,939, forward strand.
CGAGATCCCTGTTCTGCCGCTTGTTGTGTTTTAGATGGTTGAGACGTTCATGAATCTTACGCTCTGCGTTGTCGCGAATCGCGCACGTGTTAAGCAAGATCACATCTGCATCATCAGGATGTTCCGCTGATGCATAGCCTTGGTTGTGCAACACACCGAGGACAATCTCGGAGTCGTTCACATTCATTTGGCAACCATAGGTCTCGACGTACACCTTCATCCCATTGGAGGGGGCTGATGGCTCGGAAACTTGGTTTAGGACGGGTAGTTCTAGCGTCGACATAGACCACAAAGATACGGTAGGTGTCACACTTGTAGCTGTTGGCGGCACGAAGAACGGAGACATGATTTTCATGCCACAATTCAAAGGATACCGTACCATGGGAACACCACTTCAACAACGCTCCTACGAGCTTACGCTGCGGGTTGCCAACATCTGGCTTCACGGACAGGGGGCCGGCCATTCACTCGACATCCACCGGCGCCTGTTTGAGGCAGCCACCGACATAGGTGCATGGACAGAAAAAGCAGCAGGAGCCCCCTCTCGGGAAATCTTCCGGAACTGCCTCTACGAGATCAACACCTCCACGCGCCTCGTCAAACTCTGGATCCGCCTCCTCGATGATCTCGGAATGGTCGATCCCGAGGTTGCAAGCCCCCTCCATGATGTTGCCGAAGAGGTGCACCGATTGGTCCTGGCAGCATTGCGCACGTGTCGAGAGAACGCTATGAATGGGGTGACGGCGTAAGAGGAGGGACAAGAGGGACAGAAAGCGGGAATCCATATAGATTGCGCGTATGAGCACATTCGAATCTTCCCTAGAGCCTCGTTGGATCGAGGCTACCGACTCTCCATTTGGCGTCTGCGTGTTTGATTGCAGAGCAATTGCCACGACAATGGTCGCATCATCACCGTCGCATGAAGTGGCCGAGTTGTTTATGTCTACCCGAGATTCTGACGGTACACACCTGTTTGGCAAGCACCCGTTAAATCCAGTGAAGTATGACGTGGATATGACCTATCCCAAAGAGGCGCGAACGCTTCCGGATCGCGGTGTGTTGTTTCGCGCGTCCACCATGGAAGAGAAGTGGGACATCGTGATCGATGACCGTGTGATCACGTTTGCCCGCAGTTGGCCAGGTGAGCCCGTGTACCTGTGCGACATCTCAGAGGAAGGTGAGAACTACATCGTGCGAACTGTTGTAGTCAGCGACGACATAATCGACCCGGCCGATGAAGGATATCACGTTCATGTTGTGAACTTCCTGCTATGGAGCCACGTCTTCGACGTGGTCTACCCGCACCCCTTGCCCACTAATATCGCAGAAGATGAAGATGAGATCCTTATGCACTCGTTCTCTGCCTACGGCCGCCGCGGCTGGTTCGCAACCCTTGAGCGGTTCGGGTAAGAGAAGGGCATATCAGTACTCACCCACAATGAAAAAGCGGATGCACGCCATAGGCGAGCATCCGCTGTGCTGTTTCATTCGTTTTCTGGATGCCCGCGTTCGCGAGCATGACCAACCCCGTCATCAGTCATTAGTACCTAGTACCTAGTACCTCTCTTCTATCCTTTCATCGCCTTCACAACGTTCTCATCTACGCTGTCGGCGAATTGTTTGAAGTTCTCTTCAAAGAGTTCAACGAGGTGTTGTGCTTGCTTGTCGTAGGCTGCTGTGTCTGCCCATGTGTTGCGTGGGTTGAGCACTTCTGCTGGAACGTCTGGGCATGATGTTGGGATGCTGAGATTGAAGAACGAATCCTTCACAAACTCAACATTGTTGAGATCGCCATTGAGTGCTGCACGCAGCATAGCACGTGTGTGCTTGATCTTCATGCGGCTACCTACGCCGTAGGGTCCGCCGTTCCAGCCTGTGTTCACAAGCCATACGGTAGAGCCGTGGGTGTTGATCTTGTCGCGTAGCAGGTTTGCATAGACGCTTGGATGATGCACCATGAAAGGGGCTCCGAAGCACGTAGAGAACGTAGCTGATGGCTCCTTTACGCCTGCTTCGGTACCAGCAACCTTTGCTGTGTAGCCCGAGAGGAAGTGGTACATAGCCTGCTCAGGTGTGAGTTTGGCGATGGGCGGCATAACACCGAATGCATCGGCTGTGAGGAAGACAACATTCTTTGGGTGACCACCACGATTGTCTGGTGCGATGTTTGGAATGTGCTCACGTGTGTATGATGCGCGTGTGTTCTCTGTGTGCACTTGCGAATCGAGATCAATCACGCGTGTGTTCTCGTCGATGTCTACGTTCTCCAGGATCGTACCGAAGGTGCGTGTAAGACCAAAGATGATCGGCTCTGCTTCTGCATTCAGGTTGATCACCTTGGCGTAACAGCCCCCTTCATAATTGAACACGCCATCATTGCTCCAGCCGTGCTCGTCGTCGCCGATGAGCGCGCGCTCTGGGTCTGTTGAGAGTGTTGTCTTACCTGTACCAGAAAGACCGAAGAACAGTGCGGTGTCTCCATCCTTGCCAATGTTGGCCGAGCAGTGCATCGACATAACACCGAGCTTTGGCATCAGGTAGTTCAGGACCGTAAAGATCGACTTCTTGTTTTCACCGGCATAGCTGGTGCCACCAATGAGCACGAGCTTTTGCTTGAAGCTCAGCATGATGAATACTTCGCTCAGTGTGCCATCGATCTCTGGGATCGACTTAAACCCTGGCACGGTTACCACCGTAAAGCCGGGCAGGAAGTTGTCGAGTTCTTCTTCCGAAGCCTTGATGAACATGTTCTGCACGAACAACGAATGGTAGGCTTCTTCCTGGATAAAGCGTACCGGCAGCTTGTAGGTTGGATCTGCGCCTGCGATCAGGTCTTGCACGTATACGTCGCGTCCCTGCAGGTAGGCAAACACGCGTGTCTTGAGCGCGTTAAACTTGTCCTCTGCAAAAGGTTTATTAACCTTGCCCCACCAAACGTCGCCCTTGGTGTCGTCTTCTTCAACCACAAACTTGTCGTTTGCCCTGCGTCCGGTGTACGGTACAGAGTTTACGCATAGCGCGCCGTGCTCCGAGAGGATACCTTCTTCAAAGCTCAGAGCATGCTCAACAAGCTCAGGTGCAGTGAGGTTGTAGTGAATGTCGCCAAGGTTGTGCAACCCCATACCGTGAAGTTGCTGCTCGAGGACGTTGGTGCTCATAGAACGATCTTTCTCGTAATTTTGCGTTTGTGATGTGCAGATGCACGTGCAAATATCGGGCTTTTTGATGACAGCATTTGCAGACGGTGCATATCTTCTCTCCGACGATGTCGTAGACCACGTAGAACGCGTGGTAGTAGTCCTCCGTTCCAACCAATCGGTTGTAACCCCTGCAGTTGTTGACCGTGTTCGCACACACATCTGTAAGGGGCAGGCAGAGCGCACCCGGATGCTTATCGAGCTTGCTACCGGCACGATGCGCGCAGAGCGTCTAGGAAAACGACAGCACGGCTGGCTGTTTACCAACCAAATGGCCGAACAATCCACGCATCCGGACATTGCCGCCTACCACGCCCAAGCCTTCAGTGGATGCGAGCATGTGCTCGAGATCTGCACAGGTGCAGGCCTGGATACACTTGCGCTCTCACGTTTGGCCGCGCGTGTTACCTCGTACGAGGCCGACCCTCTCATTCATGCATGCTCGGCCGGAAACCTGCGTCGGGCCGGCGCGCTCAACGTAACATGTATCAACGACCGCTGGACGGTCCAGCAAGCCGTGGCTGCCGATGCCGTCTGGGCCGATCCCTCGCGCAGGGAACAACAGCAGCGCAAACGCAGCGCAGCAGAGTACGATCCCCCTCTTGTCAGCATACCCAATGCCCCTCTAGTAGGCATCAAAGTGGGTCCCGGCGATATCGTTGATGCCCCCGAATACAACTCCGAATACATCGGATTTGGCCGCGAATGCCGCGAACGCATTTTGTGGAAAGGACGCTCGGAGATAACAACAATGGTGACTCTCGTTGACCAAGGTACGGGGTACGAGGGTACGGGGTACGAGGTACGGGGTACGAGGTACAAGGTACGGGGTACGGGGTACGAGGGTACGAGGTACGAGGTACTTGTTGAACCACACAATGCCCTTATCGCGTCGGGCTTGTTAACCCAGTTCTTTGAAGAGCACAACATGCGTCCGCTAGACCCGCGCATTGGATATGGAATAGCAGACCACGAGCCCCCTGCCTCGCCGTGGTATACATCGTATCGAATCCTGCACATGGACGATAGCGCCTCGGAGCGGCGCATGCAGGAGCGCATCCACGAATATGGCTGGGGCGCAGACACCGTAATCAAGAAGCGCGGCTGGGATAAGGATCCCGAAGCTGTCCGCTCGCGCCTCACATTTGTTGAAGGGGGCCAACCCGGCGTGATCGTCGTTGCACGAGTTGGAGAAGGACATGTGACGGTGTATGGGATAAAGAGTGCCGAGTGCCGAGTGCCGAGTAGCTTTCTGGTTTCCCGCTTCTGCGGAAAGACGATCAGTCCCTAGTCCCTAATCCCTAGTCCCTTGTACCTCGTACCCGCCCCTACTCTTTACATCCGCATTTCTCGACGAGTTCGGTGCGGAGCCGGGCGCGTTGTTCGGGCGTCATGTTGGCGCATTTCTGGGTAAGGTTTGTTTTGCGCCCGAAGGGTATTGTGTTTTTGGGGTAGTCTTCTGCGCCGTACTTGAACGAAAAAATCAGGACGTAGGAGATGGCAGATAGTCCAATGCCTTCGAGAAGCGTGATGTCGTCGAGGTTATCGCTTAGAAGGTTCCACAGGCCCATGAAGATAGCCCCCTGAAGTAGCAACAGCCCGCCGATGCTACCGAGGTACATCATCGTGCGGGCTGTTTTCGTTGTCGTAACCGACATAAAGGGGGAAGGCTAGTCGTTGATGTTGTCGTACAACGCCTGTAGCTTCTTGCGGAGGAACAGGACGGCGTAGCGTTTGCGTGCCAGAAGAGTGTTGATGTTTACACCCGTCTCTTCGGACATCTCCCTAAACGAAATACCTTCGAATTCATTTTTGACGAAGACGTATTTCTGTTCGGCTGGTAGTTCTTCGAGGCCCTGTAGGATGGCTTCCCAGATGGTCTCGCGCACAAGGCTGTTCTCTGGGTTGTAGGAGAGGTCGCCCAGGTAGCGCTCGATCATGTCCGAGCCGTCTTCGTGCTGTTCCTGCGTTCCGAGGTCAGCAAAACTGTCTGCCTTCTTCTTGCGGTACGAGTCGATAATCCTGTTGCGCACGGATGTGAATACCCATGAGGCCAGGTTATCGATGGGTTTGTTGACGTCTTTTGAGGCGGCTAGAACGTTCGTGAAGACGTCCTGAAGAATGTCTTCCGCATCCTCTTGGCTGCGGACACGTTGGCGAATAAAGCCAAGGTACTTGTTCCGATCTGTGCGGAACAGTTGTTCGATTTGCAGTGCGAGATCCATGGCACTACCTCCTGATGTGGTGATTTCAGAATTAAACTGACCCTTGCGGGGTGCAATACCCGTCTTGCGACGGAAGTCTGCGGTTCTCATGGCAACTCCTGCTAGTTGTGTTAGCTAAACTGTCATATTGACAGTCCATCTGTTAAAACGACGTAGCAGTTATGCCATTCTGTCCCGGATCAGTGAAATACTCAGCTGTTAAGAGGTAGTGGAATTTCTATGCCAAACTTTCTCGCGTTGGAACATGCTCTTTCGTAACCGGCATCGGCGTGACGCAAAATGCCCATTAATGGATCGTAAGTCAATACCCGTGCCAATTTTTCTTCTGCCAGCTGGGTTCCGTCTGCCACAACCACCATTCCTGCGTGTAGCGAAAGCCCCATACCAACCCCTCCGCCATGGTGAAGGGAAACCCATGTTGCACCTCCTACTGCGTTGAGCGCGAAGTTCAGATGCACCCAGTCTGCTACGGCATCAGATCCATCGATCATAGCCTCGGTTTCACGGTGCGGTGATGCAACACTGCCACAATCTAGGTGGTCGCGACCGATCACGATTGGGGCAGATACCTTTCCTGAACGAACAAGATCGTTAAATAGTTTACCAGCGGCTGCACGTTCTCTATAACCAAGCCAACATATACGTGCTGGCAGGCCCTGATAGCCGATGTGATCTTGTGCTTCCTTGATCCACATGTGCAGGTGGTGGTTCTCTGGGAAGAGGTTCATGATGGCTTCGTCGGTAACACGGATGTCTTCGGGATCGCCGGAGAGGGCAACCCATCGGAACGGACCCTTCCCGTCGCAGAAAAGCTCGCGAACAAAGGCCGGTACGAACCCCGGGAAGTCGAATGCGTTGGCAACTCCTGCATGGTCGCGCGCAATGCCGCGAATGTTGTTGCCGTAATCAAAGGTGATCGCTCCGCGCTTCTGGAACTCGAGCATTGCCTGCACGTGCTCACCAATACTAGCGTAGGATTTCTCGAGATACGTTGCCGGATCTGAGATGCGAAGTGCATCTGCTTCAGCCTTGGTAAGCCCAGCTGGATAGTATCCATTGAGCGGGTCGTGCGCCGATGTCTGATCGGTTATAACATCCGGAGTGATGCCGCGCTTGAGCAGCTCCGGCAGGATCTCTGCCGCATTTCCAACGAGTCCAACGGAGATGGCTTCTTTCTTCTCTTGATACTCCCGAATCACCTGAAGTGCTTCGTCAAGGCTGCTCATCTTCCGATCGCAATAGCCGTCGCGAATCCGCTTGTCGATGCGCTCTTCATCTATCTCGATACACAGCGCAGCAGCTCCCGCAATAGTGGCGGCAAGGGGCTGAGCACCACCCATTCCGCCGAGTCCGGCGGTAAGCAGGAAGCGTCCGTTCAGTGTACCACCAAAGTGCTGACGTGCACATTCTGCGAACGTCTCGTACGTGCCCTGTACGATGCCCTGCGTGCCGATGTAGATCCACGAGCCAGCGGTCATCTGACCGTACATCATAAGCCCCATGGCATCTAGTCTGCGGAATTCATCCCATGTAGCCCACTTCGGAACCAAATTCGAGTTGGCAATGATCACGCGCGGCGCAAGGTCGTGCGTCTTAACAATACCAACGGGCTTGCCGCTCTGTACGAGTAGCGTTTCGTCGGTATCCATGTCTCGCAGAGACGACAGAATAGCATCAAATGCCTCCCAGTTACGGGCTGCCTTGCCGAGTCCACCGTAGACAATAAGCTCGTCGGGCTTCTCCGCATTCTGCGGATCTAGATTGTTCTGGATCATCCGATATGCGGCCTCGATCTGCCAATTCTTACAGGTGAGTTGCGAACCAGTTGGGGCTTTGATGACGCGTGACATAGAGGCAAAGATAGATAGTGAGCAGCGAGCAGCGAGCAGCAAGCAGCGAGCTCTCTTCTCTTGGAAGCAAGGTGCTTAGGTAGCGGAAACGCATACTTGAGTTACGGTAGTTCCGTGATGATTGCTTTGCTCGCTGTTCGCTGCTCGCTGCATAGGCGTGCTGACTGCCGAACAGATCTCTGATGTATTGGCTAAACTCAGGGCGTTGATGTAAAAGGTTGAAAATCGAAAGCGACACTTCGACCAGTAACCTGTAATCAGTCATCAGTCATCTCTTCTATCACCCCATCTGACGCTCGATCTCTTCTAACGTCTGTTGGCTCAGGCCCTTGGTTTCGAAGATGGTGCGTAGCATTTCCCATGTGTAGATGCCGGTGTCGTGTCCGTCTTTCCAGGCAACCTGCACGCCGTAGTTACCTACGGGGGTGATGGAGGCTAGCTCGTTCATGCCGGGATTAAAGGTCTTCATGCCGGGGAAGACCGCTTGCCCCATGATTTCCTCGCCCGAACAATGGGCACATGGGCAGGCGTCGCGCAGACCGGAAAGGAGAATTGATGACTCCAATCCATCCGACCAGATAGAGCTCAGAACAACGTCGTTGATGCGTTTCAATGATAGGGGGCGATGCATGACGCAAACTTCGCCAACTTCTTCGGTATTTTCGTGCATGGAATCACGATACAAATCATTTGTGGCCGTCGAAAACCTCAGCGATCATATCGGCCAAACAGTGACGCTTAACGGATGGGTCTACGACAAGACAGAAAAAGGCAAGCTCATCTTCATCAAGCTTCGCGATGGCTCGGGCATTGTTCAGTGTGTGCTTTTCAAGCCAAACGTGAGCGAAGAGATCGCCGGCAATGCTGGACTGCTTACGCAGGAGTCTAGCGTGTCGATCACGGGTACGGTGCGCGCCGAACAGCGAGCCCCCTCGGGAGTAGAGCTTGATGTTACGGATGTAAAGATCTGGCAGCTCAGCAAAGACTACCCGATCACACCTAAGGAACACGGTGTCGAGTTCCTCATGGAACACCGTCACCTGTGGCTGCGCTCTGCACGTCAGCATGCGATTATGCGCGTGCGAGCTCGCGTAATCAAGGCGATTCGTGATTTCTTTGACGGTAATGGTTTCCGCCTAATGGACTCTCCGATCTTTACACCGAATGCGTGTGAAGGTACGTCCACGTTGTTCGAGACGGAGTACTTCGATCTTGGCAAGGCATATCTCACGCAGTCGGGTCAGCTCTACGCAGAGGCCAGCGCCATGGCGCTTGGTAAAGTGTATACGTTCGGACCAACTTTCCGAGCTGAAAAGTCCAAGACAAGGCGTCACCTCACAGAGTTCTGGATGGTAGAGCCGGAGATGGCTTACTTTGACCTGAACGACGACATGGATCTTGCCGAAGACCTTGTTGAGTATATCGTGCAGTCATGCGTAAAGGACTGTCAGCGTGAGCTCGCAACGCTCGGACGCGACGTCTCAAAGCTCGAAGCCGTGCGACGTCCGTTCTATCGTATGTCGTACTCCGAAGCCGTAGACTGGCTCAACAACAACAACGTCAAGCTCAACCGCAAGCAGTCGGATGGTTCGGAGATCCAAATCGACTTCCCATGGGGCGAGGACTTCGGTGCTCCGCAGGAAGAGGCGATCATGCAGCAGTTCGATCGTCCGTGCATCATTCACCGCTACCCAACAGAGGTCAAGGCGTTCTACATGAAGCGCGACCCCGAAAACGAGAAGGTCGTACTTGCTATGGATATGCTTGCTCCGGAAGGGGCTGGCGAGATCATCGGTGGCTCACAACGCGAAGACAATCACGATCTGCTCCTAGAGCGTCTGCGTCATGAGAACCTGCCGGAAGAAGCCTTCCAGTGGTACCTCGACTTGCGCAAGTTCGGCTCTGTGCCGCATGCAGGCTTTGGCCTGGGTGTTGAGCGCACGGTAAAGTGGATCACAGGTGCAGAGCACATCCGCGAGGTGATTCCATTCCCGCGGATGATCTACCGCATCGTGCCGTAAAACTCTTTACGGCAAACATATTTACATACTACTACTACGCGATAGGTATCGCGTATCATACCATGGCAGAAACACCAGCAACAAACGGCGCAGAGAACATCTTTTGGGATCTATCAGACCTGTATGCATCGACAGATGAAAAGGGGCTTGGTGGAGACCTTGCAACGATCGAGCAGCTTTCTATGGACTTCCGTGATCGCTGGTATGGCAAGTTTGCGACGCTCTCGATTGCCGACTTCATGACGATGGTGCAGGAGTATGAGCAGCTCGTTGAGAACTACGGCCGCATGGGTTCATACGTGCACCTGCAATGGTCAACCGACTCCGAGCATCCTGAATACGGAAAGCTGATGCAGCGTGTTACGGAAACGCTCAGCAAGGCTTCGTCACATCTGATCTTTGTCGATACCGAACTATCAGCTCTCTCAGAAGCACGCATCAGCGAACTACTCGCAGCGCCTGAAATGGCAAGCCGTAAGCATTGGCTCGAGCGCGTGATGGATTATAAGCCCCATACCCTCAGCGAAGACGTCGAGCAAGCGCTATCTGCTAAGGGTGTCTCATCACGTTTTGCATGGGTACGTCTGCATGATGAGATATCGAATGCAAAGATGTTTACGTTCCGCGGACAAGAGCTCACGATAGCGCAGATGACGAAGATGCTCTATGATGCAGATCGCGCAACGCGTAAGGAAGCAGCCGAGACGTTGTCGGCCGGACTCAAGACCGATGCCAAGACACACGCCTACGTGTTCAATACAATCATCGGCGATTGCGAAGTCAACGATCGTCTACGCAAGTACCCAACATGGGTATCAAGCCGCAACATGTCCAACGAAGTCTCCGATGCCTCAGTGCAGGCCTTGGTTGATGCTGTTGTTTCTCGCTACGATCTTGTGCACCGCTACTATGCCCTAAAGCAGCGTCTGCTCGGACTCGACAAACTCTATGACTATGATCGTTACGCGCCTGTAACAGAAGATTCTGACTTTTACACCTGGGAAGAAGCACGCAAAATCGTTGTTGATTCATACACATCGTTTGACAAGCGTGCTGGTGACATCGCATCGATGTTCTTTGAGAAGAATTGGATCCATGGACCCGTCAAGAAGGGTAAACGTTCTGGCGCATACAGTGCAGGTACCATTGCATCCGTGCATCCGTATGTGTTTATGAACTACACCGGTACAAGCCGCGACGTGCAGACACTTGCGCACGAGCTTGGACACGGTGTACACCAGTATCTGTCACGTCAGCAAGGCCCCTTGCTCATGGACACACCACTCACCATCGCTGAAACAGCGAGCGTGTTTGGTGAGATGATCACCTTTAAGAAGATGTTCGAAGCAACAACGAGTGATCAGTCGAAGCTTGCGCTTATCATGTCCAAGCTCGACGGAATGATTGCCACCGTGTTCCGTCAGGTAGCCCTGAACCGCTTCGAAAACGCCGTCCACACAACACGTCGCAGCGCAGGAGAGATTAGCCTTGACCAGATGAACGAGATCTGGCTGCAAACCCAAACTGACCAATTCGGCAACAGCGTCGAGTTCACATCGGGCTACGAAGTATGGTGGTCATACATCTCTCACTTCATCCACACACCTGGCTACGTCTACGCCTATGCGTTTGGCGAACTCCTCGTGCTGGCACTCTATCAGATCTATCTCGAAAGCCCTGAGTCATTCCCAGACAAATACATCGAACTCCTCTCATCAGGGGGCTCGAAGCGTCCGGAAGAACTCCTCGCACCATTCGGACTGGATATCACCAGCCCAACGTTCTGGCACAACGGCCTAACGTTCATCGAGAACTTCGTGAAGCAGGCAGAAGAGCTGGCGGGATAGAGCAGCGAGTAGCGAGTAGGGGCGAGCCGGTGGCTCGCCCCTACTCGGCACTCATCTTCGCAAGTTTCAGAACCGCATTAACGTAATCATCGCTGTTGTTGTAATGGTGAACCGCTTTGCGTTGCTCGGCTTCGCTTGTGCCCCAGCCATTGGTAGAGAGGTAGTTGGCAACGCTGAAAATTGCGTCGTCGAATTCATAGAGATTGATGAGACCATCATCGCTACCATCAGCAGCCCATGATAAATATGACGACGGCAGAAACTGTGTATATCCAAAAGCGCCAGCCCACGATCCACGTAATGTGAGCGTATTCATGGTTTTGTTCCTCTGGATTGTAGCTAGTGCCTTGAGCTGGGATGTTGCCCAGTTGATTTTCTTCTTCGCTCGTTGCTCGAGATACTTGTAAACACTATCATGCTTTGAAGAGTCGAGACTTTTCGCGTTTAAAACAACTTGAGTATTCGATTCAACATACTCGGGCTCGCCGCAGAGGAGAACGGAAAGGTATACGCTTGGCACATGATGTTTGCCTGTTATGCGACCATGCTTAGTCTCTACCCACATGAGAGCACCGACCACATTGGGCGGCACTCCGTACCGTTTATATGCCCGTTGCAACACAGAGTCATGCGTTTTCACAAAAGCATGCACGTTTTGTACCGATTCAGCCGTGAAGTTGTGTGAATAGTCAGCCTTTGATGCAAAGTTTGTTACGTTGTTCTTCACGTATTTTGCATCGAATGCTGTTAGACTATCGGCGAGTAGCAATTCAATGTACGACGAATCAACCCCTCCCGAACGGGCAATGCGTGCAGCCCTCTCAAGTGGAGTTAGGTTTACGCCAGTTACGGGAGACTTATCTGCAACTACAGGTTGCTCAACTGTTGTGTTGAACAATCCGAATAGCGAAATCGTGATGGCAATTCCTGCCGACACGAGGTAGGTGAAAGTCGTTGCTGATATCATTTTCATAATCTACGATGAAGACGTACCTATGACCAAGACTCGTGCATTGCTTTTGATTTCTTTTTTCTCTCTCCTCGCCACTGCTTCGCTTGCTCAACCCCTATTGCAGATGCAAAAGGAACAGGATTGGGGAAGTATAACACCAGAAGGTCCAATCACAAACGTGCAGTCTGTAAAGGCGCGAATTCCTCTGAAGAATCTCGGTGATCAGGTACTTATCATCAAAGACGTACGGCCACAGTGTGGATGTACAACTGCGCCAATTGAGAAAGACACGCTGCAGCCTGGCGAGGAAACGGCTATGAATGTAACACTGAATCTTCCCGCCGGCAGTGGCAAAATCTCGAAGTACGTAACTGTATTTGCTAATGATTCGACTGGGTCGCACGTGCTGCAGTTGCGTGCCGAGATACAACGTCCGATTCAGCTGTCATCGAGTTTTCTGGGATTTAATGCAGGCGTCGCAGGACAACCAACACGGGCAACGGTTACGGTTAACTCGTTTGTTGATAGACCGGTAACTATTCGTCCGGTGCCCCTTACCGACGGACTCCGCGTTGTTTCGGATGCTACGATGACTTCTGAAAAAGGCAAGCCGGTTACTGTTGAGGTTGAGTACGTGCCAACAAAGAAGGGCAGCTTTACAGTTCAGTTAAAGCTTGAAACTTCTCTTGAGAACTACGAAACAATTGAACTCACGGGGTACGGGGCTGCTGCAGAGGCGAAGTCCGACGGAAAATGACGAATGCCCCGGTGGTGTCAAGGATCTGCTTGGATGTATCAGACTGCCACTCACCAACATTGTTGATTCGGCATACATACCACGTTGGTGCAACGCCAGCCAGCTCCTGCAGCTTCTGCGTGTAGAACAAGTGGGCGTAGCTCTTCATGGAAAGGGGCTCTACGGTCTGCCGCGTTCCACGAAGTGATTGATAGAAGTCCAGTGCAGCCCCTTGCGTGTATGCTTCAATGCGCGGCGCAACGAAGGGAAGAAAGAGCGTTAGTGTAAGGATAACGCCGCCAAAGAGCGAGGCAAAGGCAACGCGCTGACTACGCTGTATCGTAACGATCATTATGATCGTCCCAAGAAGCAACAAGCTGCCGATGAATGGTTCAATACCTACCCACGAAACATCCCGGCTCATCGCAGCGCGCAGATACCCATCGCGAAACGTTGGCAGCCCCAGTAGCCACTCTTTGTTCATGAATGCAAGGGGCACGATGCAGAACACGGCCGACAACGCGCTGCCCACGGTAATGAGTCCGCCCCTTTGCAATAGAGTGAGCGATGTACGACGTCCGGAAACAAACTGTTCTAGCGCCCTTGCCGCAAGGAAGGTAAGGGGCAGGTAGCACATCGAACTGTAGTGGATGATCTTCGTAGTAACAGCAGAGAAGACTACCATCACAACACAGAAGAGCATGATCATCCATTGCTGCATGTCACGTTGATGCTGATCATCTTCAGGGGTGGTGCGAGCCCCCTGCAAGAAAAAGATTGATGCAGGAAAACAGCCGATAGCTACGACAACAAGATGGTAGTACCATGGCTGGGCATGTCCGGCCTCGCCGGTGGTTAACAATCGCCACTGATAGGCAAGGTTCTCACGCATGAAGGTGGGGCCATGCATAAGGTACTCCGCGCCAATCCATAGTGATGGAATAGCAACAGACATTGCAAGGACAATCAGGAGGGTTGTGAATGGAAAGCGCTGACGCTTCCGATGCGTCACAAGCCACGCAACGATGGAGGTAAGGCCTACGAGTCCGAGTCCAACCGGACCTTTCGTAAGCACTGCAAGCCCCGTGGCAATTCCTGCTGCAAGGGGCCAGCGAATCGCAGATGGCTGTCTGACGGAGCGATAGATCCACCAGATCGCAAGGAACATGAAGAGGTTAAACGCGGGATCAATGATGCCCGATCGCATGTAGAAGTGCGGCAGCACACTACCCGCATAGCAGAGCATCCATAGGATGCCCATTCGACGTGAATAAACACTCGTACCGATTGAGAGTGCAACGAGAAGTGTTGCGATGGCTATCACGACGTTAGGGAATCGAGCCCCAAACTCGTTGATGCCAAAGACCTGCATCGAGAGCGCCTGCATCCAGATAAAGAGAGGGGGCTTCTCATAAAACGGACGATAGTCTACCTGCACTTGTAGGTAGTTGCCGGTAACGAGCATCTCGCGTGCACTCTCGGCAAAGTTGATCTCATCCCAGTCGAAGAGACGCACTGCGCCAAGTGATGGTAGCAAGACCACAAGCGCAGTGAGGATTACGATGAGCCGAATATTGCGAGTTGACACGGGAGGGGCTATGATCGGTGGAACCGTGGCAAAACTACCCAACGGAGTGAGTCAACAATAATGCTTGTGACAGCAATCGACAGTGCAGCGCAGATAAGTAACGGCAGTACGGCACTGGTGCCTGCTCCACCGATCTCGTAGAAGAGCTGCACGAGTGAGAGTATGGGCAACGAAGCGGGAATAATCATAAGCAGCGAGACAATCACAAGACTTGCAACCGAAACGGCAACATAGCCTACCATGAACGTGTGCGAGTCCAGAACGAAGATTGTAAGCAGTGAACTAAGAAGAGAGAACACGGCAATGATCGTGAAGTGCTCATGGGAGAGGAAGAGTTGTGTTGTTATCACGTATGACAGCATCACACCTAGAGTACCAACGATCATTGTTTGCCATAGCTCCGCAAAGAACCGAGTGGCTGCTACTCCGCGTTGCGGCCACCATGATGCGCAGATTGATGGCACAACGATGCCGATAATGCTCAGGAGTGCTCCTCTTCGCGGACTCAACACATAGGGGAATGCTGCAAGCCATGAACCAAGTGTAAGCAGCACGAGTAGAGCGTTCTTGACAAGGAACATTGTCGACACCGTAAGCACTGTTCGAACGGCAGTGCGTCCTTCGTTGATCATGGCGGGGAAGTCTGCAAAGCCCCCTTGCTCAAGGACAATGTCGGCAACGAGCTTTGTTGCCGAAGAGCTCTGCGAAGGGGCTACACCAACGTCTGCTCGACGCAGTGCTGGAATATCATTGATGCCATCGCCTATCATGATCACATGTCCGCGTGAGCAGAGATCATCAACGATCTCATACTTGTCCTGCGGAGTACACCGCGCATGAATCGACATCGCAGACGATGGTGTACCGAGCTGTTGTACAACTGCCTCTGCCGTGTCTTGTTTGTCGCCCGTGAGAAGATGTGTTGTGATGTTCATCGCATGGAACATCGCAATGGTGGATTGCGCGTCATGGCGTAGTGTGTCGTTTAACACCACCCAACAAAGGGGCTCTGTGTGCACCACATGGGTTGTCATGACCCTGTGAGCGGGCAAAGACAACGCTGCGATGATGCAACATGTTTTTTGTAGCCAATGCATCGTGCATGGACTCCCACAACGGATGTGCTGGAGTGCAAACAACTTCGGGGGCTCCAAGGACAAATGTTGCATTATCATCAGCAAATCGCAGTGCGCTAAACTTTGTTGACGATGAGAACGATGTCTGCTGGACAACCTCAGGCGTTTCTGCAGAGGGGGCTCGTGTTCGCAAAGCACGCATGATCTGACTCTCGTCTGACAGAGCCCAGGCGAATGTGTAGAGTTCATCTTCAACCGAGACCAAAGAGGTTGTACCGATAGGTATGATAGCATCTACATCAAGTTCGTTCGTTGTGAGCGCTCCGGTTTTGTCGAAGCAAACATCCGTTACTTGCGAAAACGACTCAAGAGCGGCAAGACGCTGCACGATGATTCCGAGCTTACGTATGCGAATTGTGCCGATGATGAACGTAATCGTTGATAGCAGTATCAGGCTTTCCGGAATGAGTCCCAACACAAGTGTTGCTGCGCGACGAATACCATCGACATCCTGCAGCATTGAACTCGGATTGCGCAGAATATCGACAACAGCAAACACCCCCGCGATCGCGAATGACCAAACAAAGATGGCATTGACGTTCTTCTGCAGAGGCGAGGGAGTAAGATCCAGCTTGTGCGCATGTGATTCGATTCTGCCGGAGAGCGTGTGTTCGCGGTCGGCTGTGAGCTGCATATCGAGCCGACCCGACACGCAGAATGAGCCCCCTGAAATGTTGTTGCCTGCACACACAGAAAGCGGATCTGATTCTCCGGTAAGCATCGATGTGTCGAGCTGGCAATCAACGGCACGTATTGCCGTACCATCTGCCGGGACCACATCACCCCGCATGACGCGAACAACGTCGCCAGGTTGCAGAAGGTCGGCATCAATACGCTCAATCCCGTCCGAGCGCAACACGCTGGCCGGCAACTTGGCATGCACTGAGATCTTCTCTAGGGCTTGATGGGCCCTGTATTCCTGCAGAATCGACATCACGGTGTTCACGGCCGAAGAAATGCCTACACCAAGGCCGTCCCACAGCAAACGCGAGTCACCAGTAAACTGCAGGGCCGCATAGAGCAGGGCTATAATGCTCACATTAACGGTATTAAACACCGTTAGGGTATTTGAGAGAATGATCTCGCGGGTGTGCTTCTGCATTGGGCGCAAATTACCTCTGCGTTTCGTTTGAGTTAAACCTCGGTAGAGGTTGTAACTTTGAGAGCACTAGGTGGATCTTTGGAAGTACGTATATCTTTCCGGAATTCTTATGGCAATGCTCGACCCCTATCGCGGACAATGGACGCGGCGTGAAGCAGCGCACCTCATGCGCAGGGCATGTTTTGGTGTAACCCTCGAACAACTTGACAAAGTCGTAGTCGATGGCGTATCAAAGACAGTTGACGCGCTGTTTACACCGGTGAAAGCGCCAGCACCGCCGCTCAACCCAACGGATAATTCGAAATGGATTCCAGATCCTGGACAGGTTTTTACGAAGACTGTTGTGAGCTCGGATCGAAACGACCCAACTACGTCTACTGCGTACGACCTAACAAAGGGGCCTCAATACTACAATGGATTGACCAAGATCTGGTGGACGTCGCATATGATGACGCATGCTCCCTCGATCCAGGAAAAGCTGACGCTGTTTTGGTCCAACCACTTCGCAACCGAGATGTCGGTTGTGCAGAATGGCATTTTCTCCTGGGAGCTTCTTGCCTTCATGCGCGCGAATGCATTCGGCAGTTTTAAGAGCATGGCGCGTCGCGTTACGCTTGATGCCGCCATGCTTCGCTACCTCAACGGAAACGTGAACACCAAGGGCAGTCCGAACGAGAACTATGGCCGCGAGCTCCAAGAGCTTTTTTCAATTGGTAAGGGGCCAGAAATATCGCAAGGTGATTACACCACATACACGGAGCAAGACGTTCGTGCCGCGGCAAAAGTTCTAACAGGTTGGCGCGACTTCGGAACTCGCGACCTTGTTCTTACAGCCAATGACCGTGATTTCCGGGATAACGAGCCGCGTAATCCACCATTGTTTGCCGACAATCCCAATGTTGTATTTGTTGCGACGAATCACGACACAACAGATAAGCAGTTTTCTGTCCGCTACGGCAATCGCGTCATCAAAGGCCGCTCAACCCCGCAAGGGGCTGTCCAGGAAATCGATGAAATGCTCGACATGATTTTCGAGCAAAATGCCACTTCGGAATACATTGTTAAGAAACTTTACATCTGGTTTGTAAACAGTGATATCACCGATGAGGTCCGAACAAAGGTTGTCGAGCCCCTTGCTAAGGACCTCCGTTCAAATGGTTGGAACGTTGGACCAGTGCTCAAAAAGCTTCTGTCTTCGGAGCATTTCTTTGATGTGAACTTGCGTGGATGCCAGTTGCGGAGTCCGGCAGATCTTGTGATTGGGCTTGGCAGAGCATTCCCGTCATGGACACTCATCACAGACCAAACACTTGTCGGACGCTACTTCCAAGGCTTTACAACTGCACTTGGAGCACAACAGATGGATCTCGTAGAACCGTCAAGTGTGGCGGGATTTGAAGCCTACTATCAAGCGCCAGACTACTATCGCATGTGGCTCACAACGGCAACGCTACCATTACGAAATGGCTTTACCGATGCGCTTCTCACGAATAACAACGCATTGGGTCGCAAGCCTATCGTTGATACAGTAGCATTTGTGGGTAAGCTAAGCGGTTCGGAAGATTCCCTTGGCATGATCGAGCAGATCAATGAAGTGCTCTTTGCAGCCCCCTTCGTTGAGTCAACCGTGATGATGCTTGCCGAGGAGATCCTCATGAATGGCGGACGCTACTACGAGTGGGCAACACTCTGGAATGCCTACAAGGCAAACCCAACAAATGCCAACTTCAATGCCGTCCGCACGCCGCTCGACAGACTTTTCCGCTACCTCTTCCGCACGGCGGAATATCAATTAGGGTAAGGGGGCTACCATGAACAAGAACACACCTACTCGTTTATCGCGCAGATCTTTTATCGCACGCACTTCCGGCGCTGTTGCACTTCCCATGCTCTTCAATGGCATTCCTCTGCAGGCATTTGATGGCCCGGTGGTAAACGACTTATTTAATGTGGAAGCTGAGACAGACCGCGTACTTGTGCTTGTGCAGTTGAACGGTGGTAACGACGGCCTCAACACGGTTATACCATTGAGCGAGTACGGAACCTACCAATCGCTTCGTAGCAACATCGCTATTACAGAGAACAAGGTTCTCAAGCTCAGCAACGCAACAGGTATTCACCCAGTGATGAAAGGGGCTCACGAGCTCTGGTCGGAGCAGAAGATGAATGTTGTGCAGGGCGTGACGTATCCGAATCCAAACCTGTCGCACTTTCGCTCAACAGACATCTGGATGAGTGGTAGCGCCTCGAATGTGAATGAAACCACAGGCTGGATTGGACGCTATCTCAACACGGAGTACCCTGATTACCCTACAGGCTATCCTAACACCAAGATGCCCGATCCGGTTGCGATCCAAATGGCTCCGGTAGTAGGCCTTGCGCTTACAGGCTATCAGCATCAGTCAATGGGTATTGCCCTGCAAGATCCCGAGACATTCTACAAACTCGTAAGCGGCACAGATGCGCCGGGCAACGATCTTCCATCAACGAAGTTGGCAGCCGAGAACATCAAGTATGTGCGTGAAGTGCAAATGAAGTCTCTCCAGTTCAGCGCAGTGATTAAATCTGCCGCAGACAAAGCACAGAATAAGTTCACCTATCCAACGTCCAATCGTCTCGCAGACCAGCTCAAGATCGTAGCACGCCTTGTGGCAGGGGGCTTGAAGACGCGTGTATACGTTGTGCAGCTCGGAGGTTTTGACACTCATGCATCGCAAGTTGGTGCAGATGATACCATAACGGGTACGCATGCCAATCTTCTTCAAATGGTATCCGAGGCTATCACGGCATTCCAGCGTGACATCGAGGCACTTGGCATAGCAGACCGAGTTGTGACGATGACGTTCTCCGAGTTTGGACGCCGTGTTGCATCCAACCAAAGTCTTGGCACAGACCACGGTACGGCCGCACCGATGATGTTCTTTGGTGTGCCTGTGCAGGATGGCATCATTGGCACAAATCCTGACATGAAGAACCTCGACAACGGCAATCTCAAAATGCAGTATGATTTCCGTCAGATCTATGCATCTGTGCTTGAGCAGTGGTTTGGTGCGAAGAAGGCTGCGATTAAAGACATCCTCTTTGGCAGCTTCTCAACAGTGAAGGTTATCAAGAGTGGCACAACATCTGTGGATTCGGAAGAGTCCGTACAGCAGGGGTCTGCATGGACCTTCCAGCCGATATCACCAAATCCTGTGCAGTCGAATGCTATCATACGCTACGAGCTGCGTGCCGCGCATCATGTTCGACTCGAGATCTTCGACAATCTTGGCTTTCACGTAGCTACGATTGTTCATGAGGCACAAGAGTCTGGTCTCTATGAGCATGTATTTGAAGTAGCTGCATTGCCAAGCGGTACCTATATGGTGCAACTAACGCTTAATGATGAGCGTGCTCATCAAGCGATGATTGTAGCCAAGTAGCATGGGTATATTTGCCGCATGTCGGCACTAAACCTATCGCTTGTCTCTGTTATCATTCCGTGTAGGAATGAGCGTTACACAATCGAGCACATTCTTGACAATCTGCAATCGCAGAGTTATCAGGGGGCGTTCGAGGTTGTAATTGCTGACGGTATGTCTAACGATGGAACACGTGAGCACATCGCATCACTTGTGAACACCCGCAAGTACTCGTTCGCAGTGCAGGTGGTGCCAAACTCAAATCAGACAATTCCAAGTGGACTCAACACAGCAGTGCAGGCATCACGCGGTGATGTGATTGTACGTGTGGACTGTCATGCACGCATCTCCGACGACTACATTGAGCGCATTGTCGAATCGTTGCAGCTGCCAGGCTTTGATCTCGTGGGCCCCAGTATCAGGATTATTGCTGGTGGTGCAAGCCCCGTAGCAGAAGCCATCAGCGTGCTTACATCAAGCAAGCTGGGATCGGGTGGGAGTGCTTCGCGTACGCATCTTACGAGTCCCGTGCAAGTTGCTCATGCGGCTATGTCGTCATACGGCCGAAGCGTATGGGACAAGCTGGGCGGGTATGATGAATCACTGCTGACAAACGAAGACTTCGACTTTGACTATCGTGCAACGCGCCTCGGCGCGGGTGTGTATTCGTTGCCGCGGCCAATATTTTACACCATGGCTCGCCCAACACTCAAGGGGCTTGCACGGCAGCGATGGCGCTATGGATGGTGGAAGTCTGCCGTGCTACGCAAGTATCCGCAGTCGCTGCATGCGCGCCAAGCCATACCTATCCTGGGCTTTCTCGCGCTCGTAGCGCTGCTTTCGATGTGGGCCTTAGGAGTTATGAGCATCGAGCCACTCTTTTATACCGTTTACCTGTACTCGGCTGTATGCGTCTTTAGCACACTCCATACTCTTTCGACATCCAAAGAATGGAATGGTGGGTTGCCTACTGCATTAACCACGATGTTGTTCGCGCCACTTATCTACGCTATTATCCATGGCGTCTGGGCTGCTGGCGCAATAGCTGGGTTGTTTGTGCATACGCCACCACGACGATCATAAGATCTACGAAGACGCTCTTGCTGCGGGCTGTTCGCTGAGTTCCAGAAGGGGCGACGCATCGCGCTCTACAACTTCTCGCGTAACAATGCACTTGCGAACACCGGGCACATCGGGTAGCATAAACATGATAGGATTCATCACCTCTTCCATCACACCGCGCAATGCGCGAGCCCCAGTGCGACGCTTCTGAGCCTTATGAACCAGTGCTATGAGCGCTTCATGTTCAAACTGCAGCTCTATACCTTCAAGAAGGAGCAACTTTTGGTATTGCTTAACGATGGCATTCTTTGGATTCGTGAGAATATCGAGCATTGCTTCGTCGGTAAGCGGATGCAATGCTGTTACAACCGGCAGACGTCCGATAAACTCCGGTATAAAACCAAACTTCATCAAATCTTCCGGTTCAACATCGCCTAAGAGCTCCATCGACTCTTCTACCGTGGCGGCAGTTGGTGCCGTAAAACCAATCGTTGTCGGACGCTTGCGCTTTGCGATAACCTTTTCGAGTCCTTCAAAAGCTCCACCACAAATGAATAGCACGTTGCGCGTGTTCACATACACAAGGGGCTGTTCGGGATGCTTACGTCCACCCTTCGGAGGTATCCCGGCAACCGTACCTTCAAGGATCTTGAGCAAACCTTGTTGAACGCCCTCGCCTGATACATCGCGTGTAATCGACGCACTATCGCTTTTCCGCGTGATCTTATCGATCTCGTCAACGTAAATGATGCCACGTTCTGCGCGTTCTACGTTATAATCTGCGTTTTGTAGCAGATTAACGATGATCGACTCAACATCATCACCAACATAACCAGCCTCGGTAAGCGTTGTTGCATCTGCGATGGCGAATGGCACATCGAGAATACGGGCTAGTGTCTGTGCAAGAAGGGTCTTTCCGGTGCCGGTAGGGCCTAGGAGCAGGATGTTACTTTTTTCGATCTCAACTTCGTCAAATGCACTAACAAGATTCTTCGCTTGAATGCGCTTGTAGTGATTGTACACAGAAACGGAAAGAACCTCTTTTGCTTCGGTTTGTCCAATCACGTGTTCATCTAACTGACGCTTGATCTCTGATGGGCGAGGCAGCGTTGATATATCAGTCCGAAGCTGGCCCGTAGGTGCATTCTTACGAAGTATATCAACCGAGTTCTGTACGCAAACATCGCAGATGTACACGCCTTTGCCCGCAATGAGGCTGGTGACCTCTTGTGAGTTACGATTACAGAATGAACAGTTCAAATTTTCTTGCATGTAGTCGTAGAGTGTTAGGCTGTGCGATCTAAGATCTTGTCTACGAGGCCATAATCGAGAGCCTCTTGTGGCGACATATAGTTGTCGCGGTCGGCATCTTTCTTAATGGTCTCATAATCCTTGCCCGAATGTACAGAGATCACACCATACAGCATATCTCGAATGCGCAGCATTTCTTTTGTGTAGATCTCAATATCTGTTGCTTGGCCCTGAGTGCCCCCTAATGGCTGGTGCATCATGATTCGTGAATGGGGCAGTGCATACCGCTTACCCTTTGCACCTGCACACAGCAGCACTTGAGCCATCGAAGCTGCCATGCCAACGCAGATTGTCGAGATGTCCGGCTTGATAAACTGCATCGTATCGTAAATCGCCATACCGGCTGTAACACTTCCACCGGGGGAGTTGATGTACAGCGAGATATCCTTGGTTGGATCTTCGCTCTGCAGGAACAACAATTGTGCTATCGTTAAACTCGCTACCATATCATCGATTGGAGTACCGATAAAGATGATACGCTCCTTGAGGAGGCGGGAATAGATATCGTATGCACGTTCGCCGCGGCTTGTTTGCTCAACGACCATTGGGACGAGTTGGTTGTGCATGGTGTGCCCTTACAGTGATGTAGCTGTGAGTTATTATTCTGAATCGACGTTGACGTCTGTCACGATTGCATAGTCTAGGATGGTTCGGACGGCCTTCTCGGCAAGCAGCTGATCCTCGATGGATGCATTCTGACGCATCAACATACGAAGTTGATCTGCAGGGATACCAAAGCGGGTTCCTGCCAATTCCAGATCATCATCGTTAAGTCCGATAGACTCGGCCTCGATAACCTTCTCACGAATTAGCTCCCAGCGCACGATGCGTTCTGCGCTTGGGCGGAACTCGTGCTCTACATCATGTGCCGAGATTTTGTCGAGTCCGGGAGCCCCTTCATTACGACGCTTGAAATCATCAAACAGTTGATGGATCACTGCATGTACCAGTGGCTCTGGAGCCTCGAATTCGTGTGCTTGAACGAGTTTCTCAACAACTTGATTTTCTAAGCTCTGTTGTGATGCTTGTTCGAAGTACTCCTTGATCTGACGTTCGATATCAAATCGAAGCTCTTCGGTTGATTCGAAACGTCCGCCGGTGATCATGCTTGCGAACTCATTTGTGAACTCTGCAGGCACAACCTTCTGAACATCTGTTACCGTTACACGATAGGAAGGTGGCTGGGTGTTCTCATCCTCTGCCTCAGCAACATATTGGAATGAATCTCCAACCTTGGTATTCGCAAGTGATGATCGCAGATGCATATCTACGTTCTCGTCGTCGAGAAAAACTCGCTCTTCACGTGGTTCTGCTCCAATGATTGGCATCGATGTCTCACGATCAAGCTCGTGCATCGATACTGTTACCACGTGCATGGAATCGGTTACCTGTTCTGCTGCATCAAACGTGGCAGCACGAAGGCAAATACGGTCAATCTCTTTTTGAACATCGTCCTCTGTTACGAGCTTCATTGGACGGTCGATTGTAAGCCCACGGTACGAACCAAGTTCAAAGTCGGGCATAACATCGAACTTGATCACAAAGGCAACACCCTCTGGAGACTTCTGAATATCGATCAATGCTGGATTGCCCACAACGCGCTGCTTCTCCGCCTGCGCAAACGCACGAAACTCTGCATTAGCAATTGTCTCGAGTGCGTCTGCCTCAACATCTCTACCAAAACGCTGCTTGATGATGTTGATAGGCACCTTGCCCTTGCGAAACCCTGGTAGCGTAATACCAGCTTGTGCGCGGACGTAGGCTTCTTCGTAGTGTGGTTTAAGTTCTGACTGGCTAAGGCTGATGCGTACTTCGCGTTTGCAGCCCTCGAGTGTAGACAGTGTGCGTTCCAAGCGGGTCTCCTGCTAGCCCCCTGCTCAAAAAGGTAGCTACAGGTCCGTAAGGGGGCTTCAATGAATAAAAGCTGTGCGGAAGGAGAGACTCGAACTCTCACAGGTTGCCCCGCCAGATCCTAAGTCTGGTGCGTCTGCCAATTTCGCCACTTCCGCAGGGGCTGCGAATATAAGCAGCGAGCAGCGAACACCGAGCAGCGAACACCGAGCAGCGAGCAGGTACATCAGCATTACGGCCCTAAATTGCGCCAACAATGAAGATTCTCATCATCGGAGGGGGCTGGGCCGGTATTTCGGCTGCTGTTGAAGCATCGGAGCGTGGTCACCAGGTGTTCCTGGTCGAGGAGCGTCCGTATTTGGGAGGCCGTGCGAGGTCGTTCATTGACCGGGAGAGCGGACATCACATCGATAACGGACAACATGTGATGATGGGCTGCTACAGTTCTTTTCTTCGGGTTTTGCAGGCCCTAGGTACCGAGCACCTGCTTGAAAGACAACGGGCGCTGCAGGTTGCATTTGTAGACAAAAGCGCCACGAAAAGCGTCCTTGATGCCTCGATTCTGCCGGGCAAGCTGGGTGTTGTTGCCGGATTACTCCGCCTGTCCGGAGTGCAGTTTACCTCACGCATAGCCTGTGTGCGACTTGCAATTGCCATTGCGCTAGGTACTGTTCA
This sequence comes from Ignavibacteria bacterium, assembly GCA_016873895.1. GTDB lineage: Bacteria > Bacteroidota > Ignavibacteria > Kapaibacteriales > Kapaibacteriaceae > UBA10438. The sequence goes on from VGVV01000010.1 coordinate 29,893, forward strand.
TACTACTGACTGCACGTGTAGTGAATTTCTTCGCCGGGCCAAGCAGCCTGAAGATATTGTGAAAAGGTTTTGGGAGCCCCTTGTTTTGGCAACCTTGAACGCTCCGCTGGATAAAGCCTCTGCCGAGTTGCTTGTAGCTGTGATGAGGCTGGCCTTTCTGGGATCTCGGGAGGATTCGTCGTTATTGATCCCGACCTGCGGACTCAGCGATCTCATTGAGCCTCTGCCTTCATGGGTCGCATCGCGTGGAGGGAGCGTCAAGCTCAGTACATCGGTCGACAGACTCATCATCGCGGACCATCGATGCAGGCAGGTGGTATTATCAGACGGAACGATCCATCACGTCGATGCAGTCATAAGCGCCATACCCCAACGCGCACTGGAGCGCCTGTGCGCCAGCTCCGGAACTCCAGTAACCTTTCCGGCTGCACCTGAGTCAAGCCCGATTGTAAGCCTCTATCTGTGGTATACCGAGCAGTGGATGACGCACGAGCTTCTTGCTGCTCTGGGCACAACTGTGCAATGGGTGTTCAACAAACGTCGCATTGCACGCGGCCTTGTGGCCCTTACTGTGAGTGCTGGACATAGCATCGTTGGCGTATCTCAGGATGAGATTATCCGTCATTGCGATGCCGAGTTGCGCGAGCTACTTCCTGAGGCCCGGCATGCAACATTGATTCGTGGACTCGTGATCAAAGAAAAAATGGCAACGCCACTCTTCACGCCAACCACACAACGAATTCGTGCAGATCATTTCATGGACCAGCTAGAGAACCTGCTGCTGGCAGGTGATTGGACAGCAACGGGCTTGCCCGCTACGATTGAGGGGGCTGCGCGTTCAGGCATCTGGGCCATCGATTGCCTATCACGTGTACCGTAGCGAACGCAACACTGGCGCCTATCACTGCACCGCCGAGAATGTCGCTTGGGTAGTGCACGCCACAATACAGGCGCGTAAACATGATCAGCAGAGCAACGCCCCACAATAGCGTGCGCCATCGCGGAAACCAGGCCGACAGGATGAAGGCGATGAATGCGTTGTTCATTGCATGATTGGATGGAAACGACCCACCCCCAGATCCAATGAGCTTGTGAATATCAGGCAGCACCAGATACGGTCGTGGACGTCCAACAACCTCCTTCAGCAGATGGTGTCCTACTGGGTCCAACACAAGAATTCCGGCCATCATCACCACGGCGCATGTCACCAGCCGGACGCCTCCGTGGTGCCATGTGCGAGCCCCCTGTGTGAGCAAACCAACAATGCCGATAACATAGATCGGCATCCAGAACGCCGTGGTTGTGATTTGGGGCATGATCGCATCAAAGATGCGATTAGACATTCCATGGTTGATCGCGTACAACGCCCGTGTGTCAAGGGATTGAAGGAGGTCGATGAGCTCTTGCATATGCTGCAAGTTTACGGCAGGCGCAGATCAAAAAAACAACTTTGAAAGATGCAATACCGTTGATAAAAATTTACCTGCGCTGTATTTATCCACACGAACGCAGCCAGCATTGACGTAGCTATTTCAACGTACTATGTTTGCCACAGTTACTACGAAACACGGCAGCATAAAGAGGAAGTGCACTCACCACGTTTTGTTTCGTCGTAACGTTCCAACATCCCTTCCCACAATTGAAGAGCCCGTGTTCCCATTGGGGTTGATCACACATCAACCTCGGCGGTAGCATCTCTGTCAAATGAACTTTTGTGTGGTAGGACGATGTTGGCTTTCCGGTTACCGATACAATTCATGATGGGAGAGTGCGCATGAAGATTACGCGCCGCTTTACAACTTCTGGTACCACGCCATACGACATGTTCGGGTACACGATCCGAGAATCTGTGCTTCGAAACCAGAATGGTAAAGAGATCTTCCGCATGGAGAACATCGAAGTTCCCGAGGCGTGGTCTCAAGTAGCAACCGACATCCTTGCGCAGAAGTATTTCCGCAAAGCTGGTGTACCGCAGGTCGATGCTGCAGGCAAGCCAATTCTCGCAGACGACGGTGCCCCGCTCACGGGAGCCGAGAATTCTGTGCGCCAAGTGGTGCACCGCCTGGCCGGCTGCTGGCGCTGGTGGGGCGAGAAGTACGGCTACTTCGACACAGCCGAGGATGCGCAGGCGTTCTACGACGAAATTGCCTACATGCTGCTCAAGCAAATGGCAGCACCAAACTCGCCGCAGTGGTTCAACACAGGACTCAACTTTGCATACGGCATAACGGGTTCTGCACAGGGACACCAGTACGTAGACCCAGATACCAAGAAGCTGACGCGTTCGGCTGATGCATATACGCACCCACAGCCCCATGCATGCTTCATTCAGTCAGTCAATGATGATTTGGTGAATGAAGGGGGCATCTTTGATCTGGCAACGCGTGAAGCACGGATCTTCAAGTATGGATCTGGTACAGGTTCGAACTTCTCGAACCTACGTGGAGAGAGCGAACGCCTTTCGGGCGGCGGAGTCTCTAGTGGCTTGATGTCGTTTCTGAAGATTTTCGACCGTGCTGCAGGAGCCATCAAGAGTGGTGGCACAACGCGTCGCGCTGCTAAAATGGTGATCGTGAACGTTGACCATCCTGATATCGAAAAGTTCATCGAATGGAAGGCCAAGGAAGAAGAGAAAGTAGCTGCGTTGGTAGCTGGCTCTAAGATTGCTTCTACCTTCATGCAAGAGATAGCATCTGCGGCAGCAGAGGCCGGTACAGACGAGGCAACCAACGAGCGTCTGCGCGTGCTGATTCAGCGTGCACTTAATCGTGGCGTACCATACAACATCATCAAGCGCACACTTGCACTGATTGATCAAGGGTATACAAACATTGACTTCCAAGCCTTTGATACGCATTACGAAGGCGAGGCGTATAACACGGTTTCTGGACAGAACTCAAACAACTCTGTTCGTGTAACCAACGACTTCATGGAAGCCGTCATTACAGACAGCCCATGGAACCTTATTTGGCGGACGGATGCAACCAAGACGGTTACATTGCGTGCGCGGGACCTTTGGAATAAGATCAACGTTAGCTCATGGAAGAGTGCTGATCCGGGTTTGCAGTTTGATACAACAATCAACGAATGGCATACCTGTCCGAATGATGGGCGTATCAACGGATCGAATCCATGTTCCGAGTATATGTTCCTGGACGATACAGCATGTAATCTTGCATCGCTCAACTTGGCCCATTTCTACGACGAAGCCACACAGACGATTAAGGTAGATGAGTACCGCCATGCAGTGCGTCTCTGGACAATTATACTGGAGATTTCCGTATTGATGGCGCAATTTCCGTCCAAGGAAGTAGCTCAGCGTTCATATGATTTCCGCACACTGGGGCTTGGCTATGCTAACCTTGGTACGGTGCTTATGATGATGGGAATCCCATACGACTCGCAAGAAGCACTTGCGATTTGTGGCTCGCTTACGTCGGTCATGACGGGCGAAAGCTATGCTGCCAGCGCCGAAATGGCGCGCGATGTAGGCCCCTTCCCGAAATACAAAAACAACAGCGACGCGATGCTACGCGTCATTCGAAACCATAGGCGTGCAGCATACAACACACCTGACGAGGAGTACGAGAGCCTTACGATCAAGCCATCTGGCATCGACGATGCGATATGCCCAGAGTATTTGGTAACAGCATCTCGTATGGCGTGGGACAAGGCGCTTACTCTTGGGGAAGAGCATGGCTATCGCAACGCACAAGCCACTGTGATCGCACCTACGGGTACTATTGGGCTTGTGATGGACTGCGACACTACGGGCATCGAGCCAGATTTTGCGATTGTTAAGTACAAGAAGCTGGCCGGTGGTGGCTACTTCAAGATTGTCAATCAGTCTGTTCACAAGGCGCTAAGTGCCCTGGGATATTCTGAAGAGCAAATCGACGACATCGAAAAGTACTGCAAGGGCCATGGATCACTTGTTGGGTGCCCGCACATCAATCGTGCGTCACTAAAGGGGCTCAACTTCACAGACGAGGCGATCGAAGCAGTAGAGCGTCAGCTCGACAGCACCTTCGATGTGCGCTTTGTCTTCAACAAATACACCCTTGGTGAAGAGCTTTGTGGTCAGCTGGGATTTGATGCTGCGCAACTGGACGATCCAGGTTTCGACATGCTCACCTCATTGGGCTTTAGTGCAAAGCAGATAGACGATGTAAACGACTATGTGTGCGGCACCATGATGATCGAGGGGGCTCCGCCTATCAAGGACGAGCATCTGGCCATTTTTGATTGTGCGAACAAGTGCGGCAAACGTGGCGAGCGCTACATCGATTATATGGCGCACGTGCACATGATGGCAGCAGCGCAGCCGTTTATTTCGGGTGCGATTTCGAAGACGATCAACATGCCTGCCGATGCAACTGTGGACAATGTTGGCGACGTGCACCTTGCCTCATGGCGTCTGATGCTTAAGGCCATTGCACTCTATCGTGATGGATCAAAGCTATCTCAGCCGCTCAATGCGAGCAACGACAACTTCGATGAACTCGTCTTGCTCGGAGACCAAGACGACTGGGACGAGACAGTAGATCAAAAAGCAATTCAGAAGGTAATCGTCGAGCGCGTATACCAACGTGCAGAGCGCAGACGTCTGCCGAAGCGCCGCCATGGTTATGTCCGCGAAGCAACCGTTGGTGGACACAAAGTCTACATCCGTACAGGAGAGTTTGACGACGGGCAGTTAGGCGAAATCTTTATTGACATGTACAAAGAGGGTGCCTCGTTCAAGGGGCTTCTCAACTGCTTTGCTGTTCTGGCCTCAAAGGCGTTGCAGTATGGCGTGCCGCTTGACGAGCTCGTAGACACCTTCACATTTACACGTTTCGAGCCAGCCGGTTTTGTAGAAGGCCATGAAGCTATCAAGAATGCCACATCGATTCTTGATTACATCTTCCGCACGCTTGGATACGATTATCTCAACAGGACAGACTTTGTTCACGTAACGGGTGCAGACTCGAAGCAAAGTAGCATTGGCGCTGGTGCTGAAAGCCAGGATGCCGTATCAACTGCTCCGGCTCCAGCTGTTGCAGAAGCCCCTTCGCAAGAAGTGATAACACCTGCTGCTACATATAACGAAGTCATGGAGGCAGTTTCTTCAAGTATAGACGCAGACGGGGCTAAGCATAAAACTCTGGACCCAAAAAACATGGGCTATACCGGTGAATCATGCTCGAAATGTCAGAGCACACAAGTTGTCCGCAATGGTGCATGCACCATGTGCCTAAACTGTGGCACGACAACTGGATGTAGCTAAGTTTATACCGAAGTATATAAATCACTCCCCTCGACGGAATTAACCGACGAGGGGAGTTGTCATTAGGTACGTAGTAATACGTAAAACTATTAACATTAGTTGACTGACTACTACTGAAAATCCTTTGAAAATAGGCTTGTGAAATCCTATTTTGGCGGATTAACGCTAAGAAATCCACATCAAGACATAACCTTTTCTGGGAGTTCATCATGAATATCCGCTCTATGCTCGCCATTACAGTTGCTCTTTTGGCTACTGTTTCGTTTGCTTTTGCAGGTAACGGGGAATCGTGCTCGGCATCAAAGTCGAAGGCTGGTTCATCGTGCTGTGCCACAAAGACAGCAGCAAAGAAGGTCTCTGATGATCATTGCTCAACAGCAGCAAAGTCCTCAAAGGAATACTCAACGGCAACAGCGGCATCTGATAAGTCAGGCAGCTGTTCAACAGCCAGTGCAAAGAAAGAAGGCGGTTCATGCTGCTCGATGAAGGCAAAGGATGTAAAGTCAACAAGCTTGTCACCAAAAGCAGAAGTTGGTGTTGTTACACCAGATAAGTCACAGAAATAATCTCTGCGGCAAAATAGGGGGACGTCTTTAGGCGTTATCTAAAAGAGCGGGGTATGGTGCCCCGTTCAAATGAATAATTGGAGGATCGGCATGTCCAAGGGTGGTGCTGGAAAAGTATACTTCGTGTTGTATTTGGCTGTTATTCTCGAGCTCCTCATCATTATTGTGGAGCGCGACGAGGCCGAAGAGCACCTTATCCGTAAGCAAAAAGAAGCTGAGGAAATCGTTGAGGCCGTTATGGCCCAGCTTAACACTGGTTTTGGAGCCAGCGGTGTAAATGCCTTGCCGCAGGACGAAATCACGCTGCTAGATCCAGCTATCCTTTCTAGCGTTTCCGAAAGAGATAGACCAAAGGACGAGCGCACGTATCAAGTGCGCGTATCCACAGTGAAAATCAAAGATATCCTCGGCGATGATCTACCTGATGAAGCTGCAGCCAAGCGAAAGCGTATCAAGGAGATTATTCAGCTCTTCAACGTTCAAGATCTTAAGATCGTTGACTCACTGAATCAGACGTCACAGGTTGAGAACCTGACGCTTAAGCTGAATGATCTGTGGCTGAATCAGAAGACGGATGAAGTGGTGTCGAAACTTAGCGGCAAGAAATCCATCTCCGATGCCTACGGTGAGACAAAAGAGTTTCTGAAAGCAATTACACCAGATTCGCTGTCCTATGGTGGTGATGCGGCCACAGTCGCAAGTTTTCGTTTTAGTCCACATCTCACCACGCTCGATAAGATTGCTTTCGAAGGTGGTATCAAAGTATTCGAATACACGTTTAAGCAAAAGTCGCCCGGTCTCTATCGTGTAAATCTGAGTTCGAAAACAAATACAATTCTTGGTGTGTCTGGTCTAGACGATACGAAGACAGACAATCCCGAGGACGTAATCAGCATTGGTACAATTCAACTTACGCGTAAGCAACTTGCAAAGGTCGAAGACCGTCTGAAGCAAACGTTTGGAAGCAAGGTAGAAGCATTGTGCAGCAAGTTCCAGACGGTTGATGCATTCACATACCAGCAGTATAGCATGGAGATGGATGCTGAGGTTGCAACAATGGATCATGCCAAAATCGGACTTAAGTCGAAGTCGGACATGCTTCGTCGTGCGGAACTGCTCAAAAATATCACAGTTCTTCTGCATGGTGATGCCAACCAAATGGAGCAGAACAACCCCACGTTCCAGTTTGAAGTGTTTGTGAAGAAGCCAACAATTGAGCGAGCAGAACCATGCGTTGCCGACTTGTTGAATTCACAGAAGGTTCTCTCGGGCGTACAAATGGTTGTAATCCCATTTACGGTTAACAACTATCGCGGTGAACTTCCTTCTGTGTCTGTAACACCGAGCGATGTTGCTGTTAAGGTTGTACCGCTTGGTCAAGCTGCCCAGGCAGCTGGTGGTGCACGCAACCAGCCATTCGAAATCCACGTTGAAGGTGTGTCAACGACGGGTTCAGCTAAGACGTATACGCTGAAGTTCACGAACATTAAACTTTGTGATGTGTCGGAAGAAAATGCGATGACCATCGCGGTCTATCCATCTGAGCTATCCAACAAGAGCACATTGGACAACCTGCTCGACAAACGTGTGACGATTGGTAAGAAGCTGCGTTTGCCAATCACGCCATCAGCTGGTGGGGAGATTCCAGCAAATCAGTACGTAATGTCGTACATGCTTAATGGTCAGCTCTTTACCTTCCCTGGTACCAACCCACTTCAGATCGAAGTGCCATGTATACCAAAGAGTACAAATTCGCTCAACGTCAAGGTTAAGTGGCGCTACAAGCCTATCGGGTCTCAGTATACCGAGGACGTTGTACTATACGACAAGACAGTTAATCAAGCCCGTCAAGGAGCACCTGAAATCGCTCTGGATAAATCCCAAGAAAGCTGGGATGGTAAGGCTATGAAGCTCATTGTTAGTGGCATCGAAATTATTCTTCCGCCCACTGACTGCGACCCATCTGGAAAGGCAGTCAAGGCTTCAGAGAAAGACCTCAAGTATGACGTCAAGATCGATAAGCCAAGCGTTGGCAAGTACAATGTTTTTGCAACGATCGAACCTGAGGGCAGCGGTAACTTTAGAGTGACGTTGCAGCTTAAAGGACCGAGAATGAAGTTCGGTGGCGACAACATCGAGCTCGCAATTACTGCCAATGTTGGTGGAGCTCTAGTCACAGAGAGCAAGATCGTTTCAATACCCGAATTCAGATAATTAATACGAACTGCGAGAAAAAGAATGAATATTCGCAAGGCTAGCATCCTAGCGTTAGGGATCATAACACTGGCATCTGTGCAGGTTATGAATGCTCAAAATGACGGTGCGTATGTAGGCAAGTTTAAAAGCGTGCTCCGCTCATTATCGAATTACCGCTACGGAGATGTTTCTGTTTTTCGAGTCGAGGGTCAGCTCTTCACAGACTTACAGAGATATTTGAACCCGCCTCCGGTTGATAAGACAGGTTCAAGGGACCGCATTTCTTCAAAGGTTGGTCTCGATGATGCTATCAAGAAAGCTGTAAGAAAGACACAGGACAGGGAAAAAATTGATGCGTTCCTTGAAGATGAAGCTTTCTCACCTGATGATATCGCTAGCAGAGATGCACAGGACGTTATCCAGTTCTATCTTGATGAGCGTGCATACCTCAGCGAATTGTTTTCTGGTGCCTACGTCATCACATCAAAGTATCAGCGTGGCGAGACAGGCGATAATCTTGTCATTATTGGTCTCCTCAAAACGCGATTCAAGCCTGCCGGCAACACCATTCGAGACTTGCGTGGTGTAAACCCAGGTGATGTTATCACACGCTATGAGCTTACACGTCTAGATCCGCCCCCTACTTCGGCGAAAAGTTATGATGATAAAATGTACGGGTTTCTCAAGGATCAAGTTATTCAGAATAACGTGCTGAATGTAACTCTTGAAGCACAGGGTATTGATGACCTTGACACACGATTTGTACGCCAAACGTTTGGCAATACAGTTCAAGTAAACGAAGACGATGTACAGCAGTTCATGAAGATCACTAACGGGATTCCAGTACCGTATTATGGTCCAAATGAATTAACGATTTCCGCGCCTGATTTGATTTCCTATCGCAGGTATCGCCCAGATCCAACACCGCAGACAATTACGGTTATGGAGTTTGACTCAACTGGTACAGAAGTTCCAGTTGAAAAGGAAGTAATCACATACAACTCGAAACTTGCTCAATATGGCTTCGAGCTGCGCTCTGGCCTCGAAGACTTGAATTATCCATCGACATGGAGCGAACGCTTAGCGCTAAATGCGATCTGGAGTCAAGCAAAGTTGGGCATCATTCTACCTACTAGCGGCTTGGCTTCTGTTGCAAATGCTTTTGGCAATCAACGTTCAATGACCCACGCAGGTTTTGGTGTAAACACATCTATCGAAGTGCCGATCAAGCTTATCGCAGAGTCTGGCGTGTTTAATGTTGCGGGTAGTTACGTCTTTGGTGATGCATCAAAAACCAAGCATCAGCGTTACGACAAAGACGCAACATTTTCGCCGAACCTTGGCAGCGACTTCCTCATCCGATACCATGCCCAGATTCATTACACATTTGCTCTTCGCGTAGACGACGCAAATCTATTCCGCCTGCGTCTTGGTGGAGCAGGTTATGGCATCGAGCGTTGGGCTGATCGAACATACCAAGCTCAAGATCAAACTGATAGCACTGAATTTGAGATGTATAACGACAAGTTCTATGGTGGTGTGTCGGCTAAGGTAGAGTTTATGAACACTAGTTGGAGTACACCGCTTGGTGCATCTCTCCAGTACTTTGATGATGCTATCTTCGGCAACATTTGGTTGCACGTTCAAGCTTCTAATGACCTTGGTTTCCGTCTCGACGTAAGTATGTTCTCTCCTGTTTTCCGCGAAGCGCGTCTGTGGGAGAATGCATCTGTGTTTATGCCATCGCTTCGAGCCATCCTTAACTTCTGACAATACTCAACATGAAGAATATCATTAACCGTTCGATACTAGTCTTTGGCTTTCTGATGATGTTCCTGATTTCAGGACCATCATCTGCTACCGCTCAAGAGTCAGACTCATCAGTGTATGTGCGTCTTACGTCCATTGATCCTGAGTTGTTGCAGTATTTCCCTCGCTGGTATGTCTGCGAATCTGACTTGCAGGCCAAAATCTTCAATGCATTCCGAGTATTGGGGTATCGTCGTGACCGTCTTGATCAGCAAAAAATCATGGTTACGGCCCAGCCGGTAGCAAACGCAGAGGATCCGTACGAAGTGCTGATTGTCGAGTGCGGTCAAGAGCGCATGACTTCTCAAGAAATGTCTGCGAACCTTCCCAACATTCTTTCCAAGCTATCCGAGCGGGCACGTCAGTATTGCTATACCGACATACCGACTACGGTCCCAGCTTCCCAGCCTCAAGCAGAAGCCATTGTTAGCTTCCTGCAGCCAACAAATGTTAATCACTCGTTCTTGCTCTCCGCTTTTGAACAATCACTCAAACTCGGTAAGTCCGGGTTCTGGGTAAAAAACGTTATGGGCACGGATCAAGTAGGCTATCACTTTTGGAATGCGGGTGAGGCGAAAGTTGTACTTCAACGCCCACTTTACGTCAATGATGACCCCGAGTCACGTCGCGCTATACCGTATCTCTTGAACGCACGCTTGGGATTCGGTTACCGTCTTACATCAAATCCGAATGAATCATCTGTACTGAACTTCATCCCATCACGTAAGCTCGATGCTGGTTATGGTGGCAAGTTCGTGGGTGCTCTCGATTTCAATATGCCGTTTGCTCCGCAGTTCGGATTGAGCATAAACGCGGAGCTGCCACTGGTACCTGTAAAGTTGACGGAGAGCATTGATACATCTACATATGTGATGAATGCAATTGATGCCGATCGTGAAGGCAACATCACGTTTGACGATCGTTATGACGAGAAACAGGTGCTGAAGAACACCGCGAACCTCATTCGCGCTACTGGACAGGTTACGTTCTTCTACAATCTGTGGTTGGATGACCGAAAGCCTGAAAACTTCTTCCGCTTTGATGCAGGTCTAAATTATTATGAGATCCGTGAAACCGCAGTTATGAACGATGGTACGCGGTCGTATTTGGCTCTCGATGGTATCGGTGGGCTAAACCTCTGGAAGCCAAACGAGTTTGCAGACTGGTTGTTCCTTAAGGCCGAGTACCGAAATCAAAGCACGTTCCCATTTGGTATTTCTATGCAGTATGCAAATCAGTCTCTACTTGCACACGCATACATTCCAATTCTTGGACAGTGGCTCTATCTGGAAGGTAAGTACAACACGATCCTTCGTGATGTGCGTCCATTCGAGCGTGGCACAATGTTCATGATAAGCCCAGTTCTGCGACTAACATTCTAAGGCATCATGCGCACCACGTGTGCGACCTTTCTCCTGTCCCTTGCTCTTGCAACATGTACAGTTGCAACGTCGGTAGTCTGCGCTCAGCAAGACACTCTCATGCAGCGCAAACGACAGGCAGAAAAGTCAAGGGTTATGTCTCCTCTGGATGGTCTTAACCTTACCATTCAAAACGTAACGCTCTCTGCTTTCCCAGAGATTGGACTCATTGTTGAATGTTCTGGTACGTGTTCAGTGTTGGATACAATTGCCCCCTCTGTGATGCACGTATTGGAGAACGGCGTTAAGCGTCCAATCACACGTATCAAGAAGATCGACGTTAAAGAGCGGGTGTCTGTTGATTTCATTTTTGTACTCGATGTAACGGGTACGATGCAGCCCAATATCAATGGGATTCGCAATAACATTCAGTCATTTGTAGGTAATCTGCAGAAGCGCGGTATTGACTATCAGATAGGTCTGGTGCTCTTTAGTGACGTTGTAGAAGCGGTGTATGATCCAACAGACTCCATAGCAAAGTTTCTCGGGTGGATGTCGAAGGTATCAGCCTTCGGTGGTTTCGATGAAAAAGAAAACGCGTTGCAAGCCCTCTTCGATGCAAGCAAGACACGCCTTCGCCCATCTGCAAATCATGTCGCAATCTTAATCACGGATGCCGGTTATCATCAAACAGGTGAGAGGGGCAGTGGGCGAACACGCTTTTCAACTGCCTCATTAGTTGAGTACCTCAACGAACAAAGCATGCGTGTGTTTTGCATAGTTCCGCCAAGCCTCAAGGAGTATCCTAAGCTTGCAGAGGGTACTCGTGGGATTACGTTCGACATCAACCAGCCATTTTCAAAGATACTCGATCAGTACTCGGAGCGTTTGACGAACCTGTATACGATATACTACCGCAGCGATTCTAAAGTTCGTAGCGATTCTATAAATGTTGCAGTGATTGATGACAAAAAACGAGAGTTAGTGCGGCAGATAATACCAATAGTTGAAGTGGGTCGTAAGGTAATCATTGAAAACCTCCTCTTTCCAATTGCATCATCAGTACTGCCCGATACAGTTGAGGAGCTTGAGGTGCTATACGAGTTTATGAAGAGTAGGCCCAATATTGTTGTGCGTATTGAAGGCCACACAGACAATACAGGTTCGGTAAAGGCTAACAAAGCGCTGTCTCTCGCGCGTGCTGAATCCGTGCGTGCTTACATGATCCGACGAGGTGTTGAACCAAAACGACTGCAGGCAGTTGGAATAGGTGCAGCAAAACCAATCGCTGATAATTCAACCGCGTTTGGGCGTAGGCTTAATCGAAGAACAGAGATCGTGATCGTAGGGAAGTAGTGAGGGACGAGAGGGACGGTTATCTGTTAGTAATCGAATGTAGCAATGCTATGACTACGTATCATATCCATCGTCATGATTGCTGTTGCATGCAATGGTTGTGCAGATAAGCAAGCAGTTGTTTCAGCTGATGCAATGCGCGTTAGCTCTACGAATTTGATTCGGGGTTATAAGGTTTCCGTTGTGTGGTAGCTGATCATGGAGAATGATGGTGCTTATGGTCCTGCGGAGATTACGTTTGAAGATCCCAAGAATCATACGAGACACATCGTTACGACCAACCGCTTTTGGATGTCCGAGAAGCTCCTGCCTGTAAAACTGTTTACACACAAAAAAGTACTTGTTGCTGATAGCAACGAGTATACTCCGAAGATAGAATTCAACGAAAGCACGTTTAACATCGATGCAAAGGGTGTAACAATCGAAGTTGCCTATCCAACGTCGAGTCCCAATGATGCGCCGTTCTACTTTGAGGATGTATCATTCGATGGTAAGGACGAGCCAATCATAGTAGAAAGGGGCATGGGGCAACGCGGTGAGAACAGTTACGCTGCCTATAACTTTGCCTGTGAAGAAGATGAACTGTTCGAAGGAAGGCGTCGCATGTGCTATCACGATCGTGTGCACGAGCTGTATGGTTCGTTTGACTTCAACACAGTATTCGATCATAAGAACAAGAACATGACGATTTCAGCAGCTGGCTCTGCCAGCTCCGGAGGCGAAGCCACATTCGGGTTTGTTCAAGTAATTCCCGATTCTCTCGACTACCTGTTGGCACGAGCGTCTGCTAACGGCGGCAAGATGTTCATCCCTATCCGCATTGATGATTGGGATCTACAAACCGATGATGCAACACATGTCTACACGATCGCACCGCCAGTGATAACACGTAAGAGTGTAGCTAACAGAGACTAGCGATACGCAGAAGGAATGGCAGTTGTTCCCGGGAAATGCCATCCAACGAAAGCGGGGTGAACAGGAAACCATCGTAGGGGCGATCCTGCGTGTTCGCGCTGTAAAGCGTAGTCGGTTGGATGGATTCCCACTTTCGTGGGAATGACGTTCAGTCCCTAGTCCCTAGTACCTCGTCCCTAGTCCCTTACCAACTTCTTCCTCTCAAACACGCCCACATAGGCCTTGTTGGCCGGCTTTGTGGTGTCCATGAAGTTGATGACTTCCACCTTCCCCATGATGCGTGAGCGGAGCTCTAGCGCTGCTGCTGTGCTTTCTGTTCTGCCAAGAATCATCGTTGCATCGTTACCGGTAAGATCCCCAACAAGGTAAAGGCGGGCGGGCAAGTCATTCTTGGTAAGTAAGCCCCCTATCATGGAGGCGATAATGGACTGTTTGCCGATGGGAATGACCTTTCTCGTGGTCATTGCTTTCTTGAGGTTGCGCTTGTATTCACCAATTGAGGCACACCATGGATCTGTTATGGGCGACCCAATGATCATGTCTGTCTTTGTTGTGTCGGAACCAATCTCGCTAGTTATGCGAGCTATGATGCTGTCTGCTCGCACAGCAGGGATTTGGCTGAAAATGATCGTATAGACCACGTTCGTAGCATACTTCTTACGGTCTCGTGATATCACTTCGCCTGGCTTCGTTGTGTCGCGATACAGCTGACCAAGGATCACGGCTGTAATCGCTAGCGCCGCCACAACAAGATAGATGTATAACCATCCGTTCTTTGTTGTCTTTGGTAGCATGGACTCTTCAGTGTCCTGCAAGTTCTCACTCATTCTTCGGTAGCTAGTTTGGTGACAGTAAGATCTACTTCTACAGGGTAGCTTCCAGTGAAGCAGGCAGTGCAATAGTCAATGCCCGGACCCTGCGGCACCGAATCCATAAGACCCTGCACGCTGAGATAACGCAAACTGTCTGCTCCTAGTTCACGAGCAATATCGCTGTCTGAAGCAAAGTGATTAGCAATAAGCTCTTCTTCGCTTGGGAAATCCATACCATACATACACGGGTGCTTCACAGGGGGCGATGTAATACGCAGATGCACCTCAGCAGGCTTGGCCTCGCGAATTAGCGAGACAAGCGAATTTGAAGTTGTGCCCCTCACGATTGAGTCGTCTACAACCACAACCGTATTGTCTTCTAACACTCCACGTACAATGTTGAACTTGGTCTTTACCTTAAACTGACGATTGTCTTGTCCAGGTGCAATGAATGTACGGCCAACATAATGCGATCGGATTAAGCCAATCTCGTATCGAGACGGATATCGCTCGTCATTTACGCGTGAATATCCCAGCGTGGCTGTATTGCCAGAATCTGGTACAGCGATCACAACGACCTTGTTGTTGGGATTAGCAGAGGCAACTGGGCTTTCGTCTGCTAGGTTCTTGCCCATTTTACGGCGAACCTTGTCTACTGCGTGACCAAAGATCTTTGAGTCTGGACGTGAGAAATACACGTATTCGAAAACGCAGTGACGTGAGGTTTCCATCGACTCGTTGATATAGTGCGATGTAAACTCGCCAGTTTCTATTGTATGCTGATCGATAACGAGAATCTCGTTGTGCTCTACGTCGCGCAGATACTCCGCACTAATGATATCCAGTGCACACGACTCCGAAGCAATTACATAGCCGTATCCATGTTCATGCTTGATGCGACCAATGCACAACGGACGAAAGCCCTGCGGATCTCTTGAGGCATACATCGCTGTTTCCGACATCATTACGAGCGAATATGCGCCCCTTGCCGTCTGCACAGCTTCACGAACTTGTGCTATCTGAGACTGCTGTTTACTTCTAGCGATCAAGTGGAGGAACAATTCACTGTCTGATGTTGACTGAAAAATTGCGCCGTCTGACTTGAGCCTGTGGCGAAGCTCACGTGTATTCGTGAGATTGCCGTTGTGTGCTAGAGCAAAGTTGCCAGATGTATAGTTGAAGTGGAACGGCTGAATATTCGCAAGAGAGCTGCTACCAGTTGTCGAATATCTGTTATGTCCAATTGAGCAAGATCCCTTGAGTGTCTTGGTAAAGACATCATGGTCGGAGAATACGTCTAATACGAGACCTTCTCCCTTATGAATTCCAAAACGGGGCTTGCCATTGCGCTCATCGTTGAACATGGACACGATCCCAGCAGCTTCTTGACCTCTATGCTGCAGTGCGTGCAATGCGTAGTATGTGAGAACGGATGCTTGAGGGTGATTGAAGACGCCGACAATTCCGCACATATTATTCGTTCTCGTTCATATTATAGAATACGTTCTGCACATCGTCATCATCCTCGAGTTTATCGATGAGTTTGATGATGTCCTCTGCCTGCTCATCGGTTAGCGTTACAGTGTTATTCGGAATGCGCCGAATCTCTGCGCTTGTAACAGTTACGTTCGCTTGTTCTAGCGCTCGCTGAACGGAGATGAAATCAGCAAAAGATGTATACACAATGATGTCGTCGTCTTGCTCTACGATATCATCTGCCCCAGCTTCTATGAGCGTGAGCTCGAGATCGTCGCGACTAACGCCAGCAGAGGGAATTGTAAAGACACCTTTACGATCAAAAATAAACTCAAGAGACCCAGTGGTGCCGAGTGCACCGTTGCACTTATTGAAGTACGAGCGAACGTTAGCTACCGTTCTCGTTGGGTTGTCTGTTGCAGTCTCTATGAAGACAGCTACACCATGAGGACCATAACCTTCATAGTTGATCTCCTCGAGTGAGGCAGAATCCTTGGCCATTGCCTTCTTAATAGCGTTTTCAACGTTATCCTTAGGCATGTTGGCTGCTTTGGCATTCTGAATGATCACACGAAGGCGCGGATTCGTTTCTGGGTCGGGTCCGCCAGACTTTACAGCAACAGAAATTTCTTTACCAAGTTTAGTAAACGTTCTCGCCATGTTCGCCCAGCGTTTTTCTTTGCGGGCCCGTCGAAATTCAAATGCTCTACCCATAGATGCGGATTACTTCACGAAAAAAGATTGCTAGATCGATTTACTGTAGATGCGATACGTACGGTATCGTTCACCATTCATTGTTTGCGTTAGCCCCTTGTTCATCATCTCGTTGCTCTCGAGAATCCATGATGCTTCGCCTTTGAGAATACCTTGCTTCTTGGCCCGATTCGCAATCTCCATGTATAGTGCGGCATCAATTCCAGTTCCGCGAAATTCTGGCAAAACTCCTAGCACGATGATACGCACGAGATCGATCTTCTTCGATTTCGTGAGAAGGTGCCATATACCGCTTAGCGTACCACCCTTACGATTGTGGATTAGGGCTTGATTGATGTCGGGTAGTGCGATACAAAAACCTGCCGGACGACCCTTTGCTTCTACAAAGAACACGAACTCAGGATTAACCACTTGTTTAAGGTCTGCTGCAAGAAAATCAAACTCTGCATCTGTGAACTTTACAAACCCCCAGTTGTCTTCCCATGCACGATTATACATGTCTTTGATCGTTGCTACATCGGTCTTGAACCCGCTCTTAAGATTGATGGATCGAAATGTTAGATCGTAACGCTTTACGATTGCATCAAACAGACGTGGGATTTTCTCTGAAGCAAAACTCTCGTTGCGCAGCAGATAAGCATAGAGGTCTTGTGCTTTGTGATAACCCGCCCCCTCGATAAGGGCAGCATAGTACTTCGGGTTATAGGTCATGAGCATCACTGGTGGGCCATCAAAACCATCAACGAGAAGTCCACATTGATCGTTCATGGACGGATTGACAGGGCCGCGCATTTCGTCCATGCCATGTTCACGCACCCATGCTTCGGCAGCACGGAACAATTTGTTGGCTACCTCTTGGTCGTTAACACAATCAAAGAAGCCAAAGAAACCAGCTTTGTCGTTATGCGTTCGATTGTGGTTGCCATTGATGATTGCAGCAATGCGACCAACAATCTGTCCGTTGCGTTCTGCAAGAAAGCACTGTATCTGGCTGTGATGATAGAACGGATTTTTCTTCGTGTCGAGAAGCTTCTTGCGATCCATTAACATTGGGGGCACCCAATGCTTCTCGTCCTTATAAAACAACCACTGCGATTTGATAAACCTGAACGATTCGTTTGGTTTGATGGGGCGTACAGATAGGCTCATTGCAGGTGCCTCGCAGACTGAAAAAATAAATTCGCCACGTGCAAAGATACCAACCAGTATATGTCGTATTTTTTGGTTTCTTGAATTTTCTCACACGAGTTAACCACATGAGAAGGCACCTTGCACTCGTACTGTTCTTCGTAGGCGCGTTATCTTCCATTGCAGCCGATGATCCTCAAAAGCGCTTCGCGGGAGACGCCGAGCGGCTTCTGGCAAAGACCCGCGACGACAAGGGGTGCTACAGCCTCATTGCTGATTTTACAGACCATTATCCCCGCAGAATTAGTGGTTCAGACTATCTTGAGAAGGGGCTCGATTGGCTTATCGACAAGATGAAGGCCGAAGGTTGGGATGTAAAAACACAACCTGTGATGGTGCCAAACTGGAAGCGTGGACAAGAGTCATTATCGATGACGCAGCCCATGGAACGTTCGATGGAGTTCTGTGGTCTGGGCGGTAGCATTGGTACAGACGGAAAGCCCCTTACTGCTGGCGTGCTCGTGGTGAAGTCGTATGCGGAGCTCAAGCAGCGTAAAAACGAGGTTCAGGGTAAAATCGTTGTATATAACGTGCCATTTACAACCTATGGCGAAACGGTCAACTATCGTTACAACGGTGCTTCAACGGCAGCAGCTCTTGGAGCAGTCGCATCATTGGTGCGGTCTGTTGGGCCATACGGAATTCAGACCGTACACACAGGTGGTATGGGATATAAAGATGGCGTAACGAAGATCCCCTCTGGTGCGATAACCATCGAAGATGCTCTATTAATGCAGCGAATGCAAGATCGAGGCGAGTCTATGCAGCTTACTCTCTCCATGGAGGCCAAATGGATGCCAGATGCGCCGTCGCGCAACATCATTATTGAACTGCCTGGATCGGAACTGCCCAATGAAGTTGTTGTGATGGGTGGCCACATTGATTCATGGGATATCGGAACTGGTGCAATGGATGATGCAGGTGGCTGCATTGCCGCGTGGAGAGCATTACGGCATATGAAAGACCTTGGCATGCGTCCAAAACGCACGATTCGCGTCTGCTTCTGGACGAACGAAGAGAATGGTCTGCGTGGCGGCGAGGCATATGCGAAACTCACAAAAGACGAAAAACATATTCTCGCCATTGAATCAGATGCAGGTGTGTTTGCCCCAACTGGGTTCAATACAAGTGCTTCAGGTGCCGATCGCACCTACTTTGACAATGTTGCCAATCTTCTCACGCCAATACATGCGAACAATGTTACCAAAGGTGATGGTGGAGCAGACGTGGGGCCACTCAAGGCCTACGGTGCAATCATGGCAGGACTCGAAGTACAGGGAGACCGCTACTTCTGGTATCATCATACAGACGGCGATACGGTAGACAAGCTCAAAGAAAACGAGGTTAATGATTGCGTCTACGCAATGGGAGTTCTAGCTTGGTGCTTCGCAAATAGATAACCAGAGAACTTCGTACCCTAGCGTCCTACCGCCCTCCTCACTGCTAGCTTAACCTCATCAACGTTAGCGCGCATCATGCAAGAATTGGCGGGATGTATGCAGTGCACCTGATCGCATGGGTTACATTCGAGTACGTGATGCACAATCTGACTTTTTAGGCCGAGCACGTCAAAACGCTTTGGTATGCCAGGTCCGTAGATGCCAACAAGTGGAATATCAAAGGTAGAAGCGATGTGCATCGGACCACTCTCGTTGCCAATGAAAAGGGCCGCTTTCTCGCATAGCGCTGTGTATGTTGAAAGCGACCACTCCAAAGGCGCAGCAATAGCTGCGCCGTGGCTTGATGCAACGATAGCGTCGATCGTTGTGCGATCCTCCGGCCCCCCAATACAGATACACTTGAGGTTGTATTCGGAAGCAAGCCACAACGCAATCGTAGCAAAACGCTCTTGTGGCCACCTGCGCAGGGGGCTGCGTGCTCCTGGGGCAAGGATCGCATAGCCGTTGAGTTCATGACGCATCATAAACTTGTCTATAACATCGCGATCAGATGCTGTTGTGTACAGCCGTGGCGCTATCCACGATGTATCATGTAGCAATGGGGCTACAACATTGAAGTGTGTGGTTGCCTCGTGGATGATGCGTCCCTGCCGCTTGTTATGCCAACGAATGCTTGCTTGGTCAAGGCGAACAGCTGGACGCATTGATAAGGTTTTTCGTAGCGTTTGCCAGCTCCCGCGTAGGTCGATAATTGCATCGTAGTGCTTTTTCCAATCCGCAACACTCGTAAGTACATGGTCTACATGTATATGATGCTCGATAAGCTCTGCAACTACGGGCTTGCATAACACGGTAATGGATGCATTGGGGTAGTCGCGCTTTAGTAGAGAAAACACATGGGTTGATAGCACCATGTCTCCGATTTCATCTAGCTTGATGATCAGGATATCTTTCGGCTCGTGGCTTCGAAGCTTACGCGATCGGCCTATGAGCCACGACACGAACAATGATGCCACTAGATAGCGACGTTCACTCCGCAGTATGCTGCGCAGGGGCATGCGAGATTACTTCCCGGTAAATGTTACGCTGAGCGACAAAGGCTTGCTGTCGCGTATCACTTTTACAGTTGTTTCATCACCGGGCTTAAACGTACCCAGTGCGGCCATAAGATCGTAGATGTTCTTCACCGTTGTAGCACCAACAGCGGTGATGATGTCCTCGCCCTGTAGTCCCCCTCGCTCTGCTGGGCTTCCAGGTTTAACACCTGTAATGTGCAACCCTTGTGGATCATCTCCGTAATCTGGAACAACCCCAAAGGTAACTTTGAGAGCAATACTCGATGATTGTTGTGCAGCGGGTTTTTCTGCACCCTTCGTGAACTCTGGACGGGTTGGTGCTTCTGCAACAGTGCGCACTGATTTTTCAACCATTGCTAACACTGTTGCTTCGCCATCGGCATTGATCTTCTCGTAGGTGTCCGACGGACGATGATAATCGCCATGGAGCCCCGTGAAATAGAACAGCACAGGAATATTCTTCGCGGTAAATGAGGAATGATCGCTGGGTCCAAATCCATCGGCTGTTGTTGTTACTGTAAGAGGCAGTCCTGCCTTGGCCGAGTCGATGACGGCGTTCCACATAGCCGATGTACCGGTACCTTGAATATTCAGTTTGCCGTCCTTGAGTCGTCCGATCATATCAAGGTTTATCATTGCAGCGATCTTTTCAAGGGGCAGAGTAGGATTAGAGACCCAGTGTTTGGATCCGAGCAGCCCCTTTTCCTCACCGGAAAATGTCATAAAGACAATGCTACGCCTAGCAGGACGCTCGGCAAAAGCTCTAGCGAGTTCTAGAACACCTGCAGTACCGGATGCATTGTCATCTGCACCGAAATGAATCATCGGTTCCGATGAAGCTGCTAGTGAGTTTTCATCGCCCATACCAATATGATCGTAATGAGCCCCAACAACAACGTACTCATTACTCAAAGATGGATCGCTGCCAGCAACAACGCCAATGATATTGTTTGTTGTACTCTCTAGAAACTCTAATTCAACATTTAGGTTGATTGTTGTATTCGGCAGAATAAACGACTTGGGTTGCTTTGTCTTCTCGATTTCGGTCTCAGCAACAAACAGCGATGTTCCTTTTGGTGGAAATATTTTCGCACATGGAGTACGGCGGGCCTGAACAGCCAGAATGCCCGAATTCTTGCCAAGGCGGTCAAGTCCGAAACGCGGGAGAACATCTGCTGAATCCCCATTGCGGTTAACAAATATTACTGCTGTTGCACCTTTCTCTCGTGCAGTTGTTGTCTTCGTTCGCAGCGCACCAAGTGCACGGATGGCATCGTTCTTTTCAGCCCAGGTAGGAAGTCCGCGCAACATGATCACCACCTTACCCTTGATATCGATTCCAGCGTAATCATCATACGACGAGGAAGAAATCCCGTAGCCTACGAAGGCGATGTTACCAGAGGCTACACCTGTTTCGCTAAAACCGAGCGGTTGATAGTCTGCACCCAGTTTCCAGCCAATCGTTGTTGGTTTGGTTTGATCAAGGGGCACTCCAGGACGCTCGATGAGAACGCCAAACGAGATTGAATTCTTCGATCCAGTCTTTACGCCTGTCGTTAATGTAAACGGATTGGCGTAGCCATTACTTCCGGCAGGAGTCAGTTTAAGACTTGCAAAGTGGTTTATGATGTAGGCAGCAGCCTTTTCAATCCCAGCAGATCCTGGGCCACGTCCTGCGCAGCTGTCGGAAGCCAGGATTTTCACGTGCTCGTATAATCTCTGGCCGAGCGGTGTTGTTCCTTGTGCGTAAAGAAACGTGGAGGTCGACCCTGAAATGACCGCCGCAAAAACCAGGAATTTCATCATGTTCCGCATGGTGCTGTGCCTATGTTTGTAGTACTACAAAACTACGTCCTCACATTGACGCGTACTAACGTCGTTTGATGTCTCCATCAATCTCATCTTTAGCCTCAGACACGCTCGTTTACGGTGTTTCCACTGTACTTGCACGATTTCTGACCTTTCTGCTTACTCCGCTTTTCACCAACTACCTTACCAAGCAAGAGGTTGGAGAGGTTACGGGCATTTATGCGATGATTGCCTTCGTGAACATCGTCTACTCCCTAGGGATGGAACCAGCATTCATGAGGTTTTGGGAAAAGGGCAACGATGAAAACAACAATCGTGTGTTTACGGTGGCCTACGTTACTGTTGCAGTATTAGGCATGATTGTTACAACCTTAACGATCATCTTTGCTGGTCCTGTTGCAACATCCAGCGTGTTGCAGCTCGGAGAGGGTGGCACGCGCTATATCATGCTGGCTGCATGTATCCCACTTTTGGATGCACTTGTCCTAATCCCGTTTGCACGACTCCGCATGCAGCGACGTCCACGCGTATTCGCACTGTTGCGACTACTCAGTGTAGTCATAACATTTGTGTTCACTGTTTTCTTCGTTGCATACGCTGACTGGCGTATCGAAGGTGCCCTGCTCGGAGGCATCATCGGCAGCTTTGCAACGCTTCTCGCCTTCGTCCCCAGCACACTCCGTACCCTCCGTACCCCGTACCTAGTACCTAGTACCTCGTTCCCCCTTCTCAAATCCATGCTCTCCTTCGGTCTTCCAACTGTGCCGTCGAACTTCTCGTCGATCATGGTGCAAGTAGCAGATAGGCCCATCATGTTAATGCTCACAAGTGCCAGCGTTGTTGGCATGTATCAGACGAACTTCCGTCTTGCTATTCCGATGATGATGTTTGTGACAGTGTTTGAGTATGCATGGAAGCCGTTTTACCTAAATCATCGTGACGAGCCCGAGGCCAAGCAGTTGTTTGCACGTGTATTCACGGTCTTTACTGCCGTATGTGGTGGGATATTTTTGATAACCTCGTTTTTCATTGAGTATATCGTCCGTATGCCATTTATTGGCGGACGCTTCATCCATCCAGAGTATTGGGAAGGGATGGCAATCATACCGATCGTTATGGTTGCATATTTCTTCAATGGCGTCTTCATCAACATGTCTGCCGGACTGCACATCGAGAAGCGCACTGGGTTCTTTCCTCTTGCAACAGGTATTGCAGCGCTCGTAAGTGTTGTTGCCACGTGGCTGCTTGTTCCATCCTACGGGATCATCGGCGCCGCATGGGCTAAGGTTGCGGCATACCTTATGAGTGCAATTGTTCTGTATGTGTTTGCCCAGCGCGTGTACCCAATGAAGTACGAGTGGGGTAAGGTGGGGGGGATAGTTGCAATCTGCTCACTAACGTATCTGTTTGGTACACAGTGGTATGTAGGGGAGTTTGGCATTATCGTTCGATGCACAGCGGCACTTGTGTACACTGCGGCAGTTGCTGGAATCATGAATAAAGGATTTTCAGACGTTAAAACATTGATTCGCACATGAAGTATCTTCTCATTGCCGTATCCCTTCTTCTTATC
The DNA here is from genome assembly GCA_016873895.1 of Ignavibacteria bacterium. Taxonomy (GTDB): domain Bacteria; phylum Bacteroidota; class Ignavibacteria; order Kapaibacteriales; family Kapaibacteriaceae; genus UBA10438. Next base: position 53,413 of record VGVV01000010.1, read on the forward strand.
TCCTGCACAACAACGCAGTCACCTGATGGGCCATCGGTTCAGGGCCGCGGTGAGTTTGAGCAGCTTAAGTATCGAGATCTTGATCAGGGGGCTATCCCAGAAGGGATGCGAGAGCGTGAACTACAGTTTGCTACAACACTGCAGCAAAGCGTTCTGGGAAGTAAGAACGTCGAAGATGTGCAGGCGTATGGTGAATGGAAGTCGAACGGACCCTGGAACATTGGCGGACGCACCAGAGCAGGCGCGTTTGACGTTCGCAATCCTAAGACAATCATTATTGGCGCTGTGTCAGGTGGGATCTGGCGCTCAACCAACGAAGGGGGCTCGTGGCTGCTGCAAACCAAGTCAGAGCAGCTGCATTCGGTTGCATGCCTAGCACAGGATACTCGTCAGGGACACGAAGACACTTGGTATGCAGGCACAGGTGAGATTTACGGTAACTCCGCACAGATCTCTGGCAACGGCATTCTCAAGTCAACAGATAATGGTATAACCTGGAAGCCCCTTGCCTCAACTGTTTCGGCGAACACACCAGCAAGCCATCAGTTTGCCTATACATGGTGCATCCTCGTACATCCACTGCGCGATACGGAGGCAGTATTTATAGCAACAGCTCGTTCGGGCATCTATCGTTCGACAGACGGTGGATCAACATGGAAGAGTACGATTAGCAGCAACGCATTATTCAGCGAAATCATTGTAACGCCAAACGGTACACTCTATGCAGCCTTTAGTGGCTATACAGGTACAGTGGGCGCGGTGTCTTCGCGTTGGGGTGTGTTCAGAAGCACAGACGGTGTTACGTGGGCTAATGTAACACCACCAGATATGCAGAGCGACGTTAAGCGGATTGTAATAGCCTCGATACCGCAGTCTCCCGATGGAGTATATGTGCTGGCAGAAACGCCTGGTAAAGGAGCAAAAGGAAGCACGCTTTACCGTGGTGAAGAACGGTTTGAATGGCATAGCCTGTGGCGTTATGGATATGGCGCAACACCACCAGGTGAGTGGACGAATCTCTCGGCTAATCTGCCACTAACAAATGAACAACGAGGTGATTTCTATTCACAGGGTGGCTATGATCTGCTTGTGAAGGTCTCTCCGCACGACCCCAATGTGGTTGTCGTGGGTGGAACAAATCTGTATGTCTCTGTCGATGGATTTACAACCCCCAACAAGTGGAATTGGATAGGTGGCTACTGGAAGCCAACACCATCGTTTGATAAGTACACATCGTATGTGAATCATCATCCTGACCAACATGATGTGATCTTCCATCCCACGAATGAGCGTTCGATGCTAAGCCTTAATGATGGTGGCATCTATCGCACTGATGATGTACGTGCAGAAGACGTAGTGTGGACGGATCTGAACCGCGGATATATCACAACGCAGTTTTATACAATCGATATGGAGCAGTCCGATAGAAGCCAGCGCATTGTAGGGGGCATGCAGGACAATTCTGTATGGATAACGTCGACGGATTCAACAGAGGCATTCTGGAAACGCATCGGCGGCGGAGACGGGGCCTACTCCTACTTCGCTGATGCTGGAAAAACACTATTCTATTCTTCACAGCAGGGTCGCGTGTACCGCGTAACCTACAATGATGATGGCTCTGAGAAGGATCGTACACGTATTGATCCAATAGGCCCTAAAGACTACTTGTTCATCAATCCATACGTCGTTCATCCAGCAGATCAACATGTTGTCTATGTGGCTGGCGGCAATAAGCTCTGGCGCAACAACGATGTTCAGGCTATTCCCAAAGGCAATTCCGATTCTACACTCGTAGGATGGGATTCATTGTCTGCAACGGATGTGGGCGTGAATCAAATTTCGTGCGTTGCGCCATCGGTAACAGCCGATGGTAAACATCATCGCATTTATTATGGCACAACGAACGGAAAGATCTTTGTTCTCGATACGGCCGAAGTTGGCAATCCTACTCCGCGCGATATCACGTGGTCAACGATGCGTAGTGGTGGATATGTAAATAGCATTACGATTGATCAACGCGATTCCAAACATCTTGTTGCATGTTTCTCAAACTATGGCCTTGTGAGCATATGGGAAACAATAGATGCTGGCACTACATGGCAAGCTATTGCAGGCAACCTTGAAGAAGCCCCTTCCGGTTCAGGAAATGGTCCTGCGGTAAACTGGGTTGGCATAGTACCGTTTGATGCAACGTCAAACATCCTTGTTGCAGCCACATCAACCGGACTCTACTTTACTCCGAGCACGAACGGTATGTCTACAGTGTGGACACCTACTGCCATTGGTGAACTCGGGAATGTACCGTGCGACATGGTCGTAACACGAGTATCCGATAAGCGCATCGCAGTTGCGTCGCATGGACGTGGCGTATTGGTTGGCGCAATTACAACACTACCGGAAAAGCCGGGTACAGCTACTCTCGTATCACCTTCGGACACCAAGCGTGGTATCCTTACGGACACCGTACTTACATGGAATGCAGCGCCGTCTGCCGTGAGCTACATCGTTCGATTGTCATCTGAAGGTAGGCCAGAACTTGGTAAGACCATCCAGGGGGTTACGGACACAAAGGTTGCTGTAACAGGACTTGCGCAGGGTCCGATTACATATACATGGAACGTAGAACCCTATGGAGGGGGCGGTGCAGGACAGGTATCACAAACATGGTCTTTCAGCACCGCTGTGCGCCCACCCGCGCTGCTGCAGCCAGTAAATGGAGCAAAAGATATAACCCAGGCATTGCTTACATGGGAGCATGTTCCATCGGCTGAGACCTATGGTATCGAAGTATCGCCGAACGCAGCATTTAATCCTGTTCTCGTGCACGTAGACAATCATACAGACACCTCGATTCTTGTGCGAGGACTTGATATGAACAAGCGTTACTTCTGGCGTGTTCGAAGTGCAAATGCAGATGCCACCGGCGTCTACAGCGAGCGCAGTTCGTTTGTGACAGGCGTCTTGAGCAGCGTTGCGAACGTTGAAGATTCAGGCATGCTGCAACCAAATCCAGCAACAACATCGTGCACAGTGCATCTTTCAAATCTCGCGGGCTCCTCTATCATGGTATATAGCAGCTCGGGAGCACTTGTACGCAGCATGAATGCAGTATCTGATGAACACGAGATCGATCTACAAGGGATTGCCGCAGGTTCATACACTGTCGTTGTAAAAGCGAATGGTAGAACCCGAATCACTTACTCGTTGACCAAGATCCAGTGATCATACAGACGTTTAAACAGACCTTCAGATTCTTGCATCGATATCCACTCGTCCATATAGGTATGCCAATCGTTGCTGTTGCCTGCAAGAAGCATCACCATCTGATTTGGTAAGTCAGGCCCAAACACCGACAGAACATTTGTGGTAGGATAGAGCACCGACCACGAAGAGCCCCCTTCAGCAGTGATCATTAGCGCGTCGTACTTCTGATCATGCGGATTGGCAAAGTACGACTTGATGTCTGCGATGCGAGAGAAGGTTACTGGCACTGGTGGCCCGGGGCTGCCAAGGTGTTCCTCGATGATGTCCTTCTGATTTGGCGAAGGTAGATATGCATCAGCAACAGCAATCTTCAGCGGCCTGCCAAGACGGTTAGCCTCTGCGCTCTGCACCGCATAGACATCATCGGACCACGTTACAAGTGCTCGGTGAACCAGCTGGTACCCAGTTGTTGTCTGAACACGTGCAGCCCGGTAGACGTTATCCTCTATCCCACCAATAGCCATATCTATCTGACTATTGCCGATCATTGATTCGAGCACGTCCATTGGTGCCTCGATGAGGCGAATCTTAATAGATCTGAAATTCGCCGCGGCTTGAAGGACATCTACGTCATAGCCAACAAGCTTTCCATGAACATCATGAAACGACCACGGATAATCTGACGTCTTGAGACCAACGCGTATGAAGCCCCTTTTTCGAATAGAGTCAAGTGAAACAGATAACGAAGGAAAAGCATCTAGGCTGGCTTCACGTAACGACATGATTCGCGTTACACTCTCGAATGGATTTTTGACCTTTATGAGTGGCTGACGCGACATGAGAACTTTGTCTTTGTTATACGTGCCAGCCAGAGTTCTAGTGAGCATGGCTTTGACGCCAGTTGAGAGCAGAAACGCAAGACCGGCAGTCGTTATCAACGTGCCGATAATGCGCCGCTTGTTCAGCTTCATCGTCTTCGTTGTAGTTGCTACGATCAAGAGCACGAGCACGATAAGGCCGATCAGTGACAGCGTCTTCTCTGTACGATAGATCCACTCTGTATTCATGAAGAAAATGTTCAGCAGATTCTCGGGTAATGCCGCCTCTGCCAATTCCTGCCGAACTACCGAACGTATACCACCAATAGAGCCGGGGATTCCCGTTGCCAGCATTTGAAGCTTTTGCAGAATGTTGAAAGGGCGATCAACATACCATGCCATGAATGGAACCATCATGAGCATATATACTTGACCCAGCGTAGGAAGTGCAAAGCCAACTGGAACGGCCGCGCCGATCTGCTCATTGCAAGCATCGAGCATGTCCTTATTGCGGTCTTTGAACTTCTCAGAAAGCACCTCTTGGAGGCTTGTAACAAGAGTAGGAAGTGCAATGATCAAGGTAGAGGTGCTAAGAGTTAGGATCAGAGGTGCCTTAGCAATCGTCCACAATTCCTTCCATGTCAGGTTTGTAAAGCTCATGGTAATGCCGAGCGTAAACGTAGAGAGCAGCACCATGCCTCCTAAGCCAATCACCGGAAGTGCATGAAGACGGATTAGCTCTAAAGTGTCCGTCGTTGATACGGTCTCCGAAACCAAAGCAAACACGGCATACGGCGTTAGCTTAAGTACAATCTTGTTGAGCTTGCGAAAGAGGTCTCGCGCACTGTTCATTGGAGCGAGCAAGACCTGATTATTACTCATCCCCTGCAGAACAAGACCTGCAAAAGCACTGAACAGCACAACGGCTGGGAAGTTATCGTCGGACATTGCTGCGAAGATGTTGTACGGTATAAACTTCTCGAGCAGGTTCACTGGTGGTGGAGAATCCAACATCGCTGGATTAAAGAACATTGATGCGGTAAGGTGTGGCAACCACGTTGGAACAAACAACACAGCTGCACTTGCTACGAGCACCGAAAAGATGAAGATTAGGCCACCGGCACGAATCAACGTACGGAGTGATGCATTACTGAGCTCACCCAGTGAGCATGCCAGCTCGAGCATGATAAACGGCATCGTTACCAACTGCGATGCACGAATGAAAATCATGCCAGCGGGTTGCCAGTATGCGCAGAATGCAGGAATAGCAAGTCCTGCTACTATCCCCAAAACAAGACCCGCAAGACATCGCGCGGCAAAAGGTACGTTGCTGAGTCTTTGTAGCATGTTCTTGATCATAGATCGTTCTCGGCCTCAATCCAATGTTTTTGCAGATGAGTAAAGAATTCACGTCTTCTCATGTTGTCGATCCACATATCGACGTATTCTGCAAATACAGGATTATCACCAGCGGTTAGCATCACAATTGATAATGGAAGTTTTCTTCCGAATGCGGGGTACATTGTGAATTCTGGGTGCAGGATGGCGTAAGCTGCGCCATACTCTGCGCTTACGACTACGGCATCGATATTATAGGCATCCATTGCCGTCGAATAACTCATATCAGACGGGAAATCAACGATCTGAATACTAACGGGGTTCGATGTCAAACTCAGCTCTCGTGCGATAGTACTTCGAATGTATGCTGTAGCTGGTATCTTCTCGTACGATCCAAGTACATAGGGCCTCTTAAGAGTGCCGTGACGAGCATCAGCAAGAATCATGTGCGTATTGTCTTTGATCAGCAGCGCAAGATGGACGGGTTGATAACCCCAGCTCGTATTCACTGCCGAGTTCATGATTGTGTTGTCAGGAAACGCGCCAATGGCGATGTCTATTCGCTCTTGGAGGATGAGGGAATTAATCACTGGCAAAGAACATACATAATATCTGATCTTGACGTTCATCGTCTGAGCAAGTTCCTGAATCATATCAACTTCATATCCAACCAGCTTGCCGTCTGGTCGTATCCATGACCAAGGAAGGCCTGCTACATAAACACCCACCCGTATGTAGCCGCGGTTGTGTAAGCTGTCGAGATTGGCATCGGCAATTGGCAGCGTGGCGAGCGTCGAATCTGATACGTCATGAACGTATGTAATGGTCGACGGCATGCGCTCGTGTACAAGCGGTTGAAGACCCAGCAGGTATTTATCCCGTTTGTAAGACGTCTTAAGCATTTCCACAAGGTGCTGTGGAACGAACAACGACGTAGCAAAAATGAGGGCTGTGCAGGTTAACAACGTAGATATCAGTTTCCATCGATGCAAACGTAGAGTACTGAAATGTCCAGCGGCTAAATAGGCCACAAGCGAGAACAATGCTACTGCGCCAAGTGATTTTTCCAGCCTCGTCATCCACTCATAATTGACAAGGAAAATGCTCATGACATCCGGCGGCATATGAACAAGATCTACTCCCTTTCGAACCGCAACGGAAATGCCTCCTGCGGTGTAGGGTATGCTAACGAGAAAGACTTTTAATCTCTGAAGCATGCTCATTGGAAGGTCTACGAACCAACCCATGTAAGGCAGCACCGAGAGCATCAGGATCTGTCCAACGTTAGGTAAGGCAAATCCTATCGGGATACTTGCACTGACCTTATCAGCGACCTCTTCGGCTTCCTTCTTGCTAACATTGCTCTTAAGCACAAGCAACTCACGCATCGACTCGATGATGAGCGGCAGGGCAATGAAGAGGCTCCCGCTACTTGCAGTAACAGCCACCGGACCACGAATCGCGCGCAGTAACTCGCTAAGCCGCAGTGGCGTGGAGCTCAGAAGCATCCCAATCAGTAAGACAGTAACGATGACTGCGGTACACAGCGTCACAAGGGGGAATGCATACATCTTTGTCCACTCTTCGAGTGAAACCGTAGTAATCGACTGCGCTATCAAGCAGAAAACGCCGATTGGCGCTACGCGCGCAATGATCGAGTTGAATTTGTTCAGTGCTTGTCGAATCTGTTGAAGTGGATCAAGCAGGGCCTGTTTGTTCGGAAGGCGCTGAACAATCAGGCCGAAGGCCACACTGACAAGCACAATAGCTGGAAAGTTGTCCTCTGTTAGCGCTCGAAACAGATTCGATGGAAGGAAGGTGTCGTAGAGATTGATCTGGTCCTTACTCTCGAGTATTTGTGGAGTAAAGAAGCCAGACGTTAGAACGTCAGGAAGCAGTGTGCCAGCATACAGCGCTGCAGCCAAGCCTATGAGGGTAAACAAAAGGATGACGATAGAGCCGGCTCGTACGAAAGCCCTGAGGGATGTATCTGAAAGATGTCCTAATGAGGCAACTATCTCCAGAGTAACAAAGGGAAGAATTACAATCACCGATGCTCGAACAAAGACGGTTGCCATTGGCTCGAGTAGCCATACGAGGCTTGGCAGAAGCACCCCATAGACGATACCAAGTGCCAATCCAATAATGCATCTAATACTGTTCGATGTGGGTATTAGTTGCAGCACTGCACGGATGGGATTCATGCCGCAATATGGTCAAAAGTTGGAAGTTGTTATGGGGCTTCCTGGGCTAGATTTGCACCATGCTCAACATCAAACAGAACCTGATTCTTATCCATGACCGCATAGTTGCAGCCTGCACAGCCTGTGATCGTTCGGCTGATTCCGTACAGCTGATGTTGGCTACGAAGACGCAATCAGCCGATACGTTGCGTCAGGCAGTTGCATGTGGCGAGCACCTCTTTGGAGAGAATCGGGTTCAGGAGCTTGTGCCAAAGCATGATGAGCTCGTAGAACTTCCCATCACGTGGCATTTCATCGGTCATTTACAGACCAACAAGGTCAAAGATGTTGTTGGTAGAGCCAGCTGTATACAGTCTGTTGATCGCATATCACTAGTCGAGGCAATCCACCATGAGTGCACGAAGAAGCAAACTATCGTAGACGTCATGATTGAAGTGAACACATCGTTCGAAGAAAGTAAGCACGGACTCCATCCGAATGATGTGCCTTCATTCCTCGATCTCATTGCATCGTATGCAACGTTGCGGGTAAGGGGCTTCATGACAATCGGTGCGAATGTCGATGACGAGGCAACGGTTCGCAAAGGGTTTTCCATACTTCGCGATCTACGCGAGAAAAGCCTTCACGTACTACCCGAAGCAACGGAGCTTTCGATGGGAATGTCGCACGATCTCGAGTGGGCCATTGCCGAAGGCGCTACGATCGTGCGCGTTGGAAGTGCAGTGTTTGGCCAGCGACCTAGCGCGTGATAACAACCGGCACCGATGTTGTGCCCAATGCAGTTGTTACCCGCAGTGTGTACGTACCTGCTGCCAAGTGCTGAATGTTGAGGCTTGATTCTGACAGACCCTGCTGAATCGTGTGCGGCTGAGCGTCGTGATAAACAAGACTACCAGACAGATCAATCAACTCTATTGAAGCAGTCTGCTCTCGATCACTTTCAATGATCATTCGAATGCGCTCACGGCTTGGGTTAGGAACCACGGAAACGTCGAGTCCTTTCAGCAGCTCGCGATCATCAACGGATGTTGGAATCGGCGTGTCCATATTGATTGACTCATCACCTGGCTGATATGGAAGCCAGTGGAAGTAGCACAGCAACATTTCATCTGTTGTGCTTTCGCCCCATCGCACTTCCTTCGGCGGATTATTCGGGTTATTCAGATTATTAATGGTGTTGTCGTAAGCGGCGATATAATGGAGTATAGAGCCGCGTGGTATGCGGACAGGATTCTTGTATGTATAGCCCCCTTGCCAATGGAAATCCCAATTGTCGAGCTTGATGAGATTGATGGTATCGCCTTTGGGGGTTACCGCGAAGGCCCTGCAGTCGCGGCCAAGTAGATGCATATGTGGAGCAATACCAAGAAGGCTTATCTCGAGAGGTGTGGTGTACGATGTAGTAAAGATCGGTACCTTGTTTGCAGGGATGATGAACTTCTGTCCGGCAACGAGGTTGTTTGGCGACATCGGAACCTCCTGCACCTGGCGCACATCGTCGTTTTCTTGGAAGAACACATTCACATGTGATTGATCGTATTGTTCTGTCTTCGAAGGAGCATAATGTACTTGAATGATCAAATCAGAGTTCTTGTACATTGTTGCACCGATCGTTGGCGGATAGAAGCGC
>VGVV01000011.1 GCA_016873895.1 Ignavibacteria bacterium
GCACATGCATAGCCAATCTACCAGCAAGGTTCACAAGCCGCTTTCCACCAGCTTCGCAAACATCGCTCACAAGCCAGCCATTGGAAGTTGAGAGCCGAGGAGTTACCGATGTGATGACAATGTCGGCTGTGTCAAAGATGATATCCGTAGAATCGATTGGACCCAAGGTTGCATCTCCGACTAACTCGCAGATTACGTAGTTAGACCCATCAAGTATCCCGTTACGCACACGAACATCTAACTCGGTATAACCACCTACAACTTCGTGTCGAAGCAAGCTTGCTCCTATAACTCCTTGAACATGGAAAAGTGACGATTGCATGCGAAGCGTAAAGTCTAGCGATACACTATCAACCCTGGTAGCCTCACCCTTGATACTCGCCACGATGGGCAAACGAATATCACGTGATGTAGGATCAAGAATTCGAGTTGGAGCTTGCAACACCACATCGATAACAACCTGACCTGTCCCAGATACTGCGATTACGCGATCTTCACGGCAGGGCTTATCAAGTTGAATGATCATCGAGTCTGTGTAAAAGAGCTGATCCTTTGGCCGAAACTCAATTGCCAGATCAACTGAACCACCTGGCATAATGCTTACGGGAGCCGTAGGTACCGATCTAACAGTGTAGACGCTGCCTGCTCCAGACTTCATGGCTATGGAAGTAATTCTAAGCTCTTCTACGCCTGTATTAAATAGTGTTAGCGACTGCGTGCTGGACGCAGAAATACTCACTGCACCGAACACTATACTTTGTGGATTAATTGGAAGTGATGTGCGCCTCTCGCCGCGCAACTCGGTATTGATACCCACGAGTGTATCATTAACCTTAGCAATAACGGTTACGATTGCTGTTTTCGGTCCATCTGTCGATGCAGATGGATCAAACACGATTCGCAGCACACGCTGCTCACCCGGGGCAAGCACCTGATTATTCACGACACCTGGGTTTGTGCAGGCAAAAGATGCTGCGTCCGTTCCAGTGATACCGCCATAGCGAATAAGCTCTATGGGTAGGCTGCCATTATTCACAATAACAACACTGTCCTGGCGCACACCACACTCTGGAACAATACCAAAGTTGATCTTCTGCGAGGCACTCACCGATTCGACACCACCACGTGCTCGCGTAACAACGATCACCGTATCTGCACATGGCTCATCAATGAGAAAACGTATGGTATCGGTAACTGTTTCTTCTGCTGTGCATACGTATGTGAACGTGAAGACCTGGCTACCACCAGCTGGTATGGTAACCGGTACGGATGCTGCCGATATGCGAGCTGGAGCAGACGAGATACTACCTGTAATACGAACAGGCAGAGCAGTCGTATTTGTATACGTCTGTGTTATTGATGCCTGAGTACCAACACGTGCAGAACCAATATCAACGATCCGAGATCCGTCAAGATTCACTGTTGTGCGCTGTCCATTTAGTCCTACGTTAAGTGTCTTCAGCGTGAGATCATCGGTGCGAATAGAGAATGTTGCATTCTTCACACCATCGGGACCAAGGCTGCCGAACATTGTTACGCAATACGTTACGGAAGCTCCAGCGCCAAGTGTTGTGTCTCCGTTAGGACCACTTTTCCAGCTAAAGTTGTTTGCGTGTATACCATTGATCACCGGGGGCGACAACAATGTAATCGGTGTGGTGCCATTGTTTGTTACAACAACACATTCGGTTACACTATCGCAAGCAGCAACAACGGGGAATGAAAGAGATGTGGGCGAAAGCGAGACAGTTGATGCAACGCCACGTCCAGCAAGTGGCACATTTAGTGAATCCACACACGCTGTAAATGTCGAGTCTCCAACGAGTCGCATTACATGCGTGTAGGTACCAACTGCGGTTGGTTCAAAGGCAACAGTCAATGTGATAGCCTGTCCAGGTTTTAAATCAACAGGCGGCACTGGGTTAGAACTAACGATTCTGAAAGGGGCCGGCAAGGTTGGAAGTCTGAAGATGCTTATGTCGCTAGACCCGGTATTGCGAACTTCATATATCGCTTCCTTACGAGCTCCGATGCGAACGTCTCCGAACTGACCATTGCCGACAAATGACATGGATGTCTCAACTCCAACGTGCTTTACCCAAATGGTGTCGTTTGTAGAACATTCAGCGAACTTGACGATGATTGGCACGATGTACGTACCCAGTTGCTTTGCTGTAAAGTTGACGAGTACGTATCCAAAGCTCACTGAGTCGTTCAGTGCGATTGGTGTGTTGGCGGTTACTCCGATTACTGCACCATCATTTGCTGCAAAGCTTGTCATTGTCAATTGGCCTTTGCCAATCTTCCGAATCGTGATTGGCTCGGTTACGGGTTTGCCTATGCAGACACGACCGATGTCGATTGTATCTCTGTTAAGCCCCCTCCATATATAGTCTATGGTGATCCCACCTACTTCGGCCCTCATTGGAGAACGCACTGTCATCGTATCATTAAACGTTACAACCAGCTCGGCATCTCTTTTACCAGGTGGCAAACTGATTGCGTTACTAAACCGAACCACTGCGAACGCAGAATCTGCTGGGGGTATTGGGTTCTTACTTGCAGAAGAGACAACCGACCAGTCAGCTGACGGTACCATTGCAAGCGAGTTAATTGTCATGGGGCTCGTGGTGAGGTTACGCATCCAGATTGTGTCTATGACTGCAACACCTCGGCACGTGAGAGCTCCGAGATTTAAGCTGTCCACGAGTATTGGTGCAGTTGTAACTACACGCACAACCGTTGAGCTTGACTGCGAAAACACAACGTTTGGCTCGAATGCGTACGGCGTAGTTTTCGGAGCAACTACCTCTTGACCAACGACTACGTAAAAGATCGAGTCGATACCAGGCCAGACATAGTCGAGTGCCCACGCTCGAGGTGATGGAGGCGATGATGGTGGCAAGATTGCCTGCTGCCACGGCCCATTCTCTGAACGAATCCAAACATAAAGTAGGTTAGCAGAGCGTGTGCCTTCTATCCGGCTTGCGCGAGGGAAACTGTTTCGTGCGACTATCGTTGGACCATTGAACGCAGCACTTGCAAGAGTTCCGGGTCCGTCATACCGCATGCGACCCTCGCCACCACTTAGGTGCGGATCACCAGCAGTTGGATCGACACCACCGGCGATGTCGCCACGAACCAGACCCTGACTCGCAGTGGTGCGCACTCCTATCACAACTCCTCCTCCGGAGCCACATCCACCTTGCAACGCTTGACGTTGTGGAACACCACCGCGCGAACGTATTGTAATGTTTGTTACATCGGCTGCATGAATGGAAATTGCACCTCCGCCACCACCACCGCTCGCACCGATTGATTTTGCAAACTCAGGATTACCGCCCGCACCGCCAGAGCCCCCTGCTAAAGGAACAATGCACGTATTGCCGTGCTGATAACCTCCGTTGGTAAACCCTGCTTCCGTCTCACCCTTGGTACCGTAGCCACCACCGCCACCGCGCTTGCTTTCCTGAGAGCCAGATCCACCCCCGTTTGCCCCACTGGTATTACACGTAAGACGATCGCTACATCCAACACCGCTCTGTCCAAATGGATGGCCTGTGCCGCCACCAGCATTTTCAAATGAGGTAGTTACTTCACCACCTGTAACGCCATTGAGAGAGCTAGAGCCACGTGTTGTTGTGTTCGATGCCGCAAGCGACTCGCCACTGCCAGCTCCAGGTTTCTTACGTGACCGATCAAAATTGTAACCGCCTGGGCCGCCCCCTGAAAAACCATCGCCACCATCAGAGCCTCTGTTGCCTGAGATATTGAAGTTCGAGAACGCGCCACCGCCACCGCCGCCACCAGGGCCACCCATGATTCCAACTCCTGAGGCATCAATCGATGTTTGATCAGCAGTCATAGTGCTGGTAACTCTTCCTGGACTGATGAGCGTAAACGGCAGGTACCCCTGATTTCCAGCAGTTATTGGATCTGTGTCGGCTGTTGACACGATGTAGGTGCCGGTTCCGAGTACAAGTGAATCAACGATCATTGCACCGCGGCGGGAGCGTCTGCCAAGCTGCCCAGCACCGAGTGTTCTGTCGGACAGACCACTAACGTTTCCTAATGGCCATGGCTTAACGATATAGATGGTATCGATATTTGAAGCGACACCATTTACTACTACACGCACAGGAATCCGGAACTGGGATTGTAGCAGCGTCCAGTCGTGCGAGTTTGGTACAACGGATGGATGCACAAAAAATGTTGTTGATATCAGACGCCCCGACCAGGAGACAACAAGTGGACTGCGGACAAGCATAAGTGAATCTTGCGGGCGCACACACTCAATGCGTACGGCACTTCCCTGGGTGTTCAGGTGCAGTTGATCTGCACCATATATCCCAACTGAACCCACTGGTGCAACAAACTCAACGTAAACGCCCATGCCAGGTGCGCAGATATCTGGACTTATGTATGAAACTGTAGGCTGCGCTTGCAGTCCAAGAATCAACAGCGCGAGTGTTGCGAACAGCGATAAAATTCTGCGTTTCATATCGTTGCGATCACTTTAAGCTCTACAGCAATGGGAGTTGGCAATGCGCCAATCTCGATTGTTGTTCGGCATGCGTTGACACCTGCGAAGTGCTCAGTATACAATGCATTGAATGTTCTAAAGTCTTGCTTCATGTCTGTGAGGAATACTTGCACGTCTACAATGTTCTCCCAGGCAGACCCTGCATCTTCCAGGATGTAACGGATGTTACGGAATACACTAAGAGTCTGCTCAGTGATATCATAATCAATGATTGTACCATCTTCGGCAAGCGTAACCCCTGGTATCACCTTCGTGCCGCGCTCACGGGGCCCCACACCGCTTAAAAAGAGTAGATGGCCAACACGCCGTGCATGCGGATATGCCCCAACGGGCTCAGGTGCGCGATCGGAGTTGATTACTGTTGTTTCCATACTTCCTCATTCTAAAGCTGCAGGCAGATATTCTTTGGTTCGGTAAAAAAGCGCAGTGCTTCGGTTCCCCCCTCACGTCCTACGCCACTTTGTTTCATGCCACCAAATGGTGTGCGCAAGTCACGCATCAACCATGTGTTAATCCAGACGATGCCGGATTCGAGTCTGTGGGCTGTCCCATGAGCCCGCTGAATGTTCGTTGTCCAGACAGTAGCAGCCAGACCATATTCTGTGCTGTTGGCAATGGCTATTGCCTCTTCATCGGTGTCAAAAGGAATCAATGCTGCAACCGGACCGAAGATTTCCTCTTGATTAACGCGGCACGTGCCGGATAGGCCTTCAACAAGCGTGGGCTCGATAAAGAAACCACCCGCGCAGCGCCCATCAACATGTTTGCGCCGACCGCCTGTGAGAATAGTACCACCTTCTTCCAGCGCTAGCTGAATATAGGAGAGTACTTTGTTCATGTGCGCCTCGTTTACAATCGCGCCCATACGAGTGTCTGCTTCAAGCGGATCGCCAACAACAAATCTCTGGGTCTCCGCAATCATTGCTGAACGAAACGCATCATAGATACTTCGCTGCACAAGAATGCGAGATCCACACAGACAAATCTCCCCCTGATTCGTAAATGCCGCACGCGCCACATGCCGCGCCGTATGTGCAACATCAACGTCGTCGAAGACAATCGTGGGATTCTTTCCGCCAAGTTCTAATGACATCTTCTTGAACATCGGTGCTGCTATCGAAGCAATGGTCTTGCCAGTTGAGGTACCGCCAGTAAACGAAATCGCTTTGACAGCGGGGTGACCAACAATTGCGCCTCCACATTCGGGACCATACCCATGAAGTATGTTGAGCACACCTGGCGGCAATCCAGCTTCAATACACAGTTCTGCTAAGAGAAATGCTGTCATTGGTGTTAGCTCACTCGGCTTTGCAACAACTGTGTTACCTGCTGCTAGTGCAGGCGCAATCTTCCATGTGAACAAATACAATGGAAGATTCCACGGAGAAATACAGCCAACGACACCTAGAGGCTGCCGCAGCGTATAGTTCATCACATGCACATCAGTCTGATATGCGTCAGTTCGCGTATGGAGGATCTCGGTAGCAAAAAAGGACATGTTGTCTACAGCGCGCGAAATATCAACCGCCTTCGATAGCCATAGAGGTTTACCTTGATCGTTTGTTTCGGCCAGTGCCAGGTCTTCTGCATGTTGTTTAATCTTGTCAGCAATAGCCAGCATGATCTCAGACCGACCCTTTGCTGGCATGGTAGACCAGGCAGAGAAAGCACTCCTTGCCGCATCGACGGCAAGCTCTACATCTTCGACCCGGCTTCGGGCGATGAGGGAGGCAACCTCGCCGGTGGCAGGATTGACATTGTCGATCCATTCGCCCCCTACCGGGTCGTGAAACCTACCGTTGATATAGTTTCTGATGCGCAACATGTTGAAACTCCTTGAACTTGCAAATATACCGTAAGTTCGGCCATGGATTTCGCAGAAGCAGTACGATCATTCCTCACAGCGCTCGATGTAGAGAAGGCTGCTAGTGCCCACACAACTGTTGCCTACGCTACGGCACTGGAGCAGTTTCAAGAATACCTGATCCAGACATACGGTGCGATGCCCCCCGTTCAGGATATCGTAGAAGCAGATATTCGTCCATTTCTCGGCTGGCTTGATGACAAGGGGCTTGCCAAACGAAGTCTTCGCGCAAAACTTGCAGCACTGCGCAGCTTCTTTCGATACCTCCTGCGATCGGGAATCATTGAGCGAAATCCAACTCTTACACTGCCGTCCCCAAAAACTGAAAAAAAGTTACCATCATTTTTGCAAGCACCTGAAGCTGCAGCACTATGGGCAACGTTTGATCTCTCGGACATCAAACAGCTTCGCAATCGGGCATTATGTGAGATTCTCTACGGCTCTGGGCTGCGAATCAGCGAAGCACTGCAACTCAACGTTGGCGATATCGACACACGGTCGCGCACGGTGCGGGTTCTCGGTAAACGCAACAAAGAGCGCATCGTTCCTGTAACACGCGAGAGCATTGAGATTCTCGAGCAACTCGTACTTCGCAGAGTAGAGCTTTGTCCAGCATCCGAAGAAGCAGCATTGTTTCTGGGAGACAGAGGCAAACGCCTAGCCAGCGTAAGCGCATGGCGCATAGTTCGCTCAGCACTCGGCCCCATCACCGAGTCACAGCGAAAGAGTCCACACGTTCTCCGCCATTCTTTCGCAACACACTTACTAGATAACGGCGCAGACCTTAGCGCCGTGCGCGAAATGCTTGGGCACTCCTCCCTTTCAACAACGCAAGTCTATACCCACGTTAGTGTGGAACGCTTGAAGGACGCATATCGGAAAGCACATCCAAGAGGATCAGCGACTAGCGAGTAGCGAGTCATCTGTCATCTGTCATCTGTATCTTCGCTTCATGCGCATTTCAGTTATAGGCACAGGCCACCTTGGTTCGATTCATGCGAAGCTCTGGAAGCAGCAAGATGATGTAGAACTTGTGGCCATTGTTGACCCAAATGAGCTCCAAGGGATAACCGTTGCTAACCAACACGGGGCTACGTGGTATTCAGATGTTGCTGCCATGCCAGAGGTGGATGCTGTCGTTATCGCCGCACCAACATCTGTTCATTACGATGTTGCGCTTCAGTGCCTTGATCGTGGTTTCCATTGTTTTATCGAGAAACCTGTGACAGCTACGTATGAGCAAGCCAAAGCGCTTGTTGATAGGGCATCTGCAACAGACAGGATTATTCAGGTAGGGCATGTTGAGCGCTTTAATCCAGCACTGCGTTCTCTTCAGGGATTTACGCTAGAGCCGCTATTTATTGAAGCGCACAGACTAGCGCAATTCAAGCCCCGTGCAATAGATGTGAGCGTCATTCATGATTTGATGATCCACGACATCGACTTGTTGTTGTGGATGACGAAGTCCCAAATCGTGGGCATACAAGCAACAGGCGTTTCCGTGCTTACACATACAACCGACATCTGCAATGCACGCCTGAGTTTTGCTAATGGCTGCGTGGCAAATGTTACTGCCTCTAGAATCAGCGCGAAGCCTATGCGCAAGCTCAGACTCTTTCAGCGCGATGGGTATATTTCGGTTGATATGGCAACTGGCAATGCGGAGTTGTACAGGTTGATTGATATGTCCATGATCGACCCTGACCGGCACACACCATTGGGACAGATCGCAACGGAGCATGGAGATAAAGTGATAGTGCATGATGCTCCAACTCCGGTTCAGGTTAATGCGATTCTTGAAGAACAACGAGCATTTGTCGAGAGCATACGGGGTGGACGTGACGTCGCCGTTACTCTTCATGATGGGGCCGAAGCCGTGCGCATCGCCGAATGGATCGATAGGATTATAACGCATCAATGAAGTCCTTGCTGCATGCGGTAGTGTATTGCACGCTCTTGCTAGCAAGAGTTACCCTGCTCGCACAGTCAGAGGCATCGGACTATGCACGCATCGGGCATGCTGGTTTCCTTTCTACAGTTGTAACCGATTACCAGTGTGTAGGCATCAACCCTGCAAACTTGGGATTCGTGCCACAGAGAGATGTCTATTCGTTCTCTACACCACTTACGAGCGGCTCTGAATATTCTCGAAAAACTTTTTCTGTTGGCCTCGGTGAAGGGGGCGCATCAATACGCAGCGATGCCCTATCAAAGTCGGGCATGATCGACATCTTGCTGCAGCGAGGAAGTGCTGTCAAGTTCACAGAGGAAGATAAACGCGAAGCGGCGAGAGTGTTTGCTGGAAAAGGTCTTCGATTCAATATCGATATCATGCCGTTTGCAATCGCCTACCAGCACGAGACAGTTGGGGGTATAGCTATGAGTGTACGAGAACGCATAAACGGAACGTTTGTTCTCAACGAACAGGCAGCCAAACTTATGTTTCAAGGACGTCACTCTGATTATTTCGATTCAACGGCTCTCAATTGGCGTGGAGATACAATCGGTTATGCACGTAATCCTCAGCCATTCTCTAAACTTTTTGATGGTACGATTTTATCGATGTCGTGGCTGCGCGAGTATGCTGTTTCGTACGGACTTCAACTCTATAGCGACGACAACCTTGCGTTGTACATGGGCGTATCACCCAAGATTTTTCAGTCATACGCTTACTTGGAAGCAAGGGTTTCTGCAGGTAATCTCCTTGCACAAAGTGCACTTAGTCCATACTTCGCAATCAACTACGGCAAGGCTACTACCCCATCTGCAATCGGCGGCACCGCTCTTGTACCAATTGGTACTGGCTATGGATTAGATGCCGGCATTACTGTGCAGTATCATGAATGGACCTTTTCGGGCTCTGTGATTGACATAGGAACGATAACCTACAACGGTAATGTCTTTGCCGCTAGCGATACCGTTCTCAATGGCCTCGGCAGCGAGGGCTTTGACAGCTACAACCTCTTCGAGGAAGCACCGAAGATTACAGGAGAAGGACAGTATTTTCGATGGAATGGCCTTCTGTCTGCCAAAGCAGACCTACCTATACGTCTGCGGTTTGGATCGTCTTGGCAGCAGAATAAGCGTTGGACCTACGGCATAGACTGCATTATTGCGCTAAACGACGTAGCCGGTTCTCTTCAGCAAAATCTTTTCAGCGGTGGTGTTGATTGGCGTCCGAAAGACTGGCTCAACGTTGGCATGGGCATTGCCCATGGAGCAAGCATGGGTACCACAATTCCTATGTCGGCCATGTTCTCTGTCTTTCATGGTAGATGGCAGCTAGGTGTATCAACCCTCGATATCAGATCGCTATTCACAGACAGAGACCCAGTGGTCTCGGCCGTGTTTGGTGTAGCTCGTATTCGACTGTAACTACCAAGCGTATGCTTCTGGCGCTTGATTGCCTGGCCCCGGCCAGATGCGATCAAGCTCGGCTAGTGTGTCGGCGTCGAGCATGATGCCTAATGACGCAACGTTCGCATCCAGTTGCTCCACTGTGCGCGGTCCGATAATAGGCGATGTAACACCATCACGTTGCGCGATCCACGCAAGAGCAACATCGGCGCAATCAAGGCCAAGCTTTGCACACAAAGTCTCGTATTCATTAATCTGTGGACGGAGTTTCTCGGCAGACTCCAACAACTGCGGTCGCTTGCGACGCACGGCGTCAGTTTTCGAATACATGCCGGCCAACAAGCCCCCTGCTAGTGGGCTCCATGGAATCATTGCCATGCCGTACGCTTTGGCGGCAGGAAGCACCTCGAGTTCAATCTGACGGTTACGCAGCGAGTACACAGACTGTTCACTCACGAGGCCAAGAAAGTGGCGGTTCTTTGCCAGTTCGTTTGCCTGTGCAATGTTCCATGCTGCAAAGTTGCTTGAGCCTACGTACAGAATCTTTCCATCACGAACGAGCTGTTCCATCGCCTGCCAGAGCTCGTCCCAAGGCGTGGCACGATCAATGTGGTGCATCTGATACAGATCGATATGATCTGTCTTGAGTCTACGCAGAGAATCCTCACAAGCCTTCTTGATGTGATAGGCAGAACAACCACGGTTGTTGATGCCATCTTCCATCTGGCCATAGAACTTGGTAGCAAGCACGATCTTGTCGCGGCGAGTGGGGTCCTGGCTTAGCCAGTTACCAATCACTTCCTCGGTGCGCCCCTTACCCTTGTCCCAGCCATACACATTGGCTGTGTCAAAGAAATTGATGCCACGCTCGAGTGCACGGCTCATGACTGGATATGAGTCTTCCTCTTCAATCCAGTATCCAAAATTCATTGTTCCAAGGCAAAGGCGAGAGACCTTTACACCAGTGCGGCCAAGATGTACGTATTCCACGGGTGCAAACATAAACAAGGGCGGCCATGCCCCGTATATTTGCCGGATGCAATACCCGTTTTCTGTAGTCGAACAAAAGTGGCAAGCTCACTGGGCTGCCAACCATACGTACAAGGTCACGGAAGACCCATCGAAGCCGAAGTATTTCGTGCTCGATATGTTCCCCTACCCATCGGGAGCAGGACTCCATATTGGCCACCCTGAGGGCTACACAGCAACCGACATCGTTAGCCGGTATAAGCGTATGTGCGGCTTCAGTGTGTTGCATCCGATGGGCTTTGATGCGTTTGGTTTGCCTACCGAGCGCTACAGCATGACAACGGGTATCCATCCCGCGATTGCAACTGAGAAAAACATCGAGACGTTTAAGCGTCAGCTCAATGCCATCGGCTTCGACTACGATTGGTCTCGTCAAGTAAACACCACGCTGCCGGGATACTACAAGTGGACGCAGTGGATGTTCCTGATGATGTATAACTCATGGTACGACCGTGCCGCAAAGAAGGCGCGTTCCATCGATGAGCTTGTGATTCCATCGGACATCACGGACCCACTCGAGATCGAAACTTTCAAAGACAACCACCGTCTTGCCTACATCGCCTATAGCCCCGTGAATTGGTGCGAAGCGCTCGGTACGGTTCTTGCAAATGAAGAAGTCGATGAATGGAAGGACAAAGGGTACACTGTTGAACGCAGACCAATGCGTCAATGGATGCTTCGCATTACTGAGTATGCAGAGCGCCTCCTAGAAGACCTCGCGCTGCTCGACTGGCCATCGTCTACTCTGGAGATGCAGCGTCACTGGATCGGACGCAGCGAGGGGGCTGAGGTTGCCTTTCCTGTTGCGGGCGGCGATCATTCGATAACTGTATTTACTACCCGACCTGACACGTTGTTTGGCGCTACCTATCTCGTAGTGGCACCAGAGAATCCGATTGTAGAGCACATTGTAACGGAGCATCAACGCAGCGAAGTACTTGCCTACAAGGAAGCGACTGCACTCAAGAGCGACCTTGAGCGTACAGAGCTCAACAAGTCAAAAACAGGCGTGTTTACTGGTGCGTGTGCCGTCAACCCGGCAACGGGTAGCGACGTGCCGGTTTGGGTGGCGGACTATGTTCTTGCGCACTATGGCACAGGCGCCATTATGGCCGTACCCGGACATGATGAGCGTGACCATGAGTTTGCAACTGCATTCGGATTGCCTATCGTGCAGGTCGTTCAGCCAACCGATGGTAGTTCGATTGATGTTGCGGCAGAAGCATATAGCACGTACGGCCTTGGTATGGCTTCAGCAAATGCATCAGTGTCGCTCGATGGCCTACCAACCGACGAAGCAAAGCGCACGATCATCGCGTGGCTAGAGTCTACAGGTCAAGGAAAGGGGCGAACACAATTCCGCCTGCGCGACTGGCTCTTTTCACGTCAGCGCTACTGGGGCGAACCTATACCGATCATGTTCTTCGAAGACGGTACCAAGCGCGCACTTGATGCAGATGAGCTCCCGCTGCTGTTGCCTGATGTAAAAGAGTTTAAGCCAGCAGGCACGGGCGAATCGCCCCTTGCCACAGTCGAATCGTGGGTAAACTTTGTTGATGCAAAGACAGGCAAGCGTGCGCGATTCGAAACGAACACCATGCCTCAGTGGGCAGGCTCGTGCTGGTACTATCTGCGCTATGCTGATCCGCACAACAGTGAAACATTCTGCGCTCCAGACAACGAGCGATACTGGATGGGCAACCACGGCGTAGACCTCTACGTTGGTGGCGGAGAGCACGCGGTATTGCACTTGCTCTATGCACGCTTCTGGCACAAGATTCTTTTTGACTACGGATATGTTTCGACGCCGGAGCCATTCAAGAAGCTGTTCCACCAGGGATTGATTATGGGCGAAGACGGACGTAAGATGTCCAAGTCTCTCGGGAACGTCGTGAATCCCGATGAAGTGATCGCCAGCCACGGAGCTGACGCGCTTCGTTTATATGAGATGTTCTTGGGTCCGCTCGAAGCCTCAAAGCCGTGGAATACTCGCGGCATCGACGGCATCACGCGATTCCTTGACCGCGTATGGCGTATGATGGTCACAGAAGAAGGGACACTCTCCCCTGCTGTTGTGAAGGGGGCAAGCACATCCGAGCTTGACCGTGTTCTTCATGCAACTATCAAAAAGACACACGAAGATGTTTACAACCTGAGCTTTAACACGACAATCGCGCAGTTCATGATTTTTGTCAATGAGTTTACGAAAGCTGAACAGCGCAGTTATGAGGCCATGACGGCGTTTGTGCAGTGCTTAGCCCCTTTCGCACCTCACATTACCGAGGAACTCTGGCAAGTTCTTGGTCATGATGGTTCCGTTCATCATTCATCATTCCCGGAGTATGATCAAGCGAAGCTCGTTGAGAACGAGATCGAGATTGTTCTACAGGTAAGCTCGAAGATTCGCGGGAAGATGATCGTGCCGGCAGATGCTGATGCAGCAGCGATTGAAGAACTTGCAAAATCAGATCCAAATGTTCAGAAGCACCTTGACGGAAAGCAGATCAAGAAAACGATCGTCGTCCCGGGCAAACTTGTGAACTTCATCGTAGGGTAAGATGAAGATCTGTCTTGCCGTCATACTTACATGCGTGCTCATAACAACTGCATGCGTAGGTCAGCAGACCTATGAGGGGCCCTTTGTTGTGGGGCACACGCCAAAGGACCATCTTCCAGAGGTATCTGGGATGGTACAGAGTCGCGAGCCCTTCGTGCTATGGATGATCAACGACTCGGGAGACGAACCGATTATCTACGCTGTTGACATACGCAAGGGGCTGCTCTCAAAACACAAACTAGCCGGTGCCGTAAATGTAGACTGGGAAGACCTTGCCATTACAATGCCACGGGCCAAACCAGATTCTTCGAGCACTGCGCCTAAGGTGATCTACATTGCTGACATCGGCGACAACAATGCAAAGCGCATGACTGTGACCATCTACCGCATTGCCGAGCCTGATGTCTTTGCGTCATCTACAATCCCTGCATCAGAGATCGAAAAGTTTGAGCTTACCTATCCCGATGGCCCGCGTGATGCCGAGGCATTGCTAGTAGACCCCCTCACAGGTGAGCTCGTTATCGTTACCAAGCGCGACGTAAAAGCTCGGATCTACAGCTGTGATGCGCTTAAGACATCTCCTGCGCAACTCTCGTTTCGTGGCGAGCTGCCATTTACGCTGATCACCGCTGGTGATGTTGCATCTAACGGAAACACTGTGATCCTGAAGAATTATCACAAGGCGTGGGAGTGGACAAGAAATCCTAAGGAGCCCCTATGGAGAGCGCTTCTGCGCGAAGGAAAACGTATACCCTACGGACCCGAGCTGCAGGGTGAGGCAGTGTGCTATGACGCAGGTGATAAGGGATATTACGCCACATCTGAGCGGGAAAACGGCGGCGAGGAAGCACCGTTGTTTTACTACCCTCGTACCTCGGAGGCGAAACTGAGTTCAGGTCGCGACATGAAGCTCCCACAGATTAATGTATTACCTGTTTCCGGCAAGACTGGATTTTATCGCCTACGCTATACCGTACCCGAGCTGCAACGTATCGAGATACACCTCTATAACGAGGGCATGTTCAAGATGCTTACCATTGCCGAAGACACAGCAGAATCAGGCGTACAGGAGCGAGAGCTTGACTTACGCAAGTTTCCTTCAGGCAGCTATGCAATTCTGCTTAAGACTCCACAGTCGCAGACGTCTTGTCTGCTCGAACATGTTTTTCGCTGAGTTCATGCGGAGAAAGGTGACCATGCAGTTGATAGTTCTATTCATAGTGATGATTGCATCTGCTGGCATATCGCTGTCTCAGCCCCATCTCACAATGAGGCTCAACGACGTCTGCGCAATCTTTGCCGGTAAACCTGTGCAGTTCGACACGATCTTCACGGCACAGTTCCTCGAAAAGGTGCCACCAATGCAACTGCGGATGATCGTTAATCAGGTAACCTCAGAATCTGGTCCATGTTCGAGTATCCGCATCAGCGATCAACGTTCATCGTATCAGGTGTTTGCTGAAGGCAGTACGACAAGTGGTTGGCTAATTCCGTTTACGCTTACTGTAGAAGCGGCACCGCCACATAAGATTGCTGGTCTCTACGTACGTCCACCGGTGAAACCGACAGTAAACATCAACAGTGTTGTCGAGGAGTTTAAGGCGCTGCCCGGTACGACGTCGCTTATGGTTACAGATCTCAGCAGCGGTATTACACTCGCGGCTCATGCTTCGAGCCAACGTCTACCGATTGGTTCGACGTTCAAGTTGTATGTGCTGGGAGAGCTAGTTACGTCGATGCACAAGTGGGAAGAGGTAACTCGCATCGACTCATCATTGTTTTCACTTCCATCGGGTTCACTGCATACATGGCCTCACGGATCGCCAATCACGCTTCATACATTGGCGTGCCAGATGATCTCTGTGAGCGACAATACAGCAACCGACCATTTGCTCCACGTTCTCGGCGCAGATGCCGTTCAACGTAAGCAAGCGCTTATGGGTCACAGCGCGCCTGAGGTAAACGATCCGTTCTTGTCGACACGTGAGATGTTCCTTCTCAAATTCACAAACAATGCTGAAGCAGCCCGCGCTTATGCATCTGCAGAGCCAGCCGAGCGACGTCAGATTCTGCGTCGCGTGACCGACACATTTGATCTCGCTGATATCTCGCTGTCAAGTTCTCCCGTTCTGCCCGACTCCGTTGAGTGGTTTGCTTCTACTGCTGAGCTCGTTCGCGCGCTTGATTGGTTCCGCATCGCCTCGTCTACGAAAGAGGGTGCGGCGGCACTTGACATCCTGGAGATCAATCCAGGGCTTCAACTTGATCGCAGCAAGTGGAAGCGCGTTTGTTACAAGGGCGGCTCCGAGACTGGGGTGATAAACATGTCGTACCTGCTTCAGAACTACGACGGCAAGTGGTTCGCACTTTCAGCTACGTGGCTGAATACTCAGGCACCAGTTGATAATCTTACATTCTCAGCCCTCGTTGAACGCACGATACGCCTGCTTGCCCCCTAACTTTGCCATATGCTTTGTCTACAATCTGAAACAAACAGCGAATGGATCGATGTTGCATGCGCAAATACCGAGAGTATCTTGGTCGACCATGCATTGTGCGAAAAGAAAGCTGCCGCCTTTGCACTCGCACTCATAACACGCTACCCCAAACGTATGCGCCTAATCCGCGATATGATTGCGTTAGCTCAGGAAGAGCTCGAACACTTTGATATGGTGATGCAGGAACTTGAAAAGCGCGGCCTTACACTGAGCAAGGACGTTGGCAATCCATACGCGAACGCTCTGCACAAGTTTGTTCGCCAAGGCGAGCCCAAGCGTCTGCTGGACTCATTGATCGTGGGTGCGTTCATTGAAGCCCGATCTTGCGAGCGGTTTTCTCTACTCTCTAAACATGCTCCAACCGATGAACTGCGTCAGATGTACGGGTCGCTGCTTGCAAGCGAGGCTGGCCACTATCGCGCATACACGGACATCGCGCGAGAGTACTTCCCTGTCGAAGAAGTGCGTGCGCGGATCAAGGAATTCGCCGACTACGAAGCAGATGTTGTGAAGGGGCTTGCAAATCAACCTACGGTGCATGGCTGATGAGCAACATCATCTTCATGGGAACTCCTGAGTTTGCCGTTCCGGCGCTGCAGGCGCTGCATAAGGAGTTTGGTGTGCGCACCGTTGTGACCATACCTGACAAGCCCCGTGGACGTGGCTTAACGGTAAGTCCATCTGCAGTGAAACAAGCTGCACTCGATCTCGGTATTACCGATATTCTGCAGCCTGAGAAACTGAAAGACCCTGCTTTTGCTGAAGAGATAGCACGACGGCAGCCTGACGTGATCTGCGTGATCGCATTTAAGATCCTGCCGCGATCGGTGTTTTCGCTTTCGTCTAAAGGTACGTTCAACGTGCATGCTTCTCTTCTACCGCGTTTTCGTGGTGCAGCACCAATTAATCATGCCATCTTAGAGGGCGATACGGAGACTGGTGTAACCTCGTTCTTACTCGACGACGTAGTAGACACCGGAACAATACTGTTGCAGGAGCGCTGCACCATTGCAGACGGAACAACTACTGGCGAACTCTATGCAACACTGATGCCTATGGCTGCTGCATGTGCTTGTGAAAGCACACGCGGACTGATTCAGGGTACACTTGTACCGTATGCACAGGATGACACCTTAGCAACGCCGGCACCCAAGGTGTTCCGTGAGACAGCTGATATCAACTGGGATCAATCCCGCGTCAGAGTTCGCAACTTCATCCATGCGCACTCGCCTTCGCCGTGTGCATGGACAATGTGGAATGGAGATGTACTCAAGATTTTCCGTGCATCGTACGCGACGTACTCGGCCCTTCCTGCTGGCTCATGGATAATCAAGGATTCGCAGTTCCTCATTGGCTGCGCCGATGGTACACTCTCATTAGATGAGATACAATTACCTGGAAAGCGAAAGATGCCTGTCGGTGATATGCTGCAAGGGTATCGGGGAACTACTGAAGGGCTGCTACCATGCCCGAACTAGATTTAACGGCTGCGCTGGGATTAATTGCCGGTACGTGCACAACATTCGCCTTGGCTCCACAGGCGATAAAAGTGTGGAAGTCTGGGAAGGTAGATCAACTGAGCTTAGGCATGGTTTCTCTGATGTTCTTCGGCACAACGCTGTGGTTGATCTACGGCTGGATTCGCTTAGACATCAGCATCATTTGGGCTAATGCTATTGCGATATTGTTTCTATCCTACCTGCTCTTTGTAAAGACGAGAGATGTTCGTCGTACCGGTCAACGTTAACTTCCATCATGTCCACATCCGAGCAACTTCCGCCCCTGATATTCCCGTCATTCGAGATGAGGTTATCCCAGAATGGCAGTGTTGTTAAGATTTTTGATGTTGTGCGTAAATCCTACGTTGTCTTAACACCTGAAGAATGGGTCCGACAACATTGCCTTCATTGGCTTCTCTCACTCGGTTACCCAATAGGCAGATGCAGTATTGAACGTTCCACAAAGTTTGGTGGTATGCGCTACGATTTGCTTTGGCATGACGCCATGTTGCACCCGTTTCTTCTCGTAGAATGTAAGGCACCTGGAATCAAGATTACCGAGGACACCGTGCGACAGTCAGCATGGTATAATCTGCAACTGAAAGCCCCTTTTGTTCTCTTGACCAATGGCAACGTTGCATATTGCACACAAATGCTCAGCGATGGCTCGTATGCACAAATCAGCGATGTTCCACGATACACAAACGCATGATGGAAATCACTCTCCAGTCCCCTCTGGACATGCACATTCACTTTCGACAAGACGAAATGTTGAAGGTAGTTGCCCCATTATCTGCTCAGCATTTTGCAGGGGGCGTGATCATGCCAAACCTTTTACCACCAGTTGATAATCTTGACCGCCTGCATTGGTACACGAGCGAAGTTCAACAGGCATGTGTCGGGCATACGTTCGACCCATACATGACGCTGTTTTTTCGTGATTACACGGCCCAGGACTTGGAGCTTGCAAAGCCCCATATCATTGGCATCAAACTCTACCCGGCAGGAGCAACAACCAATAGTGATGGTGGCGTGCAAGAGATTATGTCTATGGCTCATGTATTTGATGCAATGCAGGAATTAGACATTCCGCTGTTGGTGCATGGCGAGACCCATGGATTTGTGATGGACCGTGAAGATGAGTTTTGCGAGGTGTACCGTGCTTTGGCCACACGCTGGCCACGGCTTCGCATTACGATGGAGCACATTACAACACAAAAGGCTGTTGGATTGCTGGATGAGTTTGAAAATCTACGCGCTACGGTAACACCTCATCACTTGATTATCACGCTTGATGATCTTGCAGGGGGCATGCTGCAGCCACATCTTTTCTGCAAGCCAATCGCCAAGCGTCCAGAAGATAGAGATGCCCTCTTACAAGCAGCTCTCAGCGCTCACCCGAAGTTGATGCTCGGCAGTGATTCTGCACCTCACCCGCGCGACAAGAAAGAGTGTCCAGGCTGTGCTGCCGGAGTCTTTACGGCACCCATTATTCTACCAATGCTCGCAGAACTGTTCGAGCGGCACAACGCACTTGCGAATCTGCAGGCATTTGTATCTGATAATGCACAACGCTTGTATAAGCTAACACCACCAGCAAAGACGATAACATTGTCGAAGACAGCAATGATGATACCCGAACTGTATGGTTCGGTCGTGCCGATGTGGGCTGGAAGAGAGCTATCGTGGTCCGTAACTGCTATCTCATGATTGCCTACCTGCTTGCATTCGTAGCCGTATGCACGTGCTTGAGTGCGCAGAGTGTCTATGACACGTGCGGCATGGAAGGTTCTGCTCAACGTTCAGATGCCAGAGTACTGAATGTGAAAAAGAACCGATATGATTTGCCTACGGATAAGCAGATTAATAGAAACGTTGACTTTGTAACTCTGCTTACATCCAGAGAAAACCCTACGGCTTTTCGTGAAGGCGATGCAGTTGAGATAGTTGCCTATGTAGAAGAAATAAAACTTGGCGCAGTAGAGACTGTTAATTGTGGCGCTAAAGATCCATGGCACAGAGATGCTCATTTTGAGCTTACGATAAATCCAATGCATACCGGCGATAAAGAGCACCTGCTCGTTGCAGAGGTTACTCCAAGACTTCGCAGTATTATGAAACAGCGCGGTATTGATTGGTCGCAGCAGTCATTGCTAGACAACTATAAGGGGCGATGGGTAAAGATTAGAGGATGGGCATTCTACGATGCAATGCATGACGATGAGTCTGCAGGCTCTGGCAACTCACGAATATGGAGGGGCTCTCCGTGGGAGATTCATCCCATCACCGGCATCGAGGTTACTACCCGGCCCAGCAATCTTCCGAAGCTACCTGAGGCGCGCTTGCCACAACAACCGGGACCAATGCCGGCTACAGTAACGTCAAATCAGTGTCAGAGCACAACCAAGGCAGGAAATCGGTGTAAGCGAACTGTAAAGCCCCCTGCCCGATTCTGCTATCAGCATCAGCCGTAAGGGCAAGCGTAATGGTGGTTATTTTCGCTGACTATGAAAAACACACAACGGTCGGTATGGACAGCACCCACCGAGCTGAAGCTCTCCAACGGTATACGGATTGTCTCTGACTATGTCAATACAGTAGACTCATGCGCACTTGGCATTTGGGTAAAGGCGGGTACCCGCGACGAGCCACGTGGCCGATCAGGCATTGCTCACTTTGTAGAGCATACCTCGTTCCGGCGCACCGCATCGCGAAGCACATCGAAAATCTCTCGTGACTTCGAAAATCGGGGTGCATATGCTAACGCTTATACCACAAAGGAAGAGACGTGCTATTATGTTCGCACCCTCCGAGATCATCTCCATGATGTTGCCTCTACCTTAACTGATGTTGTTGTCAACCCTGTCTTTCATGACGCAGATATCGAAAAGGAACGCAACATCATCATCGAGGAGCTTCGCTCGTACGAAGATGAGCCTGAAGAACACATTTTCGACTTGGGTGAACGTCAGCTATTTCCGTCACATTCAATCGGGTCTTCGATTGTTGGCACAATCACGGATGTTGAGCGCCTGCGTCGAGCAGACCTAGCACGTTTTCATAACAAGTTCTACAATGCAGCTAACATGGTGATTGCTATCAGCGGTAATCATGATATCGATGCACTGGCAGAACATATTGAAACGCTCACATCGGAGCTAACTTTTAAGAGAAAGTTACAAGCACGCAAAGCCCCCTTACATGGCAAGAGTTCACATGCAGAACATCGCAAGCAAATGCAACAAGCTCATCTATTATGGCAGGTACCCACAACTGGCTATCATCATGCAGATACGTATGCATTGCAAATTCTCAACGTAGTCTTGGGCGACGGAATGTCTTCGAGGCTCAATGTTAAACTGCGCGAGACACGCGGTCTTGCATATTCAGTATACTCTCAGCTACAGCTCTTCATGGATTGTGGCATCATGGCTATTTATGCCGGGATTGATGAGGCGCAACGTACTAGCGTTGAACGACATGTAACTGGTATCTTGTCTGATCTCGCAGATCAAGGCATTACTGCATCCGAGCGCAAGCGTGCACTTGCTCAACTTCGCGCGAGCAAGCTTATGTCGCTAGAATCCCTAACGTCCCGCATGACTTTGCTTGGCAAAGGTGTCATGGAGGAGGGGCAGCCTGAAGATCCAATAGCCTCTATAGAAGCTCTTGAGTCTGTAACACTCGCAGATGTTCATCATGTCTCTCAGCAGTACTGCAACCCTGCACGGTGGAGTACGACATGTCTGTTGCCTGCAGGATAGATCTATGGGGCATGCACTTACCGAACAACAGCTTGCCGCTTTAGACAGGCACCTACATTGTGCTGTTCTTGCGAGTGCGGGATCGGGAAAAACAAGGATTCTCATCGAGCGGTTTATACGAGCTATTGTAGTTGACGGTATTGCTGTTGACAAAGTCGTTGCTATCACGTTCACAAAGGCTGCAGCGGCAGAGATGCGAGAACGTGTCTACGACCGGGTCGAGGAGTTACTTTCTGATCCTCATGAACGTGCTTCATATGCCGTTGATATCAGCGACACAGAGGTTGTCTCTCGATTACGCTATGTGGCCGCGTCACTTTCACAGTCTCGGATAAGCACATTCCATAGCTTTTGTGCCAGCCTTGTGCGTCAGTACGCAGATGTTGTTAACCTGCGTTACGATGTTCGCGATGCAAGCGACCGTGAAGCAAACTTCCTTGTGGCCAATGCTGTTGCTAGCACCATACGAGCAGCTGCCGATCCACACCATGAGTTGCATACTGAATTCGTTCGTGCTATCGAATATGTTTCACTTGAGACAATAGAACGCCTTGTTACGGCCATTGCCAGGGACAGATCCCGACTTCAATCGGCGATGTCAACAACTGCAAGAACTATCGAGGAAATAGTTCAGTTTCGACGCAGCTATACAAATACGATTCAGTGTAGCGTAGCAACAGCAGTTATCAGAAGAATCGCTGATGCACTCAGCGGACTAACACAGTATGCTTGCTATCAGGCTTGCTATAGTCAGTGCTTGGCAGTTTTGTCAATCTTGGAGACTGACGGTTATTCAGAAGCAGCACAGGCGCATTTTCTTGCTTTGCGCAGTGACTTTCTGACAAAGTCCCTTGCCTTCAACAAGCGCAAAGTGGACAAAGACGCAAAGAAGGCTGAGGCTTTGCCAGACTTACCCGAGATTGATGAGCTATATCTTCAGGCTCTGACATCTACCTTCAGTAACAACGTCGAAGAGGACGCAGCGTATGTTGTGCAGCTCACATGCAGGCTCGGGATAACAGCTCAAGAGTTGTACACATCGTCTAAGCGCGAGCAAAATGTTATCGATTTTGACGATATGGTCCATGAGACGATTCACCTCTTAGAACACCAAGATGTTCGTGAGTCTGTCCGCAGTGGAATTACCCATATCATGATCGACGAGTTTCAGGATACTGATCCGATACAGTTTCACATTCTCGAACAACTTGCACCCGACCTTGTAATGCCTGCCGAAAAGGGGCCTACCGTCTTTGTTGTGGGGGACGACAAGCAAAGTATCTATCAGTTCCGCAATGCAGATGTTCGCTTGTTCCGTAAAGCACGTCATGCTATTGCTGCATCCAACACGCGTGTTTCACACGATGATGGAATGAGGCTGATCTCGCGTTCTTTTCGCATGCATCCAGATTTGTGTGATGCCGTAAACCAGATCTGTGCAACATACTTCCACGAGAGTCTGCGTGGCCCGCTTGGGCATCTTGGCTACGATGTTGACTACGAGCCCCTTAAAGCAGGTCAAAACACTCCTTCGACACCAGATCATGCCCGTGTCTTCATACTCAACAGCTCTGCCTCCACCGAAGAGGCAGATGATTCACGTGATGCAGATGAATACACCCTAGTAGCCTGTGCAATTGTTGATGCATTGCATCGTAATCGTTCCGGCGCTCTCCGTCCAAAGGACATTGCTGTGTTGGTTCCTAAGAATGAGCTCAAGGCACATGTTGCTGCTGCACTTCGTACTCGCGGTGTACCATACACCATATATGGTGGCCGTGCTTTCTATAGCAGACCCGAGGTGGCAGATTTGCGCAACGCACTCATTGCTTGCCTAGATCCATGGGACAACCTAGCAACGGCCTGCGTGATGCGCTCACCAATTCTGAAGTGTAGTGATACAGACATTATGTCCGCGGCGTTACAAGGCAGTTCATCTAGCATACATGATGGTCTTTTCGTGTTAGTCAGAGATGGACATGCCACATCTAATCAGCGACGTGCATACTCATTTTTGCAGGAGTTCAATGAACAACTGCGCCACACTCCTGTGCACAGAGTTCTCGAGCGCATGCTTGAGGTAACAGGCTGGTATGCCACCATTTCCAATGAAGAGCGTAGAGAGCAAATGGTAGCAAACGTTAATAAACTGATTGCTGTTTGCAGAGACCTCTCACATGAGAGTGCGATGTCGCCGTTTGATATTGGAAAGGCAATATCTGTTCCCTATTCCGACACCGAATCAGAAGGCGTCGTTCTCAGTGACGATGATGCAGTTCATGTTATGACTCTTCATGCAGCAAAGGGGCTGGAATTCGACGTTGTAGTCTTAGCCGGTTTAGCAAGCAGTTCCAGATCTGATACCGCTCTCGAGACGTCAGAGATTGGCCTTACTCTTTCGATGCCGAAAGCACATAGAGACATCGATAATCCTGTAGAGATTGTCAGTATTCCACCCAGCCTTTCGCATCTCTGTAACAAGATTATTGCGCAACAGCGCAAGCGTGCTGAAGATAAGCGACTGCTCTATGTCGCTTTAACTCGCGCAAAACATGAGCTCATTCTCTCGCTACCACATGCAGAAGGTGCTACATCATCGTCAAGCCTTGCAGACATGCTCATGCTGGGCGTTTCCAGCTATGGGAAAGCAACCAACCTGAAACTTGATATTGAAGGTGACGCATCGCATTACGTACACCAAAGCAACTCTTCTCCAATCACCATTGATCAATCACATAGCATCAGTGATCTACCAATAAGCGCTATCACTGCAAGCGAACTCACACAGCTTACCAGCATATCCGCACATTCATACCCGGCAGCGAGCGCCCACATTGGAAAAACTATTCATGAGACCTTGGCATCGGCACTAAAGGCTTCATTGGCGCTTGATGATGAACAGCTTATGGAGATGATCGTTGGTCTCCTGCGCCGATCTGGACTATCACGAAAGCAGACGCACGGCATAGCCCTCGAGGTTTTTGCAACACTTCGCTCCGACGTAGTACGTGATATCGCCCATCTGATCCCAGAATCACGCATAGAGCAGCAGTTAGTTATGCTCGACAGTGGATCGCTGTTATATGGGGTCCTTGATGTGCGTTTGCCACTGACAGATGGCATTGTGCGAATACTTGATTGGAAGACCTCTGCTATAAGAGATGCAGGAGATCTGGAATTCTACGGCACCCATT
Source organism: Ignavibacteria bacterium (assembly GCA_016873895.1). GTDB lineage: Bacteria > Bacteroidota > Ignavibacteria > Kapaibacteriales > Kapaibacteriaceae > UBA10438. The sequence continues at coordinate 24,306 of VGVV01000011.1, forward strand.
ACAGACCTCAAATGCAAGCGTATGCCAAGCTATGCTTCTCTTCGATGCCAGACTGCACTGCTGTGATAGCGCAGCTAGTATTCACAAAGGCACTGCAGAAGGGCATCAAAGGAACCTACGAACTGCGCTTTGACCGATCTATGCTCTGATATTACTACCTGCCGCGAATCCCGAGCTCCAGGCCCACTGGAAGTTGTATCCACCAAGCCATCCGGTAACATCTACAACTTCGCCGATGAAATAGAGCCCCTTCTGGTGTTTACTCTCCATTGACTTTGAAGACAGCTCACGAGTGTCTACACCACCTGATGTTACCTCGGCTTTTGCAAACCCCTCGTTACCTTCAAACTTGAGTGTCCAACTGTGCATACCACACAGTGCCGCCTCGGTTTGTGCACGCGGGACTTCATTGATTGGAACGTGCAGGCGGTCATCTTCCCATACCTCGACAAGTCGTTGAGGAAGATGTCCGCGTAAAAGTGTCGCAAGATGACGCTTCTCGGAAGGGAAATCACGTGCAAGGTCTTCTGTCCGAACGTTTGGAAGTAGGTCTATAGAGAAATCTTCATGGCTGCGAGCATATGAAGATATCTGTAAAATTGCGGGGCCACTCAAACCTCTGTGCGTGAAAAGGATGTTCTCCCGAAACGAGACCGCGGCAGTGTTTACGATGGCTTCTGTACTTACACCGGAAATGCCTTGGAAGTTCTTCCATGAGGACAAAGAAAATGTCAATGGAACCAATGCCGGCCTGGGATCGATGACATTGTGTCCGAAGTGTTTTGCAATTCGATAACCCAAGTCCGATGCCCCCAAGGTTGGGATACTAAGCCCACCTGTAGCAACTACCAGCTGTTCGGTTTGATACTCACCGGCGCTTGTAGCAAGATTAAATGTATTGCTGAAAAGCACCGATTGAACCTGTATGCCGTAATGAATGTCTACGGCGTTCTTAGCGCATTCAGAGATGAGCATGTCGATAATCTGCTGCGCTGAATCATCACAGAACAATTGTCCTAGTGTCTTTTCATGCCACAAGACATTGTACGCCTCGAGCAGAGCGATGAAATCATCTGGTGTATAACGAGCAAGAGCTGATCTCGCAAAATCAGGATTGTCCGACAAAAAGTTCTGATGCGTAACAACCCGGTTTGTAAAGTTGCAGCGTCCGCCCCCTGAAATCCGGATCTTTTTCCCCGGCTTTTCATTATGCTCAACTACTGCAACTCTCTTACCCCAGGCCGCAGCCTGAAACGCGCAGAAGAGCCCTGCGGCACCAGCGCCGATGATAATGGCATCGTATGAACGCATCAGACTACTTCGCGATCATCAGAGGTGTTGTAGACTGGAATACTCCGGCCGAAATGCGTATGAAATACAATCCAGCTGGATAGCTGGCTGTATTGAACTTCAACGCATAATCTCCACCGGAGAGCGTTACGCCTCCGTCCAGCATTGTCTCAACTGTAACTCCACGAGCATCTACCACCTCGAGCAGCACAGGAACAGTCTCCTGCATACGGAAGGTAACCAAGGCATTGTTTATTGCGGGCTGTGGGTGCACAAGCAAACGCGGAAGTCCTACACTGGCAAACTTCACGACAGCAATATTGCACTTACCAGCGGTAACAAATGGACTCGATCCACCTGCCGGCACGATATCGAGGAATTGCAGCGAATCTGATGTATAGCCGTTAGTCTCAACCATGACATCCATCTGCGAGACGTCGGGCACCGCAACTACAAATCGCAGTGATGCTATAGGTCCAGAACGCAACGTGTCCGCACCACGAACGGCAATGTTGATTATTCCCAGCGTGTCCGACATTATCGCTGTCTTGGGTGGCTTTGAAATCGAGGATGGACCGAGATACTTGAGTGCTCGCGGTGAATAGGTAAACCGGACATCATAATTCAGACCATTGAGCCAATACTCAACACCATTGTATGTGGCAGATACATCCTTGTCTACCATCACAGGGATGTCTACAGTATCTCCAATGCCCCCTTTGATAGTATCGCTAACAAAGAACTTTTGCGTTGGTAGCATGAACAACGAGAACTCTGGAGCATATCCAAAGCCCTTAACATTTGTCGTATCGCGCACTTCACAAGGATATGAGCTGACGACAGTCACGTTGGTATCAATGCCTGCTTCTTTGCGTGGACAGAATCGCAACGTTACGATAGCCGAATCGCCCGGCTGAACCGAATCACCGATAGCGGGAACACTGCCAACCAACGTCGTATAACGTGGAAGATCAATCAATGAATTAACCGCATTGGCTACATCGCCGGTGTTGACTACCGTTAGCGTTCTGTCTGCACACTCGAGAATGCGAACTGAGTCGAATTGCACAGGTTGTGAGATATTGATGTCTGACTTCAAAGCCAATATTGTACCCTTGTCTCCAGATGCAATAAGGCGATAGAGGATGACATCTTCAGTGTCAAAGTTGATACTATCAATTGTTAGCTTACTGTTCGCTCGGTTGTTCTTGAGCGTTACAAATCGCATGGTAGCAAACGGACTCAATGAGTCGATGCCACAGAAGTTTTTGAGCTTGACGTTGATCCCTCCATATGGCGATGGCGACGTTGCAATCGTAGAATTAAACTTTATACCTCCAGTTGCGGATGAGCATTCATTCCCGGTAAGGGGCGACGTAATGTCTAACAGATGCAACTGTGTTGAGTCAAAATCTACTCGCATAGCGATATCAACTACCGATGCATCAATGACGATGGAGCTGTAGATCGGCACTGCCAATGTGTCGCACGAAATCATGGCAAACGTATCTGGCACCTGTCTCTTGGGATCATACGTAAACTGCAGACCTTTCGTTTGAGCGAAGCCTCCTCCGCGAACAAGCACGGTAGTGTCCCAACCGGTGCATGGCTTACTGAACCAGAATTTCATACGAGCGCGATAGTCTTTAGGCGCACGCGGACGTTGCTTGAATTGCACAACGAGCGAGTCTCCAGGATTGACTGTCTGCGGGAATGTTGTTGGCGCAGTTAAGAAGAAGACACGGTCATTGGGCTCAAAGGTAATTGAGTCGATAACAACTTGATCTTGAGATGGATTCAACCTGTAATCCGGAATTTTGAGCACAACAGATAGTGCCGTAGGGCTCAAAACATCAATAACACCGTATGGGAATTGCCTTGATGTTGGGGTTGGCCTAAACGAGAGTGCTCGTTTTCCGATGAGGAAGGTTTCGAGTGTATTGCTCCATTGCGAGCCGTAGGCTTTGATGTGCATGGCAGCGCGGCATTCCATGAGCGTGCTGTCTGCAGGTGTGCGTGGACAGAAGGTGATCATCACCGTATCGCGCTCACCAGGTGGCACTTTGTATGGTGTGGTACCATTAGGTGAAAACTTCGACCGCCATGTGTAGAATTGGGGTTTACCGCCTGGTACACCAACTGAATCGATCCAGATTGAATCAATCGTCATATCGAAACGCTGCGATCCATTCAGCATCTCAATAGTACGCTCGATGCATTCACACGGCCGTGTGTAACCAAAATTCACAAGACTCAGCGCACTTTCCAGCTTTATGATCACACCACGTCCGGTCAAATTCCCCGTACCAATCACAGTGCACGGATCTGATGAGTACGCTGTAAGCTTTGTTGAGTAATCCGTAGCCGCAGTGGGACGGAAATCCACTTCGATGCGAATAGAATCGCGCGGATTGAGAATAAGCGGTATCGCTCTGCTTGTGGAAACGATTGTAAACCCGGCACCTATGCTCAGGGAGTCTACTCGAACTGGTAATGATGATGTATTCTCGAGAATGAGCTGTTGACGTTTGCTGTCTCCCACTTCCACAACACCAAAAGCTGTTAGTGCCGTAATGAAAATCTTTGGTGCTACCGAAGTACCGATAAGCTGAACCTGCCATTCTGCTCGTGAAGCATCTCTAAAGCGTATGTATGCGCGGTCTGCACGGTCGCGCGATGGATCATTCGGCGTATATCTGGTGCCAATCCGCAAAGAGCCTCGAGCAGGTATCGTGAATGTTTTGCCATCGATCCCACCTGGAGGATCGATGATCACCAACCTTCCCCCACTCTGATCAACATAGCGGAGTGAATCGATGGTGCGTGCGGAATTCGTGAGGTTGACAATAAACACTGAATCCTCCCGCGATTGGCATGAAATCACATTTTGTGTTTCCATGACAAGGGGCTGGAAGCGGAACGTTTCTAGTACACCCTTTCCGCGTAGGTCGATACAGTCTACTGTATAGCAACGTGTTTCAAACAAGCACAGTTTGTCGATGTAATCAAGTGAGTCTGTCGGACGAAACGTGATAGGTATCGAGACAGAGTCTCCAGGCGGGATTGTTCGCCCTGTTCCACCGAGCAAAGCGAATGACTCGCCCCGTTCAACATAGAGTGCAACACTGAGCGCATCGAACTCACTATTGTTGCGGGCGCGGATTTGTATAGTCTTCTGCTGCCCTACAATTACGTTCCCGAAGTCAACAAGTCCATTGATCGACCACTCCACTTTATTATCGAGACCTCGACCGCTGACGTAAATCTTCTTCTCGATGTTGCAGCCCTGGATACTCGTTTTAATGATGATTGAGTCGAATACAAAGCCAGGCTGGCGTGGCAAGAAACGCACTGCTATTGGAGACTGACCAGTTTTCGGTTGTAGAATGGCTGGAAACCGTATTCGATAATGTGTGAAGTCTTTTGGCAGAATGATTGTGTCAATCTGCATTGGCGTTAACGTGAGGTTTTGCCACACATAGTTCTGTGGGGCACTCAAGAGGCCAGGGCATGTAGGCTCGAACCGCATTGTATCTATTCTGCGTGTGCCGCCGGAATTCCTAATAGAGATTACCTCTTGAGTTCGGCCTATGATGGGCATCCGAATAGGAGTTCGCTGACACCGATCATCGGTGCGTATCTCAAGTGTATCGAGATAGTCTGCTGTTGTGTCACGCACAAAAGACCGCACAGTAAGAGTTGTGCATTGTCCGGGAGGAACCTGAATCGGCCATGTTACGCCCACAACTTGATAGCTCTTAGGCTCCTTTGCCAAGATGCTTTGAATCGTAAGTGTACGTGGCTGGCCAACTTGATCAGACGTGTTACAGATCTGGAAGGTGGAGTCTATATATGTCTTGTCAACGCATCCTACCCACAGCGTATCAAACGTTAACGAACCGCGTGTAACACCGGTTTCTGTTATTCGCACAAGGTCCAGCTTTACCACAGTATTAGGAAGACCACATCGGTTGGTTGGTCTGATTTCTAGGTTGTTGACAAACTTTCCAACGTTCGTACCTTGGTAGGTAACCGTAACTGTGTACACACTATCGGGAACGAAGTTAATTGAGCTAGGTGCAACACGGAATCGCGCGGCATCCGGACCAGTCATCACAAACGAAGCGCCACTTCCGCAGCGTGCGCTATCACGAACGGTAAATGTCCAAGATGTCACGGAGTCGCACTTCACCGTGTCTACAACACTAGCCGGCACCACGCTGAGTGTTTTGGGAACCGTTCTGCCCGCAGCCTGATTTGATGCTCCCGAGCGCAACAAGCCTGTGTGACCATTACCCGTTGCATCGCAGCACGATGTAATGTTGTTTACAGCTTCATTACACCGCAGGTAAACACGCAGCCCCTGTTCGTTCCCGTTCAGTGAGCGATCCTTTTGACAAAGTATCGTTGCAGAATCCAGTGCACGTTCCCAGATACGGATTTCATCAACAAGTCCCTTTAGCGTGCGATTGAGATTTGCATTGTCGGCTACGCCATTAAATGATCCGATCAAAAGTGGAAGATCTCCCCGATCGAGCGGACGCAGGTAGCTTGCCGGATGGCTAGCATTTCGAATTGGTCCGGCAACAAGAGCGCCATCAACATAGAGAGACACACTTTGTGTGGCCCCATCGAACACAGCAGCATAATGATGCCACGCCCCATAGAGTGCGGATGCATCGGCACGCGCTATCGTATTATCTACACTTTGCAGGGGGCCATCGTCGCCATTTACTTCGAACGTAAGCTGATCGTTTTGATCTATATATAGTATAAAGACATCGTTGAAGTCACTATTCGGGCCCCAAAGGCCGCCAATGTACTGTTTCTGCCCTGCTTGCTTGTCGATCTTAGCCCATAACTCGAACGTTAGCGCAGGCTGACGCATTTTAATTGGGTTCTTCTGCAGCTCGATAAAATGCTGACTTCGACCAGAGGTTACCGTCAGCGATACCGCTTGGCCAACACACTCTTTGCGAGAATCGCAGGCGGCTGGAAACTGCGCCCAGACCTGAGAGGCCGAGCCGCAAACTGCAATCAAGATGAGAAGGCGTAAAACCATATACATAGGCGTTTCTTGACAAGATGAAGCCGGAGAAAAGATACGAACTCACCACATGAAAACGTGGATTTTCGTCGTAACTTTCACGCAGTTGTTTGCACAAAATCTACATAAGGCAATAGCCATGAACCTGAAATCCTGCATAGCCCCATTGGTAGCTCTTGTATACCTTACACTCGTTACCACAAATGCCTCTGGCCAGAGTCCAAAGGACTTTGCTGTTATGGTATCTGCTACCTCCACTGCTGCGCCAGCCCCTTCGATCACATTGTCTTGGAACCAAGATCCAAACCAGCAGGTGGTCTATATTTTCCGCAAAACCAAGGAGACTCTGAGGTTCCCAGCAACCATTCTCGATTCAGTTGTTGGCACTGGCAAGTCATGGACAGACAAACAGGTAAAAGTTGGTGAAGCATATGAATATCGCCTGATGCGATATGTTAAAAAGTCGGATAATGCTTCTCCTCCAAAGGTTGTAGAGTACTATGCCACCGGATACATCTTTACGGGCATACAGGCACCGGCAGCACCGCGAGAGCGCGCTCTCGTGTTAGTTGATTCAACACTCCGCGGCGCGCTGTCGAAAGAACTTGCAACGTTCCAAAGTGACCTTGAGAACGAAGGTTGGGAGGTAACCATTCGAAACGTGCCGCGTGCCGAGACATTTGATTCGAATGGCGTTAAGCGAACACGGGCAGTGATAAAGGAAGAATGGGACAGTGGGCCAAAGGACCTTGCCTCAATCATACTTGTCGGCCGTGTACCGGTGCCGTATTCTGGCACCATTTACCCAGATGGGCACCCAGATCATGTTGGCGCATGGCCTGCTGATGGTATCTACGGGGATCATAATGGCAACTACACCGATCGTATTGCCAACCAAGCAAACACAAGCCGTCCCTCAAACAACAACGTACCTGGAGATGGCAAGTATGACCAGAGTCAGTTTTCTACCGATATCGACATTCCAGTCGGTCGTATAGATTTTTACAATCTTCCGGCCTTTACCACAAGCGAGCTAGACCTACTTCGAGCGTACTTCAAGAAGAATCATGAATATCGTTCGAATCAATGGAACGTAGCAGTTGGTGGCGTTATCGACGACAACTTCGGCACGTATGGAGAGGTCTTTGCAGCAAGTGCATGGAGAACGTTCCCTGTGTTTGGTGGCGAGTCTACCGTTCGTGCTGGCGACATCTTCACCGATTTGGCCGGTCCTAACGTTTACTTACTTGCCTACGGCTGCGGTGGTGGCACTGATGTTTCTGCAGGGGGCGTGGGGAGCTCCACAGACATGGCTGCAAAGCCAGTAAATGCAGTCTTCACAATGATGTTTGGCAGCTACTTCGGAGACTGGGACACAAAGAATAATTTTATGCGCGCTACACTTGCATCAAATCCGCGCGTTCTCACCTGCGGCTGGTCGGGACGTCCACACTGGTACATCCATCATATGGCGCTTGGAGAGACAATTGGTTACGGAACGAAGATCTCGCAAAACAATCAGACTATTGTTGGCGGACAGCTTGGAAACTACATCCCAAATATTTCGATAACAGCCCAGGGCAATAGCATAGCTTCCGTTGGCGATCGTCAAGTGCACATAGCACTTATGGGCGACCCAACGCTGCGTGCAACCACCAAGCCAGTTCCTGCTGTCGCAACTCTCACCGCTGCAACAGAGTATCCCAACATCGTGAATCTCACGTGGAACTCTCCTGGTCCAGAAGCAGCGGGCTATCTCGTGTATCGACGAAAGGCAGGAACGAAGAAGTGGACGCAGCTAACGCCTACAATGACAACGATGCTTACATACAGAGATTCGATCGTAAACGACGGAAAGCTTGAGTACATGGTCAAAACATTGGCTTTGCGCGAGCTGGCAAGCGGAGCTTACCATGAAACGGGTAAGGGGCGTATTGCAAGCGTAGTTACTACAGATGTTGCAGAGGAGAACAGCAACGAAACATTCAACATTGCCGTGGGTCCCAACCCCGCATCCTCATCCGTTAATATTGCCCTTACACTTGGTGTCGATACTCCTGTTTCAGTCGACATCATTGATATCACCGGAAGTATCATACAAACACAACGGTTCGATAACCTCGCAACCGGCTCGCACAACATAGGTTTCGACGTCAGCAACATCGCATCTGGCAGCTATCGCGTTGTAATCAGGGCCCGCAACCAGTCATCGACCCAGCCGCTGACCATCACCAGATAGTACCCTGGTACCCAGGTTTACCCCATACCTATCTCTTTCGATTCCAGATAAAGTAAACTGGGATGCCAATTGCTACAATCACGAGTCCAGGCCAACTGTAGTTAGGCTTATAGACAAGTAACGCTATGCAAATAGCGGCAGCCGCTATTACGTATAATGCTGGAAGAATGGGGTAGCCAATTGCTTTGATTGGCCTTGGCAAATCTGGATGTGTGCGACGCAACTTGAAGACACCAAGGACTGTCGTGATGTAGAACAACAGCACAGCAAACACAACGTAATCGAGCAGGTTGCCATATTTCCCGCTCAGGCATAGAACGCATGCCCACAGAGCTTGCATCCAAAGCGAATATGAGGGCACCCCATTCTCATTGAGTTCAGCAGCCTTAGCAAAGAACAACTTATCCTGCGCCATCGCATAGTACGCGCGTGAACCGCTAAGGATAATGCCATTATTGCAACCAAACGTCGAGACCATGATGAGAAGTGCCATGATCGCAGCGCCCGACAAACCAAACATCACCTCCGCCGCCGCCGCACCAACACGATCGGTTGTTGCAAATGCAATGCCTCGTTCGAAGGCAGAGAGGCTATCGGGGTTGATGCCGATCGGCATCACTGTTATGAAAGCAAGGTTGGTGAGAAGATAGAGCACCGTGACCAACACCACGCCGATTGTGAGTGCACGTGGTATGGTCTTGGTAGGTTCCTGTACTTCAGCGGCTGCAAACGTAATGTTATTCCAAGCATCACTCGAAAAAATCGTTCCAACCATTGCTACAGCAATTGCAGCAAGGAACGGCATTCCCATGCGAGAGGTAAAACCATAGTCTTGCAACTGCTTTTCGGACAGCTGGGGTAACAGCGGCGTGATAGAATCAGTCCAAAGCGTTGTCATGTCCAATGAAATCGCTCCAGAACTAAAACCGTACACCAATCCTGCAACTGCAATTGCGACAACGCTGATGATTTTGGTTGATGTAAAAACATTCTGAATCACTTTACCCAAGGCAACTCCACGAGCATTGAGCGCAGTCAGGTAAACGATGCTTGAAATTGCAAGCACTTGAACGCTGTTAACAGTCAGGGGGCCAAGGGATATCAGAACGTTGGACTCACTAACGAGCGGGAACAACTGCCCTGTGTACTTGGCAAAGGCCATGCCAACAGCTGCAATCGTACCAGTTTGAATTACTGTAAAGAGCGTCCATCCATACAAGAATCCCGGAAGCCTTCCGAATGTTTCGCGAAGGTAAACGTACTGTCCGCCAGCATGAGGGAACATCCCTGCAAGTTCCCCGTACGTGAGCGCTGCTATAAGAGTCATGAGCCCCGTAATAAGCCATACAACAAGCAGTATACCTGGTGAGCCAACGGTGCGAGCGACGTCTGCGCTTACTATGAAAACGCCGGACCCAATCATGGATCCGGCGACAATCATTGTAGAGTCAAAGAGTCCGAGTGAACGGCGGAAACTCATGTCTGAGCCTTACGAACAAGTGAATGCTTCTTTCCATACATATGGTAGAAAACCAGGCCAATAGCAAGCCATACAACGAGACGCATTGCATGGAGGTAATCACTTACACACAGCGAAACCAATAAGCCACCACACGAGAGAATGCCAAGAATTGGGATAAGTGGTACGAGTGGACTTTTAAATGGACGCTCGCGGTTTGGTTCCTTGTAACGCAGGATAAGCACTGCTGCACACACAACCACAAAGGCGAATAATGTTCCTACGGAGGTCATCTCACCTACGAGCGCAATAGGCGCAAAACCTGCAAACAGGCTTACGACAAATGCAAAGAGCAGATTTGACTTCCATGGGGTCTTATACTTTGGATGCGTATCCGAGAAGAGCTTGGGTAGCAGGCCGTCCTTCGACATCGTGTAGAACACGCGAGACTGACCCAGCAACATCACAAGGATTACACTGGAGTAGCCAGCAATGATTGCAAGATTAATGGCTGGTCCCAACCACGACACACCCATCTTTTCGATGGCAACAGCAACCGGAGCTGCAACACCAGCGAACTCTTTATAGTTGGCAACACCTGTCATCACGAACGAAAACAGAACATAAAGAATTGTACAGATCACGAGCGAGCCGAGGATGCCAATCGGCATATCCTTTTGTGGATTCTTGGCTTCCTGCGCAGCTGTTGATACAGCATCAAAACCGATGAAAGCAAAGAACACCATTCCAGCTGCCTTAAGCACGCCGCTCCATCCGAAGTGACCAAATGAGCCTGTGTTCGCTGGAATAAACTCTGCATAGTTGTCTGCATTGATATAGGCAAAGCCCAGACCAATAAAAATGATAACAACTGAAACCTTGAGTCCAACGATAAATGCATTCGCGCGGGCTGATTCTTGAATACCGCGGATGAGGAGCAAAGACACTGCAAACACAATGATCATTGCTGGTAGATTGACTATGCCATGCTGAGCAGCATCGGGCGGTGTTTGCCAATACGACATCGCAAACTCCGCAGGAAGCGCAATCTTAAAGTATGCCAAGAACTTGGCAAGGTATGCGGACCACGAGACGGCCACTGTAGACGCACCAACGGCATACTCTAGTACCAAGTCCCAGCCGATAATCCACGCAAACAGCTCGCCCATGGTTGCATAGGCGTAGGTGTAGGCGCTACCGGCAACAGGGATCATCGCCGCGAACTCGGCGTAGCAGAGTCCGGCAAACGCACAGCCGATGGCTGCGATCACGAACGACAGCGAAACTGAGGGTCCGGCATGTTCGGCGGCAGCAATCCCGGTAAGCGAGAAAAGTCCGGCACCGATGATTGCACCAATGCCCAGATTGATGAGGTTGATTGGACCAAGCGTGCGTTTCAGCTCGGTGCTATGAGCTACATCACTCTGCAGCTGCGAAATATCTTTACGAAACCGTAATTCAAACGCCATGAGCGTCTCCCCTAGTTTACAATCCGTTGTCGGCCTCGCAATATATACAGGGAAACTTCATGCTGCGGCAGAATGTGGCTGCCAATCCGTACGTTTGCAGTCCTTACTCGCAAGAACTTTTATACATCCTTTTATTCGGAGATTGCCATGGCCCTCGCAGTAGGAACCACAGCACCAGACTTTACCCTTCTCGATGCAGACATGAAGCCAGTAACACTGTCTTCTCTCAAAGGCACGAAGGTTGTTCTCGCTTTTTTCCCAGCATCATTCACTGGCGTATGCCAAGCCGAACTCTGCACATTTCAAGGGGCTCTTCAGCGCCTGAACAGCATGAATGCAACCGTGCTTGGCGTTGCAGCAGATCTGCCATTTTCGAACAAGGCCTTTGCAGCTGCCAACGACCTGCACTTCCCAATCCTTTCGGACTGGAGCCTTGACGCCATCAACAAGTACGATGTGGCACTTCACAACTTTGTCGGCATCGAAGGCCTAACACGTTCAGTACGCGCAACCTTCGTGATCGACACAAACGGCACAATCTCCTTCGCAGAAGTCACTGCCAACCCGGGCGTCGAACCAAATTACGATGCCGTGTACGCAGCGGTAGAAGCAGCAGAATGAGCAGCGAGTGCTGAGCAGCGAGTGCCGAGCAGCGAATAGGCATGATGTAAGGGCGAGCCGATGGCTCGGTACTTGCTGTTCGATGCTCTAAAGCACAAACGGTCGTCCAATGGACGACCGTTGTGTTTCGCATCCTTCCCACAGAAATGCGATGTTCCTCTCTATGCTGCATGCCTTCCCCTGGCATGTCGTGGGCCGAGATTTCTATTTTTCTGGTTGCGCGCTCTTGCGAGGTCTGCCGTATTTACGTTCAGACTTCTTCTTCATACCGAGACTTGTGATCTCGTCTGAGTCGTCTCCGTATTGCGCTAGTACCTGACGCTTAACGCCAAGGACAAGTTCGTGAAATGCATTTTCAAGCTTGGCAGACCGTTCCTTGGCCTTCGCTAAGACCTCAGCCGCCTTATGCTCGGCAGCCGTAGCTTCCTCTACCTGTTTCAGCGCTTCCTGCAACTTCTGGCTCGTAAACTCCTTGTTTGCAGGGTTATAGTCCTTCAGGCCCAGCACCGCTTTTGCGATTTGCTGGTCCAGCTGGAGGAGGCGCTGCGTTACTCTGGTGGTTGTACGTTTTGCCATTGGGAGCAGATTCCCCGAAGCGTGATCAGTTTATGAGTTATGCTGCATGCCTACCGAATTCTTGCCAAGCGTAAGTGTCTCTTGAGCAAAAATAAGTCTTTTTCGCATCTGTGCAAGTACTTTTTCATTGTTGGTATCGACTTTTTTACATCATATATGTCATTACCTACAGCCTGGGATCGTCTACACGATTCATGAATAACTATTATGTCTACGGTTTAATCTGTCTACTCCCTACTATTTGATTCGCATCAACTCAGTATCTAACTTATCAAGCAGCATTACTCAATTGTACACCTGTCATAGACACATAGACCCCTACCCCTACAATATCGCCCCCGTGAACTACGTCAGACGTAACAGCGCAAAAAATTCATTATATTACGACCATTCCGTGCAATTCAATCATTTTCACACATTCTCCATCTACAGCATGAAGAATCTCTCAATTGCGGCCATTGTTGCCGTTCTGTTCATCGGCTCGTTCGAGCTATCTGCTCAGAGCCTTACGCCAGCTGCTCAATCTCCAACGAGCATCAAGCCAAAGATGAAGGTTATCGATGTTAAGGCGTCGGTTCAGTTCCTCGGCGGTATCGAGATCCGCGGCACAGAGGTAGATGCCTACCTCGATACACGCAAGGTGCTTACAGACGCAATTGAGTCTGCAACGAAAGCTGGCAAGAAGGACGACGATGCAATCACATTCGATATGAAGATCGAACAAGCACAGAACATGTTCACACTCATGCAGCGCGGTAGCCTCAAGGGTGCCGAAGCCGACAAGTTCAATGAGATCATACAAGCCCTCAAGGATGCCGTGAAGGCAGAGCAAGGGAAGTAGCGAGCAGCTACTCTACATGAAATAGACAAGGCGCATTGGAGAAATCCAGTGCGCCTTTTTTCATTGTTGGAAGGGGGGCGAGGATAAACACAAATGAAAAGGGCAAGCCACCGGCTCGCCCCTAGATGATCTTCACTGCTCGCTGCCCGCTGCTCGGCACTCTCCTTACGCTCCTACAAGCGCCTTGTATGCTTCTACGTCCATGAGGCCGTCGAGTTCCGATGGATCAGAGAGCTTGATCTTCACCAGCCAGCCGTTTCCGTAGGGGTCCTTATTCACAGTATCTGGTGCTGCATTTACATCGTTTACCTCGATGAGTTGTCCGCTGACTGGAGAGTAGAGATCTGCAACAGTCTTGACGGCCTCGATCGATCCAAACGTGCCGCCCTTGGCAACAGTGGCCGATGCATCCGGGATGTCGATATAAACGACATCACCAAGTTCGCCTTGTGCATGGTCTGTAACGCCCACGGTTCCAACGTCGCCTTCTACGCGAATCCACTCGTGGTCTGATGTGTACTTAAGATCTGCTGGGAAATTCATGGTTAGGCCTTCCAATCGTGGGTGTCGAGATACTTGGTGTCGAATGTTCCTGCAATGAAGTCTCTATTGTCCATCATCTTGCGATGGAATGGGATCGTGGTCTGGATACCCTCGATCACGAACTCATCAAGTGCGCGGCGCATCTTAGCAATTGCACCATCACGCGTGGGAGCAAAGGTAATAAGCTTGGCTACCATTGAGTCGTAATGCGGCGAAATCGTGTATCCCTGATAAATATGCGAGTCGACTCGAACGCCGGGTCCACCCGGAAAGTTCAATGACTGAATGACGCCCGGGGACGGACGGAAATCATGGTGTGGGTCTTCCGCATTGATCCGACACTCGATCGAATGCATGATCGGGTCGCGCTGCTGCAGCGTGAGTTTTTCGCCAGAAGCAACTAACAGCTGTTCCTTGATCAGATCTACGCCAGAAGACTGCTCCGTAACCGGGTGCTCCACCTGAATACGGGTGTTCATTTCCATGAAGTAGAAGTGTCGGTGCTTGTCAACGAGGAATTCAATTGTCCCAGCGCCCACATATTCCACACTGGCTGCCCCCGTGATCGATGCGTCGCCCATAGCCTTGCGAAGTTCTGGGGTCATGATCGGAGAAGGGGCTTCTTCAATCAATTTTTGGTGGCGTCGCTGAATGCTGCATTCGCGCTCGTTCAGGTGCACCACGTTACCGAACTTGTCTGCAAAGACTTGGATCTCGACGTGCCGTGGCTCTTCAATGAACTTCTCAATGTAGATGTCGCCGTTACCAAAGGAAGCCTCTGCTTCGCCCCGTGCTGTAGCATATGCACGGTCAAGCTCGTCGGCTGTTTCTACATACCGCATACCCTTGCCGCCACCACCAGCAACGGCCTTAATCATGACAGGGTAGCCAACTTCTTTAGCAATGATGCGGGCATCGTCAATAGTTGCTACAATACCGTCCGAACCAGGAACCACAGGCACGCCGGCGGCGCGCATGGTGTCCTTGGCAATGGACTTGTTGCCCATGCGAACGATCGCATCGGGGGTTGGTCCAACGAACGTGATGTTGCAATCGTGACAGATCTCTGCAAACGTTGCGTTCTCTGCTAAAAATCCGTACCCGGGATGAATCGCGTCAGCATTTGTTACATCTGCTGCTGCAATGATCGAGGGTATATTCAGATACGAGAGCTTACCCTGGGCCGGACCGATACACACGGCTTCGTCTGCAAAACGCACATGCAGAGATGCCCGATCGGCCTCGGAATACACGGCAACGGTCTTGATGCCGAGTTCCTTGGCAGCACGAATGATCCGCAGGGCAATCTCGCCACGGTTGGCAATAAGCAACTTCTTGATCATGTGGAGACGTCCTTTGGTTAGTCCGGCTTGATAACGAACACTGGCTGGTTGTACTCAACCGGCTGTCCGTTCTCAACCAAGATCTTGACGATCGTGCCGGAAACGTCGGACTCGATCTCATTCATGAGCTTCATTGCCTCGACAATACATAGTGTATCGCCGGCATTAACATGCTGCCCAACTTGAACGAATGAATCAGCATCAGGTGATGGAGCCCGATAGAATGTTCCAACGATTGGAGACAATACCTTGTGGTTGGCATCCTCTGCCGCAGCCGCAGCTGGAGCCGATGCTGCCGGAGCGGCAGGCGCAGCTGGCGCTGCAACCACTGCCGGTGCCATCTGTGGCATTCCGTACATTGGCTGCATCATTCCGTGAAGCTGCGTGCCCCCTTTTGCCAACGAAATTGATAATCCTTCTTCCTCAATCGTTAGCTCTGTAGCGCTGCTTTCATCGAATATTCTCAGTAGACGACGGAGATAATTGAGATCCATAAGATCCTCCTCGTTGATTCGCTGTTATTCTTTTACTCGATCCATATATGACCCGTTCGATGTATCTACACGGATCAAATCGCCCTCATTTACAAACAACGGCACCATAACGGTTGCCCCTGTTTCTGCGGTTGCCGGCTTGAGCACATTTGTTGCAGTATCACCACGAACGCCTGGTTCGGTTGCTGTAACTCGCACTGCAACGTGGTTTGGCATCGTTACCTGTACCACGTTATCTGCTTCGTCGCGGGCAATCTGTACTTCCATGCCCTCTTTCATGAACTTTGCGCCATCGCCAACGATTTCGGCAGGTACCGGAATCTGATCGTATGACTCCTGGTCCATGAACATGAACATGTCAGAATCTTTGTACAGATACTGGAAATTTCTCGTTTCTACGCGGACGAACTCGATTGTCTCACCAGAGCGAAAACGCTCTTCACGCAGCTTACCGGTTTTGATAACACGCATTTTAACCTGATAAAAGGCGCGCAAGTTGCCCGGTGTACGGTGGATGGACTCTAGAACGACGCACAATTCTCCGTTATGACGGATGACTGCTCCTACACGGAGATCGGCTGTTGTTGCCATACTCTTTCTACGTGATATTGAATCGTTTAAGAGGTCCCGACCGGATTCGAACCGATGTACAAGCTTTTGCAGAGCTCTGTATAGCCACTCTACCACGGGACCGTGATATGGGCTGCGAATATACGAAAAGCAGCCCCAATTGCAGGGTCGTTTATGGCTTTTGCACGCGCAGCGCGGCTGCCAAATCTCGCAGTTCCTGCACTAACTCCTTGGCAAGCTTCATTCTTTCGGGGTCTGGAGTTGTATGCGGATTCTCCTGCGCTGCAACCTCGGTCGTGGAAAGGGGCTTGAGGGTAAGCTTGAGATCGTCTGCGATATGCTCGGGTATGCCATTTGCCTTGATGTAATCTTTCGCACCAGCTACAGTGTAGCGCTCTTCGCGCAACAGCTTACGAATCACGATAAGAACAGCGATGTCACGTTCCGTATATATACGATTTCCCGCACGGTTCTTGCGCGGATGCAACTGCGTGAACTCTCTCTCCCAATATCGGAGTACATGCTGCTCCTCGCCGAGCATCTTGGATACTTCGGTTATTGAGAAGTATAACTTGGTGGCTGAATCGTGCATCGCGCTACGATAATACTACAAATTCGTTGAAAATACAGGGTATTACGAATCTGGGAGAGGTCGTTTTCGTCGATACACACCAGCTTGCGAGGAAATATTGAGCAATACCCCTACAGCAATGGCACTAAAAAACACGCTCGATCCACCATACGATATAAACGGCATTGGCAATCCAGTGGTTGGCAGAACGCCGCATGTTACACCTGCATTGACAAAGGCATACACGGCCAGGGTAGTAGTGATTCCACCGGCCAATAGACGTCCGAACGCATCAGGCGCTTTCTTTGTAACAATGTAACCGCGCCACATGATCAATGCGAAGGCACCAATCAGGAAACAGATGCCAATAAAGCCATACTCTTCACCTACGATCGAGAATATGAAGTCTCCATATGATTCGGGCAGGAACCAGTCGCGCTGACGGCTTTGCCCGGGACCAACACCCGTGAATCCACCGTTACCAAAAGCAATCAGGGCTTGATCCACCTGATAGCGGACATTTTCATCAGCGGGAGCCCCCTCGCCACCAAAAAACGAAATCAGGCGGCGCCTGCGATATTCTGCAGTCATTGCATAGATACCCGCAATAGCAAATCCCGTTGCGCCAAGGGTTAGCAGATGCGTTAGTTTCACATCTGCCAAAAACATCATCACGGTAACGATGAGGAAAATCACCGTGGCTGTCGAGAGGTTCGGTTGCAGAGCTATCAGAACGCTCACCGGCAGTGTCCACATGAGTACCGGCAGCATGCCCTCGCGCCAGGAACGCACGCGAGCTTGATTAGCACTGAGGAGTACGGCAGTATGCAGCACCACCGCATATTTTGCCAGCTCCGAAGGCTGGAAATTAAGTGGACCTAATTGCACCCATCTGCTTGCCCCTTTTTGACTAACCCCCATCACTAAAACCATGAACAGGAATCCGTAAGCAACCAGCATGATGGTGGACGATGCTCTTTCGAAGACTCTATAATCAATTTTAGCAAACAGCATCATGATGCCAAGGCCGAGCAACACGCGTATGGCATGGTTCCATGCCATACCCTCCGACGAACCCATTTTTACGTCTGCAAATGTTGCGCTTGCGCTGTAGACAAATGCTACGCTGAACAACAGCAACGCAACAATTGGCAGCAAGATAAACCAATCGATGTTTGATGGCTCTGGTCGTTCACCACTCATACAGTTGGTACCTCAATGCAGAAGGTTGTGCCCAAACCAACATGTGTTTCGCTCACATATAAGCTTCCACCATGGTAGTCTTCTATGATGCGTTTAGATAAGGATAATCCGAGACCCCATCCCCGCTTCTTCGTAGTATAACCCGGCTGAAAAATCTTTTTTGCCACCTTACGCGTCATGCCTTTACCGTTGTCGGCAACGGTAACACTGATCTTACCACGGGGCTTTGTCTTAAGCGCTATTGTTATAACGCCATCCTGACGCTCCATGGCCTCTACTGCATTCTTAATGAGATTCTCGACAACCCACTCAAAGAGCTCAACGTTAATCCGCGCTTCGATAGTAGTGTCGAGCTGCCGAACCAACGTTACGCGCTTGCCAAGATTTGGCAGGCGCGTCTCAAAGTAGTGGCATACCGATTCAATAACCGATGCAATGTTCGCTGGATCAAGCTTCGGCTGCGATCCTATCTTGGCAAAACGGTTCGCGATAACTTTTAGGCGTTCTACGTCCTGCCCCATTTCGTCGGCAACTGCAACAACTTGGTCCGGCTCGTTCTTACTAAGCCGCAATAGTTCTAGCCATGCTAGCAAACTCGACAGTGGTGTCCCCAACTGATGGGCCGCCTCTTTTGCCAATCCTACCCAGATGTTTGATTCTTCATTCTTGCGAATCGTCGAAAATGCCACGTAGCCAACAAGGATAAACGAGGCCACTATAAGTATCTCAACAAATGGCATGTATCGCAACTGACGTACTATCGATGAGTTGGTATAGTACATCTTCAGCATCACGTTGCCAGATGGATCTTTAATGTCAAATGCAGGGTAATCAGCCCTCATGTACGCGATCTGCTCCTGCAAGAACTGCTCCTGCTGAGCCAGAGGCAATTGCTCATCAATGTCAACATTGATCGCATACTGTTGATACGTTGTATCCTTTGTACCTGGGCGAATGCCCATAATCGGCTGTCCGTCTGGATCGGTAAGAATTACAGGGAAGTAGACAAACTGCGTAACCAGGTCCATGTAATAGAGATACCCCGTGGCATCATTCTTCTCAAACTCGCGTTTGAGGATTCTGGCAGAGAGTTCAACTGTTCGTCGTTCATTGGCTGCAAGTTGATCAACTATCTGCTTCGTGAAGTACAGCACGGCTGCCATGATGCCAAGGCCAAGCAGCGTTAGCGACAGTTTCAATTGCCACTTGGTAACACTCGCACGAAAAATGCGAATTCGATCAACACGCCCGGATCGTGACTTATCTGCCATGTACCTATGGTTTGATGGCTGCGAATGCATTGGCCGCTGGCATAGCCGTCACGTTCCCTGTATCGGTAACGGCCAATGTTGTAGTGAGCGTACGATTCTTCTTGATTATCATAAACTCATATGTGCCGGCCGGCATGAGCTTAACTCGACTTTCAGAAACAGCACCGCCCTTGGCAGGCATCATAACGGAAGGGATAGATAAGCCCCCTACTTCGAGCAACACCTGATTCTTACTTGCGTTGATCGAAAGATGAAGCGTTATGTCGTAAGCATACGAGGTGAACTCTCTCACGGTTTGAACACGCACAACGAGCATACGCTCCCGCGTTTCAGCGTCAACCTCGACTCCAACATCGATCAGATATTCATGATCAATCGACGGTTCGATACGTTCATCATTCATATTCACTTTACCACGGATACGACAGCAGACTGATTGATTGTTTGCTGCTCGCCGGTGACCATATTTTTAAGTACTGCACTGCCTGTTGCCAATTCATCGTCTCCTATCATAACGGTGAATGCCACATTCTCGCGGTTCGCATCTTTCATCTGCGCCTTGATCGAGCGGCGCAAAAGATCGGTTACCACATGGATTCCTTCACGGCGCAACTGCACGGCTAGTGTATGCACTGTATCGCGCGAAGAATCACCGATTGCAATGATGTACACGCCACGTGGTTCGGACTCTACCAATGCTTCTTGACTGTGTTCTGCCTGATGCAGTAGAATCATACGCTCGATTCCAATGGAGAAGCCTACTGCCGGTTGATCGCCACCACCCAGCAATGCAAACAATGGATCGTAGCGTCCGCCTCCTCCGATTGCATTTTGTGCTCCCAACGCATCTGTCGTAAACTCGAACACGATATGGTTGTAATAGTCGAGTCCACGAACCAGATATGGATTAATCACATATGGTACACCGGCAGAATTGAGCAATGCAAGCACAGACGTCATGTGAATTTTCGACTCTTCATCAAGATAGTCTTGCAATAACGGTGCAGATGCAACGACCTGCCTATCCTTCTCGTTTTTCGAATCAAGAACACGAAGCGGATTGGTATACATCCTCTTCTGGCTCTCCTCCGACAGCTCGCCTTTGTGATGCTCGAAGAATTCGATCAGAGCACTACGATAAGCCGCTCGAACTGCCGCATTACCTAGAGAATTGATCTCGAGTTTGAAAGATGTAACGCCAAATCGGCGCAGCGCTTCATACGACAAGAGAATAACTTCTGCATCAGCCTCGGGATGCGGAGATCCTACGCATTCAGCACCAAACTGGTGAAACTGGCGATAGCGTCCTTTTTGCGGCCGCTCATACCGGAATTGTGGTCCAGCATACCAAATCCGCTGCACAGGATTATGGTGCAATAGGCTATGCTCAATACATGCACGCACAATCGGTGCGGTAAGTTCAGGTCGAAGTGTAAGAGAGTCTCCACCACGATCCTCGAAGGTGTACATCTCTTTACCGACAATATCGGTGTCTTGTCCAACACCACGTTTGAAGACTTCTGTGTGTTCAAATATGGGTGTTCGAAATTCACGATAATTAAATGCTGCCGTTACCTCCCGAAACACCTGCTCAGCACGATGCCAGAGTAGCATCTCATCGCCAAACACGTCTTTGGTACCCCGTACAGCATGCATACTCATAGACGTTCCTCTTCTTGCGATGCAAGCAGAAGCATCACGTCGTCCACTGACTTGGCATGCATCAACGCTGTTCGGAACTGCTCCGAACCAACCATACGTGAAATACGTGAAAGCAAACGAAGGTGAAGGCCAACGTTGGAATCGGTGCCTACAAGAAGAATAATAATTGAGACAGGATTGTCGTCAAGCGCATCAAAGTCTATGGGTTGTTGTAGCGTTGCCAAGGCTATCATTGATTCCTGAACTGCATCTGTCTTACCATGAGGCAGAGCAACTCCGTTGCCGATGCCAGTAGACATTAACTTTTCGCGCTCATGAATAACACTGTGCAGTTTAACCTTATCGAGTACTTTACCACCTGCATCAAGGAGGTCTACCATCTTAACGAGCACATCAGACTTGCTCGTTGCCTCCATGTTCAATCGGATGCAAGCTGGGTTAAGGATATCTGTGATCTTCATGTCCATATTACTTTCCTGAACGCCATGTTTCTACCAACGCAGTATAGCGATCACGCAACGCTTCTGCCTCGTGAGAACTGGGGGCTTCTGCAGTCACAATGAATAGCTCTTCCTCTTTGTGTGGGAGCAAAAGTACGGTTGAATTGCCTTCGCGAACTCTCACACCGTCGATCAGCATCCTATCCTTGCGTTCTGTGTGCTCCATGGCGAGGCGCATCACCGTTCCACGAGACTCATAGGGACAGTTAACCATCATCGTGGATTGGTATCTTTTTGGCAATCCCATGTCGAGGTCCGACAGTGTTAGGCCTGTCTTTGCCAGCATTTCAAGAATCTTTGCCGCTGTATAGAGTCCGTCCGAGGCATTCAAGAATTCGGGAAAAATGAAGCCTCCACGTGTGCCGCCAACAAATGCCACGTTTGCGTCTTTCGTTGCTTCCATCATTGCCGAATGTGAATTACGTATTCTCCGTACTTCTACATTGTAGTCCTTGGCGATTGCCTCGATCTCCTCTGTTGCCTGAACGGGAATAGCAATTACATACGGCTCACGTTCCTTGTAGGTCTCGAGAACAAGCTTTGTAACGATGGTCAATAACCGCAAAGAAGTATACCACACGCCACGTTCATCTACGAGTGCCAACTTCTCTGCTCCTGGATCAAACTTGAAGCCAATCTGATATCCAAGCGATCTCATGATGGTCGCAGACTCATCAAGTACTTCACTAAGCGGATCAGCAAAGTGAGCTGAGTCTACATAATTATTCATCGACAACGTACGACACTGCAGCTCTCCCAGAATTTGTGGGAACACCGTGGAAGCAAGCCCAAATGAGAAGTCAACAAGCAGCTTAAACTGCTGTTGTTGGATAACGTCTTCATGCAATGATGACAGCATTCGATCGATGTACATGGCCGTTGAACGTTCTGGGAATGTGAGCCGTCCGACAGCCGTGTGATCAACTCTTCGAATATCTTCACCAAAATAAAAGCGCTCAATTGCTTTTGTCTGCGATGGGGGTATATCCCTTCCGTCACGTCCAAAGATGATAATATCTGTTTGATGCTCATTGCGTGGCGATCTGCGCACGTGGAATCCAGCAATAAACTTTCCGGACTTCAGCTCTTGGCGTGTTTGCGGTATGGATGTTGTCTGTAGGTCAGACACATTGCCCCCTGCACTCATGATACCAGCTGTGATGCTTCGCTTGATAATACGTGATACGGGATCATCGTCGCGAGAAGCAACCACGGTAGTGCCAACGCCAAACGAGACGCCCAACACACTGCCCAGCTTTGCCCCAAACTCTGGATTCACCTCGATGTTCGCTATTCCACTGATACGAGCATCGGTAAAGAGCTCACGAGACCAGCGCTCCTCCTGTACAATAGAGCGAGTAACGATTGCATGGGATTCTACAACTTTTCGCGGCCAGAGTTTCACGTGGGCAAACAATCTTGCATTCTCGCCAATAACGCAATCTTCTGCAATAATGGCATTCTCGCCAATTACGGCCAACGACCCAACAGTAACGTTATTACAGGCAACCGCATGATTGATCTCTGCGTAGTCGCCCACCTGAACGTTCTTCCATAAGACAGTATCTGTAAGAACAGCACCATGACCAATCACGCAGCCATCGCCGATAACACAATTACGTATGCGAGCATGCTCACCAATTGTTACATTATCGCCGATCACTACCAATCCATCCAATGCTGCTGTTGCCGCCAGTGTTAGCCCTGCACCATGCACGTATGAATCGTGCGACTGCCCCTTGAATTCAACATGGACCGACCCGCGCAAGACATCATTGTGTGCTAACTGGTATTCATGTAGATTGCCAATATCTTTCCAGTATCCATCCGCGATATATCCATAAAGGGGCATCCCCTTCTGCAGCATAAGCGGATAGAGGTCTTTGCTGAAATCGAACTCTGTTTTCGCTGGTATGAGATCTAAGACCTCGGGTTCAAGAATGTAAATTCCGGTATTAATCGTATCACTAAAGACTTCGCCCCATGTTGGCTTCTCTAAGAAGCGCGTGATACGGCCTTCAGCATCCGTCATCACAATACCATACTGAAGGGGCTCTGTTACACGCGTTAGCACGATTGTTGCTGCAGCGCCACGCTCTTTATGAAAGGCCACAGCCTTGTCGATATCGATGTCAGTAAGAACATCACCTGAGATGATGATGAATCGCTCATCGAGAAACTGCTGAGCATTCTTCACGCTGCCAGCTGTGCCAAAGTCAGCCTCGGCCAACATATATCGCATTGATATACCGTGATCAACACCATCGGCGAAGTACTCTGTAATGTGCTCAGGTTGAAAGTACAGTAGCGATACAACATCGTGTATGCCGTACTTCTTTAGCAGTTCCACGATGTGTTCCATCATGGGTCTATTGGCAACGGGAACCATGGGCTTCGGACTCGACATCGTTAACGGACGAAGTCGAGTGCCAAAGCCTCCGGCCATAATAACGGCTTTGCGAATGCTCATAGGTTCAAAAATAGGTACAGGACAATCACCGCAATCGTTCCAGAACTGCGGCATCCTCAAGCGTAGTGGTATCGCCTGTTGCAACTGCACCTGTTACGATCTCGCGTAGCAAACGCCTCATGATCTTGCCGCTTCGTGTCTTGGGTAGGGCTTCGGCAAAATGTATGTCGTCTGGTCTGGCAATCTGACCGATTTCGCGCGCTACATGCTCTCGTAGTAATGCCGCAAGCTTTTTAGTATCTGCACGCGCATGGGTAGCCTTAACCGTAACGAATGCAACTAAAGCCTGCCCTTTCACCGTATCTGGACGCGCCACAACGGCCGCCTCTGCCACCGCAGGGTGAGAGACCAAGGCACTCTCGATCTCTGCAGTACCCAGCCTGTGGCCACTTACGTTTACAACATCATCTACCCTGCCGATAATCCAAATGTTACCAGAGGTATCTTTTCTAGCACCGTCACCTGTAAAGTACCATCCTGGGTGAGATTTCGATTGGGGGAATTCACTCCAATAGGTTTCTACGTAACGCTTGTCATCACCATAGACTGTTCGTAACATCGACGGCCAAGGGTGTTTAACAACCAGCAGCCCCCCCTCATTCGGTTTGCACGACGTTCCGTCCTTGCGAACTACATCAATCTGGATTCCGGGAAGGGGCTTTGTAGCTGTTCCAGGCTTTGTAACGGTTGCACCAGGAACCGGTGATATCATAATCGCCCCAGTTTCGGTTTGCCACCAGGTATCTACGATCGGACAGCGTTCCCCTCCAATCACGGTATGATACCACATCCACGCCTCGGGATTGATTGGCTCTCCAACTGTGCCGAGCAGCCGCAACGAAGAAAGGTCGTAGTCACGGGGCCATTGATCTCCCCACTTCATGAATGATCGGATTGCCGTTGGCGCCGTGTAGAATATTGTTACGCCATGCCGCTCGATAATGTCCCAGAATCGTCCTGCATCTGGCCAATTGGGAGCCCCCTCATACATAACGATTGTTGCTCCATTAAGAAGCGGACCATACACCACATACGAGTGTCCTGTTATCCATCCAATATCAGCAGTACAGAAATACACATCTTCATCATGCAGGTCGAATACGACCTTACTCGTATAGGCCACCTGCGTCATGTAGCCGCCTGTAGTGTGCAGAATACCCTTGGGTTTGCCCGTTGATCCACTTGTATAGAGTATGAAAAGTGGGTGTTCAGAACTCAACGATTCCGGCTCACATTCTGCTGTTACGGTCTCCATTCGCTCATGCCACCACACATCGCGACGTGCCTTCATAGCAACGCTGTCACCTGAATGACGCAGCACCACGACGTGCTTCACTGATTTGCATTTCAGAAGAGCTTCGTCTGCGGCTGCCTTTAACCCCGATGTTTCACCGCGTCGGATTGCTCCATCTTGCGTGATCAAGACTTTTGCCTTGGAGTCGTTCATGCGCTCGCGAAGTGCCGCACTGCTGAATCCACCGAAGATCACGTTGTGCACAGCCCCAATGCGAGCGCAGGCAAGCATTGCGATAGCAGCCTCAGGTACCATACCCATGTAGATAGCCACCACGTCACCTGCTACAACGCCAAGACTGCGAAGCATGTTCGATGCTTTGCAAACTTCTCTGTGCAGCTGGTGATACGTTAGTGTTCGCTGCTCTCCGTGTTCGCCTTCCCAAATGATGGCTGCTTTATTGCGGCGAGCATCTGCTAAGTGACGGTCAAGACAATTCATCGAAAGGTTTGTTGAGCCTCCAACAAACCATTGAGCATGGGGATGTTTCCATGTAAATGCCTTCTTCCAAGGTTTGAACCACGCCAACTCCTTGGCACGCTCTTCCCAAAAGGTTACGACATCCTGTTCAGCAGACTTCGCAAGCTTGGCTAGCGACTTACTGCTTGATATGAGAGCTCGTTCAGAGAACTCTCGAGAAGGGGCAAACGTTCGCTCTTCTTGCAGAACCGAGCTAATACGTTGTTCATCCATGTTTCGCACCTCGCTACTTTACCAGTGCAGATATCTTCTTGAACGTCTCAGTGCCAGCCTCGCGCAAGAACTCAAACAGTATCGATTCCATTGTTGTAATAACTGCCCCATGCTGTCTCATGCGTTCGATTGCAATCCGCTTATCGTTTGCTGAACGCGAGGAGACGCAATCCTCGACAACAATCACAGTTCTGCCAAGCTCAATCAGGTCTAAGGCAGTTTGTAAAACGCACACATGAGTCTCGATACCGAATAGCAATACATGGTGTCGGCTACTGCCAAGGATGTTGGCTTCGATATCCGTAGACCCACAACAACTAAATGTGATCTTCTCGATGGCATCGTATTCATCCAGTGCCTCTCGGATGCTCGGAATCGTTTCACCAAGCCCCTTTACATATTGCTCTGTAACATGAATCGGAACTTCTAATAGCTGCAGACCGCGAATCAAGATTGCGGAGCGTCGCGCGAGTTCGTTGTATTCATGTATGTGCGGGAAGAGACGCTCTTGTATGTCGATGCAGATAGCCTGAGTTTGTTTTGCTTCCAGCAACATAGTGGATTCCTTTAGGTTGATAGATGGCTGCCCAAATCTACGGATGCAAAGCCATGTGTCAGTATCTACGATCGCTGAGTTATTACCACCCCGGCAAGAGCTAATACGCCGCCAACGATGTAGCTTATGGAAGGCTCTAAATTGAATAGCATCAGCGCTAGTATTGAGGTAAGAATAGGCTGTAGATTGTTGAAAACGGCCACATTGCTTGATTGCAGCCTACTCAAGGCTACATACCATAGCCCATAGCCGATGGCAGATGTTACAACACCGAGATAAAACAACTCAAGCCAAACCGATGCAGAATCGCGCCCTGTCAATACGTCAAAAGGCGCATGAACCGGCGCTACAATCCACAATGGCACATACAGCAGCATTCCACCAAAAAACGTGAGCGCAATTGCCTGAACGGCACCATATCGCTCGATAAGCTGCTGACTGTAAAATGTATATGCCGCCCACGAGATACTGGCACATAAAACCATGACGTTGCCCAACGATTGCTCAGGCAGCACCTGCAGGCCCCGTTCATTAAGCACGACAACTGCACCAGCGATTGCAGTAACAATGCCTATCCATTTCTTTATGGAAACCTTTTGACGATAAACTATGCTAGCCAAAAAGACAACAAAGACAGGGGTGAGTGCATATGCAAGAGATGCATTGGGTGCGGTAGTAAACTTGACACCCCAAACAAACAGCACTTGATTGATGGAAATGTTTAATAGTCCAAGCACAACTATGAGCATAAGGTCCTGACGTTGTACTGACTTCCATGTTCTTCTTCGAATGGCAAACCATAAAGCAAACGCGCTGCATGTAAAGAGACCTCGCACGAGCACGACATGGATTGGATGCAACATCTCTGTAATGTCATCGGTAACGAGGTGTGTGCTTGATGCTATCAGCTGTTGAATAAAAAGAAGCAGATAGATCATCTTGCTTGCAGAGTATGTTCAATTGCTGCGCATACAACATGAACCTGATGTTCATGCGACAACTCACGAATCGACTCACATGCGTTGATGCACGCTCGCCGTGCATCGCCACTGAGCAACGTCTGCGTTACATGTGCAATCTCTTCGGGAGAAAGGACTCTCTGCACCAAGCCCCCTACAGGGTACTTCTCGATATGCTGGCGCATCGCTGGTAGGTCTGTAACGATCGATGGGATACGTGCGTTCATGTACTCAAACAGTTTATTTGGGAGCGCATATTCATAGCTAAGCGAGAGCGGCTCTATAAGGCATAATCCTAGATCAGCACCGCAGGTGTAGGAATGCAACTCGTTATACGGCACGCTTCCAAGCCAGTGCACACGATCTGAAACACCCATCTGCCTGGCCCATGATTGAAGCTCGGTTAGCGCAGGACCATCACCAAGCACCGCAAGGTGAACATCCGGCATCAGCTTCATTGCCTCAAAGAAGGGTGCGATGCCACGCCCATGATGAACCACCCCCTGATAAAGAACAAGAGGTACGTTTTCCGAAAGCGAACATCGTTGGCGCAAGGGGCTAGGCACTGCGTCCTTGTACGGAGGTGTGTTCAGGAGCACCAACGGCCTGCTAGCAAGTCGAAATCTGTCTCGAACCAATTCCGCATCCAGTTCGCCCGAAACGATGATTGTATCAACAGTGCGCAGCTGCCGTTCCTCATGGCGGGTGATAATCGTTTGTTTGACGCCCCGCCCTTGCAGTGGTCCAAGAGCAAAGTTGAGTTCGCGCATGTCATAGAACAATCGAGCACGTGATCTCCCAGCAATTACTGCAGATCCAGCCAATGCGAACACGTCCATGGCAATCACAATCTTGGCGGATACCGTTGAAGTTGAACACATTCGCGTTAACGACCACCACCTGCGCAGCGCTCGTCCGCCAGGATCTTTCCAAACGATTTTCTCAAACGTTGTGTCCAGACGATCACTGAAGCCACCGAGCACCAAAACTGAGAGCCCACGTTTAGCTAGTGCATCTGCAAGATTAGCAGTTCGAGCATCGCGCGTGATATCCGCGAGTGCAACCAACAAAACATCGCAGTGCTGCATCACGTTACCTGGTGTGCAGATGGTATGTAGACCGCAAGATGCCCCGAGAATCAAAACGCTCTTTAAAATTGATAAGGTGAATGGAAGGCGTCATTGGATTGTCCGACTTTGTGTCTTGAGAAACACCAATATCCACCCATTCAAAACCCCTCTCAACGGCCCATTGGCATGTTTCATACATGATCAGGTAAACAGGATGTAAATGCTCATATTCATACAGAAGCATGTTATAGAAGCATAAAGCCACCTTGCTATTGGGCAAAAACAGCAGCGAACCAGCAATTGGTATATCGTCGTGATAGACCATAGTTAGGCGAAGCTTCTCAGGCATCAGCTCGCGCAAACGCAGGAGTTCCTCCAAAGTATGCGTTGGCTTGGCATCATGCTTGGCCTTGTTCTCAACAAGGATGCGATGAAACGTTTCGTAATCATCACTTTCTCGAATACAGATACGTTTATTCCGCAGAATGCGGTTGATATTCCTGCGAGCAGACACAGAGAAGTGCGCAAAGAAATCTCGTCCGTGCTTTAAGTCTATGGCATGCGAGATATAGTGCAACTCAAAGTCAGCCTTACGGTAGAGCATCGCATATTCATGGTGCTGACTGTAGTTGAGCGTGTAGATCAATGGTGCTGGTATCAGATATGCATCATGAATACCAACGGATCGGCAGTACTCAATAAATGCATCGACCACAGCAAGCGTTAGCTCGAATGATGCGTCCATCGTACAAATCGAACCATACGATGCACCAGTAGGAGACCAGAATGCTCCCTCCTTGTTGATGCCCCCAGGTAGAACAGCCACCAGTTTCTGACCATCACGAAACATGAGATGACGCCAATTCCATCTACCCTCTGGATGATAATCGAGGAATTGCTGCATGTGAAACATCGTACCATTGTTCGATGCTGCAACAAATGCATCCCACTCCTGTTTGTTCGACGCTGTGTATGGGTGTACTGTGATCACGTTCATGTGGAATTCTAATGCCCTGCGAAGTTACGGGTCAGAGCTATATTTGGACGCAGTCAATCACATACCATTGTAGAGGATCTATTCATGAAGAGGCTAGTATATCTTTTTTGCACGATAACACTTGCAACCATCATTGCCTATGCGCAGCCCAAAGAAGAGAGTATCGGATTGGGGGCATCTACAGGATGGGCAGAGGGGGCTAACCTTACCTATGTTATCGGACAAGACGTACATTTGGGATTTCAGCTTGGGGCATACATTGACGGCAAGTTTGCACCTACCATTGCGCCGCAAGTACGCTACTTTTTATCACACAATGGAAACTTTCATCCGTTCGTCATTGGATCTGTGCTTATCTCTGACAGGGCCCAGTTAAAAGATGGTACACAGCGACTATATTTTGGAAGCAAGATGGACCTCATTGCTGGTGCTGGGGCGTCGTATTTCCCGGCGAAAGACGTGCACATCTACGCCCAGCTCTCTGCAATTGAATTGCCTCTTAACGGTAACTCTGAGTTGGCCTTTGGTCTGCTCAAACCTGCTGTAGGTATTGAGTGGTTTATCTGGTAGACGTAGCCGTCTTTTCAAAAAAGAATAATTGCATTAGAGAGGGTGTTGTGCTAGAAATGCACGCACCCTCTCGGCATCTTCAGGAGTATCGACGCTGATAAATTCCACGTCGGTTTCAACGCATACAAAACGACTGCCCGCTTCGAGAAGTCGGAGCTGCTCCAGCGACTCAGAACGTTCAAGGGCACAGACCGGCAAGGCCACGTGACGTTCAAGGGCAGCCATGCGGTATGCATACACACCAATGTGCTTCCAGTAAGTCTGGTAGTCAAGCCATTGACGAATCTCCGCACCTCGCAGGTAAGGGATAGGCGATCGCGAGAAGTATACAGCCATGCCACTTGCAGTTGTTGCAACCTTGACAACATTCGGATCAAGCAGGTCATCGTGGTTTGTGATCCGCGTTACGGGCGTTGAAACATCTGCGCTGCTCACGACGAGAGCGTCTACGAGTTGTGTTAGCACTTTAGGCTGAAGCAAAGGCTCATCACCTTGAATGTTGATCACAACATCGGGCTCTATATCCAGCATTTGTGCAACTGCATAACAGCGGTCCGTGCCGCTCGGCAGTTCGGAGTCGGTTAGCATGGCCTCGGCACCTATGCGCTGGGCCTCCTGCATGATCAGTTCAGAATCTGTTGCGATGATCACGCGATCAAGCTGTGCACATGCATGCGCAGCTCTCCAAACACGCTCAATCATTGACTGGCCACATAGGTCCACAAGGGGCTTGCCTGGCAGCCGCGTTGCGGCATAACGGGCAGGAATAATGCCCACGATCATCCGAGAACCTTTGGAACTTTGATAAAGGCCTCGTTCTTCTTCGGTGCATTGCGGAGTGCGTCAGCGGTAGGAACCGTCTGGCCTGCTACATCATCGCGCAGCACATTCTCCTGTTGGGTAACTGCTGTCATTGGCTCAACACTGCTCATATCTACGTTATTGATAACGCTGACAGCAGAAATGATCTTCTCAAACTCGGCAAGAAACACCTGCGCTTGTTCATCAGTAAAGCGCAAGCGTGCCAGTTCGGCAATTGCATGTATGTCTTGTACGGTCATGACTGCGAAACTACATCAGAGGCGATGATCTCACGTACTTCCGACATCAATATCTTCTCTTGCTCCCGAGACGCTTCGTGAGGCACGTCAATGGGGTGGTGCAGTGATACCACCACACTCCCCCCAACGATACGCATAGAGCCGGGGGCAAACAGCCTGTGAGCTCCATGAATCGACATCGGGACAATCTTACGTCCACTGCGGACTGCCATTGTAAATGCACCACGTTTAAATACACCGAGTGCTCCATCCTTACTTCTTGTACCCTCTGGAAACACCAGTACTGAACTACCAGTTTGCATTGACGCAACGGTTTCTTCCAACGTACCGGCTGCCTGCCTGCTGCGTTCACGATTGATTGAGATAAATGGAGATAATCGTAAGCCCCATCCAAACACGGGTATCCTCTCCAGTTCCTGCTTGTACATAATGCGAACATTATCGGGTACAAAGGCAAGTATTACAGGGATATCAAACAGACTAGTATGATTAGCGGCATAGATGTATCGTTCTGCAGGCACAAGATTGTGTGCTCCACGCAACTCAACGCGCACTCCAGCTAGCCACAGTATTTTTTTCGACCATGAACGAGCATAGGCAAAATAGACGTCGCCATTCCTCCACAGAATCATGTGCAGGCTAACGATTAACGCATAAACAAGCGTTATAACGACGATTGCTGGTATGGCAAGTACTGTGCGCATCAGACAAAAGTAATTACATTGCGGTATGCCTGGATTAGATGAACTTGGATCGCTACTCGGGATGCCCGAGAAACCAAAACAAGACGATACGAAGAAGCGCGTCGGACACGACGGACAAGTCCTCCAACTGCGAGTGCGAACCGAGAAACGTCGCGGCAAGCTTGTCACCATTGTATGGGGATTTTTCTCTCACCCGATGGAGCTCAACAGGCTGCTAACCCTCTTCAAAAAGTCGCTTGGCGCAGGTGGACAAATCGTCGACCAGTCTATCGAAATGCAAGGCGATCATATCGAACGTATCAAGAAGATCTTGAGCGACGAAGTGTATAAGGTGAGGTAGGATAGGTCACGAATTACGAATTACGAATTACGAATTACCGATGACCTCATGCCCACATTAGTCTGTAATCTGTATTCTGTAATCTGTAACCTGTAATCTGTAATCTGTAATTCGTAATTCGTAACTCGTAATTCGTAATTAGTAATCTGTGCTTCCAACTCCCGCAGGGTTCACACCTACATCGATGGTGTTGATCAGAACTCCATCTGTACGATAGACCCGTACCTCGCCATTGGTGACGTACGATCGTGCGTTGCACACGTAGAGAGTTTGGCGTGAGGGAGAGACGCCGAGGCCATACCATATGTCGTTGGGGGCTCGAGATGTATGGTTGAGAATGCGAAGGGGCTTGGCGATGCGAGGAGAAAGCTCATCAACTCCCTCTTCATGCAGTACATAGCATATGCCTGATTGCCTATCGAGTGCAATACCTCTTGGCGAGGGGAACCTCCAAGCCCGCATAATCTGCCGCGTCTTCGCATCGAGTGCAATGATGCCGCCAAGTGAGTCAGGTGTTGACCGGAGGTTGCGATAGCTTAACCATACTATTCCTCGTTCTGTGTCTGTTTGCACAGACATCGCATTCGGCAGCTGTGGGATGGTGTCAATGGGCTGCAACTCAAGTCTATCGAGAACGACCACAGATCCCGCTCCCGGCTCTGCCGAACGCAAATCTCCCAAACCACTAATTGCAACGTAGACGTGGTTGCCGATCACGCCGATTCCTTCAGGAGCTGGACCAACAATAGCGCGCTGCACTCGAATCGACATCGAGACCATGTCTAACTCAGCGATTGTATTGTCGTTGAGAAAGGTACACAGTGCTATTGAGTCATTAACAAACGCAAGTTTATAGGGCTCACGATTATCTGTAAAGCGCAGACGCCCAGCCCATAGACCAGATTTTCTATGAAACACTTCAATAGTGCGAGATCCATTGACAACCACGAACACCTTGTCTCCACGTACATGGATGTCCGAGCTAGTATCACCCAGGCGTAATCCCGGATTTACAGCACTCACAAAGTCTTGGATGTTGTTGCCAGCATCTCCGAGAAATGCCAGCGTTGCGTTGTCTTGTCTCCACAGACCTTCACAGAGCACAAAGATTCCACTTGAGTCGATCTTTACTACTCCAACGTCTGGCGCACTGGGTGTTGGGACACACCCAGAAAATGCTACCGACAGCAACAGTCCAATGAGTAGTGCCTGCCTCATCTCTGTACTTTCATTGTTTGCCAGACTTGACCACTGCGGGCAACTACGAAATAACAGCCTGGTGCCAGATCGCCGAGGGAAACCGAATGGAATCCGGGGTTGAGACTCTCCTGCACTATGCGTTCACCACTTGTGGCAAAAACCTCAAAGACCGATTCATCTGCAGCGCCAATGCGAGCAACATCACGCTGGAAATCATGTTCAATGAAAAGCTCAAATGCACGGTCTACGTAGTGCCATGCAAGAATGACGTCGAGATCGAATCCCGATAATGTTGGATCATAGAACGGACTTGAGCGGTTGCTCAGGACAATTTGTGTTACGTCGGTAAGGCGTATCCAGCGCACAGAATCGATACCTGCTATTGCAAGATCAATATGAGTGCCCCCTGAAGTAGCCGGACTTGTTGCATTGGGATCTAGCGTTGGTGAAACACCAGCAAGACCTTGCAGAGTAAGCGAATCAAAAGGTACCTGCTTCCATGTGATTCCGTCTGCGCTAAGCTCAATACGAGCTGGCTCTGCAAAAATCTTTCCACCGTTATAATAGAACGCATTTTCAAAAATTGTAACGTCTGCACCTGGTCCATCGACGATTACCTTGGAGCGAAGTCCAAGCGTGATCGAGCCTCCTAACCCCAGTGAGCAGATTTCCCGGGGGTCGGTAGATGGAACATCTGCGCGTGCACTGGGTGATGGACCGGTAAGAATGTTGCGTGGAAAGAATGTGGGCCCTTGGCCGGTTCGTTGGCCAGACCCCGGTACGAAACTATGTACCGTATCGAATGCAAATCGCTGTTGCGAGAACGATGTAAAGGGCAACGACAATAACATCACGATGATCAAACTCAACAATGTTCCGCCACGCTGTTTCACATTTTGCCACTCATAGGGACAATGCCTGCATGCGTTACCGCAGCAGGTGCCACGTTTCTCATGAGCGATTCGTGTAAGCACGATATACCCAGTGCTTGGGTCAGCATACGTTTCCTGGCCACGATCACACGCAGTATCATGGAGCTTTACAATCTCTGGAGAGAGAGAAGTGGTATTCACGTTCCCAGCTCCATTGTAACAACAAGCCGCACAGTTCTCCCAGGCATTGGGAAGCCCCCTACAACAACGTAGGATACATTAAACAAGTTATCGCACTGCAGTCGGATGTCCGCATGCGAACGAGCCCCCTGCACACGCACGCCTCCCTGAACACCAACGAGCGTAAATGGCTGCAAGAGCGAGGAGTAGATGTTCCCAGTAGAATGGTATCGATAGCTCGTGTACGAGATCGTTGCTGAGCAGAACCATACCTGCTCGTTCCACATGACGAGTCCGGAAATTGTTTCCGGTGGTGCGTATGGCAGCATCGTGCCATTGAGGTATGCCCGCCCGGTAGCGTCGAGTGCCTGCAGGTACGTATAGGAGTACTGCATGCGCATGCGTTCACGAAAGGCCGTGGCTCGGGCAACGAGCTCCATCCCAAACGTTCGGGCAGCGCCTACTGTTTGCGCACTCATGATTACGGGGCTAACCGGCACACTCACGATAAGGTCTGCTGTGTTGATGTAATACCCCGTGGCATCAAGATCTATCCATGTTGCTGGTCGTACATGACATCCAACTTCGAATGTGTGCGACCGTTCCGGACGCAGGTCCTTAGTGCCGTAGTTCAGATAGTATAATTCGTTAAAACTTGGCGGACGCACATTGTAGCTCCAGAGCGTGCGAAGAGTAATCGATTCGTTAAGGGGCACGTTCATTCCAACAAGAGGAGATACAACGAGTCCGATATCGGTAAAGTACTCCGTACGAAGCGCGGCACGTGCCGACGGCATACGCACGTTTGCACCCTCGAATTGGGCATCCAATGTGGCACCGACAGAACCCCGATAGATTGTACCATCAGCCCCTTGCAGAGACTGGCCACGAATATCTGCAAACGATGCATCGAAGCGTCCACCAAGATAAAGCGAGCCCTCGCGTGCGGTAAGCACGTCGTGATGCTGGGTAACAATGCTCTGTGTAACATCGCGTTGAATGTAGCGGACATCGATTCCCTGTGTACCGATGAGCGTTGCATCGGGGTCGCGAAATGCTTGGTCCAAGTTCCGCAATGAGCCCACCCATTTCCATTCCGATGTGTAAGGGGCTCCCAATGCAACAGACCAATTCCCCATAATGTCTACGTCCCGCAGACGTGCACAAGCCTGTGTGATGTTACCTTGGACAACTGCCCCTGGTACACCGCGATCTACTGAACGGGCAAGGAGCGTAGCTGCAAAAGCACCAGGATCCTCTACACGAATTATTGCTCTTGTGGATCGCACGTCATTGTTCTGTCGATTAACCTCATACACAGACCCAAACTGCGACGTCGTAAACGGGAACGATCCCATCGAGCCCAGGTGATCAACATCTGCTCCAACGGCTATACGTCCGAAGTGCTGCGTTGCTCCAGCAGAGAGCGCCCATTGATCAAACGATCCACCCATGGCCGCAACACGAACGCCATCCTGAATGGGCAACTGAAGGCGCATATCAACGATGCCGTTAAGAGCATTCGCACCATACAGTGCCGAAGCTCCGCCACGAGTTACGTCAACAGAGGACACATAACGCATAGGTATCATGGAAACATCTGCCGAGCCACTTTGTGCTGAGGAAAGCCGAGCGCCGTCTATGAGCACAAGCGCTTGCGACGACGAGCCCCCTCTCAACGAAACCGTCTGAAGCGACGATGCGCCTCCATAATCCCGAACAAACACACCGGGTACGAGCGACAACACATCGCGTGCCTGCGAAGGGGCGAGCGCCACTAATTCCGCACGCGAAAAGGAAAGCTTCGACTGTTGATCTTGACGCACATTCCATTGCCACGGCCAAGCCGTAATCACCACCTCGGGTTGCCGCAACGTATCTCTGGCAATAGAATCTGTCACTGCAGGAACAGGCAAAAACAGGAGTGCGGTATGGAGAAGCGTCAGCATGGAGTGCGAAACTACCGCACAAACAGGAACGATCCGTCAGGAAAACTGACGGGGCGCATGACCGTTAACGATCTGTGTTAAGGTCTGTATGCAAGTGGGTCGATCGGTATTTGTTGCACGGCACTCGCTGCTCGGTGTTCGCTGCTCAAAAAAGAAAGCCCTGCGACCACACTGATCACAGGGCTTCGTAAAGAGAACCTGGCGATTACCTACTCTGCCACACCAGTTCAGATGCAGTACCATCGGCGCAACGGGGCTTAACGACTCTGTTCGGAATGGGA
>VGVV01000012.1 GCA_016873895.1 Ignavibacteria bacterium
TTGCTTTTTATTTGTTTAAAAATTTTGTGATGTCCTCTTTTTAGAACCCCTTAAGCCATATTTGGAGTGAAGGCCGCCTGCATTTCTTTTGTTAAGGTCTTCATACTTTTTATTTATTGTTTACTGTCGTTAAAACTAGCCACTATGATCTTCCCCCTGTTTGATTGACAGTGAATACGATCAGTTGATTGTGAAGATAGTTGTTTTTCGAATTCTACCGGTGTGAGATGTCCCATACCTCGCTCCTTTCGACCACCAAACTATCATTTCAGTTGGTAGTATTTTGGGGGAGCACGTCAGGAGAACCATATACCATGTGATTGATGCGACGAGGAACCAACAGCTCACGTCGTTAAATAGTTCGTGAATACATTCACTACATTGTAACTCTTGACCACATTGTGGAATTTTACCGAACCATCTTTACCGAAAGACGTAGTTATGAATCGCAAAGAGTTCTTCCAACAGTCGTTTGTCGGACTTACCGTACTGGCTACGGGGGTCGGATTATCGCAGTGTTTGGGCGGATGCTCGTCTTCCACTGCACCAACGGATGTTGACATTACCCTAGATCTAAATGCTTCTGAGAATTCTGCGCTCAAGACAGTAGGGGGCTACCTACGCACACAGGGCATCATTGTTGCATGTGTAGGACAAGGCTCGTACGTAGCTGTGCAGAGCGCATGTACGCATGAGGGTCAGGCCCTGGTGTGGCAGCAAAGCGACAACAGATTCTACTGCTCAGAGCACGGTGCTACGTTTGCGCGAACTGGCGCTGTTACAAAGGGTCCTGCAAAGGATGCCTTGGCATCCTACACGACCACACTCAATGGTACGATGCTCAGGATTACAAGCTGAGCGTTAAAACAGTCGTGCTACAATGCTCACGGTAATGTTGGGCAGCACCCGTATATAATCTCTTTCGGTAGCAGCAGCTATCTGATCGGCAATGGGATTGAATATTGGTCCACCGTCGATCAGGAGCAACCAGTTCTTGCGTTCGCCAAGGGCGATGGATGCGCCAAGTTCGAGGCTAAAGAGCCCAGCACTAGCTCCCCGGTCATCAACGAGTGGCGTGCTCAGTGCGTGGTATTTACCGCCAACATAAAGCACGCTGCCTAAGGGATAGATGCCCCCTCCGATACTTAGCGTATTGATGAGTACAGAGGTAGCCGCGTCTCCGTCAACATAGAATTCCGGCTTCTCATCATTAGCCGCCACATAGCGTCCGCGAACACCCAACAGAAACGGGATACCAACACGAGGCCCTATGTAAAGGCCACCGTGATTGATCGGTTCTGCATATTGCGCGTTGTACTGCGCCGAAACAGTCTGCGTGAGCGCAACCAGCACCAGTGCGAGAAACAGATGTCCAACAATCGAGTTCTTTATGCTTATGAACATCGGATGTGTCCTTTCGTGTATCGTCGTAGCCGTATTCTTGGTCGGCTGCAAAACTGCATCGCCTAACTCTACCACCGAACAAGCCCCATCTGTGATGATGACAGGCGCATATTCATTTGCAGAGCCAGCAGCTGCAGACGTTGTTGCGTGTGCAAATTACGCAGTCGATACACGCCAACCCAAGGGGTCTGTAAAGCTTATGAAGATCCTGTTCGCGGAAAAACAGGTTGTTGCTGGAACGAATTACAAGCTTACACTATCAGTTTCAGCAAGCGGTACAACAAAGAGAGTCACAGTTATTGTGTGGTCAAAGCTGGATGGCACGAGGGAAGTGATTAGTTACGAATGACGAATGACGAATTACTAATGACGAATTACGAACTACTAACTACAAATGGCGAGCTTTGAGGAGCATGTCACTAGTAATTGGTAATTCGTCATTAGTAATTAGTAATTAGAATCTGATTCCATACCACACCACATTCGGGCTAATCTGCACTGCAGGTGCCGGCAGATGATACAAGTGTAACGTGCGCATGATATCGCGTAGCCACAATGGTAGACCTTCAATGCGGGAGAGGTTCCAGTCGAGTGCGAGAAAGATCCTATGCTGGCCCCCTCCAAGTCCGTCGAGATTCTGCACGGAATGTCCGAGAGCGATCCCGAGCCATGGCGGGATATCTTTGAACGTTGATGTCGGTGCAAGATCGTGCAGGTTAACGGACAACCAGTGTGTTGTGGATGTGTAGTCGTCGATGATTGCATTGTAATATCCGTTACGAAAGTCCTGTGATGGCCAGTAGGAGATCTGGAGATCAAGGGCTCGCAATCCAGGATAGTAGTGTTTGAGTACAGGTAGCGATATACCAACCATGTTTGCAGTGATATCGCCCCAGGAAAACCCATACTTCTGGCTAAAGCCATCGCGCGCTTCGATGTAGGTCTGATAGGCAGTTGCAACTCCTGCGGCAGACCAGACTGCGCTCGCAGAGTCCATACCTGTCCAACGGAAAAGGTCTGCATAGGTGGTTGTTGCTATGTAGGCAAACGTTGCATGACCCAACTTGTCTGCGTTCAGGGCGTAGCGATAGTCGTCGTCAGTGTTCACATGAAAGTCGGCCGGTGTGCCCTTCCACCAAAGATCGTTGAGCATGGCATGGCCAATAACAAACCCACCGATGGTGGCCCCACCCACAATTCCCAGTCGCGTTAGAGATATGTCTGTTGTGTCGTCCGTTCTGCCCTGCAAGGGGGCTAACATTGCCAGCAGAGCGATGATCTCAACGAGGTGCTTCATGACAAGACTATCGGTGCGTCTTCAGGCAGACTGTCTAACGCGCGCATCTGTGTGGTGCTAAAGATGAAGTCACCATAAACGACAATGCTCTCATGTGTGCTATAGCGTGATTGCACAGAAATCTGCTTGGCATTCCTTTCTGCAAAGTCCTCCAGCAGGACATGTAAGAGCAGCGCCAGATCACGATCGGATCCTTGTTGTAGACGTATCACTTCGTCGGGTAACACGATTCGTGCTCGATCGTGCAGGGGCGACGTCCGAACAGGAACTGACGTAACATATGCCAGTACGTCGTCTACCGACACACATGCATCCGATATCTGCTTGTATAATGTTCCTCTTCGCGCTGCTCCTAGAAATTTCTCATGATGCAAGACATCAACGGAGCGGTATGCTAAGAGCGTATCTTCGGCCCAGGTCCGACCGTCGATAGCAGCGCTGCGCACCATCTCGATTGCCTCGTCTCTGCTGGCTACCCCAGACATTTGTCTCAGGATCTCATGATATGGCAGTTCGGGCTCGAATTGAATATCGCGTTGCATTGCGCTTGCAAGATCCGCAGGAACAAATCCCAAAAAGTCACGTATCTCATCAAACGATTCTTGCAGCAACCACATGGGTATTTCACTTGTGCCGCTATCAAAGTTGAACGTACCACGAGTAGTTATCAAACGATTGCAGTCGTAGAGTATCGAACGGAATGCTGTTTGTGGGTCGTTATCAAAACGTTCTGCTACATACGCCTGCCAAGCCCCTTTCGAAAAGAGATAGCGCTTTGCCGGATACCAGTATCCGTTGCCGTTGATGTCCCAAAGGAAGACCGTGTAATGTGAGGCACCAGCAAGTACGCATACCTTTGCGACAAACCATTTCGGAAGTGTGAGCGCCGCAGCGCAGAAAATAGACATTTCATCAAGGCACGATACAGAGCCAAGAATCCGCGATCGATGACTGTGAGCAAAAGAGCGGTGTGCGTTGATAACGTCGAATGTGGGATAGACGTAGTTCGGAAAGTTGCCGGCTGCAAGGCTATCAAGTAGCCAGGTGTTATGCTCGGGATTGATTGATGTTCTGTAGATCTCTGCCCGGGCGATGCTCTCAATACCTGCGGAGACAAGCGCAGGATCCAACCGCAAGCGCTCGTCATCTATTGATATCAAGCCATGCACATCTGCAACATGCACTGGGCGCACATGTTCAAAACTCCTATCTACCTCGCGCTGTATCAGCTGCAGAAGGGGCGGAATTGATGCGTCGTCAGTTTGTAGGGAGTCAAGGCGTTGAAGAGCCTTTGTTTGCTGCTCCCAGAACTTTACAGATAGCACGTGTGAAACAGTGATCGGAAGGATGAGCTCAGGATGAACAAGCACGTCGAAGAAATTCGAGCATACCGGATCATATCTATCTTGTACCGACGCCATTATCCTGCATTCTTCCGCTGCCGAGTTGCCAGAACCACCAATAACGCGCTTGCAACTGTGAAGCATGCAAGCACATAGAATGCCGCATCTGGATGGTAGCTCGAACTGCGCAGACGTCCGATAATCTCGGGTCCAATTTGTCCACCGAGATTTGTTATCGAGTTGATCATTGCAATACCCGCAACTGCGGCCGTGCCTCGCAGGAGTGTCGTTGGTAAGCTCCAAAACAGACCACTATATGATAGCGTACCGCACGTAACAATCGTGAGGGCTATGATCGAAGGGACAGGCATGGGATCAACTAGCGCAAACATGAGAAGTCCAACACTGCAGGCTAACAACGATCCAGCTATGTGCCACCTTCGTTCCTGTGTACGGTCGGAGTTGCGCGCCATAAACAACATGGTACCCCCCCCTATACCCCATGGTATCAACGATACAATCCCGACCATCGCATAGTCCTGTTTGCCTACACCTATCTCTCTGAGAATTGTAGGTAGCCAAAAGTTTATGGCATACGTGATGGTTACGCCAAGCATGTTCGCAAACGTTAGCATCCATACACGGCTATCTGAGAATGCCTGTCGAAACGAATGATTGGATGTCTCACTTGTATGCTCTTGCGAAGAAGCCACGGCATCGAGAACATCTTGCTTTTGTGACGCAGTAAGCCAGGGGGCTTCACGCGGTCCATTCGGAAGTTTCAGGTAGAGTACAATGCCCATCACAACAGCTGGAATTGCTTCGATGATGAACAGCCAGCGCCATCCTTGCCATGCACCATAACCGTGGAGGTACTCCATAAGAAACCCGGAGAGGGGTCCACCAATGATGTTTGCAACAGCAATACCGAACATGAATGACGCAATGGTTCGCCCCCTCATAGATGCGGGATACCAGTAGGTTAGGTACAATATGATGCCAGGGAAGAATCCTGCCTCGCTCAGACCAAGAAGAAATCGCAAGGCGTAGAGGCCAAACTCATGGTCTGGTAGACCAAACATTGCAGGCAGTGGACCCCACGGTATCATGTCTACATAGGCGAATAGCCCAGACACGATTCCCCACGTGATCATGATGCGCGATATCCAGATGCGAGCGCCAAGGCGGTGCAAAAGGATGTTGCTGGGAACCTCGAACAAGAAGTAGCCAATGAAGAAGATGCCAGCTCCAAATCCATAGACTACATCTGAGTAGCCAAGATCTGTTGCCATCTGCAGTTTGGCATAGCCGATGTTCACACGATCCAGAAATGAGATCACATAGCTGATGAACAGCATTGGAATCAGTCGTCTGGAAACGACCTTGTATGTTTCTAGTGTCGTGCTCATGGCGGCCAAAATACTCACCATGGTTAGTTTACGGCGCAATGAAGATGCATCTAATCTCGCACGGCCGCCTACGCGGAAATGTCCTTGTTGAACGCCTTCAACAGGAGTATCAAGCGAGCGTGCAACACACGGAAGCAAGGGGCCATGCCCCTGAGTTAGCTCTGCGGCTTCCCAACGATGTTGACATTCTGTGTGTAGCAGGGGGCGATGGTACACTCCACGAAGTTGTCCACGGACTTATGTCTAGGCCTGAATCTGAGCGTCCACCTATACTGCTCTTACCGCTTGGTTCTGGTAACGATACGGCCCGAATGCTTGGTGTTCGAGCATCAATGAACGACATTCAACGAAGGCTAGCATCCATCAATCCTCTCGAGTGGGATGTGCTAGAATGTTCTGTTGGTGACGATGGCCAAAAACGGTATTGCACGAATGTGCTCGATGTTGGTTTCGGGGGCGACGTAGCACGACGTTTCAATACTACGTTCCGTAGGCTGCCAGCTCGCATTGGATACATCGCTGCAACATTGCATGCATTTGCCTCATCACGCGTGCATGAGATTACCATCACGATCGATGATGCAGTAGTTACGGCGCCAATGCTTACGGCTGCAATTGCTAACAGCAAGTGGTTTGGCAGTGGTATCGGTATTGCTCCGCGTGCAGTGCCACATGATGGAAGAGCAGACCTTACACTGATCAAGAATGTTGGTGTGCTCACATACCTGCGATTTCTTCCCCAGTTAATTCGGGGCGTAGAAATCACCGATACCCGGATTCAATATCTGCAGAGTACGGTCGTAAGCGTCACAACCCAGACGCCGCTGCCTATTGAGATTGATGGCGAGTTTGTAGGCTATACTCCCCTTAGCGTGCATGTTCATCATAAGGCAGTTAGATTGCTGGTATGAACGACGTACACGTAGCTATCAACGATGAATACTCACTCCGCGAAATCTCGGTAGACGAGTTCTCTGAGATCTATTCCAGTAGGCAAGAAGAGTATTTCTCCACATCGTTGATTGTTGATGTGTCATCTCACCTGACTCCTGATGAACGGGATCGTGCCCAACAGCGCAAAGCCTTGTTCCCACCTGCATGGCGCATACAATGGGCGCTCGAACACAATGGTGCTGTCATTGGATGGACATATTCCTATCAGCAGGATCATGAAACACTGTACATGTGCAACACAGCAATTGCCCAGGAGCATCGGGGCAAGGGGCTTAACAGTATCACTCTGCAACACGTTCTATCTGTTGCCAAAGCATAAGGCTTTCAAATCGTGACATCCAAGCACTATGCATCCAACAATGCAATCATTGTGCCCA
Source organism: Ignavibacteria bacterium (assembly GCA_016873895.1). Lineage (GTDB taxonomy): Bacteria > Bacteroidota > Ignavibacteria > Kapaibacteriales > Kapaibacteriaceae > UBA10438. The sequence continues at coordinate 6,785 of VGVV01000012.1, forward strand.
AGCTAAAGGCCGGGTTTATCATTACAGGAATGACGCTTGATGAGAAGTATGGCCTCATGGTGCACTTGACAAAGTACCTGCATCCAGAGCGTGAACGAATTGCCATTAATAGAATTGGAGAGTCACGATGATGATATTCATGGGGTTCTTGATTGTCCTATCCTGTGCATTGCACGCTGGTGACATCACTTCAGGAACTGTAGTCAAGACCATTACAGCACAACAACAGTCAGCCACATCGAAGATTACCTACGCCTTTTATGCAGTTGATCGTGGCAACCTGCCGCCATATCAACAAAAGATCAACGAACTAATCTCTTCGGCTGTTCCGTTTCGCATGAGCGATGAAGATGCCCCTCAGGGGATAAGCACAGTATCGGAGGCGTTCTTTCGAGAGGTGCTGGGTACCCTTGAGCAACGCTATCAGCAATACCAAACGTCAGCTACAGATGTCAATGAAGCCCCGTGGGTAGTGATAGACTCAACAGTGATTCAGGATCAGGTTCGGGTGTTTGGTAAGCTGACAAATCTGGCTCAAGTGGTCCGTTTCAGATATGAATTCACTGGCGGAGCACACGGTAACTCGACCACTTCGGTTACGTATGTATCAAAGGACACAGGCAAAGAACTATCATTCGCATCAGACATGATATCCGACCTTCCGACATTCGAAAAGATTGCTGAGAAGTACTTCCGCAAGATTCGAAAAATCCCTGCGAAGCGTTCACTGAAGAAGGCTGGGTACTTGTTCGATCAGGGTTTTGGATTGAGCGAGAACATTATCCTCACGAATGATGCAGTAACGTTGATCTACAATCCCTATGAGTGCGCACCCTATGTGATGGGTGAGATACGCGTATCGATTCCTTTAAAGGATGTTGCTAATTTTATAAGAGTATCAACAGCCACTCCATGAGAATTATATTTTGCTTGTTGATTATCCTAACGTCGCTTGCGAGGCTTGGAGCACAGATAGATTCAACATCGAGGGATAGTCTTCAGAGATACTCTACTGAGCAGGTCGTTGTTTCTGCAAGTCGGTGGGACGAACAACGACGCTCTGTTCCACGTCAGATTACGACAGTTACGGCCCGCTCCATCCGCGAGGCAAGTCAGCCAACGACGGCTGATCTCCTCGCGTCAACGGGCGAGGTCTACGTTCAGAAGAGTCAGGCAGGGGGCGGGAGTCCACGCTTGCGCGGATTTGCCGCCAACAATGTGCTTATGGTCGTAGACGGCATTCGACTCAACAATGCCATCTATCGCTCGGGTAATCTGCAGAACATTATCCAGGTTGATGCGAATACACTTGATCGTGTCGAAGTGCTCTTCGGACCAGGTTCTGTCCAGTACGGATCTGATGCCCTAGGTGGAGTGATTACATTTCAAACACATCAGCCTTCGTATTCTGCTGGCCCCCTGCATGTTCAGGGTGGTGGTATGCTTCGGACGGCATCTGCTACAGGAGAGAAAACGGCTAGTGCTGATGTAGAGTTACAGTGGAGTGATGTGGTTTCCTATACAGCTGTCACATACTCGAGTTTCGATGATGTTCATTCTGGTAGCAACTTCAGTTCTCAGGCACCTACGTTTGGACGTCGCGATTGGTTTGTCTCTCGTATCAACGGACGAGACACACAGGTTGTTAACCCTGACCCTCTGATACAAATCCAAAGCGGATACAACCAAATCAATGTTCTTGAGCGCTTACGTATTGGCCTCTCTGATGATTGGAGTGTAAACACACTTATGATGTTCACGACATCTTCGAACATTCCCCGATACGACCGACTAGTAGAAACGCAAATTCGGAATGGCGTTACGTTACCACGAAGTACAGAATGGTATTATGGTCCTCAGCTTCTGAGTCTCAATGCGGTTACGTTATCTGGTACCAATGTTGGCTCGTGGGCCGATGATATTACACTTACAGCGTCGTATCAATGGTATGAAGAGTCACGTCACTCGCGCAACTTCGGCAGCGATCTTCTTCGCAATCAATACGAGCGTGTTGCGATACTTTCCATGAATGCAGATGCTCGACTTCGCATTGGCGAAAAGAAGTACGACCGGGATCTCTACTATGGTGTTGAAGTATCACGTCAAGACATTGCATCGACGGCAAACACGAGAGACATTGTCTCAAATGCCATAATACCTGCGATTACTCGATATCCCAACGGCGGATCCACCTATGATACCTATGCAGCATATTCAATGTTGAGATGGGGCTTCTCTGAATCACTCGCGATATCGGCAGGAATACGACTAACATCAATATCATTACAGTCGATGATATCTGATACGACATTGTTCAGACTTCCGTTCACTAGCATTGAACTTCATCCATCTGCTCTTACCGGATCGATTGGGATGACATGGCTCTCGCTCGAAAACGTGACAATTCATGCGAACCTTGCATCGGGATTTCGTGCACCCAATGTGGATGATGTAGCAAAGGTCTTTGATTCCGAGCCTGGACGTGTTGTTGTTCCAAACCCAGGGTTGGGTCCTGTTTACGTTACAACGGCAGAGGCAGGAATCGATCTGCAGGTTGATGACGGGTGGACCATTACTGCAAATGTCTATCAGTCGTGGTTGCGCGATGCGATGGAGCAACGTGCGTTTACATTAAACGGACGTGATTCCATTGAGTTCAACGATGTAATGAGCCAGGTTGATGCCCTGCAGAATGTTGGAAAGGGCTTCATACAGGGCGTCTCGCTTTCGATCCGAGGCGAGATAACATCCGAGTTGATGTTACACGCATCTGCTACATACACATACGGACGCGACGTCACAAACGATGTCCCACTCGAGCACGTGGTGCCTGCCTATGGTGCTGCACAATTACGCTGGCATCCCCTCCAGCAACTTACTCTCATCGCGCAGCTACAATGGTCCGCTGCTTGGCTTGAGTCAGACATAGCACCAGCAGATAAGCCCCTTGTCAACATAAACTTTCCTCCAGGGGGCCTGCCTGCATGGACAATCGGAAATATCAGAGCATCATATGATGTCTGCCGCTGGCTTACAGCACAGGCATCGCTCGAGAACATCTTCGATCTGCAGTATCGCAGTGCTGGCTCGGGCATATCGGCGCCAGGACGCAACATCATGGTTGCACTGAGGTGTAGGTTCTGATATGAGATGCATCATACTATTAATGTTAGTTATCGATACCGTGCATACATCTGCGCAGCAGAATGGACCGTGGAATAGCCCCCTTCGCATTGCTTGGTCCAATGATGGACGAACATTCGGCGCGTCGGAGATTTATCAAGATTCCGCAGGGGTGCCTTCGGTTGCACGGTGGCGCGGAGATACTTTCGTGTGTGCGTTCCAGTGGTTTCGCGAGCCTCGCGGAACTTCCTCGTGGGATAGGGTTGCCGTGAAGTTCTCATACAATGATGGTATGACGTGGACAGAGCCAACACCGATTGTTGTTCGTGGCATCCCTGCGCAATACCAACGCCCTTTCGACCCAACGCTTGTGGAAGCAGGTGGACGTCTTCGCATGTACTTTTCATCGAGTGATGGCATGCCCATGGGTGGGCTCTCCGACATAGTCAATACGTACAGTGCAATTAGTGATGATGGCGTTACCTATGAGTTCGAGCCTGGCGCACGATTCGATATGCCCAACAGGCCAGTCATAGATCCCGCTGTAATATTCTTTCGCAACAAATGGCATTTCTCAGCACCAATTGGTGCGCCACAAGAGGGGGCTTATCATTCAGTCTCGAGTAACGGCTTGTTGTTTGAGCCACGTCCGCCATATCCATCAGACAACACGCATAACTGGACCGGAAACTTTGTCGTTGTTCATGATACCGCACTTCGTTTTTATGGTAGCGGTCCATCATTATGGTACAAGGAGTCCGCCGATGCTGAGTCATGGGGACCCTTCGTTCCAACGAATGTGATGGGTGGGGATCCGTCGGTTGTAAGGACACGCGATGGTAGATATGTGATGATCTATGTTGGACCACGATATCCGACAGCCGTTCCGGCAGATGGTCGCGAGTTTGTTGTCTGTGTAGCAGGTCAATGGGCAACAGTTCCCTTCGATCCCAGCAACTCGAACTATTTCTTGTATTCACTACAAGGACAATGTATTGCACATGGTGTTGTGAACGGCAACAGCGTTGACGCTATCGTAAGCACACAACCAATCCTCTTGATGCTGCAGACAGAGTCGGCTTCACATGTAGCGTTACTTATTCCCTAGTGGCTGTGCGGTTGTGGGATCTGCAAATCGTGCATTGTTTAGAAAATCATTGTCTGTTAGCGTAAGCAAAAAAGCAATAATGTCTTTGCGCTCACCATCATTCAGCACTCCAATAGTTCGAAGTCTTGGATCTGCATGTGAGGCATATTTATCAGGTGAACTGTAATGCAACAGGACATCCCGTAAGCGTCGAAAGCGCCCATCGTGCATATAGGGGTGCGTTACGGCGATGTTGCGAAGTGAGGGCACACGGAATGTATAATCGTCTTTGTCAACTCTGGAAACTTTTGCTCGTCCAATGTCCATAAGAGCTGAGTCTACATGTATGCCGTTACTTACGAATTCATTATTCGTAAACAGCGGCTCGGTATGACATGGTGAACAGTGCCGTCTGAATAGGGTAAGCCCACGATGCTCCTGTATCGAGAACGTGTCCTTACCTGAGATATAGTTGTCGTATCGCGATTTCCCACTCACGAGACTCGCACAAAAATGTCCAAGTGCAGTAAGTATGCGTGGCACAGAAATGGTATCGGAATTGTAGGCACCGAGAAATCTTAGTGCATACCTTGGAGCTGATCGAATCTTATGCAGAATGTTGGGCATTGTCTCTCCCAGTTCATCGTGACCCGTTATGGGGCTTATCGACTGCATATCCAGATGTTCAATAGCCCCATCCCACATGTACGACGTTTGCCAAGCAAGATTTTGAAGTGCCGGAACGTTGCGTTTGCCAACACGTCCGAGTACACCATGGCTTAGGGTATGGTCTATATGAGCGAAAGCACTAAACTGCTGATGACACGTTGCACAGCTGGTGCTACTATCGATGGAGAGAATGGGATCATAAAACAGATGTCGTCCGAGTTCTCGCAGTGCAGAATCATTTGCAGACTCCGGTAGCTCATAGTCTGGATAGGGGAAGCCCAGTGTTGTATCATCAACAGATAAGCCCCATAACGATAGGCACAACAAGAAAGTTAAAACCGTAGTTAGCACTTTAGCGGACATGGAATGCACCTTGTAGACGCGTCATAAATGGCTTGGCTGTCTTCACATCTGTAATGCTTGGCGTCTGAGAAAAGTCGACACCTCCATGTAGATCGATAAACTTTCCAAGATCAAAAGTTATCTCGAGAGATTGAGCATCATCAGTAAGAACAATCGGATGCCGCAATGGCAGATGAATACGCTGCACATTGCTATAAGGGGCTTGATATCCACCAAGATGATATTCGATAAGGTGCTTGGTTAGCGGCGACGAAGGTGCTGTACCCTCCATCTTAAAAAAGATAAATCCAGTGGACCACGTCCAGTACATACCGAGAAGAGGATCAAGCGAACCCTCTTGTGGGCCTCGAACATTATCAGAGCTGTCTACCCCTAGAGTAAATGATAATGATGAGTACCTCCCAGATGGTACATCGGTAATATCGATGAAGTTGTGGCGAATGTGCGCCTCATCTACGTCGTTATCATGAATGATTAAGTGATAGCCGCGCAGCGTATGGGTGTATCCATCATCGCCGTACAATGAAATGTTACCTACATAGTATCGTAATATCGACACAGAATAAACTTGCCCGTAAACATTGCTGTATACGGGCTTGTTGAATACTGTTTCTGCGTAATGATTCTGCTAGCTAAAGTCGATATGAACACGAGCCGACGGTCTGGATATCTGGCCATAGACGAGTGTACATGCGCAGAGAGCCGTTAGCACTTGCATCAATAACAGACGCGTGTACAATACGTCTACTCCCCAATCACAACAGGATAGCTGATAGAGTTATTCTCATGTGTTATGCGGACAACATATGCACCTGCGTAGACGGTTTGAACGTCCATGAAACACATTGTGCTGCCTTGATAGATCGTAGCACGCTGAATGATGCGGCCAGCCATGTCAACAAGTTCAACATTGGCAGACGTCATGAGCGGCGTCGTGATCTGAATGACTAAGACATCATTCGCTGGATTTGGGTAGACTGTTGTTGTCGACAAAGGCGAATCTTGCTCGGCAACACTTGTTGTAGTATCTGGCTTGATAACCAGCGTAAACGACTGCTCTGCGCGAATGGTATCGCCTGCGACAACAGCACGGATTGTGATTGGATATGTTCCTGCTATAGGCTTCTGCCATGTTATGATGCCAGTCTGGCGTGCAAGCGTCATTCCATCTACAGAATCTTTGAATCTGTAAACAAGCCGCTTTGATGTATCAGATACAGCTGCCTTTACCGTGTAGCTATATGGTTTGCCTTCATACCCGATAGTTACCGGTTGAGATGTGAATGTAATCTTGACAGGTGTGTTGCTTGCAATGGTCAAGAAGTATGTCTGCTTTGCTGAATACTCCTTACCACCCGAAGTAATCTTAGCCACAAGCGAAACGTTGTGGCGTCCTACCGTAGGAGCTGCCCACGAAACCGCACCACTGGCAGCATCAACAACCATGCCTGTGGGTGCACTTTCCAGCACATAGCTGATTGGTTCGTTTACCGTAGCCTGTGCTTTTGCATTGTAGAGATACGGAGTTCCTTCCTTGCCGGCCATCACAGCCTGAGTACTAAACGTCACGGCTGGCACACTTGTGTTTGGAGTGTATGTGGTAACTGTTTCTGTGATGGTAACACCCGTAGAACCAGCACCTGGGGTGCGTGAGCCAAAGTTCTCGGTTATCACTACGCCATAGTACGTTGGCCCAATCATGTATGGGTAGGCTGAAACGCCGTTCTCATCAATCGTTGCGAAATAGGCATATGTACCATTGGGATATTCTGGAGTTACGCAGAAACGGCCATTGTGGTCATCGAGATCACCGGAACCTGCTACGAACTCAAAATCTTCGGCGTAAGCACCAAGTGGTTGTGCGGCAAGTGTTGGACCATACTGCTGCTGAGTAAGTACCTGTCCGTTGGCAAGCGTTGTGCGCTCTGTGATGTTGCGCAGGCGATAGCTTGGCTTCATACGCTTGACGTTTTTGGTGCCATCTTCCCAACCATATACGCCGTAGATCGGATAACCGTCGAAGCAGAAACCAATAAGCGGACCATGCTTTGTTGCGTCTGGCACATAGAGACCATCAGCTAGATACATATCGCAAACATCAGACATCTTAACTTTTGCAATGTTGAATGCTGTTGGGTTCTGATGATGATGATACTGGCCTAGTGTTCCGCCTCCGCCACCCGGACCTGGTGGACCTGTTTGCAAGGGGGCTGGGTGTCCTGTAGCGCAGTCAAACCCGGTACGTTCAAAATGGATAGCGTTCTGGTGCCAGATGTTGGCGTTATTGTACGAGCGGGCGTCAGCATAGTTGTAGATTGGTACACCATTGATGAGGACGCCAATGTGACCAAGCCCCACAGTTGTCTTGGTACCTGTCTGTACCTTCGGAACCAGTGGTAGCTTAAACAGATAGTTGCGCCCCACAGCCTGAGCTGGGTTGCCATCTCGGTACGGACCGATCACATACGACGGGATACCGTTACAGCGCACATACGAGTAATCCTTAGAATACTGCACTACCTGAACATTCGCCTTGAACGTATCGGCAATTGGCGTTGGATTACCCTTGATGTAATGACGTCCCGTTATTTCTGTGGTATTGATGATCTAAGACGTAAGTGCTGGATGCTGAGGGGTCTGTGCACGGACACCCCACGCAGACATTGCGATGGTTAAGAGCATGAACAATCGACGTGCAGAACTCATTGTTACTCCTTGTGTACAAACGGAACAGAATCAGGCCATTCTAGCCATGAACGGTTTACCTCGCAGCCAGATAACGCTTTCGAAGATAGCGGCTTACAGGACGTTCAAAAGCATAATAGATAGAAACCGCCACCACGTTCATGGTTACATACGAAGCGGTGGCTGCAACATAATAGTTTATGCCAAGATCTTCTAGGTTGTATTGAATCTGCATTCCAACTTCAGGCCACCAGATAAATGGCATCAGCTGTATGAGATATAGGGCAAAAGATGCTTCTCCCAGAAGAACGAGGACCTTCGTTGATAACAGCCGCGATGCCAAGCCCCCTACGTGAAGTCCGTAGATAACAACAGCAGCACTTAGACCTATACTCTTTTGTATGAAAATGCCAAGTCGGTGATCTCCTACGTGGTTTGGACCACCAAGGTCTGTTGCTACACTGATTGCGTTCCAGAACAACACAACACCAACGAGAACGATGAAATCGCCCCAATACTTCTTTTGGGGTAAGATGTGGCGTGCGACTGTTGCAGCAAGCATTCCAGAGACAAAATCAATGATACGGCTAAAGATGGTAAAGGTCCATGCTCCGCTGTCCCAGTATAATGTTCCGTATACGACGATGTCTTGGTACAGATCTGTGGCTCCATTTGCAAAGGCAAGTGCAACTATCCAGACAACAATTGCGAGAGCTATAATCCGCCACGCCTTCACCTGCTTTGATCTGGCAGTGTCGCGTGTGCTTCGATCTCCAAAAAGTTTACTGATGTAATAAATGAGGAATGGGGCTGAAAAATAGTACGACTCTTCCACGGTAAGAGTCCACATTGGACTTATAAGCGAAAGCCGATAGTCAGGGACCCATGCTTGTAAGAGCAGGAGGTGGAGCACGATATTTTCGTATGAAAACTCGCCCCAGCGCGAGCACACGGCGATAGCAATCAGCAACGTGGTGAGCGGGTAGATTCGTATCAGTCGCCGCTTAATGTAGTCCTTCCACGAGAATGTTCCATCAATCAACCTATCTGCATAGAGATATGTAAACAGATAGCCACTAAGCGCAAAGAACACATTTACACCGGTCCAACCGTATTGGAGAAAGATTGGTATTTCGGGTAAGTGCCCGTTGAGCATGTGCCCATAAAACACCATTCCAGCTGCAATCGCGCGAATGCCTGTAAGTGCAGCTATGTGTTGCGGTTGACTCATGTGCAGATCAAATGTTCAAAGTGGGTCGAATATACGGGGCCTTGCGGTAGGATGTCGTATCACCGAATGTGAGGTAGATAGATATACTGCACTCATGAAATTTCGCAATCGTGAAGACGCAGCAGAAAGACTATTACCTCTGATTCAGATATACAAGCGACACAGTGGCGTGGTATTCGATATTCCGCGAGGTGGTGTTCCAATCGCAACGCGTGTATCAAGATTTCTGGAGTGGGAGGTCTCGGCTCTGCTGGTGAAGAAGATATCTCATCCGGATAATCATGAGTACGCCATAGGAGCAGTTGGTTTGCAGGGGGCATACATCGATCCCCAGCATCGCTCAATCTCTGAGCGATATCTGAAACGAGAAATTGATATACAGCGCGCAATACTGCGTAGGCGTATGGTTGATTATCATCTAAAGCCAGTAGACGTAGCACATCGTACCGTGATGATAGTTGATGATGGTATCGCTACCTGCCTCACGATACGATATGCAGTGGAGATCGTTCGTAGTCAACATCCTCGATGTATTGTTGTGGTTAGCCCCGTAGCAAGTATGGATGCTGTGCGGCTGTTGCGTCCTATTGTAGAAGATCTGATCGTATTAAACACTCCGAGTTCTCTTGGTGCGATTGGTGAATGGTACGAATTATTCGATGAGATTAGCGACGAAGACGTGATTGAATGCCTCTCTATAGATTTGCATCATGAGCATCAATCAATGGGACTAAGGCTACGCCGCAGATGAGTTTGTCTACGGTACCGAGCCAAGAGACCGCGCGTGTGATCGATAAAGGTATGCTCCATAATGGCTGCAGTTCAGTTGTGCAGTGCATCGCAACAGTATAGTGCAATAGCGTATTTTCGACTCATTCAATAGTAGGAGAGTAACAATGACTCGCATAGCTTCGTTAGTAGTTTCATTGATCGCACTGGTTGCGATTGCAAGCGCCGATGTACAGCAGCTCTGTAAACAATTCGACAACCAAATCGAGGCGCTGGACGTTAAAGGTGCGAAGGCTTCAATTGATGCCGCACTGGAAGAAGATGGAAAGTCGCATGATGTATTGTACCGTCAGGCTCGACTTCACAACATCCTTGGGGATCAGGAATCACAGGATGAAAAAAAATTGGCGATGTACAACAAGGCATATGATTTTGCCAACAAAGCGATAGCCAATAATTCTCAGTCAATGGGTGGCTATGTCTATCGCGCTGCAGCCAATGGTAAGATTGCTCTTTTCAAGGGTATATTCTCCGTGGCTTCGGTGGTTAATGCTGTGCGCGCAGACGCAACAAAGGCCATTCAGCTCAACAATGAAACATCCGAGCGTCTCGCAGCAGCCTGCTACATCCTCGGTCGTGCTCATTTGAATCTTGTTAAGAAGCCTAAACTGTTTCGCTTGCCGCTGGGACTTGGCTGGGGTAATGTTGAAGAGGCATCTACGTATCTCAAGCGCGCTCGACAGTTGCGTCCAAACTTTGTGATGTTTGAGCTAGAGTATGCACGCTGTCTTGCAGAAATGGATATGGAAAAGGATGCAATTGGAGTTGCGCAGAAGATTTCGTCGCTCGCAAACAAAGAACCTGGCGACCAGCAGCGAAAACAAGAGGCGCAGCAATTGATCAAAGACCTCCAGTAGCAATTGCCTACAGGGTTTGTATGCCCGGCGAGCTCGCATCCCGCTGGCTCACTACTGGATTGTCGATAAGCCACCGGATGCCCAGGTCCGGATCTAATGGATTGATGCCTATCTCTCCAGAAGGGTTGTAGAGCGCGGTGCACTTATAGGTAACATCGGCTGTGTCGCTCAAGACAGCAAATCCATTTGCAAATCCTGGCGGTATCCAAACTATGCGACCATTAGTCTCCGATACATCGATGGAGACGTGCTTTCCATAGGTTGACGATCCTTTGCGGATATCTATCTCAACAAGCTGGATTTGCCCCCTTATCACGCGTAGCATTTTACCCATTGGCTGCGTGTGTTGGGCATGCATGCCTCTGATCACACCGTAGCTTGATCTGCTATGATTGTCCTGAACGAAGTCTGTAGGAATTCCATAACGAATGCATATATCAGCTCGGTACGTCTCTTCGAAATATCCGCGGTGATCTACGTATCTATCCGGACGCAGAATCATAACTGCATCGAAAATGACCTCTTCAAGTATGATTGCCATGAAGCTCTTCCCATGTGGGTGGTTGCATATGTTCGGTACGTAGCGGCGTTAATCTACGACATGTTTCAAACGTCTGGGGCGTAGGGCTTTGCAACCATGCTCCACGAAATGGATGTTTCAATATGATTGCCGCATCCTCTACCGGGGATGTCTGCAAAGTGGCCATATCAGCAAGAGCTGGAACTTCAAAGGCAAGTGCTGAGTGCGTACGAAACGCCTCGAGTACCATACGTGCACCTTGCTGCTTTGCCGTCTGTGTGTATCCAGCAATATGTGGTGTGCAGTGAACTACAGCTTCTACAGTCTCGAAGCTGATATCGGGTTCCGACTCAAACACGTCAAGGATACATTGGATCTCATGCGATCGTAGCCGCTTAACCAAAGCCTGCTCGTCGATGATTCCACCTCGAGCTGTGTTGATGAGAAGTGAATTCTTACGCAGCAGCTTTATACGTTCTGCACAAAGAAGTCTATAAGTAGCATAAGGTCCTGTTCTGGTGTAGGGGGCATGCAGCGATACCACATCAGATACAGCTAAAAGTTCGTCAAGTGACACAGGCGATACCGATACAGGGAAAGCATAATCTGTATCAGCAAGGGGCGGATCATTTATAAGAACGCTATGGCCCCTGGCAGCGGCATAACGCGCTAGGCGCTGTCCAACGTTACCAAAGCCAATGATGCCGATCCTTGCTTCTTGAGATACATGGAGTTGCGATAGCCAGGTTACAACATACTCTGCAACAGCATTGGCATTACACCCAGGGGCTCCAATGACGCGGATGTTGCGGTCGCGTAAGAGGTCGTGCTCGATATGGTCCATTCCCGCAGTTGCTGATCCCACGAATGACACGTGTGTGCCTCGCAGCAGATCGTACGTAACATGTGTTGTTGAACGAACAATGATAGCCGTTGCATGCGTCTGATGCAGAAGTGCATTTGTTATCACCGGTGCGGTAACACATTCGATCCCATGTAATCGTAAAACGTCCGCAACCAGAGGAATCTGATTGTCCACAACAACGATATGGTTTCCGTTCTCAATCATCGGCCATTAACGCGTTGTGACGTCCAGTGTAACGTCTTCCAGCGTCCAACGAGAGCGTACAAGAACCTTTTTCTCGATTGGCCACCAGGGCTCGCTAAATCGAAACGGTTGCCAATCGCCGTAGCCATATGCTTGATTGCCGTTTATGTCCTGAAAGATGTCTGTACGGTACTCGCCTGCAGGAACATTTTCGAAGGCAAATAGTCCAGTTCTCGATACGATTGTCATGGCTACAACAGATCCTTGCCCATTCAACAAACGCATAAAAACTCTAGCAGAGGAGAACAGCGTTGAATCTGCAAGCAGGCTGCCCTTTACTGTTCCGAGCTCAACTTTACGCAATGAAGTAAGCATTGCATGCTGAATTGTATCTACCGGTAGTACAGATCCAGAGAATGAAACAAGTCTGTCTGGTGATATCGACGTTGTATACCAAGTTTTAGCAATTCTTGGCTGAGTGGCCTTTATCTCCAGTTCAACAGGTGATATCCATAGCGTAGAGACAGGTATGGAGCCCTGAGGTTGTTGATGCCACACAGATAGGTGTGCGTCGTTCGTATCAATTGCATCCGAGAATATCACACGAATCGATGTATCTAGGGCAACATCCTTGGCACTATCTGGTGGTGTAATCTTGGAAACGCGCAGTTGCATTGTATCGATACGCCTAGTCCATTGAAGTGTCCGCTCAACTGTTGTATCAGCATTGAGCGTCCCTGATGAGTCGCGTATTGAAGAAGGGCTTAGAACGAGTGTATAGGCAGCAGAGTCTAAAGGAGTAGCATAACGCATCAAAAGCACGTTGGGTGAGATGGGGCTTACCCAGTGTGCACTTGGGAGCATAGTTGCTCCTGTGGCCGACTTGATACGAATTGCATTCTGCCATGTGCTAACAGGCATAATGCTCTCAGTAAACTCGATACTTGCAAGCGAGCTCGTAAGCGCACGCGCTCGTGCGATCTGTGGCGGCTCGTGGTCCTTTGCCCTGCCAAGATGAAGCAGCAAGGGCCGCGAATTGCCTTGTGTAACGTCTATATCTGAAGTGGATGTGGCAAAGTCTTCATTAGCATCGAGCATTGAGTTTTTATTCTCGTCTCGGCAGGTAACAACTCTATATCGGCGATTGGATAGCCCCTTGATCGAGAAGTTTCCAGTGGTTCCGACAGGTATGATATAGGCAGCTTTTGTTCGTAGCAGGTTAAACTGCGAGGCCATTGAGTCGGCATATACATAGCACATCACAATCACATTTTGGAGATTGTCCGCAACTACACGACCCTGTATGATCCCACTGTCAATAGTGGGTCCAGTTGAAAAGATGTATGTGTATGCCTCCCTTGGGCGATTTCCGCGCACATCCGTCCAGTCTGTTCCAATCGTTACGCTGTATGTAGTAGACGAATCAAGGGGCTCGCGGAATGCTACGCTAATTTCATCGCCAGCATACGAAGCATTGAAGCGTTTTGTTGGGAGTACAGTGATGGAATTGCGGATGCCTCTGTCTATATAATCATCAAATGAGAAGCGGATCTCTTCAGCATCAAAATCAACGGTGCCAGATGGTGGGTCTGCAGCATATAAAACGGCAGCAACACTATCGCGGGGTCCACCAGTAGGTGCTACTTTAAACGCACAGCCACCTACGCCCATCCCGAGAATGCAGAGCATTCCGAGCAATGATGCGACAGTTGCATAGTGGCTTGTGAAAGGCATTCAGCAAAACTAGCTTCGATGCCGTACTTTTGCGCCATGCCATTGTTCCTCGAGCGCGTGCTGCCCGTTCTTAAACGTGTTTGGACGCTGATATATGATTTCGTCGACATCACAGACCGACGTCACATCTTCCTCCTCTCCTCAGGAATTGCATTCAATCTGTTGCTCTGCATTATTCCATTAGTGGTCTTGATCGTCTCGCTCGTCAGTGGTGTTATGGACGTTGCCCAGACCAAAGAAACGGTCGAATCAGCTCTGGAGAAGTTTCTTCCTCAAAACACCCAAGCCACAACTCTGATCACATCGATCATCAACGAAGTTGGCGCATTCTTCAATTACAGCTCTGTGGCCGGCTGGATTGCCGGCGTGGCGCTGTTGTGGTTGGCATCGGCGTTGTTTAGTTCATTACGGACCGGACTGAACGCGATCTTCCATATTCCAACACCAAAGTTCTTCATCTGGTACAAGCTGAAGGACATGGCATTTACGACCGTTATCGTGATGCTGATCTTGCTTGTTACGCTGCTAAGCCCCCTTCTTACCCTAGCTGATCAGTACCGATTGAGCCTTGTGGAGAACGAGGCAACAGGGCTTCTTTTCGGCCTAACGGTGCAGGCTACATCGTTGATTGCAACGTCGGTGCTGTTCCTGTTGCTCTACAAGCTTGTTCCCAACAAGCGGCTGCCGTGGCCTATTGTGTTCATGAGTACCGGATTTGCCGTGGTGCTATGGGAGGCTGCTCGTATGCTGTTCTCGTGGTACGTGTACAGTGCTACGAACTTCAGCAAGATCTACGGTGGTTACGTTGCCGTAGCGTCATTTGCAGTGTGGCTTTATTATTCAGCATTCATCTTTTTGCTGTCTGCAGAGCTCGGACAATACATCTATGTGCTGCGCACGAAGCACGAGGTGCCCGAAGCTTAAAATCTGAGAACACGCTCCCATGTCTCGAACAGATCCCATGTTGAAGCTACATCGCGCAGACAATACTCTGCAATGTCGCTGTGTCGTCCGTCTGCGTAGAGCTCACCAACCATCGACCCATCAACACCCTCGGCCTTAGGCGACGTTATGCCAAACGACTTTGCATAGAAGTCGAAGTTGAACTTGCGTGTCGCTCCACTGTTCGAGCCCTGGAAAAATGTTAAACGATCAATAAGATCTATGTGTCCACTGTAATTGAATTTCGTGCCATCCATAAGATTTCGAGATGGGCGAATGCCAAGAACTGCAGAGCGAAGCATCAGCCATGGCGCATCAAAGTTGCGTCCGTTAAACGAGATCAGCGTAATACCTCGGTGGTGCGCCAATAACCTCCAAAAGTTCTCAAGCATCACAGCCTCACTGCTGCGATACCAACCAGCACCGCTAGCAAGTGTTTCTTGAACGTATCCATCGGCATCCTGCATTGATGGATCGAGCGAATAGGCAACACGCTTTGCTGTACATTCCTCACCAGTACGCGTCATCATCTGCATACCGATGCATGAGATGAACCCCGTCATTGGACTCAGCCCAAACTCGTTAATCTTCTTTGCTTTGTCTTCATCTGTTTCAGCACCACGCAGTAGATACTCCTGTTGCACGGTATCAAAGCTGGCAAGGGGCTTGCCAACAGTTTCTATATCGAATATGAGGTAGGAAGGGTCCATGGTATGCTCAAGCGACAAGGGACTAGGGACTAGGTACAAGGTACAAGGTACAAGGTACCCATTTTCAAACATTCGTCCCTAGTCTCTAGTCCCTAGTCTCTAGTCCCTAGTCTCTAGTCCCTAGTCTCTAGTCCCTAGTCTCTAGTCCCTAGTCTCTAGTCCCTAGTCTCTAGTCCCTAGTCCCTAACGTTTGCTCTAACTGCCCTGTTATCGGACTTGTGGGATGAAGGTTACGTGCAATATCGCGGTATCGGCGGAAACCGGTGGTGTCGAGTTTGCCGTCGAGGTTGTACATGGCCATAGTGGCTACACCGATGAGCATTGTTTCGCGCAGTGCAGAGTCGAGGCGCTCGCGGGGACTACGCAGGGTGCCCAAGGCATCGGAGATACCGTGCACAACGTCGCGCTGAACTGGTCGTTTGCCGGGCTTGAAGAGTCGCACCAAGGGTCCTGCTGGGATGCGTTCCCAGCCGACGGCAAATCCAGACTCTTCGTTCAGGAGCTCGGGTGTGATGTAGATGGGGCGATCTGCATTGCGCTCAATGATCTCATTGAGCATGCTCACGAAGCGTTCTTGGATAACTGAGCTCTTGCCTGAAGCCACAAAGGCATCTGCATCAGATTCAAATTCCTGCAACAGCGGCATATAAGCGCTTATAGCACCCTGGGCACGACCAATCGTTTGTGGGTATAGCTGCAATAGGTAGGGGGCGTACCAGGTCCGACGCAAGAGTTCCTTGTCGATGATTGTGACGTCTTTGCGAATCCCATTCACCTGTTGTTCATACCATGCAGCAGAGCAGAAATAGTCCCACTGGCGCGTAAGAATGATGGCCTTAGGTTCGGCATTGGCAAGTACCCATGTGGTGTAACCTGTCACGGCGTTGTGGTCAGACTTGTCGTTGTGCTGAAAATGCAGTGTGCCGGCTGTGAGCGGGAGTGCCAGCAGTATTGCAGTAGCTTGCGCAGGAATGCGGTTCGCCAATGAGCGCAGACCAACAGCGACGAAGATTGTTGCAACATGTGCAGTTGGCAGAAAGTACGGTTCAATATCTGGGATCGCATACCCAAGTGATATGCTCAGGTTGCCAACGATCATGATTAACAGACAGGCGAATAGCATGCGTTGAGAGCGAAGGAGCGTCCACAAGCCCCATATCAGCGGGATAAAACCAATCTGGAGCATGTGGTTTGTGAGAAGCGATCGAAAGATTGACCAGTTGGCCCTTACGGCCGCCTTATCAGAGAACATCCATACACCAAACTGTGTACCCTTTACATGATACAGGAATGCATCCCAATTGCGATGGACCATTCCCCAGTTGAGCTCGGGATTCTGTGCACTGCGCAGTGGAAGGACCACATATAGCGCAACTCCTGCAATAGCAGGTACTATAAGCCAATGAAGTATCGAAGTTCTGCGCGATAGACTTGGACTAAGCCAAAGCAAGCCAAGTCCGGGAAGAAGAAAAACACTTGACAGGTGATTGGCAGCCATGCATCCAAAGAGCAGGCCACTTAGTATGGTCCACTGCAGATCTCTCTCGGAATCGACGATGCTCTTGATAACCGACCAGACCGCAAGGGCGGTGAGCAGAAGTTGCAGAGAGTATACCTCTATCGACGTTGCCTGGGACCAGACGATAGTGCTGAAGCCGAGTAACAGAGCAGCTGCAACGCTTGAGATACGTGTAGGTAAAGATGCATCTTTTTCGTCGTGTAACCACTGCAACAGCTCTCGTTGCCCCATATACACGGTGCCTATAGATGTAGCTACCCAGAGCGCAGCCAATACGTTAAGTCCGTATACGCCATTCCAGAGAAGTGTCCAGCAATGCGTAATGAGCGTAAACAGTGGATACCCTGTAGGATGCGCAACGCCAAACGTATGCGCAACAGCAGCGAGCTCCCCAGCATCGGTGTACATAAGTCCAGGTGCGCATGTTGTGAGGTACACAACAAAGGCAATAGCAGAAACAAGCCCAGCTTCTGGCAAGGGGCTCTGCTTATAGATTGAGCTCAGCGTTGCCATGGTGCGATTGGGAATTGCTTAACGAACTACAGTAACAGGAGCTCCAACTACAGTGCCGTTTTGCAGCGTCAGAACAAGACGATACGAGCCGGCGGCTAGTCCCGTCAAGGGCAGCGATGTAGCTAAAGACTGCGGACTGCCGAATGAGCGAACGAGTTCGCCGTTTGCATCATAGAGACCAATCATTGTGGCATGAACAAGCTCATCGCCGCGGATGGAGAGAGCATCTGTTGATGGAACAGGTCCAACTGCGAGTCCCACATCTTTAGCATCACGAATCGATGTGTTCTCAGAAATGACAAACTGAACATCAAAATTCAGCGCATCCGTTGTATCAGTCTTATCGAACAATGTAACCTTGAGTGTTGAGTTGCCTTCGGCATTGTTCGTGGTAAGATCAATGTAGATCGGTAGAGTTCCATTTTCTGTAAGGTTCTGGCCCGGACGCAGATATGGATCATCCTCACCCGGAAAAAGGAACCAGCAAAGCGTCATGCATAGCTGTGCTGTATGCTTTTCATTGATTCCCGTGAGATCATAGCGGAAATACAGTTCTTTCGGCTTGCCATTTGAGTTGCGAATCGTGCCATCGCGCTTATGCGATGCAACAGAAGGCTTACCAACTACCGGATTCGGCTTCTTCCAGTCGATGTAATATGTCTGCGCAGATGCTGCTGTTGCAGCTAGAACGAGGATGAAGGCAAGTACATGAGTTTTCATAATTTGGCGTCCTTGATTGGGTTATGGTGGCTACAAACCTACCACCTGCCGGTAAATTTCTCGAACCATGAAGAAGAGAATTCAATGAAAGCCCTGATAATCGTTGTTCTTACGCTTGTTCTCACATGTGGTAGTGCCTATGCTCAGGACGGGCAGACGGCTACACTGCCATCTGTGAAGGTTAAGAATGTAGCTGGCAATCTCATCAATACGGCAGATTTCGGCAACACTGGCAAACCGGTCATCATCAGTTTCTGGGCTACTTGGTGCAAGCCATGCATTCAAGAGCTGCAGACATATCACGGACTCTATCCGGAGTGGCAGGAGAAGTATGGGGCTTCCCTAGTTGCAGTTTCCATCGATGATGCGCGTAATGCATCCAAAGTAGCCCCCTTCATAAAGTCGCGTAACTGGACGTATGAAGTCTTGCTAGACGTGAATCAGGAATTCAAGCGTGCAATGAATGTGAACAACGTACCGCACACGTTCGTTATGATGAACGGCAAGGTGGTGTTTTCGCACAGCGCATACTCGGCAGGGGACGAGGACGAGCTTGAAGATCTACTCAAGAAGCTTACGGGGAGAGAATGAACAAAGGTCTACTCTGCGTGATTGCCTGCATCATGTACATGCCTGTATGGGGACAAGGCATTGCAATCGAAGATGCAGGTACAATCAGCGGGTCGTTACAATCAGACATACAGCAGTATGGACAAGATTCACTCATCGGCGCGCCCGATGTGCCGGAAAAGATTTTGTCGAACACATTCTTTAATCTGACATTTTCAAAGGGTAAGTTCTCCGCTGGGATTCGGTTTGAATCCTACCAAGGCCCATTGCTCGGGATCGATCCGCGTTACGCTACATCTGGAAATGGAACCGGTATCGGAATGCCGTATCGCTTTGCTAAGTACGCAGACGACAACTTCGATGTTACAGCTGGTAACTTTTATGAGCAGTTTGGATCGGGTATGATCTTGCGCACGTACGAGGAGCGTAATCTGGGTTTTGACAACTCACTTGACGGTGTGCGGATGAAGTATCGTCCAACTTCGGGCATAGAGGTCACCGGTCTTGTCGGACGCCAGAGAGCATTCTTTGGCCTTAGTGATGGCATTATTCGTGGTGCTGATTTCAACATGGACATCAACCAGCTTGGCGAGGCACTGCTCCCTGAAGGTACATTCCTTACCCTTGGCGCTAGTGCCGTAAGCCGATTCCAGGCTGATCAACAGGATGTACTGAAGATCCCCCAGAACGTCATGGCTTGGTCCACCCGCGCGAACCTACGAGCATCAGACTTCTCATTCGATGCTGAATACGCTTATAAAATCAATGACCCCGGTGCAACGAACGCAAACTCGTTCAATCCAGGTAACGCTCTGTACCTCGCTACTGCATACGGTGCCTCGGGTATAGGTATAAACCTTGCTGCAAAGCGGATTGATAATATGGACTTACGAAGTGATCGCGCCGCTACAGGTTTTGCACAGCAAGTAAACTACCTGCCAGCACTTACAAAGCAACACACGTGGCGTTTGATCACGCTGTATCCATATGCAACACAGCCTACGGGTGAGTTCGCTCTGCAGGGTGATGTCTCGATCACTATACCGAAGAACTCATTCCTTGGTGCCGAAGAGACAATGATCGCTGTGAACGGTTCATTGATTCACGGACTGGACACAACACGCACCGGACCGTACACGTATGATGCACGGTGGATGTGGGGCAGTGAGCTCTACTACCGCGATGTAAACGTAGAGATTCAGCGCAAGTTTGGTAAGGACTTCAAGGCAACTCTCACATATATCAACCTCGACTATAATCAAGACGTGATCGAGCGTCGAGCCACACCTGGTGAAAAGATATATGGCATCTTAAACGCCAACTTCGTTTGCCTCGAATTGTGGTTCAAAACCTCAAAAAATCAGAGTCTTCGCACGGAACTCCAATACATGGCTGTTAAGCACGAAGAAGGGGCTAAGAAGGCTCTACAAAATGGCGACTGGGTAATGGCGCTTGCTGAGTATACAGTTGCACCACACTGGTTCTTTACGGTGTTCGACGAATACAACTATGGCAATTACGACCCGGAGCTTCGCGTACATTATCCTAACGCGTCGATTGCCTATTCCAAAGATGCTCTGCGTCTGCAGGCAGGTTATGGTCGCGTGCGCGGTGGTATCCTCTGCGTTGGTGGTATCTGCCGTCCGGTACCTGCATCGAACGGTATGACGTTGAACATAACGTACACTTTTTAAGGACGAATCATGAAGCACAGCATCATTCTTGCCGGCCTCCTGTCACTTGTTCTCATTTCGTGCGACGTTATGAACGCCCCCTACGAGAAGAAGCCTAAGGATCCATCGGATACACTGCTCAAGGATACATCAACAACGATAACTCGCACTGGTGCGCTCCAAAACGTCTTGCTCGAGGATTATACTGGTCAACTCTGTGGCAACTGTCCAGAGGCAGCAGACATTGCAGATCGTCTCTACAAAACAAACGGTGGACGCGTAATCGTTACTGCAATCCATGCAGGCATTTTTGCGAAGAAAGAAATGCCAGACTACGAACATGACTTCACTACCCCAACCGGCGATGCTCTTGATGCAGCATTCAAGATCAGTCGCGCCGGCAACCCGAATGGTTTGGTAAATAGAGTTACCATCAACAATCGCATCATTCAGGGTCACCCAACATGGGAAACAGTTGTTGCGCAACAACTCCAGCGCTCACCGGCACTTGAACTTGGCATGAGCCATACATACTACCCAGAAACAAAGACTCTGGTTGTTACCGTACGCACAGAAGCACTAGCGGACATTGATGCACCAACAAACGTATCGGTGTGGCTTCAGGAGAACGACATCATTGCTGATCAGAAAGACTATCGAAAGACACCATCGCATATCACCGATTATAACTTTAGTCATGTGCTCCGTGCTTCGATGAACGGCACATGGGGAGACACCCTCTCGAAAGCCCCATCAGCAAAGGGCACGAAGTCTACGATGACCTTCCGGTACACCTTTCCCGACGTAAAGCTTAATACCGCAGACACTCTGAACTATTGGGATGTCAAGAACTTTGAGATCGTAGCCTTTGCCCACAAGGCCAGCACAAGTAAAGAAGTACTCCAGGTGGTGAAGCAAAAGATGTAAGTGCCGAAAGCCGAAGGCACTAGGGACCTCAGGTTATTATGTTTAGGATGGTTTCCCGCCCCCGCTTTCGCGAGGTGGACGTTCTTTCGCGGGGGTGACGTTCCTTCGCGGAAAAGACGATCAGTCATTAGTCATTAGTAACTAGTAACTAGTAACTAGTAACTAGTACCCCACTCTTATCTCCAGTGCTCCGAAGAAGAAGTTGGTAGGGCTATTGCCGCTGTTGCGGTTGGTATAGCCGATGTTCAGATCGGTAAAGATGTTGTTGGCCCATTCTGCACTGAACCACAGGCGGAGTCTGCGTTGGTGGGAGAGGTTGCCGCGGAGGAATGCGTTGCCATAGAGGAAGTCGCCATCGCCACGAAGGATGTCGCCACCTACGTTACCAACGGGCACTTGAATGCCAGAGCCTGGATAGCGCGGATCTTCGCCCATGATGAGGTTGCCGTTGGCATCAAGGAGGTTTTCTCCATGACGCGTGTAGTCGGCATCTACGCGCACGTAAGTGCGCGGCGTAAGCCAGTAGCGCAGCTGCAGTGCAAGGCGGTCGGAGTTGGACTGCATGTCGTAGCCAACGGGTGCACCAAAGGAGGTGTAGGATGCGTTGATGCTGCGATGAGAATACGTGAAGGGATCGATGCGGGCATACTCTGCACTAACCATCATGCGGGATGCAGCACCTTCTTGACCAAGCGACTTCGATACGCCGAGTTGATAAGCAAATTTATTGTTGTTGCCTGCGATCGAGGTGTCGCCAAGAGATGTGTATGAGAGGTCATCCACGATGAGCGATCCGTAGACCATAAGCCCCTTGAGTGGACGCAGAGTGATGTCTGCACCGATGAGCGAGTTGTCGTTTTGATTACGTTCTTGTGTGCTGAGTCCGGCACTTACAAAGAATGCAAGAGGGTTAAGGTAGGCCAGATCTAACCCGCGACCCCAGTAGACGATCATATCGTTGAGCCCAACAGAGAGCCACGACGTGGGCTCCACGGCAATGCGGTGGGTAGCAATGTATTTCCCTGGAACAGCCCGGCCTGATGTGTCGAGTCCGTTCGCAGCTGAATGCGTCATGGTAAAGCGCACACTCTTATAGGGCACGTCAAGAAGAAGTCCGTCCAGTAAGGGGGCATTCATAGAATGCACAAGGTTGTCGATTGGACTATTACCAAACTGCAATGCTTCACGTCCGTAGCGGATGCGGAGATACTCCGACTGATACTGAACGTAGCCAATATATCGGTCGAAGAATGCGCTGTCTTCGATGGTGAACTTGAGCGTGCGCCCCAGTGTGGGGTCGGTCTGTGCAATGCGCGAGGCACTGCCGCGCAGACGTGAACCATTGGAGAGGTCAAGAAAGAATCCAAGGTTGCTGCCAAGAGAGCCCATCACACGTGCAGATGCGCGGCCAAGCATAAATGATTCTGAGGAACCTTCGTTGGACGTGGTGCCCGGACGCAGCATAAAGCCGAGATCGCCCTGCACACGTGCAACGCCATCGTTAAAAACAAGCCCCCTGTAGCGTCCGTGGGAGGACGCTAACACCTCTGTGGTGTCTGATCGTTGGGCTAAGAGTGGCCAATAGTAGTTCAGCGAGTAGGCGCTAAAGGCGTTGGATGTTGTCGTGTCGACATTGCCGATGTAGGCTGGCCATACCGACGAAGACAACGCAGAAGCCGCACCATCAAGCGTACGCAGCACGGCGTTGTCCATTGAGACACGCTCTGCATTTACATCAACATTTTGTGCAGATAGTATGAATGGGGCTAGCACCACCATGAGCGAGCATATGAGTCGCATAACGATGGAGCGTATCATGTAAGATTATCGCTTCTCTACGGTGGCTTTGCATTTACAGATAGTGCGCACGTAGTCGAGTTCCTTTTGTGCATCTGCATCTGTTGCATAGTCACCAACGCGAACAATGAACTTATTGGCGTCGGTATCTGCCGCAGTCTTCGCAGGCATACGCTTCTTCTTCATTGCCTCGGTTAACGCATCAGCATCTTTTTTTGTAGCCCCCTTTTTCAGGACAATTGTATAGGGCTTGGCGCTAGAAGCCTTTGCAGGTTCTGCTGTTTCGACCTTCTTTGCCGGAGTTACCGTAGTCTTCTCGGACGGTGCTGGAGCACCAACTGTAGAGCGCATAACATCGTACACGAGCGGAAGGAGCTCGCTCTGTGAATATTGATCACGCATAGTTACGAAGTACTTACGTGCTCGATCAGATTCACTCTTTGTGGCAGTCATGATGACGAGTCGTGCGAGTGCATCATCTGCCCACTCACTTTTGGGATATGCTTCGACGATTCTTTCGAGCATTGGGGATGCCTTCTTTGCATCATCAATAAGCGCAGCGTGCAGAAACATTACGCCCGGATCATCCGGAGAATCAATGAGCAAATCGGGCAATGCCTTCTTTGCATCAGTTGTCCACCCAGCTGCCACTTGCTGTATATAATTCTTAACGCCAACGCTTTGTGCAGATGCGCCGATCGAAGCGATGGCAAGGATGACGAAGAGGGTAAGTCGTTGCATGTCTATAAATTACGCAAGTGAACCTATTTTGGCGACCAAATACACATTATCCAACTGCATGCCCCACGAATCATTAAGTCAGGAATTCCGCGTTGTTGTAGCTGCCGGCGGTACAGGTGGACACATCTTCCCGGCCGTTGCTGTGGTAGAACAGCTAACCCTGCTAACGAATGGTAATCTCAGGGCGGTTTTCATGGGGAGTCGCGACCGCATGGAAACACGACTTATTCCAGCAATGGGATACGACTATGTAGCGATGCCAATTGAGGGGTTTAGGGGGCTGTCGCTACGCACATTATTGCTGCCATTCAAAATCTGGCAGTCTGTTCGAATCGCAAAGGAAACTCTACGCCAACACAAGCCCCATGTAGTTATCTGCACAGGTGCATACATCAGCTATCCAGTAGGTATTGCAGCAGCGCAGTTAGGGATTCCTCTCGTTGTGTTGGAATCAAATCTCAACCCTGGTAAGAGTAATGCACGACTAGTGCCCAAAGCCACAGCTGTGGTGCTTGCCTTTGAGGAAAGTCTTAAGCACTATGCCCAAAGCGTTAAAAGTAAGCTTCATGTGCTTGGCAACCCGGTTCGCACGCAAATTGAGGGGGCTATGTCTGCACATGATGCGCGCTTGTATTGGGGACTCGATGCCTTGCGTCCAACAGTCTTGGTGTTCGGCGGAAGTCTTGGTGCTCGCGCCATGAACGAGGTTGTTGAGACATCCTTGAAAGTAATTGCAAATGCTCCCTGGCAGATCCTCTGGCAAACCGGCAAGGGACACCTGGTACAGGCAGATCTGCCGAACAATGTTCGTGCGGTGGAGTTTATCGACAATATGGGTGCCGCATATGCTGCAGCAGATCTTGTTGTATCGCGCAGTGGAGCAACAACTGTAGCAGAGTTGGGTATTGTTGGCAAGCCTGCCGTCTTGATACCATTGCCATCTGCCTCAACGAACGAGCAAGCATTGAATGCGCAGGTGGTTCAAGATCGTGGTGCTGGAATAGTTGTAAATAATCACGAAATGAAATCTCGACTTTTGTCGGAAATTGAACGCTGTATGGCAGACGATGCAATACGTAATGAAATGGCGTCTCGCATGAAACAGCTTGGGCGTCCGTCAGCTGCGTTGGATGCTGCCAAGCTTATACTATCGCTAGGTGGATGGAAAGAGGCTACATCATGAAGACATTCCGAATACAGCTGGACTTCTTTTGGGCGTCGGTAGCATTTTATGCGGTTACTCTCATTGTATACGTGATGGTAAAGGCACTTGTTGAACAAACCTTACAATCCGGATTAGTCAATGTGGTGCTCACAGACCCCGTGGTTGTTGTCTTAGGCTTCTTTGTGCTGATGTCTGTTGTGTCGCTAGTCATAAACAGTGTTAGCAAACGAACAATACATGTAACTGATACGTCTATTATCTTTCAGAACAGTTTCCGAGAGCGGATGTTTACATTGGAAGAGATCGACAAGATTATTATCGGCAAAGAGAGACGTCCACGTGCCAGTGCATTAACACTAACGATCCGCATCTACATCAAAGATCGGCGGCGTCCGCTGCGTATACGACCTGCTCTCTATGACAATGAAAAAGATCTCACTGAGTCTGTCCTTGCTCTACGACATGGTGGAAGCTCGCTGTGAAATCATTGCTGATGTATTGCTGCGCAATACTTGCAGCGTATGCAAGTATGCTGCATGCTCAAGAGGTGCCCTCTGCACTTGAGGTTATGCAAGGATTTGTGCGTAACGTGGCAGACACATTGAGCGTTGTTGCCGGACGCGACGCCGACACCCTTCGTGTGCGTATACACAACCATCCAGACGCACTATGGTTCGAGTCGATTATTGCACAGCACTGTGATGAGCAACACATACCGATGCGTATCGTGTCAAACGATGAGCAGTCGGTTACTCTTGTGATCTCTGACGCCTCTACAACGTACCAGCCCCATAGTAATGCCGATAGTGTTGTGCGCGAGGTAGTACTGGATGCATCACTGCGAAGCAGTACTGCTATTTACAAGCTACAGAAGCAGTCACGCAGGGATATTGTTGCACATGACCTAGCAATGGTCAAGCAGTCGGACCAACACGCCTCTACAACAGCCGTGATACCTGTAAAGCACCCATCATTGTGGGACGACATACTGCAGCCCATTGTATTTATTGGTGCTGCAGTTGTAACGATTGTGCTGCTCTTCACCGTACGCTCGCAATAAGCATGAAGCGCCTTTTTGTGATCCGTCACGCCAAGTCTGACTGGTCAGACGCAGCACTAACCGACAAGCAGCGCACGCTCAATGCACGGGGCTTGCGAGAAGCACCCATCATGGCAGCGGCTCTCGTAAAAGACTATCCGCAGATCGATCACATCATATCTAGCTCTGCCGTACGCACGCAGCAAACCGCCCAACACGTTGCAGACGCGTATGGCATATCACACGATCAAATTCAGCTCTGCGACGAGATCTATGAAGCCCCCTATGAGCAGCTTCTCAAGGTAGTAAACACATGTAGCAATGAGCACAGCGCTATCATCCTCGTGGGGCACATGCCGGGCGTAACACTCCTTGTGAACTCGCTCGCCGATGAGAACCTGAGTATGTCGCCCACATCAAGCGTAACCGTGATCGACTTCCCCTACATCACATCATGGGAAGAAGTCTCACAGGGGACGGGAACATTGAAAGAGTTTCGGGTGGTGTAGGGGCCGAGAGGGTACGCGAGGGTATGGGGGTACACAAGGGTACAGATCGTCTTTCCGCGAAAGAACGTCACCCTCGCGAATGCGGGGGCGCGAAGCCATTCACAATGCCGCAAGGTCCCTCGTCGCTCCGCTCCTCAGGATGACGCAGCGTACGCTTCATTTGTAATGGTCAACGGGCCCGCCTGCGGCGCGCCCGTTGACCTAACCCAACCAACGCGACGCGTGTTGCGTCATCCCTAGCGCCGCCGGCGCGAGGGACCTCGCGTATCTGCGATGATAGCGGGCTATCTATCAATCGTTGGGTCACAGCATGTTGCGACCCTTACAATATGTCCAACGAAAAAGGGCGAGCCATCGGCTCGCCCCTACTCTCATCTTTCAACTTTCAACTCTCTACTCACCAAAGATGCTGCACGCCTGCGCGCTCTTCGAGGAGCTCGTCAAGGGTGGCTTGCATGCGGGCGCATGAGAAGTCGCTGAGTTCGATGCCTTGCACGACTGTGTAGATACCGTTCTTACAGGTAACTGGGTAACCGTAGATCACGTCGCCTTCGATGCCGTAAGAGCCATCGACAGGGATGCCCATCGTTGTCCAGTCGCCTTCTGGTGTGCCAAGCACCCAGTCGCGCATGTGCTCGATGGCTGCATTCGCTGCTGATGCTGCAGATGAGAACCCACGTGCTTCGATGATCGCTG
This sequence comes from Ignavibacteria bacterium, assembly GCA_016873895.1. Classification (GTDB taxonomy): domain Bacteria; phylum Bacteroidota; class Ignavibacteria; order Kapaibacteriales; family Kapaibacteriaceae; genus UBA10438. Next base: position 34,412 of record VGVV01000012.1, read on the forward strand.
CACCACGCTTTGCTACCGTTGGGATGAAGTTGTCTTCGAGCCACTGTTGGTCGTTAATGGTCGACCATACATTGGAGCCGTTGGCTTCGACGTTGTGGATGTCTGGATACTGCGTAACAGAATGGTTGCCCCATACCGTCATCTTTGTCAGGTTCGATGTGTGCACACACGTCCTCGCGCTGATCTGCGAAAGTGCACGGTTGTGATCAAGGCGCATCAATGCCGTGATGTTCTTTGGATCAAGATCCGGAGCAGACTTTGCTGTGATAAGCGCGTTCGTGTTGGCTGGATTTCCAACAATCACAACCTTCACGTTGCGGCTTGCCACTGCGTTAAGTGCTTTGCCTTGGACTGTAAAGATCTGCGCGTTGGCTTCGAGAAGGTCCTTGCGCTCCATGCCCTTTGAACGTGGACGTGCCCCAACGAGCAATGCATAGTCTGCATCCGTGAAGGCCACATTCGGATCGTCGCTCTGCACAATTCCATGCAGAAGTGGGAACGCGCAATCTTCGAGCTCCATGGCAACACCACGCAGGGCCTGAAGGGCCGGTGTGAGTTCGAGAAGCTGAAGAATTACTGGCTGGTCCTTGCCAAGCATTTCACCGCTTGCAATGCGGAAAAGCAAACTGTAGCCAATCTGGCCTGCGGCGCCGGTAACGGCAACACGAACTGGAGCTTTCATAGGTCTGTATGTAATGGGGCTGGTGGGGAAATGATGTCAAGCATAAAAAACGCCCCACAAGGAGGCGTTAAGGAATATTCAATATTCACCGACACTAATCGACTCAGTTCGCTTCTGGATAAACAGAAACCTTGAGACGTGTCTTGTCCTTGCGCTCAAACTTTACAACGCCGTCTACGAGGGAGAAGATCGTGTAATCACGACCAAGACCTACGTTCTTGCCAGGATGTACGTTTGTGCCATTCTGACGAATGATGATGTTGCCAGCGATAACTTGCTGTCCACCAAACTTCTTCACGCCAAGGCGCTTTGCATTTGAATCGCGGCCGTTCTTGGTGGAACCACCGCCCTTTTTGTGTGCCATGTTGCTACTCGCTTAGATTTTAATGTCGTTGATCGTGATGCTCGTGTACTGCTGACGGTGTCCGTTAAGCTTCTGATAGCCTTTACGACGCTTCTTGTGGAACACGAGAACTTTGTCTCCCTTGCCATGCTTGACCACCGTTGCTGATACAGAACCCTTGATGTATGGGGCTCCAACAGAAACGTTACCGTTGTTGCTGGCAAGTAAGATGTTGGTGAATTTTACCTTGTCGCCTACGTTCTTATCCATGAGCGGAACGATGATCGTCTGCTTGGGTGAGACTGCGTATTGCTGACCTGAAATTTCTACGACTGCGTACATACGTGTTGTTGACGTTGTATGAAAAAGGGCTTGTAATATACGGGGCAAATCTGGATGTATCAAGCAGGTTACCGAGATTTCCACAAGAACATGACGTATACATCAGACGATCGCGAAACCTTGTACACTGTGTTTCTGTCAAAAGAGCGTGGCTGGTCAACCTATTGGAATATCATGAAGTTACGTTCACGAGAAGCTTGGATCTGGATCTTCGGCCTTGGGGTACTGGCATTGTTTGCCCCCTGGTTCGAGAATAGGGTAAGTTTCTGCATTCCTAGGATGTTAGGTGTAGATTTTTGCCCGGGGTGCGGACTCGGTGCATCAATCGGACATCTCGTGCGAGGCGAACTTGTTGAATCCTGGGCAGCTCACCCTTTTGCTGTGCCTACCGTGGCAATACTTATCGGAAGAATTATTCATCTTGGTCGTCTAGAACGAGCTCAGAACAACAAGGAGAACACCAATGGCTAACGTACTGCAACTTATCCCCGATGCAGAACCCGACGAAATGATGTACCTGCATATGCTGATGGAGCCCATGAACGATATGCAGGCCGGCATGTTCGCGTCGATGTACCGCTCACGTCGGAAAGAGCCAACCATGATCCTGTTGCTCACACTCGTGGGCTTTCTGGGTATCGCTGGTATCAATCGCTTCATGCTGGGCCAAATGGGCATGGGCATTCTCTACTTCCTTACTGCCGGCTTCTGCTTTATTGGCGTCATTGTAGACTTGGTGAATCACAAGAAGCTTACCTCGGAATACAACCAAAAGCAGGCCTTTGAGGTTGCGAACATGATGCGGGCTATGGGGCAGCTGTGAGAGCAGCTGTGAGAGCAGCGAGCAGCGAACAGCGAACAAAGAACTTCTATGAGCATGAACAGCACCAAAGCGATTATCGTCCTTCTCGTCTTACTCGCTGTTCGCTGCTCCCTGCTTGCTGCTCCCTGCTCGCTGCTCGCTGCTCCCTCTTTGATTGTCGTTGTTTCCTTCGATCAAATGCGGGGGGACTTCGCAGCGAGGTTTGCTCCGTTCTATCAATCGAAGAAGGGAGGGGGCTTTGTTCGGTTGCAGCGTGAGGGTCTCGATTATAAGCAATGTTACTATCGACATGCCAGCAACATCACTGGACCAGGTCATGCGAGTTTGCTCACGGGGTGTTATCCAGCCAAGACGGGAATCGTTGGCAATGACTTTTGTGATGGGGCTTCGCTTACATGCGGGTATTGCGTCCGTGATGATTCGACCACGTTCAGTGCGCGAAATCTCAAGGTGCCAACGCTAAGCGATGCACTGCGCGTGCGTTCGCCGAAATCAAAGACCGTGAGCATAGCGCTCAAAGATCGAGCGGCGATTCTGATGTCGGGCCACAGCGCCAATGCATGTCTGTGGTTTGATGCACAGTCGTTGATGTTCGAAACAAGCGCTGCCTACCCCAAACCAACATGGTTGCGCTCGCTCAATGCGCGCGTACGTGATTCGATTGCGGCCTGTGAGAATCGAGCTTGGTCCGCAATCATTCCAGAATCATTGAATCCAGCGGTCGATAGTGTCCCGGAGGAAGGGTCTTACCCTACGGGTGGGACAACATTTCCGCATGTGCTCCCACAACGTACGCATGAGAAGTTCGCAGCATCATTTCTGATTAGCCCCTTTAGTATGGATGTGCTTTTCGATGCTGGAATGCAGGCAATGGACCGCGAGAAGCTTGGGAAAGATCGGTACACGGATATTCTATGCATAGGTGTGTCCAGTACAGACTATGTTGGACATGTCTATGGTCCGGATAGTCGTGAGATCCAGGAGCTATATGTGCATGCCGATATGGCTATGGAGCGTCTAATACATCATTTGGATAAGCGCATAGGACGAAACAAGTACCTCCTTGTCGTAACGTCTGATCATGGCGTAGCGCCTATTCCAGAGCTGATCAAGAATCAGGCAGTGCAGCAGCGGGCGGAGATTGATGCCGGACGTATCTCGAGGAAGCACATGAAGACATTTGTTGACTCAGTGATTACGTCCATCATCGGACCTCCTACGGTAGGGGGCTCGCATATACGTCAAGCATTCGAACCGTCGATCTACCTCGAGCTGTCAAAGCTCGATGAAACACGTAAACGCGAGGTAATCGGAAATGTAGTCGAAGCGCTGCGTGGTTATCCAGGATTGGGCGTTGTTGCCAGCTCACATGAACTTGCAGCCACTACAAAGCCTTCTGGCATCGATGATTCAACGTGGAAGTACGTCCGCATGAGTTATCATGAAGGTCGCTCGGGTGACATCGTCTACTACCCCAAGCGGTACTGGATTATCGGTGGTAACGTTACAACCCACGGCACACCGCACGATTACGATCAATGGGTACCCCTCATGATGTTGGGAGGGGGCGTCGTGCCCCGCCAATCAGAAGAGCGTGTAGCACCGGTAGATATCGCCCCCACACTGGGGAAGATACTGGGTATCGAAATGCCTGGGATCGATGGACGAGCGCTAGAGCTGCGCTGACGCCGAGCCTACAATGCTGCGACGAGGTTCCGCGCGATGACCATTTTCTGGACTTCGCTGGTGCCTTCGCCGATGGTTAGGAGCTTGGAGTCGCGCCAGAATTTCTCAACCGGATATTCCTTCACATAGCCATAACCGCCGTGGATTTGGATGGCCTCTTCGGCTGTACGAACCGCTACTTCCGATGCATAGAGTTTGGCTTGTGATGCAGCTATGGTAAAGTTCATTCCTTGGTCGCGCATCCATGCTGCCTTGTAGGTGAGCAAGCGTGCGGCATCAACTTCCATGGCCATCTTGGCTAGCTTCATCTGAATGGCCTGCATTTCGTTCAGGCGCCTGCCAAACTGCACGCGTTCGTTGCTGTACTTCAGGGCGGCTTCGAGAGCCCCTTGCGCAAGACCTACACTCAATGCAGCAATGGAGATACGTCCACCGTCAAGGATCTGTAGAGCTTGTACAAACCCCTCGCCTTCGTTGCCGATGAGATGTGAGGCTGGTACGCGTACGTTGTCGAACGTAAGACCCGCCGTGTCGGAGCAGCGCATGCCGAGTTTATTTTCTTTCTTCGAGCCGTAGTAGCCCGTCATAGACTTATCAACTGCAAAAGCTGAGATGCCCTTCTTCCCAGCGCCTTTGTCAGTCACGGCCATCACAACACAGATGTCGCCCACGTTGCCATGCGTAATAAAGTTCTTTGCACCGTTGATGATGTAGTGGTCGCCATCGCGAACGGCTGTAGTCTGCGTGCCCCCTGCATCCGATCCTGCGCTTGGCTCTGTAAGACCCCACGCGCCCATGGTTTGCCCAGCGGCTAGACGCGGGATGTACTTCTGACGTAGCTCTTCATTACCAAAACGGAAGATGTGGCTTGTACAGAGTCCGTTGTGGGCTGCAACACCCAACGCGATAGCAGGACATCCCCGTGCTACCTCTTCTACGATCAGTGCATACTCCATGTAGCCCATCCCAGAGCCACCATATTCGGTTGGGATAACGATGCCCAAGTATCCGAGTTCGCCAAGCTTGCGGAAGATCTCGTACGGAAACTCTTGCGACTCGTCAAACTCGAGTGCTACGGGCATTATCTCGTCTGCAACAAACGAGCGCATGTGCGCTCTGAGCACTTCTTGGTCGTCGGAAAGATGAAATGATAGACCGGTAACGTCGTCTGACATGGCAATTGCACGAATGGTGATGAAGTATCCCCACAAACCTACGGGAAGAATCAGAAACCTTCACCGTAGCTTTGCGGTCCGAACGTGAACATACCAAGATTAGTTTCAGGAGTTTCTATGATCCGCCGGTTTTTCGGACTGATCCTTATGGGGCTTTGTACGCTGCAACTCAGCGCACAAAAGCCCATTTCTCTCACGGACAAGGTTCCGTTCAATCCCGAGGTGCTGAAGGGCAAATTGGAGAACGGTATCCCGTATTACATCATGAAGAATGCCCGTCCGGCAAACCGACTCGAGCTCGTGCTCGTGGTGAATGCTGGTGCTGTGCTCGAAGACGACGATCAGAACGGCCTTGCTCACTTCTGCGAGCACATGGCGTTCAATGGTACAACAGGATTCCCGAAACTGGAACTTGTAAACTTCCTTGAGTCTATGGGTGTGCGCTTTGGTGCCGACTTGAATGCTTACACCAATGCAGACGAGACAGTATACCTGTTAACTGTACCGCTGGATAAGAAAGAAAATCTTGCACGATCAATACAAGTGTTGCGTGATTGGGCAGGATTTGTGAATTACAACGACAAGGACATCGATGATGAGCGTGGCGTGGTAACGGAGGAGTGGCGTCTTCGTCGCGGCGCTAACGAGCGCGTCCAGGAAAAACATCGTCAATACATGTTCTGGGGTTCCAAGTATGCCAAGCGTGATGTTATTGGTGATACCAACGTGCTACTCCGCGCGCCTCAGGATAACTTGCGTCGGTTCTATCGCACATGGTACAACCCGCTGAACCTTTCGATCATCGCCGTCGGTGATGCAGATTCAAAGGCAATCGAAGCTGCTCTCAAGGAAAACTTTACCTCGCCCCCTTCATCAGGTGAGAAGTACCAGACGCGTCCAACGATTCTGATGCCTTCGCATGCAGAGACGTTTGTCTCGATTGCTTCCGATCCGGAGATGCCTGCAGCCGAAGTGGCCATCATGGTGAAGCGCTCGGCCGACACCGTACGCACGTACGCAGATTACAAGACCATGATTGCAAAGCAGATGGTCTCGGAAATGCTGAACCAACGTCTTGCTGAGCTTACGCGCAAGAACCCGCCACCGTTCTCATCAGCAGTGATTGGTGAGTTTAATCTCGCGCGTCAGACACGCGCTACGTATGCCGCTGCAACAGCCAGCGACAAGAATATCATGAAGAGTGTGAATGCTCTGCTTACAGAGTGTGAGCGCGCTAAGCGACATGGCTTTACAGGTACAGAACTCGAGCGTGCGAAGACAGCAACAATGTCGCGCATGGAAACGTATTATAACGAACGTGATAAATCAGAGTCACGTCAGTTCGCCGATGAACTCACACGTCACGTACTTACTGCTGAGACAGTCTCGGGCATCGTGGCAGAATGGGCTACGTATCAAGCGCTTGTTCCAGCAATTACACTCGATGATATGAACGCCCTTGCCAAGGATCTCATGACCAAAGAAAATCGCGTTGTGATGATCTCTGTTCCTGAGGGCAACGGCTTTATGAAGCCAACAGAGCAGCAGGTCAAGGATCTTCTTTCGGCCATCGACGCAAAGGACATCAAGGCCTATGTAGATGCGGTGCCTGTAAAGCCCCTTATGGAAACAGTTCCATCACCGGGGAAGATCACGAGCAGCAAGGACCTTGCAGACATTAGCGCAAAGGAAATCATCCTCTCTAATGGTGCACGTGTGGTCTACAAGAAGACTGATTTCAAGAATGACGAGATCATCTTTACGGCGCGCAGCTGGGGTGGACAATCCCTAGCTCCGGAAGCAGACCACTTCACCAACATGGTTGCTGCGAATGTTGTGGATGAAGGGGGCATTGGTTCCTTCAGTACGAATGATTTGATGAAGGTGCTTAACGGTAAGAAGGTAAGCATTAGCCCTAACATTGGCATGGAAACAGAGGGCATCAATGGCGGTGCGGCGCCTAAGGATCTTCGCACATTCTTTGAGCTCCTGCACCTTGGTTTTGTTAGCCCACGCAAGGATCCTGAAGCATTTGCATCGTGGAAGGCCAAGATGAAGGCTGATCTTGCGAATAAGGAGAAGAGTCCTGAAGGATCATTTTTCGATACCGTGATGGCCGTTGCTACGAACAATCACCCTCGCGCCAAGACGATGTCGGCGAGTGATGTTGACAAGGTAGACCTGAACAAGGCCTTTGAGTTCTATAAGCAGCGCTTTAGCAATCCGGCTGACTTCTCGTTCTACTTCGTGGGCAACTTTGATGAGGACACACTCAAGAAGTTCTGCGAAACCTATATCGCGTCGATTCCAGGAGCCCCTTCAAAGGAAACATGGAAAGACGTGGGCATGCGGTCACGTACGGGTCAATACACCAAGACGGTTTACAAGGGCGTAGATGCAAAGAGCTATGTGGCGCTCTCAACTACCGGACCCTTTGTGTACTCTCCAGAAAACCGTTACAACCTGATTGCAGCATGCGAAGTGATGGAGATTCAGCTTCGTGAGCAGATGCGCGAAGAAAAGGGTGGCGTGTACTTCGTCTCGGTGCAGCCTGGTGTCGAACGCATTCCAGAGCCGGAATATTCTGTGAATGTGATCTTTAGCTGTAACCCTGATCGCGTAGACGAACTAGTCGAAACCGTGAAGAAAGAAATGGCAGCACTGCGTGCCAAGCCTGTTCCAGATTCGCTGGTTGCAAAGGTTCGAGAGATCCAGACGAAGGAACGTGAGACAGGAATGAAGACCAATCGTTTCTGGCTTCAGGTAATGGCGCAATTTGATGCAGATGGTGAGCCCTACAAGAATGTATTTCTGCGTGATGAATTCATCAAGAATTTGACACCCGCACAAGTGCTAGCAGCTGCAAAGCAATACCTTACAGGTGCAAACTTTGCTGAGTTCGTGCTGAAGCCAGATCCAAACGCAGAGAAGAACGAAGCCGGCGAAGCACCTAAGTCGGGCACGCCAGCGAAGGAATAAGCAGGTTACTTACCCAGCACTTCGAGAGAAAGCATATTTGTTCGGGCGCGCCCTACAAGTGGGCGCCCGATCGTAAACACTACTGTCGCTGTTGGAGGAAATAATTTTTCCTTCAGCAGCGATGATTTTATGTAATCGATCGTTTCATCGGTGTTACTCAACTGCTCGATGACAATACCTGTAACTCCCCAGAGAAGCCCCATTCTCCGGGCAACTGCCCGCTCTGTAGTGACAGAAAATATCGGTGCTTTCGGACGTTGATTCGATATCAGTCGCGAGGTTTCGCCACTGTAGCTAAGGCTTATTATAGCTGAAACACGTTTTTCTTCTGCAATGTGATAGACAGCAACTGCTATCGACTCCGTGTTCGAGCGATTACTACCAATAGGCATTTGAAGATGCGGAAGCACCACACCTTCATGTACCAACATCGACTCGGCTTCCTGACATATCGTCCGCATATAATGCACGGCCTCTACGGGGTATGCACCAACACTTGTTTCGGCACTAAGCATCACAGCATCGGTACCATCGAGCACAGCATTTGCAACATCGCTTGCTTCTGCACGTGTTGGACGTGGATTCTGAATCATCGACTCCAGCATCTGGGTTGCCGTGATCACGGGCTTGGCCTTTTCGTTGCAGAGCTTGATGAGTCTCTTCTGCACAGATGGAACGGCCGCTGCTGCTATCTCCACGCCAAGGTCGCCCCGTGCAACCATGATTGCATCGGACGCGTCAACAATAGAGTCGATATTGGTGAGTGCCTCGGGTTTCTCGATCTTGGCAATAACCCACTGGCTGCCACCTTGCTTGGCGATGTATTTTTTTATAGCCTCTACATCAACTGCCCTGCGAACAAAAGACAGAGCGATGTAGTCTACTCCTTGTGCAACCGCAAATCGCACATCTTCGCGGTCTTTTGATGTCATAGATGGCTGCGAAACACGCGTGTGTGGCAAGTTGATTCCTTTGCGAGGCTTGAGGTTTCCACCGTGCACCACAACTGCCTTGATGATTGTGCCATCGGTTTCTTTTACCTGCACTTTGATCAACCCATCATCGAAGAGCAGTATGTCGCCCTTCTTAACATCCTTAGCTATTGTGGAGTAGTTCACCGGGACAACCGTTACACTCGGCGGGATCTTTTTTCCACGCAGAGCTGCAACATCGCCGATGCGTATCTCTTTAGCATTAGCAAGTGGAATTACATCAACATGTTTAAAATCTGCTACACGAATCTTGGGTCCCTGCAGGTCTGCAATGATTGGCAAATGCACATCGAGCAGATCTTCAGCTTCGCGGATGAACCGAACATATTGCGTGTGTGACTCATGCGAGCCGTGCGACATGTTCAGGCGAAGTGCATTCGCACCGGCCTTAACGAGTGCAACGACTTTTTCTGTGGATGCAACGGCCGGACCCATCGTGCAGAGGATCTTGGCTTTTTGATTCAGCATTACGCGGGTGGTGTTCACGGCAGCCTCGGAGTGTTAGCGCGATGTTCGCGGTTTGGGTGACATAAACGGCGTGATTGACTGCGCCAGACCAGTTGCTTCATCAACCACAAGATGTACGCCACAGATACGGATATCGTTCTCGGCTACTTCGTATTTGTGAGCGGTCTGAAGTAGCAAGCGTTTGAGTGCTATGTCCTTGTTCATACCAAGGACACTGTCGTACGGACCCGTCATCCCGACATCAGAGATAAATGCCGTGCCGTTTGGAAGAATCTGGGCATCATTCGTTTGTGTGTGCGTGTGCGTACCCAACACGGCCGTAGCGCGACCGTCGCAGTGCCACCCCATGGCGATCTTCTCTGCTGAAGCATCGGCATGAAAATCGAGAATTACAATCTTAGACTCCATCGCAACCTTGTTAAGTACGCTATCTACGGCTTTGAAGGGGCAGTCAATAGCCTGCATGTAGGCGCGACCCTGGGCTTGCATAACGACAACCTTGCGTTGATCAGGAAGCGTAACAACTGTCCAGCCACGTCCAGGGTTCTCTGCTGGATAGTTCATCGGACGAAGAACCTGAGGATTCGAGGCTAGTAGTTGTCGTGCCTTCCAATTTTCCCAGATGTGGTTGCCCGTAGTGATACAGTGTACGCCAGCGTCGAACAACTCCTTGGCCTCGGCCTCTGAGAGCCCCTTGCCGTCGACGATATTTTCACCATTCACAATGATGCAATCGGGTGAATGCTCTGTCTTGATTTCAGGTAAGCGACGCAGGAACTCCCGCAAGCTTACATGTCCGACGAGGTCGCCAATAAAAAGAATGTTCATAGTGCGCATGAATGCAAACCTACAAAACCCCAACGAGGGGTATCTTCGCGTCTATGTCAATTCGCATTTATACAAAAACTGGCGACGACGGTACCACAGGGCTATTTGGTGGAAGTAGGGTCTTAAAAGACAGTCTGCGCATCGAAGCCTACGGAACCGTAGACGAGCTCAACGCTATCATTGGGGTTGTTCGTACGTACGCATTGTTGGGTCAGCTAGAAACTCAACTGGGAACAATCTCTGCCGATCTCTTCACACTTGGGGCAGATCTAGCGACACCGCTTGATCCACCGCCAACGTATCAGATACCTCGGATTACAGATGATCACGTACGAGAGCTAGAGAGTTGGATAGACGCACACGATGCGAGTTTACAGCCATTGAAGACCTTTATTCTGCCTGGTGGATCTCCAGCGGCAGCACACTTGCATGTGGCCCGCACGGTATGTCGCAGAGCAGAGCGCAGAGTTGTAGCATTGATGCAGCATGAAGATCTCGGAACATCAGTCTTGCAGTATCTCAACAGACTTTCGGACTATCTCTTTACGGCCTCACGCATGGCAAATGCCGATGCAGGCATCAGTGATATACCCTGGAGTCCCAAGCAGAGCGTTTAGCGTTTTACGAGCCTTGCTGCAAATGCTCCGTCAGAGCGGTGAACATGCGGTAGAGTCTGCATGCATCCATCCTTACAAACGCTCTCTGGTAGATACGTATCTGCTGGTTCGAGATTAAAGTCAGGATGCTTCTCGAGGAACCAACGTACGATGTCGATGTTCTCTTCTGGTTCGATTGTACAGGTGCTATAGATAATCCTGCCGCCCTGTTTAACTAGAGAAGCAGCATGATCAAGAATATCTTTCTGCGTGATGGTCATCTTGCGAATGTCGTCGATATGTCTCCGCCACTTAATGTCTGGCTTCTTCGAAAGTGTCCCCATACCAGTGCATGGAGCATCGACTAAGACAATATCGGCAAGTGTAGCAGTTGTGTACTCGCGAGCATCACCCTGTTGTGCCGAGATAACGGATGTGCCAGCACGTTCGGCGTTGTCTTGAATAAAGCGCAGTTTTGATTCGTGCTTTTCGAGAGCAATCACAGACCCCTGATTCTTCATGAGCTCGGCTGCGTGTACAGCTTTGCCGCCTGGCGCAGCGCAAAGATCAAGAATAGTCATACCTGGTTGTGGATCTGCCAGAATAATCGCCAAGCTTGCGCTAGCATCCTGCACAGTTACATGTCCGTCTTGAAACAACTGCAAGCCCCGTATATCTCGAAGAGCAGTCATCATGATGCTGTTAGGATGAATAGGCGAAATCTCGTGCTTTATCTCTGCTGCTGTTAGCTGGTCTACGACGCTCTGTACGGAGGTCTTTAACGTATTTACGCGCAGCGTAATCATGGGTCGGTTGTTGTTTGCTGTAAGCAGAGCTTCGGCCTGTTCGGATCCAAAACGCTCTACATAGCGTCGAACGAGCCATTGTGGGTGGGCTGTGTGCACAGAGAGATACAAGACCTCGTTCTCTTGTCTATCTGGGTAGCGAATAGACTGTACGTTTCGAAGAATGTTGCGAAGCACGCCATTTACTATGCCGGCGTGGCGTTCTCCTTTGATGCGCTTGACAATTTCGACAGATTCGTTAATCGCTGCTGGTGCCGGAATCTTTGACAAGAACATCATCTGGTACAGCGCAATACGTAGTGCATTTTTAACAAGGGGCAGGCATTTTGCGAACTCGCCATGGTAGAATCCAGTTAGGACCCAATCAATGCGAGACTGCCAACGAACTGTTCCGTTCACGAGCTCTGTAACGAGCGCTCTATCTGCTGGTTCTAATTCCGAGCGGCGCAGCTCTCCGTCGAGAAGCTTGTCGATGTATGAATCACTATTCTCATATCGGCTGAGAAGTTTTACCGCGATACCGCGGGCTGTTTGTAGAACGGCGGATGCCGAATCTTCTATCCGAGGGGCAGCTTGCTCGTCTCGGTCTGTCAAAGGTGCTTGTTGAGTGCTCATAGTTACGCAAGTATACAAAAGCCGCGACACCAGCCCAGTAGGATTGCATTCTTTAGTAAGTTGCTTAACCCATTTACACCTTGTGCAGAGAATCGAGATGTTTCATAGAGCTACATACGTTGTCGTGCTCCTTGCAGCTCTTGCAGTTTGCGATGTAGCAGCACAGCAGAAGAAGAAGATCGTTGGTTCGAGCACCCCTCTTGCACCCGACGAAAAGCCCACATCTTCGTGGTTTGGAGCATATGTTGGTCCAACATTTGCCTCTCAGGGAGGAACATTTACCACATCGTGCAATTGTGATTTCACAGGCGGAGCTGGAACCGGTTTTGTAGGCGGCTTGATGTTTGAAGACAAAACCACCTCGAAAATTATTCTTGGTGGCCAGTTGGGGTACGATTCCAGGGGGCTAACGGGCAGATTCAGAGAAATCGAAGGTTCCCAACAGACCAGTCCGTCTGGGAGGAGCTATGTTGTTCCTGTCGAGTTTCTCAACGAGGCTTCACTCAGCTTGGATGTCGTATCTGCCTCCGTGTATGCCAAGTATTTGTTTCTCGGTCCTGTGTACGGACGCTTTGGTGTTACCGCGGGATACGTGGTCTCCTCGTCCTTGATCCATACCAAAGCTTTGCAAACCAAGACAGTTACGTTTCCTAATGGGGAACTTGCAAACGTTGCATTACCGGGTGCCCGCGACGGTGTGGTTATTGTACAGGAGGAGGCAGTTCCATACCTCAATCCCCTGCAAATGGGAGCTATTGGGGCACTTGGTGTAGAGATACCAGTGCGAAAGGTGGAGCGGAAGTTCGGGCCACCGGCCGTAACAACGTATCTAAGCCCAGTGATTCAATACCATTTTCCGATAACGAACATTACGGCCCAGGGTAACAGTTTTCAGCTTCGACAATTGCAATTTTTTATCGAACTGCGGCATAATATCTAGATTGGGCTTTGGCGGTTTTCCACATTTACCTATTTTTTCACCCTACGACCAAAACACGCAAGTGCAAAGTCGGTAGGAAGAACAGGTGGGGAGCGAACTTTTTTCAAGGGACGAAATGTCTATGATACGGCGATTTGTTACGGTCTGTGTCTGCACCCTGGCAATCTGCATGACGCAGATGCAAGCCGCGACGGCTGATAAAGTGCTGTACTTGTACAGTGTCACGATTGAGCCATCTGCTCAGTTGGACGATGATACGCGGGGCGACATCCTAAGCGATCCGAAGCGTATTCGGATTATCAATCTCGGTGCAATCAACCACGATGGTGTTGATTATGCGCCGACGATTAGTGCGGATGGAAAGACACTGTATTACGTGTCTGACCGCAAGGATAGTAAGTTCAACGTCACCGAAGGCCGCCTGTCTCATGACTTCTGGCGCACCTCTAAGGCTAAAAGCCAGGACACAACGTTCAGCGAGCCCGTAAACCTTGTGGAGATCAATACAACCACCGACGAAGGTGCGGCATCTATCGCTGCAGACCGTCAAACGTTGTTCTTCACAGGTTGCAACCGTCCGGGTGGTATCGGTTCCTGCGACATCTGGGAAGCCAAGGTTGATGGAGACAAGTTCCTTGAGCCAAAGAACCTGGGTTCGAATGTGAACTCGCCGTTCTGGGATTCGCAACCATACATCGCTCCAGATAAATCACGTCTGTACTTCACATCGAATCGTCCATTCAACCCGAAGGATGAAGATGAGAAGGACTTCGACATTTGGTATTGTGATTGGGATGATGCTCTCGGCGAATGGAAGCCAGCTCGTAACCTTGGTTCAGATGTGAACACAAAGGAAAAGGAAAGCTCGCCGTTCATCGCAGCCGATGGCCGCACGCTGTTCTTCTCATCGAAAGGCCATCTGCCGAACCTCGGCGGGTTGGACTTCTATCGCGTTCGTAAGACGGGTGAAAAGGATAAGGATGGACGCGATCGTTGGTCGAAGCCTGAACCACTTCCTGCTCCAATCAACTCTAAAGAAGATGATCAGTTTATGTCGATTCCTGCATCAGGCGACGTACTCTATTGGTCATCAAGCCGTGAGGATATCCCAGGTGCAAAGGGCGACCTTGATGTCTACATGGCTTTCATCCCAACATTCTCTCGTGCAGTTAACCTGATCGTGAACGTAGTTGATGAGTGTACTGGACAGAACATTCCTGCTTCAATTGCATTCAAGAATACGCTAACAGGACGTTCAGCTGGAGACTCAGTAGACCTGACACGTCTCGAGTCGAATGTTATCGTTGGCGACGATGATTATGGTGCAACCGAAGAGAATCGTGCTAAGCAAGTAACGTTCACTGTCACGGCGTCTTCGCCATCATATGGACAGCGCTTTATCACAGTTCCAGTTGAATATCCAGGAAAGACTGTGGACCAAACACAGTCGGGTGTTCAAACGGAAATCAGAAAGACGATTACTCTTGGTAACCGTCCGGTACTCACAGCAGACATGGACGCTTCTGACTGGGCAAAGAAGAAGAACAATACCTTCCGCGGTCTCGTCATCGAAGAGCGCGCTTCTATCCAGTTGTATCCACTGTTGCCTTACGTCTTCTTTGATTTGGGTAAGGCCGATTTGCCTACTCGTTACAAGCGCATCTCGTCAGCTCAGACAAACGACTTTACAGACGAACGTTTACCTGGTGGTACACTCGACAAGTACTATCACGTGTTGAACATCTATGGCTATCGCCTGCGCAAGTATCCTAATGTGAATGTGAACATTGTAGGTTGCACAGACGAGACAAATGAAGACAAGAATTCTCCCCTGCCAAAGCAGCGTGCGCAGGTTGTATACGATTACCTCAAGAATGTTTGGGGCATCGCAGAAAGCCGCATGAAGGTTACACCTCGTGGCTGGCCTGAGTTGCCGTCGAACAAGAAGGATTCAAACGGTATTGTTGAAAACCGTCGTACAGAGCTCGTGTTCAGCGGAGACAAAGAAGATCTTTGGAACGTACAGAAGCCTATTGAGGATCGCGATCCAACGTTGTTCCCAACGCCAACTACACTTACGTTCGGTATGAGGAACGGTATCGACAACAACATCGTGGCCTCGCGTCGAGTAGAAGTTTTCCGCAATGGCAAGCCATGGAAGACGCTCACCGGCGTTGGTGTTACGGATGCTACAAAGGGTTGGGACTGGCAGAACGACGATTCGGAGTTTCCAACAGAGCGTAACCCCCAAGGCGGAGACGAGTATTCTGTAGCCCCGTATAAGTCGGTTCTCGTTGTAACATCGAATAACGGACAAGAGTGTAAGTCAGACACAGTAACAACACCTGTTAAGCGCGTAACATCGATTGGTATGGGTGTTGACAAGGATGCTGTGAAGACACTTGAAAAGTACAACCTGATTCTCTTTAAGTTCGACTCGCCAGAAGCTGGCGAACTCAACGAGCGTATCATGTCAACATGGGTTTACCCACGTGTCAAGAAGTCTTCGGTGATACGCATTGAAGGTCACACGGACATTGTTGGTCTTGATACACGCAATAAGAAGCTTTCCGAAGAGCGTGCTGGTACTGCTGAGAAGTTCATCAAGAACCGCACGAAGGAGTATCAAGAACTCTCAACTCGTGGTACTGGAGAAGAAGAGCCGTTGTACTCGAATGAGTCAGCAGAGGGTCGATTCTTTAACCGTACGGTTCAGGTTATCGTTGAAACTCCACTTGCCGATGCTGAATTGGAGTAAGTCAAGCTAACATTTGAAAATTCGAAGCGCCCGACTGTTCGTCGGGCGCTTCTCGTTTATATTCGCGCTTATGATAATCGAATGGAATGTTGATCCAGTAATCCTCTCGGTTGGCCCGTTGTCTCCGCGTTGGTATGGAGTACTGTTCGCTTCGGCATTTATGATTAGCTACCAGATAATGAAGCGGATCTTTGATGCTGAAGGCAAGACAATGAAGCAGTTGGACCAGCTAACAATTGCAATCATCGCCGGTACCATCTTAGGAGCACGTTTTGGGCACGTCTTGTTTTACGAACCTCAGATACTCATTCAAGATCCAGCAGAAGTGATCGCGATTTGGCATGGAGGATTAGCAAGTCATGGTGGTGCATTGGGCATCATTGCTGCGTTGTGGTGGTTCCACAAGAAAAATCCAACATTTGGAATGACGTGGCTCTTTGATCGCTTGGCAATTGTGGCGGCGATCTCTGGAATGTGTATACGTCTTGGCAATCTGATGAATTCCGAGATCATCGGTAAACCCACAGACGGCACATGGGGATTCTGGTTTCAACGTATAGACCCACTGCTGTTACCAAGGCATCCAACGCAGTTGTACGAAGCAGCTCTATGCTTAGCTCTGTTTGGGTTAACATATTGGATGTATCACCGTGGTATTGCAGAGCAAAAGCCAGGAAGAATTTTCGGGCTGTTTCTTGTGCTGTTGTTCTTCGGGCGTTTTTTGGTTGAGTTTAACAAAGAACATCAGGTTGATTTCGAGTCTGCCTTGCCGATAGATATGGGGCAGATACTTAGCATACCGTTTATTGCTCTTGGTGCATACTACCTGCTGCGTGGCACAGGGCCAACGCAGGCATGAAGATAAACCGTGAAGCTCTTTTATTTTTGCGCACTACACCCAACTAAGGATACACAAGCATGTCAGTACAGCATATAACGGTTATCGGTGGCGGAACAATGGGCAATGGAATCGCCCATGTTACCGCTCAAAGTGGTTACACGGTTACACTTGTAGACGTAACCGATACCGCAGTTGAGCGCGCCTTGAAGACTATTACGTCTAACGTTGAGCGTCAGGTGAAGAAAGAAGTGATAACTGCCGACGCTATGACAGCAATACTTGCTCGCATTGGCACATCAACTAATCTCGAAGAAGGTGCATCGCAGGCAGACCTGGTTATCGAAGCTGCGAGTGAGCGCATGGAGATTAAACAGCAGATCTTCGCAACGCTCGATCGCGTATGTAAGCCAGATACAATTCTTGCTTCGAACACATCATCTATCTCGATCACTGAGCTGGCAGGGGGCACGAAGCGCGCAGACAAGTTCATTGGTATGCACTTCTTCAACCCGGTTCCAGTGATGAAGCTGTGCGAGATTATTCGCGGTCTCGCTACTAGTGATGAAACGTATGCGCTGATTAAAGATCTTGCAGAAAAGATGGGCAAGGTTCCAGTGGAAGTGCAGGACTACCCTGGCTTTATCTCAAATCGCATTCTCATGCCGATGATCAACGAAGCTGTGTACTGTGTGATGGAGGGAATCGCTTCTGTAGAAGACATCGACACGGTGATGAAACTTGGTATGGCGCATCCTATGGGCCCGCTAACACTGGCGGATTTTATTGGACTTGATGTGTGTCTGTCCATTATGGAAGTGCTCCACAATGGCCTTGGAGATTCGAAGTATCGTCCGTGTCCGCTGTTGCGCAAAATGGTTGCTGCCGGGCACCTCGGACGCAAGTCAGGCAAGGGCTTCTACAACTACTAAGCTTGTCCTGTGATGTTTGCAACTCCAAGCGACGAAGAACTCGCGCGATTCCATCGGTACTTTGCCGTTGAAAGCAACAACCATGCATGGCTCGCCAGTATAGCGCCCGCAGAGGAGCGTGATCCGCTAGAGATACTGCAGCATGCTCATATAGCAGCATATCATTGGTCCAAGGTTGGTACAGATATCAATGAGTTTCGAGCAAACATTTTACTTGCTCATGCTCATGCAATGTGTGGGCACGGTCAAACTGCCCTTGTTTACGTGGAGCGGTATCGTGATTACCTAAGCAGACATGATGTAGCTGGATGGGAGCATGGATTTTCCGTCATGATACACGCACAGGTTGCCTATGTGTTGGGCGACCATGCTCAACATGTTGCTCTCTACGATCAGGCAAAAGCCCTCGTGGAGTCGACTGAAGATGCTGGCGACAAAGAGGTTCTCATGATGACCTTTGTGAACATTCCAGCCCCCTGACGAATTCACTTTTTCTTGCCAAACTCGGGGTCTACTCGTACCATGCGTGCGAGGAAAAACGAAGGGATTGTAGCGATCAATACCCAGATGAAAAAGTTGGTGTATCCTATCTGTGATTGAATCCAACCGCTTGCCATTCCAGGAAGCATCATACCAAGCGCCATGAGTCCGGTGGAGAGTGCATAATGCGCAGTTGACTGTGTGCCACGAGCTACGTAGATCATGTACATTAGGTAGGATGCAAACCCGAAACCGTAACCAAACTGCTCTAGCGCAGTGGCAGTGGTTACGATAATCATGTCTGTTGGTTGGTAAACAGAAAGCAGAACAAATACGGCATCGGGCACATGCATGATCAGAGCCATTGGCCAGATCCAACTGCGCAGCCCATTGCGTGCGATGGCGATTCCGCCGAGAATTCCACCCAGTGCTAGAGCTATGATTCCGATGGTGCCATATGCAAGCCCAACTTGTTCGGTGGTCATCCCAAGACCACCTTTCGCAGGGTTGTCTAGCATAAAGGGCGAAATCATCTTAACGAGCTGGGCCTCTCCTAGCCTGTAGAGCAGTAAAAAAGCTAGTGTGATTCCAATGTTATCTCTACGGAAAAAATCAGCAAACGTCTTGAGAAAACTCTGAAGAGTGTCTGTTGATGATACACCTGTTGCTCTATCGGATGAGACACTTGGAAGTGCTGTGTTGTGGTAGATGGCGAACACAAGAAACAGAATACCCACGATGCCGATTGTTATAGACCATGCAGCAGAAATGCTGCCGCCCAGCCCAAGAATTGATGTTACCTCGAGGTTTCCGGCAAGCATAACAAGCAGTCCTTGTCCGGCTACCATGGAGATGCGATAGAACAAACTTCGAATACCGACGAAGGTTGCCTGCTTGTTATCGTCGAGCGCCAGAATATAGAATCCATCTGCTGCTATGTCGTGCGTTGCACTGCTAAATGCCAGCAGCCAAAAGATTGCCAGTGAGTACTGAAAAAAATCGGGTCCGGGGATTGTGAGTGCAACACCAGCAAGAGCAGCTCCAATCATGAACTGCATGGTCACAATCCAGTACCGCTTTGTTCGAAACAGATCTACTAGCGGACTCCAGAGTGGTTTGATAACCCATGGGAGGTACAGCCATGAGGTGTAGAAGGCAATCTGGTCGTTTGGGATACCGAGCCGTTTATACATGATCACAGAAACTGTCATTACGATAACGTATGGAAGGCCTTCTGCCAGGTATAGCGAAGGAACCCACGCCCAAGGCGAGATGCTTCGTGTATCTTGTTGTGTCATGCTACGTCCCCCCGTGTGTCTGTACAAGGCAACGATACGAAGAGTAGGCTTACAATCCAGCTTCTCGCAACGACTCAACGATCGAACGTTGTTCATCGGTTAACGACGTCGGGACAGCTACATGGACCTCCACAAACAAGTCGCCACGCATAATATCCATGCCATACACTGGCATGCCTTGGCCTCGAAGTCTCAGCACTTTGCCTGTTGGAGAGCCAGCAGGAATTGAAACAGTAAGGGTACCGCCTAGTGTGCGAACCTCGATCTTTCCTCCGAGTAGTGATGTCGTGAGAGGGACCAGCTCACGTACATGCAGATCGTTACCATCTCGTTTATAGCGAGGATGGTCCTGAATTGTTACTTCGATTTCTCCGTCAGGAATCCGTAGGCGTTGTTTTGCTGCTATTCCGGGCTTGAACGTTATATCAACTTTTTTATCATTGATCGTAAACCGCTTTGCAATTCCGGAGTATGCTTCTTCAAGAGTGAGGCTGATCTGATAAACGGGTTTGGGAGTTGGGCGAGATTGAGGGCGCCGAGCTTGCCCCCTACCAGAAGCTGTACGTTGACCAAACAATTCAGATAGTAGATCTCCGAACGAGGTGCCAGAAAACATCCCCTCGGCATCATCCATGCTGAATGGCTGTCCGTAGCCGTTGGGCCGTTGTCCGGTGCGTTGGTACTGAGTGTATTGCGATGATAGCTGGTCGTACTTGGCTCGTTTTTCGGGATCAGATAGAACGTCGTATGCCTCCGATACACGCTTGAAGCGTTCTTCGGCTGCTGGGTTATTGGGATTTGTATCTGGATGAAACTCGCGTGCAAGCTTCCTGAACGACTTTTTAATCTCGTCGGCGGAAGCTGATTTCGGAACACCAAGTTCCTTGTAATAGTCATTGAAATTCATAGTGCAATCTATAGACGAATCGTCGTATGAAATTGTGCAGGGGGCTTACATGAGTCCACGCTCAACGAAGGAGGTATACGTATTGCCTGCTATGATCAAATGATCCAGTACCCGTATGTCTACGATACGGCCTGCCTCGACGAGTTGATTCGTAATCTCAATGTCTTCGCGGGAGGGTTCGGTATTGCCCGACGGATGATTATGTGCAACGATAATCGAGGCTGCACACTCGGCGATGGCCAGACGAAAAACTTCTCTTGGATGTATCAGGACTGCATTCAGCGAACCATCGCTAACGCATACATCGCGCAGTACCTGGTTTGCTGAATTCAACAGCACCACACGAAATGATTCTGTTCGTAAGTGCCGCATGCGCGGCACGAGTAACTGGGCCAGAATCGCAGGAGTTGTTACCGTCACGCGCTCACTAAAGGGCTCGGCTTGAATGCGACGCGCCAATTCAAATGCTGCGCACAGTGTTGTTGCTTTTGCGGTACCCATTCCATGAATGGACATCAACTCAACAACATCGCGGCTTGCCAGATCAGCGAGTGATGTAAAACGTTGGAGTATATCGTGTGCGATGTGCGATGCACTATGGCGTTGTGTGCCAGAGCTTATCAAAAGAGTTAACAGCTCGTGTGTACTGAGTGCAGAAACACCAACTTGGAACAAGCGCTCGCGTGGCCGATCTGTGCACAATGGGGTTGTAGCCACGTACTTACTGCCCTTGTCGGTTGTACGATGCAACCCATTCTATATACGCAGGCAAACCTGCTACCACCGGCAGTACAATGATTTCGGGAACGTCATATGGATGCATCTGTTCGATAGTGCGTAGTACGGAATCCGTCTGTTCGCTGGGCAGCTTGATCAGCGCCTGCACCTCTGCGGTTTCATGCAGCGCCCCTTGCCATAGGTACAAGGAGGTGCAACCTGGGATGATCGAACCGCACGCTATAGATTGATCTTCGACGAGCTGGCGAATGATCGTTCTAGCGCATTCATGTGATGGGGCCGAGAAGAGAACAACCGACATCTTTTGCATTTTTGTACCAAACAGTATAATGGATAAGCGTTATGATCGACATCTTGATTTATCACCTGCACGTAGTAGGGGTACTGTATGCCTTCACACTGCGTTGGCAGAAGGAAGGTGTCAAGAGCGGGGTGTTGGCAGTTGCAACTTGCGTATTGGTCATGATATTTCTTTGGGCCATCACGGGTACGATTGCGCGTGCCTTGATTCCTAACTCGCAACCTGGAGCGCTTTTCACGGCGGACACCCTGTCGTTGCTTCTTTTGCTCATTCCGGAGTACTTCTTCTTTCGTGCTTTCTTTCTTCGTTCCCACACGACAGCCGAACGTGACGCATAGGTGAAACAATTTTTCACCCCCGTTTGGATAATACACACCAACTTCCGTAAGTTTCAAGTTCTCGTCGCGGAGATCGTGGCAGGGGAAACGTGCGGCCCAGTGCCGTGGGTGTTCTTTGACAACAGGAAGCAAGAAGAAACATGCAAACGAGAGGGTAGGTTTTTTAAGAGATCTACTCCGTCAATCGAAAAGTAAACGACGCAATCGGTAATGAAACAGCATCAAAAGCTTCTA
>VGVV01000013.1 GCA_016873895.1 Ignavibacteria bacterium
ACAGGTGTATCGGTCACGGGTGTTGCGGTGAAGCGTCCGTACTTGGGTCTCCAGTCCCCGATACCAACTTGGCGGCCAGCGTCAGTGACGATCTCTTCGATGTCACGTGAGTTGAGCACGTCGGGGTCGTACTGGATGGAGACCAGCAGGGACCAGTCTTTGAACATCGGGCGTGTCCGCATCACCTTCGCTGTTCCGACACGGACACCACAGGTGAAGGTGAAGGAACCTGAGTCAAACAGCTCAGCGAGGGTGTTGTCGTTGATCTGATCGGGTTTGCCAGTGAACGACATGGGAGCGTGTTCGGCGATGAAGAGACCGGACTTGGCTTGAACACCACGCTTGGACTTTTTAGCACCAGCGACGAGAGCGCTTTCCAAGACGTGAGCTGGGATCACGAGGTCGTTATCGGTGCGGTATAGACCAGCGAACCATTCCAGACGCGCGAGTTCGTCGTGGTCAGCGTCAGTTTTCTTCCGTTTGCTGCTGACGGCCTTCATGGCCTTGGCGTAGGAGTTGCGTGGATCGGCGGTCTGCCCGTTGTGGCAGAGCAATGGGCTCTGGGCCGAGAGCCGAAAGGTGAGGGTTGGAAGGTCTAGCAAGACGTTGAGGGGGTGATACGGAAAGTGGAGATGGCTCGATGAGTGTTGGGTTGACCTGCTTGTGTGGGTCCAACTGAAAGCGCTGTTTCCTGACGGAGTTGGTAATGCCGTCGTGGCAGGTCGGGCACAGGGTCAGAAGGTCTGAGAGTGCTTCGTTGCCGAAAGACGGGTAGCGGTAGTCAGGAGGGCCAGCGTTCTTGTGATGGACCTGGAGCGGTGGCCAACCGAGTTGTTCGAGCTGTTGAGCGGTAATGCCACAGCCCTGACAGGTGTTGTCGTCGTGGGCTAGGCGTTGCTGACGCTTGGTGCGCCATGCACTCGACAGGTAGTAATCGGCTTTCACGGCTGTGCTGTCATCTGCTTTTGCGTGTTGACCCAGCCTTTCTACGGCAATGCTTGCCACGTGTCAATGCCTTGTCATCGCCAAGCTGACACTCCCGTTCACGCCTGATCAGCTCAACCAGCTCAGGCCTTCCAGGGGGCTCAGCTATCCCCGCCTTCGCCAGCAACACAGTCCAATCCATTGGCACAGCTTGCCACGTGTCACACAATCCGCTTGACACACCTGCCTAGACTCCCATCAGTAGTGATCTACAGAGAACCACTCGCTACTGATGGCGGGGCTGTTCCACATCACTCAAATAACGCTTCTCAACACTGAGAAGCAAAGCTAACGTTCCGCTCCCGTTAGCTGGCTGTTTACCGAAAGCAAGCCAGACGATTGTTCTCTGTGAAGACAGAGCGCTAGCTCTGACTGAACAGCAAGAACAATCTGTCTTGCGCAGCTTGAGGTGGAAAACCACCACTCTCGTATGCCCTCGACTAGCTGGGCCCGGCAGGGCCCTCTCCCTCTATAGATAACACTCAAACAACACTCACCATTACACTAACCATTACACTATCTACACTCTCAGTTCACTAAACATAGCCCGTACATCACTACTGATACACATAACTCACATTCTCGTGCCTAACTCCCAAGCGGGCTTATGTATGTACGTGTACGCCCGCATCCCCCATGGGGGTGGGACGTATCGCCACCAGATGCACATCACGATGCGCAACCGCAACCACCAAGGCGCTGCAAGGGCTCTCCCTCGATGCTCAATCGAGTGCATTCGCAACTTCACCTAGGAGCTCATCAGTGAGTGTTGCTAATGAGCTGTCAGATGCACATCTGTATGTTCATCTGTGGGTGTGTTATTCGCACCGACCCACCTGACCTTGATGTGAACCGATGGTGGTGCGTTAAGTGACAGCGGGGTTGATGCAGTGAGTGATGTTTGAGCTATGCGATGAGTGATGCGTTTAGTGATGTTTGAGTTGTGGTTGTGGGTGTTGTTTGGGGGTGGAAGGAATGGCCCTGCCGGGCCAACCGTCAAGGGCGGTGCGGGTGTTGCTGGTGGTGTTGCTGGTGGTGTTGCTGGTGGTGTTGCTGACAGGGCACCAGAAGGCTCAGCGGGGTGGTTGCTGGTGGGTGTGGGTGTAGGTGGCTGGGGGGGTGAGCTGGTGGGTGCCAGGGGCTGCAGGAGGGGTGCTGCGTGGTGGTGTGGCAAGGAGCGGAGAGGGGTGGGGATGGCCTGCCGTGACTGAGCTCTGCTAGTTGCGTTGCACTTGACTGTTGACAAGTGGCAAGGGGTGTGCGCATGATGGGTGAGCAGCTGACAGCTGCGCCGTTAATGCACCTAGTGACATGCCCTTCACCCTTTACCGAGTCGAAGCGGACTACAGCCGCCCTCGCGCTGACATTGCAGGCCCTGGCTGGATTTGCCAGACCTATGGCCAGGCTGTGGAACTCGCCGTTGAGCTACGCGAGACGCGCCGCGATCTCTGCAACGTCTTGATCAAGGTCCGCCACTACGGCTGACACGTCACACACACCCGAACACCTTGCAACCACAAGCCATGACCGTGAACACAACTGCCGGGATGCTCACCCAATCCCGCATCATCCGCGGTGTTGATCTTGCCCTTTCTGAGCTCAGCCCTTGGCAGCAAAAGGCTGATGGCTGGACTGTTGAGCTGGCCAGCACGCTCAGCGAACAGCGCCTTGGGGCAGGGAACTGGTGTTCCTTCCACTTCTGGAAGGGCAAAGGCCACAAGGGGCAGGCTCCCACGGTCGCTGACTTGATTCAGGCCGTTGCGGCTGACGCCAACTACCTCGAGTCAGAGCCGGAGGAGGTTTCTTACGTAACCGGCAAACAGATCGAGCACAACGTCCACAAGATGCAAACGCTGTTTGGGGTCGCCTACTGGAACCGCATCCGTTCGATGGAGGAAGAGGAGCTGACTGAGGCCTTTGGGCCCTTCTCCTGATGCCCTTGTGTTGCCACACGGCAACCATCACCACTGGAAGCCCTTACGGAGGCCCTGCGGGGCTTCCCTTGGGGCCTCACACAAGCCCCACCCGTGAACCTTGCAATCACAAATCATGGCAACCAATCTCACCACCGCTACAGCTGAAGAACTGCAGGCCTTGGCGCTTGCCCAATGCGATCCGGCGTGCACTGCGGTGCTGCCCTACTGGCCGGTATGGGCCGCTGCGCAGTTTGCTTCCACTGATGAGTGCAAGAACCTGCTGCAGTTTGTGCACGTTTGGAGCAATGGCGACGTGCTGCAGATCGAATCAACCGATGGGCACCGCGCCTTTCGCTACCGGCTGCCTTGCTACACGCCCGACGGCATGCCCACACTGTGGCGCGTGCCAGATCAGGGCATGCTGTTACATGCCAAGCCCCTACGTAAGGCCGTCAGCTACAGCAAGCTGCTCACCGTTACAGATGAAATGCGGGCCGTCTTCCATGGCGGAAAAAAAGACGCGCTAACTGAGCTGTCATCTGTCAACCTTGCCGGCCACTACAGCGTGAACACCGCTGCGGATTGCGGCAAGGTCGGCACCTATCCGAACCTGAATCAGCTCTGGCCAGAGCGTTACAGCAACGAGCCTGGGAAGCCCTGGGCCTTTAACGCCACCTACCTCAAGGAATGGTGCGCAGTGGTTGAGAAGCTCTCCCACAACGGCGTTACCAGCTGCCGTGGCAACAGCAGCAGCACGCCTTTTGTGTTCCGCAGCAGCTACGTGCCAAGGGTCGGCCAGCACTGCAAAGAGCCTGAGCTCGAGCTGTTGCTGATGCCGGTTCTGATTCGCGGGCAAGACATCTGAGCCTGACGCTCCTACTGAGGCCCTACGGGGCCTCTCTAGGGGCCTCAAACGGGCTCCTTTGTTGACACCTTGAACACTTACCAATGCGCAACCATGGCCCACTACACCTTTGCTACACGCAAGCCCAAGAGGCTCACCATCACCGTTAGCTACATGACCTTTGAGCGGATTCAACAGCTGGCGATGGAGCAAGGCCGCTCTGCTTCCAACCTGGCTTGCTATCTGATCGATAAAGGCCTCGAGCTGCTGAAGCGGGAGAACGATCAGTGAGAACTGCTGCGATCTGCTGCGCTGTGCTGCTGTTTGCCGCTCCGAGCGGTGCACAGGTGGGAAACACCAACTGCCATCAAGACGTGTTTGGGAACTGGCAATGCAGGAGCCCGAAAGGCAATTTCGAGCTGCGCAAAAGCCAGTTCCAACCCGACACGTGGCAGATGACGCCAGCACCCGGCTCAGCCTCACCCAGCTGCACGATCCGGCGCGATCTGCTGGGAAACATCCAATCCACTTGCTACTGACCCATGGAGAACGATCCGAACCCTTCTGTGGCCGCTGCTGTTGAGCTTCTGGTGGCCCATGGCTGGCGATGGGTTGGCCGCGGCCTGCAGCCAAGCGTCGGCCGCGGCAATACCAAGCCCAAACGGAGCCCTTTTATGCAAGATCTGCATTCCCTTCGGCGTGAGGAGGCGCACCTGCTATGAGAGTCCGGTTATCGCATTGGGCAGGTCTTGCCACGGGACTACTGTTGTCCTGTGGAGCTATCAGCGTGGGCTGCCCTGAGTTTTTTACTGCTGAACACCTTGAAGCACTTACTGGGCATCAATTTCCAACAAACTTTGTCTGGCGAGGCGCAGCCTGGCACGTGGGTGCCGGTGGACTTCCACTTCGGCCTGTACCGGAGCTACCAACGGGTCCTTGAGATGCCGTTGCTGGTGGGGCATCGCTTTAACGAGCGCCACTACGCAGTGCATCTCAGGGCAACACTTCTGCTCCACATCAGCGTCATAATCGACTTCAAGAAGGTGCAGTTAAACGGTGGCAAGCGTCGTGCATTGCTTTGATATTGCCTTAGTTTGATCATTGACACGTCAGTTGTCAGATGAGAAACCTTGAATCTTTTGTCAAAGCAATGCAGCTGCTCAAGCACGTGCACCCGCAGTTACGGGTCGGCCAGGTCGAGTTCCTGCTGACTGTTGCCCTCAACCCCAACCGTTCGCAGTCGGAACTGGCAGTCGAGTGTGGTTACACCTTGGCCGCCGTGTCCCGCCTGGTGGACACAATGGGGGAGACGGGCCGCCGAGATGGAAAAGGCGGAGCTCTGGGGCTGCTCCAGGCAAAGCCTGATCCGAAAGACGATCGCTATTTGCTCGTGACCCTTACTCCTAAGGGAAAGAACTTAATCAAACTGTTGGAGGAATTGACTGGTGGCAGTACGTCAAGCGGGACAAAAGTGGAAGGCGTTTGCTGAACACAAAGGCCAACGTAAGTCCAAGACCTTTGACACCCAGCTGGAAGCACAGCAGTGGGAGGCAGCAACGCTTGCCATCTGGGGGAAGGAGGAGCGTGAAGAACGAGAGCGCCTTGAGGCTGCACCCAAGGGCACAATGGGCGATCTGTTGCGTGTGGCGCGTGGCCTTGACTGGGCCGGCAAGCACCAGGGCCAGGCTGAGGCCGCAG
The DNA here is from genome assembly GCA_016873895.1 of Ignavibacteria bacterium. Lineage (GTDB taxonomy): Bacteria > Bacteroidota > Ignavibacteria > Kapaibacteriales > Kapaibacteriaceae > UBA10438. Next base: position 5,443 of record VGVV01000013.1, read on the forward strand.
AACGGCTGATCCGCCTGCACTTCGGTATCACTGCCCTGCCATGCGAGATCGATGCTCGTGCGATCGACGACCTGGTGATCTGGCTGCGCAACACCGGGCCAAACGGCCACGGCTGCAGCAATGCCTCGATCAACCGCTACCTGTCAGCCCTGAGCGTGCTGCTGAAGCGTGCTCACCGGCTGGGCATGATCAACGCGGTGCCCTTGTTCCCGGAGCGCCGGCTGCTCAAGGAGGCTGAGCCTCGTGACCTGGTGCTGCCGGAGGAGTGGCTGGCCGAGTTGCTTGATGTGATGGAGAAGCGCGAGCAGCGCCTCGATGTGGCCGTCACTCTGTTCCTGTGGCACATGGGCTGCCGTGTGGGTGAGGCCCTCACCCGTGGCGACAAGGAGGGCCTGCTGTGGGATCGAGTCAACCTCGAGCAGAAGACGATCAGCTTTGTGAAAACCAAGGGCTGCATGCCCCGTCGTCTGCCCATGCCGCGGCCAGTGCAGGCGCTTATGCGTCAGCTCCGTGGACAGGACCCGCAGCGAGTCTTTCCGCTCAGTTACAAGTCCTACCTCAGCCACTACGGCGAGGCTGTGCACGAGGTGTGCGATCGCATGGGGCTGAGTCCATCGATCCGCAAGGAATGGTGCATCCACACGTTGCGCCACACCTGCCTAACCAACCTGGCGAGGAAGGGGTGGAACGCCAGCGCTATCCAACAGTGGGGCGGCCACAAATCGCTGCAAGTCACGCAGCGGTACGTTCACCACTCAGCTATTGCACTGGAGGAGCTCGTGGACTGTTAAACGGTGTCCAGCGTGTGAGACTGAGTTGCGGGCAGCGCAACTACCATGCGCAACAAAATCGCCCAAAACCCAGTGGGAGCGTGCCGGAATTGGTAGACGGACTCGACTCAAAATCGTGGATAAGATTGCCACGAGTCAACTACCGGGCCACCACTGGGATCCTCACTGAGATCCCTGAGAATGACAGGTCAACCGTTAAACGGTGGCAAGCAACTCGATCGCAACGCCTACCAGGAGCAAACCGAGCTCGAATCGTGGTCTAAATCCACAGGTGCAGGGCGAATACTTGCGGGCAAATGGGAGAAAGGAGCAGCCGGAACACTCGGCAGCCGTCTTGCCCGCGAATACCTCAAGCAAGTAATCGAAACCTATCGGCGTTCAAAGCATCAGCCAGGCCGGCAGGCCCTGATCTGGGAGCTGATGCACGACGAGAAGGCCGTGGTGCAGGTGGCTCTGGAATCGCTGTTCTGGATCCTGGGCAACCTGCATGACGAGCGTTCGTACAACCAGGTCTGCAGCCAGCTTGGGAAGCGTGCTGAGTACACCCTGTGGCTGACGCATCCGGTGTGGAAGCACAGCTGGCATCTGAAGGGGCTGCGCCTGGCCAGCAACGGCGACATGGGGATGAACCTGCTGCTGAAGCGCCTGAAGGACAAGGGCTTTCACAAGGCAGCCCTGTACAAGGAGCTCAGCCACGTTGAACGCATCGCCCTGGGCGCTTTCTTCGTGGAGTGCATTGCGCAGTGCACTCGTCTGATCGAGCTGCAGGTGTCCGGCACCGGCAAGAAGCGATGCAAGACCGTGCGGTTCACGCCCATGTACTGGGAGTTCCTGAGGCGGTGGAAGGACCACGTGGTGATGTTCCGCCCGCTCCACATGCCGATGGTGTCCCCGCCGCGGCCCTACACCGACGCCCTGGACGGTGGGTACGAGACGATCCGCATGCCGGTGAGCACCGTGGATCCGCTGCTGTTCGAGCGGCAGTTCCGCAAGGCCAAGCCCAGCGTGCTGGGTGCGCTGAACATCCTGCAGTCGCAGGCCTACCGGCTGGATCACGCACAGATCGATCTGCAACGCAGCTGCTGGGAGCTGGGGCATGGGGTGGGAGACCTGCCCAAGCGGGAGCGGATGCAGCGCCCGTCAGACAAACGCTTCAAGCAGGAGAAGCTGGGACCTGAGGCGTACTGGCGAGCGCACTGGGAATGGAAGGCTGACCAGCGGAAGGATCCGCAGCGCAGCCGGTTTGTGAACGGGCTGGTGGCCTACGAACGCGTGAAGGCTTTCACAAATCTTTATCTGGTCCACCATCTTGACCACCGGGGCAGGATCTACAGCCGCGGGTCGCAGCTCAACATCCAGGGCGGTGACGTGTACCGCTCGAGCTTCCGCTTCGCTCAGCGGGGGCCGATGAAGGGCAATGAGCACTCGTTTGCCTGGTCTCTTGGTGAGGCCATGGCACTGCCACCTGATCAGGAGGTGCGAAAGCGCTACCTGCTCGAGCACAGCACGGTGATCCGTGACGTGGGCCTGGATCCGCTAAGCAACGTCGCCTTCTGGGCCGGCCACAAGGAACCGTGGCGGTTCATCCAGCTGTGCCGTGACTGGGCCCAGTACATGGATGATCCGGGCTACACCACGGGCACCATCCACTGGCTGGACCAGACCAGCAGCGGCTACGGGCACGCCGCCTGCTTGATGCTGGACCGGCAGCTGGCCAAGTTCACCAACGTCATCGGCAAGGCGCCGGCTGATCTGTACGCCGGGGCCGGCAAGGTCACAGAGGCCAGGCTCAGGGCGCTGCTGCGTGACGAGGAAGACCCCAAGCGGCAGCAGATCCTGCAGTGGTGGCTGGACTTCAAGCCCACACGAAAGCTGTGGAAGCAGGTGTTCATGCCACTCGTGTATGGCAGCACGTTCGTGAACATGCAGGAGACGATCACGAACTACCTGCGTGATGAGCTGGCCAACTTCCTGACACCGGAGGGGCTGCGGATTATCGAGCTGGCCAAAGTGCTGGCCGCTGAGGCCTATGCCGTCAGCAAAGAGGTGATGCCTGGTGTGCTCCAGCTGCAGCGATGGCTCGTTCACCTGGCAAAGCTGCAAATGGATGCTGGCTACAGGCCCCACTGGTACACACCAGACGGTCTGCTGGTGGAGGTGTATCACAGCGTGACAAGCGAAGACGAAGTGCGGATGGTGCTGACGAACAGGACAGTGAGAGTGCAGGCAAGAACGAACGAGGGTGCGCCGATCGACAAGAAGCGATCAGCCAAGGGAATTGCGGCTCACTTTGTACACAGCCAAGACGGTGCGTTCCTACGGAAGTTCGTGAACCACTGGCACGGCTACGGCTACCCCATCAGCACTGTGCACGACTGCTTTGGCACGACTGTGGATAAGGCAGAGACGATGCGTTGCGAGCTCAACGACCAGTGGCACCGCTTCTACAGCGTGGACTACCTGACCTTTCTGCAGGGGTACGTGGCGGCACTGACGCAGGCCAAAGCCCCTGCACCACCTTGCGTTGGCGACCTGGACCGGAACGAGATCGGAGAAAACCCTTTTCTCTTTGGTTGACACGTGGCAACAGTCTCACTATCATCTGTCAGCCGGCAGCGCAGCAGTCAGCTGCATGACCCATAAGCCCGGCACATCCACGCAACTCAACTAACTCGTGACATCACGTCTTACACCCATCGGCACCATGGTCTGGGGCAGCCTGATCGAACCCGGAGAGAACCGGGTAAGCGGCGAAATGCAGTGGGACTTAGGCCTTGTCTGCAATGAAGAGGAGTGCCAGCCGTTCTTTGCTGCAATCGAAGAAGTGCTGGCCGACGCACGCGCCCGCGACGTCAGGTTCCCCCGTGACAACAAAGGACTGCTGCTGCCTTTCCAGCCGGCAATGAAGAAGAACGAGGCCGGCGAGCTTGAGCCACTGGAAGGCATGGTCACGCTGAAGCTCAAGCGCAAGCGCATGGTGAAGCGCCGGGGCGGATCCGAGCGTATTCAGAACACCCCGCCTCGCATCTATGACAGCGACGGCAAGCTCGTGCAGGTGGCCGAAATCCCCCGCGGGAGCAAGGGCAAGGCTGTCTACGACCTGTACGCCTACAACACCGCTGGTTCCAAGGGCGTTGCCATGGGGCTGCAGGGATTCCAGATCGTCGAGCTGGCTGAGCGAGGCGAGTCCCTGCCTCCGATCGAAGGCGGCTGGCGCGCCGAGACCGAACTGGATCAGCTGCTGCAGGCTGGTGCTTGAGCACTTCAACCGGCATCGGCCACGTCGGCAGCCGGGTGAATACCGTTCAAAGCTGGAGGAACAAGTAGGTGCAGCCCTGGAGAGCCAGGGCCACACCTACCAGTACGAATCGGAAAAGTTCCGGTATGTGCTGCACAAGAAGTACACACCCGACTTCCGAGTTGGCAACGTGTACATCGAGGTCAAAGGCTGGTGGCCTCCAGCTGAACGCACCAAGTTCTTGGCAGTGATGCTCTCCAATCCAGGGCTACCGATCTTCGTGGCCCTTCAACGTCCCTTTGCGACGTTGAGCAAGAAGAGCAACACCACCTATGCCGAGTGGTGTCAGAAGCATGGAATCGCCTGGTCTCCAATCCCTATCCCCACGGAGTTCTTGGACCAATGGCTGGATGGACAAAGACCCACATTCCATGTCCCGCGCCGGACTGCGGCAGCAGTGACGGAGCTTCCATTGATGACAAAGGAGTCATCCACTGTTTTGTATGCAATCGAAACCTAAACCCAGACGGCACTCCATGGAGCCCAATGCAAACCAAGCACCGTTCAGCGGCAAGCTACCTCGATAGCTACCGCTTGAAGAACGAGGCCCCAATGAGCCTCAAAGAACTGCCCCGCCAAGACCAACCCCTCCGGCTTCGGTCTGGCGAGGCATTGGAGATCCCCTCGCGCAGGCTAGAGCAACTCACCTGCAAACGGTACGACTACATCATCGGGTCGTACAACAATCACGAGGCGCAGCTTGCTAACTACAGAGACAACGACGGTGCCGTCGTCGCTCAGCACATCCGCTATGGCGACAAACAGTTCTCGTGGATCAGGCCGAAGGGCGCCAAGCTTCAACTGTTTGGTCAGCACCTAGGTAGCGACGGCGTGCTCGTCATCACCGAAGGTGAGATCGACTGCATGTCCGTCTATCAGGTCATGCACGAGTGGGGCTTTCACCGGAAGTTCTGCGTGGTCTCCATCGCAGACGGTGCATCAAGCGCCAAGAAGAACGTCAGCGAACAGATCGCATGGGTGATGGGCTTCGATCTGGTCGTGCTCTTTATGGACCAGGACGAGCCAGGCCAGAAGGCTGCCAAGGCGCTTGCTGAGATCATCGGACCCAAGGCCGCCATCGTTGGCAACTTCCCTTACAAGGACGCCAACGAAGCGCTCGTGGCGGGCGATGACAAGGCCATCCGCGAAGCCATCCGTACAGCCAAGCGCCACCGGCCGGACACCATCGTTCACGCGCCGGACCTGCTCGAGAAGATCCTCAAGCCTGAGCACCGTTACGGCCTGCCCTACCCATGGGATGGCTGGAACAACATGACCGAAGGCATGAAGCCTGGTCAGCTGGTGATGATCGCCGGCGGCACCGGCATCGGCAAAAGTCTGTTCACCCGCAGCATCTGCCTCAACCTGTGCCGGCAAAACGTCAAGTGCGCCTACATCGGACTAGAGGAAAGCTGTGAGACCAGCCTCGAGCGAATGCTCAGCGAGGTGCTGGGCTTTGCACCTGGCTTTCACCTCGACACGGCTGATGAGCGAGCGAGGCGGGAGCCAGACAAGATCATCGCTGCGCTCAACACCTTTGCCGAGAACCTGTTCTTGCTTGATCAGTTTGGGAGCGAAGACTTTGACCGTTTTGTTGCCACCGTTAAACACTACGTGCTGGGCGAACAATGCCAGGTTGTCTTCCTTGATCACTTCTCTCTGCTTGCTGATGGTATTTCGCTTAACACTGATCAGCGTCGGGCGATTGATAAGTGCATCAAGGATCTCAAGACGTTATGCGTCGAACTCAACTTCACGATGGTCGTCGTATGCCACCTCTCCCGAGGCAGTGGTATTGGCCCATCTCACGAAGAAGGAGGCGAGCCAACTCTTGCGGAGCTTAGAGGGTCACACAGCCTGGCCCAAATCCCCGACTTCGTGGTGATGTTGCAGCGCAATCCGCGCGCAGACAACAAAGTCGACGCCAACACAACCAACTGTTGGCTGAAGAAGAACCGCGTGAAAGGAGAGTTAGGTCTTATGTCTCGCCTGCAGTTCCTGGAGTCATGTCGTTTCCATGAAATCAACACGTACTGAAATCATCAGCAACGAGGGCTACAACCCAATCAACAGAGGCATCACTTTTTCCGATAACCCCAAGCACCCGCTATGGAAGATCATTGTCCGATTCGACAAGACACCCCCAATGAAGGAGGTAATCAGAGCCCCGTCACATCAGACAGCTCTGGCATTTGCGAGACGCAAGTATCCGGAGGCGAAAGCTGTGGACTACGTGGGCAAGGCTGTCCCGACCCCTGGCCAGAGCGGGGTGGGCTTCTGACTGATGAAGAGCTGAACGCCACTGGACACCGCAGCATCAGCGTCACGTATCTGACTGAGCTACACCAGATCGCTATTCACAAGTTCAACCACAGCGACAGCGACTTTTCGCTTGGCTTTTGGAACGGTTACGGCTGTGCCATCAAAGCTGTGCTCGAAAAGCTGGAGGACTTTTCATGAGGTTCATCGAGAAATGCACAAGGGCCTATTGGGGGGCTGAGTTCAATGATCACACCCTTGATGCTGCTGATCGGATGCGGCGTGTGCTGTCTCTGGTTGCGCAGGAAGTGGAAGCGATGGCGCCGTCAAAGACGGTCGCCAAGATATGCCACCTTCAATGTATGGAGATTGCTGACATGCTACGAAGAATTAGCGATGAGTAAGCATGAGCTGCTAGTGGAGTGCATTGAACGCGACGGGTTCGAGCATCTGTATGTCGGCTATGCCGATGGCGCGTGCCAAACCTTCTACACGCTGGAGGAACTGAGTGAATGGTTTCAGAGCAAGGGCGTGCCTGACGACAGTGAGTTTTGGCAACAACTACAACTCCTTGACAACGAATGACTGACACAACCACAGCAACAGAGAAACCGATCGACGTCACACGTGCATCTGTGATCAGCTTGCTGGTCGCCGCACGCAAGCAGATCAACGACAACCGTGGCAGCCAGGCTGAGATCTGGTGGGATGGCTACATCCGCGCCATCGAGCACGTCCTTGAAATGGACGGACAGTAAACCCACAACACTGACTGAGATGCCACTTAATCAAATGACGCCCGACTGCCCAGGCTGCGGGGCGTGGATCACAAAGGTGATCCTGACCAAGTTCGACGATGAATGCCAACACGTGGTGCGTCGCCGCCACTGCGAATACTGCGGCCATCGCTTCTACACCAAACAGTTTCACGAGACGGTCGTTGACGTGAAGTGGAGCTCAGGCAAGGGCGGTAAAAGCACGATCCCCAAGGTCGTCAAGGACCTGCCCACCAAGTTCAAGGGCCACATGTCTGAGCCCCTGTCAGCAAAGCCCAAGTCAGTACAAGCAGCATGAAGATCGCAATCGATTCCGACATGCTTCTGTTCCGCGCAATGAGCGCGACGGAAGTAGAGATTGAACTAGAGGCTGAGGTGTGGACCCGGCACAGCGAACTGCCCCATGCCAGGGAGATGTACTGGGAGCAGTGCGAAGCGTGGTGCGATCTCTTCGAGTGCAAGCTCGACGATCTGCTGCATTGCTTTACGGACCGCAGCACATTCCGGAAGGAAGTGGATCCGAGCTACAAGGCCAACCGCAAGAGCAAGCCAAAGCCGATTGGGTTCAAGGCGTTGAAGAACCAGTTCCTTGAGGGAAGCGGCGCCTGGCTTCACAGGCAGATCGAGGCCGATGACTTGCTTGGGATCTTCGCCACGATGCCTGACCTGAAAGAGGAAGGCGTTGTCATCGCAACGCTAGACAAAGATCTCAAGCAGATCCCAGGCATACACGTCTGGATTGACAATGAACCATACGAGGTGACACCTGAAGATGCAGAACGATTCACGTACCAGCAATACCTGGTTGGAGACGCAACCGATGGCGTCCCTGGATGTCCGGGTGTGGGTGCCGTCACGGCGGAGCGAATCGTCCAGAAGCTCGACCTCTCACAACCTGTGGATTGCTGGGAAACGATTGTTCGGACGTATGAGGAGGCACAGAGGAAGAAGAACGTTGATCTATACGACGCACATGAATACGCACTACGACAGGCGAGACTGGTAAGGATCCTGCGTTACGGCGACTACAACTTCACAACACACGAGGTCAAGCTATGGAATCCCCCGACGCGCTAAAGAGAATCATCGGCCAGCAGATGACAGATGAGCTGTTGGACGCACTAGATCAGTTGTTTCCAGAAAAGACTCCGGAGCTGACTGACTCAATAGATCAGGTTCGGTACGCTTCTGGACAGAGATCAGTCATTCGTTTCCTCAGGGGGTTGATCAATGGCTAAGAAGGGCAAGAAGACGCCGCGGGTCAACACCAATGCCGGCGTCAATCCAATGCGTGCCCCGGCAAGGAACACGCCGCAGGTCAACACCAATGCCGGCGTCAATCCAATGCGTGCCCCGGCAAGGAACACACTCAGCTCACAAGTTCGCAGCGCCGGCTCTGTACTCACCAGCAGAGAAGCTCAGACCATCGCCAAAGACACGGGCAAGACCGTTGCTCAGGTCATGGCCAGGGCGCAAGACAAGGGTGTTGCCCTGGGCGCTGCCCTGGTCAACCAGTTCAACGCCGGCAAACTGGGAGTCAATACCAGCAACTTGGTTCCAGTCATTGGGAACCTGAGCGTTGCCCCTGGCCAGAACAAGGCGACCACCCAAGCACTGCAGACCCTGGCCCCACTGGCCAATCTGCAGATGAACAAGGGCACCGCCTATTACGGGTACAGCACTACCAATACTCCGTCGCAACAGACAAGGACCGTCAACGGTGGCGGCACTTACACGCCAGCCAGCACGACGTACAACCCGATTGTCCTGCCACGCAACACGGGCACCGGCAGCAACACAGGAAGCGGGGCCAATGCTGGGAATGGCAACGGCAACAAGAATGATCCGTATCAGGATCTGCGTGATCAGATCGATGCAGCACAGCAGACGATCAACGATCTGCAGAACAAACAGGTTGACCCGTACCCCAACCTTGACGAACTGATTGCACAGCAGCAAGCGCAGGCTGCGGCCCAGCAAGAGGCCATGGCTGCTCAAGCTGCGCAACAGCAGCAGGCACTGCGGGACTTGATGATCCAGCAGCAGCAGGCCTACGAAACACAGATGGCTGATGCTCGCCGTCAGCAGGAGGCCATGGCTGCTCAGGCCGCAGAGGCACAGCGCCAGGCCATGGCCGTTGCGAATGCGCGGGTCCCTGGTCTCGAGCCAACGGCCACGGCACCAGCGCTTGGTGATGGAAGGAAAGCAACTCGCACTGCTGCCACCAACACGTTGTCCAACCTGGCGATCTTGACCGGGCTTGGCACTAGCGGCGGTGTCACAGCCACACCTGCAGCTTCAACTGCCACTCCCCTCGCCGGCCTGCAAATCGCATGAACACCACTGCTGCTTCTCGCTGGCGTGCTCTGGAGCTGTACCGCTCTCTGTACCTGCGCCGTGCTGTGGATGGGTCAGCTCTGACCATCCCCACCCTGATTCCGGAGACTGACCAGAACCAACCTGTCTCCGGCCAAACCCACAACAGCATCCCTTCGCTTTACCAAGGTGCAGGAGCCCGCGGCGTAAGCAGCCTCAGCGCAAAGCTGTTGCTTGCCCTGTACCCACCCAGCCAACCCTTCTTCCGCCTGGCCATTAACAAGGGCGCGATTGAAGCGTTTGTGCAGGAGAACGGTGGCGATGTGCAGAACATCATGTCCACCATGGATGTGGCGCTAAGCGACATGGAGCGCCAGGTGCTGCAGAAGCTGGACAGGCTGCAAGCCCGGCCCGCCATGTTCGAGGCGGTGAAGCACTTAATCGTGGGCGGCAACGCGCTCCTCTACATCGGGGAGGACAGCATCCGGATGTACAGCCTCCGGTCCTTCTGCGTTGACCGCGACCCTGAGGGGAACGTCACTGAGGTCGTGGTGCGCGAGCAGGTGGCACATCAATACCTGCCCCCTGGCACGGCCGGCAAGGAAGGCAAGGAAGAGGGTGAGCAAGACGATCGAGAAGACGTCTACACCCACGTGACGATTGATCCGCAGCAAGACCGTGTGGAGTGGTATCAGGAATACGACGGCAAGCGCATCAAAGGATCAGCGGGCTTCAGCCGTCTGGCCACTAACCCCTGGATCGTTCTGCGCTTGCACCGGATCGCAGGTGAATCGTATGGCCGCGGCCTGGTCGAGGAGTGCATTGGTGATCTTCAGTCACTTGAAGCGCTGAGCAAGGCAATCGTTCAGGGCGCATTGATCAGCGCCAAGGCGTTGTTCCTGGTCAACCCCAATGGCACGACCCGTGCAGACGTGCTGGCCAGGGCCGAGAACGGGGCCATCGTTGCAGGCAACGCAGCTGACGTGGAAGCACTGCAGGTGCAGAAACAGAACGACTTCGCTACCGCACTGCAAACCATGCAGCTGCTCGAGCGCAGGCTGCAGTTCACCTTCCTCACCAACGAGGCGGTGCAGCGTGACGCGGAACGCGTGACAGCAGAAGAGATCCGCCTGATGGCAGAGCAGCTGGAGCAGGGACTTGGTGGCGTGTACAGCGTCCTGAGTGCAGAGCTCCAGTTGCCGTTGATCCGCCGCGTGATGTTCATGATGGAGCGCAGCGGTGAGCTGCCACCTATCCCGAATGGGCTGGTGGATCCTCAGATCACGACTGGCGTGGAGGCCATCGGCCGCGGCAACGACAAGCAGCGGCTGACCATGTTCCTGCAAACCATTGCAGCCAGCATTGGGCCTGAACAGTTCTTGCAGTACATCAACCCGTCAGAACTCATCCGTCGTTTTGCAGCGTCTGATGGCATCGACATTGCGGGCCTAGTGAAAACAGAAGAGGAGATACAAGCTGAACAGTCACAGGCGCAACAAGTAGCATTAGCGCAACAACTTGCACAAGGAGCTATCCAGAGTGGAGCAGCAACCGCGCCGCCGCCGAATGAGGGAGCTCAACCTGCAGGCGCAGCAGGGCAACCAGCAGGAGAGCCAGCAGGAATCAACGCTTGACAAACCATTGACACTGGGCAAGGGTCAACACATGTCGCCACTGCCTGACGGTGGCTACATGATCATCACTGACGGATTCGATCGTGCCTGAAATCATCACAGGTCAAGACGACAGCAGCAGCTACGAAGCATCAGGCGGAGCCGACGAGGCTGCACGTGTTGAGGCCGCCCGCGCTGAGCTCTACGACGAAGCCAATGGCTTCGAGAGCGGAACAGGCGAACTGCTGCTGGGCAAATACCGCTCAGCCGAAGATCTCGCTGAGGCTTACAAGAGCCTGCAGGCTGAGTACACCAGGTTGAAGACCGGCGGTCAGGCACCCGAGCCCCAAACCATTGAGGCCACGAGTGACGACAGCGAAGAAGAGCCAGCCGAACAAGGCCAAGCCCCTCAGATTGATGAGGCGACCGCGACTGCAATCCAGCAGCGCGTGCTCGAGATGGCTGGCGGAGAGGACGGTTACAAGCGCCTGGCTAACTGGGTAGCTGGCAACCTGCCGGCTGACCGTGTGAACGCTTGGAACGAGGCGCTGGCCCAGGGGAACGAGGGTCAGATTGTGACTGCACTGAAGGGGTTGCAGTACGACTACATGATGGCCAACGGCTATGAGCCAAGGCTGACCGGTGGCCGAGCACCCAGCAATGAAGTGCGTGGCTACAGCTCAGAGGCGCAGGTCGTGGAGGCGATGAGTGACCCTCGTTATTCAGGCGACAACCCTGACCCGGCATACATCCGTGAAGTGGAGCGTCGTCTTGCAGCGAGCAATGTGTTCCAGACTCGTTGACGTGGAGTAATAATTGAGGCAGATCAAACAACCAAATGATCTGCCCCCTGGGCCCGGTGCGCCGATACCCCAGTAGCGCGACGTTGGCGGAGCAGAGCTCCAACTGTTGATCACCCCGTAAACCCTCAACAAGGAGACCGAAGGTGGCAGCACCCGACGTAACCCTGTCCAGGCCCGGTGTAATTAACAACGCATCCGGCACCTGGGCACAAGACAATGCCCTGTTCCTGAAAGTCTTTTCGGGAGAAGTGCTCTCCGCTTTCCAGCGGAACTGCATCTTCAAAGGAATGGTGCAAGAGCGCACCATTCAATCTGGCAAGAGCGCTCAGTTCCCCGTGACTGGCCGCTTCCTCGCTCGCTTCCACACACCTGGGAAGCAGATTGAGGGCCAAGGCAACATGGCTCAGAACGAAGTCGTCATCAAGATCGACGATCTGCTGATTGCAGACGCCGCTCTGTACGACCTCGACGAAGCCAAGAACCACTTTGACATTCGCTCGATCTACAGCCGCGAACTGGGCCAAGCTCTTGCCCGTGCCTATGACCGCCGCTTGGCTCGTGTGCTCACCCTTGGCGCACGTCAGAGCACCTCTGACCTGACCGCCAACCTGCCGACCGGCCTGACTCCCGACCAGGCTGCCCGCACCGGCACTCGGGTGAACATCAACAAGGCCACCCCTACCGCCGACGACTACGTGGCTGCAGTCTTTGCAGCTGCCAAGGCACTCGACGAGAAGGACGTGAGCGCTGATGGTCGCGTTCTGGTCTGCAGCCCCGAGGTGTACTACACGCTGATCCAATCCAGCCGTGCAGTGAACTTCGACTTCAACCAGCAAGGCGCCAATGGCTCCTACTCCAAGGGGCAGATCAGCCAGCTGGCAGGGTTCAGCATCTACAGCAGCAACCACATCACGCAGGGCAACGTCACTGCACCGACCGGTGAGCAAGGCTTCACCTGGAACGGCAGCGACACTGTGCTGTCGTCTGTGAACATGAGCGACACCAAGATGCTTGCCTTCCAGAAGGGCGCAGCTGGTGCCGTTTGTCTGCGTGGTATCTCGATGCAGATGACTGGCAACGACTACAACGTCATGTACCAGTCCACTCTGATGGTGGCCAAGTACGCATGTGGCTTCGGCTACCTGCGTCCTGAAGCCATCGTCGAGATCCACAACACTGTGGCCTAGCCCTTAACGGGTGGACGTTACAGAATGAGGGGCAGCAATGCCCCTCTTTTTTATGGCTATCGAAGTTGACGGTGTTGAGCTGAATGTCAGCTGGGCAGAGGATCAATCAGTCGAAGCCGTTGCGGTGACAACTGATGCACCTGCTGAGAAGCCAGACTTTGCCGCGATGAAGAAGGCAGAGCTGATTGAATACCTGGCTCCCAATGGGGACGCCCTGGACACCAGCATGACCAAAGCTGACCTGATCAAACTGGCTGAAGAACTATTTGCCGCCCGCGGCTGAGGGAAACAATGACCGAGCTGGAAGCTGTCAACACGTTGCTGAGCGTGATCGGTGAAGCACCGGTTGACAAGCTCAGCGACATCTCAATCAACGAGATCACCGACTCAGCTCTTGCTCGCAAGACGTTGGGTGAGGTGTCTCGTGATGTTCAAGCTGAGGGCTGGAGCTGGAACACGGACTGGAACGTGCCGCTGACCAAGACGTCAGTGAACGAGTTCGTGCTGCCCAGCAACACGTTGAGCGTGCAATTCAGCCCCAACCGCTACCCAGACAAGCAGTACGTGCAGCGTGGCCTGAAGGTCTATGACAGGGCAAAGCGGACGTTTGCCTTCGGGGCAAGCATGAGCGCGTCCCTGATCGTGGACTACGTGGTCAGCCAGCTGAGCTGGGACGAGCTTCCCCACACAGCACAGCAGTACGTCACCATTCGTGCTGCTCGGATCTACTCCGACCGTTACCTGAACAGCAACGCGATCTACACCTACACCGCTCAGGATGAGGAGTACGCCAGGGCGATGCTGATCCGTGACGAGGAGCGGGGGCTGAGCAACAACTTGCTTTGGGGCAATGACCGTGGCGTTGGCCAAGGCATTGGCTACATCCCTTCTGATGGCCTTCGTTACCGAGGTGTGTGATGCGTCGTAAGTCCAACGTCACCGGCACTCGTCGGGCACCATCGAGCCTGATCCAGGGCAAGCTCGACACACTGACCCAAGGCGTCAGCCAGCAGCCTCCACACCTGCGTCTGCCAGGGCAAGGTGAGCGGCAGGTGAATGCCTACAGCTCGCCGGTGGAAGGACTGACGAAGCGAGCCCCGACGATGTACGCGGGCCGGATCTTCGACACGTTCTTCCAGGACCTGTACTCGGAGATGATGCCGGTCGTTGGCGATGAGAACTACAGCGTCACGCTGACACCAGTGGGTAGCACCACTGAACTGCGGATCCTGCTGAACGGGCTGACCTGCAAGTTGGACGTGCATGGCACAGGCATGACGGTCAACGCTTCGCCGTATGAGCGAATCGTCGGTGACAGCACCAGCTACATCCATCACCTGACGGACCTGTACAAGAAGTACGTCCTGATCAACAACGGGCCTTTGGGCCTGCTTCTGAACAGAGAGAAGAGCACAGCCTTGTCGTCGGCCACCGTGGCCGCGGCCAAGACCGACGCAATGATCTTCGTGCAGGGCGTGACCTATGACGTCAGCTACGTCGTCACCCTTGCAGGAACGGCGCTGACGGCCGTGACCACGCCCAAGGTCACTGACACCAACAACACGATCAGCACTGCGACGGTGGCCTCCGGTCTGGCCACACGGATCAATGGCGTGTCGGGCTACACGGCGACCGCCAATGGCGCTGTGGTGCTGGTCAGCAAGAACGACGGTGGGGCGTTCACCCTGCAGCTGGATGACAGCCGCTCAAACACGCTGGCCCGCGTCATCCGTGGCAGCGTCTCGACCTTCTCCCAGCTGCCAGCTCGAGCATCCAACGGGTTCATCGTGAAGATCGACTCGGAGCCGGCGAACGCACAAGACGACTATTGGGTGAAGTTCGTCACCAATGACGGCAGCAGCTTTGGTGAGGGCACATGGGTAGAAACACTCAGCCCTGGCCAGAAGTACAAGCTGGACGAGAACGCCATGCCCCTGGTGGTCTACCGGGCAGCAAAGCAGGTCTTCTTTGTGGGACCTGCTGACGGCGCCACCAGAAGCGTCACGCACAACAGCATCACCTACACCTATACGTTCCCGAGCTGGGGACAGAGAACGGCTGGAGACGAGACCACTGTGCCGACGCCAAGCTTTGTCGGGCAGCAGATCAAGGACCATGTGCTGTTCCGTGGCCGCTATGCAATCTGCGCAGGCGAAAGCGTTGTCTTGAGTGAAACAAATGACATCTTCAACTTCTTCCCTGACACATCAGTCGCTGTACTGGAGACAGATCCGATTGATCTGCGGGCGTCATCCGAAACCAGCACACGCTTGAACTGGCTGCTGCCAGTGAACGAGACACTGCTGGCATTCAGCAACAACAGTCAGTTCCAGATCAGACCTGCCGACGTGGACGTACTGACGCCACGCACCGCCACGATCTTGCGCTTAAGCAACATCCTGATGAACCCTGACCTGCGACCCAAGATCGCCGGCCCGGTAGTGCTGTTTGCAACCAACGAGTTCAACTACACAAACTTCAGAGAGTTTCAGTTTTTCGAGACGCAAACTCGGCGACTTGGCTTGAACCTGGGAGGCAGCCTGAACCTGACGGCATCCGTGCCGAAGTACATCGACGGACTAGCCAGCCACTGGGACGTAGGCGAGACGGTTGACATGATGGTATGCCGCACGCCAAACGACAAGAAGAAGCTCTATGTGTACAAATACTTGTGGCAGTCATCAACCGACAACCTTGGTAAAAGCCAGGCCAGCTGGAGCGAGTGGACATTTGATGGTGACATCATCTGGGTCAAGTTCATCGGCAACGAGCTGTGGTTCCTCATGTCGTATCCAGACGGAACCTACAGCTGCTTTATGAACAGCGAGGAACTGGATCAAGTCAGCAAACCGACCATTCATATGGATCGCCTGCTGATGTACCCAGAGTGCAATAGCGACTCCACCACAACCAATAACGTGGCAGCGAGTTTTAACGCGGCCACAAACAAAACCACATTCACACTGCCATATCAAATGCAGGGTAAAACGACGATCGTGACACGGACAGATAACAGCGGGCCAAAGATGTACGAACTGGGCAGCGGCACGACAGGCACCACAATCACCTGTGCAGTGCCGGGCGACTGGAGCAGCTCAAAGCTGGCAATCGGCAGGCGCTACAAGATGGAGTACGAGTTCACCAGAGCATTCGTTCCCGCCAGAGATCAAGCCAGGTCACGAGTGGTTGGAGAGCAAGCCGGCCGCCTTCAGGTCGCCACCTGGCAGATAAACCACTTTAACACAGGCTTCTATGACGTAGTGGTAAAACGCAACGGCAGGAGTATCGACAGCCGTTACGAGTACAGAAGCCGTGCTCTTAACGTGCTCAACAACACTCTGACAACTGAAACAAAGTTCGTTGACACAGGCTCATTCCGCGCACCCGTATATAGCAAGAACCTGGAGTGCAGAGTTATCGTTGAGAGTGACAGCTACTTGCCCGTGACGGTGACAAGCGCCATCTGGGAAGGCAACTACAACGATCGTTCCAGGAGCGTGGGCTGATGGCATTTCCTATTGGCGCCGTCATTGGAGCTGTCGCCGGGATCGGCTCCTCAATCTTTGGTGCGGCCTCGGCAAAGAGCCAAGCCGATGCGCAGTACAAGGCCGCTGAGAAGCAAGCCAAGGCCCGCTTCAGGCGGGACAAGCAGGAATATCGCCTGGCCAACTTGGCGGCCAAGACGCAGTGGTGGTGGGACAAAGCCCGTGTCGAGCAGCTGCGCTTCAACGAGCGGCAAAAGGCATCGGACTACAAGGCGAACCAGTCGCAGATGCTGGGCGCCGCATCGCAGCAGCTGAGCTCTCGGATCGGAGAGATCACCAGCCGCGCTGCCCTGGAGCAGAACACGGAGTTCGCCAAGGCATCGGTCGACTACCCGTACCGCATGCAGGCCCTGGCGATCGACACGCTGGAGACCACCAGGCAATACCTGAACCAGGTCAACCAGACGGCACTCGAGAGCGCACAGACCACCAGCAAGCTCAACAAGGACACCGAGGAACTGGTGCAAAGCCTTGCGCTGGAGGAGCAGCGTGACTACCTGGGCTGGCAGCTGAACAAGATTGCCGCCCTGGTGGAGGACAGTAAATCGGGTGCTCGTGGTGCTGACCGCCAGGGCGGAGGACAGACCGGCAAGCTGCTGATGATGCAAGCTGCCAAGCAGCTCGGCCAGCGCTGGGGCGAGCTGGAGGTGAATGCCACCTCACGCAAGGTGCGCCTGGGCCTGCTGAACAGCACGATCAAGGGTGAGTACGCCCAACAACTGGGGCGCTACGCACTGGGCATGCAGGACATGACGGAGCGTGCTGCAGCCACGATCAAGCGCAGCAACAACGAAGCGTCGATGCTGAATCAAACCATGTCGAAGCTGACGATCCCGTCGTTCGGCTGGCGTGCACAGACCTACGGGGCGCAGCTTGCATCTGCACAGGCTGACTACACCAGCTCTGTGATCAGCCTGAGCAAGCCGTACCGCGAAGAGATCTACTTCGATCCGCTCAAGCCGATCAAGGGACTGAAGCCTGAGTACATCGGGCCAACACAGCCGTCAACTGGCAACTTGGGCTTCACGATTGGCAATGCCATCTTGGGCGGCGTGCAAGGTGCAATGAACTTCAGCTACATGAACAAGGCTGGTCAGCTCAGCTTCTATTGATATACACTTGACACCGTACAAGTGTATGTCACATGGCACGTCTCCAAGGCGAAGAGCTGCTCAACTACCTCAAGGCAAATGAGGGTGTGGAGCTGGAAACTCTTATTGAAGGTGCTGGCTACACTGCCAGCCGCGGTGGTCGGCGCACGCTGCAGAAGTCAAAGTTCTTCGCTGCCTTCAGCCAAGCGAACGGCTATGACCTTGGCTCCTTCACCGTGAACATGCCTGAAGGGCTGGGCAAGGAGCCCACCTACCGCCTCAAGGTGGGACCCAAGGGCTTGATCCCCGTCAGCCGGGCCTACACCACACAGATCGGCCTGAACCACGGGGACTACGTGAACGTCGAGATTGATGGCGACTGCATCGTTCTGGTCAAAGAAGACGCCAACGACAAAGGAGAAGAAAAGGTGGCAGCTTGACCTTGGCACTTGCCATGCGTCAACAGCTTTTTAGCCTTGAATCGGTGAAAGCCGAGGTCTACCGGAGGGGGTCACACCCCCTCTTTTGCTGATGACGATCAAAGACGTCCAATTCACTGACCAGCGCTGGCTGGAGTTCTGGGACAACTACGAGGGCCTCGAGCACCAGATGCGTGCCGTTGTCAAACTCGGCTGGCAAATCAAGCAAGCAGATCCGTGCCTGCTGGCAGAAAACGCCGACTGGGTTGAGGAATGGCGCAGCCCGGCAGACATTGAAAACACCTGGGCTGGGATTGAAGGCGCGGCGAAGAAGCACGGCGCCAAGTATCCAGAACTTGTCGCTGCTCAGTGGGCCCTCGAGTCAGGCCGTGGCAAGCACATGTCTGGCCGAAAGAACCCATTCGGACTGAAGGGGCCTGGCACCAGCAAGCAAACCCAGGAGGTGGTGAACGGCAAGACCATCACGATCCAGGACTCGTTCATCGACTTCCCGTCCTTTGACGCGGCAGTGAAGTATCTGGTCAAGCGGTGGTACCTCGACTGGAAACAACACAAAGGCGTCAACCACGCGTCCAACCGCAACGAGGCAGCAAAGGATCTGCAGCGCCAGGGGTACGCAACCCTGCCCGTGTATGCCGATCGCCTGATCGCTCTGATGAACCAGGAGCGTCCGGTGCAAGGGGAGGCATTGCCACGCAATCCGCTGAACGTGCGCTGGCAGAGCCAGAACGACAACAAGAGCGGCACCGGCTACCGCGAGTGCTTCTCCTCCAGCTGCGCCATGCTCGCCATGTTCTGGGGCAAGGTCGTGGGCGATGACGCCTACAACGCGATCCGGGCCAAGTTCGGAGACACCACCAGCGCCCAGGCACAGTTGGCAGCGCTGCGCTCGCTTGGCCTGCGGGCTGACTTCCACACCGATGGCAACCCACGGCTGCTGGAGCAAGAGATTGATGCGGGCCGGCCCGTTGCAGTGGGCTGGCTGCACAAGGGGCCTGTGTCATCCCCCAGTGGCAGCGGCCATTGGTCAGTGATTATCGGCTACACCGACATTGCCTGGATCCACAACGATCCCAATGGCGAGGCCTCTTTGGTTGGCGGCGGCTACCTCAACACCAGCAAGGGAGCTGGCATTGCCTACAGCCGCAAGAACTGGAACCCACGCTGGATGCCTGGTGGCTCTGGCGGCTGGTATCTCACCTGCAAGCCATGAAGCGAGAACGACTGCACCTCAGCGTCTACACCAGCGTGGAGACAGGCGTTGACTGGAACGGGCGGTACTACATCGCCTGCACCAGCAGAGCCAGCATGTTCTTCCGCTGCCCTAAGGAAGCACGGAAGTGGCTGAAGCTTCCTGCCAAGATCCCCTCCCGTGAGGCCTACGACAGCTGGATCGCTTCGCTTGAGGCTGCTGACCAGGAACGTGTCAGCAAAAAGGCCGAACCTTTAACAAGAGAGGCGCCTATTGAACAAACGTCGCCCAACCTTTTACAAGAGCTGCTGGCCACAGGGTTCGGCCCCGAGTGCCACCTGGACGAGAGCGACCCCAACCACCAGACCAAGATGATCACCTAGCCCTGTGAGCTTCCCAGGCCTCGCCCAGGTTCTCGGAGGCTTCATGGGCGAACCATCTGGCGATCACCGTCTGTTGATGCCAGAGAGTGTTCAGCAGCATGGCGGTGTTGAAGAGCCCCTCGTAGTCCTCTGACTCGAATAGGTCGAGCAGTGTCCGCTTGGTTGCTTCCTGCCTGAACTCCAGCTCTTGGCCGACAACAAAGGGTTGCACGACCTACCTCTTGACCATTGGGCTGACGATCCCAGCCAGCACTTCAATAGCCCGGTACACCTTCACCGCAAGCCTGCGGTAGTTGCTCAATGCTTCATTGTCCTTTGGCGTTGGGGTCATGTTCACGATGACCAGTGCAACACCATGGACTGCCACTGCAAGAGCGACGTAATCACTGATGCGATCCACTGCTGTAGGGCGTCTGAATCAACCCTACTTAATCCTTGACATCTGGCAAGGTTCCGTGTTCCAGCCTGCGGATGCGCACCTCATGATCACGCAGGTCGTCTTCCAACAGACGAATATCCTTCTGCAATTCAGATCGAAGGAGTCGCACCTCGTTGAGGATTGCATCCATCCCTCGCTTCATGGAGCCGTGCTCCACAGCCATCTTCCATAGGGCGCCTGTTGCAGCTACCCCAACAACAGATGCGACCTCAAGCACGGTGCTGCAAAAGCTATGAGCAGCGTACCGACTTGAGGCCGCAGATCTAGGCTTCAACCAATGATCGCAGCGCCTGTCACCCCACCGCTGAACTCGATGGTGTCCACCAAAGGCGGCTCAGGCTGCGGCTCCCACTGGCTGTAATCCGGCCCAGTGACATAAGCCGCCAGCTCTTCCGTCGTGGTGGTGGCCTGGATGGCGGCGATCTTCTGGCCGGACAGCAGGCGGATCTCCTGGCGCCGGTCCTTGACCGCCTGCGACATGACCACACCGTTGTCTGCTTCGCGGATCACCATCCAGTCGGTGGGCTGCAGCAGGGTGCCAGCAGTGGTCCGGGTCTGATCGCACCACTGCTCAACGAGCTGAGCGTGGTCTTTCCAGATCAGGGTGCCGTCTTCCGAGTAGCCCCATGCAAATCTCTGGTCCCAGGTCGGAGGGTCAGGCACTTCCGTCACACCTGCTGCTTCGCGCTCCTCCGGTGTCGCCAAGCGCAAAAAGTTGGCGGGTCGAAGAATCCCGTGGACATCAGTGAAGGCCACGTCGGGAGACAGTGGCTTGCCGTCTAGAAGGAACATGGCTGGGGGTGCGGTGTTACATGGGGCGTGGCCCAGAAGGCTTGTTCACTACGAGTCCGGGGTTTGTGTCATCGGGCGCGGGCGTAGGCGAAGGGGTGTTCAGCAAAGGCGGCGTAGACGTATGTAGCGTCAGGAGAGTTGATCACATAGCGGCTTGCCTTAGGCTTGAAGCCATTAGAAAGCAAGTCCATCTCAGTAGCAAGTACGTAATGATCCTCTGGATTAGCTTTGCTTGGATACAGCGAATTATTGTTTGCGTTGTAACCGCTTCTGGCCGCATCAAAGATGGCCCAGTCTGAGTTGCCGCCAATGGCAGTTGTTTGCTTTACGAGGACCCACCTCGGCCTAAACCCGGTATAAACAAAGGGACCGTCAGTTTCGCTGCCATTTCCGGTGTAACTACCAAAGGCGCTGTAGCCCGAGACTGGGGAGAAGCAGTAGGCGACGTAATTATTGCTTGACCCGTTGACGACGGTTGTATTTGTGTCGCCGTAATTGACAGTGAAAGTTGTTGATGTGAAGTCGCTCTTGTTAAGCCCTAAGAATCCAGCCGTTGATGCGTCAACGCTTGTGTTCAGATTCAGGCATCTGTTGCTATCAATGCCTGCATGTGCGACAGCCCAATTAACAGCATTGCTGCGGTTTTTGACAATGATCATTGATGGCGTTACGCCGAGCCCATGTCCAACAGTGCCGGTGCCGCCCGTCCCCGTATAAGTAACCACTGAGAACCCCGCACTAGCATTAGCCCTCACCTGAGAAGTGATGCTGCCTTGTGTGTTGGTGACTGTTGATGAACCGGCGTCCCAGCACCAGGCGGCGTAGGATTGAGTGTTTTCGTTTACATAGGCGTAAGTTGTATCAGCGCCAAGACTGAACCCTGCTGAGTCAAACGAAGCAAGGCTATTAGTCGCTCCAGTCCGCTCTGTATTAGTTTGATTACTTACAAGAATGTTGCCCACTCCTCGTATAACATCAAATAAGGCGTGGTTGCGAGCAGTAGGCGTAGATGCGCGACTCTTAACCCACACCAAGTCAGGCGAGAAGTTCAGCCCACTAATGGCCTGCGTTGAGCCATTGCCGGTGTAGAGCTTCACGTCCATCGCCGTGGCACCGTTGGCAATCGTCGGCGTCGGCAGGTTGGCGGTGCAGAGTGCCTTATAACCAGACGGCGCTGTTGCTGCAAAAGCTCGCTGGCCAGCATTCAGGATTGAAGTTGCTCCAGCTCCGCCAGTCACATACGGGAAATAAGGTTCAGTAGAGCCAATGTGCGCAGATGTTAGCCACGTTGTCCAAGATCCTGAATCCGTGATGTTGATATATTGAACAGAGCGCGAGCCAGTTCTGAACCCGTAGGTTTTACCAGATGCAACGGTAATTACGTTTGCTGTGCCATCTGCCTTCTGAACACCTGCGTCTGTTATACCTCCCGTAGTCGTGATCTCCCAGTAACACTGATAATCAAATACGTTCTGAGTGCCGCGTGCTTGACTTGCTGCTACATTTAGGTTTCCATTTGATAGCCCACTGCTGTAAACAAGTGGATTCCAAGTGCAATAATTCCCCACCACAGTCCCACCCGCGCCGGAGTCTGTTTGACCGCTGATCTGGCTGGGGGAGTCTACGAGGCTGTCGTTTCCTGCACCTGCCGCGACCGAAATGTTAAACGGCGTCCAGTTGTTCCCGTTGCCAGAAGTGTCCTTCCCTAATGCGGCGGCAGTTGCTGCACTGTTGTCGGCAAAGTCGAGGTGGAAACCATTCGTACCGTAGCTGCCGCCGCTAAATGCCTTGGGCTGCCAGACACCATTGGCATCGAACTCCCCGAAGCTGCTGGGGGTTAGGGCTTGGCCGTCGATGAAGTGGATGTCGGCAAGGTAGCCATCTTGATGCCAAATAAAAGATGAACCATCTGTCGTTCTGCCCCCGATAACATGGATACCAGCAGCATTTACGCCTAAGTCGCTATTCTGAGCAACATTTGCGCTAACATTGTCTAATTGGAACTGCGTAACTTGCACCCCGTTGACGTAGATCTTTATTCTGTTAGCAGCAGTAGCCTGCGTGGTATCTACGGCGAGTGCGATGTGATACCAGCCAGCAACATCTCTGAATGTTTGCTGGGTAAATAAGAGGGACGCAGCTCCAGTCCCTAGCGCCAATTTAGCCGGATAAGCTCCATTGGCCCCATCAAAAAAATAAAACTGTAGAAAGCCGGTGGCATTTGTTGCTGTCCAAGCGGTGAAAAGGGCTTGGTTTGCGCCAGACAACGCACTCCTCTTCACCCACCCCGCCCAGGTCCACGTTTTACGATTCCCGGCAGATGATGGCGTCCGGGACAAGTAGGCACTGTCACTACTATTGAAACGAAGGGATCTGGGAATGGTGTACCCACCGCCACCTTCCTGACCCAGAAGCAGGTCACTTTGGATCATGCTCATTTCACGTCACCAATAAAGCGAGCAGTGATGCGAGTTGCTGACTCAACATAGTAAGCAATAATATCAACAGCATTAGCAGCAGTAGTAAGGGTCGGAACTGTACCCCCAGGAAACTTCCAATGACTGCCGAAAGAGAGTGTCCTACCACCAGTAGTATCCTGCTTAATAATGAAAACACCACTTTGCCCGTTAGCAGATCCCAAGTAAGTAGGATTGGCTAGTGTTCGGTTCCCACCAAGAGTTACAGAGAAGTTGTTACCATTTGCAAGATCCGCTGTAATAGTTGCGGAATCGGTGAGTGTGTTGATAGCGCCACGCTGACCGGCGGTGAATGTTTGAGCGACGTTAGTCTTGGCCGTGTCTGCGTCATATGACTGCACGGTGGTGCCGATGGCGCTTGTCGCTAGGTAGCCGCTCATCGCGGCCTGTGTTTGGTAGGTGCTGGAGGCAGCGGCTGTGGTCAGATAGGTGCTGGCTGCAGTTGCCGCATCCAGGTAGCCAGTGACGGTTGAGCCATTCGGGATCGTCACTGGGCCAGTGAACGCCCCATTGCCGGCTGCATCAAAGGTCAGCCGAGCAACGCCACCTGTGATCAGAGCCAGCTCGTTGGCGCCCAGCCGGCCCATGCCGGTGTCAGGGTCTCCATCGAAGGCGTAGCCCGGTGTCGCGGCCAATGCACTGTCGTCACCACGGAGCTGGCCAGTCAACGTCCCGCCCGACTGCTTCAGGTAGCGGGTGTCTGAGTCAGAGGCGAAGTAGCCAAACCACACCCAGCTACTGGTGGCAGCGCTGTACTGGATGCGAGCACTGAGGCCTGGGTCGCCAACAAAGCCTGGTGGCAACCCATTTAATGGCGTGAAGCTCTGGATCCCGGTTGAGTCAGTGACCTGGATGGCCTGGCCGCCAGTGGGAGAAACCGGGATGGCCGCCACGTTGGCGACAGGCGTGAACACAGCCGAGGTGCTGATCGCCGTGATGGCACTGTCCGCCTTGGCATCGGCAGCTGCAGCAACAGACGAGGCAGACGCCGCCGTAGAGGAGGCATTGTTCGCCGTTGAGACCGCCGCCGCGCTTTGGCTAAGTGCAGTGTTGCTTTGGGATAGGGCAGTGGCGGCGTTTGCCGCGGCCGTCGATGCCGTAGATGAGGCTGCGTTGGCCGTGCTGGTCGCCGCTGCCGCCGAAGCTGCGGCGCTGTTGGCCGTGGCAGTAGCCGCCGTCGCAGCGGTGGAGGCACTTGTCGCCGTTGCACTGGCGGCTGCCGCCACTACTGCTGACTGATCGCCTTGGTCGTAGCGCTCTTGGTTGAGATAGGTATTGAAGAGCGTATCGTCATTTAGCTGATCAGCCGTCAACAGTGAAGACGACTGGAAGGTGACGTATGCAGAAGTTGATGGAGTGATGCGCTGCACCTTGATCCAATCGCCTGCTGCAATGCCAGTTACAAGACGAGCAACGGTGCCAGCACTTACAAAGTTCCATTGAGATGGGCGCGTCAGCTCCGTCCAGGTTGAGCCCTGGTTGGAGCTCTTGTACACATGAATGTGCGAAGGCTCCAGGTAGGCAATGGGATTGCCAGTAGGTGAAGTCAGTGCGAAATCAATGGTGCCAGCGGCAGCGCCCGTGTAGACGTTCCCGCTGTATGTGAACGATGGCGCGGACATAGTGCGCTAGACACTCTTGCCTAAGCTAACGCTAGAAGCCTCTACGAGCACGCTCAAAGAGTGCATCGAGCTGCGACAAGTCTTGCTCGTATGACAAGTCATTCTGACGCGCCTTTTGCCTTGCAGTCTCAAGGAATGACCGACGCTGCAGCAGGCTGGTGTTGCGCATCGACAGGTTGTCCAGTGCCTGATTCATGTACTGGCTCTTGACCCTGCTGAACTCCGACTGAACGCCGTCACGCAGCTCTACCAGCGAACCGTTCTTATTCCTGATGTACGACTGCACCTCAGCCGTTCCGTGAAACCTGTTTACCCACTCAGCAAACGTCAAGCCATTTAGCCTGATGCCAGCCATCTCCTGGTTCAGCGCCTGCTGCTCAGCATTCGTCAAGCGCAATCCCTGCGGCTTGGCCTCTGAATAGCTGCCCATGATCTCGAAGATCTTCGTCCACGTCTGGTCAGCGCTCTTCTGACCACGAGGCAAGAACGGAATTGCCATCTGGAACGGGTTCAAGCCCGTCGTACCCATACCTGGGTAGACCGGGACAGGCAGACCAGTGACCTGATCAATCAGGTTCGGAGCGGTCGTCACGCCAGGAAGGCGATCAGCAAAGCGAGCCAGGATGCCCGTGCCAAGGCTGTCCTCATGGACGCGCATCACCTCAGCGAACGAAGCGCCGGCATAAGCCTTGCGGTAGGGATCAGTGGCCTTGTCGATGAAGTTCAGCAGGCTGCCAAATGGCGTCTGCGTTGCCACGTAGTTCTGCACTGCCCGTGCCTTCAGCACACCGGTGTCGGTGTCACCGAACGCAGCACCCATCAGGTCATCAATGCCCTTCAGGAATGACGCCTGATACAAGCCGGACACAGCGATGCCAGCAATCGTGTACATCGCCTCGTCTTTCTCTGCATCGCTGATCTCTCCGCTGTACTGAGCGACGTCGGCCACCATGCGCATCACCACGGCGACCGGCTCACCAAAGCGATCAAATGGCATTGCCCCGAAGGGCGTCATCACTGAGTACGGAGTACGACCCTGCTCAGCCAACGCACGCTCCCAAGCACGCTGCTGATCGCTGGCCTTGCCTCCCTTGCTCCAGCGTCCAGGGCCACCACCAATGATCTGCCCGTTCATCACGCCGCCGTAGATCGTTGCGGCCAGAGCCCCGGTCATGGCGATCTGCCCAGCCACGCGGAAGCTCTCGCCAGGGTCACGCCGCAGCTCATCGAGGATGGCCAGGTGTGCCTTGGTGGGATCGGCCATCACGAGCTGACCAGCCTTCATCGCAGCACCCAGGCCAGTGGACTCGTAAAAGCCCTGCTTGAGAATGTTCAACGGCGTCCGCACGAACGGCACGAACGGTTTGATCATCGGGAACTTCGTGTTGATCTTCGTCACCCAGCTGGCAAAGCTGTTCTCTTCCTGGAACGTGGCGACATTGGCCTCGTCGCGCACCGCCATCGCGTAGTCGTACACGCGCTGCACGGCGTACTTGTCCTTTGGATCAGGAGCATCGAGGCGAAATGCCTTGCCGAACTCCTGATCGATGAAGCCCTTCAACGCAGCCTTGTCTGTCAGGTCCGCTCCGGCCTTCGCTGCGGACTCAACACCGCGTGCTGCCACCTCGCCACGCACCACCAAGTGCTTGACGAACTCATCACTGCCGAGCAGCGCACGGCTGGGCAAGCGCACGATCCGCCCAAGCGTGTCGAACATCTCCGCGTATTGATCTGCCTGCTGATCCCAGCCACGGCGAGCAGCCATCTCAGTCATGGCTGCCCCGGTAATCGCACGGCCCTTGGCAAGCTCCGTCGTTCCGGTCAGCGGGGCGTAGATGCTCTGCTCTGTCTTGAAGGCATTCCACGCGAGCTTGGTGCCATCGTTCAGCGCCGTGTACATCGCGCTCAACGTCGCACCAGCTTCCGCCGCGGCCTGCTGAGCAAACTCCTTGCCTGGCAGCCCGGCGATCTCGTAGGCCTTGGCGGTCATGAACTGAGCCATCGGACGCGCTACAGCCCAGGTCACGCTCAGTGCGTTGGTGGCAATCGTTGCCGGGCTCGAGAGCAGGCCGTTTACCCAAACCTCATTCCACGCACTGCCAGCCAGCTCAATCGAGCTGCTGATGCGGAATGCCTTGAGCGGGCTGTCAGCGAACTTCACCCGCTTGGCCAAAGTCACCAGGTCGTTAATCGCATCGACGTACTGCGCAGGGTCCTGCATCTTTGCGGCGATCTGCTGAAAGGCATCACCCATCGCCTGGGTCATTCCTTCAGTCACGCCTGACTCGGCAATCTCCTGGGTGTTCCGCCGAATCACTTCAGGGCCAGCATTCCGCAAACCCTGAGCGCGAACAGCACGGCCGTAACCCTGATCCCAGCCGAGCACAAACCCAGCGAAGCGGCTGGCGTGCTGCATCTGGCTGGCCAGGAACAAACCCTCCTGCGTAGCCGCCTCGCCAGCATTCACCTTCAGCAGGAAGTTGTCAGCAGCTTGCTGCAGGCCACCACCGACAGACTGGAGATAGGTCTTGGTGACAGCAGCAGCCATGCCCTGTTCCTCAGCGCCAAGCTTCCCGAGGCCGAACACGTCGGTGCCCGCCTTCTTGCTGGCAGCCTTGAGTGGAGTGATCCATCCCTCCTTGATGTAATACTCCGTCAGCTGCTCCCAATCCATCGGGAGCGTGTTGCGCAACAAGACCTGATAGTCACTCATCCACTGCGCATCAAAGCCCTTGCGAGGCTTGATGTTGTTGTCGAACTCATTGGCCTGGCGCAGCACCTGACCCAAGATCCCGCCACGATCATTGGCCTCTGTGCGCTCAATGAAATTGGGCGAAGCGTTAGGAGAACAGAAGGCCATCAGAGGTAATCGCAGAGTTTGCCGTCATCGATAAAGCTCATCGCTTCTCGCGTGAGGTCATCGACGAGTTTCTTGGCTCTTGCTTCTGGAGCAAGAAGCTTCATTTGCGTATCTAGCTTGTCGGCCAGATTGCGCAATGCACGCAGCTTGGGGCTGCCCTTCAAGTCGCCAGCGTCTTGCAACACCCGCTGGATACCCTCACCCAACGCTTTCATGTCGCCCTGGGTGAGTTCAAAGGTCCGCTTCTGCGGGCCAAGCTCATTGATGTTGAAGAACGCGGTCTCACCACGACGCTTGAGCCAGGCGTCATCAAGCAAACCGTCAAGCTGCGGCAAGATGCCCTGCACTGCGCTGATCTGTGCATCGGTCAGCTTGATCTTGCCCACAATGTCGGAATCGAAGACAGGCACACCGACCTGCACATTGATCGCTTCGTCCATTGCGTCAGCCTCCATCTGACGAGCACGAGCCAACAGTGCATCGCGGTCTTTGCGCAGCTGCTGATCGGCAAGCTTGCGTGCTGCCTTCTGTGTGGTCGTCTTGCCAATCAACTCACCAGTGGAGTCATACACTTCCCAGCCACGTCCAATCTCTGCACGTATGACGTCAGGTGGTTGAACGGTGTCAAGTGTTGTGCCCAGCATTTCACGAACGACCTGTTCATCCGTCATCTGCCCAGCCACCTGCATCAGCTCCGCCTCTGTCAGCCGTAACTCCTCTGCTGCATCGAGACGGTCCACCTCATCAGCAGCGGCCGCGGCTTCCTCAGCAGCAAGACGGATCGCAGGGTCCTGCTCCATCTCCGCTAGGCGTGCGCTCTGCTGCACATCCACATCAATCGGCTGCTCCTGCTGCGCAGCCTTGAAGCTCTCAGCAACGTCCACCAGCTCAGTGTTGAACTGAGTCAGCTCATCCACCTGGTCGATTGCCTCGACCTGCTTAAGCACTGCAGTGGAGCGGTCAAACTCAGCCGCTGCAGCACGGTTGAACCGGATCTGGAACGTATCTGGATCAATGCTGGCCCACCCCTCCTGCAGGCCACGGTCGTAGATGAAATTGGTCCAGATAGCATCCACGCCATTGGGCATCCCCATCTCATTGAGCTGAGGCGGGAAGCTCCGCAGATACTCCAACGCATCAACACGGGTCCGCGGCACGAGCTGCTTGATGCTGTTCGACATGCGCGTGAACACACCGTCAGCACCTTCGACAAAGGTGAGCTCCTCCATCTGACGGATCACGCGCATCGCGTCCTGCGCAAAGCCGCTGCGGATTGTCTGCGGCGTGACGACAGGCTCCGGTGGCCGCGGCACCGCGGAGCCGAGGTCACGCACCGTGACGGGCACCATCCCTGGGGTCACCGGAGCCGGCAGGCCACCACCGGCACCAAGCAGGCCTGCAGGAGTTGCGCCGGGCTGGCCCACCTGCCCCTCTGCAGCGCCAAGCTGCGGCGTCTGTAAACCGGTGCCCGGCAGTGCCATGGGCTCCGGTGCACCGGTCAGCGTGCGTCCACCAGCTGCACGCATGGCCGCCTCGTCAAAGGCCCCCTGCGTCATGCCAGCCACAGGCGAAGGCATGCCCGCGGCCTGTGCAGCCTCCATCGCTGCAGCCTGCTGCTGCATGCGGTTGTCCATGAACTGCTGCAGATCGGCCTGGCCCTGCGTCAAACCCGCCTGCTGATCAGCCACCGACCGCTGGAAGTTCAGCGTGTCAAACAGCTCGTCCGTCGTCAGACGGCCAGGTGGCAGCATCGGGAAAGCAGTGCGGCCAATGCTGTCGCCAATCTCCTGCGAAGAACCACCGAGCCGGCGGAGCATCTCCGCTTTGACGTTGGCGCTGCCGGCCTTGAACTCCTTCGCATATCTGTACACCCTGTACATATCAAAGGCAGCGTTAAGCGGGGCCGCCATCGCAATGCCCTCGATCATCTGCTTGAACTTCCGCGTCAGCGCGTTGTCCTCCGCCACGGTCGCCAGCGGCGAGCCGATCGCTTGCGCCAACGGGTTATCGAACGTCGCCAGGAAGTCCGAGAACGTCTCGTCCATCTCGGCGTCGCCTTCGCCGTAGACGTTGAACGCGACGAAGGCATCCCAGGCCAGGGCCTCACCAAGCGTCTTGATCTTCTGCCCCGTGCTCACCTTGCCCAGCTGCGTCAGTGCAGCCGTGCTCTTCTTCACGTTGTCGAACCAGTTAGCGACACCCGTGAGCTCGGCCTTGCCGCCAGCGATGGCACGGCCCACGTCGTCGTAGGTGGCCAGCAGCCAGTCGTGACGCATCACGTCATCGAGCAGCTTGGCGTCCTTCGATGCGCTGGGGACTGTGCGCCGGAGCGACTGCAGCGCTCCGAGCGTGTCAGCAGTGCCATCAACAGCAGTCAGGCCCTTGTACGCCTTGCTCACCTTGTCGATGCCACCGAGCGCAGCTGACGCACCGCGACCGACAACAGGCACACGAGATGCCGCCTTGAGCGGCAGCACCACGCCCTTGGCTGCCACCTTGGGCAGAGTCAGCAGGCTCACGCCAACACGCACCACGTTGCTGACCAGCTGACCGGCTTGGCTCTGTGGCTCAAACGTCGTGCGACGCCACTTCGTCCAAGGGTTATCGCTGTCGTCCATCACCTGGTCGAGCTTGAACCCCTTGCCCGCCACGTACTCCTGTGACTGCACCGCAAGGTCGCCAAGACCAGCAGCAAGGTCCAGGTAATCCGTCACCAGGGCGGTGCCGGCATTGGCGGCGATGTTGAACGCCTCCCCAATGGGATTCTCGGCAAACAGAGGACGCTTCTCAGCGTTCTGATTGGTCAGTGCCTCGCCCGCTTGCATGCCCATCTGGGCATCACGGCGATCAAAGAACTTGCTCTGCTCGAGCGGGTCAGTACCCACCGCAGGTAGTGCGTTGGCAGAAGCAACCGGCTGCAGCGGATCGTCATAGACCCAGCGACCGGTAGTGGCGTCGTAACGAGCTGGCATCAGAGTCTCCGCTTGTAGTCCCAGGTCCCTGCTCGGGACCGTTGATCCCGCAGCAGTCGCTGGTAGTTGTTGCCAAAACCGCCTGCCTCAAGGCGCCCTGTAGCGGGATTGATGTACGAATCAGCTCGCGCTTTGGCGATGGCCTCGACAGTCGCGCCTTGTCGAAGGATCTGCGGCAACCGCTTTACGAAATCAGGCACAGCCTCAGGTGCTTGCACTTTCAAATCCAGCACGTTGAACAAGATGCGGTGGAACCCAGCACTATTTCGTGGGAGCCCAGCGCGAGCAAGGATTGGAACCACAGATGAAGTGGTCTGAGTCAAGATGCCGGCCCAACGCTTATCACTGGCCTGAGGGCTGCCGCCCTGCTGGCCGCTCACAGTCCCGACGTTCCATGCGCCGTTTCCAGGGTCACGATGGCCGTAGTAAGCCTTGGTGTAACCGCCGTTCGGCGTGCGAGTCCCCTCGTTAATCCCAATCGCAACGAACAAGGGGTGCATGTCACTGCTGATCGCCAGCGGCACAGGCTTAACCGGCACGGTTGCCGCGGTCTGAGGCAGGACTGGCGTTGTTACACCCAAAGCGCGAGCAGCACGGCCCGGCAGTTTCATCAGCTCAGCCAAGATCGAGATGTTCTCGAGCCCAACAACCTGCGGTTGTTCACGCTTCTGCGCCGTAGGACCTGGCATCTCACCAGCCGCTGCTGGGGATGCGCCGACCAGCAGGTTGAGCGCACCGCCAATCAGCTGTTCGCCCATGTTCTGCTGCGGTTGCGCAGACGTTTGCTGCGGTTTGACAGCTGATTGCCCCTTCTGCGAAGACTGCTGCTGCTGATACTGGCGGTAGCGCTCAGATGTACCTGTCTTCTCAGACAACCACTGGAGCACTCCGCCAGCCTTGCGCAGCAACACCAAGCCAGGGTTGTTGTCAGCACGAAGGATGCCTGGCTGTGGAGCAACGCTGGACTGATCTGCACCCTTCACCGAACGCATTGTTTCCCGATAAGCCTTGGCTGGATCAGGGAACACCTGGCGCTGGCCGCCCTTGCCGTCATCTTCTGTGGCGCTCTTCATCCTGTTGAGGAAGTAGCGCTGAACCCCGACGTAATCGTTCCTGTAACCCTGCTGCACAGCACGCTGACGCACCGCTTCAGGGAACACGTCAACGGTGGGCTTGCCGCCGTTGCGAGCCAGGTTCTGCCGCACCGCATCCAGTTCACCGGTAACGACCTGAGCAAACGACTGCGGCCGCTCACGTGCGGCGGCTCCAACCCTTTGCATGGTTGAGCGGGTGTATGCGTCCAACTCGTTGCGGAAGATCGCTGTCACCTCATCGGCTGACGGGGCCTTGCCCTGCTCCCGCATCTGCTGAACACGCTGTTCCGTCATCCGCGTGGCGGCGATTGCTGCACTGCGGGCAGCCGTCTCAGCATCTGGAGTGCCAACACCCTGATTCAGCCTGCCCTCTGCTTTCGCCTTGGCATACACCTGGGCGATCGACTCCCCGGCCTGGTCGATCTCAAGAGCGTTGTACTGGCGTGCAGCGGCGATCGAACGTGCCTCTTGATTCGGCTCGCCCTGCACCTGCGGCGCA
This sequence comes from Ignavibacteria bacterium, assembly GCA_016873895.1. Lineage (GTDB taxonomy): Bacteria > Bacteroidota > Ignavibacteria > Kapaibacteriales > Kapaibacteriaceae > UBA10438. The sequence goes on from VGVV01000013.1 coordinate 37,892, forward strand.
AACTTCAACCGCTGCTCCCATGTCAGGCCAGGTGCGTTCAGCACCATGTCCTTCTTCTGCTGGTAGTTCAATCCATCCTTGTTGAGCTCCATCTGCAGCAAAGCCATCGTCTGCTGCTGTGCATCTGTTGGTTGATCCGCAATCCCGCTGGCCTGATTCAACATCGAATAGGCCTGCATCATCTGCCGCGGGTCGCTGAACACGGCCGGCAGCTGTGCTGCTGCCTGAGCACGCACCGCATCAGATGCACCGGGCTGCATTGCCTGCTGGAACAGTGGCATCGTCTGCTTCCACCGTTCGTCCTCTTCCAACTTGTCGCGTAGAGGCTTCAGCTTCAGGCGCAACTCAGCCAGCTTGGAACCAAGCGTGCTGCCATCGCCAAAGCTCATCTCGCCAAGCGACTGCCCAGACTTGAGCTTGACGCTGGACTGCGACAACGCAGTCATCGTTGCCAGCAAGCTGTCAGCAGCATCAACGTCTGCCAGCTCGCCCATCTGCAGCAGCTCGTTGTACTTCGCTGTGAAGCCCTGCCACGTGATGTCGAGGATCTGCTGAGGCGTCCGCGTCTCCTGCCACTGAGTGGAGTTGCGTGTCCACCACTCATCTAACCCCTCAGCGAAGTCTTGATAGCGGTTGTTCGCAACTGCCTGTCCCCTGCGCGTGGTGAGCTCCGACATGACGGAGCCGAAGCCTCGCGCCATTGCGTCGCTGTCGCGCTTATCAAGCGCTTCAAGCTGCTTTTGATAGGCGAACGCTTTGACCGCACCATTGATCTGCTGGATCTCAGGTATGCGCGTACCGAGCCATTCAGGATCGATCGTCTGGAAGCCAGCGGCCTGACCTGCCTGCTCCTCGAGCTCCTTGAACCGAAGCGCCTTGGTCTTGGCAAACTCCGCCTCAGATACGCCCGCTGGTGGAGCGCTCGTCAGAACAGGATCGCGGCTGACCAGCACAGGCAGCGTCTTCTGATACTGCTCAAAGCCAGCGTTGACGATCGACTCATTTACGAAGTCTCTCGTCTGCGGACGCAGCGAACTAATGAAGGCCTTCGCCTCATCGTCACCACGCCGATAGGCATCCAGCACTTCTGGCTGGGCCATGATCTTGGCCCGTTCCTGCGCAACTTGCCCACTGACGTAGGCGTCGTACACCGGCTTGGCCGTCTTGACGAAGTTGTCGAGGAACTGAGAGATCTGCTGAAACGGCAGAGCAGCGTTCCGCCCGGCCTGCTCAGGCGAGCGGTAGTCGCGTAACGGACCACTAGGCCCGACGTTCACGATCTGGCGCTCACCGCTGTACATCAGCTGTCCGTTCGTCCGTTGGTTGCGAAGTTCTTGGCGGTCTCCGGGTCAGCGAAGAACCGCACGATCTGTTGCGACGTGCAGCGCCAGATCGCCATGTAGACGTGCGCAGGATTGGTGTCCTCAACACGCCAGACATTGGGAGCAATCTGGCTGGCGACCATCAGTAGCCCTTCTTGCCGCCGCCCTTAGAGCCCTTGCCCTTACAGCCTTTGCCTGCCATTGCTTGAATGGTGTCAAGTACATCCCGAGGGTAGCTCTGTGTCACGCGCTTCGGAAGAGTTCCTAGCCCAAATACATGGGTTAGTTGGCGAGAGCATTAAAGAAATGCTCCAGTCGGATGATCCACGTGAGCGCCTTGCCGGCATACAAGCAGGGATGCGTTTCCTTAAGGACAACAACATCACGACAACTATCGAAGCGTCTGTCCCGATTCAAGACATACGCGCAGCGATGCCTACTCCAGAAGAGCTGGAGCGACTGATGACAATGACACCAGACTGATGCTCACCATCGACTGCCTTGAACCTGAACTGATCCAGGTCTGCCTGACAGAGGACGGGTTCACCAACTGCTGCTACGTCACCAGCCACCACCTCACGGCGGAGAAAGAACAGCAGCTCCGTACCGCCAACCTTCGTGACGCACTGGAGGCACTTCAGTAATGGCCGTGAAATCCAAGACCGGCACCGGGGCCGTACCCCGCAAGGAGCCGGTGCATCACAAGACAACTCAAGGCAGTGGCCGCGGCAGCAAGCCAAAGCCCGGCCGCAAGGCATACCGCGGACAAGGCCGCTAGCTCACCTTCCAGGGCATCTGCCCCCACTTGGCCACCAGCCCGGTGTACAACCCGTGGCTGGGGTGGCAATCGTGCTGCCGCCCGTCCAGGCGGTAGAGCTTGTCCAGCCACTCCAGCCGGCACTCATCTTCACGGCGCCACTTCGGGTCGTAGGTCATACAAACAGTTGCCATGTGGCAAGGCTAGATCCAGCTGTGAGCGCCGCCAGCGTCAGCCATGCGCGCCTGTTCGATGGACATGCCCATGGCAGCGCGATCAGCGGTCATGAGCACACGGCCGCGAAAGTCAGCCACCTCAGCCTCGAGGAGCTCCTGCAAGCGGGCTTGCTGCTGTGTGCGTTGGTCTTGTGCAGCTTGCTGCTGAAACCACTGGACGCACATGGCCCAGGCATCCAAGCGGTCATCGTGCAGGAGCGAGCCTCTGTCCGCCGTGAGGCGGGTCATTTGGTAGAAGAGGCTGTAGGAGCTGTCCTTGTCCTCGACAGCGGCCTTGAGGAGCTCTGCGTCGGCTTCAACGACCCTGCGGTCCACCACCATGCGATGCGTCTGCATCACAGGGGCCAGGGTGTCGATGATCCGTAGCTCCTTCCGCTGGTTGGAGCGGATCGGTTCCACCCGGCAGTTGGCATTGGCCTTCACCAGGAAGGGCTTGAGGAGCTGGGCGTAGACCTCGAGGCCACCGAAGTTGGTCTCGACCAGGATCTCGTTGACGTGGTGTTGTTTGGCCAGGGAGGCGATCTTCTCCCACAAGCTCTCGCCAACGCCCCCCAGACGTCCACCTGACTCCACCAGGTAGTAGTTGCCAGCCCATGCCTTGACGATGGCCCATGCGAACTCGTCAGAGCCCCCACCACTGGGGTCCAGGGCCATGACAGTGGGCACTTCTCCTGAGGGCACTGTGCCTTCAACTTGAGCGGGGCGGTAGAAGCGTGGGTCATGGGCCATACCCACACAGGGCAGGTCATCGAGGGCGAGGTATTTGGCCTTCTCGTAGACGACCACCTCAGGGAGGTGTTGATCGATGGTCGTGACCATCAGGTCAGCGCAGCGCAGTGGGTAGCGCTCGATGTCACTGAGGGTGGCGTCGAGGAGGAACTGGAGCTTCCACTGCATGGGCGACATGGAGAGCTCGCGTTGGAGCAGCTCGTCGTCGCTGAAGCGGGTGTCTGTGGGGCGTCCGTTGGCCTGACCAACGCGACGTTCGATCAGAGGGGCTAGAGCGCCTTTGTAGGGGGTGGTGTCAGCGGGGACCCTGGCGGGCCACATGCGCATGTCGTAGTTGAGTTCGCGCTGCAGGGCGAAGTAGATCGAGTCGGTGCTGCTGTGTGGTGTACCGAGGTAGACGATCTCGGGTGTGGAGCCGGGTTTGAGGATGGCCTCGAGCTCGTTGAGGGAGCCACGGAGCTTCTCACGCTGTACCTGGGTCAGAC
>VGVV01000014.1 GCA_016873895.1 Ignavibacteria bacterium
CCTGCTCGAGTCCCACACCGCCATAGATCTTGCGCCATCTGTAGTACGTTGCTTCCGTGATCTTCTGATCTCGGCAAAAGGCATCAATAGTGCCTCCCTTCGATACGATCACCTCAGCTGCTCGCAGAATCCCTATGATCTGCTCTTCTGTATGATGCTTGCGTCCCATACCTCGCTCGTTTCGACCACCAAACTATCATGTCAGTTGGTAGTATTTTGGGGGAGCACGTAGAGATAGCCGAGGAGATAGGTTAAATACCCTACACCCACTTTAAGAGATTATCTCCAGGATGCCTACAAATTTTACCCCAAAGGCATTCGATAGTGCTGCCTCGCACACGGGGTTGCACGAGATACCGATGGCATCCAACGTATTGCAGGAGTTGTAGACTTCATTACCCTCGCTATGCACGGCCTTCTGAACTATCTCCGGATGCTGTAGTCCGTGCATCCCGCCCATTCCACAGCAGGCTGCAGATGGCGGCACGATAACGTTTGATGAGATTCTATGTGCTATCGCTTCAAAGCGCTCTGTCGTGCCAAGCTTTGCCGATCCACATCCTGCATGGACGATAAGGGGCTTACTGCTTGGCTCAATCTGGAGACGTGATAGAACAAGCTCGGCAAAACCAACTTGATCGATGATCGTGATACCGCAGTCGGAGGCTCTCTTCACAAGAGCACTTGCACACGTGGATGTATCGAGAAACACGGGTATGCTGCGTCCAGCAAGAGCAGTTTGTATGTCTCGTAAAAGAATTGACATAGTTTCCTCTGCCGCATCAGCAAAGCCTTGTGAGGATTGGGGCTGTCCACAACATCCTTTGCTCGAGGCAAGTACTTGCAGTGATATACCACTCTTGCGGGCAAGGTTTGCAACGCTCTCGTGGAGTGACGGTCCATCGCTATTCTTTACCCACGAGCTCACACATGTTGGCACATAGAGCACCTCTGGTTCTGCTGCATCCTGCGCTGCAGCACGAACCTTTTGCGGAACGGTGAGTCCACCGAAAAACTTCGAGCCCCGTGCAAGTTTGGCTGCACCAAGCTTAAGTACTCCGCGCATGATGCTGCGCACGATGTGCATGTTGCGCGCAGTTAGACTGGCGAGTGGACGCATCGCTTTGCGGACCTGGGCGCGCTGACGCTTGACCATGGCCCCTGTATCAATCCCTACCGGGCATACCGTGCTGCAGAAACTGTCAACTGCACACGAGTCTACTCCATCAACGTGGTAATCACGCTCAATCTCTCTGCGAAGTGCACGATCATCCGTCATCACCATTTCGCGCTGTAGAACAATTCTCTGGCGTGGCGTGAGACTATGCGACCTTGTCGGACACACATGCTCGCAAAAACCACACTCAATGCACAGGTTTGTTGTCTTTTCTTCTTCTCCTGCAAATGCCGGCACGGGTTTGAGGTTCGAGATGTGCGCCGTGGCGTCGGTGTTGATCAAGACGTCGCGGTTCAGGATGTTCTGCGGATCAAGCAGATGCTTGACGCGCTGCATGATGTCAAAGGCACCCTTGCCCCATTCATGAGCAACAAAGGGCGACATGTTGCGTCCGGTTCCGTGCTCGGCCTTCAGCGAGCCGTGGTACTTGTCTACAACGATCTCGGCGATGCGGTCCATAAAGTCCGCATATCGCTGCACATCATCAGGCTCGGCAAACGACTGGTTCATGATGAAGTGGATGTTGCCATCCTTTGCATGACCAAAGATCAATCCGTCGGGATAGTCATACTCCACAAAGGCCTGCTGCACATCACGCACAAGCGCGGCCAGGTGCTCGGGCGGCACGGCAATGTCTTCGTTGATCATCGTCTGCCCCGCCTTGCGCATCGCACCAACAGTTGGCATAAGCCCCTTACGAAGCTTCCACAGAATGCGTTGCTGCGCTGGGTCAGACGTCCACTCGACATTTCGCGAGATATCAGCAGGGGGCTCGCAGTCATGAAACTCCACAAGCAACGCTGCAACCCCAGTCGCGGTGATGCGGTACTGCTCAGGTGTTGTGTCAAGGTGTGCAAACGAGCGCATGGATGCGTCGTCCATGATTTCAACCGCAGCAGCCCCCGCCTCGCGCCATACAGCGACATCTGCGCAGGCTTCTTCCAGCGTGGGGTAGATGATAAGCCCCGTATGCTTGATTGCTGCATCAGCTACCGTGCTCAGTGTAACCGATGCAATGAATCCAAGCGTACCCTCGCTACCCACGAGTAGACGCGCCACAATGCGCGCCGGTTGGTCTTCGTCGAGAAATGCATTCAGTGAATAACCGATGGTGTTCTTGATGCGGTACTTGCGCCGGATCATTGCAACAAGCTCGTCGTTGTTGCGCACCTCGTCGCGCAGGGCCGTAAGGCCCGCATGGATAAGGGGCTCGCGCTCGCGAAGCAGTTCGTCGGCTTGTGCATGTGCTGTGTCGATCATGGTACCGGTTGACAGCATGTACTGCATCGACTCGAGCGTGTGGTAGGAGTTCTGCGCCGTTCCGCAGCACATGCCGCTGGAGTTGTTGGCTACAATGCCCCCTATCATCGCGGCGATGATCGAGGCGGGGTCGGGACCGATCTTGCGTCCGTATCTGTGTAGCATGGCGTTGACACGTGCGCCCGTGATGCCGGGCTGCATCGTAACCGTTGCTGCATCAGGTGCAATCGATACCCCCTGCCACTCGCGTGAGAGGTCTATGATGATGCCATCTGTTACGGACTGACCCGATATGCTCGTGCCTCCAGTGCGGAAGGTGCACGATGTGCCAGTTTCGTTGCACCAGCGCAGAATGTGTTCGATATGCTCATGCGTGGACGGACGCACCACGGCCTGCGGTACAAGTCGGTAGAACGATGCATCATGCGCAAACGCCAGTCGGTCGATCATACGCGTCGACACGCGATCCGAACCTAATGCCGTGCGCAGCTTCTCCATGATGCTACACCTGGAAGACGCCTGTCTTGAGCTCTGGAATTGAGCCCTGGTGCGATGCTACTGCAATACCCCGCGAGATCACACTGCGCGTATCCGTGGGTGCAATGATGCCATCAACCCAGAGCTTTGATGCCGCATAGACCGGCGTTGTCGTGGCATCATACTTGGCCTGGATTTCCTTGAGCATCGCGGCCTGCTTCTCTGGCGTAAGCACTTCGCCCTGCTTTTCGAGCGTGGCAATCTTGATCGTAAGCAGTGTCTTGGCTGCCTGCGCGCCTCCCATAACGGCAATCTGTGCCGTTGGCCATGCGTAGATCAGACGCGGATCGTAGGCCTTGCCGCACATGGCGTAGTTGCCTGCGCCATATGAGTTGCCGATGATGATAGTAAACTTCGGGACAACAGAGTTGGCAACGGCATTCACAAGTTTAGCGCCATCCTTGATGATGCCACCCTGCTCGGCACGTGTGCCTACCATAAACCCTGTTACATCTTGCAAAAACACCAACGGTATTCCCCGCTGGTTGCAGTTCAGAATAAAGCGTGCGGCCTTATCTGCAGAGTCGGAGTAGATTACGCCCCCTACCTGCATCTCGCCTTTGCCCGACTTGCTGATCTCGCGGTTGTTGGCAACAATGCCAACACTCCAACCGTCGATGCGGGCATAGCCGCAGATAATGGTCTGCCCAAAGCCGGCTTTGTATTCGTCAAACTCTGATGCGTCTACGAGGCGCGAGATAACCTGACGTGTGTTGTAGGGCTTTGCTCTATCAGATGGCATGATGCCATAGATCTCTTCGGGATCAAACGCGGGCTCGCGCGGTTCAATGCGGGAAAACAGATCTTTCTTGCCGATCGTTGGTGAGAACTTCTCTACGAGGGAGCGGATGGTTGCCAGGGCTTCTTCGTCTGACTCGACCTTGTAATCAATCACACCGGAGACGGTGCTATGCATCGTAGCTCCGCCAAGGGGCTCGATACCCGTCTTCTCGCCGATAGCAGCCTCTACGAGGGCAGGCCCGGCAAGGAAAACGCTACCTGTGCCGTTCACGATGATGGCCTCGTCCGACATGATCGGCAGGTATGCTCCACCCGCAACGCATGGTCCCATGATCGCAGCAATCTGCGGGATGCCCATGGCACTCATCATGGCATTATTGCGGAACTGACGTCCGAAGTGCTCTTTGTCGGGGAAGATCTCATCCTGCATCGGCAGGAACACCCCTGCGGAGTCTACCAGATAGATGATCGGAATCCGATTCTCCATCGCGATCTCCTGAGCGCGCATGTTCTTCTTTGCCGTCATCGGAAACCATGCGCCAGCCTTCACCGTGGCATCATTTGCCACGATCATGCACTCACGTCCGTGGATAACTCCAATGCCGGTAACTACACCAGCAGATGGACAGCCCCCTTCTTGCTCATACATACCATGAGCGGTAAGCAATCCCACCTCGAGGAACGAGCTATCATGATCTATCAGCAGTGCAATACGTTCACGCGCGGTGAGCTTGCCCTTTGCCTTGTGACGTTCGATGGATTTCTTTCCACCACCAAGCATAAAAGATTGTGATACTCCCTCGATCATGCGATGCGTTTGTTTGTTTGCATCGGCGTTGGCCTCGAAGGAGAGATCGTGTTGTACGGGAGTGCCTATCGTGTGTGCCATAACGGGAGTCCTGAGGACATGAATCTACAAAAAAGGCGCTCCCGTTCGGGAAGCGCCTTGTGATTCGTCTGCATTGCAAAAATTACTTGCCAGCAGGAGCTGCAGGCTGCGCTGCTGGTGCACCTTGCTGGGCTGGTGCTTGCTGCGCGTTCGGTGCTGCCTGTTGCGCCGGCTGTGACATTTTCGGCATTGGTGCGCCTTGTGTGGTTGTCTGACGCGTCGATCCTTGGGCAGCCTCCTCGAGGAAGAATGCATTAACCAGAATAGCACATGCTGCAATGGCCCCGAGGAGCACCATTGTTGCTGTCTGCAGCACGTTACGCGACTGACGTACACCAAAGAGGTTTGTCATTTGGCCCCCTAATCCTGCCATACCCGAAATCATATCGGATTTACCAGGCTGAATAATCACAGCCAGGATGAGGAGCAGAGAAGCGATAAGGGCGAGTAATGAAAAGATCGTATCCATAGGAGTCGGAGTGATGTAACAAGACCGTAAATATAGCACCGGACGGGTTTATGGACAACCAAGGCCTATGCACAGGGACCTCTCGAATGCAAGCTGATTTTCGCCAAACCAGACGAGAAAGATGTCGTATCGCTCCTCGTTTTTGCGAAAATACGCATTCATTTCGCGTGGATCGCCATATGAATACAGCCACCAGAGGTATTCTTTAATGCGCCCCTGCTTCTGGAGATAGGAATTCCATCGCAAAAGGTCGTTCACATGCAACGTATCGTTTCCAGAGGCTACCCATGCGCGCGTAAATCGATAGCGCAGGTCTACCATCTTTTCTATAGACAACGCCGTGATAACCGAGTCTTTGATGATAAAGGGCTGGGTGGCCTGAGCCACAGTAAACTCAAACGCTGTAGCGAAGTTCATCACGTCTGGACCCCGCTTGTCCGGAACCTCGAGTGTTGCCTCAGTGCAGAAATTAATCGGGTCTAGCGTGTCCCCTATGCGTATGGACAAGTTCCACATATCGAATACCAGCTTCGATATCTCGCGCGTGCGCTGTGTATTACGCTCAAGATTCAAGAATGCTTCGCCGTAGAGAGCGGCCCAGAGTCTGTCGCGAGTTTCAGAATATGATCGCGCTAGCCAATAGTAGTTAGTGGCATAACGGGGCTCTGCTTGCGTGCCCTTGAGCCAATACTGATGAGCTTGAGCACGATTCCTTTCGAGATATGCGCGCTGCCCAAGCTCGAAATGCAGTCTACCCGAATTGGGATGTACCTGCACACCTTCTTCGTACATCTTCCGAGATGCAGCTGTGTCTTCTAAAAAATCATAGCAATTGCCCAGCAGCTGGTATCCTCTGTCGCCTAGCTGCGCGCTCGTGTAGATCGTCTTCAAAATCTCGATAGCCTCTGTGTGCTTCTTTGCCATCACATAGCACACTGCCATTTCGTATTTGTAGGGCGTATAGTTGGGAACAAGATTGATGGCCTCGTTCCACTTTTCGATAGCAGACTCTGGTAAGTTATTGTCCATGAGCTCAACTGCACGTTTAGCCGCTGAGTCTGCCTTTCGGGCAATCTCCAGAGCCACCTGACCACTGGCTTGATGAGCGTAGCAGAGCAGAAGCCCTGCGAGAAGCGATATTTGCAACACGATGTTTTTCATACGGACCGCAAGAATACTACGAACATGACGAATCACCGAAGGCTAATTGTATCGATACTATCAGCACTGATCACGCTAACAGTGCAATCCAGCGCGCAAACCGGCAAGCTCCCGCAAAGTCTACTTTGGCGCGTTACTGCACCAAAAGGGGCTGTGAGTTATGTGTTCGGAACCATTCACGCACCGGATACAAACGTGTTCTACATACGTGATACGGTACTCTCGCTGATAGCCACATCAAAGGTTTACGCCTCGGAGCTCAATCTCGACTCGATGCTGCGTCAGATGATGGATCCATCCCTGCTTGTAATGAAAAACAAAACGCTCTACGACCTCTACGACTCAGCAACCGTAGATACGATCTGTACCAAACTTGGCCAGCTTGCCAAGCCCCTTGCCAGCATATGCCCCCGCATGAAGCCAAGCATCATCGGCATGATGATCATGATGCGAACCATGGAGAAGACCGCTTCTACATCCCTTGATGAGTTTCTCTGGAGCAAGGCACGCAAGCTCAAGATTAAGCGTGTTGGTCTCGAGACCGTAGGCGAGCAACTTGCCACACTAGACGAGCAACCGCCCGAAGCGCTCTTGGAAATAATTCGCGGCACCGACGACAGCATGGAGGAACTCCGCAAGCTTACCCGACTCTACATCGACGAAAACCTAGACTCTCTCGATGCTCTTACGCGCGACACATCCATCATCAAGAAGACCGATCTTAACTCGCTAAACGACAACCGCAACAAACGGTTTGTTCAGCGCATGATGCCCCTCATCAATGAAGGTGAAGCCTTCTTCGCCATCGGCGCTCTCCACCTAGCAGGGCCATCCTCCGTTCTGACGCTCTTGGCCAACAATGGGTGTAGCGTAGAGCCAGTGATGGGAGGGAGGAGACGAAATGTAATGGGAAGGAGTTACTAATTACTAATTACTAATTACGAATTACTGATTACTGACTACTGACTACTGACTACTGATTACTGATTACTGAATGTCATTCCTGCGAAATCGGGAATCCAGAAAACTGCTCGCCCTGGTTTCCCGCTTACGCGGGAAAGACGTTCTCCACTCTCCACTACGTATGCGCGTTTTCTACTCCGACCATTACACCATCGATCTTCCAGAGGGACACCGATTTCCGATGCGGAAGTATCGGATGTTGCGCGAGACGTTGCTCGAGCGTGGGATTGTGCATCAGCATGAGCTGTTTGATCCTGGGGTAGCAACACGGGAGGATGTGCTCCTGGCGCACACACAGCGCTATGTTGACGGTGTGATGACGGGTACCCTAGCACCCATAGAGCAGCGACGCATTGGCTTTCCGTGGTCCGAGTCGCTTGTGACGCGTTCTCTAGCAACTGTTGCTGGATGCATTGCATCAACCTATGCGGCGCTCGAAGACGGCTTCTCGGGTAATCTTGCAGGGGGTACGCATCATGCCTTGAGCGATGCCGGCGAGGGGTTCTGTGTCTTCAACGACATCGCCGTCTCTACGCTGCGCATGATGAGTGAAGGACGCATCAAGCGTGCGGCAGTCATCGATTTGGATGTGCATCAAGGCAACGGTAACAGCGAGATCCTCGGTGGACGTAGCGATGTGTTCATCTTCTCGATGCATGGAGCAAAAAACTACCCATTCCGCAAAGTACCGTCAACACTTGACATCGACCTGCACGACGGCACAGGCGATGAGGAGTTTCTCTCGCTGCTGGAACAGTCTCTCCCCCACATCCTCAACTTCGATCCAGACATCATCTACTACCAGTGTGGCGTAGACCCACTCGAACACGACGCCCTAGGCCGGCTCTCACTCACCTTCGATGGCCTTATCCAGCGCGACGAAATGGTGCTCTCCTTCTGCAAAACCCACGGCATCCCCGTCATGATGGCCCTCGGAGGGGGCTACGCAGATCCCATAGAACACACCGTGAATGCGCAGTGCAATACATATAGGGTAGCGAAGAAGGTCTTCGTGTAAGGGCGAGCCACCCGCTCGCCCGTTCCCTCACCCACGCCAAACGCAGCGCGTGCTGCGTCATCCCGAGCACCGAAGGTGCGAGGGACCTCATGGCATTGTGATAGAAGCGAGCTGCGCTCCAAGCGGGCGAGCCACCGGCTCGCCCTTACGTTAGACCACCAGACACGCCACCGTCGATCCATTGCCGACTGTGCGGAGCTCTGGGACGGCTTCGGCGCAGGCTGGTTGGGCAAGTGGACATCTGGTGCGGAAGCCGCAGCCGGAGGGTTTGTTCAGGGGCGTTGGGATGTCGCCCTCCAAGATGATGCGTTGCTTGTCCGTGCGGGTTGGGTCCGGCTCGGGCACTGCCGTGAGCAGCGCCTTGGAGTATGGGTGCACGGGATCGAAGTAGACGTTGTTGGCGGTGCCGATTTCGACAACGTTGCCCAGGTACATCACGGCAATGCGCTGCGAGATGTGATAGACAACCGAGAGGTCGTGTGCGATAAACAGGTACGACAGACCAAACTCCTGCTGGAGGTCTTCCATCAGGTTGATCACTTGTGCCTGCACCGATACGTCGAGCGCCGATACGGGCTCGTCGCAGATAATCAGTGATGGGTTTGTTGCCAGGGCGCGGGCAATGCCAATACGCTGACGCTGGCCCCCTGAGAATTCATGCGGGTACCGTCCGGCATACTCGGGCTGAAGTCCCACACGCTCGAGAAGCCACAGCACTTTGTTGTTAATCTCGTTCTTCGATAGGTTCGGGCTATGTATCTCAAGGGGCTCGGCAACGATCTGCTTTACAGACAACCGAGCGTTAAGCGATGAGAACGGATCCTGGAAGATCATCTGGATCTTCGAGCGAAACGGCCTCATCGCAGATGGCGATAGGTTCAAGAGATTCGTCTTATTACCCTGCTCATCGATGTAGTTTACTTCCCCGTCGAGCTCAACACCAGGCGCTACGTGACGCAAAATGTTGATGATGGCACGTCCAACAGTGGTCTTACCGCAGCCGGATTCGCCCACCATGCCTAGGGTTTCACCCCTGTTGATGGTAAAGCTTACCCCGTCTACGGCACGCACTTCTGCAACCTTGCGTTGCAGAACACCCCCTGTTACTGGAAAGCGTACCTGCAGGTTTTTAACTTCGAGAAGGGGTGTGCTCATGAGGTTGCCTCCGTGGCCAGCGAGCCGGCAGGCTCGACAAGGTGACATCGAACAAAGTGCGATGGGGCAATCTCACGCAATGGTGGCTCCTCGTTATCGCACTTGTCGATCTTAACTGCACAACGCGTGCAGAATTTGCAGCCCACAGGCAGGTTCATGATGCTTGGTACATTGCCCGGAATAGCCTTGAGCTTCTCGCGTCCTTTGGTTTCCTTGGACGGACGTGGGATCGATGCCAGTAGGCCCTGCGTGTACGGGTGACTCGGATTAGCAAAGAGTTCTTGCACGCTGGCTACTTCCTGAATCTTGCCACCGTACATCACGATCACACGCTGGCACATCTCAGCAACAACCGCTAAGTCGTGCGTTATCAATACAATGGCAGCATCACTTCGCTTGCGCTTGAGCTCAAGCATCAGGTCCAGGATCTGCGCCTGGATGGTTACGTCAAGCGCCGTCGTTGGTTCGTCGGCTATCAAGACAGCTGGGTTACATGCAAGCGCAATAGCGATCATCACGCGCTGGCGCATGCCCCCTGAGAACTGATGCGGATAATCATCCATGCGACGCTCTGCATCGGGAATACCCACAGCCCGCAGCATATCAATGGCCTTAGCATGAGCTTGCTCTTCTGTGCACCTCTCGTGCACCTGTATAACCTCTGCGATCTGCATACCGATTGGAAACACAGGATTCAGCGACGTCATCGGCTCTTGGAAGATCATCGCTATCTCTTTGCCGCGGATCGAGTACATCTCTTCGTAAGGCAGCTTCACAATGTCTTTGCCGCCAAAGAGAATCTCGCCACCCATGATGCGACCCGGCGGATCAGGAATAAGCTTCATCAGAGACAGGGCTGTAACGGACTTACCCGAGCCCGACTCTCCAACGATGCCAAGCACCTCGCCTTTGAAGATGTCAAAGGTTACTCCATCGACAGCCTTGGCCCACGTGCCTTCAATATTGAAGTACGTTTTAAGGTCTTTGACTTCTACGAGTTTTTCCTGTTGCACGTATACGTTCCTGAGCAAGCAATGTATGAGGAGATAACCTTAGCGCAATCGCGAGAATACCTTTGGATCAAATGCTTCGCGAATGCCTTCACCGATAAAGACCACCAGTGTAAGAGTCGTAAACATGGCTCCAAATGGTACTACCACAAGCCAGTACTTTGTGATGTTACTGAGTCCTACACCAATCATCTGACCCCACGATGGAGTTGGAGGGGGCAGACCAAAGCCAAGGTAGTCAAGCGAAACAAGTGCACTAATACCACCCACCACTGCGAATGGGAAGAACGTGATGATCGGAACAAGGGTATTCGGAAGAATGTGCTTGATGATAATCTTTGGCGTGGAGACGCCAATAGATACAGCAGCAGCTACATAGTCGCGTGATCGCTCACGATAGAACTGCGCGCGCATTTGTGTGGCAATGCCTAGCCAAGAAAATATTACCAGAAGAACAGTAAGCAGCGTAAAGGTTGGCTCTACAAAGCTTACGATGATGATAATGAGAAAGAGAAATGGCAAGGCATGCCAGATTTCCATGAAACGCTGCATCAGGATGTCGAGCCACTTGCCAAAATAGCCCATGGCGGCCCCAACAGGAATGCCAATGAGGTACTCTAAGATGGCGATCAGAATGGCAAACGACATTGAAACCTGGAAGCCGTAGGCCATACGCGCGAGCACGTCGCGCCCTACGTCGTCGGTGCCGAAGATGCGGGTGTTGTCATTACCATCAACCTGCAGAGGCTCGATAAACTTCTCGTTGCCCGTTACCGTGATGTCTTCGTTTGGACTGAACGGATAGAGTGGCATGATCACATAGTTTTCACTGCCCTCTTCTTCCCAGCGAAGTTGCAGTTTGCGGTAATCCGCTTCTGACTGCTCACCAATAAGCCCGTATCTCTCCCCTGGGTCAAAACTCGAGGGAGCAAGACCACCTACAAATGGCAGCGAACCAAAGAAATCCCGCGCTGCTGGTGACGTCCACTCGCCCTCGTAGCTAACCAAGAGGGCTTTGTTGTTGATCATCAATGGCAACAGGAACGACAAGAGATACGCGCCCAGCAGGATAACGAGCGAATAATATCCACGGCGCATGCCCTTGAACTTTTTCCAACGACGCTGATTAATGCTCAGAGAGGTAGATGTAGACGTTGCTGCCATAGATTATGAGAATCGAATTCGTGGGTCGACAAGTGCCAACATGAAGTCTGAAATGATTGACCCCACGAGCGTGATGATGATCGAAATAACTGCGAACGCAAAAAACACATTTGAGTCGCGGGAAACGATTGCCTCAAATGAGAGTTTACCAATACCATCAATGTTGAATGCTACCTCGACAAGATAGTTGCCTGCCAAAAAGATCCCGATGATACCACCGATAGATGCTACGAGTGGAATCACGGAGTTGCGCATTGCATGCATCCAGATCACGCGGTTTTCACGGAGCCCCTTGGCATAGGCCGTGCGGACAAAGTCCTGTCCAAGCGTGTCCAGAAGCGAGTTCTTCATCAGCAGCGTGATCGATGCAAAACCGCCCAGCGTGTAGGCAATGGTTGGAAGCACAAAGTACCATGCACGGTCGGCGATCTTCTCGATCAACGTGAGCGTTTCGTAGTCGTTGGACTGAAAGCCCCCTGTTGGGAAGACGGCAAGCACCGAGCCCCCGCCCAAGAGCACTAGCAGCACCGCACCAAGAGCCCAGCCCGGGATCGAGAATGCGATAAACACGATGCTCGATGTAACAACATCAAAGGCACTGCCATGGCGCAGCGCTTTTTGTGTGCCGAGGTAGAAGCAGACCACGTAGGTGATAACAAAGCTTATTAATCCAAACTGCAGCGAAGTTGGTAAGCGCTCAGAGATGAGTTCCGTTACAGGCTTGCGGTAGTGGAACGAGGTGCCAAAGTCTGCCGTAAAGATGCCAGATATTGTCCGCTGATACACCCAAACACTATTGGCCTTTGAGGATGGATCGATATACCAATCAGATAGCTCTTCCGTGGGATTCTCCGCAGAGTACACGGCAAGCTGTCCATCTGATTTCTTCTTTACAATCACACGAAAGCCACCACCAACGTTACGGGGCTCATCAAGCTCTGCAAGGTAGTCGTTCGTTGGACGTGGGTACAAACCAAGCCACATCATGTAGCGCGCCCAGATGGGTTCGTTAACCTGGTAATAGCGCTGAAGGGCTTCGAGCTGACTAGGCGGAATTGACATGTTTTCGGAGCCAATGGCAGAGCCCGCGCCTTCAGAGCCTTGGCCCTTGCGTAGCGCGTTCAGTTGCTGCTCGTAGGGTCCACCCGGTGCAAACTGCACCAGAAAGAACACCACAAACGTTGCCCCAAAGAACGTCGGAATCGCTAGAAGGATTCGTCGAATGATGTATTGCAGCATGTCGTGTAGAGTGTCTTACGTGTCTTACTTGAAGTCGCGCCAGTAACGATATTCCTGCACACCCTTTTCTCCGCCAAGGTCCTTCTTCTCCTTTTTAGCAGCAGCTAGAGCTTCAACCTTTTCTGGATCGCTCCACCATGTAAGGCCGGCCGTTCCATAGGCAAAGCTCAGCTGGGCATAGCGTCCTAGTCCGTATTCCGGCATGCCAAACTTATCCCATACACCAAGTCGGATACCCTTTGGATTCCACCAATAGCTCTTCATGTACTCGTTATAGGTAATCGCATCAATCTCTTTGATGATGCTGATTTGATCTGCAACGGTAAACGTTGAGTCGTAGACGTCAAGAAGCTGGTCTACGCGAGCATTCTTGAAGCCTTGAATGTTGTTGTTGTCGTTTTTGTTGGCAAGCGTACTCTTGAGCGACGTTTCTGGGTTTGGCGTAAGCAGACCCGAGTACCCGTAGGAGAAGATCTGGAAGTTGCGCTCGTCTACGTTCTTGATAATCGCATTCCAGTCCATATGCTTCAGACGCAAATCAATGCCAATCTTCTTGAGCTCCTGCTGGTATGGTGTAAGCCAGCGCTCGGAGTCCTTGGTGATTGCCATTTCAAGTACAAAGGGCTTGCCGTCTTTCACGAGCAGACCCTGCGCGTTGCGCGTGCTCCAGCCAGCTTCGGCAAGTAGCTGCGCAGCTGCAGCCGGATCGAACTTCATCTTCGGGTTGTTCGGGTTGGCGTATGGCGTGTTTGGATAGTCTGTGTCAAACGTCTCGTACTCATTATAGAGCAGCTTCTCTACCACAGTTTCGCGTGGGTAGAGCAGCATAAATGCCTTGCGCACACGAATGTCGTTGAATGGGGCTTTGCGCATGTTAAAGGTGATACCCTGCGTACCCATCGGACCATTGGTGTAGAAACGGTAACGGCGCACCCAACCGTTCTTGATAGCATCGTAGTCCACATCATTTACCCACCATTCGGTTGTGAGCATGTTGTGGCGGAAGAGATCGATTTCACCAGCCTTGAACTTCTCATACATCAGTCGTGGGTTACTCTTTACAACCACGTAATTCACGTAATCGAAGTTCGCTGTGTATTTCGATGTTGGATAGTCTTTAGCCCAGTAATCTGGACGGCGGGTGAGCTTCCAGCCCTGACCAGCCTTGATGTCTTTTTCGTTCAAGTAGTAGGGTCCAGAACCAGCAGGCATGTTGAAGTTATACTTCTCGAGGAATTCTTTACCTGTGAGGTTACTGATGTCGTGCGCTGGGTAGATCACCATCGATGTGCCAAAGTAGAGCAGGTTGCGGAAGTTCACCGTCTTCGATGTAACCTGTACGATGTACTTCGAGAGTGCTACAGGTTCTTCGAATTTCTGGTACACAAGGTTTGCTGCTGGTTCGAGGATGCCTTCGTCTACCATCAGCTTCCAGGACGCAACGACATCTGCCGCTACAACCGGCTTGCCATCAGACCAACGTGCGTTGGGATCAATCCGGAAGGCAAATGTCTTTTTGTCTGCAGAAACTTTCCAGTGCGTAGCAAGCGAAGGCATATACTCGCGAGTAACCGGGTGAGATCCCAGCAGGGTTTCATAGATATAGCCTTTTATCTCGGTATTGACTACGAGCGACGAGTTTTGTCCTTCCGGACGAAACGTTGTCGGGAACGTCATTTCACCAATAGTGATTTGTCCGCCCTTAACAGCGCGTTCATCACCGAAGTACTTCATCTCTTCGGGCTTCACTACATAGGTACTGTAGCCAAGCTGCTCGGCAACCTTCTCAAACCCATCGCCACCGAGGGTGTCTGGTACGCTCTTATCTGCCCCTGGGGGGGTGTCGTACTTCTTCCAGGTGTTCTTGATGTCACTCGACGTGGTTGATGCCGAACGACGTCCACATCCCGTTACAAGCGACAATGAAACAAGTGCGATAACTGTTACGCTGAGTGCTGCCCAACGTGATCGAACAACTGTGTACATAGGTACCTTTACAAACAAGTAGTTGACGAGGTTGTCGTAGACGGCAAATATACACCCAGAGGTAAAGCACAGCCAATACTTGCAGGCGGGTGTGGAAACTGCGAATTTGCGGTCATGAAAACCATCCTCCCCGGCGAACTCTCCCATAGGGATCGTCACCAGTTGCTTCTTAGCGGCGTCTCGCCTCGCCCCATTGCTTTTATTGGCTCGCAGGATGCCGGTGGCGTCTGTAATCTTAGTCCCTATTCGTTTTTCAATGCGTTTGCCTCTAACCCGCCTATCGTTGCTATTGGACCGGCGATTTCGGCCAAGACAGGGCAGGCAAAGGACACGTGGCTGAACATCCTCGACACAAAAGAATGCACCATCAGCGCTGTGTCGCACGAGATGGTACACAAGATGAATCTGACGGCCGGAGCGTATCCACCTGATGTTGATGAGTTTGATATTGCCGGGTTCACCAAGCGTCCGTCGGTGATTGTGGCCCCACCAAGCGTTGCCGAATCGCCCTATTCTATGGAATGCAAGCTTATGGAGAGCATCGAGCTGCGCAGAGACATCGGTGGAAACGGCAACATCATGCTGCTCGAGGTGGTCGCATTCCATGTGGCAGATAGCGTGATGGTTGATGGCAAGGTAGACCCACTGCGCATGGATCTCGTTGGACGCATGGGTTACAACTACTACACGCGCACTCGCGATACATTTCAGGCTGCTCAGCCCCTCCATGCCTGCATTGGCATTGATGCCCTACCCGAACATATTCGAACAAGCCCCATACTCACAGGCAACGAGCTTGCGCAACTTGCCTATGTGTCGGTTCTGCCCGTGCTCGATGGCACATTCCCTGAGTTCGACAGCGCGTATCGCGCAGACAGCTTCGAAATTGAGCTAGCTGCTGGCAACCCCGAAGGGGCTCTGTTTGTGCTCCTCAATTCCCCATCACGTCACGACCGCATTTCCCTACATCGCGTAGCTCAAGTTCTCATTGGCCAGGGCCGCATCAACGAGGCTTGGCAGGTGTTGCTAGCAGAATGATGCGGCTATAACAACCGTCGCCCAAACGTAAGCGAAGCTTATTTGCAATACGCATAGTGTGAGGTCCCTCGTCGCTTCGCCTTGGGATGACGATGAGATATGGCCTCCCGAAAACAACAACTGATTGCAATGTTCGGTCCTCGCGGATACCGAGAACTCATGGACGTTCTCAAGGAAATGCGAGAAGTGCGCAAAGGCAAGTGTGAACTTGTTTCAATCGAGCTCGAGAAGGGTAAGACCCTTTGCGATGAGAAGTGACGCGAGATCGCAGCACTGTTTAATAGCGGTGCTCGCGACCACGTTAATCGGATTAGGCGACCACGGCAACTGTATTGGGCGACCACGTAGGGTAGCCCCTACCGGCGGGCATCAGCCCGGCCAGAAATAACTACAGGTTAGATTAACTGTGCGTCTCGTCGTTCATACCGATTGTAGATCAACAGGATGCACAGTCCGAATAGCACAGCCGTAACCACAAGAATGTTATTCATCAATCCATCTACGTTGAAGGATAGCCGGATCAATATTGTTGAGATCACAAAACCCGAGTTGCGCATGACAACATGAAACTTGTCGGTATGGTAAAAGGACACCAGCAGAAGTACGACGTCGATGATGACAAGCAAAGTGAAGAACTGCTTGAAGAAAATCCCATTGATGTCCTGAAATGAGGCTGTTGCTGATGCTGCATCGGTAAAGATGCCCAGAAGCCATGTTACAAATGAGTACAGTGCCATCATGAAAACGATCGGAACAAGACCTGATGCAATGATATTTTTGATGCGGGTATAGGTCTTTGTGCCGACACCAAGTTCAGTCCTATCAGCCTTCGGACCGAAACGCATTCTGCTGTGGGTTGAGAATATGTAGATCAGGAAAAACAGCAGAAGGGTCGAGGCAATGTCATAGGTGAACTGAAGATCGTACTTGACCGAAAACCACTCAGGCGAAATATTGAGGTTTGCAAGGTCCTTAAAAAGACGCCGCATTATGATCAGCAGAATAATCTCGTACTGTTTGTTGATATACGTACTTAGTGACTGCGGTAGATAGTAAATAAGTAGGTAGACCTCGTAGACAAGAATGAACGAGAACGGCGTATAGAGAGCCGAAACCGGATTACTCAGCAGCGTCACCGGCAAATCGGTTGCCACGACCCCTGAAGAAACAAGCAGAATCGCTGCCAGGTGCACGAGGAAGCTGACAATCGCAACGGTAAGAATCACGCGCTCGATGCGCTCGCGTCTAGCCCGCGAGAACATGTCAGGAAGGTGTCCGAGTAGATCGTATTTCACATGAACACTCCAAAAAAAAATGAAGTCCGGCAGCACTGGACGTGGGCACAAATACGCCACTTGACTACTGCAGCAGTTTGTTCGCCTGACGAATATAGGGACGAGGGGGTTCGTACGGCTCCCAAGTCACATGCACCCTATCCGAGCTTCGCACAACTCCTCATTGGCCAGGTCACATTCGCAAGTTTTACTTCATTGGGATTTGATGAACCCAATCCCTCCTTGATCATTTCACTCCAAGATCTGAATAACACGGTGACTAGTTGAAGTTGAACTACTTCTCCACGAAATTGACTGAAGTCGATACCCTCTTTGATACTTTCGATTTCCTTTGTCAATCTTGACTCAAGTGTTGGAGTATCCTTCTTGGTATCCTCATTCTTGACTACCGAAGTATCAGAACTTTTTGTTGATTCCGTGTTGTTGTCCCCGGTGTTTCCCTTAGGTAATACGGCAACAACACATTTGATAACAGCTATACCTGACAAGAGTTCGTCGCGGTGTGCCTTCCCCCCTTACCGCAACCTACTCCTCAGAAATCGTTCTGTCTCTTTGTCCATGAAGTAGACGTAGCACCCCTTCATCCCTCGGGTGAGAAGAACACGGTAGAGGTTCTGTGCAAATGCCAGATAGTCCTTGGAACGCTTGACCATTGTATCCTTGGAATGCTCAGGGTTGGCTATCCATTTCCCTTCGTCAGGACTGTAGGTAAAATCAAGACCGAAGATCACGCCGGCATAGTCGAACTCAAATCCCTGAGCCGTGTAGATGCAACCCACCTGATCAATGCCTCCCTGATGATACGCCCACAATGAGGACTTTGGAATGCCCGCAGCGAGCTTACCCGCATCAGGCTTTGCGTTCCACGGACGCTGCCAGTCACCGACAACCACATCGTTGACAAGTGTTCCGTCTGAATTGGGCTGCGACCATGGCCAGCAGAAGCCTGCCATCATGCGTGCTGTCCTCCCCTGCTCCGCGTGCGAGCGGATGTGGTCCTCAACCTCTTGCGGACTACTGCAGATCTTGAACTCGAAGCTATCTGACTTCTCAAGCAGGGGCACGGCTGTCTCCATGATGCCAAGAGTGTCGTTCACCCAATCAACATAGGCCTCAGATCCGCCACATCGGAACTGTGTTGTCAGCTCATACTCGTGGATATCAACGTCAGGACGGTTAGCGAGATGATTCTTGACGTAACCGATTGACCCGATCTCTCCGGGACGCACTGACTGCAGATCATCGATGAACAAGACGAGCACTCTCGAGACATGCAACAACTCGTCCAACTGAGGCTTGTTCGAACGCTTATCCCTGGGAGTGTATTGCTGATTACTCGTTTCCCGTATCCGGTGGGCCTCATCGCAGATCAGCACATCAACGGCATTTGCCGAGGCCTGCATATAGGTGTTAAAGTACTTGAACTGCACACCAGCTCGTGAACCGACGACCTCACGCAGAGTCTCTGTAAATGACTTTGATCCGGTTGCGTAGTGAGCTACTCTTCCCTGCCGCGAAAGATCAGCCATAAGGTTAAGTGCTATGACGCTTTTCCCTGTTCCGGGGCCTCCTTTGACGATAACGACTTGCTTGCGAGTTTTCGCGAGCGCCTTTGTAACAAGCGCTTGAACCTTGTCATAGATCACACGCTGCTCATCAAGGAGAACGTAGTTCTTGTTGCCGGCAATGGTATCGGCAACATGCATCATGAGCTTCTTTGACGGACGATAAGCGCTCTTCTCGATCTTGGGTAGAATCTCAATTCCACCGCCAGCTCCGACGATCCTGTTCAGATAATCACCAAGCTCTTCAAAGTCCTTGTTTCCGAAGAGTGGATACTCAGTAACGAGCTGCGAGAATTTGTTATCGGTGAGGATCGTATCTCCCTGCAGCATGTAATTGTGCAAGAACCCGCATCCTGAAAGTGAGATCGCCTTGTCTCCTTGAAACGCCGTGTGCACATCGCGCAGATACTCTACGTACCCCTTTACCTGCGCTGAAGGATGGTTTACCTCGCGCTCCCGGCCCCCTACGAAGGTGACGACTTGGTTCGCTCCGTCGGCATGTTTGCATGTTGACCACTGCTTGAGCTCAACGACGACTGCCTGCTGAACGTTGTCCTGAGAGTGTCCGGTGATCATGGCATCAAGACGCTTCGAGGCAAGGGGCAATTGATACTCAATAAGCACACCATGATCATCTAATGCCGCATAACTGCCCACATTGGCTAGCATCATCAGAGATGACTGCCACGAATTCGACTCAGATAACGAGGGGTAATGCCCGAAGTACTGGCGGTGCGCTGTGCGCAACGTCTCCGCGATCTGATTTCGAGTCGTGTCGAGTACAAACGTCGACCATGCACCTGAATAGAGCTTCACGTGATCCTCCTGTTCATTGATGTTGCGTTCCGGGTTTTGTCGGCATCCATATTCGTCGATGTAAGAATCCTTTGCAGCCAACCAAGAGCAGGATGCCGAGCAACACTGTTCGGTTCATCATCATGTGCCAAGATAGTTCTGTTGCAGGCAAACAAAAAGACCCCCTGAAAACACTGAGTTTCAGAGGGTCTGATTTTTCGTGAATCAGCCTTAAGGGGCGATTCAAAATGTGGTTCGGGAGGATATATATGTGGTCAGGGAGGAGATTGTTCATCATTGATCTGGACTGACGTCAGGGTCTCGGCAAAAGTTGACGTGCTCCCCCAAAATACTACCAACTGACATGATAGTTTGGTGGTCGAAAGGAGCGAGGTATGGGACGCAAGCATCATACAGAAGAGCAGATCATAGGGATCCTGCGAGCAGCTGAGGTGATCGTATCGAAGGGAGGCACTATTGATGCCTTTTGCCGAGATCAGAAGATCACGGAAGCAACGTACTACAGATGGCGCAAGATCTATGGCGGTGTGGGACTCGAGCAGG
>VGVV01000015.1 GCA_016873895.1 Ignavibacteria bacterium
ACACCAAACGTCCGCACAGCAGTCTCGGGTATCGACCACCGGCACCCGAATCTATACAACCAACCATTTTCAAGTTCGCTGCGTAATGACTAACATTACAGGTGGACTAACAAACGGGGGCAGGTCAGTACCGGGCACGGCTGCATTGCTGGCTAATGGCACTTGGGCCGATGCTGCCATTGCGAGCGCACCAACTAGTGCTAGAATGATGCACTTCGTCTGCATCGAAACTACTCCCATGTTGTTTAGATGATAGGGGTTCTGTCTACGTAGTCACAGTAACACATGATGCCGCTCCTATTGCACGACCGCGCAGTGAGTCGACTGTTTCGTCCTTATCAAGTGCTGATACAACGACAACTGCCATGCGGCGATATGGACGTGTAGCCGGCTTTCCGAATATGCGGACTTCCATACCAGGTTCAGCTAAGACGCCTTCAACTCCAGTGTAGGATGGCATATTTGGTGAGGCCTCGGTTGCCAATACAACCGCCGACGCAGCAGCATGCTCAAGTTCCAAACGCGGAACAGGGTAACCCAACACTGCGCGGGCGTGTAGTTCAAATTCGCTCAGCGTTGTTGCGCCGGTTAGTGTAACCATACCTGTATCATGCGGACGTGGTGAGAGCTCGCTGAAGTACACTTCGGTATCAGTAAGGAAGAACTCAACACCCCAGATTCCAACACCTGATAGCGAAGCCGTCACGAGGTCTGCCATACGTTGGGCTTCCAGCAACAACTCGGGTTTTACGTAGTGTGGTATCCATGATTCCTGATAATCGCCACGTTCCTGGCGATGTCCGATGGGCGGACAAAACAGCGTTGGACCATTCTTCTGCGTCACCGTTAGCAGCGTGATCTCACTCTCAAATGCAACAAACGCTTCAACGATCACTTCCATCAGATCTCCACGCGAGCCCTCGAGGGCATACGTCCACGCGCGGTCGATATCCTCGGCAGACTTGACAGTGCTTTGCCCCTTTCCGCTCGATGACATAAGGGGCTTTACAACACATGGAATGCCCACTTCATCTACTGCGGCAACAAACTCTTCATGAGTTGTAGCATAACGATAGTTCGCTGTCTGGAGTCCTAAGTCCTTTGACGCAAGGTCACGAATGGCTTTGCGGTTCATCGTCATGTTCGCGGCGCGAGCACTTGGCACCACATGAATGCCTTGCTCTTCATAGGCAAACAGACGTTCTGTGCGGATTGCCTCTACCTCGGGTACGATAATATCGGGCTGTATATCTGCAACTACAGCATCGAGCTGAGAAGCATCGAGCATTGAGATCACGCGGCAATCATCAGCGACCTGCATTGCTGGTGCGTTCTCGTAGGAATCAACAGCAACAACGCGATGTCCGTAGCGCTTTACTGCGATGACGAATTCTTTGCCCAATTCACCCGAGCCGAGAAGGAGGATTGTTTTCATCATTCAATTTATGGAGTGCGTTTCAATACTATCTCCAGTAAGCAGTATACGTGCCTGTTGGATCATACATTTTCTGCTGGTGGTCAATCGAGAAGTGACGTCCACCACGTGGGTCAGCCCCTTGCCCAGCTATATATCGCCAGTTACCTTCGTTTGATGCTGGATCGTAATCAATGAGTTGCATGGCAAACCATGCCTCGCCCCATTGCCAAGGGGCTTGCAGTTCATGTATGAGATAGCTGGCCACAACTTGACGCATACGATTGCTCAACCACCCTGTTAATCGCAACTCGTTCATGCCGGCATCTACAAACTCAGATCCTGTAGAAGCTGCAATCCAAGATTGAAACCCTTTGTGATCCAGATTCTGAATTGAGGCCGGTAGTGTCAAGCCAAGGTTGCGTCCACGAAATGCAAAGTAGTCGCGCCATACAAGCTCGAACCACAGCCAATATGTTCCATCGTTGGCGCGGTAATGATCTTCATAATCTCGCACTGCCCATGCAATTGTGCGCGCACTAATGTTGCCAACAGCTAACCAAGGGGAGAGTTTACTCGAGAAGCTCGTACCAATAAGGCCATTTCTTGTTGCCTTATACGTATCGATTTGGTGTGAGGTTAGATATTCATCAAGATGATGCATGGCAGATGACTCACCAGCGCCCCAACGGGGTTCATAGTATGGAAATGCACTTCGATGATCACACTGAACTACATGATAACCTAGTTGATCGGGTGTTGGAACATCTATGTATACCATATCCGATGGAAGTGGAGGAAGGCTAGCTGGAGCATGCAGTGGACGTTGAATCGGCGTTGCATTCTTCTCTAGTAACCGGCGGAAGCTCGTAAATACATCTGGTAATGATGAAAGACTACATGGCAGATCCGAGGCACGGTACATTGTATCTGCTGCATTGTACCATTGTACATGTTCCACTGCTGGCTTCTGTATACGCAACAACAAATCACTACCGTGCTTACGAAGCTGGCGTTGAAGATCACGCAATGAATCCAGTAGAAATGCAATTTGATGCGGTCCCCTTGAAATTGTCAGATCCAAGTCATACACAGGCAATAACGAGGTAGCCCCTTTACAAGCTTCGATAAGTCGAGGATTGTCTTGCAGACGCTGATCGCGTCCGATGTGAAACTCACGATGCATGTATGCGGGCTTTCTTATTGCGTCTGCAAGCGTCAGAACAATATCGAACGTCGTCCCAGACCTTTTCCCATTTTTTACGCCATGTGAATGGTCGGTTGCAGACAGCGCACACCTTCGTTGGAAGATCTGATTTCTTACGCATAGTGCTCATTGTTGAAACAGGTTTAGAAAGAAAATGTCTGCGCTAAGTGAGTAGGGTCGAATATTTAGACCAGTTCAATGTTTAGAAAATAGTGATCATGCTGCATTCTTTGTGAACGCAGACACAGGTGGTTGATAGTTATGCTTGCTGTGCGGACGCTCGTGGTTGTACATGTGAAGCCAAGCTGATGAGACAACTCTAGACTCATCGATCGAATGAAACACATCGGCGTTGAGAACAGTGGGATTTGTGAGATAAGTGGAGACCGCCACAAGTAACTAGCTGTGATCTAGCAGCAATGCTAGAGATCTGAGAGGCGAAGCAGTATCGACCCCGGCTTGAGGAATT
Source organism: Ignavibacteria bacterium (assembly GCA_016873895.1). Taxonomy (GTDB): domain Bacteria; phylum Bacteroidota; class Ignavibacteria; order Kapaibacteriales; family Kapaibacteriaceae; genus UBA10438. The sequence goes on from VGVV01000015.1 coordinate 3,091, forward strand.
GCTTAAGGTCGCGGTAGGGTACTACTACTGTATAGCCTACATCGAAGGCTCGAGTTGCCTGTGGCAATTCGAAGATTCCTTGTGATTCGAGCACAAGGCCCTTCTCCGTTAAACTGAAGATTTCTATGCCGAATCCCGAGTTTCGAATGTAGTCATCGAGATCAAATGGCTTAGGTGTCTCATCCATCGAGGTCATAGATTCAATCAGGATTTGCTTCCCTTCCTCATCGTTCTCGTTCCAGCCTCTTAGAACTTGCTCCTGGACTCTGGGAAAGACATACTTCGTAAACAACTCGACTTTGCTAGGATCCAGCTCATCTTTTAATGCAACAGCATTTCCACTAGAACAATCGAATACATAGTGATTGTATCCTGCATACCCACGACCGCAAACAGACCAGTAGTATGCAAGGACGGCTAGTCCCCTACGTGCAAACCAATGCTCGATTTCGGGCATTTTACCTTTCTCGTTGCAAGGATTAGGCTCTGCCTGGTCCTGTAACTCTTGATAGAATGTCCTCATACCCTCAATAAGTAATGTCTGTGGCTTTGGAATGACAGACATTCTTTCATATGATTTATCGACGGGATAGAGTACTGCACGAAGTTGCTTTTTGCCATTAGCTGCTCGCCATGTTCCAATTAGTGAATCGGAGAGGTCATTCAGACCAAATGTTCCGGCAAGCTTACCTTTTACGTTGTTTTCACGAAGTGTAATGGTTGCTCCACTGCGTTCACCCTGAAGCGCAATGGGTGTGCCAACAGTCTTGTAGAAGTAACTGGCAGTGATAGAACCAGACTGTTCGTTCATAGAAACCCAGATTGGATAGCGAAGTGTATTTGTCTCCGTATCCTTGATAAGGTATCCCTCATAGGTTCGCTGCGAAAACAACATCGAACTTGTCAAGACTATGATGACTAAATCAAGCAATATGGTTTTACGCACAATGTACCTTAGAGCAATTGGGTGAGAACAGTGCCTACTTTTTTAATTTCTTCTTGGATTTATTCAGACCATCAAAGGTGATAATCACATCGCCTGTTCGGGGTTCTGCCGGATTGCCATTATCGTTCTGAGTCATTCTGAGACTTCCCTTCAGTTTTCCTTTTTGTGTCACGAATAGCTCAATTTCTGCTCGTATGCGAGCATGACCAGCAGGTAACTCCAGGCTTTCATCCATCATTGTTTCGTCATATACACGTTCCCAATAAAAGGTATCTGGCATTGATAGAGATCCGGCTAAAGAACCTCACATGATGCCTTACGACGCACAGCCATAATCGATGCTCCAGCCAACTTTGTCGATGACAGAGTCAGTTTACGCTTTTCAAAGACAATAGCGCTCTTACCACTTCCTGAGACATCTATGTTGAGAGTGTATGTTAATATTACAGCCGCTTCAGTTTGCGAAACATCAAGGCTAATCTTTCCAGCGCTTATCGCCGTGCTAATCTCTATTTCAACTTCCTCTCCATCAACCTCGACAACCTCTGGTTCGCTATTTACTGTACCAGCGGCAATATCGGTTTCAGCCTTACCATTCCAACTGCCAATCCACTTTGGTTCCTGTGCACTCGCAATTGAACAGCCGACAAGAACGGCTACGATTGCGTGGATGAATATGCGCATGCTGCTTGTTCCCTTGTTATGTGTTTCTATAATTCGGCAACCTGGGAAATCTTCTCAACTAATAACAATAATACAATAGTAGTATCTATCAAATCGCAATGTTCTAACTCTCTGTTATTCATTGCTGCAATCTAGATATGTTTATCACAAGCATATCACTATGAAGTCTACTACCGCAGAACATTTGCAGAGATACTCGCCCCTTACGGCAGTATGGGCTATTGCAGCCAACATGATTGGAACTGGCATATTCACCAGTCTTAGTTTTCAAGTGGTGGCATTCGACGATTACTTCGTGATCCTGTCTCTTTGGGTGATAGGGGGCATAATTTCTCTTTGCGGGGCATATGCGTACAGCAGGCTTGCAATTGCAATGCCCGACGCAGTTGGTGAGTATGATTACCTGTCACGGTTAGTACATCCGTCTATAGGCTTTGTTTCGTCTTGGGTTAGCGTTACCATTGGTTTTGCAGCACCTGTTGCGCTCATCATGAAAACAATGGAGGCGTATCTACAGCCATACCTTATGTCTGCACCCGTTAGTGCTGGGCCTATCGTACTAACCTTGCTTCTGCTTGTTTCTCTTGCACACTGCACATCGTATAGCACAAGTGCCAACTTTCACGGGACTGCCACTGCATTCAAGGTTGTGCTTCTCATTGCTTTTACAGCACTTGGATTCTTAACGCCGCAGGTGCATGGTGTTGTGTTTACACCATCGAGTGAGTCCGTAAGCCATATGACATCAGGTGTCTATGCAATATCACTGGTATATGTGCTATACACATATAGCGGATGGAATGCTTCTTCATACCTAGCCCGCGAGCTACCCAATCCGGAGCGCACGCTGCCTCGGTCCATTTTACTTGGCACTGTTGGTGTTAGCATAATGTATCTGCTTATCAATGCGATGTTCCTCTACACCACACCAGCAGAGATATTGGCGGTTGATACGCAAACTGGCGTGCCTAAGGATTTGGCTGCGGTTGTTGCTTTATACGTCTTGCCTCGTGGACTTAGCTCAATGGTTGGAGTAATCGTTGTTGTGCTATTGATGTCATCTATGAGTGCCATGACGATGGTAGGTCCACGCGTATCGGTAGCAATCGGAGAAACCAATCAACGCTTACGCTTTTTTGCCAAACGAACGAACAATGGAATACCGGCGCTGGCTATTGCTGTTCAGTCAGCGGTCGCAGCTGTATTGTATGCAACCAATGCGTTTGATCAGATCATAGCATTTACCATGATGATACTAACGATATCAACGCTTGTTACAGTTATCTCCACATTGCGCATCAGTAGAAGTCTATTGTCTATAACGGCGGTCATCGTTTTTACATTGTCTAATGCGTACGTCTTGTATCATATCGCTAACACCAATCCCGAATCAGTTATGTGGACAGCATGCATTGTTGTTACGGGACTCGTTATACATAGGGTAGTTCGATGAGATCATTGTATGGGGTAATCAGTCTGTTTCTTCTTTGTGTTGCGATGCCAGGTTGTAAGCCAGAACGAGATGAATCATATGAACGTGATGTGGTAAAGGGCCTAAAAGCGGTTTTGCCTGCACCGTTCCATATTGGTCGTCAGGCCTCTGCCGACATGATAGAATGGAAAGTTGTGTACGATGATACTGTAACACCGGGAACAGTAACCAATTCGTTTGCAGCCTACGACGATACGTCGCGCATTATTACGTTTCGTGGCTCTCAGTCTCGCGATATGCCATTCAGTGGGCATATCGATTCAATACCCACAAGCATAGTTGTGGATTGGGTCTATCAGACCAATGCTGGAACAGATCACGAGCTGGCAGGGGGCTCGAAAATGCACTGGTATGGTGGATCCGGTTGGACTGGCCAGCCTTCGATAGTATCGTGGGAACCAGAACAGCAAGAGATCGTCGTTGGATCGCTCGATGGTAACATCTATGCTTTAGATGCCTCCACGGGTAGGCGGTCGCGCGCACCGTTTGATACGAAGAACCCGATCAAAGGAAGCATTAGTCTAGATCCAACCTATCCTGGTATTGTGTATGCCGGACAAGGGATACGCCACACAGCAGCATCCGGCGTGCGTGCAGTGAATATGCTCGATAGCACACTACTATCATTTCATACACGCGACGACAAGTATGCTCTTCGTAGATGGGGCTATGCAGATGGCTCTCCTGCGATTATAGACAGCTTTCTGTTTTGGCCAGCTGAAAACGGCATCATATACAAGTATGTTCGCACTGCTCAGGGCTTGCGTCCGCATTCTAAACTCATCTACAAAGTACGCGACAACAAGAACCTTGGCATTGAATCCAGTATTGCTGTATACAAGACGTATGGCTTTATCGCCGATAATGGCGGCAGTATTATATGCTTTGACCTAAGTACGCTGCAGCCTTTATGGTACATGGCTAACGGCGATGACACAGATGCCAGCCCCGTAATAAGCATCGAACAAGATGTGCCCTACCTCTACGTAGGCTGTGAGGTAGATAAACAGTCGAATCCTGGTACAGCCTTTATGCGAAAGCTTGATGCAAGAACGGGTAGTATTGTTTGGACTGATTCTGTCCGATGTTGGTCCTATACCGATGGACTTCGCATACTTAATGGTGGCATGCTATCAACGCCACTTATCGGACGTGGGAAGCAGAAAGATCTGGTTGTTGCGGCATTCTGTCGCGACCGTCCTGGACAAGGTGGAGTGTTGATTGCATACGATAAGACCACCGGCCAGAGAAGATATTCTGTGTCTATGCCATCGTACACGTGGTCTTCGCCCATCGCCTACTATACACAAGACGAACACCTCTATATTTGCATCGGCGATGTCAATGGATACATAAGTTTTATTGATGGAGAGAACGGCAACGTTCTCATTCGACAGCGAATAGGTAGCAATTTTGAAGCATCGCCAATCCCACTGGGATCTTCCCTGTTTATTGCTTCTCGTGGAAGGAATGTTTACCGATGCTCTTTACGTTGATACTATGTGCGTTGCTAGCCACACAGTCTGTCTACAGTGCCGATATCCCCAAGGCCGCTACGTACGTTGAAGCCACGCGTACCGGATATCACTATTTGCTTGTACCGCCGCTCGAGCGAGATTCGACTCGCGCTCCCAACGATTCTCTTGTTCCCCTCATTGTTTCTTTACACGGCAAGAGCCTCAGTGGTAGCAACATTCGCGACGTCACGAAGTATGGAACGATGTATGCGATTAATGATGGACTTAAGCTACCAGCATATGTGATTGCCCCACAGTGTCCCATGGGGCAAGGTTGGAATCCAGACCGCATCATGTCGATCGTAGATGATGTATGTGCCAACTATCCGATTGATACCAATCGCATCTACGTTCTTGGCATGAGCATGGGTGGTTACGGAACCTTTGATTTTGTTGGTACCTACCCAGATAAAGTTGCTGCAGCTATTGCCATGTGTGGAGGGGGAAAGCAGCAAATGGCAAGCAATCTCTGCAAGGTTCCGCTATGGGTTATACATGGTACAAGTGATGTTGACGTACCGATATCACAATCACGCGTAATGGTAAGTGCCATCAAGAGTAAGAGCAGCAAGAACCTTCACTTTACTGAATTACCTCGCATTGGGCATAGCCCACTTGCACAGAGCTACAACCACCGTAAGCTATACGATTGGCTGCTACAGCACGACAAATCGGATCGCAAAGTAGGAGAGGCCTGCATGGTCCCTCCACCGGAGTATAAGTCCTCGGAGTTTACATGGCTGAGCAAAGGCTACAGCAAGAAAAAGTCGAAAAGATCGAAGTATGCTAAGCGAACCCGTAAGGGAAAGAAAGGCAAGGCATACAAGCGCAGACGACGCTAGAACTATCTAGTTCTTGAAGCGAGAAATACGTTCTGCTTGCCCCTTGAGAAGAGGTAGCCATAATAGAACGGCAATGCTGTGTGGCGTCCAGCCTGAGTTAGAAATGCAGAATCGAGGTCTGCTTGATAGCGACCAGCAAACATGCGAATTGGTCGTGTGTATTCTCCATAGAATCGAAAGCTCCATCCACTACCATACATCCCGTAGGGTACGCCTGTATCATCCTGCAGAATGCTTTGGCTTTTCGACAACACGAAACTGCGAATTGCAGAAAATCCAGCGTTATGCATAAGGTACGATGCCGATTTCACAAATGAATGGCACCGAGGCAAGGTGTTGAGATACTCGCGCAGAACGTTGTTTTGCGGGAATGGAGTAAGTCCCATGTAGCGAGCATTACCCAAATTGGCCTCGATATATGTAAGCTGTTGAACGGGGCTTGCACTATCTCTGCGGAAATAGAGTACATGACGCAATTGTTGTTGCTTTGTAGAGTCGCTTGAAACGTCAGCAACTCTATCATAACCAAGTATATCATAGCCATGCTGCGCCATAAAGAGCGTAATGATGGGCAGCGTACCATTCACTATTGAGTCGGCTATGTTCTTACGCATTGAATCAGTGATGAAGTAGCTATACGAATACACCTCTCGAGTAGATTCAATCACTGATTCTAAATATGTCTTGATACTATCGCGTCCCAGACGATTGAATCGTGGGAATGAGCCGGCAGGCTCAGAAGCAATCATGACATACTGTTTTGCATGAGGGAAGAGACCTAGCATATAGAGGGCGTCTGGACCCGAGAACGGATAGAAGATCACATCAGCCTGCGACTGCGCGCGCAATTCTTGAGCAGACCATCTACGCACATTCACCATCTGACGTGCCTCATGACGTTCAATAGATGCACGTATAGTTTTCGCGTACCATTCCATCCCACGAAGTGTATCTAAGCCAGCCAGCAAGCGCGCAAAGCTGCGTACGCTTGTATCCGCACTAGGCGGAATCAGTGGAAGGAGTTGTGTGGTATCAACTGCAATGGTGTCGGTATCAGCAACCACAGCACTCTTTGCAGAGTGATCCTCGACCTTGTATTGTTGGTTGCAAGAAGGAAGAAATAGCGCTAGGATTGCGCACAGATGAATAGCTGACGTTATTTTACCGTGGCAATACGAGTTTGCAATACGCATACGAACTATTGATCTCTAGTAATTGATACACCAAGTTAGGTTAGAGGATCCATATGGGAGTATACATGTGTGAGAAAAGTAGTAGGGCGATATTCTGTATCATCCTATGGGTGTTGTCTATAGTCTCTCTTCATGGGCAGGGACAATACATGCATGCATCCAAGCGCCTGCTGTCAGCAGATGATCTTGATGGCATGACTAAGCAAGAGCTTAAGATTATGCGCAATGAGATATTCGCGCGATACGGGTATAAGTTCAAGACACCAGACATGCAGGAGCACTTTGCTTCGCAATCATGGTATCAACCCACAGTTACAGACGTATCAAGGCGCCTTACGCCTATCGAAAAGAAGAATATTGAGTTCATCAAGAGCTTCGAAGACCATGGGAGCGACAAGTCCAGCAAAAACAAAGCATCGTTCTATGCAGGGATTAAAGCGCCCAATGGGCTTACGGTAGCAGATGTGGAGATGAACTATTACATGGATAAGTACGATACGCCGGAAAACTCTTCAGGACAACCTGTTCAGGCTGACGACGGAATAGCAGACGGCTCTTAGAGTGACTTGACTTCGTTAACGAGCGATGAGAGCGATGCCTTTGCATCGCCGAAGAGCATTGCCGCATTCGGTCTGTAGAACAATTCGTTGTCAATACCTGCGTATCCAGCCTTCATGGAGCGCTTCATGATCACAACCTGGCGAGCCAATTCTGCATCCAGGATGGGCATGCCGTAGATCGGCGATGTTGGATCTGTCTTTGCAGCAGGATTTACAACGTCGTTTGCACCAACAACCAGTACGACGTCGGTTGTTGGGAAATCGGCGTTAATCTCTTCCATTTCGATCAGTTTGTCATAAGCAACATCTGCCTCTGCAAGCAGCACGTTCATGTGTCCGGGCATACGTCCGGCAACTGGATGGATGGCATAGAGCACTGACACACCCTTAGTTTCTAGTTCGTGCTCTAATTGATGGCAGACATGCTGCGCTTGTGCAACAGCGAGACCATATCCGGGTACAATCACAACCCTGTTGGCATAGGCCATCATCACTGCTGCGTCGGCTGCTGTGACTTCTCTATACGACCCTCCGGTAGACGAACCGCCTCCGCCAGCGCTACTACCGAAGTTTCCAATGAGGACGTTCAGAAGTGAACGGTTCATCGAGTTGCACATAACGACGGTGAGAATTGTGCCAGCAGAGCCAACCAATATCCCGCCTATCAGCATGACCATGTTGTCGTAGAGAAAGCCCCCACACGCAGCTGCCACACCAGTAAAAGAGTTTAGCAGCGATATCACAACGGGCATGTCTGCACCACCGATAGGAAGCACAAAGAGTACACCAAAGAGCACTGCGAGGGCCGCTAGTAGATACAGCATTGGCAAACCAGAGAGCGAGCCCGTCACGAGCAAGACTCCTACCATTACGGTAAGCACCAATAGACCGTTGTTCACAAACTGTTGTCCACCGAAGCGTATGTCAGACAACCGATCTTCAAGTTTGAGATATGCTATGATTGAACCGGATAATGAGACTCCGCCGATGATAAGTCCAGCCATCATTGCAAGTGCATGCCCGATCGAAACTGGCATAGCAGACTGCGTTGCAGACGTATACTCGAGTATGGATATGAGCGCTGCACAGCCCCCTCCCATACCGTTGAAAAACGAAACCATCTGAGGCATCGATGTCATCTTCACGCGCATGGCCATTATCCAACCGGCCACACCTCCGACAATCAAAGCGGCAATGATCCACTCTAGGTTATGAAGAGGCTTACCATTGTGCTTGTAGAGAAACATCGTCCCGATGATCGCTACAGACATTCCAGCAGCAGCTATCAAATTGCCAAGACGCGCAGACTTCGGAGAGCCCAGCAGCTTGATGCCCAGAACAAAGGTCACCGATGCCAACAGGTAGAGAAGGGGAAGGATTCCGTCCATTATTCTTTCCTCCTGAACATTTCGAGCATCCTGTTCGTAACAACAAAACCACCGACAACATTGAGTGTCCCGAGTACGACGGCCACAAAGCCGAGAATCGTCGACACAGTATCATCGGCAATACCCATAACAATGATGGACCCGATGATCACGACACCATGTATGGCATTAGCGCCCGACATGAGTGGTGTATGAAGCACCGATGGTACATGTCCAATGAGCTCTACACCCAAGAACGCCATCAGGATTACGAGATAGAGCAGCGATAGCGTTGCATCGTCGATGATCATATCCTCACCTGTCCGTTATGTACAACAAGCGTTGCCGACGTAATCTCGTCTGAAAGATCATAGGTAATCCCATCCGCAGTTGCGATGTGCGAAAGAAATGCCAAGACATTCTTTGCATACAGTTCAGATGCATTCTGAGCTGCAGATGAAGCGAGGTCCGTTGGACCCAACACCAGAACACCATTGGCATCTATACGATCATCGGCACGGGTAAGCTCACAGTTTCCGCCAGCCTCAGCAGCCATATCGATGATCACGGCACCACGTTTCATACGTGAGACCTGATCTGCTGTTATCAGCACGGGGGCTTTCCCACCAGTAACAAGTGCAGTTGATATCACAAGGTCTGCCTGCAGTAAAGACTTCTCTACAGCGGTACGTTGACGGTCTAGCACATCACTGCCAACAGCGGCTACATAGCCCCCTTGAACATTGACTGCATCAAGACCTTCAACGGTAATGAACTTGGCTCCCAGTGATTCGACTTGCTCCTTCGTTTCAGGTCGAACATCTGTAACCTCGACCTGCGCGCCTAAACGTCGCGCTGTAGCAATGGCTTGAAGTCCAGCAACACCTGCACCGTAGATCAACACCTTTGCAGGTGGTACAGTGCCGGCTGCCGTCATCATCAGTGGAAAGATTCGACCAAGCTCTGCTGCACCTAACACCACTGCTTTGTATCCAGCAAGGTTGTTCTGTGATGAAAGTACATCCATGGTCTGAGCGCGCGTCGTGCGTGGCAGAGCGTCCATCGCAAATACATCTGCACCTATCGACGCCATCTGCTCAAGCAATTGCGGATGTCGCTTCGGGTAGATGTACGAGATGATTGAAGTACCTCGGCGCAGAGAATCGATTTCTTCCGTGCTTGGTACAGCAACATGCAGCATACATTCAGCGCTGTCTATGACCGCCTGTCGCGATCCAAGTACGGCCCCCTGTGCCTGATACATTTCGTCAGTGTAACCTGCGTGAAGTCCGGCTCCGGATTCTATGTGGACAGTATGTCCGGCCGACACAAGCTTCGCAACTACTGCAGGAACCGCCGCCACGCGTCGCTCCCTTGATGCCGTCTCTTTGAGAACACCCAACTTCATAGATCACCCTTATGGTGATTGTGGTGGATTGTGGGTTGTTGATCAGCCCCGTCGATAATAGGGATAAAATCACTATAGTAAACATGACTATTTTCCCATCTGGTACTATGAATCAACCTACATCTCTGCACTTTCTCGGCGCTGGCGTTGCTGCGCATGTCTATGCCCTCGTAGCCCGAGATGTGCTTGGTCCGCATAGTCTACATATTACCATGCTGGACAGAACGCATGACGTACCTGACAGAACACTTTGTGTATGGGGCTCATCATCATCGTCTATCTCGGCTGCTGCAGTAGCGCAGTGGAAGTATGTGCGCTTGGGCTATGGTGATCAGTCGATTGCTCTCGACCTTGGCAGCATGGTGTACTCGCAGTATACCGCAGCATCCATCCGAGCCCTTGCTGATGAACGGCTGGTTGTTTCTCGAGAGATTGGTAATGCAACTGGACCAAGTCCGGAGGCAAGTGTATCGCTTGACAGCTGTGATCGCGGCGTGGACCTGTTCCCAGCCACCATCTCGCTGCTGCAGCATTTTCGCGGTTGGCGTATTCGCACGTCGAGGGCCATCTTCGACATGGAAGTAGCAACAATGATGGACTTCCGTGTTGATCAGTCACACGGCGTTTGCTTTGTCTATGTGCTCCCGTATGCTAACAATGAAGCACTTGTTGAGTGCACGGTCTTCTCCACTTCCATATGGGATGCTGAGCAATATGAAGCGCGTCTCAAGGACTACATCGCCAATATCATTGGTACTTCGGGGTATGAGATCATCGCAACCGAGGTTGGCGTCATCCCTATGACAGACCGTGTACCAGAACGTCTGCATGGTCCGTCTTGGATAGGCATCGGCACCGCTGGCGGACTCACCAAGCCAACAACGGGTTACACCGTTGCGCGCTGTGTACGTGATGCAGAGCGCATGATGGAGGCGTATCAACGCACAGGGGAGTTTGCCGTTCCTGCTCCGCCCCCTGGACGCTTTCGTTGGTACGACAAGCTGTTGTTGAGGATTATCCGCGATGAGCCCCAAGAAGTGCCAAGTATCCTCTGGACGTTGTTCTCGCGTAATCCCATCGAGAAGATCCTTCGGTTTCTCGACGAAGAGACATCTATTACTGACGAAGTACAGATATTCTGGAGTCTGCCGTGGCGTCCGTTCCTACGCGCAATCATCAGGGGCTAGTCTACGCTGTAACGGCCATCATGGCCGTAGCCTTGGGCTATGCCACAACCAGCATTGGTATTGCTGTGTCTGGCGTCCTGATTGCACTATTGGGCATTCCGCACGGCTCACTGGACCTGCATCTTATGTCCACCCGTGGACAGCGCCTGCGCGAACTCGTTGTCTACCTCGGCTGCATCACCCTTGTCCTGGGTTCCTGGCTCCTGCAACCAACACTGATGCTCGTCTTGTTCCTGATCAACTCTGCATGGCACTTCGGCGACTGCGACGTGCGCACAACAAGCCGACTGAAGCCCCTGCTATCGCTTGTGTATGGTGCGTGCGTCCTTCTCGTGTTCATAGATCTGCGCGACCCATCCATCGGGTGGATCTTACAGACACTCTTAGGATACCATGTTGATGCATCAACGATTCCAGAGTATGGCATCATTCGTATGCTCGCATCTGCAATGGTCATTGGCATCCCAATGATCGGATTGCAAGCCCCTTACCAGCAGACTGTAACGCGCGGGATGCTCATCGTTGCGATTGCGATGCTAGCCCCCTCACTGATCGCCTTCACGTGGTACTTCGTTGTCATGCATTCTTGGACCAGCATGAACGCACTGCGTCACTACATCGATGAATCACATCCATGGTCATGGCAGAAGCTGATCCGTGCTGCCGCACCGCTCAGCATTCTAACCTTTGTTGGTATTGGCATAGGGTACGTCGTCTTCCCAGACCTCAACATCCTTGCAATGCTCTTCGTTGCACTCAGTGCGCTAACCGTGCCGCACAGTAGGTTGTTTCATAGGGTATATGTGAAGCGATCGTAGGGGGCTTGCCATTCTCAACATCGAACAGAGTATGAGCGGCGTTGGCAACTGCTATGACAATGCACCGATGGAGTCGTTCTGGGGTCGAATGAAAACTGAACTCAAATCAGAAATGATCTTTGAAGATCTGCGTGATGCACATCGCTTTGTCTATCATTGGGTCCACCTGTTCTACAATCGAAAACGTCTGCATTCAGGCATTGGACATCTTACACCGGTAGAATTCGAAGAATAACTATTTTCACAATCAACTGATTACATTCACTGTCAATAAAACAGGGGAAGATCAGACATCATCAAGGAAGGTGCATGAACATCATACCGGGTCTATTGGTTTTATTGATCGCAGCTGTCTCGGTTTCAGCACAATTCCAGTCGCTTGTACCGAATGCTGTTTCATTGAACGATGCTGCTGGCCGAGAGTTTTGGATTGCCATTCCTCCTAACGAAGTGGAGAGCCATCCGCGGGAAGCACTTGAGATACATCTTGTATCGACATCCTCGTCCATCGTCCGTGTAACTGATTTCTATACCGGAGTAATCAAGACATATGCTCTCGATGAGAACGAGAACCGTATCCTTAGTGATGTTCGTGGAGACATCTCGTGGAGCAGTGAGATTCGAGACGCAGAAGTAGCAATTCCTAAAGCCTTACATATTGAATCTACGAGTCCCATCACTGTTTATGTTCTGAACTCCAAGCAGTACAGTCACGATGGCTACCGAGCGATTCCAACGCATGCGTGGGGGTTAGAGTACGTGCCTGTTTCATACTACGATTTCAAGGAGTTTGCGTCGTGGGCAGGGGGCTTTGTGATCATTGCTGCAGAGCCTACCACAATAGATCTTCAACTTCGGGGAGTGGGAGATGCTGCCGCGACAACAAGTATGGGAAGACGAATAAACACAAAGCAGACCCAGACCGTTCTCCTTGATAGTGGTGAGGTATTCATGGTTCACGGTGATGGCACTACACGGGGTTTGTTCGACATCTCTGGATCACTTATAAGATCGGACAGGCCAATAGGCGTACTTGCGTTCCACATGAAAACATCTATGCCGAATCTATTAACTGTTGGTGGACGTCAGCATCTTGTCGAAATGTGCCAACCGGTAAGTACCTGGGGCAGAAGAAGCGTGACGTTGGATTTCACGAGAATACAAGCCAAGGGCCCTGGTTCTGGCGATGTATTTCGAGTGGTGACAAACGAACCATCCACGAAATGGTCGGTTACCAGTTATAGTCGACAGGCCAAGCAGATATTATCAAAGGATGGTGGCAATCTGCTCAAGGCAGGCGACTTTGCAGACATCTCGCAAAGTGTTAGTCCAACGTCACTGATAGGTGGTATTTCTATCTGGGAATCGAGTCAACCGACACGGGTTATTCAATATGCCACCTCATGGACATGGGACTACAATATGAATCTTGATCCCATCATGGTTGAGGTGCCATCACTAGATGCAGCTGTTTCATACGCTACTTTTCCAACGTCGAACAGTCCGCGGTTTGGACTACATCATCTTTCCCTAATTGTACGTGCCGATCCTTCGTCGGCCACGTACAACACCGACCTCGAGTCTCTTTCTCTCGACAATGTTCCGTTGTGGTCACATCCCTTAGCGAGGCTTCCTGGTCTGAAGTCCACACACCTCGTCGACGGCATTCACTTCGTTACTGTTGAGGTACCGTCGGACGGCAAGATTCACGTTCTCCGTGCAAACAACAGATTATCCTTCATCGGAAATCTTGTTGGCTCTGGTGTTGATGAAGCCTATGGATGGCCTGTAGCTGGTTCCATTCGTCCGGCCGCTCAAATGGACACAACGTCACCGATAGTTCGCATCGACACTCATGATTGTCGATTTGCAACGATTACACTTGAGGACAGGGGGCGTGGAATTGCATGGATTGACACTGTTGCTGGGAAATCATCAAATAACATCGAGTTAGACTTACCTTCCAAACTACCACTATCACGTTTTAATCCTGTGAATTCCTGCGAGTTTAGTATTGTCGTTCGGGACCGCAAGAAGCCAGCCAAATGTGTTTTCTATGTTCAGGATTGGGCTGACAATATCAGTATTGATTCCGTGAGATTTGAACCAATTGTTGATGGCGACACATTTCCGCCGTCTATTACAACAAGCCAAACGAGCAATTCAACCTGGGATGTAGTAGTTACCGAGTTACGTAACAGCAAAGATGCTACGCAGCCTTGTCCAGAGAGCCCCGTCCAAATCGAATCTGGTCTCAAGTCATTCAGCCTCAAACATCGCTCAGATAGCAACAACATCACGTTGCAACTAGAGCGAGTGATATCACAGGATTCCCTTAAACCAACAACGAGAATGAAAGCCTCCGTTCAGGTTGTCAATGTTTGGAACGATGCACGCGCTGTTTACCAGGCCGTCGACTGGTCAGGCAATGTTTCAATCGACAGTATTAGGTACGATGCACCAACGTCCATAATTGATGATCTGTCGTATCAGGTTTCATTACTTCATTGCTATGATGGTGTATTAAAGTTGTCATTGGCAACGAACACTGTCTACGAACGTATTGAATTGTATGATACTTCCGGTCAAATGGTGGCGACGAAACAAGATGTTTCATCTAATACACAGTTGAATCTAGAGGGACTATCTGCCGGTTTCTATATAGCACATTTGATAACAGGCAACAAGGTAGTCACGAGAGCGTGCCTTTGTGTATCACAATAACAGATGGAAAATATCCTCAAGGAACGTACATAGTTTTTGCGAGCACTCGACCAGCACATTCAATTTCAAGCATGGCAGGTTGTGATAGATCGAGTACATGTGCAGTGCTTCCCTGATCGAGTGCGATCGACTTAAGGTGACGACCCATCATGTCATAAACACGGAGTACACATGGATCGGGAACTGTGCATCGAATCACGTCTCCATAGTTCTTTAAGATGCAACCCCCGACGTCACGTTGCGAAGTGTCAACCGACACGGCCTGCTGTATGGTAAATGAACGGGTGGCCACAAGTGAGTCATTGCGCAGATACTCAACCGTCCATTTGCCGGCAATTGCAGGTTTGCGTATCCACGACCACCAATAGTAATATGTGGAGTTCCTATCGAGCTTCGCTTCATAAGAAAACCACACATCATTATCGGGTGTACGCCACAGAACACTAAGCCGATCAGAATTCCCCACATGCTGTTGCAGGGACCAAAATGTGATCGACGTGTCCTGTTTTCCAATCATCGATGCTGAAGGAGGACGTTCCCTGAGTGTATCTAGGATTGGTGGCCAGGTAGACACATCAGCATCCAGCAGCGTATACGCCGACTCATATGATGGCTGACCTTCCCAGCGGACATAACGCGACGCGCATCCGCCCGTGAATGGGTCTACATTCAGCCATACCTCGAAGTGTAGGTGTGGATCTTCACTTGTTCCGCTCGAACCAATGAGGCCAAGTCTCTGACCGGTGTTGACTGCATCTCCAATTCGCACTCGCACAGAAGACTCACGCAGATGCGCATAATAGGTTATGCACCCCTCTGCATGCTCAACGGCCACATAGTTGCCATAACCCTTTGCACGGTCCACGTACTTATTGCGATCATACAAGGAGTCTACAACAGCAACTACTTTGCCAGGAGCTGCCGCAATTGCATATACACCTGAATCCATCTGCCGAAATGATCTCAGTGCGAAGTCTGTACCCTGATGCCCATCATAGGTTTGCATACCACACTGATAGTCGCGTATTGCCCCTACTGTAACATTGTGATCAACATAGTTTATAATCCAGAAATCCTTACCAAGCTGACCTTCAACGGGTAAGGCTAACTTGATCGTAGGCGCAAGATTCTGAGCAATGATTACCTGCGGAGCCACAATGCTGAATAATGCAGACAGCGTGCAGAAGATGTGGACCGAGATGATATCCCGAAGTACGTTTACGTTTATCATATACGTCCTTGAAATGAGAACTTCGCATCTCCCTGTTACTTCACCGTGACCTGCCCCAGTTTGCAGTCCACCTGCAATGTTAGTCATTACGCAGCGAACTTGAAAAGTGAAGGAGATGCCGTGTAGCTGGCGCATCGGGTCTTGCATACGATACATTTGTCCCTACCTTCGCACCGATAGACAAACAAGTCCGTTTCACTCTGCACAAATGGCGAACATGTCAAACTCCTTTTGCCAAGTCGATACGCCGCCATCAACAAAACGGGGAGTGTCCTCGTTTTCGCTGGTGTTCGGTACAGGTCTTGTGGCTGTTGGTGTGATGATGGGACTGAATACCCTCGGCCTTCTGCAGGTCTCGATCGGTGAAGTCGTCAGCACATGGTGGCCATCAGCACTTGCTGTGTGGGCTTGACCTGCCCCCGTTTGTTAGTCCACCTGTAATGTTAGTCATTACGCAGCGAACTTGAAAATGGTTGGTTGTATAGATTCGGGTGCCGGTGGTCGATACCCGAGACTGCTGTGCGGACGTTTGGTGT
>VGVV01000016.1 GCA_016873895.1 Ignavibacteria bacterium
CAGTTTCGTAAGGGTGCGCAGCACACCACCAACACACCACGTTGTCGTGGTAGTCACTCCACGTGGGCAGTATGTTGCTCTTGTCTCCACGCATGGTGTCCCCACAGTTGGGGCATGTCTTTCCATCGTGGTCGGTGATAAAGGGTGTCATGTTGTCAGTTCCTTCCATACTTCCTCGTCGTCCATGAGTGCTACTGCCTGCGCTACTGCTTCCTGTATGTCATAGTGAACGCAGTTCAGCCAACCATCGGTGATACCATCGCCGTATGCGTACAGGTCAAACCATGCGTTGTTCACCCACTCAATGCGTTCCTCCAAGTCATTGAGTTCCTTATCGGTATTGGCAATACTAACGAGGTCACTCACATAGCGGATTACATCATCAAGCACTTCGTTGGCTTCACGAGCCTTCTTGGACTTCCACACGTGGATACGCATTTCTCCGTCGCAATACACACGGATTTCCCGTGCGTCATCGGGCACTCCCGATGTGATTACTGCGACAAGTTCGTGTGCCTGCTCGTCATTGACGTAGAACGCTGGGTCACGTCGCAATACCAAGTCCTCGTCGCTCACGAGATAGTAGTTCACTCCTGCGGTCATGACAAGTCCAAGTTCGGTTGGTTGAGCGTAAGTCCCAATGTTTCACACACGCTAAATGCGTCCCATGCGTCAGTAGGTGCGTCTCCCCACGACATGCCTGCGGTGATGTAAAACTCACGTTTGTCCACGTGAAACAACCCACAGTCCCTCCTACGTTGCGAGGAATACACTTCATCAATACAGGCAACAAGATAGTCGTACACTTCTTGCTCTGTTGGTTCGGTGTCATACCAGAAAGAAATACCACACACTTCCTCTAATAACTTCGCCGTGTTGTCGCACCGTTCACGGGCTGACAGGTGGCGTGCGTTGTTGTACGCCTGCTCTTTCGTGGCTTCCATTTCACAAATGGAGAACATCAAGTCTGCGCCCATGTCACACCCACTCCCCGTCCACGAGCGTAAAGCCCATGTGCTCGGCGTAATCAGGGTCGTCGTGGAACACGACAGTACGGCAGTATTTACATACTTCACTCTTACCGTACAGCCTTTCCATCGGGCACTCGCAGTACCACTCAATAGGTTCGTTTGTCATGTCACTTCTCCTCGTGATGAATACTGACAACAGATGCCTTGTACGTTTCGCAAATGTGAAACACAGCGTCGTCCAAATCGTCCACTAACTGCTGTAACTCAGCGTCGTTAAGGTGGGCAACCATGTCCTCAGTCACTTCACTACGCCACACAACGCCTTTGTCCAAACGGACGTTGGCTAATGCTTTCTCAAAGTCATCTTGCTTCATAACTACCTCCTAGTTACAATGTACCACACGGGATACTATCCGTGTCAAGTCCTCCACGCAGACGGTTGTGGGCGGTGTATGTAACGCACCTACGTGGAGGAACATCTTGACTATTCGTGGTATGCGTACACATACTCAACGATGGTGAACTCTCCCTTATTCTCCATCATGTATGCCACCATCTCCATTACGCCATCGGGGAAATAATAGTGAATAAAGTCATCGTGATTACCGTAGGTATCGGTGCTAGTTGCCTCGTCATAATCACCGAACGAGACGTAACCTCCCCACAAACCTTGACGGTCTGGGTCACTATCTTTCCAATAATACGTGATTTGAGCACCGATGGGTTCTTTGTTGTTGTAACGCAGGTCAATGGACTGTACCTGTGCTTTGCGTCCGTCGCTCAGCATTATCGTCTGCTCTCCATCAAACGTTTCCTCTCTCGTGTAGATGGCACGAGACGTGCGAACCTGCTCGTAGGACAGTTCGCTATCCTGTCCGTCAATGCGTGCCCAAATGCGGTCACAACCAGCGAAGTACGGTGTCTCCAACACTTCCAACTCAGGGATACCGTCGTTCGTCGTGCTGTCCCACTCGTCGTTGTCGTCGTACTTGTCCACCGTAATCTCGTACGTGGCATTGGCATCGGCAGGCTTCTCTGTGACGAAATGTCCAATGCGGTTCACGTGACGATAGCCCTCAACAATGTACGTGCCAAGAAAGCCATCAATGTACGTCCACACGGTGAGTGCGGTATCGGGAGTATTAGCCCTGTCACACACATGCTCAACCTCATCGCCGTACGTCTCAAACATCGTCTGATTAAACGAAGCGTCGGGGTCAATGTAGTTAATCATGGGCTTAAACTGCTTTGCCCACGTGTCGTAATCCAGCGTGTAGTGTTGTTTGGTCATTAGAACACCAAGAACGTTCGCAACTCGTCGTCCGTGTACGGGATTAACTGCTCGTCGTCACCTACTGCTGAGGTATCGTAGAACACGTCCCAGCCACCGTCGCAAACGAACGCTACCCTGTTCTCCCACGTACCTACGGACATGTTCTTTGCGTCCTCCAACGTGTCTGCTTCCACGATAATACCAATGTCAATGGTCTTGGAACAATGCTTGATGAACTTCGGCATGTCAGCGCACGCTCTCAACGAACAGGTGTCCTGCGCCATTACCTTCGGGGTCTTGCGACGGAACGATTACCGTACCGTCCGTGAACTCCACGAGGAACGCATAGTCAGCCTCGTAGTCCCATGCGAACAAGTCGCACTCATTGATGGTCATTGGACGCACACGCTTGATGGTCTTACCAACGAGAGAGCCAAACTCCCTGTTGATTACCGTTCTGCGTTGTGCGTGTTCTGCTGTTTCCTTTGCCATGTTGTGCCTCCTAGTTACAATGTACCACACGGGATACTATCCGTGTCAAGTCCTGTCGTAATCAATGGTCAGTTGGTCAGCGAGCATGATGACATTGACGTACTTGCCCACCTCAACAGGGTCGTCTGAGAACTCAATGAGCGCATCACCAATGAGGCGTGCTTCATACACGCCACACTCGCAACCGTCTGCCATGTGCTTTCCATACCGCATGGTGTTCCAGCCAATAAGGTCAAGATACAGCGTGAACGGAGAGGGATAAGGATACGCTTCGCTCATGTCCCATAAATGTGATACTGCTTTTGTCATGATGTTTTCCCCTTGCCCTTTATGTGGGGTTCTGCACCGCTAGTTCTAATAGTATTTACATAAACGTGGCGTACTGCCTCAACAACTGAGGATTTGTAGGTAATCCACGCTTCGTCGCCAGACAATGCTGTTTCTCCAACCAATGTCAGCCACTCATCGTTTGCGAACTCTGCGCCGAAATAAAGAGCCATGTACGTTTCATTGTCAAGATGTTCAGTCTCCTCTACGATGTTTGTGAGAAGTTCACGCAACGCCAACGGACTAAACGGGATACAGTTGCCCCATGTCAAGTCTCCGCTACGCAGGTGACGATTAGCCAACTCCTTACGGGTCTCATCGGCAAGTGTCTTGTACGAACCAGCAAGGTGTTCCTGTTCGTAACGTTGTTCATAGACCCTCATTACGGGCACTCCGTACAACGCTGCGAAACTAGCAAGGTGAGTGTCGTTACAATAGGCTTCCTCCCACTCGTCACGTGCTTCGGGAGTGAGTTCGTCGGGGTCAAGAAGCGCACAATGTTCTGCCTCCAACACCGTTCCTGTTTGTGAACACACGATTAACATGTCATAACCTCCTTGTTGATGAAATACATACTTCCACAGTCGTAGCACTCTACTTCGCCTGCGCTCTTGTCAAACCAAATAACTTCCAGACTTCCACAATGCTCGCAAGCATGTCCCTCTGGCACGTAATCCTCGTCCTTTGGGTATGGAATACGATGGTTGGGATAGTAAGGGTTGGTCATCAGATGATTTCCTCTCCGTGCTCGTCCGTGAACACGAGGTCTTTCAGGCGCACCTCGTGTCCCCAACCACATGAGAAGTCGTCCTTTGCGTACCCCTCCACACGTTCCATTATGCTCTCCTCGTCCACAACGATGCCCTCCTCAATAAGATGCTCAACGATACGAAGCACGTCGTATGTTACGTGCTTGGCGACGTTGATGTAGTTACCAAACGGCAACTCCTCAACGATTTTCTCCATCGCTTCCAACGAAACTTCTTGCTTGCTCATTAGTTCACCCTCTTGTTCCACTCAGCCTTGTCAAGGCGTGCTTCTGCTTTCTTTACCCACTCGTTGTACGATGATGGTGTTACCACGAACGCATGTGCGTCGTTGGGCGGTGTCTCTTTACAGTATTCGCCCTCATGTACCATGATGAGTTTGTGTATGTAGCCGTTAGCCCCAGCACTTACATTGTTGCCACCTGCCGACAGGAACACCAACAGCATGCGACGTGGCGTACCATCGGGGTTGTCTTTACTACACGTGAGATGTAAGACGTAGCGAGTAATCATTTGCCGTTCTTACCCTTATCATCGGCTTTGTTGTAGTGGCGAATAAGCGTCATAAGTCGTACACCTGCGCCTTCGGCAGGGAGGGTGTCGCCATCGTCAAGGGCTTCACGTTCATCATTGGTAAATGCCTCGTCACTAAATACGGTTACTCCGTCATCAGCGTTAATGAGAGTTCCACTTCCAGAGTGATACACGTAATACGTGACTTTGTGTTTCTTGGTCATTTCCCGTCCTTGCCTTTCTTTCCGTCCTTGCCACGCTTACCGTTGCCACCAGCGTTAATGGTAATACTAGGTGCGTAGTTGATGCTTTGGTCAATGTTGATGATGGTGTTATGGACGTGGCGCATGGCTACGTCGGAAGTCAGCACCGATACCGTGCCTGTCTTGGTGTCCTCAACCATGAACGTCGTTGCCCCCTCGTGGTGCTTGATAACGTCGTCCAATGATGCGAGAGCCATCGTTACTGCCTCGTGTTCGTCCTCTGCGTCGTCATACGCCATAGACCACGTGACGATGTATCGTCCAATGCTAGGCATAGATAATCGCCTCGCAGTTGTCGTTCAGTACGAAGTTGATGCCCAACTCACGACAATGCTTGCGGAGAAAGGGAACTTCATCGGAGATGGAGGCGAGTTGTGTTGCCAATGCGTTCCACTCCTCGTTGCTCTCCACGTCGGGCAAACGTCCTGCCAGCGTGTGAAACCAGCCAACGGTGTCCCAATGCGCCTTACGGTGCTCAGCGTACTTGCTCACGCCCGTTCCTCTGCCATGTCTTTGACGTAGGTCTTGTGGAACACCGTGCGGTATCCAAACATCGTGTTGAGGTCAAGCGTGACTTCGTAACCACGAGCCAGCATGCTATTGACGTTACGCACCCTCTTTTTCCACGTAAGTGCCCACGTAGTTGCGTACTTGTGGTACACGTCAATGACCGTCTTGGTCTCGTCGTCATAGCGACGTGGGAACTGTGTCTCAGCCACGTCAAGGCACACAAGTTCTTTCTTGGTAATGGTTACTTGTGGCGTAACTCCACCGAAATGCGTTACAGTCCAGCCCCAACGGGTGAGCCTGTTCACTTGGTCAAGTGCCTTTGGCATCGTGCGTGCTTTGATGACACGGTGGCGGATTTGCTCTGTGCCGTAAATGTCACGGTGCTCGTCCTTGATGCGGAACTTTGGTGTGAATAACTTGGTCATGTTGCCTCCTGTTTGTTGTCCTGTTTTTAACTTACCACACGGGATACTATCCGTGTCAAGTCCTGTCCCTTAACGCTTTACTAAACAAGTAGTAGCACAGGATTAGTATTACGCACGATGAGGCAATAAAGAAGTCGCTCATACAAGCCACAACTCGTGCTCACGTTCACGGTCATGTGCGGTGACGGTAGTGCCCCACACTCCGTGCTCGTCCTTGTTGGTGACAAAGCGTAGGTCAAACTTGTCATTAAACTCCACCCACTCGTCTTTACCAATGATGTGTGACAGGTAGTTGGTGCGACGTTCGGCGCAGTTCAGGTAGCCGATGGCAAACCACAACAGCCTGTCTGCGTCGTCGTCGGTGAGCCACGACACTTTCATGACTTCACCTTCACGTATTTGCCACTCTTGACGTACTTACGCTTAGTTTTACGCCTACGAACTTCCATGTCAAAGTTGGTGCGTTGAGTGATGATGCTGGTGTAGCGTCCGAAGTTCACGCCACCCCACACACCCCACCTTTCTTTGTTGGCAACTGCCAACTTGTAGCACTCCACATTGACAGGGCAGTCCAAACAAACACGCCTTGCTATGTTCGCCGTGTTCGCCTTTGCGTCGTTGTCAAACACCTTGCTAAACAGGGGAGACAACTCAGGTTCACGGCACTTGGCACGTGACAGCCACGCTTTATCGGTCACACGAGCACCAAGTCTTTGATGACTTTCATGACCTGCTCGTCCTGATTAAAGACCTTGCCCGTGAGTGCGTTCATCATGTTGCGCTCAACACGGTTGTCGTCCTTGCCGACTACGTGCTGATTAAACGTGTTAAACGCTTGGATTACACCAAGTGCCGTGCCTACGAACGGTGCGACACGTGGGTCGTTGCGGTACATGTCCTTGATGCGTTCCTGCTTGTTCTCAATGCGTGAGACAGCCTGCTTGGGTACGTTTGCGTCCGTGTTAATCGGCATCAACTTGTTCACGATGGCTTCCCACTCACGGTCAGACACCTTGACATTGGCGTACTTGTTCACCTCAGCCACGATGTCCTCCGTCATACGGTGGACGAAGCCAAGAGCATCACGAACGCTCTGTAAGCGGAAGTTGCTGTTCTTGCTGTGACGGGCACGGAACGCTTGTGTGTCCTCGTTCAGCGCACGAGCCAGCAAGTTGTCGCACTCAACACGAGTGGACACGCTCTTGTAGGTCGTGGAGATAGAACCATTGTGGCTCGTCGTTGCCAGCAACATCGGGCGCACGGTGAAACCGTCCAGCACCTTGATGCTCTCAGGCATTTCCACGCTGACGAAACTGACAGCACCGTTCTTTAAGATGCCTGCGCTACCAATGTTGAGACTGTCGTCCAACAGGTGAGACACGCTCTCAATGAGCCATGACTTGTATTGGTGAATAGCGTAGGTGTCCTTAAACATGCCCAGCACGTCACCATTGTCGCTACGCACGATGGCTTTGCGGTCAGTCTCCAAGCGGTACGTGTCGTTCCACTTGACGTACACGGGGGCTTCTTGTGCTTCCCACGAATACAGACGACGAAGCACGTCCTCAACGGGGATAGCACCCTCGTAATGGTTCGGCTCTGTGCTCTGGCTGTCCATGCGGTAGTGCCAAGCCGTTCCACGCTGTTTCGTGTAACCGATGAGGCAATACTTGTTCAGCCACTCGTATGTTTCCTTACTCATTGTTCCTACCTCCTATGGTAGATGTTGGTATTAACATCACGTTATCACACGGGATACTATCCGTGTCAAGTCGGTCAGCGATAATCATTGAGCATGTCCTGTAACAGTTTTGCTGTCATCGTGCCTGCGTCAGCGTTTAGGTTCTCAGCCCACCCGTCCAGCACAGCCGATGTGCTTTCAGCCTTTGCGTTCAGCAAACTCCACAGGCGCATGTCAATGGTGGGGAACTCTGCGTCCACAGCCGTAATCCACCACGACACCACATGGTTGTCCTGTCCGATGCGATGACACCTGTCCTCAGCCTGCTGTCCTGTGGACGGGCTGTACGGCATCTCAGCCAACACCACGTGCGATGCGGAGGTCAGGTTCAGTCCCGTGCCTGCGCTCTCGTACTGTCCTAAGAATACACTTACCTGCTTGCTCATAAACTTCTCCACGTACCGTTGCTTGGCTTCGGGGGTAGAACCTCCTGCCACCATGACCACGCCGTGACCCTCCAACTTCTCATACAACGCATTGAGCACTTTCCGATGGTATGCGAACACCACAACCTGTTCTCCCTCTGCGATAAGCGAGTTCACGTGCTCTACAACGGCATTGACTTTGGCGATGCCCAACAGTTCACGCAACTTGTTCATGCGAGTAATGACTTCTGCCTTGCTTGCCCGTTGCCATGCCTCCGCACCGTACGTCTCCATCACCCAGCGCAGGAAGTCACGCTCAGCCGTGCGGTACTCGTTCATTTCCTCGTTGTTTAACTCAATGTCAAGTTGTGCCCTGCGCTTGGCAGGCAGGTCAGACAACACGTCCTCCTTGCGCCTGCGTACCATACACGTGCCACGCAGTACCGTGTTCAGTTCAGTTGTGTTGCTCGCACCGTTCATGTTGGGAAATCCGTTCACAATACGATAATCGCAATACTTGATGAGAAACTGCTTGCGTGAACCAAACACATTGTCCAACCTGCCGATGATGCGGAGAGGGCTTAGCAACTCACTTGGACGGTTCGGTGTAAGAGTTCCCGACATAAGCGCAACGATGCCACTCGCAGGAATACTATTGGCGATGTATCCGACACCACGTGTGCGTTGTGCCTTTTCGTTCTTGATGCTATGCGCCTCGTCCACGATGAGCGTGTCGTACTTGCCAGCCAACTTCGTTGCCCACGCACTCACTACGCTGTCACCAATGATGAGAACATCGTGCTTGGCAAGTGAGTGTGGTTTGCGTCCTTTCACCGTGATGACCTTGATGGACGGTGCGAAGCGACGAAACTCTTTCACCCATTGGAGGCGCAGGTGCGGTGGAACTACTACGAGCGTTTTACCCTTGCTCATCGTGGTATCCAATGCCAATGCGATGCCCTGTGCGGTCTTGCCCAAGCCCAT
This sequence comes from Ignavibacteria bacterium, assembly GCA_016873895.1. GTDB lineage: Bacteria > Bacteroidota > Ignavibacteria > Kapaibacteriales > Kapaibacteriaceae > UBA10438. The sequence goes on from VGVV01000016.1 coordinate 8,632, forward strand.
GCTGTCTGCCAGCAACACACGACGAGCCTCCAATGCGTACTTCACGCCAGCACGTTGGTACGGCAACAACGGCAAGTCCAAGTCAAAGCCAAGTTCAGCGTTGTGGGACTTGGACAGTTCCACGAGTTCGGGACGGGACACCACAACCTTTGGCATGCGTTCCAACCCGTACACAAACAGTTCCAAGTTTGCCAGCAACGTCACGCTGTCCCATTTCAGTTCGGGCAGTTCAGTAACGGAGGGACAGTCCTCGCTGTTGTGATACGTCAGCCAACCACCATCGTTAAACACATACAGCCCCAAGCCAGCGAGCACATCACCTTTACACAACGCACACTCGCCCCTTCTCTTGTTCACGAGGATACGTGTTGCGCTCATCGGCAGGTGCGCCTGCGATGCGGTGCGTGTCACGGGCAACACCGACAAATACTCCAACAGGTCGTTGGCACTCACGAAAGTAAGTTCATCAAGGTTCTGTGCCCTGACCCACTCGTCCACTTGCGTGTCGTCAAGTAATCCCAAAGGCATACTACGAGCAATAAGCGATGCCCTTATCTGAACTTGCTGTTTGGGCAGTACGGCGACGTTAGCCACTATGTTCCTCCTGTTTGTTGTCCACCGATGATGATACAGGTTCGGTGTTACGTTGTGACAATGCTTCGTCGTACAGCCTGTCCAGCAAGGTGTTCACCTCACGGTCAGCCTGCTTCCGCATCTGTCGTGTGCGTCGGTACGTCACAGTTCCACTTGCCTCCTACCCCAAAGTTACTACACGAGATACTATCCGTGTCAAGTCATGTCGTGTGACGTGCGTCACACCGATGCCAACACCTCATGCCATTGAGCCACACCCCTCATGATGTCCCGTGTGCGTGCCAACTCGTACAGCCGTTCGCCTTCCTCAATGCGGAGTTGCCGTGAGCCGACAAGTTCACGCAGGTGGCGCAGCCACTCTTTTGGACGACGTGCGATGCGACCAGCGTTCCACTCGTCACGCAGGCGCACATACGAGTGTGAGTCAGATGCGACCCACGGAACGCCGCTGGCAGAATACTCCAACAACTTGATTTCCGACTTGGCTTCGTTAAACGGCATTTTGCTTAACGGTGCGATACCGATGTCCATTTTTATCAAACTTGGATAATGCTCAGGGTCGCACAACGGTGCTACATCCACGTATTTTTGTGGCACGCCTGCTTCGTCGGCAAACTGTGGAGACTTCTCATACCAGCCACCGTGAAAATAGCGCACCTGTGTGGTCGTATCCTGCGTGGTCGTCAGTTGATGAAGCACTCCACGCAACGTTTGTAGGTCGCCGCTTCGGTGTGCGGTAGAGCCAACCCAGCCAACAGATACATAATCGTTTTCTGCGTGGTCGTGTTTTACGAAGGCTTTGGTATCAACCGTGTTGGGAAATAACACCACGTTCTTGTTCCATTGACTGATGCGTTCGTACAAGAACGGAGTTGATGCCAACAACAGGTCGCTGACCCCAAGTATTCTCCTGTAATGGTTAATGTTTTCTTTTGGACTGTGCTTTGGGTGAGATGCTTTCCACGCACCGTTGCTTGGGTCAAGCCCCCAATACCAATCGTCCACGTCATTGATAATGACTTGACCAATGGCTCGTGCCTTCTTGATGTGTTCTGATAAGCCCTCGTTCATCATCCGTTGCATGATGATGGTGTCTACGTCGTTAAGATTGCCCTCGTCGTCCTCAATTTTTAGTTCGGTGTAGTGCCACACCAGCCGACCCACCACGTAGTCGTAGTTCAGGTGCGGAAGGTACTTTGCTACACGTGCCCAACCAGAACCGCCCCAATGAGGAAGTTTGTCTGGCGTTATTGATGGATGTAGGCGGTCAGCGGATACAACGCCTATTCTCATTAATGTGTGGTCGTCTGTTCCTGCGTGGTCGTGTCCTGAGAACGAACTGGTTTCCACGTTGCCTTAAATGCGAGCAAAGCGTTTCCATCCCAAAGTGGAGTAGCAGCCAGAACAACGATGGGTTGTGGGAAGTCAGCACGCTTACGAAGTGTGTGAATACGTTGTTTCACAACACCTAGCACGGCTGCGGCTTCTGCTGTTCCGCAAAGGTCTTTTGTATCAATCAACATGTTTGTCTCCTGTTGTGTGGTCGTCTTGTTTGACGGATTACTATGTTACATGCCCCAGTGCCCTAATCCACCGTTGTCCAGCAAATATTTGGCAACCTTAAGATTGCAGTCCAAATCATACAAAACCTCCATGTTTCCAAACTCAGAACCGCAGACGTTGGCGGTGACGGTCTTCCACGAAGAGTTAATTTGTAACAACCCACGGTCAATAGAACCGTTTTTATTTAACGTCCACGTGACGTTGCCTTGGTTATCCCACTTGGCATTGACCGCATTGAGGCGACACCGTGACTCCCTCCAAGCAATGTAGGAGAACACCTTTACGGGCTTTAAACCGTATTGCCTGAACAGGTCTTCGTATTGTGGGCAAGTCTCCGTTTCGTTTATTACGTTTGTTGTGTGGTCGTTTTTTTTAGGCTCGGTTGTTGTGGTTGTAGTCGTTAACTCCACGAGGCGTTGGTCATAAGTGTATTTAAGTGGATACACGGTCTCTACCTCAATGACGTCTCCTACCTTTGCTGGCCCGTCCGATGTCCCAAATTGTCCAATTGTTGTTGTTGTGATTGTTCCGATGAATATGACTATGGATGAAACCCAATGTCTAAACAGAACGTTCTCCTTTGTCGGTGAATAAAGCAAAAGACCGTTCCAAAATGACGACAAGCGTCAGGTGGTTACGGTCTGCTATCCAGCATAGCAAGGATTACTGAAGGAGTTGATACAAAACCGTGAACAAATCAAAATCTTTGTCCTGCATAGTTGGAACAACGCTAAAATCTTTATTTTGTTGTTTTATTGCGTCGTTTACGGCAACACATTTTTTACAATAACAACCTTGTCGGTATCTTGTAACAGTGCCGTGTGGCTTTATTGCGGTTTTCTTTGGGTTTTTACTAAAAGAAGTTCTTTCTAGTGGTGTAAGTCCTCCCCACATTCCCCATTGCTCATTCATCCCGTCGTTTAAGCATTTCCTCCACACAGGACAGGCATGACACACCTCACGAGCAACAGCATAATACTCCTCTTGATTATCCGCTTCTAATGGCGGATACCACAAATCAATGTGCTTGCCCTTGCACAGGGCTTGGTCTCTCCACGTCATTAGTCATTTGCGTTTCGGAGAGTGCCCTCACGATAAAGTTTTACCACCTTTTGCGACGTTTCTTCTACGAATATTACCAAGTCACGCATTTTTTTATTACGTGCTTCTAGTTCTGCTTCTGTCCTTTTTACTTTTTCTTCCAACTCTCTGATGTATTTAAATAGTGCTTCCCAACCGTCATAGCGAAGTTCGGTCAAAGATAGGTTTGTATCTTTGGCAATCTGATGCAGGTCAACGGCGCTGTTCATCAGCAACGGGGCAATGGCGTTGAGTGCTTTTTGCATGCGTTCTATTTCTGGAACAAAAACACTTTTGGCAACCGAAGGTTTTCCATAAAAATCAAACAGGTGTTTCATCGTCGTGTTCAACACTTTCATGGCTAGTGGGTGGGTCACGGTCAACGCAGTCCCATCCGCAGCCGACATAGCCTGCGATGTCCAACCAATGGTCACGCTTTTCAGGAGTCCATGAGAGGCGGCTAATCTTCAACAATGCCATCATGACCGCAACGTCATGCGGAAAAATGACAAAGCCCTTTCGTTTGCCTCGTGTACGCATCAAATAAGCATGCCACAAATCGGCAGTCAAACTGAAGTCGTCGTAGGGGTCGCCGTAATCGTCGTTACGGTCACCGACAATCAGATTGGCTGCATCAATGAGTACTTGTTGGCGTTCGTTGGATGCCATGGAATCTCCCTGTTGTTTACCTTGTTTACCAGTTTAGCGAAGTCTACCAGCGAATTGACACGATAGGACACCTCAAATTGATTGTTCCATGGGTGGTCGTGAAGCACGGCAAACACGCCAGCCTTTTCTAGTTGTTGGTAGTACAAATGGTGGTCGTCAATCATTGCCGAATGTTCCTTGGCGGTATGGGCAAGAATGGTCTTGTCGTTGGTGAAGTGCAGGTGGTCTGGAACGAGGTCGTGGTCGTGCAACCACTCGGCGGTCTGTGCCCACGCCGTTGTTGGGCGGGCGGTAATGACGTGCAATTTGACTCCCATATTCCTTAACATCTCCCAACCACCGTACACATTCCTCATTGGTGACTCGGATGCAAACAGACGATGGGTAACAGGGGCTGAGTTGAGTAGGGCGTCAAACTCCTTCTTGTTCATTCCCCAATCGTCGTAAAAGTCCCAATGGGTTGGTTCTGGAAGGTCTGTCATTTCCAGCACGTCTTCACAGTACTTTTTAAAGGCACTCATGAACGGGTAAACCACCCCATCCATGTCAATGCCAACGTCAGTGATTCTCTTTTGTTCGTACATTTTGTAACTCCATGTTTACACGAATGGTTGAGTGTATGTCTTTGTTCGTACATACGGGCGGATACTTGTTACTAATTACTGATACTGTTTTCCCGCATTTAGGACATTTGTAATGGTAGGGAAGTGACTTCATTGCTCCTCTTCAACGTCTATAACCTCCTGATAGAAAGCATCGGTGGCTGACGGTCCAAGACCTCCGTAAGGTAGGGCGTTGGCTTGGTCGGCTGCTCGTTGCCCAAACAGTCTAGAGAGCACGCCACTTGAACCACGAGCCTCTACCTCAAAACGCACAAGGTCACGGGTGTCGTTGATGTTTTTAAACTTCTCAATCATGTCAAAGGCTCTGTCCATCTCTGATGACAATGTACCATCAAGCCCTTGTCCTTCCAACTCTTCGGCAAACCTAGCGAACATGACTCGGCTAACCTGCATTTCAATCATGGCTCTTAGGGCGGCTTGAAGTTGGTCTTTAGTTCGTATCTCTACAGGCAACTTAAACGCACATTCTGCATGTTCCTTAAATGCGGGACATTTAGAGGCCAGATAACAATTATCGCACTGCCGTAAAAGTACTCCTGAATAACGAATTACGTTGGTTTGTTCTGGCGCAATTTCAATAGATTCCCCATGTTCATCAATGGTTTGTGAACCCATTGATGTTATGGTTTCTACGCCGATGACGGGCAATAATAACCTATCGTTTTCGTTCCGCTTTTCGGGAGGGGGTATAACAATACCTGTACCCCTGTTTTCCACATTTGCCAAACTACCACCATGGGGGGGTGTAATAATTATGTCACCACTTTCGGTGTCGTCTGAAGCATCCTGATTGGTTGATGTCATGGTGTCATAGCCCCCAAAAATGTGTTCTTCGTAACGTTTCCAAGACACGATTGCCAATTTGCTGACCGCATCCACTTCATCAGCCGCAACGTTCTCATAAGACACACCAAGTCGTTCAATATCTACCCTATGTCGTTTACGTGCTGAGTCTTTTTGTTGGGCTGGATAACGTCGTAAACCATGACCCGTCCACACCTGTGTTTCTCCGTAACGAACTGCGCTTGTCCAAGAATTGACCAGCACAGCATCCCATTTATAATTTTCAATGTTGTCTGGCTTTGAGGTCAATCCCACCATCTCGGCGTTCCAGCGCATGGCAATGGCATTTAAACGGTTGTGGTGGTGTTTTGTCAGGGCTTTGTCGCTGATGGCTACCCTTCCATTCCTTTGGCAAATCCAATTTAATCGTTCAAGGTCGTCTGCGTCGTTCCAGATAGGTACGTACTTTTCTCCTAACCATGTTCCATCGTAATCTGGGCGACCTATAACCAACGTTAAGTCATCAGCGTGCGCTCGTAAAAAGGCATCGTAGCGACCCACGTCCTCGTCTCCTTCTGACGTGTACACCAACAACTCACTATTTTCGTACTTCGTGCGTAGGTCTAGTTGCCTCTTCTTTGGAATTGCCAAGTGAGTCAAATTTATGCCAATACGACGTACTTTGGCAGACAACAGCATTGAGGCATACATTCCTTTTTCTGCTCCGCCAAAGTAAATCTTCACTCCCATCCTGCCTTGCGCCAAACAGCCTGTGAGGAGAACGCCTCAACTTCTTTGCGGTGCTCGTTGCTGTGATACAGGCGCAGAACATGGATACACGGGTCCTGTCCCTCTTCGTACTGTTCTGCTTCTTCTTGGCTCATTGGCATACCGTCGTGCGGTTCGCAGATGGGTGGTGAACACCAACCCATTTTTACGCCAATTTCAATCCATTCGTCTTGCCTCATGTTTCTCGCCATGTCCTTTCTGCGTTTTTGAGCCGCTGCCTTTCTATCTCTTTTGTGATTTCTTCCCATCCCACTATTGTACGTGGTTGATTCCATTCTGGGCGTAGAATTTGTGGAACGGTAACAAGGAGAGACGGTATACCCTCTTTAATTACTTTGGCAACTGCCGCTGGGTCGTTGTCCACGTACCAATCAATTCGTGTATGTGCTGCATGCACAGCCCTTACTCTGTCAAGGCGATTGTCTGAACCAGTTTCCCAATGAAAATCAATTGAACCTGGCTTAAAACCTTCCTTTTTTAACCACTCCATGACAAGTTGATGTTGCGTTTTGTCAACGCCATCCACCAACAAACAAATGCGTCCGTTGTATGTAGGAAACAGCATGTTCCATAATTTACGTCCATGATTGTTTGGTTGACTAGAGCCAATCTCAGGAGACCTGTTGGCAATTACCTCAAACGTAACGACAATCACTTGTCGTACAATCCCAGCATTTGTCGTTCCTTACGGGTATACCATTCAGCGGCTGGGCAGTACATACACAGGTATTGACGTTTTTCTTTTGGAACACCAATCTTTCGTCCAACCGTCTTTGACTCGTCACACCAGTCCACACATCCTCTGTCGGGGCGATTGTGCTTGTTAAAGCAACGTAAAGCATCCACCTTTAATTCGTCACGGAAATCTTTGATAATGATGTCGTGGCGCTTCAATTCGTTCTTGATAGCGGTCTCGGCATCTAGTTTGTCGGCTGTGTCTTTGTCGGTGCGGAATATCAAGGCACGCCAATTGTCATAGTCTTGGTTGCGGGCCTTATGTCGTTCTAGGATGTCAATAAGTTCCATGTCGTATTCTGGTGGACCGTCGTAAGGGCGCATTTTGTAAATGACGCCATCAGTTTTCTTTCCGTTAACCACACGCCAACAGACGAGCAAGCGATTAGGTTGTTCTGACATGTTATTCTCCAAACGTTGTATATCAGGTTACAGTTGTTTTTTTGTTCTTGGTTTAAGGCTATTGTCTAGTGCAAGTCCTAAAAATTCACCGTTATCGGGGTCTTCTACATACGTAAACGGCGGTGGTAAACGCATTGCACCAAATTGAGAACCTTTAGCAACTCTCACTAAAGAACCTGGTTCAATGTTTAATTTGGACTTTTCCTTGTCCAAGCCCTTCTGGATACCATTCGTACACGGCTCCAACACGTGGTCTTTGGGGGCGACGGTGACTGTTATGTTGTTCGTTTTGCCCATGTGACATAGTTACATTATAGTCTACACCAACTATTCGTTGGATTGTTGTTCTTCACGAAGTTTTGCAGCACGAAGTTTTGCAGCACGTGCTCTTTGATTTGCATTACGTTGTTCACGTTGTTCTGGAGTTCGTCTGTGATACCGTGCTCTGTCAGTTTCACGTTTACGCTCACGTTGTTCTGGAGTCGGTTCTGGTTTGGCGTAAATCTTTCTGCCAGTCGTAGACAACCTTGGCACAGCAGCCTCGTCTTCGTACATTTGTTTAGTTTGTGTTTTAAAAGACTCTGTTTGTGCCATGTGGTTGATGTCTGGTGGCAAATAACTTCGTAAGCGTTCACAACGTGAGCATTTACAATCGGTTGCGGTGACTGCGGCTATAAGTCCAATCATCCCTGGATAAGCGGAGTCGTCTCTGGTAAATGGTTGTTCGGGGTTCATGAATAATACGGTTTTTGTTCTGGATACATTTCGCTTGGCTTACCCCGTGTTACGTACACTCTGTAGTCGTTAGATGGTTGTCCAAAATGGCTGTAGTCATAGTCTTCGTCTTCTGGGGTTTGTATAAACGTTGAGGGCATCCCAAAGGCTGCTGCGGAATTATCGGTGTATGGCAACGGTTCAAACACTCCCTGGTCTTTATCTGCTTCCATGACATCGCTGGCACGAGCATTTAACAAACTACGACGTCTCCTTGGATACTGTTGTTCAAGACGTTTTTCTTCTTTAAAAGCACCACGCTTGGTCATAAAAGGTCGGCTTTCATGCACCAAGTCCCCCTCGTTATACCACCAACCACCTTCTTCCCTGCCTCCGTACGAATCACGTTCTTCGTAAACACCAACACGGTAGGGAGCAATGCGCTCTTTCAACCTTTCGGAACGTGACAAGTTCCTGGTTTTACGTTTGTGTAAAGCCTTGCCGATAGCGGCAGTATTTGTCGTAAATTCGCCACTGTAACCAGTTCCGTCGTCATAATAAACATTGCTTTTTTTATTTTTAACATCTTTGTCTACGCTTGAATACTGTTTACGTTCTTCAAGCACTCTATCAACAGTGGACGTTCCAAGCAAAGCGGCAAGTGTAATGTGTTTATCGGTTACACGTGGATAACCATAAGAAGGAACTTCTCCCGAAAGCATTTGTGTTTCTTTATCTTCAGCCATTTTTCTAAACATTTGTGATTTGGTCGCAGAATCAGCAACGTCTGGATTGTCCCACCAAAAAGACGATTTTCTTTTAGATTTATTTAATTTTATTTCTTCTTTTCGTTCAAATGAATCAGGGTCTCTGTCAAGAGGTCCTCTATCTTCTTTTTCTTTAGCAAAATCAGCAATATCGTTATACTTTTTTATTAGTTGCATGGTTTCGTCTAACCATGCTTTTTGATTTTTAAGAGAACGAGAGTCTCTATCTAACGCTTTGCTAAACCCAACTTTGTCATATGAGTCTCCTTGGTCTTCTTGAAAACGAAGTATCTGCTCTCCAGTTGCTGCCGACCCTGGTCGGATGACAGCCCTTGCTATGGAGTCACGAAACCGTTGACCACGTGTTAGTGGCTGTTCGGTTGGAACACCGTCGTCCCAATCGCTCATTTAACAATCCCATTTACGCAACGACTTGTTGATACGGCTGTCTGGGTCACGGGCTGTCTTGGCAGAAGTGTTCTTCTTCTTCATACCTTCCATTCTCGCACAAAATGACTTGCGACGGGCAGCCGATTTGGGAGACTTCTTAGCCTGTTCCTTGGACACGGGCGGCTTGAGGTTATGCCCTTCCTTCTTGGCAGACGCACGACCTTTGGCGTTTAAACCACCTTCGGGGTTCTTGCCCTCTTTGCGTTGCCACGCTGCTGATTTAGCCATTTTTCTTGGCTTTCTTGGTTTTCTTTGATTTTTCTGCGGGAACGCAGTTAGGAACTAATTTACCGTTCTTCTTCTTCATTCCTTTTTGCACGTAGCCATCCCAGCAAGGACCTTGTTTAGCCATTACTTTTTCTTCTTTGCTACTGCCATGTTGTCTACGAGGTTGGGATAAGGGCGTCCTGCTTTTTTAGCACGAGCCTTTGCCTCAGCCTTTTCAGACGGGTCAAGTTTCTCTGACTTTTTCTTGGGATTCTTTTTATCCCATACTTGTTTCTTTTTAGCCATTGTTATCTCCTATTTGTAGGGGTCTTTTAATTGTAGAAGTCTTTTAATCTTTTTCATAACCTTTTGGACCGTCCTCACCATCGGGGTCCCAAGTGTCTGGCATGTCATCATAGGTTCCTTCAGAACTTTTATAGTCTTTTGGTACGCCGTTTTCGTCAAAAGCATAGTCATACCCTTCAGGTGGTGATGTCCACGCTTGTAGAAACGGGTCCCAACGCTTTTTAGGACGCCTCTTGGGATTATTAGATTCATCTTTGCCACGTGTCATGGTTATCAGTATTTTGGAATTTCGTCAAACGTATCGTTTGGGTTTTCGTCGTTCCATTCGTCAATATAGTCGTAATCGTCGTCGTCCATGTCCATTTCTTCATTTTCGTTGACGTTTACTTCCTGAGCATTAGGAAACACCTGCTTAACAATAGCCATTTTCTCTTCATCCGTTTGGGGACGTTGAGGACGTCGCCTAGGGTTATTGGATTCGTCTTTTCCTCGTGCCATTGTTGTTACAAGTACTGCATGCCCGTGAGACTGTATGGAAGTGCTTGGTCAAGGCGGCCTGATTGAGACCCAAAGAGTTTCTCATTCAATAAGGCTCTACCAGCACGACGGGCGGCAGAAGGAGTCTTGAATTCTTGAGTCAGGCGGTGACGAGTGCCTTCAACATTGGAAATGGCACGTGGCGGCTTGCTTGGATGGGATTGATACCACGCAACCCATCCTTCAGGGGCTTTGTAAGGCGCTGGCTCGTCAGTTTCTTCTGGAATTTCTCCTGCTTCCCATGCCCTATAAGCGTTGTAATCGTCTCCGTAATATTCC
>VGVV01000017.1 GCA_016873895.1 Ignavibacteria bacterium
CGGCCAAGTAGATGCATATGTGGAGCAATACCAAGAAGGCTTATCTCGAGAGGTGTGGTGTACGATGTAGTAAAGATCGGTACCTTGTTTGCAGGGATGATGAACTTCTGTCCGGCAACGAGGTTGATTGGCGACATCGGAAACTCCTGCACCTGGCGCACATCGTCGTTCTCTTGGAAGAACACATTCACATGTGATTGATCGTATTGTTCTGTCTTCGAAGGAGCATAATGTACTTGAATGATCAAATCAGAGTTCTTGTACATTGTTGCACCGATCGTTGGCGGATAGAAGCGCGTCTGTGCGCCGGGAACCCACCCGAGGAACGATGCAGCCGACTCAAATCCGGGGTCTCCGAAGCCCGAGTACCCTGGCAGTTGATCTTCAGCATCTTTCTTTCGTGCTGTTCCTGTTGTGTCCAGGAAGTAGAGAACATGGTGCACAACAGCTGCATTTCCAGGACGAAACTCCATGGCCTTGATGTGACGATCTCGTAAGAGGTTGGACGGCAGAACAAAGAAACGATAGACGTCGCGGTTGTTTCCTCTTACGGTCCACTTCTCACTCATGGTAAGAACCAAGTCTGGTTTGCCTAGTTGTGAACCACTTGGAAACGTTGGTACCTTTGGTGCTGATGCTAGATCGCCCGCTGGCATGTCTGCCTCTACCCACGCTTCGATCTTCTCGATCTCTTCTTGTGATAATGAGCGATCCCCTACGAAGCTGCCGTGTCCTTTTGCTGGGGGCCATGGCGGCATCTCGCGCTTTGTTACTTCACGCTTTATCGAGTAGGCAAAATCCTGCGCTTGCTCATACGATTCTAGTGTGAAAGGGGCTATCTCGCCGCTACGGTGGCATGGTGTACACTTGCCATAAATAATCTTGGCGATGTCGGAAGACCAGGTCGGTGCGGCAGTTTGTGCCTGCAGGAGAGAACTGGCAACGATAGCAAACAACACAAATACGTATACCTGACGCATAGCTTAACACTCCTAAACGTATGCTCTTGGATGAGTGTGCAATGTACGGGGTTTAATGCTATTTCATGATCATAACTTCAAAGAACTGCTGATGCGGGGTCTTTATCTGCATTGTCATAGTTGTTGAAACGCACTGTTACGGTGTTATCGCCCGACACCCATGCTGTATAGCATGTATTGGTAAGAACAGCAGCATTGGGCACGCCCAGAGAGACGGCGTCCCCTGATACAACTCCGGTGACTGTGATAGCAATATCCGATGATGTCCTCGTTTTTTCGACTGTATTTGCAAATCCAAGACCTGTTCTCAGCGCTAGATCATCTGCGATGAATGCGATTGCGCCAAGTCCGCCGCGATAGTTGCTAGCTCCCAGATCTGAGAGCCCCTTAAGATCAAAGAGCAGAGCAAGCGATTCGGACTTGTTCCGAGTGGTAGGCTCTGACTGTGCGTAGACAGTCGTGGCGGTGATTGTGATGCTCATGATCACAAGAAGAATTCGTTTCATAGTAGCTCCCTCAAAGTGTGTTCAATAAATTGCTGGTGAAACCTTGCCGGCGTGAATCGGGACTCAACATCATCGTTCAGGTATAATCTTTTGCTACGTCAATCTTCAACTACGACATCGGTACCCATGACATCGAAACGTGTAATAGCCATCATTGCATTGTTTATAACTACCGCTATGGTGCATGCGGAAGACGGAGCAGTTGTTCAGGGCATTATTGTTGATAGCCTTACCAAACAGCCCATTCCGGGTATCGCAATTCGTGTTCAAGGGGCTTCTCTTGGTACCTATTCGAAGAGCGGCGGTAAGTTTCGACTGCCGATATCGCGCTCGACCACGCAGATACAAGTGCGAGGAATGGGGTATGTTCAGCGTACGATTGATGTCGTAGCTGGATCAGCGCAGATGCGCATTGCGCTTATGCCCACGAACGTTAGCCTTCCTGCGGTGAGTGTTGAAGAGACCATCACAGCCCAGGAGGTTATCAAGCGCGCTATTGCCCGAAAAGAGCAAAACAATCAGAAGATTCGATCGCTCGAACAGACGCTATATTCAAAAGTGAAGGCAATCCTTGATGCTGGAGCACTGAGCAAGAGAGAGGGGCCTTCGGAGATTATCACGGAGACGTTTTCGACAATCACCGAGCAACGGTATCCCATAGAACGCAAGCATACACGTATCACACAGAGACGTCAGACCGCAAACATTCCAGCACAAGACAATCTCGCGGTGTTCGATGTATTCTTTGATTTTACAGAGGATGAGAATAATGTTCTAAACACACGTCTCGTTACACCACTTGGCAAGAACGCTCTCGATGAATACAACTTTGTGATTGATCGCAAGGTGCTTCTCGATAATCTCTGGGTATACGAGATTTCCTTTGTACCCAAATCGAAGTTGTTCCCAGGTTACGAGGGGGTGCTTAGCATTTATGAAGACTCTTATCAAGTTGTTGCTGCAAAGTTTGCCCCTTCGCAGGAGACAGCCTTCCCGTTCCTCAAGAACTATACGATAGAGCAGCGTTATGATAGAGTCCAGGATACACTCTGGGTTCCTACCTATCAGCAGGCATCGGCAGAGCTCAAGATTCAGCTGATGCCCTTTGTAACGTTCAAAGCGAGTGTAGTTGCTCAGATCAATGTGAGCTCAGTTCGAGCAAACATCGATGTACCAGATTCGTTGTTTCCTACAGTTGATCCGGATTCTTCTGAAACACGCACGCGAACAAATGCAAGTGGGGCCACCGTAGAGGTGCGCAGTAGGGATGGTAATCGGCGCATCGTTGTTGACCCCGAGGCAGACTCTGCCAAACCCGAATACTGGGAACAACATGCCTTTGCCGAGCAGTCGGAGGAAGAGCGCAAGATTTATGCGCGTCAGGACAGTCTGCAAAAGAACGATCCAGATACCGACAACGATAATCGTCGGGGTCCACTGAGCGGTTCGATGTTTACTATCGGCAGCATTGGTGACGTGGCGTTTGGACTAGACCCCTATATCAATCGCACGGGAATTACAGGTACGTTGTTCGGTCCGGCAATCTCTGTGTCAGCTCCCGGTGTGCGATTTTCAAGCTCTGCTGGTTTTGGCAAAGCTGGAACACGCGTTGGCAGAGCAGACCTCGACGTACGATTGGTTCGCTCCCGTGGATTTGGACTAAATGCACTGGGTTCTGTGTTTTCATCAGTCGCATCCATTCAAGACGCAAGTAACTCACAGCTCGCGTTCAAATCAATCGATGTTACAAATCTGCTCTACGCGGAATACTCGGACTTCTATCGTCGGGATGGATATGATCTCGGACTTCGCCTTCGTGCGCCCTGGGGTGTTACAACGGTAGGGGGCTCGTGGGCACGCCACTATAACACTCCACTTATTGAGGATCTCAAACGCGAGCAGGCGTTTGCTGTACCTGGCAACTATCAAATCTTTGGTGTCCGCTCGCAAATACTTGAAGGGGGCCAAGGTGGGCTGGGCTCACTCTTTGGAGGTTCAAAAGACGATCCAGTAACTGGTTCGTTCCATGGCATCTATGGTACTGAGCTCACCTCCAACATGTCGTTTTGGAGCGTTGATGCCAGTGTAACCGGACACATCCCAACCGTGCGCACCGGTTATTCACCGATGATGCTGGATCTCACGCTGGAGGCAGGTATGCAGCCTAAGGAGACGCCGCAACAATATCGTTTTGTTACCATGCGTTCGTTCCCAGTGCTCGGCACAACCAATATGTTCGCAACCATTACCAACAACAGATTTGCCGGTACGGAGTATACAACGCTACATGCCGAACATAACTTTACAGATCTGTGGTGGAGGGCTATAGGGCTTCCAGGGCTCACCTTCGGCAGGGGTGTAGATCTTATCGGACGCTTCAGCGCAACCAACGTTGTGCAGCGTGGCAAGCCCCTTGTAGCTCATCAGCTCTTCGATTCTTCAAACGGATACTACATGGAGGCCGGGTTCGCCATATCCAGAATCCCGTCTACATTCAGCGATCTCTTATTCCTACGTGTTGATGCTCGCTGGCCTGTTGGGCCTCTGGCGTCGCAGGGCAGCTTTGGCTGGATCCTAACGTTATCCAGTCCGCTGATGTAATTTTGCCACATGTTCGAACCACAAAAACAACAGATAGCAACTCTCCGCGACCGTGTGGACCAACTGCGGAGGTTCCTTTGACATCGATCGTAAACTTGATGAGATAGCCGAGCGTGAGATGCTCACGCAGGCCCCAGGATTCTGGGACGACGCACAGAATGCACAGAAGGTGATGCGCGACACAGCCGGTCTCAAAGACTGGGTTGATGCGTGGAGGAATGCCGAGCAAAGCGTTGGTGATGTGCAGGCACTGATCGAATTGGCAGAAGAAGCAGACGACCCCTCGATGGAAGCGGAGATTATCGCCGAGGCAGATCGTTGTGCGAAGGCCGTCGACGAGCTCGAGCTGCGAAAGATCCTGTCGGGTCCAGACGATAACTGTAATGCAATCCTCACCATCAACGCAGGCGCTGGTGGTACCGAGGCCCAAGACTGGGCCGAGATGCTCATGCGTATGTATACGCGATGGGTAGAGAAGCACGACTTTGAAGTATACCTTGCTGAAGAGCAGGAAGGCGATACGGCAGGCATTAAGAGTTGCACTCTTGAGATACGTGGACGCTACGCGTTCGGCTATCTCAAGGCCGAGAACGGCGTGCACAGACTTGTGCGAATCAGTCCGTACGATTCGAACGCCCGACGTCACACCTCATTTGCATCGGTGTTCGTCTACCCAGAGGTTGACGATGAAGTGGAGATCGTAATCAACCCCGCTGATGTAGAAATGGATACATTTCGATCTGGAGGTAAGGGTGGACAGAACGTTAACAAGGTTGAAACAGCCGTGCGTCTGCGTCACATCCCTTCAGGCATCGTCGTGGCATGTCAGCAAGAGCGCTCGCAGCTCCTGAACCGCGAGCACGCTATGAAGATGCTGAAGTCGCGGCTCTATCAACAACGTCGCGAAGAAGAAGAGGCAGCAAAGGCCGCTATTGAAGGCTCGAAGAAGAAGATTGAATGGGGCTCGCAAATCCGCTCGTATGTCTTCCAGCCGTACACGATGGTAAACGATCACCGCACGGAAACCAAGATCACAGACGTGCACTCGGTGATGGACGGCGATCTTGACGAGTTACTGAAGGCCTATTTGCTTCTCGAGGACCAACTCCAGAACTCATGAGTACAAGCAGCATCCAGGCAGTAGCTAACGCGCTTGATGCGAGTGCTCGTGTATGTGTGCTAACCGGTGCAGGTGTGAGCGCGGAGTCGGGTGTTGCAACATTTCGCGATCCCGACGGGCTGTGGGCACGATTCTCTCCGTATGAGCTGGCTAGCATGGATGGATTCTTAGCAAATCCAGAACGCGTTCGTGACTGGTATAACTATCGTCGCGCCATCATCAATAGCGTTGAACCAAATGCGGGACATGCTGCCCTGGCAACCCTCGAGAGAATGTTCGGCGAGAACTTTACCCTCGTCACGCAAAACGTAGACAGACTTCACCAGCGTGCCGGCAGCGTGCGGGTACTGGAGGTGCATGGTAGCATTCATGATAATCGCTGTAACAACTGCGACCACGTGCGCAGTGATGATGAACTTGTATGTCCCAATTGTTCCAGTGCGATGCGACCAAATGTTGTCTGGTTTGGCGAAGATCTCCCACAGGATGTCTTCGCTGCTGCAGAAGGAGCAGCACGTACATGTGACGTAATGCTGGTTGTCGGAACAAGTGCCGATGTATGGCCGGCAGCTGGACTTCCGATGACGGCGAAAATGGCAGGTGCACAAATCGTCGAGATCAACCCTAATCATACGTCGTTAACACAGCATGTACATTACGTGTTAGCAGGCACAAGCGCTGTGATTCTTCCACAGATCATTGAGGCAATGACATGATCGTTGGCATCGGCACTGACGTTGTAGATGTACCACGTATCCTGGCTGCGCTCGACGAGTATGGAGAGCGTTTTCTTGTAAAGGTGTTTACAGACGAAGAGATAGCCTATTGTAATCGTTTTGGTGAGACGAGATATTTACACTTTGCTGCACGCTTTGCGGCAAAAGAAGCATTCTCCAAAGCCGTAAAGACAGGAATGCGCGATGGTATGTCATTCAAGCAAGTCGGCATCCGTAATCTGGCCTCAGGCGAACCCATCATGGAGTTGTTCGGCACAATGCAAGAGCGTTGGGGGAGCCATACCATTCACGTGAGTCTAAGTCACACGGCTACTGTAGCCCTTGCTGTAGTTGTTATCGAATCAGTTTTGCAATCGTAATCCAACACTCGTATGCTTCCATCGATCTATAACCCGTCGGAGCCATTTACCATTGGACTGTTAGGGGGCGGGCAACTCGCCAAGATGACGGCTCAAGAGGCCTATAAAATGGGAATTCGTGTTGCCGTTATTGAGCATGGTGCTGATTCC
Organism: Ignavibacteria bacterium; assembly: GCA_016873895.1. Taxonomy (GTDB): domain Bacteria; phylum Bacteroidota; class Ignavibacteria; order Kapaibacteriales; family Kapaibacteriaceae; genus UBA10438. The sequence continues at coordinate 6,454 of VGVV01000017.1, forward strand.
CCAGCTGGTTTCATGACAAAGAAAGAGTTCTCAGGTGGCTGGAAAAACTCGGCAGATCTCGAAGCATTTATCCAGGCTTCCGATATCATCACACTGGAGAACGAGTTTATCGATCCAGATATTCTCGATGTTATTGCAGAGCGCAGACTGGTTTTCCCAACACCAGATACGATGAGGCTTGTACAGGATAAGTTTATACAAAAGCAGACGTTCTCTGCTTCGGGAATTCCTACGCCACACTTTGCGGAGATCTCCACCAAACAGGACCTCGTTGATTTCGGTACCAAGCATGGCTATCCATTTGTTGCTAAGACGCGCAAGTTCGGATACGATGGTTATGGTAATGCCACGATCAAACGCGATACAGAAATCGACATGGTATGGCGCAGGTTCATGGAAGGGGAAGACCCTCGCCCCCTACTTGCCGAGTCGTTTGTGACCTTTACAAAAGAGCTTGCCGTGATGGTTGCGCGAAATAAGCGTGGTGAGATTGCTGTCTATCCTTGTGTGCAGACAATTCAGCAAGGTCATATCTGCGTTACGGTTCTTGCACCTGCGCCAATTGAAACAGCATTGCAGAAGCGTGCTCAAGATATCGCTGTTGCATGTGTAGAGACGATCAACGGTGTTGGGGTTTTTGGAATTGAAATGTTCTTAACAGCCGATGATGATATCGTCTTCAATGAGATCGCACCACGTCCACACAACAGCGGACATTACACAATCGAGGCATGTTATACTTCGCAGTTTGAAAACTGCATCCGTGCAGTAACCAACCTTCCACTTGGATCGGCTGAAATGCGTGTACCTGCTGCCTGCATGATCAACTTGCTAGGAGAACGCACAGGTAGCGGCATCCCCGATAGTGTGATTGAAATGCTCAAGGTAGATGATGTCGCACTCCACCTATACGGAAAAAAAGACGTGCGCATGGGACGCAAAATGGGGCATCTCACGGCCACCGGTGCTACTGTTGATGACGCCTTTCAGCGAGCCTCGCTAGCCTTGAATCGATTTGTGTGGTAGGAGAAGAAGGTACTAGGTACAAGGTACGAGGTACTGGGTACGCATCGTCATTCCTTCGAAAGCGGGAATCCAGTACCTTGTACTGTACTGGACCCCATATTCTTGGACAGAACTCTACCCATTTGTGAGTAGTTGTTGAGATGTAATTGGTGGCATTAGGTCGTTGATGGGGAGTCTTACCTCGAATCGCTCGAGTACACTTCGTGGCGTTTTTGTAAGCAATCCCGGAATGTATTCGGTTGTTGTTGTAGAACATACGAAACTGGACGAACACCTGACGGGCTTGCTCGAGATCCTCAAAGCTGTATTCTCTACAGACTGCCCTTTGAATGACGCTATGGTAGCCTTCGGTATGGGCATTCTGTTCCGGTGTAGCAGGCCGAGTAAACTCGTGCACGACATCAGCTTTTACAAAGTACTTCCGTACAAGATTGCTTTCAAACTGGCTACCATTGTCCGATCGCACAGTGATAGATTTCGGCATTGGGTAACGACTGAAGATCTCATCGAACAGCTTCACAACGTCAGTCTCGCGGATTGAAGGCTTGAGTAGATGAGCAAGCACATACCTGCTATGAACATCAATCACTGTTAACAGCATTGCATTCATGCCTGTGCCATCAATACGAATGAACTTAATGTCGAATTCAAGGCAGTCAAATGGCTGCTCTGTGGTGGGAACCAACTGCTTTACCCATGTCTTAGCTGAACTTTTGCGTGATGGCCGCGCAAGAGTCAATCTGCTGCTACGCATGATTCGCAGTACTTTTTTCTTATTGATTACCAAGCCTTGATCTTGTAACCATCGGGTCACTTTGACATAGCCATAGTCAACAAACTCGGTATTGATCAGGCCTTTGATAGCCGTCAAGAGCTGTTCGGTGCAATATCCCGTTCCAACGCGATCATAGGTCACTTCTGTCGGTCTGCGACCGGCACGCCCAGATGTTGGTCGGTAGTAAAAAGTGCTTCGTGGCAGCTCGACAAACCTTAGGACAAGAGCACTTGGAAACCCGCTGTCGATAAACTCCATTGCCGTCATCATTCGCTGCTCCCGTGAAACAGCGTTTTTTTAACAGCGAATCCTTTATCCGGATGGCCAGCTCCTTTTCTGCCACCAGCTCCTTGAGCTGCCGAATCTCCTGTTGAAGGCGGCGCAGCTCCATCTCAGCTTCGCGATTGGCGTGCGGAGCGTCCTTGGCTATTCTATCCCGCCACTTGTAGATCATTGAGGCCACAAGCCCGTACTTGCGCACTGTGACCGCTACGCCGTGTTCGTTTGCCTCCTTCAGGATGGCTAAACGCTGTTCTTCTGTAAATACTCTTCGCTTCGACATTGGTGTTTCTCCTGTTTGCAAAGGTAGATCACCTGTCCAAGTCTTTAGGGGTCTAGAGTGGAATCCAGTACCTTGAACCTAGTACCTAGTACCTAGTACCTAGTACCTGGCGTTCTACCGATTATTCACCCTTACCGTGATCCAAATGCCGATCACACCAATGATGGCGTTGCCAAGCCACATTGCAACCAGGGGAGAGAGTAGGCCGCGATCGGCAAACTCTTCGCCACCGATCATGCACATCCAGTAGAGCACGTAGAATCCGAGTGAGTACATAGCACTGGTGCCAAAGTTGCCGCCTTTGGTGAGGATGCCTAGTGGGCTTCCAACGAAAACGAAGAGAAGGCATGCAAATGGGATAGCGTACTTCTTATGAATCTCAACGAGGTATCGGTTGGCAGCTATGTGTTCGGCTTTTGCTCGTTGGTTTTCAGATTCCATCATCGACTGTGCAGTCATGATGAAAGAGCTGGCGCGCTGCAAGCCATCATCGCGCGAGACGTCTGCTGGTAAACCCTTATGGTACGTTTTGAGGTCTTGAATATGCTGCATGAAAATTGAGTCATACCGTTGCACTGCCATTTGTTCCTGTGCTTGGGCATTATTGACAATCTTTTGCATGTCGTCGATTGTCATCTCACGTTCTCCACGCGAACTACCTGTTACATCGGAGGCTTCGTAAAAGAACTTGTCTGCTGGAAGCACGATCTGGTAGCGATCGAAGGAAACAACGCGATACTCGTCTGGGTTGCGGATTCCACGTTGATGTATCTCGCCGCTGGTGAGTTGTATAACCAGCCTTGTAAGTGATGGAGAAAATGCTAGGCGTCCGCTGTCTGCACTAACAACATTTACAAAGTCCGACTTTGACTTGTCGTAGATCGATACGCCGAGCATCACACCATTAGGAAGTACACGCCGTGCTAGAATGGAAGTTGTTGCATTGTAGGTAGTAAACTGTCCCTCCTCCACAGCAAACGAAGGCTTTGTGCTTTCGATATCGCGCATCATTCCAGTTAAGCGCACGTTAGAATCAGGCAGCACATTGTCTGTGTACCAGAAGGTAAAGCCCCAAAGGATACTGCCGACGGAGAGCACAGGTATCATCATTTTTAAGAGCCCCATACCGCTGGCCTTCATGACGGTTACCTCGTGGTTGCTGGACATAGCCCCAAAGGCCATGATCGTGCTAAACAAGACGCCAATAGGAATGGCGAGAACAACAATCCATGAAAGGTTGAGTACAAGAAACTGCGCAATCGTAGCTGGGTCTAACCCTTTACTTGCCAGCTTGTCTACCCAGCGCATCATGTACTGGATAAGGAAAAGCGCCATAATGACCGACGTTCCAAACACGAACGGGGCTATATGGGATCGGAGGATGTAGCGGTATAGAAGCATCGCAGATTACGAACGCTTACGCTCACATTCCTTGATCAGCTTTTCATACTCGCCGTGTTTTTCCGGCTTTTGCTTTTGCAATGCTTTGAAGGCATCAATTGCCAGCTCGTAGGAGCCCTGCTGCACGTAGATGCGAGCTATTGTCTCTGTGATAATTATTGGTGCTTGCTGCGCACTGAGATCTTCGCGCGAGACTTCTGGATCGACAATTGCATTGCGTGGCATGCGCGCGTCGTTCAAGCGTGCTGCAAGCTCTTCGAGAGTGACAGGTTTTTTGCGCTGTTCACCAGCATCAGTGGGCCGCATCGTGCGGCGCATTTGATGGAATGTTCGAAATGCCGGTGGGTCTAACAGTGGTGCTATCTCTCGGCGACCTCGCGAACGCGTACCTTCGAATCGAAGACTCGTAAACTCAAGGCCTGGAATGAGTCGTACGTTGGCGCTGCGAATAATGCGTGTATCGGTTGAGAGTGGCGCCATCTCGATCAGGCGCAAGACATTGGGGTGCGAAGGAGCAATGTATGAAGGCTGTTCAACAACGACCTCGTCAAGTTCCACGAACTCCGGTGTTGTCTCAGAGTCTGACGCTGTGCGTACTGCTGCAGTTTCAGTCTCTACATGAATTTCTTCAACAATCGCAGATTCCGCAACTGCTACAGGCTCGTCGTGTATTTTAACTATTACTGGCTCTTCTACTAGCACTTGCTCTGCATCTTGCTCCGGCTCCACCTCCACCTCTGGCTCTGGCCCTAGCTCTGCTTCGCTCTCGGGTTCTGCTGCGATCTCCAGCTCTGGCTCTGCTTCTAATTCTCTATCAAGTTCGCTGTCCTGGCCAAGCTCGTAGGTTTTAACACCTTCTAACTGGGGGAAGCGAATACGCAGCGCATCGCGGATGAGAGCTGCATCTTCTCGTTGTCCGAGAGCTTCGAACGCAGACGCCAGAAGAATATAACCGCCGATATAGTCGGGGTAATGCTCTACCCCGGATGCGCAGAGTTGCGCAGCCTCGACGATGCTGTTTTGACGCAGTAATGTAAGCGCGGAGACAGCAAAGGAAGGGTCTGGACGATTAGTCGCGGCTGCCAAACAAACGCAGAAGGTATAAGAACAAGTTGATGAAGTTGAGATATAGCGACAATGCACCAATGATTGCGCGCTTATGTGCCAAGCCTTCGCCGGCATACATGACGATTGCCTGCTCCTTGATCTGACTCATTTCATAGGCTGTAAGGCCAGTGAAAATCAAGACGCCAATAACACTAGCGGCAAATTCTAGCACACTGCTATCGAGAAAGATGTTCACGATCGAAGCAATGATTAACCCGACAAGCCCCATAAACAAGAACGATCCCATTCCGGTGAGATCTCTCTTGGTTGTGTATCCATACACTGCGGCTGCCAGATACATGCCTGCTGCAATGAAAAATACCTGAAAGATGCTGCCGAGTTCATAGACGAGGAATATTGCACTAAAAGTTAGCCCGTTTGTGAGCGCATATGCAATAAATGTTGCCGCTGCTGTGCTTGGCTGCATCTTGTCGATGCGTGCAGACAGGAAGAGCACCATGCCCAACGGAGCAAACAGGACAACCCAGAAAAGTGGGGTATCGAAAATTGCTTGTTGAATGGTTGGACTTGATGCCACAATAACGGCACTTGCTGTAGTGAGGAGCAAACCTCCTACCATGTAGGCATAGACGCGTTGGACATATGTGCGGATAGCGTCTGCACTGATCACCTGTGAAAACGCATTATGGGCTTGCATGTTCATCGAATACCTCGGCGATTATTGAATTAACGTGTTCGCGTTATAACAAAGTTAGCAAAGTCTGTTAGCGCTGTCTTGTACGGCGAATCGGGGAATACGACGATTTTCTCTCGCGCCTGTTGTTGAAGTGCATCAGCCGTGGCTTGAGCAGATGTAATTCCTTGGTGGCGTACAACAAAGTCGATTACCTTTTGAACATCCTTGTTGCCAGCTTTCTTTGACTTTACAATCGATACGATAGACTTTGCTTCGGTTGGATTTGCTTTGGTAATCGCACGAAGCAATGGGAGCGTTATCTTTCCCTCGCGTATGTCATTGCCAACAGGCTTGCCTAAAATCATCGACCGGCTAGTGTAATCCAGTACGTCGTCTCGGATCTGAAAAGCCAGCCCCACCAATTCACCATAGTCTCGGAGTGCAGTTCGGACCTCCACATCGGTGGACACACTGATTGCCCCAACCTCGCAACACGTTGATATCAATGATGCGGTCTTGTCAGAAATAATCCGGAAGTATGTCTCTTCATCGATTGTTTTTTGTCTACTCTTTTGAATCTGTAGAAGTTCGCCCTCACTCATGCGCCGTACCGCCTCGCTGGTAACACGTAAGTAGTCGAATTCATTGGAGTTTACAGCGATTAACAAGCCCCTTGAAAGAAAATAATCTCCCACCAGAACGGCTACCTTGTTCTTCCATACAGCGTTGATCGAGGCAACACCACGGCGCTCGTCTGCACTGTCGACCACATCATCGTGCACGAGGGTGGCAGTATGTAGGAGCTCGACCATAGCAGCTCCAACAAATGACCGTTCGTTGATGCCGCCACACAGGCCAGCCGCTAAAAACACAAGTGCTGGGCGTACACGCTTACCACGCTGCTTCATGATGTATCGTACTACGGTGTCGAGCAGGGCAGTACGTGAGCGCACTTGCTCTCGCATGTACGACTCGAACCGCTCTATCTCTTCCGAGACAGGTTCGCTGATGGAGGCAATGGTATGTGAACTCATGAAAGGGGCTTACATGGCCGGTTTAGGTTGTACAATCCTGGCAACGACCACGCTTATCTCGTACAAAATGAAGAGCGGGACTGCCACCATGAGCTGTCCCACAGGGTCTGGGGAGGGGGTTATCACGGCTGCTAAAACGAGGATGACAACGATAGCGTGCCGACGATACTTCGTCATTGTTGCAGAAGTCAGCATCCCGATACGTGCTAACACAAACGTGACCATCGGAAGTTCAAAAATCAGGCCACTAGCTAAAAGCATGTTTACGAGGAAGCTGAAATAGTTGCCAACGTGAATGTTGTCTTGAATATTCGGATTAGCGAAGTCTGTAACGTAATCTAACATACTGGGAATCAGGAACTTATAGCCGAAGGCAACCCCCAGCAGGAAGCTAAAACTTGTTAGCACCGTAATGCGCAGAGCCCACTTGCGTTCTGTCATGTATAATCCTGGCGCTACAAAGCACCATACCTGGTACAGAATCCATGGGAAAGCCACGATAATGCCACTCAGCATGATTACTTTGAAGTACAGGAATGTCTGACCAAATGGCTCGATGTTGATGAGTTTTAACTTTGAATGCGTTGCTGGACTCAATAGCAGCAAATCCATGATCTCGTTACCGAAATACCCGACCACACAGCAGGCAACGAGCAACCCGTAGGCAGAGTACAATAGTCTGCGTCGTAGCTCTTCCAAATGGTCTAAAAAGCCCATTTCTTTGCTGGGCTCTTGAGGTATCGAACTCATGCGAAAAGTATGTGGTTGCGCCGCGAAAAAGTTCTACGAAAATACACACGGTTGCGGCATAATATCTTTCTCGACATTCGCAAGTAAAAAAAATTCACACCTACCACATTTTTTGCTTGTTAGAGATGCAATGGCGAATCATATTCGCATCCCTTACACAAGTGAGGGGAACGGTTACGTAGCAGAGGGAAAAAATTGGGTAGTTAGGGGGGCTAACACCTGGTGAAATACGAAGTTTGAATATGAATAAAAGCACGACACGTGTATCGCAACAAAGTTTGACAGACGCCCAGGGACTCTGGGGTCAGTGTCTTGATATCGTACGTGATAACGTCTCGGAACAAGTTTTCAAGACATGGTTCGAGAAAATGCGCCCCATGAAGTGGGATGGTACCCAGCTAACGCTGGAGCTCCCTAGCCATTTCTTCTACGAGTGGATTGAACAGCATTACTCGAACTTGCTGCAGAAGACCATCCAACGTGTTCTCGGTCCAAAGTCGAAAGTTGTTTTTGAGGTAGTTGTCGATGACGGCGGTTCGTCACAAGACCGTAAGACAGTAAAGCTGCCAGGATTGCGTGGTGGTGTACAACCATCATTGCCGTTTAGCGAAGCGAAGCCACAGACGCAAACTGCTGTGCGCACCACACATTACCCGACATACTTCAACCCACGTTACACATTCGAGAACTTTATTCGTGGTGAGAACAACCAACTTGCTGCGTCAGCTGCCATCGCAGTCGCTGATAACCCAGGCAAGACAAAGTTCAATCCACTAGTGATCTATGGTCCAACGGGTCTCGGTAAAACACACCTTGTGCAAGCTATAGGCAATCGTGTGCTTCAGCGTAATCCGCAGGCCAAGGTACTCTACACGAATTCGGAAAAGTTCACGATGGAGTACATCAACGCCATTCAGACGAATAAGGTACCAGAGTTTACAAACTTCTACCGTGGTGTTGATGTTCTCATTGTAGATGATATCCAGTTCCTTGGTGGCAAAGAAAAGACGCAGGATAATTTCTTCCATACGTTCAACGCGCTTCACCAAGACGGCAAGCAGCTGATCCTAACTTCGGATAAGCAACCAAAGGATCTCGCAGATCTCGACGAACGACTGATTTCTCGCTTCCAATGGGGATTGACAACGGATATCCAGCCCCCTGATCTCGAAACGCGGATTGCGATTCTTCAGCAAAAGAGTATGGAAGAGGGCATGGATCTGCCCGGAGACATTCTCGAGTACGTTGCGATGCACGTCACGAGCAGCGTACGTGAACTCGAAGGGAGCCTTATCTCGATACTTGCCAAGGTGTCTCTCGATCGTCGGGAACTAACACTTGATTTAGCGAAAGAAGTTGTGCGCGGCATTTACAGTGCAGCCCACTCGCGCACGCTCACAATCGACGAGATCAAGAAGGAAGTCTCTACGTACTACAACATCGATCCGGCATTGCTGTCGGCCAAGACACGCAAGCACGAGATCGTACTGGCGCGTCAGATGTCGATGTATTTGGCCAAGAACCTTACGCAGACATCGCTCAAGAGCATAGGTATGCACTTTGGCGGACGCGATCACACGACCGTGTTGCACTCCTGCCAGCAGATTCTGAACTACATCGATACGGACAAGAAAGTCCGCCACGACGTTGACTTCCTCAAAAAGACACTGCGCGGATAACTTGGTAGGTTTCGAAGAAGTGTTAATTTCGCACTCCTCATTCCGCAGTAGCTCAGCTGGTTAGAGCATCTGACTGTTAATCAGAGGGTCCGGGGTTCAAGTCCCTGCTGCGGAGCCAGAATGGGAAGGAGGTCTTTTTTGACCTCCTTTTCTTTTTTACTCCTCTGTAAAACCTTGCTGGCGTTGAGTAAAACCTCAATCGGTTTGCGAAAAGAAATAGCTGCAACTTTATTTTCGTCAAAATGGATTTTTTCTGAAAAGATGCAGCTAAGTATCTGCCTTTTCGTCTTACCATCACTGTTCTACGTGCAATGGTGCAATGAACCATTCTCTTGGTATATGACGATTGCCATTATTGTCATAAACATCAATATTAAGACATGTCCTACCAAAAAACCCATGTACCAGTTGTTCTAATTTATGAGGATTCATATTGTAACATTTGTATGCCATGACAATTTTGACATCTGCCATTAAATAGGTTGGCTTAATTTGTTCAGTATATTTGAAAATAATACGCTACTGAGTAGCGCCAATACACCCAAAAAAGGTGTTATTGGCGATATAAAGTAGCGGGTATAGGCAAGTTACCGGAAACCCTATTGGCGCCCGTGCAACTTCAAACTGACTGCTTTTAAACAAACTTTTCAGGACGACTTTCTGACCGAGTTTGACACCCTTTTCACCGACAAGCCCCTGCTTCGTATTTTTAT
>VGVV01000018.1 GCA_016873895.1 Ignavibacteria bacterium
CCAGCTTGCCGCCGCTGGCCCAGGCCACAGCGCCGTGGATGGTGGTTTCGCTCACGCCGTTGCGGCGGTAGTCGACCAGCGGCTGCCAATCGACGTCGCGCCCGGTGGGAATGCCTGGAATACGCTCTCCCAGTGGATCCTGCGGATACAAATGTGCACCAGGCGACTTAGGCTGCGCGGCTGCCTCAGTTGAATTCTTGTTCACACTCATGAGAGAGTTATCCTTTGTGGTCGTGGCCTTCAGGCCGCTTCATACCCCTGAAGGCCGGACAAGATCAAGGTTTGCATGCAAACGCACCGAACCCCGCGTAGAATGAGGCGCGGGAACGGGGGTGGCGTGCCAATGCGCCCCGCAACCGCATTTCCACTGAAAGGAAAAGCAATGAAATTGTATTTTTTGATCGTCCTCGCAGCCCTCTTTTACAGGACAGAAACCATGGCGATTGAAGAACCCAAATTTACCGAAAAAGTCGAGTATAAGGATTTTGAGATTCGCTCGTACGAAGCCATTCTTGCGGCGCAAACCGAAGTGAACGAGGAGTTCGATAACGCAGGCAACAAAGCCTTTCGGGTGCTTGCGGATTTCATTTTCGGCAACAACACCGCCAAAACAAAAATCGACATGACTGCACCGGTGGTACAGAAAAGCGCGAGAGCTGAGAAGATCGCCATGACAGCCCCAGTCACGCAAAGCAAAGCAGCCACAGGCTACGTAGTGCAGTTCACCATGCCTAAAAATTACACCCGCGAAACTCTTCCTCAACCCAACGACCCAAGGGTCAAGATTGTTGAGATCCCGGCGCGAAAAGTAGCTGTTTATGCGTACACTGGCTCGTGGTCGGAGGAACGCTTCAACAGCAAACTTGTTGAGTTTCGAAAAGCATTGGAGCGGGAAAAAATCGCAACCGTGGGAGAACCCACCTTTGCACGCTTCAACTCCCCCTGGCAGCTCCCGTTCTTCCGGCGCAATGAAATTTGGCTCGAGGTGGTGCAAGCAAAGGCTGCGATACCTCCAACACAAGAGCGCTGCAGCGGAGCCTCGTGCGCTTCAATCAAAGAACTCGGTGTACGGAAGTTTGAAATGGCCGAGAAGCTGAACCTTCAGATAGCCACTCTTGCCGGCGGATGCTTTTGGGGATTGGAAAAACTCCTCGGTGAAATTCCCGGGGTGGTGGACACGCGCGTTGGCTACAGTGGTGGGTTCGATTTGAAGGCACGCTACAACGATGTGCGGACGGGCAAAACGGGACACGCCGAGTCGGTGCAGGTGCTTTTTGATCCGCTCGGAGTTTCCTACGAAAAAATCCTCAAAGTGTTTTTCAGTATTCACGATCCCACCACCCTGAACCGCCAAGGCAACGATATTGGAACGCAGTACAGATCTGTCATTTTCTTTCACAACCCTGAGCAAAAGGCGATTGCCGAAAAGGTGATTGCGCAGGTGAATGCCTCAAAGAAATGGCCTGCCAAGGTGGTCACACAGGTGGAGGCCTTCCGCGGGTTTTCTGTGGGTGAAGAGGAACATCAGAAGTACCTGCAGAAGAATCCGGACGGGTACACGTGCCACTTCGACCGCAAGTTTGGGTTTTGAGGGTTAGGGATGAGCCGAGTGCGGCTCTGAGTGTGCCAAGCCGTCCGACGAGAGAAGGCATTTGCTCACGGAATCTGAATACGGACGCTTGCTTCAGAGCTCAAGCCACCGTCGACATCGAGAGCTTTCACCCTGAAGATTTCGGTGATGGTATTGCTGTTTACCTGGCACCAAGAATTACCCGTGGTATTATGCGTGAACCTCAGCTGGTCGTTCGGACCTACGTCGACCGGTGTTCCGGCCGCAGGGATGTTTACTGTTGTCCAAGCTCCTCCACCGACGGAAATCTGCAGTGTTCCGCGCTCGCACGGATTGGTACCGCCATTATCAGTACCGACGTGAGTCAGCGTAATTCTGAACTTCAGCGAGTTGCCAAGATAAATTGGATGCTCTTCCGCATCTGCTGCACCTGAGTTTGCGCGCAAGTTTGCGTATGTAATGTACCAGGGTGCTGCGCCAGAAGTGTAAATAAACTCAACAGGTGTGTTGATAGTTGGCACTGCGTTTGTTCCGCCCGCAGCAACAGTCAATGAAATCGTGCGTTCTGCACCCAAGGCAACACCATCGAAGGCCTTCACTTTGAAAAGGTCATATGTACCAGTTGCTGCATTCGTGTCGACAACAAGGTCGATACGCTCACCAAATGTAAGGATTGAGCTTGTAGATACAGCTCCTGTGCCCGCATAGGCTGTGATGTTTGTTGTGCCTTTCTTCAAGGTGCCTATCACAGCATTGAGGTTCGGATTGACATAGGTTACCACGAATGAAACCAATGATGTATCGGGGTCATAGGCACCGGTGAGTGTCTTGAGATCCACTGCACTTGCCACCGTACCGTTCGACCAAAGCTGCGTTCCACCCCTATTCACAGTGTAAGAGAAGGAAGCTGTAGCGTTGGTGTAGGCTGGTGTTTGGTTTGTTCCAGTAATTTCGACGCTCACCTTGGCACTCGTCAAGCTAGAATTGTTGGTGCTGTCGACTGCCGTCACGATGAATGCTTCAAAGGTACCCGTCGCGTTCTCGGGAGGATCCCAATAGAAACTCTCAGTGGTGGAGACTGTTCGTTGCGTGAAATAGCTCACCGTGCTGACAACACCCGAATTTCCGACGGTCAATTTCTGACCAGAAACAAGGTCTTCAACATAGAATTGCAGGTTCGTGGCGGCGTTAGCATCGTTGTCGTCCTCTGGGTCAGATGCACCCAACGCTGTCTTCAAGGCACTGTATGTAATTTCCTTGACCACGTTGCGGTTGCCACCCGTAATTGTCACAGATGTATTTGCGATTGTCGGAGGCTGATTCACGTCGCTGACAGCAACTTTCACAGTGAGAGTCGTATCTGCATCTGCGGTTCCATCGGTTGCACGGATCGTAAACGCATTGAGGTTACCCTGCGTGTTGGCATCAGGCGCCCACACAACTCGATCGCCCGGGCTCAGCAGGATTGCGGACGTGTTGCTGGCCGATGTGTACTCGGTGTTCCCCACAGTCAATTTACCTGTTGTCACACTCGGGATCTTGAAGCGCACGACGTCGCCGTCGGCATCGGTCGCGCCAGACAGAGTCTGCAGGGTTGAATAGAGAATCTGCAGCGCACCATTTTCGGAAGTGCCTGCCGTTCCACCGTCAACACCCAGCGTAAAGAAGCTGGTTGCTGTGTAGGTTGGCTTTGTATTTCCTGCACTCACAGGAACCACAATATTTGCCGTGGTATACGAGAAGTCTGTGCCATCGAAAATACGCACACTCATGGCCACATAGTTGCCAGTCAGGCCTTGCGACGGTGTCCAGTTTACGGTTGTCACTTCGTTCGCACCTGGACTCGAAGCCACCAGGTAAGGCATTGTTGCGACAGCACCTGGAACAGGATTGATAATGGTTCCTGTGTTTGATGTTTGCCGCAGCGTCCCGGAGCCCACACTTTCGATGCGGAACTTCAAGTTGGGGTTGGCGCCGATAGCATGTTTTGTTGGGCCGTAATCACGGTCAACAAACGATATCGCGTTGAAGACATCTGAAAAGATAATCGCCTTGTTCGAGTTCTTGGCAACGGAGGTCAATGCACTGGCTGAAGAAATCACAGGAGCATTGTTCACGGAGGCCAAGCTGACATTCACTGTTGCTTCAACAGCGCTCAAGTCTGTTCCATCCCACAGCTTCATCTTAAAGGCTTGCTGAATACCGTTGGCAGCTGATGCAGGAGTCCACACCAACGGTGCATCGCCCGGATACAAGGTTGGGAGGTTTCCGCTCGTAATGGTCACACCATTCTGCGACAGTGTTCCTGTGGCCGTGGGGATATCTGTGAGCCTGTATCCCAACGTACCGGTTTGAGAGTCATTGCCGGGGAAATACTGGAACAGAACATTGTAATCGATGTAGTAAGGAACGTCTTCCCGGCCACCGGGGATGAACGCAGCTGTGCTCACGAATGTTGGAGCTGTGTTGGCTGGAATGTTGATATTCACTGCCACTGGACTCACGCTTTCACTGGTGCCATCGAAGGCAACAACAGTGAAGGCTGCAACGTAGCCCACTGTTGCGGCATCTGGCTTCCAAATCAGTGAGTCTCCCGGATTAATCAGGGCATTAGCAGCATAGGGATTCGCGAAGAGATTATCGCCAAAGGCATAGAGATTCCCCTTCGTAGTGTCGATAGTCTTAAGCTTGAATTTGAGAGTCTGAGCTACCTCTGGAACCTCTTCAGCATCGTATGCATTTGTTTTAGCACGCAACGATGTGTAGGTGATTCCGTAATTTAAACCCTTCTGACCACCCAAGAAATCACTGATGGTTGTCAGGTAAGGCACCTGATTCACAGAGGCACCCGTGAACTGCGCGGTCAGAGTAATTTCGGCCGAGGAATAGTGAGAGTTGGTGGCGTCGTATGCACGCACTTTGAAGAGTGTTACGGCAGAACCTGTGGTGCTAGTGCTTGGAACAATAACGAGACTTTCTCCTTTTGCCAGCACGGCATTGGATGCTGGTCCTTGAGCAGGTGCATTCGCCCAAGCAACAATATCCTGAGAGCCCTTCTTCAAGGTTGAATTTTGAGTATTGGTGACCACAAAAGTCACGAATGGGTTGTCGCCACGCACAAGGTTCAGGTTGGACTCAAGCCAATCATACGTTACCGAGAATGGCGTATTCAGAGTGTATGTATTGCCTAGGCTCTTGGTTGTACCACCACCCGTGACCGACAACGCTGGTCCGACAACAGAACCAGAGTCAATTGTCATCTTGAGCAATGCTGTGTTCGTTGATTGTTGACCCGCTTCATCCACAGCCCGGAACTCAAGAGCATCAAATGTGACTGCGGGTGAGCCACCCTCATTGGTCACGGGCTTCCAATAGAGACTCTTTCCATTGCTGATGTCCTTATTTCCTGAGCCATACAGTGGCGCACCCGTTGATGCGTTCTCAATTGCTGCTGCGTTGGCAAGTCCGCTGGCACCAATGCGCACAGCCTGGCCGCTCAGCACTGTCGAAACGCGTACTTTCATGTTTGCCGGCGATGTTTCATCGTCGGTTGCAGCCAGGTTGTCGCGCAGATCCGCAAACGTGACTTCTTTATAAGTATTGCGCGAAACACCAGTCACCGTATAGGGACCAACAATCTTCGGCACTGCGTTTACAGGCGTAATATCAACCCGAACCGTTACAGTATTACTGTCTTCTCCAGTCACTGTTCCATCAGCCGCACGGACGGTGAATGCGCTCTGCAGGCCATTTGCATTCGTTGCCGGCGTCCACAATGCCCACTCACCCGAGCTCAGGAATGTGTTCGCGGGAATTGAAGATGCGGATGTGTAGGAGTTGCTACCGACGGTGAGAGTACCGCTGCTCACAGCCATAATTCTGTATTTCACAGGTTCTGTGTCTGTCGCTGGAACAGCCGCACTGAGTTTGCCATACGTTACTGTGTAGATCTGATTTTCTGCAACGGGGTCTGAGACCGTGTTATTCACTGTGACGGTGTAACCCTGCCCAACCACACCCGCACCAAGCACCGGTGCTGCATTGGTGTCGGTGACGTCAACCAGAATATCCCAAGCCGTTGTGGCATAAGAGGTTCCATCGAAAGGACGCACCGTCATGACCACAAAGTTTGTTCCCGCCGCATTGCTTGGAGGCTCCCAATAAACGCTTGTTACAGGGTTGGGTTCGGAACCAATGCTGCTCACAAGCATGGGCATCACGGCAGATGTGGATGTATCGATGATAGAGTTGTCGCGACGGAGCGTTCCCGAGCCAACGCGCTCAATGCGATATCGGATACTCTCTGACTCAGTGTCACTGACTTTGCCGCTGAAGAGGCCATGCAAAGTAGCATATGTGATTGTTTGGCCTTGGTTCTTGGTGAAATTCGACAACTTGTTTGGAGCTGCCGAAACCACCGGCACGTCGTTTACAGCCTGAACCGCAACCACCACCTGCGTTGGGTTTGCGGGTTTGTCGTTAGCATCATCCACAGGTTTGATTGTGAAGGCATTGATATCGCCATTCACATTCGCTGCGGGTGTCCATTCGAGATACCCACCCAGACTCAGCCTGCTGGTTCCCGCGACAACTGATGTGCTGACAGCGTTGGGAGCACCTGAATTGATGACAAGGCTTCCCGCGCTCACCGCGGTAATTTCATAAGAAAGGGGTCCTGCTTGATCGTCGCTTGCAGGATAGTTCAAGCGCAGGCGATCGTAGCTGATGCGGAACGGAACATCTTCCAAAGCTCCAGTGAGTTTCGAAGCACTGGTAATCGATGGAGTCATGTTGCCGCCTGCAAGCTGCACATACACTGGAATTGAGGTCAGGCTTTCCAAGGCACCATCATAGGCCACAATTGAGAACGCGTAGGTGCGGCCGGTCACGCCTGTGGGCGGTACCCATTTGAAGCTCTGACCTGAAGCCAAGACAGTGTCAATTGCCAACTTCGAGCCGTTGTCGCAGGGCGATGCAGAGCTCAAGCAGAAGAACGAACCCGCATCTGTATTCACAGCCTTGAGGCGGAACGAGAGTCCTGGATTGCTTTCGAGGTCGAATGCATCACTGCGTTCAGAGCCAATTGGTTTTGTGTAATCGCCACGAATGTCGGTGAACGAGACAGTCAATGCCTGACCCTTCACACCATTTGTAAAGTCACGCACATAGGTGAGCAGCGGTGCCTGATTGAAGGTGCTTACATCTTGCGTCACGCGAATGGTTACGTCAGAGGAAGAAACTGAATAGCTTTCTCCATCGAACACACGCACAGTGAAGAGATTGATTGGGCTGCCGGTGGTGGATGAATTGGTATACACCACCATGCTTTCGCCAGCTCCGATGCGCGAAAGTGCTCCGGGAGGATTGCTTGTGGTGGCTGTCATGTTGTCGGCGCCCTTCTTCAGAACAACGCCGGGTTCAATTGCGGTCACCACGAAGCTGAACACTGAGCCGTCAGTGTCTTGTGGTGCAACCTCGGTGACTAGGTCACTGTAGGTCACCACGAAGGGTTGGCCTACAGTTTGGTTCGCAAGCGATTGCGGTGCAGCATTACCAATTGTTGGAGCAGCGTTGGAGCCGAGATTCACATTAATGCGCACGGTCGCGATATTGGAAGATTTCAACCCACCTGCCACAGCATCCAGCACGCTGAGCTTAAATGCTTCAAATTCGCCGTTGGTATTCACTGGGGCTTTCCAGAAGAGGCTCTGGCCACTCCCGAAGTTGCTATTGGAGACTGCATTAAAGGGTGTTGCCGCAGCAGCCGCAGTAGCAACGCTTCCACCGCCTGCAGCGCTGTTGCCAATTCTCAATTCCTGATTCACGCTTGCAGACTCGACCTTAAAGACAAGATCATTGGTTGCCGTTTCGCCAGGAGCATCGCTGATAGCTAAAGCGTCACGCAGGCTGGCAAAGGTCATTTCAAAATACTGGTTACGTGTTGCACCTGAATATAAGTAACCAGACGCAAGGGTTGGAGCCGTGTTGGTGTTGTCTACGTTCACCTTCACAGTCACAGCAGTTGCGGTGTCAGCAAGAGAATCCGTTGCCACAATCTTGAAGGCGCTTGTTAAGCCACTGGTATTTGCTGCGGGTTTCCAAACAAAGCTTTCACCCGGGCCGACCTTCACTGTCGTGCCAATGACTCCAACGGTGTAGGTTGTGGTCACGCCCAGAGAGTTCGTAACAAGCAGCTCACCAGCAACGACCTCTGTAAACTTGAAGCTTATCACCTGGCTCTGAGCATCTGTAACACCCGTGGCACTCTGCAAAGTGCTCCAGCTGATAGGCAATTGACCATTCTTGCTGGTTCCATTCGCGAGCGTCACAGCATCGCTAACCACAAGGGCTGACCACACTGGCGCGGTGTTGAGTGCACCGATGGTGACCAGGATATCGAAGGCGGTAGCCGATGCATTTGCACCATCGAAACCGCGTACGGTCATGACAGTGTATGTTCCAGAGGCTCCGAGTGGAGGTACCCAGAAGACGTTTGAGGTCAAGTTCGTGCCCGTGGTGTTGGTGTCCACCAGGCTGTGTCCGGTTGCGCCTGTGATCTGTGTTCCACCCGCAGCAGTGCCCACACTCAGCGTTCCTGCACCTGCGCCCTCAATGCGGAACTGTGTGGTGGCAGGACCATCGGGATCGGTGATGTTGAACAAGGCCGCAACATTTGCGTAGCTGTAAGCGAGGCCTGCAGTGGTTGTGGGGGCTGTCAGGTTGTTTGCAGCAATGCGCGATAGCACAGGAGTATCGTTGACCGCTGTGAGGTCAACTTGAACCCATCGGCTTGCACTTTCCACATTAGATAGGTCAACCAGCGCAACTTCGAATGCATTGCGAGCAACACCGCTGACGTTCGCTGCAGGTGTCCAGGTCACCACATCGCCAGGCATGATTTCAGAGTTCGCCGAAAGTGTAGTGTTACCGTTCCTGAGTATGCCGCCGGCTGCAATCGATTTGATGCGATATTTGAGCGGTGTTGGCTGATTATCAACACCACGGTAATTACTGTTGAGCATGTCGTAGCTGATATTGTAGGGCACGTCCTCGAATCCACCTGTGAAGGGTGTGGACGTTGCAGCAGCGAATGTGGGTGCAGAATTGGTTGCGGACACCAACACATGAAGCCCTACCGAGCCCAGGCTCGCTTGCGTTCCATCATAAGCCGCAACAGTAAACGCACGCACACGACCACTCACACCTGTGGGCGGAACCCACTTGTAGGTTTGTCCTGGTTCAATATCGGGGTTCGGATTGAGTGCATTTGTCGCGCAATCCCCGACTGTTGTTTGCGCAGATGAGCACAACCATCCATTGTCAACCGACACAATCCGGAACTTCAACGACGGACTTGCAAGGTTTTCCTCAACATCAAAGGCATCTGTGCGCAGCGGTGAAGAGGTAAAGGGGGCTGTGCCGCGAATATCCGCATAGGTAAGTGAGTAGAGAGTGTCCTGCGTTGCGTTTTCAAGGTCACGGATGAACGCAATTGTCGGTTTCTCATTGGTCGCAGAGAAGGTCGCATTCACGATTCGTTCAGAAGAGTATGTCGTACCATCCCACGCACGGACACGGAACAGCGGCTGTGCTCCAGAAATTGTGCGAGAAGACACCACAACCACAGTATCCCCTGCACCGATGAGACTTAATGCATTGGGGTTTGTCGGCAGAGTTGTCGAGGTCACTGTGGTGGTGCCCATTTCCGTACCACCCAGTACAAGCTTCGCATTCGGCAACGAGGGCAACAGAGTTACCACGAGCTTGAAGGTACTTGGGTCGTCGACGTCAGAAGCACCAATTCCTGATTTGATATCCTCATATGTCAGCAAGAAGGGTACGCCTGCTGTTTTGGTTCCCACACTGTAATCGGATGCAGAGACTGGCGCCGCGTTGCTACCAACTGTGACGTTAACTGATACCTGCGCAAACTTACCAGATGAAAGACCTTGTGGGTCGAGCACAGTCACACGGAACGCTGGCGCAACGCCATTGAGGAAGTTGAGCTCTGGCTTCCAGAACAGCGAAGGTATTGTTGCCGTGCTTACGAGTGTGTTGTTGGTCGAACTCCAAAGATCAGCACCCACCTTCAACGTACCCGATGAAACATCCTGAATTTTGAAAATCAAGTTGTCGGCGTTGGTCGTTTCATCGTCAATGATGCTGAGCGCAGTCTTGAGAGTTGCAAAGGGAATATCAAGAAAGTCGTTGCGCATGCCACTCGAAATGGTTGCAGCAGCACTGTGCCGTGGAGCCGTGTTGGTATCCGAAACGGGTACCTTGACTGTCACTTCTGCGCTGTCTGCTGTGCCATCGGTGACCTTCAACTTAAAGGCTGCCAGGCCACTCGCATTGAATTCGTTAGCCTTGGGTGTCCACACCAGGGTTTGACCCGCTTGAAGAACGACATTCGCAGACACCAGATCAGCACTGGCCGTGTAGGTCGTTCCATTTACCTTCACAGATGCGGTATAGAGCGGATCGAAGCCTGTGAGACGCAATCCAACCACCTGACCATCAGCATCCTGAGCATCAAGAGCCGTCACAAGTGCATTCGCTCCAATTTCTAGGGCACCATTCTTGTGGGTGCCATTCTGGAGAGTGAGCGTATTCGAGGCATTAGCCACAGCGACCGAGAATGTTGGTGTCGCGTTCGAGGGAAGAACCTCAACTTTGATATCCAGAGTTGTGGCAGCAAGAGCCTGAGTATCAAGCACTCGAATGGTCATCACGGTGAACACACCTGATGCACCGGTTGGAGCACTCCAATGAATAGCGGTGATTGGCTTGTTCTGCCCTGCCACTGTCTTCACCAGTGTTGGCATGGTTCCTGATGGGTTCGCGAGATTTGGAGCTATGAGTGCACCGAGTGCTGAATTTTCGCGGAGCACACCAGAACCAACGCTCTCAATGCGGAAGTCATGCGAGCCTGCGGGAATCGCGCCCAGGTAGTCTGCGTCAGTGATATTCAAGAGCGCGGCAACGTTATCGAAGGTGAATGTGGTGCCGCTGTTCTTCGACACAGCAGCCAACATTCCACCGTTACCTGTCTTCAAGCTGGCAACGGGTTGATCGGGCACTGAGGTCACATTAACCCGCACGGTCTTCGCGAGTGAGCTCTCCGCACCGTTGCCATCCACAAGTTTCACATCGAATGCTTCGATCAGAGAACCGCTGGTGTTGGCAGCTGGTGTCCAGACAAGGTATTGTCCGACATCCAAAAGCGTTCCCACGACAGCCACTGCCCCCGCAGATGTTTGCAGCGAGCCGTTTGTACTGTTGATGGATGTTACTTTGTATTTGAGCGGAAGAACTTGATCATCTGAACCCTTGTAGTTCAAGCTAAGGGCGTCATAGGAAATAACGAATGGCACATCTTCCGATGCTCCAGCAAGAGCAGTCTCAGCAACGAAGGCCGGCAGCACATTAGGACCCGTGACGTTGATCCACACTGGAATTTCAGAAAGGCTCTGCAATTCACCATCGTATGCAACAACACTGAACGCCTTAATGAGACCCGTTTGACCCGAAGGAGGAGTCCAGTTGAAGGTATCGGCCGTGTCGAACAACGTGGGCGATGCAAAGCTTGGTTGGAGTCCGGGCGCCGAGCATGAACCAGAGCCACTGCAAAGCTTGCCGGTGAACACATTTGTGATTCGGAGTTTGAGGCTCAATGCATTTTTGTTTTCTTCGACATCGAATGCATCCGACTGCAACGGATTAACTGTATCCAGCGGATTACCACGAACGGCAGCATAGTTGATTGCAAAGGCAGTATCCTTGAGTGCACCGTTCAACTGACGCACGAACGTCAACGCAGGTCTTTCATTAGGTTTGGTCAGGTCGATTTTTAAAGTCTTGCCGACAGTAGAGTATTCGACTCCATCCCAAGCATAGACTGTAAACAGCGTCGTGGAGCTGCCAGCTGTGTTGGGTGGCAACACGGTGATGGCCTCATTCGGCCCAACGGTATTGAGCGCATCGGGCAGATCACTGCTGTTGGGATCTTCAACCTCAAGCCCAGTCACACCCTTCTGGAGAGTCACATTTGCAGCAATATTGGTGACAACATAGCTCACAAATGATGCCTCGGGGGAATCCGTGCCGCCAAGCCAGCTTTGCAAATCTGCATGTGTGACCCGGATGGGCAGGCCAGCAGGGCTGGATCCCATTGAGTAATTCGCAGCTGCGAGAGTGAACGTTGGCTTCGTATTGCTGGGTGAAACGGTCACAGTGATTGCCTTGGTGCTCACCGCCTCGCCGCTGTCGGCATCAATCACACGAATGTTCATGACTGTGAATGTGCCCGATGCGTTCGTTGGCGGCACCCAGTAAACACTCTCCACAGTCGTGGTGTTGTTTGCTCCCGAGTGAACCAACAAAGGCATTGTCGAAGTATTCGAGGTATTTGGTGCAAGAGGAGAACCAGTTGCACTTGTGCCACGATACAAAGTTCCCGAACCCACACTCTCAATGCGATATCTCAGGGCGTTAGCAGATGTAGTTTCGGTGTCGGAGCCCAGTGCAGAAAGGTCAGAGAAGTTAATTTGCAACCCAGTATTTTTGCTTAATGCACCATTCACTGAATAAGCTGCTGCTGAAACAAACGTGGGCAAGTCGTTGATCGAATCGACCACAACGCTCACCTGTTGCTCAGCACTGAGCGCGCCCGCATTGTCCACAAGGCGAATCTTGAATGCATTCAGTGAGCTCGAAGCATTCGCTGCAGGAATCCAAGTTAAGGTTTCACCAGGGACAAACGTCGCAGGTGTCGATGTTGAGAGACCCACAAGCTGGGTCGCTCCCTTGAAGAGCGTGCCTGTTGTGACTTCTGTTAGTTGATAGGTGAGCGGTGTGAGTTGGTCATCACTGCCGGCATAGCTCGCAGCAAGTGTGCTGTAGGAAATCACAACCGGCAAATCTTCTTTGCCACCAGTGAGTGTATTCGCGCTCGAGAAGGATGGAGAAACATTTGCGGGCGTTACGATAAACGGTACCTGCACAGCACTTGCACTGAGAGCTGAACCATCCCAGGCGCGCACGGAGAAGGCATTGATTGTACCAGCGGTTCCCGCAGCAGGTTCCCAACGCCAGGTTTCGCCTGGTTTGAAACTACGAACACTAACTGAGTCGCCTATTTCCAACTCATCCAGAGGACCGGGCACCACGCGATACAACTTACCGCTGCCGATTGAGGTTACCCGGAATTCTAGAGTCGCACTCACTGCAGACTCTTCGGAGTCGAATGCATCTGTGCGTTGGCTACCATCCTTGAGATTGCGGTCGCCACGGAACTGGTCGTAGGTGAAATCAACTGTGCCGCCTACAGTGACTCCCGAGAAGGGCTTAACATAGGTAAGCAGAGGAATTTGATTCTGGGCAACCAAATTGACACTTACAATTCCCTCGGAAGTGGAATACTTGTCTCCATCAAACACGCGGACCCGGAAAATTTCTTTGGTTCCGCTCGCAGCCGCATCGGGAATTACCACAACCGTTTCACCGCTGCCAATCACGGCTGTGGCGATCGGCAACTCACCATCAACTGTGGTGGAAGATGTTAAGCTTTGTGTGCCTTTGCGGAGGCTGACGTTGGCAGTAGATGCATTATTAATCGTTGATATCGATGTAATGACCAGCGGCATGTAGGTAC
>VGVV01000019.1 GCA_016873895.1 Ignavibacteria bacterium
GAGGAGGAAGGTTTGGGGGGTGGAAGCCAAGGGGGTAGGACGGACTCGGCGGAGGCTGAGGCGGCGGGGATGCCAGGGGGCCAGGGTGCGTTGGGAGAGCCACAGTCAGCGACGGATCATGTGCTTGGACTCAGATGCCAAGATGCGGAGGTGACACTACAGGCCACCGAATTTGAAGATCGGCTACAAGCACCAGCCGTCAGACGGGACTCAATAACTATCGCGCCAACAACCCCGGAAGGAGTCCGCAGTGGGCACACTCGATATGCGCTAGAGCCAGATAGCAACTTAGCAGGTCAATCTGCCAGGGCAAGTGATAATAACCCCTCCAGGAACGTAGAACACCACTACAGGCTCTCGGGACTGGGCAGGCGGCTTCGTCACCTCTTCGCGGATTGGTGTGTGGAATACGAGGCATGGATGTGTCTCTCCCACTTCGGGGACCCGCAGCGGATGAGCACGAGGCAAGATTCTTCAGCAATGCCTCAAACTCGCGGCTGGGGTAGAGACAGGGTCTCTCTGCTAAGATCCTTCTTCGAAGCGCTCTCCTCTGATAACATCCACAATTGGTGTAACTCTCTCTTTCGGAGAAAGATGTGTCTCCTGGGCTTCTTGGGCGACGAGCTCTTCGGTCCCATGAACAAGCTCTCTCAACAGACCTCCTCTCGGGGTCGAGCACCTCTGTCTCTCCGCTGCCTCTGGGCGCAATACGGATCGACGGACATGGACCTTGCTACCGCACTCTTGAATATGGGGAGTCTCAAGCACACTCAAGGACGGGGACAACAGCCACGCTCAACCGGTTCCTCTCCCCTTTTGAGAGACTTTCTTACCATTCTGGACCACTCGAGCCTTTTCCACCAGTTGGTGGATGCACATTCCATCTTGCTCTGGAATTTGGGCCCTCACGGGTTTGAAAAATCAGGTCTGCATATTGACCGTATCTTCTCGGAGAACCGATCGGTGATCTGCCTACAAGACCTACGCATCTCTCTACGTCGGAAAGAGGAAATTCGTAGCGACTTGGAGCGTCGCTTCCCGTATAAGGTCTTCATCAGTGTGCATCAGCATCGTGCTACGCAACGTCATCGTAATACAGGATACGTGTTCTCCACCCTCACAGCTCTCCACACGGGGGTGTTCCTCAGCGCATTCTCCTTCCAATTAGGAGCCCCAAAATACAGACACCGGAGGGAAAAACGACGAATGGTCTTTACCGACTCTGGACGATCCCTGTGTCTGACAGCGACCCTGCGCTCTGGGGAACAGCTTCACCTTCTTAACGTGTACCAGTTCACTGCCGCCCACAGTGCTCTGCAATCCCAGCTCTGGGAGCGGCTTACGGCCTGGATTAGGAAGCACTCTGCGGAAAAAATTCTGCTCCTGGGGGATCTGAATAGCACAATGCCGGAGGCGCTGATCACACGGGAGATTGTCTGGCAGGACATCGGCCGACATCGCCCTCGAGGGCGTACGGAATACTCCAATGAAGGCCTCAAGGCACTTTTGCGCCCTGGGAGTCTAGTTTGGACAGTAACGCAAGCCAGAAATACACGTCACCCCCCGATCCCACTAAGCCCCAATCTCGCGGAAGTCCTCGACAGCAAGTACGGAAAGCTACGTGAGGGGCTTACTGTGGAGTTCACGGCTGAGGAATGGCTGCAAGCGGACATTCATGCTCTTAGGTTTGAAGATTCTCTATCGATGGGGGATTGGCTGCTAGTGGCTCCTAAGCGCCAACGTCGAGCAATCTCGACTGAGGACTGGGCTGCCCTTTCTCCCAAACTTGGTCTAAGATGGGAAATTGTCGCTACTCGACCAGCCCAGGAACAAGAGGTCAAGCACGAGGGTTTGCGCATGCTCCTTCTCGCCAGCCTGGACCTGAATGAACGTGACTTGGATGCTCTCCACGATCTCTCGCTGCAACAGGACTCATTTGTGTCCCTCACCTCGACGGGCCCTTACGTACGCCCGATCCCCCACGCCCCGCCTCCGCATCACTGCTACATACAAGTGCTCGATCATTTTTTCATTCCAGCCAGCAATGCGGAGCAGATGCGCTCAGGATACAGTCTCCCCAGGAACAGTAATCTTCAGTACGCCGATGCCCTATTCGCTAACTTTCTCTCAAGCTCAAAGGGCACTTGGCACCCGGCCCTAGGACATACGTGGAAAAATCGGGCTGGTAGAGCGGCCACACTCGATCATCTGATTTCCTGGAACCTCACATCCCCATGTCAGGGCTCTCCAGTACCCAGATGGACGGATGGCCCAGGGAATGACACGGTCGGATGCGCGGGTATGAAATACGACCACGCACAGCTCCTTATTGCGGTAGATACCTTCACCCTTCCAGCGCCCCCACCCCCCCAACCGGGGGGTTCGAAGCCACAGCGGCAGGCCTTTGACCCTGTGCTATTTGAATCGCAACTCCCCAAGTGGAAACACGCCGTTCAAACCCTGCTGGAACCTACACCGGCAACGGGTGAAACAATGTCAGGGCAAGCTACCTTCGATCGCCACCAGAGTGACTGTCAAAAGATGCTCGGAGTTGCCCTCTCGTTGCAATCCCGTGCACAAGCAACTAGGCGTCGAGCGCATGAACGCCCCGCGGACCGTAGCAAACTGCAACGCATTGCTATGCAGGACATTCAGCTATACACCTGCGCCCTCAGAGAGACGGTGGAACCTCAGAACTGGTCCTCGGCAGACCTCCCTCTGGCTACGCGACGGGCTCTCCAACGACTTGGCCTTCAAAGACTGACTGTACTTCAAGCCAAATTCTTGCGTATACTACCCTTGTGGAGACGGTGCATTCATCGAGCCTTAGAACAATCCCGGAACACTCTGGCGGTATTCGGTGAATCTCAGCGCAAGGAGGCGGAGAAATCTCTGAGGAGGCGGTTCCACTGGCTATTCGAGAAGGGTGTCAAGGGGATACAGCGGATTCTAGGTAAGCGCAAGCCTCAGCAAGCAATGGAGTCCGTGACTCAACGCTGTCCCTGTGGACTTCAGTGGGAGCATGACGACGTCAACCCCACCTCCACCCTCCTTACCTGGGCGAAACAAGCAGCCCCCTGGATGGACACCAGCAGATACACTATTCACGCTGACCAGTCCCATGTCTCCGTCACGGTCCACGTCTTAACGGACCTGTACCCGCTGATCCAAAGTAGCTTGCGTTGCCCTCCGTTCGCGGATGGAGGTCCCCCTAAACTCCTTTACGAGATGGGACCGTGGACCGGTGACAACATCTGCACCGCCTTGGAATGTTTTTTTCAGAGCAACGCCTATCACCCTCAAGCGACGTGCGATCAATGCGGTCACTCGGGGAGCATCCCAATATCCATTCGGACTGATTCGATACCCACAGCTCAATCGAGACCGGCTGAGATGTTGACAAGCTCCAGCAGACAGGCGGAGCGGGAGAACGCGGCATCAGACACACCTTTGGAGGCGGAATTAGTGGAGCAGCCCGGCACAGGGCCCCAGACACCTGGAGTCATCAGTTCTCCACAGGGGAGATATACGGCGCCGGGCGATGGTCCGGGAGGCAGGAATATAGGTTCTAGTCACCACGATCACCAACCAATACAGAGACGCATCGTACATTTTTGTGAAGGATGTCTTCATAACGGAAAGTGCGAGTGTGAGTCCGATTTCCGCCACAATCGATACCACATCGAATCGATGCAGTTCATGGAATTAGCCGGGGTCTTCCAGGGTCGTACCATCCCTCCAGGAGCTACTATCAGTCACCCAGTCTTACCTTTGGAATTCCAACGTATTTTGGCCCGTATGCCATCGAGAAAGGCATGTGGGGTAGACGGCATACCAGCGGAGATTCTGAAACATAGCCCAGATTCATTTAAGGAGAACCTCAGACACTTGGTTAACGCGGTCTTTGCATCCGAATTTAAGGTACCCAAGGACGCTCTCCTGGCGAAAGTGATCTTGCTGTATAAAAAAGGAGACCCTTCCCTCCTGGGGAACTATAGGCCCATCGCGCTCCTCACCTCGACATACCAGCTGATGAACCTCATCCTGGCCGGTCGACTACAAGATTTGGCCGAACGACATGGGGTCTTCGAATCCTCACAATATGGGTTTCGATGGTTACACCGGGTTACAGACAGTGTCCAAAAACAGCAGCTTCTGCTCAAATTTGCAATGGCGGGAGACGGTAAACTAGTCCGAATAGACCTCGACTATGCCAACGCCTTTAACTCAGCGGGACATGCCTGTCTCTGGGCCATTCTAGAGAAATTTGGGGTCCCCGACATAGACCTGCTCAAGAACTTCTATGATTTGGCCTCCATGCGGCTCCACGTTGGTGCGCACGAGACCGCTGACGTTTTCATGGACACGGGTACAGCACAGGGATCAGCTCTCTCCCCGCTCTTGTTTATACTGTTCATCAACGCCCTTCTTCGACTTTTCGATAACTCAGAACTGCATCATGGAGTCGACCGGGTGCCCCAGTTCAACCATCTTGCCTTTGCTGACGACCTCTCTCTTTATCTCAATTCTGAAGCCAACGCCAATAAGTTATTGGAGAAAGTCCTTCAGTTTGAACACTGGAGTGGACTTCGCCTCGCACTCTCCAAATCTTTTATTACTGGAATATTGCATGGAAAAGGTGCGGCGCGCAGAACATCGGCTCTGGCACGCGACCCCCGGGGAGGGAGTGACGAACCGACAAGTGCACATCTTAGCGATCTTATAATGATAGAAGATGACGGGGACGAAGGTCTCCTGGTCCGCAGACCCGACCCTAAGGTCACCGAAAAATTCCGATGCGCTCGCTGCTTGCAAGATAGATCCTCGGGCCAGTTTCTCCCAGGAGCCGCTAATGCTGAAGATAAGCAGAAAATTTGTCTCTCGTGCAGGTCTCAGTGGATGCCCTCCGGGGTCGTCTATAATGGCCGTCCGCTCCCGGTCATCCCGGGTTCATCTCCTACTCGTTTTCTGGGGATCCACGGGGATATGCGCGGTGATTGTTCTATGCAGATCTCGCTGGTTTTCCAAAAGTCGGCATTCATTGTCAACTTTCTTCGGGAGAAACATCTCTCCACGCGTCACAGCCTCAGCCTGGTTTCGATGACGCTTCCGTCCTACGTCAGATTCCCTAGCGGAGTGATTTCGTGGACGGGGAGCTCGCTCCTTAAGCTGGATCGGCTCTGGATGCAAGCATATAAGATGGCCTGTGGTGTCTCCAGGAGTACAGCCTCCTGTATCATGCGTTTCCCATCGGCCTTGGGCGGCCGAAACCTCCCCACGCCGTTAGCGGTGATGAGCGAAACAGTTTGGAGTCACTTGGAATCTTGCTGCTTTGACGCGGGAGGGCTCAGGGAATTGCTTCTTCTCGAATATAAGGAAGCCTTGAATACCTGGGATTGTCATGACTTGGCCGAGCTTCAGCGAGCTGTAGCCTCCAATAAGACTACCTGGCGTCAAGCCACCAAAAACAGATTTACTTACGCCTGCTTTCTGGCCAACATGCTCAGTATCACTCTGGTATGGGAGCCCTTCCCGAAGGATGCCATCTGGGGCACTCCAAGTACCCAGCTTGCCATGCTTCTCATTGAATTGCGAGCCCACCTCATCATTCCTGGTCAAGACCCAGCTCAGAAATTTAGGTGTCTGGATATACAAAAGGAGGCTGACATGATGCAACTCCAGAGCCTTTCAGGACTTAAACTGATGCTCTCCCTTAACCCCCGAGCTGGATGCTCCACTTCGGCTACCCTTCGTGAGGCAATCGCAATAACTTTTCCAGCGATACGCGATACTCATCAACTTCGCGCGGTACTCGGAGGCATTCCCTTATGTGAGGTTCATGGCACTGCCCGCACGGACCTCCATCGACAGGGCACCCTGTTCACCCTCATGACGTCGGAAGTACAAGCTCCTCTCAAGGGCTCCAAAATGCCGACCCCCTCTCCCACTGGAACGCAAGGGTTGAACAGCACAGGGTCGTCTGTACACAATCCGCTTGACGGGCCCCATGACTTCGAGACTTCACCGTCGGAGGCCCGAGATTCATCCCGGCCCTCCGACCCGGAGCCGGCAGCGCCCCCTTCCGCGAGACTCCCACTTAGCTGGTATGGCGCTACGAAGCACCTCCGGGACAGGCGTCAAGGGCTTCAGAGACGAGCTCAGCAAGGCCCTCTTCAACACGGGGCAGCCGAGGAACTTGCTCAATTGACGGCGGGACAGGAGGCCTTTGATAAACTTCTCCCGAAACTGAAAGCAGCTCAGTACCTAGACCTTAGAGACCTCCCTCGCACACCGCGCGGCCCTCTAGAATCGGGACGCTTCAACTTTTTTCTTCCCTCTCTCAAGGGAGTGAGCCCCGCTGACCTGGCTCTCGCCTCTACATGGCTCAGTCACCGGGATGCCAAAGATTGGGCGGCCTTAAATCTGGCTGGTCTCTCTACGGCAAAAATCATTGACAAGTGGCTCGTACCTCACCAGGCAACCTCCTCTGTTGATCATGTTGCTGAGATACGCAGGGTTATTCGGCGACTCGTTCAAGCAACGGATAAGTCTGCAGCAGTTCAGGCTTGGTCCACAGAAACAGTTCGCTTCTCTCGACTCTCGCAATCGGGGATCATCCCCCCCTTCTGGCTGCAAGAAATCCAAAAGGCGATGACGGCCGACGATTGGCTACAAGCCAAAACGACACTGGAAACCTTGTTGGAGCCCCCCCAGTCACGGACGCCGGCAAACAAACGTCCCAGAGTTCCCAATCAGGCGGCGGCATACAACAGTGGAGATGCCTTGGGACTCGGGTTTATCTCGACGATTCACAGTCATAGACCACACTGCACGGGCTTACGCTGGAAGAGGGCTGATTCGCCACCGACAGGGGGCACACAGATCATCAATCGGAGACTGGTCCGTCTTCTTCGCCAGAACCCCGCCACAGTCATGGGAGAAGCTGAATGGCTCTCTCTGGGCATGGAACGCCCGCAGATAGACACCCTTGTCCGTGCCAGTGCCGAAGACAAAATCTTCTACTGCCCAGTTCCTGAGGATCCTCGTGAAACTCGTTTCCTCTGTACGATCAACGCCCCTAATCACCTTAGGCTCAAAGCGCTCATCGAGATGTGGGATCTCGGACGGCACAATACCCTTCGTGACGAACTGATAAAGGGGAGAGACTTCATCGTGATGCCGGCCGAGTGGTGGCCCAACGTGCCCTGTCCCAGACGTCATGGGTGGTGGGTCCAGGCAGTTGACTCGGTCATCCTAACGCGCTGCAAGGGATGCTCAGGCATGGCCCAGCTCACCTTTTTGGATTCTGTCTCCAAGTTGTGCCACTCCTGTCGTTCCATAGCGGACCCAAGAAATGCAAGATCGGCACCTAAATCCAATACCCCCATTCGATCTTGTCTTCACGGATCTAAGAGGGGTAGAACTAAGACAGCGTCTCCGAGGTCGGACAAGGAGCCATATAGTGTCCTGCGTCCGCTAGACGACGCCCTCCCTGGAGAGTTGGACCTCGAAGGGTGGGACTCCGATGACGACAGGGACAACCGAGGCTCAGAAACATGCTTATCCCCCTCCCCGGCCCCAGAGAGAAAGAAGAGAAAGAGGCAGGGAAAGGTCTTCATAGGATATGCCCCTTCCAGCCCACCCGCGACCAAAGCGGGCTCTCCTTCTGAAGAATTACCGACGGGGTTACCTGCTGACGGGGGTACAAGGGCCAGCAGTGGAGGTCAGGCAAGGGAACATCAAGTCTGTGAGTCCTCCCACCCTCCCACGATCTCCACGACCCAAGCAAAGGTTACTGCCGGTGATACACTATCACGGGTGTCACCCTCGGCCCCATCCAGATCGGACCTCGGGCCCTTCAGTGCCCTCCGGTCCTTCGACGACGCCGACCCTCGGGAGCTAGCCGGAGAAGGCTGGGACTCGGATGCAGACTGGGGCTACAGCTACCCTGAACCCGGCTACGCGGAGGTAGATGGAAGGACTGAGACGAAACGGAACCGACGCGCGGACCCAACCTCTACTGAAGACCTGACAGGCAGCAAGCGAGCGCGGGTTTCTAGCGCGCTCCGTCACGCTCTTGGGCCGCCCACACACTCTCAGGCGCTGAGGGCGAAGGTAGGTTCCTCTGGTGCAAGTGGGCTGCATACAGCTAGCCGTAAGGCGAAACCACGCAGATGCAAAAACTCAGCCTCCGACGCAGCTCCATTACGGAGAAGCACACGAAGTAGAGAGCAAAGGGCGTCCGGCAACACTCTTGGGTCGCCCTCGGACCCCCAAGTTCTGGCGGAAAAGGAAGGAGCTGCTGAGGATGGCGAACAAAGCTCAGTTAACCCCAACGAGGTGCGCTCACTCCTTCTCACTCCTGCCGAAGAAGATCTAATAGATGATGGTATACAAACGCGGTCGTCCTCCCCACCCTCGTCTAGATCAGACTTAGGTCCATTCAGCGCGCTACGGCCATTCGACGACGCGGACCCCAGGGAGCTCGCAGGCGAAGGCTGGGACTCGGATGCGGACTGGGGCTTTGGAGGCTTTGAACTCTGCGACTCGGGGAGGGAAAGAAGGGATAAGGGAAAACTAAGACGGCACAAGGACTCAGCTGCTGCAGCCGCTCCATTACGGAGAGGCAAACGACAGCGAGACCCTGGGACACTTGGTAGCATTCCCAGATTGCCCTCGGACTCCCACGACCGAGGTGTGAAGGAAGGTGCGAATGGCATAGGGGGGCAAAGAGCAGCTAGTCCCACTGATGCGCGCCCACTCTCCCCCATCCCTGCCGACAGATCTCTGGGCGGGCGCAAACGCCCACTCCCAGCAAGTCACTTTCTCTCTAACGGCGGACATCAGCCAGGCGCCTCATCCTCGCATCCAGTGCGATCTCGGCGGGGGAAACGGGAGGGTCTGCCTCGAGCGTGTCGCCAGGGGGTCAATGAAGTTGGGTTGTTATGGCGGACGGTGGACCCCTCGCTGCTGGACGACGCGACGCTTACCGGCGACACATCGCTCTCGCTAGGCCAAGTGGTCTTTTGCCTACGCCGCATGCTCACAATGGTGACCCCAGGACAAGACCTGGACCCCGAGATCTCTCCCCCTTGGCACGCCGACTGGTTCTCTTCAGCAGAGTTGGGGTTTCCTCTGGTGGCTGATCAATATCACAGGGACGCCCACCCATTGATCCGTCAATACGTATGCTCACAGATTGGCGCCGGAGATCTGACTCTTGGATCTCTCCTTCGATTTCGGGGGGGCATAGGTAATGACCACTGTGAGATTTGCGATCACAGTACGGGTCGGGGATTTCTGATCATTTGCGATCAATGCGAATGTACATACCACGAGGAATGTCTCGAAGATCTGACCCCCAAAGCGGGAGAGGCTTTTATCTGCCCAAAATGTAGAGATACCCTGGATGAGGTCATGGACCGCCGACTCAATCAACCGCGATTCCTTCCTCCTTGGGAACGATACTCCATCCCTCTTCGGATGTTAGACCCGACAGTGCTCCCGGAGTGCCAATTACAAGGTAGCTCTCTGGCGGCGGTGCTTACCTCCCCACCCACTGGAGGCTACGTGGCCATTTTGAAAGATCCGATCGAATCTGTGATTCAATGGTACGGTGTGCAAATCTCTACGTCGGAAGGTATCTCGACCTCCTCTGATTTTCATCACCCCTTTCAAATAGAAGGCGCGCGATGGCATCTCCTCCGAACTCTGGCAGGCCCTCGCCGGGGCACAGAATTAATCCCCTTCATAAGCCGTGAAGCTCAACTACAGAGAGACATTGATGCAACAGGCAAGAGACACTGCATAGCATGGGTAGTTCTCAGTGCGGCCAGAGACCTCTACAACGCCACGCATTACCTCGGAGGCACTGCGGTCACTGCCCCTCCCTTCTTTGACACCGCAGCCAGATCGGGCACCCTCTTCTGGCATCCAGACCCCACGCGCAGGTCGGAACCTCCTGTGGACAGCCCCCTGGTGATGGCACTGGCTGACTTCACGGACAAGGATTTTGAAGAGAACTATGCACCCCACCTTCAACGTAGGCAGGACTGGGTTATTCTCACCCCCCCCCTGCCCCACGGTTCCAAGAGAAAAGCTTTCCTTGAGCAATATGGCCACAAGATAGCGACAGGACAAGGCAAGGTCTACAGGGAGCGAGGGTGGTGGATGTCTGGCCGTGACGCCCTGGCCTCTCACGCAACCCCGCTCGAGGGCTGGGTGTCTAAAGGACAGACCCCTGATGCGAAACGCGTTGCAGTGTTAACGGGTGCGTTGCAGAACACGGCGGCTCACGATCCACCCCTCTTCGATTCCTCGACAACGGCCCAACTCTTCAGGGAAGGCACCGAAATGGGTCTTCTGGGCCTCCACTCATCTGGCTCCCATGTATATGCCACCGATGGGTCACTTGAGGGCGGACACATGGGAGCAGGGGTCTACATCGTCCGGTCCGGAAAGGCGCTCCGTTGCAGGGTGGGTAGAAGCCGGGAATCTCGCACTTCACTGCGGGTGGAAACAGGGGCTAGCTATTTAGCACTGGAACACGGACGCGATATTGCAGCGCCCATCTTCATCCTTACAGATTCGGCAAACCATCTTCAAGAATTGGAGGACTGGGTAGGACCTGGTAAATACCCAACTCTCCACTCATCCAAAGATGGAGATATCGTCCGCGGGGTGTTGGAGCTCCTGCAGCACCGTGTCACCTTGGGATTTCCCACTATCTTTGTCAAAGTGCGAGCCCACAGGGGCGAACCTTATAATGAAGCAGCCGACCGGATAGCTTCCACAGCGACCAGGGATGAAGATGTCCCCCTTCTGTGGAACGCCCCCAGCGGCCGTATTATCTACCAGTTTGCCCCTGACGAGTCCAACTCGGAGGACGACCTATATTCTGCCTCTATGAATGACACGGTTAAGAAATTTATCAAAAATCAGGCCGCGATGTCCACCTTCTACTCCTCTCCAACACAGGGGTTTACCGAATCGTTCTTGCGACGCCCACACAGTAGCCGGGATCTGCTGGGCGCGTGTTTGGCAGACTCGTCGTTTCCAGACGGAGCTAAGAAACGCCTCCTTCAATCGGTGAGCCTACAATTTCCATGCCGCGCCCTCCTTCACCAGTGGGGCAAAGAGGATTCTCCTAACTGCCCTCATTGCAATGAAAGGGAATCCTTGGGGCACATTCAAAGTCGCTGTAAGATCTTAGAAAAGCCGCGTATTACTGCCCATCACATGATATGGCGGGAAATCCTCCTCCAACTTTTCAGCCTCTCTGGCGACGAAGGGGATGAGCACAAATGGGTGATCCCCTCAGCTGTCTCAGCTGACTCCCACAAAGAACTCACGGTCCGACAAATTTTTCATCATTTTGGTTTCTTCGCTTCCGACGCGGCACTGGAAGACAAGATCTTGACCTTCTTTGCTCAAAGGGCAACCCTGGCCCTCACTAAGGTCAGACATTTTCAAGACCCAACGGACCCCACGAGTCTCGCTCTCGACACTGAGAGTCATGCTGACTTCCTCACCCAACTGCGATTCTCCACACACACTTTGACGGACAATCAGGTTCGGCGGCTGAGCGATCAGGAACTCCAAACTTCTTTATCCGCTTTTCTCGATCTTCGCCCGGATGGCTTTGCCGTTCATCAGAAGAGTAAAAGAGTGGCCATTCTGGAGTTCACAAGAGCTATGGACTCTTCCGTGGACTGGGAAGAAAAGAAAGACGCTGAGAAACGAGCACGATACGCCCCAGTGGTGGACTTCTTTAATTCGCTCTCGGAGAACCTAGGATGGAAGTTAATGCAATTTAATTTCACCGTCGGAGTTCGAGGCTCGATCTCCAATGTCGACAGGACTGAGCCCCTCTCCTTCCTTTCCACGCTTAAGGCCCTTGGTATCACCTCCAAGGCCAACCTCGAAAAAATACGCAAGGTAACCGCTAAACGCGCGTTCGAGGCACACGACCTTCTACTCCGAAGCTACTATGCAGCAAAGTCTAGCCCTTCTCGAACGGATTTTTCAGACATCGCGGGGAATACATTTGCTCTTCAACACCGTCTGCGGCCTTCCAAATCAAGATCTCGCTAGACCGGACCACATCCTGAATAACCCTGTTGAGACCCTCGGTTGCCAAGCCTAATAGACTCTCCGGTGCCTCTGCTCTTCTGGTTTTGTGAACCCCTGTTCTTAGTACCTGCGGCCCATAGGGTCTATTGGTTTCCTTGAAAGCTCGGTTCTATAGCCTCGCAGGTCTCATGATCTCTGGGATATCGGGCTCTGAAGACCCTCACAACTCTCTAGTCTCCCCAGACATAGCGGTGTTTTTGCGCTTCTAATCTAAATGGGCTTTTTTCAGGTTTTCTCTCCTGAGTCGTATGGCACTCCGGTAGCTGTTTCAGCGCCTCTTTGATGCCTCTTCAGACTCGGACATTCCTAAGAATGTTCCCTTTACGTTTGTAATAAACACCCTTTTAACCCGACGTCTGCTGTTTCATGTTCC
>VGVV01000020.1 GCA_016873895.1 Ignavibacteria bacterium
TGTCTGCTTCTGCTGGGGTAACTCCTGCGATACCGGAAACGCCAACGTGTTTTATAACGGTGCAGTTTATAGCGCCGTATGCTTATAGTAATGTGTATGTCAGTTCGCAGACAAAAGGTAGCGCGGTTATTTCGCACTTCAGCAATAACACCGCAAACAAAACTTACGCTTATATTTTGGTGGGGTAATTATGGTAACCGAACAACAGTTAAACGACTTCATAAACCTAGTTGCTTCTGGAAGGTTTGAGGAGGCCGCAAGATATGGGATAAGCGCAGGAGCCTCGCCAGATACTATCGCGGCTTATGTGAACGCCAATGCTGCTGGTTTAGGGCTTCCTTCGGGTTTCCAAATGAGTGGGGCAAATGTTGTAGAACTTGCCCAGGCTCCGTCATTTTTAACTGGAACTACTCCTGCACCTGCCCCTGCACCCGCCCCTGCTCCTCCTGCTGCTGCTCCTGCTGCTGCTCCTGCTCCTGCTGCACCAGCACCTAGTGCTACAAACCCACTAGCTGCGGCAAGAAGTGCTGTTGCGTTGTCTACGGGTGATAATCGTATTCAGTCAATTGAGAACTTTCTAAAAGCGGCGACATCTGCGGGACTTTCTACAGAGCAGGCCGGTAGCGAACTGCGGAAGCTGGGGATTACCCTTGCTGAAATCTCTAGGGTTCCTGCTTTGTCAGGGCTTACTCAACAACAGCTTGCGGGAATGTCTGGCGGTGCTTATACGGCTCCCACTGGTGGCCCACTACCTGCTGGACAAGGAACCTCTAACATAGACCCAATTATTGCGCCTTATCTCGAAGAAGCACTGGGCAGAGCGCGGAGTTTGTTCTTAGGCCCAGGGCCAGAGTTTTTCCCAGAAAGAACTTATGTACCTCCTTCTGCAGAGACTTTAGAGGCGCTTTCAAACCTCACTAAGTATGCTAGAGGGGCGACCCCGTTCCTCGAAGAGGCCGGTGGTGCATTTATGACAGGGCTGCGTGGCTTAGAAAAAACCGCAAAAGGTGATTTCTTGTCTGGTAGCCCATACCGTGACGCGATGATAAGCGCGGCAACCCGTCCGCTTACCCAACAGTTTGGTGAGCAGGTTCTCCCAGGGATTTCCTCGCAATACTCTGCGGCTGGTCGTTATGGATCAGGAGCAATGCAAAGGGCGCAGGAGAGGGCTACAGAGGGCTATACGCGAGCTTTAGGGGATGTATCGGCTACGATCACAGCACAGGACTACGCAAGAGAGCGCGGCTTCCAAGAGGCTGCTAAGCGCGATGTCGGTACTTACGCTAGGACACTGCCTAGTCTTTATCAGGGGTTCCTTGCGCCTAGCGAGACTTTGGCAAGGGTTGGCGGTATGCGAGAGGCTATCTCTGCACAACCGCTCGCGGAATCCATGCAGAGGTTCGAGTTTGGGCAGAGACAACCATACGAGCAGCTATCAGGGTTCTTGGGTTCTATTTACGGGTCTCCGTTATCTTCTAGGGGCGCGGCTCCAGAGGTCACCTCTAACAGATCGCTACAAAACATAGGAACCGCCTTATCGTTCCTCAGTGGTGTTCCTTCTGCGGTGGAGGGGGCAAAAAAAGGTTATGAGTTTATCTCTGGGATTATTCCATGACCCCTCTCCGTCCTACATTTAACTCAGTTTTTGCCAACTGGAACGAGCAGCACAAAAATGTGTTTGGCTCGTATCTAAACACGGCTACAGCTTCTAAGGAGGATGTAGACCGTCAGGCAAAAGAGTTAGAGGAAACCACACTCAGACTTCAGCAAGAGTGGGATTCTTTGTATGGCGATACCCCAGAGGGCAAGATAATAAAGGAGAACCCTCCACCGGAATGGACGGATGTTTACTCTGCGTGGAGCAACCTTTACAAAGAGCAGTTTGGTTCTGAGTTGCTAGACAGACCTTGGAACGCAGACGCGGATGCTAAAGCGCAAAAGGAAGCGTTAGACCAGGCTTATCTTGCAGAGATACAGGATTACAACCAAAGGTTCGGGACTAATCTTCAGCCTGACAATACTGTTTTAGGGGTAAATGTTCAGCCTAATGCGTTTTACAAAGAACCCGAAAAGAAGTGGTACAAGAACCCGATTAAGGCTGCGCTGGCAGTAGCGGCACTATATTTTGGTGGGCAATACGTTCTTGGAAGCCTGGGATCTGGTGCTGCTGCTGGAACTGCTGCTGGAACTGGCGCTGGTACGGGCGCTGCTGTAGGTGGTACGGCTGGGGTATCTACTGTATACCCTGTAGCGGGATGGGCTGGAACGGTAACGCCAATTGCGCCTACTGTTGGGGCTGGTGCTGCCGGCGCTGGGCTGCTTGCTTCTTCCGCACCAGAAGCGGCTTCTCTTGCTAATTACTCTGTAGCGCCTGGTTCTTTGCAGGCTGCATTACCAGAATTAGGCGTACAGACTGCGGCGACCACTGCGCCATTTACTGCGGCTCCAGGGTCTTTCCAAGCAGCACTTCCTGGGTTGTTATCTGGGACTGGCGCTGGAACTTCACTGTTAGATGCCGCAAAAACAGCAAGCCGAGTTGCCAATTTGTTTGGCCCACAGACTGCGGCAGCAAGTATGCCATTTCAACCACAGGCCGGTGCTAGTGCGCCTGCTAGGGGTGTAGATTTATCCACACTTTACAATCCACTTAATCTGCCGGTTGGCTTACTACCAATCGCGGAACTATACAGACGACCATCTTTGCTGGGGTAACTATGAACGAAGAAATCTTAGGACTTTTAGGCTTAACTCCAGAACAAATAGCACAGTATCGGCAACAGTCCGCAATGGCTGGTCTAGGGTCTCTAGGACAGGCTCTGATACAGGCAGGCGCCCCCAGACAAGGCCCGAGGCGGGGAACCCTTGCGGGGATCGCACAGGCCCTTCCTGCGTATGGTGCGGGACAGCAGGCTAGTATGGACGAAGTGCTGCAAAACCTTCTCAGACGCAAACAGGCCGAGCAGATGGTTGCAGAGCAGCAAGCAAAGCAGAGGCAGCAGACCGCACTGCAAAACATTATGCGGGGCAGATCACTAGAGGAGCAGTTAAGGGTGGAGGCTTTCCCTGGGTCTGCGGAAAGTGTGCTGTTCCCGCAAGAAGAGGCGTACACACTTGCCCCAGGACAAAGGCGATTCAAGGGAACGTCAGAAATTGCGGCAGTTCCCCCAGAGGTCGCTCAAAGCCAAGTTTATCAAGACTATTTACTCGCCACAAAAGACCCAATAAGACCATTTACGGGGTCTTTTACAGACTACCAAGTAATGCTAAAGCGAGCAGGTAGAACTCAGGTCACAGCAACTGCAACGGCTGGTCCTGGCAGGGATTTAACTCCAGGGCAGAAAAAGCGTGACGAAAAAGCTGCGGAAGACATTTTCCAATGGGAATCTGGCGGCGGTCAAGATATGGTGTCGCAGATTGCACAGTTAAAACCTGTAATTGCAGCACTAGAGGCCGGAGAACCGATAACTGGTATTCGCACCGCGATTCAGCCAGACCTTTTACTGGCTCTTACCAATCCTAAAGCCGTGGGCGCAAGAGAAGCGGTAGAAGAGGTTGTGCAAAGAAACCTGCGAGTTATCCTTGGCGCACAGTTCACAGAGAAAGAGGGTGAGCGTCTTATTTCTAGGGCGTTTAACACAAGACTTCCTCCAGAGGAAAATGCAAGGCGTGTTCGCAAGCTGCTTAAGCAGATGGAAACCGCAGCAGAACAAAAGCAGGCAATGGCAGACTACTTTAACCAGAATGGAACGCTAGTCGGGTTCCAAGGCAAGATGCCAACTGTGCGCGACTTTGAGAACGCTATGGAGGGCGGTGGGGCCGCGCAGCCAGCAAGAACTGGAGTAAAACGATACAACCCAGCTACAGGACGAGTCGAATAATGGATGACGTTATTGTAGAAATCCCAGGGGTGGGGCAGGTCGCTTTTCCTGCCTCTATGTCTGAGCAGGAGATAAATGCTGCTGCGGCTCGGTTGTACAGTGAAAGACAACAACCCTCTTTTACGCAACAGTTAGCGCGACAATTTAGGCTTGAGCCGTTTTCGCAAGAAATTGCAGAAGGAATGTTTGTAGACCCAGCGTTAGCAGTCGGGCAGTTGGTCTCTGAGGCTACGGGATTGGGTAGGCAAAGCGTAAGAGAGGCTGTTGCGGCTAGAGAGCAAAGATCACAAGAAGCACCAGGCGGCGCACTTACTAGGCTTGCAGGAAATATCTTAAGCCCTGCGACAAGCGTATTAGCCCAACAAGTACCACGCGCAGCATCTCTCATTCCGAAAATTGGTGGGTATCGTGCTACGCAGGCGGCAGTGACTGGGGGCGTTGGTGCGCCTTTGCTTTCTCCTGCTGTTGGCGAAGATGTTCTAACAGAACAAGCACAGAAAGCTGGATTAGGAGCAGTTCTAGGCCCAGTTGTAGACATTGCGGCTGCACCCCTTGCGCGACTTGCTACGCCTTCGTCTAGGCCAGAGCTAAGTGTTTTGCAAAGACAGGGAATTGATGTTCAGCAGTTTACCCCTGGACAGCAGCTTGGCGGCGCGTTCAAAAGCACAGAGGAAGCCTTAAAGAGCGTTCCTGTTGCTGGAGAGTTTATAAAACAAGCAGAGATTCGTGCGTTTCAAGAGTTTAATCGCGGGATGATTCAGCGAGTTATAGATCAGGTAAATCCTGAACTAAAGATTCCTGCGACTATGCAAACAAGGCAGGCACTAAACACGGCATACAAAGAGCTTGGGAAGTCATACAAAGAAACGCTGTCAAAAATGCGAATCACTCCGACAAAAGATTTTTATGACGACATTTCGACAACTGTAAACAGTTATGCTGATGATCTTGTAAGCCCAGATGATTTTGCAAAACTTTCAAGCCTAGTAGAAAAAAATGTTACCAAATGGATTCCAGAAGGAAAGCTATTGCCTGGAACCACAGCAAAACGAATTGACGAAAAACTTGGCACTTTAATTTCTAGTTATGGGAAAGGTGGCCCAGAAGATAGGTCAATTTCTAATGCTCTAAAAGACATTCAAACTTTGCTGCGAGACAAAATAGCCAATCAAGACCCAACGGGAAAAATAAAAGCTACAAACGCGGCTTATGCAGATTTTTTAAGGATTCAAGAAGCTGCGGCAAGGTCAACAAGGCCAGACCAGATATTTACACCAGAGCAGTTGATGGCTGCGGTGAAATCTTTAGATGCCACTAAGCGTAAAGGTGCTTTTGCTAGAGGGCAGGCAAGGATGCAAGAAACCGCAGAAGCTGCAAGAGGTGTTTTAGGAA
This sequence comes from Ignavibacteria bacterium, assembly GCA_016873895.1. Taxonomy (GTDB): domain Bacteria; phylum Bacteroidota; class Ignavibacteria; order Kapaibacteriales; family Kapaibacteriaceae; genus UBA10438. The sequence continues at coordinate 5,271 of VGVV01000020.1, forward strand.
CAACCGTTCCAGAGTCAGGAACAACACCACGAATGATGACCCAACTGGCTGGTAGTGGGTTGGCTGCTACAGGGTTGGGGGCTGCCGGTGTTTCTTCTGGTTATATTGCGCCTGCACTTGCGGCTGGCGGTGGTCTTGCCGCCATGTATTCAAGGCCAGGTCTTGCTACCATAAGATCATTAAGTCAATTAGGCCCAGGTTTAAGGTCTACTGCGCCGATTGTTGCACCATCACTTTTAGACTAACGGAGCAATAAATGTCAAAAAACAAGATTTCAGAGTACAGCTCGACCGCCGGCAACAATACAGACATAGGCGGTATAAACATAGCGGAGGGCATGGCCCCGAGTGATGTAAACAACGCTATCCGCGAGCAGATGGCGCAGCTAAAAGAGTTCCTAGACGGATCATCTGGAGATACGCTTACCTCCGCAAAGATTGTCGCTACCACGGCGCAGATAAATAGCACTGCGACCTTTGGCGGTGCGGTGATTATGTCTTCAGATGTTACTCTCCGCGCACAAAGTGATCTGCGGTTTGCAGACTCTGATTCGTCGCATTATGTGGCTTTCCAGTCTCCCGCAACAGTCGCGGCTAACGTCACCTGGACACTACCTGCTGCGGATGGTACGAACGGTCAGGCGCTGTCTACAAACGGCTCTGGAACACTGTCTTGGCAGACTGCGGGTAATGCAGAAATTCTAACTCCAACAAATGTATCCCCTGCGGATGAAGCTACGGGGATTTTAGAAACGCCAACACTTACTGGATCAACTTATTACAGTCTTTATGGAAAGACTCAAAAATCAAGTCAATGGCAGATAAGTACCTCTTCCGGTTTTGGAACTACCGTTTACGACTCTGGTGAGGTTTTGGGAATTGGTGTAACTCAAGTTGTTCCTTCTGGAAATCTTCAAGTTTCTACAACGTATTATTGGCGGGTTCGGTATCGTGATATTGACGATACCTATTCGGAGTATTCCGCACCAACAGAGTTTGATACCGCAGCAGCGTTTAACAATTTTATTGCTACGCCTGCGGCAACTCCAAGCATCGGAAATTCATTTGAAGGCGGCTTCTACACTGGCCTTATTTGGAATCAGGTCACGCAGTCTGCTACTTCAACAACGATAGGAACAGGGTCTAAGACTTTTACGGTTACAGATGCTGCGCCATTGTTTTACGCGGGTCAGGCCGTTGAGGTTAGAAGTCGAGCCAACCCTTCTACCAACCGCATGATCGGTACTGTAACGGCTTCTACCGGAACCTCGCTTACTGTAAACGTCACCTCGGTAAACGGGTCTGGAACGCTTACAGACTGGTCTGTGATGGCAAAGTACCGTGTCATTGTTGCGCCTAAATCCTCGGGTGAAAACTCAAGCAAACAGTACAAAAACGCTAACACGGCGGCTCCAGCAGCTACTGGCACGCTTACTGAGGGGCTGAAAGCAACTGCGGCTATGGTCGCTGATGGAAACTCTACCGTCTACCCTGCGGCGCACTACTGCGATGGCTTAACCATCGGCGGTTACTCTGACTGGTATCTACCTGCAAGGGATGAGCTAGAGCTGATTTACCGAAACCTTAAGCCGGTTACGAGTAACAATTACACCACTGCAGATAGGCCCAACAGTCCAACGCCCAATTACACAAATTTAGGCAGTATTGGAACAGGTGGTACACAACATGGTCTTAATTACAACTCCGATCCTCAAGGTGTCGCCTATACCTCTGGGTCGCCTGCACAAACCTCCGTAGCGGCTTTCCAGTCTGGCGGCGCAGAGGCCATGACCTTTGGCTCTGATGCTTATTGGTCGAGTACGGAATACAGCACCACGAGCGCTTGGTTCCAGTACTACTACACGAGCTTCGCTGGCTACCAGAACTCCCACCCCGGCGTTAAGAACGATAGCTACTACGTTAGGGCAGTAAGGCGATCAATCATTTAATCCTTTAATCCTTTATGGCGCAGATAAAGCACTTACCAATTTACAAAACAGCTTACGAACTGTTGGAAATTGTCGTGCGTGTGACAAAAGGATTCCCTAGAGATTTTAAGTACAGCCTTGGGGAAAAGATTAGGAATGAGGTCATTGATCTTGTTGTTTTTATCTTCAAGGCCAACGCAACAAAAAAAGAAAGGATCGAACACGCAGGGCGAATACTTGAAAGAATAGAGGTTATTGATCTGCTAGTCAGGCTAACAAAAGATTTGCGAATCATTAACGTCAAGCAGTTTTCAGAAATCGTGTTTTTGACGGATAGCCTTGGTCGGCAAGCACAAGGTTGGATTAAGCACACAGCATCGTTGGCAGAATCTTAGAGGCCAAGGTGTCTAAGAGCGTCCATCTGATCGGGCCGTACCCGTTGGGAAACCACCGAAAGGGCTTTATAGCCAGTTTGTCAGCGGAGGATTCTGCTGACCGATGTGTGAGTGTACGGCATAGCACCACGAACGCTTGGAACCAGAACTACAACACGAGCAACCCTGGCAACCAGAACAACAACAATAAGAACAATAACAACTACGTTAGGGCAGTAAGGCGACCGGAGGCGATGTCCTGTGCTTGATTTTACGGTTTTTAATCTTTTCCAGTCTTACTATGATTGCCGCAAGACAAAGCGCAATACATGGAACGCCAGGATATTTGAGGAAAGACTCGAAAAGAATTTGATGAACTTGTATTACGACCTGAAAGAAGAAACCTACGTAATAGGAAGATCAATCTGTTTCCTTGTTGAAAAACCTAAGATTAGAGAAATCTGGGCAGCGAATTTTAGAGATCGAATTGTGCATCATCTTTTGTACAACAAGATCAGAGATAGGTTTCACAATAGTTTTATTTATGATTCGTACGCCTGTATTCCGAAGAAAGGAACGCATAGAGCAGTAGATCGGGCCGAGCAGTTATGCCGAAGCATGACTAAAGACTACAGTGAGAAAGGTTACTTTCTAAAGCTGGATGTTGCTAATTATTTTGTCAGTATCCGAAAAGACATTTTGTCTCGTTTGATCGCAAACAAAGTATCAGAACCGGAATGGATGGCTTTGGCTAATCAGATTTTGTTCCACGATCCAACGGTGAACGTTTATGTTAAGAGCGATCCTAAGCTATTAGAACTGATACCGCCGCACAAGAGTTTGTTTGCAGCTAAAGGGCATGGATTGCCGATAGGTAACTTATCGAGCCAGTTCTTTGCGAACATTTATTTGAACGAGCTAGATCAGTTTGCGAAGCACCAGCTAGGAATTAAGTACATGGTGCGGTATGTCGATGACATTGTAATTTTTGATAAAGACCCGCAAAAGCTGTACTCGTATATCAAGCCAATGGATGACTTCATACGAGAGAACTTACATATACACTTCCACCCTAACAAGGTAGAAATAAACAGCTTAGATAAAGGCTTTAAGATGCTTGGGTTTGTGGTTAGGCCAAGAGCAAGGTACATACGGCAAGAAACGGTACGCAGGGCAAAAAACAAACTATTGCAGATGTCAGAAAAGCAAGAGCCTAAAAAAGACATTCGTGCGGTGGCGAACAGTTATCTAGGGATATTTAGGCAGGCTAAGACCTGGGCAGAGCGCGAGAAAATAGCAATATTGTTAAGCCGTTTTGGATGGTGGTTTACACCGAAACTTGATAAAGTGATTCTAAGGAAGGGTTACGCATGAAGATTAAATTTACTTATGTAGACTCAGTTACCCAGGTATCGGTAGCAAAAGAGCCTGCCAAGCATGGGCCGCATTTCCCAAAGATCAAGGGATTGCAATATCTGTTTGCTCTTGAGCGCAAATACCCAACGGAAGTGCCAGAGTTTATCGGGGAATGTGACGATGACGCAGAGCAGATCGACGGGTTCTTAAAAACTTTAGATGACCAAGAGTTTGCACTTGAGCAGCAGGCCGAGATAGATGCCCAGGCACATCGAGTGCGTGTCAATAGAACGCTGAGACTTCAGGCAAGCGACTGGACGCAGTTAGCAGATGCACCTGTAGACAAAGAAGCCTGGGCAGCATATCGGCAGGCTCTGAGAGATATGCCCGATCAAGAAGGGTTCCCTTGGAATGTAAGTTGGCCTGATGCGCCCGAATGAACGAGGTTGACCGGTGGAAAAACAGACGCAAGATGGCGTGGATCTCGATGCTGGCTGGTATCGGGTTTCCTTTGCTTCTGTTGGTCACAGAGTCACCGCAACTGGGTGCAATAGCAGGGCCATTTTACATCTTCATAGGGGCGGTTGTAGGGGCGTATATCGGCTTTACCGCATGGGATGACAAGAATGTTATGGAGCATAAAGACCACTCTCATCACAGCAGGGGCCGCATTTATGATCGGGGCTACGACAGCGGGGGTGATGACAGCGAAGTACAAAAACGCTAAGTTTGAAGCGTTTAAGTCTGCGGCAGATGCTGCTTATGCACAGGCGCAGGCCAAGACATTAGAAATCGAACTGAAGAACCAGATGCTGGCAAAGGAGCTAGACAGTGCGTACAGGCAGGGTAAGAAGGATATTGACCGGCTTAGCAGCGAGCTTGCTACTGTCAGGCTGCGCGACCCCAATGCCCGTAGTTGCCCCATGCCCGACCCCCCAGCCGCCGGAGAGCCTAAAAACCAAGCCGCCGGAGCCGACCTTTCAGCAGAACTTACGCAACTACTTCTTTCCGAGTCCCGCAGAGCCGACGAAGCAGCCCTCTACGCCCAGACCTGCTATCAGTGGATAAAAGATGTTCAGGCTAAGTAAGCGCTCCCATGACCGTTTGTTTGGTGTAAATCCCAGACTAGTTGCGGTAGTCAACTCTGCTATTGGTATCACCAAGGTGGACTTTGGTGTTGTGGAAGGGCTACGCACGATGGCAACCCAGGAGGCGTATGTCAAGGCAGGTAAGTCTCAGACAATGAACTCCAAACACCTTACGGGCGATGCGGTAGACCTGATGGCCTTCGTCAACGGCGCGGTATCCTGGGAGCTAAACCTTTACGACGAGATCGCTGAAGCTATGAGGATTGGTGCTTTAGAACACGACTTACCTTTACGCTGGGGAGCTGCGTGGAACATTCCAGACATCAGACGTTGGGATGGAAACATGGAGTCTGCGATGAGTTATTATATTGATGAGCGCCGCAGACAAAACCGCAGGCCGTTTATTGATGCCCCACACTTCGAGATAGGATAAGAGAATGGCGCACCACGATCTAGACACCGCAAAAACAGTCGCAGATGTTGCTGCGGTTGCGACTACTGTGGGAACCCTCGCTCAAGTATTGCCTTCCATTGCTGCGTTGTTTACGATTGTCTGGACGGGTTTCCGCATATACGAAACAGATACCGTCCAAGGATGGCTCGGTAAAAAGCCACCCCAGGAACAGGACTAAAACGGCAGGTCGTCATCCAGTCCGTCTAGCGCACTTTTCTGCGGCTTAACTGGCG
>VGVV01000021.1 GCA_016873895.1 Ignavibacteria bacterium
ACCTATGATGGTCTCTGTGAACATGTCGTTGTCCTTCTCAATTTGGCTGCGCAGAGCCATCACAGTCTCTGTGACACGGTTGAAGTCACGGAACTTCTTGACCACATAGTCGCCGCCGCCCTTGGCTTTCCAATAGGGCTGGTCACTGTCGCCATAGTTCTCATACACCTGTGTTTGGATCAGCAGTTTAGCCATTTCCGTCGCTCCGTTTGTTTATGCTATGAACACAGTATAGCAGGATTCAAAGACCCTGTCAACCGATGGGTCTTTAGGAATTTGCCTTGCTCAAACTTTCTGCATCCATTGCTTCTGCAATAGTTCTCAATACCGAACGAGATGTATTGGGCATAGGAACATATTCCCACACCAAAGTCCCTGCACTATTAGCGGCATTTACACGACCTTCGCTCCACCCTGATGGATAGTGTTTAATACGGCCTTTAATGTGGTCGTTTTCAACGTGTTCTATTCGAGCACGAATATTGTCTGTATACATTGTAAAGAGATGATTATAAAATCGATCCCTTACAGTAACGATCCCAGGAACGTTTGGGTATTGGGCATACTTGTTAAACATATCTTTCTCCATGTTGAGTTAAGTTCGATTAGGACCACATGTCCTAACCTATGTCTATATTATACTGCCAAAACAAAGACCTGTCAACCGATGGGTTATACCTTAACGACCCAGTAGTCAAAGAATTTCTTAGCCTCCGCCAGGTCCTTGCTACGGTTCACAACCTCTGAATCGCCGTTGGCAAAAAACACGCAGGTTTCAAAAACCCCAAAAGGTATTACACCGCCTAGTCCCAGCACGGTGCTCACACTGGCACCATTGTCAAACTCTCTGCAGAACACAGTGACGGGGAGTTGGATTGAGTCTGTCATACACGTTCCATGGTCTGATTTTGGTTCATCTTCTCAACCACTTCCTTCTCTTGCTTCTGCACAGCACGGATGACGTCTTCCACAAAGCTCTTCTGCACTCGCTTGGGCATGAACGGCATCATCTGCACGACCATGCTCTCCAAGTAGCCAGCGGCATATGAGTGACTGCCGTAGTTCTTGTGGCTGGCATCGCCAAAGGCCTTGAGCACGATCCGCATAGTGTCTTGGCTGTCTGAGGTCCACATACCCATCGTTCGCTCCTGTTTTGTTACTGTATGTCGCTAGTATAACGTCTTTTGGTACTAGTGTCAACCAATCTTAGTTTCTTGGTGTTGTTTTTATGCCACAGACCAAAGTAGGTTCTTTGACTGATCTTTGTAGAATATTGTACGTGAAACTCTGCGCCATCTTGTGAGAAATGCGTCACAGTGCCGTTGCCTTGCCTGTTTCGTAGCTCACGGTCTGTGCTCTGTACCCTATCACCAACCTTGAACATTAGATGAAGCCAACTAGGCGGAAGAACTCATCGTGCGACAGATAGAAGTCTGTCTTGGGATCCCAATACTTGCCCTCTTTGGTATCGTAGTAGAGCACACGACCGTTGAAGTTCATAGGACCCTCAAGTCCCTTGCGAGGCCGGTAGCCCTGCATTACATCTTCGAACTTGCCCAATACTCGGAATCCCATAGCTTGCTCCTTCAGTATGCCCATAGTATACTGCCAAACTGTGACCCTGTCAACCGAACGGATATTGTGGCAAATAAACAACGATCGAGTGCGGTGGCCTGCCCTAGAGGACTCGAACCTCTGACCTACGGCTTAGAAGGCCGTTGTTCTATCCAGCTGAACTAAGGGCAGATCTGGTAGGCCCCCGCGGAGTCGAACCGCGCACCAACGGATTATGAGTCCGCTGCTCTAACCATGCATGAGCTAGAGGCCCGCTATTCTGGTGCCCGAGACCGGAATCGAACCGGTACGCCTGTTATAGCGAGAGATTTTAAGTCTCTTGTGTCTACCTATTCCACCACCCGGGCCATCGTCTAATTATAACGCTAACCATCTATGCTGTCAATTTGTTCATAGTCACCGTCAGCGGTTTCTAGATAGATCGTTGCACTGGCAGCGCCTGCGTTTATCGCCTTTTTAGCCAAGTGGCGTGCCTCTTTCAGGCTCTTGGTAGTATCCACAAGTTCATCGGTGCCGTTGGTATTGGCCCAAACCTCGTATTGTTCCCAGGTCATTTTGTTTCAGATTGATTTAATAGATCACAGATGCGTTGTGCTTCTTGTTCGGCTTCGTAGCGATTTTCCCGAACTATAATGCAGAGTACGCGGCCCTTGGGCACCGTAAGGAAGTCCCTAATGACCACGCACTCATCTTTGAGATAGTCTTTCGACAGTGAAACTCCATAGCGCATATACTATTTACTCTAGCATATGTCCAGGAGTTTTTGCTTTAGAACGGAGCGTCTTCCAAGTCCGAAGTACTAGCTGCCTTGGCCTTGGCGGGAGCCTTGGCGGGCGTCTTGACCGGCGTCTTGGCCGGAGCCTTGACCTTGGCGGACACTGCCTTGGCTGGCTTGTCGTCCTTGCGATCCAGATAGTCTGCGATCGCAGCCTGTGCAGTCACATCTTCAAACTCGCTCATCTTCGCGATCGCCTTGACCGCATCTAGCTTGGACATGGCAGTGTCCAGTTCTGCGAGACGGATGTCTTGGTGTCCGTGCTTGGCAAGGACCTTGATGCGCAGCACATCATTGGCGAAGCGTACCTTGTACTCGCCGCCAAGCTTAGAAATACCACAAACGTTATAGAGTTTATCAGTAGCCATTTTAAATTGCCTTTCTATTTTAAGTTAAAATTGCCTTACATGCCTTTTGGACATGCTCATATTGTATGGTCATTCAATGGGCTTGTCAACCGGTTTTTTGGCCTTTTGGTTAACCGATCTGTCACGGACCCTAGGGTTAGTTTCCGTACCAAATTCTCTGTCCACGTAATACTGAATTAGACTTCGTTGGATCTGAGTGACTAGATCGCCATGTTCCCGGTCCATTAGCACGAAGCGCACCGGACAGTCTTTCCACGAAAGGTGTGCGTTAAATTCAGCAAACCAACGCCTGTGATCTTTATTGGCAGCGTCAAAAACTACAAACGGTCTGCCGTATAATTGTAGTCTACTCATCTGCTTTATTTAGTCGATCCCTTGCCCAAAGAGCAACTACCTTTTCTAGTTCGGCAAATTCATACTGCGGCTGTTTGGGCCGCACCCGTTGCTGCATCCTGCGATCATGCTCTTGATTGAGCTGTTTGTTTTTATTCATTCTCATCCTCATATAACACCATATTTTCACTGATGTTAAAGTAGTCATCTAGTTCAGCGCCGATGACATCGCGCACGGTCTCTGATGTTTCCCCACTGTATTCGTAATAGTCATCAAAGAAGTCTTCTTCGTTGCCTTCCCAAACACCGCAGAATGCCATACCGGGCTCGTCGTAGTAGGCCTTGATCTCAAAGCCCAGAGCTGCCAACTTCTCATATGCCGGGCACGGAGGAGCCCACGCTGAATCGAAACTGGCCTGCAGAGTGTTAGGGTCTATACGATCTGTCTGTCCATCACCACCTACATCCCATTTGGTTCCCCAATTGGCCACATTCCAATCATACCAGTTCTTGTAGCCATAGAGCTCTAGGTTACGCTTCTCTTGTGCTTCATGTGCTGCTCGCTCGTCTTCTCCAGGGAAACCCGCAACCGTATCAATCAAGTCCTGTGGGCAAGGAAAGAACTCCTGAAGCAGTTGACCACGATCCAGTGCCTCTTGGGCTCGCTGGACCATTGCTGAGTCTTTGTGACGCAGTGTGATAGAATTGTTACACCAATTAGGCATTTGAATTCTCCGGAAGAAAGTTGATAAGAGTATCAGTGGGCAAGAACTTGATCAGTTCTTCGATAGCAGTGAAGTCACCATTCTCTACATCAGACCGGATCTGTTCTAAAACCGCATCAATCAGCCGTTGCCGGAGTGATCTGTATTCTATGTTAGAAACCATAGCCTGCCCCTTAGGTCAAAAAGTCGTAGGAAGTTTCAGATTGCCCCACACGACCAAACGCAATAGCAGCCGTGACCTGCTCACTTAGAGAGTTAAACACACGCACCGCAATCTCGCTGTCCTCAGTCTCTAGAAACAGAGTTCCGTTGAAGAAGTAAGCACCCGTGTCAGTTTCGCTCTTGACTACGGCTAAAACTCGCTTTTCAAAACCCATCTGTCGCTCCTTGTGTTTAACTTAGCCTTAAGTATAGTGCCAAAATTAGATGCTGTCAACTATGCGTTGAATAACCATATCCGCATCAGGGGTATCATCTATTTGGTCAAAGGTTGCGGCCATCATCATGTTGTAGACCACATGAGCATCGTGCCCAAACACCCTAAGGATGCTGTTGACTTCTTGCTGGCTCTGTGCGACCCACAGAAGGTCTGCGATCTTGTGCTGTGCGGCGTTTTGCAGTTCGAATTCCATATCATTGCTCCACTAGTTGGCGAACGGATCCAAAACCATATTGGCCTTCCAGCAAGACCTGTGCGTCCATGTAGGTCTCTGCCTGTATGCTTACTTCACGCAGGGTGTCAACACCCCACACATTACGAATCATAACAGTGGCCCGAAATGTCTTCATTGTTCCTTGTTCCTATGCTTGGGTCTACGCTCATAGCGTGTCTTTAACTCCACACGCTTCTGCTTGAAGGGGGTGTTAGGGGCAAAGAGTATGTAGTGCTCTCTATGCTTCTTAGGCTGTGTTTTTACTGTCATCATAGTGCTAGTATATAGCCAAACGCAGTCCAAGTCAACCAAAGGCTCTGTATAACCCTATGGTGCACGTGGTTATTGCCACAATGTTAACTATGGTCTGTGGCGTATTTGCCACACGTACAGCCCACACCATAAACAGCATCGTGCCCACAGTAAAGGCCGCAATATTATAGCCGTCCGCGCCCATGGCGTTCAGTATGTGCCCTGCTATAATAAAAACAGCTCCGATCCATTGTAAAACGCTATTAATTAGCATTCCATACTCGCAAACTCGTCCTCTTGCATACCCTGCTCTGTAAAACTAACACTAAAGCCCACAGCGTCACTAATAGCAGTCTCAAACCCGCTGTCTGTGTAAATTTCCCAACCACTGTCGTGTGTAACATTTACCTGTGTGTGTACACTGTCGTCATATACATTATGCACAACACAAATACCTGTAACTTTAACTTGCCTGCCTGCTTCACAGCCCCACAAGCCATCGCCCGCAGTCGCTACAGTAAAGTCGCAAGCAAATTCTGTAATAACACAATCGCTCTCAATCTCGTAACGCACAAGTGTCAGTTTCTGCATAGTATCGCTCCTTCTAAGTATTTGTATTGTAGCACAGCAAGCCCAAACAGTCAACTTGCTGTGCTAAAGACCCTACACGTCAGTCTACTACTACAATGTTGTCTGTACGCAGCACCTGTTTAGCAGTTTCTAAAATTCGTTCGTAGTCTGCTTGCAGTGTCTCGTAAACAAAGTCGCCGCTTACATATGCACACTTATTCTGTGCAGGGAATTTGTATCGTCCGTTTTTAGTTTTCTCTGTTACATTAAATGCAACAATTAACTTGTAAAGCTCTTTTTCTTTGTTATAACGCAGTATAGCTTTTGCTACAGTGTTTTTAGCATTTGCAAACATTTACGCTCCTGTTTGTTTACTAAGTCTCTAGTATAGCACAGAAAGCGAGTGCTGTCAATTTTGGACAGTACAAAAAAACACCCTGGAGGACCGGGAGCGAATCGGACCCTCCAGGGCAACTAGGGCAGGGCGCCCTAGATCCTATATGCTGTCTGGGAGCGAATCAGACTCGGCGCATACAAGATACCTCGGCCACCCGCATCCAACGATCCGGGAAGCTCTTCTTCAAGTCTGCTAGTTTGAGTACCATGCGTAGGCTCAACTCACGCAGCTTCTTCTTATTAATGTCGATAAAGGTCAATATCGTGTCAACCTCACTGTCAGCAAAATCGTACTCTTCAAGCATGCCATCTCTCACGATCTGCCTGATACGGAGGATCTTTTCTCGCTCAGTGTCGATAGTGAGATCGAGATAGTGACAGCGCGATTCCAAAGCTTCCAAGTGATCACGTAATTTTTTAGACTTAACATTTTCAAACTTGATGTTAGTGATGAATATGGCACCACCGTGGAATTGGAACTGGTTGGGCACACCCTCTGACCGCAGCAGTCGGCTGTCCGTGTTCCAGTGGATGGTACGCTTCTTTGAGCTGTCCAGTGCGGCCTTGAGGATGTTCAAGCTTAGGTCATCTAACAGCACTGAGTCGCAGTCATCAAACACGAGGATACACTTGGCATCTGAGAACTCATAGAGCTTTTTATACAGGCCTATCGCACTCATAGCACCTTTGACTACTTCGTACTTTTTCAGCTTTTCGTTCTGTGCTATCGTGGCCATCATGTCGTACTTGCCAAGCACAGTCTCAACGCCATAGCTTTTGCCCACACCCGGAGGACCGGACACGATCATGGCACGTACATCACCCTTTTTCACAGCACGAGTCATGTCGTCAAGTATGCCAAAACGTTCACGCAGACGCTCAATGATCTGTTCATCAGACTCATTTGAGTCCTTGTGTACAGGTTCCATTTCAAGACTGGCAGTAAAGCCCTTAGACTTTTTAGTGTCAGTCAACATTTCCATAGTTACAACTCGCCCCATCGCTCGCTCCTTAGTGTTTACAATGCATCTAGTATATGCTCTAGATCTCGTGTTGTCAATTTTCAGCTAACCAATTAGACATCATGCATGACATCACGGATTAGACGCTGTTGTGCATCTGGGCTCCATTCGTCAAAGGATTTGAGTCCATTGCCAGCGATCCAATCCAAAACCATTTCTTTAGGACAGTTCAATTGGCGGGCAATCTGCCCTACGTTGAGCCCTTCAATGTAGAGCTGTTCAATGTCGTAGGCTAGTTCACTCATTTTGCTCATACTAACTCCTCTTCTCCGCAGAATTTGTTAAAGCTGTCCCAGTCGCCTGAAAACAGCTCATCGAATTGGTCGCCGTACCCGGCCTTGATAACGACCCGGTCTTCATACACGTGGTACTCGTAGTCCTGGCAGCAGTCGTTGTGCGACACAGGATGTAGATAAAATCCACCAGCGGCATCTTTGAAATGTGAAACAACACTGGCTGCCAAACAGCCCATACCGTTGAATAACATAGAAGTATCACCACTCAACCCATTGACAATTCGCTTGCCTGCGAGGAACTGAGCAAGCTCTTGCCCATGTCCCGAAGGATAGCCATCGTATTGGCGATAGAGATTGATGATCGCCTCGCCGCGCTCATCGTAGACAAAAGTCAGTGAACGTGTTCCCATCTGTCAGCTCCTTAGTGTGTAAACCACTAGTATAGCACCAAACCAATTCTGTGTCAATTTAAGCGGCTTCCAGCATATTGGCAGGCACTCGCCAAAGCACGGCAGGACCGGGTGGAAGTTCTCTCACTGTGACGAACTTGATAGCGATCTTGACCACCGTGCCGTGGACGGGCCGTCCATTTCGGGTTGACGTCCACGTGACCGTGTCACCCACAGTCAACGACCGTTTGATCTGCTTCTGCAGACTGGCCCGAGCAAACTTCACAGCATCGATCATGCTGGTCAGTTCTGTGTTAGACCACGTGCCAAACATGATCGCTGAGTTCACTTGCTTGATGTCCATCGTTCGCTCCTGTTTGTTTACGCTATGAACACAGTATACTATCTCATGAACCCGTTGTCAACCTCAGATGATGTGGCTTATTTGCCACAGGTTGGAAGGCTTCGATAAAGCAGTGGTGGCCATCCTCCGACCGCCTGATCGCAGCATCAGCAGCCACGTAGAGATCAGCCCAGGTATCACCCCGGATCTCTTGCACCACTTCACCGTCGCCCCAATGCTCGTCATAGATCACGTACTGGGCTCCCTCGTAGGGATGGAATGCATCGAGATTCTCTACTTCATAGATGCTCCAAATAGAGGTCAGCTTCATCTCAGCAGCAGCCTTACTATAGTACTCGTGCTTGCGATCAAAAGCCTCTGAATCTTGTTTGTAGGCACTCTCAAGACCCTTCTCGAACTTGGCCACTAGCTCTTCTATCTCTTCAGGGTCTACCCGGTTGCGCAGCGTGAGGTGCCGCAGCTCGCAGAGCGTGTTGTGTACGATTCTAAAGTCTTCAGCGTACAGGGTAACAGTTTCCATTTAGGCCTCCTTAGGCAGAAATAATAACAACATTACGCACAGGACCATCACTGTCCATCTCGTCGTCACGCATTTCAACGACCTTGTCCTGCTGGTGGTAGGCACTGTAGGTCACGAAACCTTGGTCAATGCGCTCTGCAGGAGCCGCCACAATGGTGTCCCAATAGTCGCCATAGTCATAGCTAAACACGACCTCGCTGTCAGGGTCAAAGTTCTCAAGTTCTTCAATTAGGTCTTTAACACGCATGATTCGCTCCTATTCGTGTCGTTGAAGTTCGTATTATATGCTCTTAGGAGCCCGTTGTCAACCTCAATAGTGGCTTTTGGGATTGCCCCAATAGTCTGCCACGGGTTCTTCACTGGTGTCCAAGTCCACAAACACTTTGGTGTGATATTGTTCCTCTCCGCTGGAGTCAAAGTAAAGGACGTCGTAGCAGAACTCGCCACCGTTGGTAATGCCTAGGAACCGAGAACTGATGAATCTATCCCCGGGATATTTCGGGCGTATAGCACTCTCTAGGCTAGCAGTGTCTAGGTAGGCCAGTTTACGGATCTTGTATTCTGTGATCATCACATGCTCCTTAATTGTATTCGTAGAATACAACACTGGGATCGATGCTGAGCAGTTCTTCTGCACAACGGGCGAGGTTACGATAGCGCCGATTGGTTTCTGCTCTGCTGAGTTCCCCATCGCAACTGAGATTCTCAGGGCTGAGCCTGGCATCGATGATTTCGGCTATCTCTTGGCGATCCTTGGCACTGAGCAGGCTGTAGGGCTGTGCGCCACGTGCCGCCATCCAACGATTCTCTTGCTTAACAAATGCTTCCAGGGTTTTGATATTCATATATCGCTCCTGTCTGTGTAGTGTAGTGAATTATAAGCTCAATCCAGCCAGCAGTCAACCGCTCGCTGCGTGGTCCTAGTAGCACCACCGATGTATTCTCCGGTGAACCCGTTGGTGTTCTCCAAGACCAAGTCCACTCCGCCTAGGATGCCCAGTCGGATCTCTATGACCTGCCCGTACTGTTCTATGTCGCTCTTGAACGAGACATAGTCTCCTACTCGTATGATTTGTCCTTCTACTGTTGTGGCCTGCATGTCAGCTCCTTACTGTCTATGTGTGTAGTATAACGCAATCAGTCGCCACTGTCAATCTGGTAGCTATCCCCGCACTCGGAGCAGGTGTATTCTGTGAGGCAACGACCCACAGTCTTGCTGGTATATCTGTGTGTGCAGGGTTGGCCCGCCTTGTTCAAACGTACTCGACCAGAAGGGCTGCCGTACATACGCTGCCCGCCACAGTTCATACAACCAAAAGTATCTGTGGCTGCTTCATAGCCAGCGATCATATCCT
>VGVV01000022.1 GCA_016873895.1 Ignavibacteria bacterium
GCTGCTTGGATTGATGGCAACGGTAACTACCTCGATGATGTGGCCAGTGCCAAATGGGAAATAGGCTCAGACCGCCTCGCGGAGGGAATGTCGGGAACCCAGGGAACAAGAACCACAACTGCACAAAAAGTAACTTTTGCCCCAAAGAAAACGGGTACGGCATATCTCGAGGTTACGGCCGACAACCTCCAACTGTATGGTCGGTTGCCTGTAATTGTGCCAGCGAATGAATTCAAGCAGTGGGCATTCAATCTCAACGGAACACCGCCCGACCGCGACGCCACCGGCAAGGCTACACCTCCCACCGTGAAAGCGGCAACATGCGTCGAAATCGACATGTATGCCTCAGACGACTTCGGAAACATTGTACCCACCGTAAAGGGTAAACATGACATTGTCGTTAAAATCGAGAACGCAGATACTGCACCCGTTCTTTTCAAAAAGGCACATTGGGGAGAACAGATCAATATTGGTTCAACACTCAACAAACAGGGCGTTGAATTTGTAGAAGGCCTTGCGCGCTCAATTCAAAAGGCCTGCTTTTATGATGCAACCCACCCACAAAACAATCCGAATCCTCCCAAAATCACGGCCGAAGCGAAACTCAACACAACACAGGCAACCTATCTTGGCAGCCTCGAAATCAAAATCGAGAAAAACGATCCGTGGCAAATTGCATTGATGCGTGCTGATACGGGAAAACCAATCAACAACGACTCACATAATATTTGCACTCCGGTCACATTTAGGGACAGCTCAACATTTCCCTGCTTAGTCATGAAAATGCCCGCGAGCATCGCAGACCTGACGAGTGATGAGTATGTAAAGGCCGCATTATTGGATGCTGCTGGCAACTTTCTTAAGTACGTCGGGGTGACCATTGAAGATCTGAGCGGAAACCTTGAAACAACAACAACTGACGGAGTCCAGAGAGTTTTAAAACTTGCTGACGAAAGATTCAAACTACGCCCCAAAAGCTCGTCCATTGAGTCCGGCAAGTCGCTCTTAAAAATTTCCTATGATGCGGCAAGTAACACACTTGATAATGACGTTGCAGTTGCATTAGGCGACCGCAAAACGACAATTTATAATTATGAGGTTGTTCCCCGCGACCCCTATGAGCTCAGAGCTTTCGTAGACCGAAACGACGACGGAGTTATTGCCGGCAACGAACTTACGAATAACGCAGTCGAAGCTGGAACCCTTTTCCGAGTTGCTGCACAGCTACGCGATTCCGCAAATCAACTCGTCGATAGAAAAAGAACATTCGTAAACACTCTTAATCACGAGAGTGAATACCATTATAAAATTGAACCATACGACAACAACAACGTTACATTCGACTTGGCAGAAATCAATCCAGTTACGGCCGACTCGCAATGCCACACCAGCGCAGCAAACACACGAGCTGATGTGGATGAGGCTTATACCGCTAAGTTTTCGAACGCAAAACTGCAGCTTAACGGCAAGGCGGCGAAGCTCGAAAAAGGAACAATCATATTCAAGGGGACAGACGATAAATTTAGCGCCCTGAGGGCGAGCGATGGTTCAAATGGTGGATGCAGCCAAAAAATAGTTATGAGGGTGAACCTTGCTGGCAAACCCTACAACACACCTGCCACAAACATACTTGATATAACTCCGAAGCAAACCGTGCGACATGTTCTTCTCAGAACCGCAAGCCAGAACCAGGGTGACCCAGCGCTCCCCTTTGATTGTGAGAGAATTACCGACAAAAAAGCAAAAGACAGTTTCCACTACAAGCTTGCTGGGGCGAATAATAGCGTAAACTGCCATGACATTATGTCAGGTTCCGACACCTCAAGAAACCTCTTTGTCGCTGCATACGATGAATACACAAACTACATTGGAGACAAGAGCTCGGTTTTCAAATTCGTAAACACTCCAAACCTCGATAGCACTACAACAGAATTTTCGGCTTTCAACGCTAGCCTTTCTCCTGCTCTGGACTACGATATCACTCACGTGAGCCCTCTCAGAGGTATTGAAGCATCGAAATTTTCACTTAGAGCAAACGAGTCTTCCTCGATTGCAGTTAAATTTCAGGACTTCGCTGTCGGCGCAGGAAAAGTACAATCAGGTGCCGGACACGTTATTGCTCGGCATTATCCAAACCCAGCAAATCCGAATGTCTTCTTCGATGCCTACTCAAAAGTCTTCAACTTCAGCTCGCAGACCGCAACGAAATACATCATCGATTTCATTGAGCCAACATCGAATAATAACCCGCAAGTATTTTGGTCGAGCGCGGATTACGATTCGGTCGGGTCAGTAGCCAAAGGTCGTCAGCTCAAATCAAGCCAGGGCTTCTACATTCGCATCCGCCCGAGCGACTCACTCGACAACACCGTTTCCACATATCGTGGAAAAAAGAAAATCACACTGACTTTACCTGAGCATCCGACCTGGGGACGCCCAAACCTCAGACCTTCACACACAACCAAACTCACCAGCACCAATATCGGCGAAACATTGTATGTTAACGTAAACGCAGACAGCAACGCTCCTGTCTGTGACTTCCAGCCGCCCAGCACGGATAAATACTCCGGCACATCACAGCTCACGGGGAAAAACGATCAATATATTGTATCGGGAGAATTTGAACCATCACGCGGGACTGAGTGCATTATTACAGACAAAGACAACCTCCCTATTGCTTTTCAGCTGCTGAATGCAAGAGCCCCCTACACAATTACGTATACAGAAAACGAGCCGAACAGCAAAATTGGAAGCGGTTTCATCATAGCTCAGCCAATCCCCGACAATAACTCGACTACAAAAATAATAAATCTTGCGAACAAACCAGGTGGGCCAGATGCTCAAGCGGTCATATGGTCTGAGAAGCAAACATCATTGGGCAACAAGGTGGTCAAACGCTTCACAACAAACACAAAAACGGTATTCCAGCTCACTGCAGACGAAACATTCGAGATATACCCTGTTTTTACTGATACAGTCGGCAATTACCTCGGCGAAGCCACAAACGTGACTGCGCAGCAGTCACCCTATGACCTAGCGCTTCAGAAGCGAAACAGGATTATTGAAGAAAGTGACGCTCAGAAGAAAAAAATAACTTTCGAAGCAAATAATGCAACTGCGCATGAAGCGCAGTCGGATGTCAGTGTAAGATTCACTGATACGACCTTATTTCAAAATCTGAGCGAAGCCGACCGACTCCCCAGAGAAATCGCAATCAACATTGAGGTGTCACCTGGAACGCCGGAGAACCTGAACGTCAGACTACTCAACAGACGACTGACAGCAGGCGATACAAAGACTGAAAGCAGCACAACAGTAACTGCCGGAACATGTTTGTCGCCCGACGTTGCGGTAGTGGACACCGACGGCAACCTCGTAAGGGATCTTGCTATCGCAGCAGATGCTTCCTTTGGACTCCAAAATTACTATTCCGCTGATGCAAATATTTTGAAATCGAAAGAGCTGATCCACCCTGGCGGTCTTTACAAGTACAGGGGCATGGAAAGCGTTACCGAGAACATGGTCACTCGACAGATTCCTATTTTTGTTCCCATTTCGAACTTAGACTCTGACCACCAACAGGCTGATTTGGTGCAACGAAATAACCAAGACTGGCTTGTTGCCTCATCGTTCACAAGACCATCAGAAATGGATGTTTCGCCTTACGTTAGCTATCGAGGCACAGAAAAGAGTCAACGCATCATTGCCAATGGTGAAATCAACCTGCTCGACCGCTTAGTTTGTTTGATGGATGCAACCGCTGGACTCGCTCCTAAATTCAAAATTGCGGTTGCATTGAATGCCAATAAAACCATTTATGGAGAGTCTGCTGCACTCACGGTCAACGCAGGCAGCCCTGCGGCGATTGACTTTAGAACTATTTCAGGAAGCGGCACCAAGGACAGGCTCTGTCAACAACCCTTCAAGAAGTCTGAATTCCCGCTCGCAGTTTCGCAAAACGATGAAAATGTCTTCATACGAAACTCACAGCTTGTTTGTAGAACGATAAAAGTCACCGACACGCTTTTGAAAATTGGCGCATTCTTGACCGATAAAGTTGGGAATCTGGTTGGCACTGGAAGTTATACTGCTGGTGAATCCATCGGTACATGGAATATCTCACAAAGACCAGCAGAAACGAGTTTGTGCCCAAGTGGAAGCTGTAGCGGCACAATTGAACTTGCAAATATGATACGCAAGGGAAACCTTGCAGCAACTTGGAACCCGCCCGGGGGGCTTTCTCAGGATTTGGGATTGCGCGACCTGAGTATTATTGTGCGTTCCGAGGCTGCAGAAAAATTCAAAGTGATTGCCCCAACAAATTCACCCACGACTGATAACCCTTTCGGGCTGAACGTGCGCCTGCTCGACAAGTTTGACAACGAATTCGACATTCCCTCGAATTTTGGAACGCGCGAAATCCCTGCGTCTATCACTTACCTGGGGGCTTTTCTGGAGGCGAACGGCGGAGTAAATGCGCCTGATGCATCAAGCGGACTCCAGCCTCTGACTCCGACCTCGGTTAAGCTCATCTTCGACAATTCGAATACCGCCTTCACCGACAACATTTTCAGGATTCGTCGCACAACAGGCACAACGCCTGGTGAAATTAAATTCTCACTTGTTCCCCCTGCACTCTCTGAGAACAACACGACTGTCCATTCAACAACTCAATTCTTTGTGCTTCCAGGCACGGCGGCCAACAACAAAATCTACTTCTCTGATACAGATCCAACAAGCGCAGACACCTCTTCCATTCTCGCTACGAACAGTGAAAATCTACTGACAACCGCTAACGACACACGACAGATAGAGGTGCGCGCACTCGACGAATCAGGCAATATTGCTGCCGCACCAACGGTCAACTTCTTTTTGAAGGATCAGCTTCGAATGGCGAACCTGATCCCACACCCGTCACTCAAGAACTCGGCGTTCATCAATCTTCGGAATGCAGGGTCTGCAAAGATCTATGCTCAACTGGCAGACAACGCGAGCGTCAAAACACCCGAATATCCGATTCGCGTTGCAGCAGCTGTGGCCACAAAGGTCAAACTGGTTAGAATGACGAAGCAGGGCGAATTGTACACGGAGACCAGTGGAAACCCTGACCTCACATCGGGTGACACGGTGTATTTCAAAATCGTAGCAACAGATGACCAAGGCAACATTGTTGAAAACTACGATCACACGGCAAACCCTGTATCCATAATTTGGAACTACGGAAACTATCCGCTCCGGCTTGAAGGAGGACGCACGAAACTTCCTCAGTGCCCCAATGATAATTGTTCCACTCCATTTGAGGAAGCTGCGAACAGCTGCCCTTTTGTCGATGGTGTATGCATGGATGGCACGGGTGCAAATGCTAAAGCGAAAATCTATCCTGTGATATACAAAGGTGCCACAAACAATCTTCCGGGTTATCTTGAAGTCACTGCGCGCGCGCCCGACAGCACAACACTCACAGGTTCCTTTGGTGTCATCGTCAAGCCCGGAGGCTTTGACCACTATGGCGTAAGCACTTTGAACGCTGCCGGCACTGCTCCAATCAGCGAAATTAACGCGTTTGCAGACAATTCGCAAAAATTCCGTGTGCGTGTTGATGCGCGCGACGAAAACGGGAACCAACTCGAGGCTACAGACCAGACCAGCGCTACCTTCAGAACACAGGACATTGCACTGCAGATTCTGCGCGAAGACGGAGTTTCTGCTGCGGCTGGAAGCTTAAATATTCCGACTCAAACTTCGCTCAAACTAGGTGCAAATAAATTCCTTGAATTCACAAATATTGCTTACAACGAGCCGGGCAAGTTCCGAATATTTGCAACCGGTCCAGCGAACAACGGAAAGAGCACGATCGATGCGACCACCGTTTTGAACCTGAAGCCCGTGGAAGAGTCAATTCAATCTTACCGATTGAATTTTGCTGTTGGCGTGACAGAAATCAAGGCAGGACAGGAGACATCGCTCCGCCTTGAAGCTCTTGACGCATTTGAGAACCCTGTACGTGGAATTGATTCGTCCATTCTGAACACACACACCTACAAGTGGAATGGCGTTTCGACCACATCAACAACATCGAATGGCCTTACGCGTCCACAAGATGTTTACCCAACGCAATTCAATTTCATAGATGGTGTTGCAACTTTCAAAATCAAGTTACATCGCGCCGGAGAATATTTCGACTCCGATGTAAACCTACCAGACTTCGATTCGTCGGCAAAACCAACTGCTCTTCGATTAACGAATCAACGTACAACCACCACAGATGTTTCTGATGACCGCATGGTCTTCATGCATCCAACTCAACTTACGACCAATAATGCTGCCGGAAATATTACGTCCATCCGGGTTGTGCCTGCAGAATTGAAGCAATATAATGTTATTGCAACCGCGAATTCCACAACAGACACAACCTCGCTCGCAGCAGACTTTGACCTGAATGCCAGTGCCACGACAGGTGCTTTCAGGATAGTCGTTCAACCGCTCGATAGCTTCGGCAATCTTCGTAAGGGTGAGACCGGCATTACCTTGGTTCCGAATAAGGCAAATAACGCACTCAATTCAAGCAAAATTCGAAGACAAAATGACACGAATTTTGCGGACAGCCCGCTTAACCTCTCAACTGATATACCAAGCACGAGTGCCGGCTATGTCTTCAATAATTTATACTACCGGGTAGCACAGCCTGTAAAATGGACGTTGGCAGGTGCAGGCGCTGGTGTAGATATTGTGCAGTCTGTGCAGCTCGACTACAACGCCGTGCTCGACACTGTTGATTCATATCGAATGAAAATCAACGATTCGACGGCGGCAGTCACAATTGTTGCGGGAGATGCATTCAACCTGAAGTTAGAGGCGCTCGATGAGGCTGAAAATATCGTAACTGGCATCGACGACACTCTTGATGACTTGGAGTTCGGTGTTGCAGGCCCTGAACCTATCAATGAAAACAATCCAAGCTCACTGACAAGGTTTGACTTTAGCAACGGTATCGCGACAGAATCGGGTGTACAATTCTTTAAGGCTCAGACCTTTCTCTCCGGAGCCTTTGCTCTTAACGAGAATGGAAGCACACGTCAGGCGAAAAACAAAAGCACCCTGGTGATAAGTCCGGCTGCTGTCAGTACACTGCAGGCAGATCCAATTCCGTCTCAGAAAGCAGGGTTCGCATTTGCTCTTACCGTCAGAGCAAAAGACCAATTTGGGAATCCATCGAACACAAACTGTACAGACGATGCAAATAACAGCAAAACCTTCCCAATCGAAATGAAGGGAGTTGAGACTGTCAACGGAAACGAAACCGACAGTCAGTTGAGCTCTAGCGGAGCGGGTGGAGGAGCAGCCACACACGCATTCACCTCTGCCGCGGGGGTCAACCTCACGCGTGCAGGAACAAACACCGGCCTGTACGAGACGAGCCTGACCCTCTTTAGGAAGGGTGAGAATAAACTCAAATTCACCGGATGCCCAAACATTTCATCTGTATCGGTTGTCATGGTCAACGAATCCGACAAAGCCAACGTGATGCGCCTCAACAATTCGGCGGTTTCACCTGCGGCAGACTTGGCAGGAGAGCTTGAATGCGATCACACAGACACCACGGGCAAGAATGTGGCCTGCCCCACGGTGTATGCGTTCCTGTGGGATAGATACGGTAACACCTGGCGCGCAGGTAGCGACGGTGTGGGTGTTTGTGCATGGAGTTACAGTGATCTTGTTCCAAATGGCAACATTTCATCAACAGCAAAAGGCGATATTTCAGCCTCAACGGGTATCCAAAGTAAAATCATTCAAACCAATCTCTCGCAGACTCTCTCCTCGAATGGTTACATGAGCGGTAATCTGCGCTGCGAAGTGGCAGCCGCAAATAGCGAAAGCAATCAAAAGCTCTATAAGGACGTTCGTCTCTTCGGAGGACTCGCAGGGCTCGGTGGTCGCGGTGCCGACAATGCGCTAGACATCACAAAAGTCATTACAGATCCTACAAACGTGAACAACATACCTGTCGGTAGTAATAATCTGAAGATTACGAAAGTCACACTCCTCCAGTATCGTGGTGGCGGGGTCGACGCCGGCGGCAATGTGACAAGTTCAAACCTACAGTCTGTGAACCGAGAACGGACTGAAGTCTATGCGTTCAGCAAAGAAGGAGCGCTTCCCGAAGCCGCACTTCCAACTGATCTTGTAAAAAACCATAGCACAGCAGGCGACATGGACGGGATGGTCTCCTTTAGTTTTACGGCCGAAACAAGCGGAAAAATCATAATTCAAACGCGCGGAGTTAAGCAGGAAATCGCG
>VGVV01000023.1 GCA_016873895.1 Ignavibacteria bacterium
GCCGCCCAAGGCTTTAAATCAATGTATCTTGTAAAAGTTGACAAAGTGGGCAACGGAGCATGGGAGGTCACTATGAGGGTAGGTTCATGATGCATGTTGAACTTGAGCGTACCGAGATGTGTTGTAATATAGATATGCCTGATATGTCTATTCAATGCATTCATTGTGGGTCTCGCATGAATCAAGAACACGCTCATTATCGTTGTCCTGATTGTGGAAACCGTGACGCTTGCTGCGAAGGAGTCTACTAATGGCTTCTTCTAATAGTTTAAACTGGGACCAACACTCTATGACTGAAGGTCACGTTCGTTCTTTGTTTTCTGAAAAAGACCGAAGAGAAGTGGTAACTCGTGCATTAAAGGGTGCTCGTATGATTGGAATTCGTGGTAACAATCACGTAAAGATTTTTGTAGAAGGCGATGGGATAGTAACTATTGGGAACACTGGTCGGGGTCGGGCTTCTGCAAACATTGAGTCTGATTTGCGCCGTGCCCACCGAAGTGTTGGAAGGGATTTCCCCCGTTCTGGCGAAAGTGATAAACAATTTGAACGAAGGATGCAGAGACAAAAAGAACAAGATAATGGGTAGCACGCTAGGTCCACAGTTTGAAGACCCCGACGAACAAGAACAAATACGCAGGCGAACTGAGGTTATAGACCATCTAGTGTCTATGGGCTTTGCACCACACACCATACATGTAAACCAGCACGGGCAAGCAAAAGTACACTATCGCATTGGTAATTGGATTGCTAAATATAGTGGCGGTCAAATTGATGTCGCTCACGCCAGAAACCCAGATAGTTCCCTAGATATGATTAATATTTATGATTATGAAAAGGGTCAACATGAGCAAATGAACCCTAGAAAACTGCACAATAAGTTACAAAACTGGATAAGGGATAACGGTCAAACTTATTTTGAAAACACTTAGTTTCAGTTATGTTATACTGTAACTTGAGTTTTCTCGCCAAGCGGGTGACCTGCGGGTCGCCCGTTGTTGGTCTCTAGCCATATGCGACGTGCTCGTCATAAAGGTGCATGGATATTTTGGATTACTGCCGTTTTTGGGTGGTTTGCCCCAGGTACTGTGGCGGCTGCCACATATACAGCAACTCAAAACAATCGTGATTTTTATTTTGAGATTACGAGCGCACAAACATTGACGGTTCGTACGTATGCACAACAATTTAGTATTGATTCTATGTTGTGGTTGTACGGACCAACAAATAATTTAATTGCTCAAAACGACGACTATTTTGGACTTGATTCGTACATTTCACAAAACCTACAACCAGGAACTTACCGACTTCGTGCGGGTGTCTGTTGCGGAGAACCAAACGCATGGTATGGTACTTCATACCTGATTGACGCCAACTTGGAGCCTACAAATGCACCTACTACTACGATTGCGCCAACAACAACGACAGTACCGCCGAGTACGACGACAAGCCCGCCTAGCACTACAACAGTCCCAACTACAACCATCGCCCCAACCACTACGGTTGCGCCTACGACAACTGTTCAAACAACAACCACAGTAGAAAGTACTACAACGACATGGCTGGCAACTACCACAGTCCCGACGACGACGCCTACTACTATTGCCCCAACAACAACTGTCCCTGCCACGACTACGACTGTTCCTGCCACGAGCACTACCGTTTCAACCACGACTACGATACCAATTCAGGAAACCACCACGACACTGCCACCAACCACTACAACTACAACTACTACAACCACGACTACAATCCCGCCAACTACAACGACAACGACGACAGTACCTCCAACAACGACTGTTGCACCGACAACAACGACGACGACAACGACAGTACCGCCAACAACGACAACAACGACAACAGTTTATGTTCCGCCAGCAACAACAACGTCAACAACGACTATTGCCACTACAACAACCGTACCCCCTACGACGACTACGACTGAGGCTCCACCGCCTCAAACTACAACGACAACTACTGTACCGCCCACGACGACGACAACGACGACAACGACTTCCACAACCTCAACAACTCAACCAACAACAACAACAGAGTCAACAACCACGACAGTGGTGGAAACCACGACCACGGTGTCGCCAACAACATCAGTTACTCCAACTCTTCCCCCGACAACGGTTCCTCAGACAACACTTGTCCCAACAACGCTAGTACAGACAACAACAACAACCCAAATAGTGGAAACAACAACAACCAGTACATCGTCTACCACTGTACCAGATACAACTACCACTTCAACGCTTCCTTCTAACCCAACCCCTGCACAGGCACTGGAGGCCGTAACCAACCCAGAAGTGGTAGCAACCCTAACCCAAGAGCAGGCTCAAGAAGTGTTTGCTGCCATTGATGAGGAAGAACTATCCGAGGAGCAAATCGTTGCTATTCTAGAAGGACTAAAAGAGGCATCAGACGAAGTAAAAGAAGCCTTTGAAGAAAACGTAGACGTATTTAGTGGCAATTTTGATAGTTATGTTCCAAGTGGTTCTACCGTTTCGGTAGCCCAGCGAAGAACCGTAGTGGCTGCAACTGCGGTATTATTTGTAGCACCGTTACCCGTTCCTACTAGCAGTTCCTCACAATCTGGGTCCTCTAGCAAAAAAGGAAAGTAATGAAGAAATTCGTAGATGAGATTCTGGCTCTGGCCTGGACGCTTGGCGGCACTGGAATGGTGCTTATCACGCTTAGTGGAGAAACCTTGAAATGGGGGCTTTGGATATCTGCTGCATCGCTGTTTTTCCACATGTTGGGCGCAATGTTGAAGAGGGAAGAATAAGGTAAACTAGAGTAATGCCGACCCATGTAAAATTCAAAATTGTACGTGGTTTACCTTGGAAACGATTTATTTGTGTAAAAAGTAACCTCACTCGTTACAGAGTGAACGTTGACACACCCACTGCTTACATTGCTACTAGCACAACTGCAAAAAAGCAAATTGAAGCCATTATTACGCCAGAAGGCATCATCCAACTTACTCTTGGTCAAGACGAGACAATTGATTTACCAGAAGGCATTCTTAATTGGGACGTGTGGGCAAACGTTACGGTTGGGTTAAACGACAAAGTGTATCAGCCAGTTGCAAATGGGATAATGGAAGTTGTTTCGTACGCAACCGTAACCCCGTCACAGGAAGTAGATGAAATGGAAATTCGTTACAAGCAACGCACCGATTACAACAGGATATTTACATGGCAAGACGATGACGGTGATGTGTTAACGGTTCAAGACGCCTACATGCAGGCGAAGAACTCTGCTGGCGCTATGGTATTGGATTTGCGCTGGTATGCCAACAAACCAAATGAGGCAACAATTTCTGGTCTTACGGCAAACCGACGTGGTTATTTGATTCCCAGTGCTGGTGCAACCCTTGAAATGCACATCTCTGACATGAACACTATTGCGGCTGGTTCATATGTGTTTGACTTGTTTGTAAAAGACGCAAACGGAGACTGGGATTGTATTGCACAAGGAACGCTTGTTGTAGAGGCTTCGGTTTCTAGCCCGCCCGCATGAGTAGAATAACACAAGTTACCAAAAAGTCAAAAGTTTCAACCGTTGTCAAAGCGTCCCCAAAAACCCTTATTGTTGCAAAACCTGTTGAAACAATAGTTGTTTCAAGCCCTTCTGCAATCCCTGCGTCAAGTAGTGCTTACACTCATAACCAAGCAACAGCCTCTTCTTCATGGACAATTACGCACAATTTGGGTTATTTTCCAGGTGGCGTTTCCGTTGTAGATAGTGCTGGCACTAAGGTTTATGGCGATGTAACTTTTGTATCTGAAAATCAAATTGTGGTAAACTTTAATTCAGCATTTGGCGGAAAAGCCTACATTTCATAGACTGGAGCATCTGTGCCTCTTTTTGTTAATAACATTGACCTAAACAAAAATGAATTGCGTAATGCAAAAGTTCAAAACCTTGCAAGCGACCCAGCAAGTCCAACAACAGGTCAAATTTATTACAACACGGCTTCTAACACGCTTAAGATTTATACGGGCAGTGCGTGGAAGACGTTGGCAATTGGTGCTCAGACTCTTGAAACTACATCTAACGTCACTTTCAATGACCTCATTGTTTCAGGCAACCTAACAGTTCAGGGCGATACTACCACTCTTAATACTGCAACTTTAACAGTTGAAGATAATATTGTTGTACTTAATAGTAATGTTGTAGGAGCACCAAACACCGATGCTGGAATCACGGTAGAACGTGGTTCATCGGATGATGCTCACATTAAGTGGAACGAAACCACCGATAAATGGCAGATTGGCACTGGTTCTACTTTTGGAGACATTGCTACCAGTGCCGACGTTGCCGCAGTAACAATTACATCTCTTGATGACATTGGTGATGTTACTATCACCTCTAATGCTTCTGGTCACTTCCTCAAGTGGAATGGCACGGCGTGGGTCAATGATGCCATTGACCTAGGAACAGACACGGCTGGTAACTACGTTTCTGATGTTTCGGCAGGGACGGGAATTACTGTCACACATACACCTAGTGAGGGCAGCACTCCCACAGTCGCAATTTCCAACAACTACGCTGGTCAAAACACCATTACTACCCTTGGTACTGTTACCACGGGTACATGGAACGGCACTGCGATTGCGGTTGCCAGCGGCGGTACTGGTGCAACTTCTGCTTCGGATGCCCGTGTCAACTTGGGCGCAAGCGCCGCAGTTGCGTCGGCAAGTCTTCCGCAAAAGTTGGCGTTTGACGTTGGTGATGCAGCCGCAACGTCGTTTGTTCTTACCCACAACTTCAGCACCCGTGACGTCCTGGTGCAGATTGCCGAAAAGGGGAGTCCATACGGTATCGTATTGGCAGACGTTGAATTGACGACTGTTAACACGGTTACGGTTGGTTTTGCGGTTGCTCCGTCCAGCAACCAATATCGTGTTACCATTATTGGTTAATAACATAGCCCTGCGGGGTAACTAACTAGCAAAAGGTTGAGGCCCGATGCCAACATTCTTAGAGCGAATACGAGCACGTAAGTTTACTTCCGCTGCTTCTACTGCCGTGGATATTGGCGTTAATGGAGATACGCAAGCACGCTTAGCAATTGATGCTGGCGGCAAACTTATTTGGGGAACTGGGTCTGTTTCTGGGGATGTTAATTTGTATCGCCATGCAGCCAATACTCTTAAAACAGACGATACGTTGGTTGTTGCCGATTTATACATTGGTGCTGACCAAGTGACCGTCAGTGGCCTTGGTTCTGCAACCTCCATTGATGGGGGAGTAGAAAACATAAGAGTGTTGGAAGCGGAAATTAGTCTTGGTACAGTAGATGCAACAGTTGACGGAGGAAGTGCATAATGTCGGCAACAATTCAACTACGACGAGGAACGGCGGCGCAATGGGCGGCAGCAAATCCAACATTGGCTGCTGGGGAACCTGGTTTTGAAACGGACACCAATAAGTTTAAGATTGGAACAGGCTCCATTGCGTGGAACTCACTAAATTACGCTGGTGGTGCTGAAGGGGCAGACGTTCTACAAGTACAGGTTTTTAGTTAACCTGGTATAATCATAGTTAGGAGCAATAATGGCAACATACACCAAAGAAAAACTTAGTGCGAGTACAGATGGTCGGGCAGTCAAGGTTGCCGCCACCGCTACGGCTGGCACGACGATTCACACAGGTTCAAGCACGGCGAGCACCTACGACGAGGTGTGGCTATATGCGATGAACACTTCAGCATCGTCGGTGAAACTGACGATTGAGTGGGGTGGCACGACTTCACCTGACGACTTGATTGAACTCACGGTGCAGCCAGAAGCAGGACTTGTGACGGTATCTCCAGGTCTTGTCCTGAAAGGTAACGCCACTGCGCTCGTCATTCGTGCGTTTGCGGCAACGGCAAATGTCATCACCATTCACGGATTCGTGAACCGAATCACGGCATAACCGATGGCTACGGCTCGCCGCCAACTTGGGTATGTGTCGTCACTGACGACGCAGACCGTTCCTGTTTCGCCACAGACGCTGAGCGTGGAGTTCTTGCTGGTCGGTGGCGGCGGTGGCGGTGGCAGTCTTGCTCAGGCGTACACAACAGCAGGCGGTGGCGGTGGCGGTGGCGGCTTCGTCACAGGTTCAGGCATCATCGGCAAGACGACATACACGGTGAAAGTCGGTGCTGGTGGTAGCGGTGCTAACCGCTACGGCAATAAAGGGAGAAACGGAACGGCATCATCGTTCATCGGTTCTGCTAACGGCGGCGGTGGCGGCGGTGGTGTTGGGTCGGGCAACATCGGCGGTTCGGGCGGCGGCG
>VGVV01000024.1 GCA_016873895.1 Ignavibacteria bacterium
GATTCCTTCGTCATTTTTTGATTTTGTATGAACAATTCTCGCAGCATCATATGATGATGCTGTCAGCATCACTTTTTTCATACAAAAACTTATTCCAAATCAGCTTTATGTATCAATTCCCACGAAGAAGTTCTATTTTGTATGAACGATGCTCGCAGCATCATATTTTATTACTATCATTCTCTACTATTTACTAACTAAATGCGAACCCTCTATTACTATCATTCTCTACTATTTACTAACTAAATGCGACCCCTCTGTCGCAATATGCACTCCATTTAATCCAAGTCCATGTTCTCATTATTGTACCTCTTCTTCAACTCTTCCATGTATTTGCCATTTTCCTTCATCTCTCGTTTGGTAGGCAGACAGAAAGATTGAATTGGCACATTGAATATCTGACGACGATCCTTGAAACCTAGCCCGTACAATTTATCATTGTGATAATCAATGGAGCATGTCATACCTGCAATATTTCTTCCAGATTTGAAGCACAAATGTGTTTCACATAGCATACACTTCATGTAAGTTTTAGTGCCACAGTAACCACATAATGCTGGATTTGTCTTTTTGAAGCTATTGATGTGCTCCTTCAACAGATCCAAGTTATCGGAACACAGCCTTGGTTTTTTCCCATGTCTACGTTGCTTTTTCTCTTCAACATACCGTTCATATGACACCCTAATAATGTTGTTGGTGCTCTTTGCTGTCAAATTGTCATTATCCCCACGTCTTTTCTTATGCTGTTGGGTTGCTCCACGCATTTTCTCGTCCCCTGGATAATTCTTGTTACAGGCCTTGTACTGTACCATCTGAATGGAAAGCTTCTGCTTGAATTGTGTTGAGGAAACTGGTTTCACTTTCCAGTCGGGATCCACACCTCCTTCACTGCATTGCAGGTAAAGGTTGTATGCCATACTCATCGCTATTGCTTTGGCATGTCTCATAGGTGCATGCCACCATTTCCAGCAACGGTAGTTGATGTCATAATTCAGTAGGGTTTGATCAATCTTGTCTACAGCGCTGTATGTCTTGAGGTATGTATCCCTTGGCTCGTTCATCTCTATTGCCCATGTCCTCTTTTCATTTCCTCTCCCCTTATTTCTCTCTTGCACGTAGAGCCCAACCTCGGACATTGCATTGACACAAGATATGTTTGTCCCGCCGGTGGACTGAAATGAGCAATGTACCAGTGTGTAAGGCTTTGTTCCTTTCACCTGATCGCCTTGTACATGCTTGACTGCAACAATAGGCTGATTGAATCTTGCCACCCTGCTTCTTTGATTCACTGGTGCTCCCTTGACGTAGTTAAAATGCTTTTTATCAACACCGTTTGGCAAGCGGTCACGCCTACAAGTCATAGTCCCCTTCCATCCTTGTTCTCCAAGATAATTGATTACCTTATCCCCACTGAAGAAGTTGTCCATAGTCAAATGTGGTGGCTCTTCAAAGATCTGCCTCCTCTTGTCTTCCACGTCTTTGTAGTTCCCTATGATTAGTGGGTTGACGATGTCTATCATTCTCTTCACCTCAACATGACCCATAGCTGTCCATCCATTTTCTGGTTCGTAGAACTTATGCCTTGCGGTGTAAGCATAGATGAATCTTCGCTTAGCATCTAGCAGCAATACATGTTGCCCACCCATGTCTGTTTTCTTGTTAACAAACTTGTTATGCATATCTGCGTAACTTGAATTAGACCATGTAGTTTCATCCATTGTAGCATCCTTCCCCGCCCTCTTTATAAGTAGGTTCATATTGAATGTCATCACATCCCATACTAGTCGATACTTTTGCGTAGGATCGTAGTTCTTGGCGCCTCTTTGGGTCTCCATCCAGTACATATTTAATTTTAGGCAAGATTTTATGTCAAGCCAACGTCGAAAATGCATGGCCTCATAAATTTCACGGTCAAACGTATTGGATTGATCTATCATCCAAGATTCCGCAATATTGTTGCTCTGATTCCGGCAAACAATCCCATCCCAAACGACAAGCTCCTCTGCCGTACAACTCCTGAATTGATGGCCCCTAGTGCCCCCACGATCCTTGATGCCAATTGCATATATGTTTGTGTATCTTGCAACCTCCTCGTAAAATCCCATCCGATCATCACCATCCATACCCGACGATACTATGGGTAAGAGCAATTGATAGAAAAACAATGCATCACATTCGAGCATACGCTTTTTGGTTAGTCCCATCTTCCAAAAATAATCGCGGTCCAACAACAGTTGTCTATCTTCAGGGAACAGATTCTCTTTGGTAGCACCTACTCGATGATTTAAGTTTGTTGGTTGGGGATGTGTCCACCCCTGGTAGAAGAATTCATATCCACCAATTTCTCGTTTATCAGTATTTGGATTGACCGGTACAGGTGTGGCTCCAGATGGCAGTGCATGATATTGATACATTCCTGTCGTTTTGTGAAACACTGGTTGATAGGTGTATTCACTCCATTGACCTGGATTGTCAACGTCAGCAAAAGGGGGCTCTCCTTTTGCAACCTTAACTTCTTTTGGTTTAACAAAAAGTGGTGGCTCTGGAGGATGCCATCCCGCAGGTGCACCCCACAAACGTGAACTATCGGTGTTGAATACTGAAGCGTCACCTTCAACTGCTGTGTATGAGTCACACTCTACCACACGCTCAATCTGAAACCCATCCGTATTCAATCGTTCACGCTCAACATCAACCATACTGTCAATAAATGACTGCACTATGTCATATCCTTCACCCTCTCCATCGGAGTCACCACCGTCTCCATTCATGTTGCTATCTTCCTGGTCTAGAATCTGTATGACTTCATCGTTATCTTCACGTCTTCGTGCACCGGCTGTGCTTGTTTGCATACTATCTCTCTCAGTTGTTTCATCATCTGCAAGACTGTTTAAGCCAGCAGTTAGGGGACTGGTGGTTGTCGCATTGTTCTTGCATGCAATAGCAATAGTAGAAAGAGGAGCTTCCTTCTTATTTGCCCTAGCAATAGGACTGGAGATCTTTGGTGCTGTGTAGACGTGTTGCAAGTATTCTTTTTTATAACATGATCGTACCACAGATTCCCTCTTTCCACCTTTCCACTTTTTGCAAGTGCCACATCGTTTGCTCTTAGCTTTACTATTGTGAGCATCACAATATTCACAAATCCATATTCCTTGTAATTCATTAAGCTGAGCAGCGTCGGGTAGTTTGATATGAGAACGAAATGGTGCCACAAATGGCACCATAACTTGTGGTGTAGTAGTGGAGTGAATAATGTCTTCCGGAGGGAGTTTTCGATCGTCAACATCGGTAGTGGACGGAAGTTTGTCTTCTGGAGGCATTGTTAAATTGTCAACAACATTGCTATTGAAGGCAATTAATTCTTCGGGAGGCATTTTTGGATTGTCAATATCCACTTCACAAGTATCATTTTGGGACTCCCAAAATCCGAGGACCTGGTCATCGCAATGAACTCCAACGGTGCCTAAGGTATCATGTTTGGCGTCCCCACATCCAACCTGGTCCTCATCATCAAAATGCCCACCACTGCTACCAGGCGGCATTTTCTTGGGAGGATTTTGCGCTGGTGTCTGAAACACATTGCACGCATCTCCAACAGTCCCGATGGTATCCTCAATTTGGGCATCACGAAGACGGACATGATCATCATCGCGATATCCATCGCCGCTAGCATTACTCAATGTTGTGTCCACGGAAACTTCCTCCATTAGCTGGTTACTTGCACGTATTTCCTCAATTCTGACCAACTCATCTTCAGCATCAATAGATAAAATGTTGACAACAATTGTTGCTGCAGTTTGACCATTGTCTACCAGATCTTGGTGCCACCTCTGAAACCCATCACCACGCCTACTCTTCTTGATAAACCAAACAATCTGTACTTCCAACCCCTCGAAGATGTGTTCAAATAAATTAACGAGTTCCTGCACATAGTGCATCTCACGGATGAAGTCAGGCCTACGTACGACTCGGTTTGATGCAATGTCAATTTTAGCATTTTTATAGTTATCTGGTGGAGGACACTTAGAAGATGGGTAGTGCTCGTCCCAGTACGCAAGGAGATCGTTGCTTAAGCCATTAAATTTACTGGGTAGCACATGTTGAAGTTCATAGTATCGAAGGCTTTCACTCATTTCTTTCCGCGAGTTGCGTGTATGATATTGCGACTTGAACACCGCAAAAAGCTGTGCCGTAATGAAAGTTTTCTTGACCTTGCTGTTATAATAACCTCGATGGAATGCTCGTGCTGGAAAAAGGACAAAGTCTCCAGGACAGTTGAGTGGCACATGAATAACATTTTTGTGTCCTTGGTTGCATGGATGCGCATGGAAGTTGTTGTTCGTGATGCACATTGACGAGCAATCAGGCCGGAAGAATAAACCATTTTCATCACCAACGGAAAGATTATCAACCTCCGATGAGAACACACTTGATGAGTCATCGGCAGTGTCGGATGAATCACCGTAGTCGAGGCTGCTTTCAGATTTTAAGTGGGCGTCTTCCTGTGTTCTTGTGTCAGTGACACGGAGTTGTCCTTCCCGGTCACATGCATCAACTAAGAAATTCCATTCATCCAATACAAAGGCTCTGATTCTACCCTTTTCATAGCACTTGTGGGAACTTTTCAAATCAATTCGCTGAAAGAGCTCCATCACTTTCAAGCAAGCAATTGGTCCACAATTAAATCCATCAGTCTGATGCAAAAAATCTCCCCTAATCACCCTCCATTCGACCTGCTCGAATACGATTGTAAGACCATTCACCATTTCTTTACCACGACGATGGCCTGGTATAATGACTTTAGTAGGTAAATCACCACGGACCTCCATTGCGATAACATCAATATCGACCAACCGACACCTCCTCAGCAGTTGGTTTACGTTGTCCATCCAAGTAGTCAACTCCCAATAAAGCCCATCGTAAATAGTAACAGTCCTGGATTGGCCAAGATCAATACGTGCTATTGCATAGTGATCATGTGAATGGAAGATACCGACAATAGTCTTACAATCTCGAGGAAGAGTGAGGAGGTCACTTGGAAGGACAGTTGACTCCTCGTATGTTATCACTTGAAGGAATGGCATGATGGTAGCCGTGGAGTCCACTCCACACTTGATGGACTTCTGCTCAATGTGACTGATGTGTTGAACCAAGTATGCAAATGAAAGAATAAATTGAAATTGCATATAATCAGTTCCGTAACGCAGCCTCTTCAAATAATCTTGGTCACCGACAACGATTCTGGGTGGGGAGTGGTGTTGGAAACATTGGTCACATATCAAATCAGCCCAGACAAATCTGAATGAAACATATTGTGTGCCAAATTGAACAGGCTGAAGCGTAGAGAGGTTATACTGCCAAGCTTCCTTTACAGATACCGTCTTTGGGGATTTCTTTTTGGAAGGACGCCATTCTGAAAGCATACCCTCTGCTTGCGAAAAAGGACTGTTGTTTCCACTGGTGAAGTTTCTCAAGAAGGTAGAATCTGACGAGAACTTCAATTGATCAAGATTGACACAAAGTTGACCAGAGGCTTGAGACATGATATCAGGACGGTTGCTGAGTTCAGTAGCTTGTTCACGGCGATTTGCCTGATTAGACAAATTTCGGGTCACGGGAGTTACATCCTCATGTGATGTTGGCCTCGTTGGTGAGATCTGAGGATTCTTCAACGGGGACGGATCAGCTGCTTCACTCATGGCTTGAAAATAATGCTAAAGAAGTGAATTTTTTGGCAGCAAAATCGTGCGTCGTCGATGGCACAAATTTGGACGCCTGGCGACAATCAACCACTAAACGGATGGCCACCAAACCATACGGGATGATGGATCACCCCCTGAATTAATGTTTGGTATGGTATGAAGGGATGGAGGTGATGGGAAATGGACTTTTTCCTTCGCGGCGGTCCTCGATGACGATGGCAAAATCGCGTGTCGTCGATGGCACAAACTTTGGACGTCTCGCGACAATCAACCACTAAACGGACGGCCACCAAACCATACGGGATGATGGATCACCCCCTGAATTAGTGTTTCGTATGGTTTGAGAAGGAATGGAGCGTTATTGGCGGAGATGTGAAATGTAGATATCGATGCATAAAAAAGTGATGCTCGTGGC
>VGVV01000025.1 GCA_016873895.1 Ignavibacteria bacterium
GGAGTTTTATGATGTGGTAAAAATTGGCAATTAAATCACCCTTACTCCGGCGCAACCCGGAGTATTTTTTGTGCCCACCTATTCACAATCACACAAGGACGCAGCAGACATGTTGTATCAAGTTAGCTTCGGGTTGAATCCAACCAGTTACACAACTGCAATGGAATATATCAACGCCGACAGTTACAAGGACGCCTGGTGCATGGCAGACGGCCTATGCCACCCAAATGAAATGGTGCAGGATGTAGTTCCTGTATCTAACCTTGATGACTATGAATGAAATTCAACGCCATTAATTTAGTGGCACTAGAACAACAAGCAATCAAAGACCATCAACGTGGTCTACTCACAAGGACGCAGCTCCTTAACATCATCCACCGACTTGATCGGATTTCTCACCAACACTGACCGTTGTTTTTATGACTGACACCAAAACACAGAACTGGTTACTGCTAAACGCAGTTGAATGTTGGCTGTACCACTTTCCAAAGCATCAATGGGTTCCTCAATACATTGAGATGAGGGACGCTCTACAAACATTGGTCAATGAAGAAAAGGAGTTACAAGAACAGGAGGAGAATCGAGAAAGCAAGCCGACTACAAATCAACGCAAACGACGCGAGAGTGTGACCAATGTATGAACGAACGCAATCGTATTTGCGTTTATGAAGTAGTTCTCAGTTCTGGTTCTAGGTATATCCTAGCACCCAATTCAGAAGAAGCAGCGTGGTCTGCTTTGGAATTGTCCCTGGAACGTGATGATCAACTTTTGAACGTGAAACTAAGAGATGAGTGGTAAATCTTACTATCCAAATAATTGGCAAAGCTACAAGGATGCCCCAGACAATATGTTTGAAAAGCACACGTTTGAAGAAATCATGACGTGGAAAGTAGCGAACTGGGAATTACCGTCTTCGGTAGCTTGCATCATACGTGTCACCCATACAAAGACTGGCAAAGTAAAAGAGTTTGTCTATCAGAAACATGGTTGTGCACAATCTAAAATCCAACAACTGTTACGCACACCGGACATTGAGTTCACGGTATGTGACAACGAACAGATACATCATTTAAGTGTGCAAACCAGCCATGAATAAAAGCACATATGAACGCCTTCTAGCACAACTTAACCAGGAGCTACTGCAACATCCGCATCAAGAAGAACTATTACGATTGATGCAAGACCAGCTGCATGATGATACACTTGTACTAAAACCGAACAACCCCTGCTGTTATTGAACATCAAGCAATGTACATCGGCATTGATCGTGAGTCATTTTATGACTTTTGGAAAGAGAGTGGAACAATACATGTCCACATCGGTAGGTTGCGTCTAGAGTGGGACTATCGCCTTCGGTTACATGGACCCACTCAGAAGGAACCTAACCAATCCAAGAATCGAGCGATTGCTCAAGGTCATGGAGGCATTCCGCCTACTTGACCGGGAGATGCCAGCGTCTTTGACCTCGTGTTTTTTGTACGTTGCCAGCCATGACAACTGTCACAAACAAGCCTTGGAAGAAGACCTTGTGATGAAGACCTCATCAACAAGTCGCAACACGGACTGGCTCTCCAAATACCACCGGCTCAAAAAGCCGGGACTCCACCTAATTACCAAGGAGGCAGACCCAGCAAACAGACGCAGACAAGTCTTAAAACTTTCCCCGAAAGGAGAGCAACTCGTCAAACTCATCGAAGAACTTCTGTATGACTAAGTTACAGGCGTATCTTGACAGGAAACCAAGCAAGGCAACAATCAAGAACTTTGATCAAGCCTTTGTGTTTGCCTGTGAGAACCATCCAAATTGGTCAATCAAACGAGAGCAGAACACACAAGCTGAGAATGCAAGGCGTCACCATCGTCAGTTGCAAGAGCACATGGATGGGGAGAGTATCCCGTTACGTGTGATGGATTCTAAGTTTATCTTTGATGTCACTGATGCCATCAAGGATGAGTATGAATGGAGTGAGAGCAGTGCGAACCGTTTTCTTTCCACCATCAGCACAACATTCAAGTGTTTACTCAGGCATCACATGTTAGAGAACATGCCTGTGATCCTGCGCTACCAATGTCCTGAGGGACGTACTGAATGGTATACACAGGAGCAGGTTGATCAACTGTGTGACATTGCCAAGCGTCACGGTCGAGATGAGTTAGCAGATCTTGTGTTGTTTGCAGCCTACACAGGGCTCAGGCAAGGTGAGATACGCAAGCTACGAGCATGGGACTTTGACTTTCGTATGGAGCAACCGTTTATCCATGTTGGTGGTACACCAGAGACACGAACCAAAACCAGCAACTATCGCCAGGTTGGTTTGAATGCTCGGTTGTTACCAATGATAAGACGTTTATTGGATGGAGCTAAGCAGAACGATTTAATCTTTGGAGACCATTGGTTTTCCCGTCAACGGATCTCCCGTGAGTTCAATCGTGTGCGAGAGTTCTTGATGTATGAGGACGAGACGGTGACACATTCGCATGTGTTCCACTGTTTACGTCACAGTTACGGCACCTGGCAGATTGCTGCGGGGACACCGGTGATGCATGTCAAACAGACGATGGGTCACTCCAACGTCAAGACAACCGAGCGTTACGTCCATAACACGTATGCTGCTGTTGTCAACTGTGCGAACGCTATCTAGGTCCATCTAGAAATCACCAAAACCTGTTAGCATCCCTGTCAATCCCCCGATTCTCAGCAGAGGGAATCGTTGGAATCCCAGTGGGAGCGTGCCGGAATTGGTAGACGGACTCGACTCAAAATCAGGCTAAAAAACCTGACCACATAGCGCATCAAAGGGGGGCAACACCCCCTTTTTCATTAGTATGACTACCTATCCATTACGGGACAGATCAGATGTTAAATCGAGACGCAATCTCGTGACAAATCGTAATGACATTGACGTATGGCAACACCCGCTGAGATCAGCGAACAAGTCCAGCTGGAACGAGAACAGATCCGGCAAGGGATGCAGAAACTGCATAAGAACACCCGTGAGTTGGAGGCCAAGGACTATGCCAGTGCCTCGGTTTATGGAGTGTCCTCTGTCGAGACGCTGATCCCGTTGGTCAGCAAACGGATTGAACGCACCAACGACCGCATCCAGGAACGCAAGGTGGGCGCCTTGTTCAAGGAGATCCATCAGTTCTTGGCACCGATTGAGCCTGAGGCAGCAGCGGCCATTGCTGCGAAGGTCACCTTTGACACGGTGTTCAGCGTCAACCCCAAGAAATCCCAGGTCCAGCACGTTACGGACTCTATTGGTCACGCCATTGAGAACGAGTGTCTGATGCGGCATTACGAAGCCACCTGCCCAGGGCTGCTGAATGTGCTCAAGGAGAACTACTGGCACCACTCCATTGGTACGGCTCAGAAAGTCAAAGTGATCACCACCTTGTTGCACCGCTATGACGTAGAGCAATGGAAATGTTGGGGTCGCCGTGTCCGCATTCATCTAGGGGGATGGTTGTTGGACTGCATCTGCGAACAATCGCAGTGGTTTGACATTGAGATGCGCCAAGAGGGTCGCAAACGCCAGAACTATGTGGTTCCGACCCCAGAGTTTCTTGCCATCAAAGATGAGGTGATGGCAACGGCTGAACTGTTCAGCCCGTTGGCGTGGCCGATGCTGATCGAACCTAACGACTGGAGCAGTGAACGTCCTGGTGGCTACCTGTTGAACGAGGTGATGCGCGGCCACGATATGGTGCGCCGGGGCAATCCCACATGTATACAGGGGGAAACACCCATCGAATTTCTGAACAAGATTCAGAAAGTGGCTTACCGACTAAACCCATTCATTGTTGAGGTTGCAGAAACCTTGCTAGAGAAAGGGATTGCTGTTGGTAAGTTCATCCCGATTGTTGAGGTGCCCCTGCCACCCAAACCAGTGGACATAGCGGAGAACTACGATTCCCGCAAAGACTATCGAAGGCGTACAGCTGAGGTAATGAACACCAATGCTCAAGCCTTCCGTCGTTCGTGTCGCACACGGATGACGATGAATGCGATTGAGGTTTTTAAGAAGCGAGATAAGTTCTTTATCCCGTGGTCGTTTGACTATCGGGGTAGAGCGTATCCAATCCCAGCCTTTCTCACACCACAAGATACTGATTTTGGCAAAAGCCTACTGAGGTTTTATCACGAGTCGTACATGACTCCAGAGGCAGAGGAGTGGCTGGCTTTTCAAGTAGCTACAACTTATGGCCTTGACAAAGCTCCAATGGATGAGCGATTGGAGTGGGTTACTCACAATCACAGGTTAATCAGTCAGATTGCCCAGGATCCATTAGAGACCATCAGTGAATGGGAAACAGCCGAGGAGCCCTGGCAATTTCTAGCTGCGTGTGATGAGTACTATCACTGCGTCATTGAATGCGACCGTCAACACACAGGATTGATGGTGGCTACAGACGCCACTTGCTCTGGTCTACAGATCCTTGCTGGATTGGCCCGAGATGCCTCTACAGCGGCCCTTGTCAACGTCTTACCTAGCGATAGGCCTCAAGACGCTTACAAGGTCATTGCAGAGGCTGCTAGGCCCCATGTACCAGCATCCATTCAGCCGTACATAGATCGGAAGGTCACGAAACGAACAGTGATGACGGTCCCTTACAATGCAAAACCCTTCTCCAATAGAAGTTACATCCGTGATGCTCTGAAAGAGAAGGGAGTAGAGATTAATAAGGATGACCTGACGGCTACCGTTGCAGCCGTACGAGAAGCCATGAACAGGGTTGTTCCTGGTCCTATGGCCGTGATGCGTTGGATTGAAGCTGAGGTGGCACAAGCCATTAAAGCTGGCTCAAAGGAACTAACTTGGACAACTCCTTCTGGCTTTGCTGTCTATCAGAAGCTGATGAAGAAAGACGTGAAGGAGATTGAGCTACAGCTGCTTGGACGGTGCAAAGTATCGGTCAGCGTTGGCGACAAAAATGAGGTTGATCTAGCTCATCACAAAAATGCAACCGCTCCTAATCTGATTCACAGCCTAGATGCATCACTTTTGCATCTATCAACACTACGCTTTGATGCACCCATCGCACTCATCCACGACTCAGTGTTGTGCAGAGCAACTGACATGGGCATCCTGTCCACTTTGGTACGAGAGACCTACATGCACTTGTTTGCAGAGCACGACTACTTAACGGACTGGGCACAACAAATTGGAGCCAAGTCTGAACCACCAATCATTGACACGCTTGAACCTCAGTCAGTGATTGAATCCACCTACTTTTTCTGTTAATGGCACAAACTATCCACGTTACACAACAGCCTGTTGTCCTTGAAGGTTATCAAGCTGTGATGAAGCCGTCTAAATTTGGCTTTTCTCTTGCAGCTCTTGTTGACAGCAAGATGATTGAAATTTTGGAAGCTGATAGAATCGAGTCCTTGAAATGGGCAGAATCTAAACTGAAGAATCCTAAGCGCAGCACACTGAAGCCTGAGCCCTGGGAGGAAGTAGCAACCAATCAATACAAGGTCAAGTTTAGTTGGAACGAAGAAACTTGCCCGCCAATCGTAGATACGGAAGGAACACCTATTACTGATGTCAACACCCCTATCTACAGTGGCTCTAAAGTAAAACTTGCTTTCCGTCAGAAACCGTACATCCTGCGAGACGGGGTTACATACGGTACAAGTTTGAAGCTTGTAGGGGTGCAGGTTGTTACTCTTAATGGTTCTGCTGGTGTTGATACTGGTGATCTAGATCAAACCGAAGTAGCTGCATTGTTTGGCCAGACCAAAGGGTACAAGTCCAACGATCCCAATGTGACTCCTGCTCCTGCAGCTGAGGAGACTGACGAAGACTTCTGATGTATCGCTCAGGCTTAGAAGAGAAGGTCGCTGATCTTC
>VGVV01000026.1 GCA_016873895.1 Ignavibacteria bacterium
GCCGACATTGTCATCACATCGGTAACTCCTCGGCTCTCAACTTCCAATGGCTGGCTTGTGAGCGATGTTTGCGAAGCTGGTGGAAAGCGGCTTGTGAACCTTGCTGGTAGATTGGCTATGCATGTGCAGCCTAATCCTATGGTTGAATCAACACAGATAGTAGTTGATACGTACGAGCGAGGGATGCACTACCTTAGGCTCGTTGATGCTGCTGGACGGATTGTTTGGACAGCATC
The DNA here is from genome assembly GCA_016873895.1 of Ignavibacteria bacterium. Classification (GTDB taxonomy): domain Bacteria; phylum Bacteroidota; class Ignavibacteria; order Kapaibacteriales; family Kapaibacteriaceae; genus UBA10438. The sequence goes on from VGVV01000026.1 coordinate 237, forward strand.
ATGGACGTCTGAGCCCAACAAGCATGTACATGTTGAACAGCTGGATGCAGACATTGCCGCAGGATTGTACTACGTGATTCTTGAATCGCCAACGCGCAGGCGTGTTGAGCCCCTTTCAGTGGTGCGCTAACAATGAAGCAGAGAATTATCGGTCGATTAATCGTTGTCTGTGCACTCTTAATACAACTTGCTCAGTCATCAATTGTGTCGCATGCTCAGGATAAATATGTAGATGAGCAGACAGGGCAGTCGATGTACCTGCGATATCGAGTAGGGGGCTACGCAGGAGCACTCTTCAACATGTACAACGTAGGTTTCGGAGCTCTTCCCGGATATGTTTCATGCTGTTCAACATTTGACAATACAGTCGCGCCCAATTTTGCAGTTGGAGCGCTCGCAGAGTTCAATGTTGCAGAGTCGCTAGTCCTGGATGCGCGCATTGGATACGGTGGATTGTCTTCACGTTTTGAGCGTACACAGCTGATAGGAAACGAGCCAGTTCTTACAGATGGAATTGTTGGAACGGCCGACAGACGAGACATTAATGTTCAGCATAGTCTTGATGCTACGCTGTCGATGCTTTCGATAGAACCAACACTGAGATATTCGCTCGACAAGAAATTATCGCTGCTTGGGGGGCTGCGCGCAGGGTATCTACTTAGCCCAACGTTCTCACAACAGGAAACGCTGATTTCCCCAGAAGGATATGTGTTCATTGATGGAAGCGCAATACGCAATCAGCAGTCTGGACCGATACCCACTGCTGCAACGATGACAATGCATGCAGCTCTTGGAATACATTATGACTTGTGGCAAGGGGCTACGTATACATTCGGATTGGATGCGCGGTACTACTACCCAATCAACAGAGTTGCAGATGTTGATTGGACTGTGCACGCACTTCAAGCTGGCGTATCTGTTGCTTGGGGTGTCTTTACCCCCGGCGCAGCCATCGAGCGATTTGATACTGTGTATGTCAGAGATACTACAGTGCTGATTGCCAAGGGTATATCAGTTGAAACGATTAGGTTGGATAAACAGAATGTTACTGACAATACGCATAGGGTGGCAGACACAGTCTATACAACTACCACAATTGCTGAGTCTTATGTAAAGCGCATACCTCGCCCCTTCGATCCAGGCCTTACAGTGAGGTTAGAGGGCAGAGATGGAGATGGGCAGCCAGTAGAGACTTCTGTGCTTCGTATCGAGGAAATGGACGTTATCGAGAGTTATCCAATCCTTCCGGAGATATTCTTTGCAGAGAATTCTTCGAGTCTTTCACAGACCACGCAACAGATTCTTGATGAAAACTCAGTTCTCAGTTTCTCGACTTCGCTTCTTTCGCGTAATCAGCTGTCTGTCTACAACAATCTTCTCAATATCATCGGACAACGGATGAGTCTGGATCCTGAGACAAAGATTACTGTTGCTGGTTACGGGAGTAATCAAGGGGTGGAGCAGGGCAGCAAGGAGATTGCTCGTGCCCGTGCCGAAGCGGTACGCTCGTATTTGATACAAATGTGGGGAATTGAGCAACAGCGCATTACCCTTCGTGCAGGACTTCTTCCGCCGCAGCCTGCCAACTCTGCTACTCCAGACGGCCGTGCCGAAAATCAGCGTGTCGAAATCACGCCCAACAATCTTACCTTGGTGGAACCAGTAGAGTTCCGTGATAGAGATCTAACGTACACGCCTAAGATGCTGGCCATAAAGCCTACGATCAAGGAAATCGATGAGGTTGCATCGTGGAGATCAACGCTGAGACAGGGAGTAGTCCAGCTAACTTCGGCACAGGGTAACACCGATTTCAACGAGGTACTTTGGAATCCCGCTACCATGCAGGCACGACCGCGTCGTAATTTACCGTTCATCGCCTCGTATGCTGTTACAAATGCTGCAGGTACAGAAATCGAGGTCCATGACACATTGCCCGTCGATTACGTTACCCTACAGATGATTCGCTCTCGGCGTGAGGAAGGCAAACTTGTAGAGCGGTACTCACTCATTGTCTTCGATTTCAACAGTGCCCAATTGAGTCCAGCAAATCAGCGTACAATGCAAAAAGTTAAAGAGCGTATTCAGCCAGATTCTAAAGTTCGCATTGTTGGATATGCTGATAGAACTGGTAATCCAGAATACAATCGGAGTCTTGCCCGCAAGCGCTGTCTTGAGGCACAACGTGTGCTAGGTGTTGCCGACGACCGCGTGCAGATCGATCCGATTGGCTCTGATGCGTTGATTTACAACAACGATACGCCAGAAGGTAGGTCGTATTCACGCACGGTTCAGATAGAGATCGAAACGCCGATCAAATAGATGACTACGATGAGTAAACTAGTTCTCGTGCTCGTGGTGCCCCTTGTGCTTGTAGCATGTGCCAAAGACGGAGCGCCCGAGGGAGCATTGCGTGTAGCCAAGGGTGGAGGCTTCTATGGTGGTGTGTATCGTCAGAACGAGACCGGTGAGCTCCGTGGACTCGATCCTGCGGGCCTCAATGATGTTACCTCTGGGCACATCGCCATAAACATCTATGATCAACTCATAGAGTTTGATGCCAACCTGAATATTGTTCCCGAGCTTGCAACATCGTGGACCATTTCCGATGATGGTACAACGTATACGTACAACCTTCGAAGCGATGTGTACTTTCACGATAACCCGTGTTTCCCAAATGGTAAGGGGCGGCGCTTTACAGCGCACGACGTGAAATACTCGTTCACGAGAATTGTAGACGTGCGCGAGCAAACGCGTAACGATGCATATCTGCGAGACAAAGTTGTTGGAGCAAGCGAGTACTACGATGCAACACGCCAGGCATATCGCATAGGTACTGCTCCTGCGATCAATGGCGTAGAGGGGCTACGGGTAATCAACGACACAACATTTCAGATTGTTCTCACAAAACCCTTCGCCCCCTTCGAGTATACATTGGCTCAGCCGTCATTTGGGATTGTACCCAAAGAGGCAGTGGCGTACTATGGTAAAGACTTTTTTCAACATCCCGTTGGAACAGGGGCATTTCGGTTTGTCGAGTGGACGCCAGACAGGCAATGTGTAGTTGAACGCAATCGCTCGTACTGGTCACAAGATCAGTTCGGTAATAAGCTTCCGTACCTTGATGGGATACGCTTTTCGTTCATGAAGGATGACAAGATGCAGCTTCTCGAGTTTGCTTCGGGCAAGCTTGAGGAGAGCTACCGTATACCGAATGAGTACTTCGCCGATATCGTAGACGAAAACAAGAAGCCGCGAGGCCGATGGTCTAAGTTTGTTTTGTTGCACAAGACCGCTCTTGCAACCCAGTATTATGGGTTTCTTACAACCGATCCGTTGATGAGGGATCGCCGAATACGTCAGGCATTGAACTATGCCGTCGATCGCAATCGTATCATTCGTTACGTTTTAAAGGGTCAGGCATCTGGTCCGGCTCACCATGGTCTCGTGCCACCATCAATGCCTGGGTATCACACGGATAGTATTGTGGGATATTCATTCAATCCCACGCGCGCCCGCACGCTGCTAGCAGAGGCCGGATATCCAAATGGTAAGGGATTCCCTGCACTAACTCTGCAGCTGAATGCAGGGGGTGGACGCAACATGTCCATCGCCGAGGCAATTCAGGGAATGCTTAAAGAACACCTCAACATCGATGTACGCCTAATGCAGGTAGAGTTTGCTCAGCACCTTACCGATATAGACAAGGGCAAGGCCCCATTTTACAGACTTGGTTGGGTGGCTGATTATCCAGACCCCGAATCATTCTTGAATTTGTTCTACGGAAAACTTGTACCGAATGATGGTGAAGATTCACCGATAAATGCTGTTAGATATCAGAATCGAGATTTCGATAATCTTTTTGAGCAAGCGCTTTCCACTACAGATCATGCAACACGCATGACACTATATTGGCGTGCAGAGCAGATTGCTATCAACGATGCACCTATGCTTCTAATCTTGAATGACGAAGATTATCGTTTTATCCAGCCCTATGTGATGGGCCATCCTAACAATGCCATGGATAGAACGCCTCATGAGCGAACGTGGTTTGATGCGAGGAAAATCAATTACTAATTACCAATTACGAATTACCAATTACGAATTACCAATTGCCAATTACGAATTACCAATTACGAATGACGCATGGCCGTCTTTCCCGCGAACGCGGGAAACCACTTTTAGAGTGCCAAGAGGCGAGCGTTACTCGTCATCATCAACTTCGAGGTCTGGGATGTGGTTGAATGCGATGCGCATTGGTGCGCTGCTTAGGGCATTCCAGGCGGGCCCGAGGTAGACGGTGTTTTTTCCGTACTTCTTGTTGATCGCATCCAGCGTGTCGTTGAGTGCATTTCGTGCGGGCCCTACGTTCTCAAACATCGGCTGCGGAATTGCATCGAACGGCGCAACTTTGTTGAGTGCAAGAGAAACTTTGAGGGGCGTGCCATCTGGTGGCAGCAGATCAAGCATGGAGCTCATCACAGATGTGAGTTGCACTACATCTTGCGTTGGTGTTATGTCTCGTTCATCCTTCCAACGTCGCCCATCGAGATATCGTAGCCGAATGGCGAGTTGTCCGGTGGCGAGGCCATACTGACGTAAGCGCATTGCCGCTTTTTGCAAGAGTCGATGCATTACACCGCACGCCCCTTCACGGGTGCGCAGCTCGGGTTCGAGTACATGGGAATGTCCGACTGTACTTTTGTGTGTCTCAACGTAAGGTACATCCATTCCTCGAAGGCGTTGAAACATGCGCTCTCCTTCGATACCGCCCCAAACATCACGAAGTTGTTGTTCCGATGCATTGCAGAGCATCTCGACGGTATAGATGCCATATTTCCAGCAGCGCTCATACATCTTGCGTCCAATGCCACAGAGATCTCGAAGTTCGAGTTGATAGAGCGCATCTGGCAACTCATGATTGCGCAGGATTACAAGCCCATCAGGCTTTTGCATATCAGAGGCCGTCTTTGCTAGATAGTCATTTGGGGCGATGCCGATGCTGCAACGAAGAGAGTCGCCAACATTGGTTCGTATTGCACGCTTCACGTCGTTGGCCAGCTGCACAGCTCTGTCCTCGGCTCTCATCGAGCCTGTGAGCTCGCAGACCATTTCATCAATTGAGTTCACGCGCTTGACGTGCATCACGCGCTCTACACAGTCGATGATCTTGTGGTGATACTCAACGTAGAGGGTATGCCGTGCCTGCACGAGCACAAGATCTGGACACCTCTGTTTGGCCTCCGAGATCATGGTTCCCGTCTTCACACCAAACCGCTTCGCCTCATAGCTGGCTGCAATCGCACAGGTCGTATCAGCCATGACGGGTACCACCGCTACGGGACGTCCGCGCAGCTCGGGCTGCACTTCCTGCTCAATTGAAGCGAAATACGAATTGAGGTCTATGTAAAGAGATCGAAGCATTATACAGGATGCATCATTTCAATCATTCCGACCATTCTCGGTGGAGGCACTCCTCTGTTCAGGAATCATCACGATATTCAATTCAATCTTTTGGATTCAACATCATTTGCTTCAGGGCTGGTGCAGGTTCACTA
>VGVV01000027.1 GCA_016873895.1 Ignavibacteria bacterium
GCAACACTGGTGTTGGTGTCGAACCAGTGCTGGCCTTCAAATGCACCACTGCCGGATGGCGTGCCCGCATTGACGATGGTGGTGCTGTCGTCTGCCAGCTTGGCTGCTGTTACGGCGTCATCAAGGATTTTGCCAGTGGTGATTGCGTTGGTGGCAATAGCGGACTCGGCGAGGCCACCGGCGGCAATCTTGGCGGTGGTAATGGTTGCATCGGTGATCTTTGCCGCCGTTACTGCACCATCAGCCAGCTTACCTGTAGTGATATTTAGGTTTGTAATTGCGCTGGTAGTGACAGCATCAGTTGCAAGTTTGGCGCTGGTGACGGTGGCGTCAGTTAACTTGGCGCCGGGGACTGAGCCATCGGCGAGATTGAGTTTGGCGTAGGTGATGCTGGTGTCAGCAACCTTGGTAACCGTTACAGCGGCGGTGCCGATCTTGGCTTCGGTGACGGCACCAGTGGCCAGCTTGGCCTCGGTAACATTGGCGTTGACAATCGATGCTGTGACGACCGCGTCGCTGGCCAGTTCGTCGGCTGTGACGGCATCAGCAGCAATTTTGGCCGTCGTAACTGATAAAGCAGCCAGCTTGTCGGTGGTAACCGCAAGGTTTTGAATTTTGGCGGTGGTGACGGAATCAGTTGCCAGTGCTGCAGCGGCCAATCCAGCCGCATCTACTTTTGCTGTGGTGACAGCATTTGCCGCTAACTTGCCTGTAGTGACGGCAAGATCTTCAATGCCAGCCGTGGGTGCCACCACCTGATTGAACGAGCTGCCGTTCCAGACCTGCAGGTACTTGCTGGTGCTATTGAGGTAGCCACGACCTTCAAAGTTATTGACCGAAGGCGCAACAGAGTCGTAAACAATGCTGCTGTCGTCGGCTAGCTTGGCGGCGGTGATGGCATCATCCGCCAGCGCCGTGGTGCCCAGCTTGGTGGCACTGGCTTGGTTGAGCTTGCTGAGGTCAATGCTGCTGGCATCAGCTAGGTTCGCGCCAGCCTGGAACAGCTCCTTGGCTTCGACTTTCTTGGTGATGCTGCTGCCGACATCTACGATGGGCAGAACGTCGTTGGCCGCTACGTCGGCTTGTGCCAGCTTTGTGAGCTGTGTAATACGCTGGTCGGCCATGGAACGCTACCGTGATAGTGTCAGTTTAGTCCTCGACTTCCGTTAGCAGGAAGGCCAGGTTGTTTTGGTTCAGCTTGATGCGGTCGTCGTCTTCCTTCAGGATGTAACCAGACGGGCGACCAACCAGCAGTTTGATTTCGCCGGTGGTCACGAAATCAATGCTGCACGAAATGATGTCGGTAGCGGTGACCTCCAAGCCGGAGCGTGTCACCATTGCGGAAAACTCGTAGAAGATGTCTAGCGCACTGGGGTCATTTTCTGAATCTGTAATTGATAACAACAGGTCAAACTCGCTGCCGATATCCACGCGGTTGATGAGTTGAAGCATCAATAGCGGTGTTTCTTTGATGCCTGAAGTGACATTATTGAAGAAACAGTCGATAGAACCAGCGCCGCTGATTAGCCCGGCGGAGTACATCCGCTTAAACTTGTCGCTTAATGTGGTGGTGTCGAGTCCCTCGCGGTCGGTGTTGAAGGTATAGCTCTTGACATCGCCGAGGACGTTAGCCGAGATGTCACCCACTACGAGCTGGACAGGTAGTGGTGCCCCAGCAAAGGATTGGACTTGGTATTCTTGTGCTCGGTTGTTGTTGACTGCTGCAGCAAAAGATGGAAAGAAACGTAAGCCGCCGGCAGCATTGACGTTGACATAAGCCGAAAAGCTCCGCTGTTCGACGCCTTCACCATCGACCCAGCTGCCGACCGTAAAGAACAGCAGCTTGCGTGGATCGTTGGTGCTGATAGTGACCTTATCGCCGGTCAACACGTTTTCAGCAGAACCTTCAAATCCGATACGGTTAAGAGAAACCGTTACGTCAGCATTCTTAACTTCCGCGTTTAGAACGATTTCATTGTTGCGGCGAAGTCGTATGTTGCCGACATTGCCGATAAAATAGGTCATGAGTCAACAAGTTCCACAAACGGCCCATCTACGGTGAACGAAAGCGAGACGCTGGTCAGCTCGCCCGTGCCAACCGTGATGCCGGCATTGGTGATATAAGCGTTAAAGGCGATGTCATCTTTGATGTCAACGCCAGCTCCGGGTTGGGCGCCAGCACGCAAAATCATGCCGACACGGTCGGATTCAGTAACGCCTGCCGTTGAAGTCTTCATGACTTTGTTCAGCAGTTGCTCGAACTGCACGCCGACATCACCCGCCTCGCTGCGGTAATACATCACCGTGGCTGAGCCGGTGCTGCTCACCATGCCAGGGGTGTAGGTCTTAACCGCTGTGTCGATGGTGGTGGTCTCCAACAGCTCAAGGCTGGTTTCAATGGACCAGTCGCGGATTTTCAGCACCGACTCGTTTGCGGCTGGTGTAGGTGCAGTAGTAAGGATTGACGTCAAAAACAGCTTGCCGCTACGCCCGGTGTAAAAACCCACTATCGCACTCCAATATAGATTTCTTGTAGTCTACTCCGCACTGCCGTCAATCGTAAACAGCCCGGCGACGGTCCCGTCGATACCTCGCGCAATCAAAGACAAGCCATTGCTGTTGCAGGAATGCTCGACAGCGCGGAGCGTGGTTTCGCCTTCTTCCTCCATGTTGACTTCAGTAACGCGGAACACCCGCTTGCTGCGGACTGCGGTGCCCAGCACAAACAACTGGCCTTCGACGCTGGCCAAAGCAGTGGCAGTGTTGTTGCTGACGGTGATGCCTGAAAAGGATCGCGTGCCTTCGGTGCTGCCATAGGTCAGCACGTTGTAAGTGCCGTTAGGCACCGTGCTGGCGATCGGCAGATTCAACGCGCCACCGGCTTCAACTCGGCCTGTATAGATGCCATCCCACTGGTTATTGCTGGTTTCGACGTAAACGAAACTGCCCGGCATGACGAAGGTGTCTGTCGGGAAGGTCTGAAACTCGATGGCGCGGCGGCTGTGGCGGCGGGTGTTGCACAGGAACTTGCCGAGTTTGATCGCCTGGTCGCGGCGGGTGACAAACTGCGAGGCGTCGATGGTTTCGCGGATGGCATCACCTTCCTCGGTGCTGGTCAGCCTGATCTCAACACTGTCGTTGCGTGGAAACAGGTCGGTACGCTCTACGTCGCGGTAAAGCACCGTCACAATCACATCTTGGGTGCTGGCGCCATAGTCGATGAACTCCTCCTTTAGGCTGCCTTCAAGGATGTTGCCTTGGTTGAACAAGGCGCTGATTAGTATAGGTTGAGTATCACGAATATGCCCCGTAGCTTCGTCATACGGCAACGCCGGCACCAGCGTGTCACGTCCGCCGATCTTGCCAAGTTCCAACAAGCTGAACGGTGCAACTTCGCTCCAAAATTGCCGCCACGAGCGTTGATCCGCGATGACGCCATCCATGTAAAGGTTGTTGACACGACAGAAGCGCTTGCTCAACCCGAGCTGCTGCACATCGACCGCATGGACCTTGGCGTATTCGCCGATGCCGTTATCATTGTCTAGAACCGTGTCTAGAAATATTTCAGGCGCAAACGAGCTGGATTTGGGTTTGTCTGTCGTGTAGGTGCCATCTTCGTTTAGCGTGCGAACCCGCTTGCCTTGATTGACCCAAACGCTGACGCTACGCAGATCTCGCGTGCCAGCGCCAGAGACGACGTGCAAGGCAAAGTTAGACAAGCCACGATAAATCCTGTCGTGGTTGGCGTTGTTGGGGCTATCCCACGCTTCTAGCACTTGTTCGTTGACGGCGGTAATTTGGATTTCGGGGCCGTTGTCAAACGCGAATGACGAGGTGGAGTAGGCGTCGTAGTTGAACAAGTCAAACTCGCTAACATCACGCGGGTTTTTGTTGAGCGGTGGGTAATCTTTGTCATTGGGCTCGCGGCGGACACCGTTGAAATGAACAGTGAGTTTGTTGTTACCGGTTCGCGTTGTGTTTAAAGTTGTCGCTTTGGCGCCAGGATCTAGATAGCAGTATCCCTTGATGGTCAGAGTGCGGACTTCCGTGTAGGGATCTACCACGGGCTCCAGCCGCACTTCAAACTGTTTGGGGGTGCCAGGTGTCCGCAGCTTTAGATAAGTGAATACATCTTGCTCGTTAAAGCCACGGCAACAGAAGATATAGGGGATGTAGTTTTCTGTGCCACTGTTCAAGGTGTAGTAAACGACAAACATGGCAGTGCGTGCCTTGGCGCCGTTGTCTGAGGGGCTGTGGCCGTAATCTTTCTGCTTGCTGCCGTAGACATTGCTGCGACCACTAAGACGGCGAAACACCTGAAAACGCAGCGCCAGATCCAGCACGTTGCAGCTAGTAACGCTGGCGTAAGCAGCTTCTTCGATGCGGGCAAAGCCTTTGGTGTGAAAAGGTGCAACTGCAAGCGCAGCACTAGCCGCTGTGAGGTCTTCTATTTGCCTCGTTAATCTGGTATTTTTGTTTTCAAGCTGTTCAATTTCTTGTTGTATTGTAGCGCGGTCTTGCTTAGTTAGTTGTTTTCGTACAAAATCATATTTACCCTCACTATTTACGACTCGAACAAGTTTCCATCCTCTGTCTAGTATTTCTTGCTTGCTTTTAATGGCAGACTTATTGTCGTCCACTTTTTTATCTAATTCTGCAATCTTTTTGTTTATTTCTTGTTGCTCCGTCCCGCCGGTTTCTAGCCAGTGGCGAATGTTGTATTCTAGTCGCGGCATCTTGCCTTTTTGTATGCATACAAGATCAACAGTTAGCTTTGAATCTTCAATGTTGCCATCGCCGTCGTACTTAGCGCCGCGCACGCGAAATTTGGCTGAGCCAGCCTTGAACACTGCGCCATTGTCCACGATGGATGATGCAGCACGTTGAGCATCCTGCGCTGCGATGCCGGCGGTGTCATCCGACATAAGCGCCTTACTGGTGTCGCCGATGATCAGCCTTAATGCCGTCCCCACCGGCACAGTTGGGCGGTTAAGATTGTTGCCCCAGAAATTTCCACGTCCTGTCAACTCCACGTCCACTAATTTGAACTCGCGCTCACCCTTAGGCGTCAAAATCATTACCTGTGCATTAACTGGAATAAATCCGGTCACGCCTACCTTGTCGCTGGTTGTCGGTGAAAATGCTTGGCTGAACCCTTGTTGGCTACTTAAATCATCGCCAAAGGCAATTCGTGCAGTAGTGTCGTTGCGTTCATCTTGCGTCGGATCTTTTGCATCAAGCGATCCGACAGGCAGCAGATCGCGGTAGCGCGTTGGGCCATTGGGGTTGAAATACTGCCATACGTTGCTAAGCACCAAGTCGCGTGCCGCGAATTGTCCGATGGCGGTGCGCTCGGGGTCAATAGATCCAATGCTGGAAGCGCCAATCGTCATCATCAGCCGCATAAACTGGTGGTTGCCAAAGCTCAGCACTGCGCTCCACAGCAGCAGCGTTGACACACGCACGCCACCGTATGCGTTGGTTTTAGTGTTGGTATAGACCAGCGGTACCGCATCGCCATAGCTAGCAAGTTCCTGTGTACCGTTGAAACCCGTCCGGCGGCCAATACGCTGGTCGCGCTTTTGGGCAGTGCCTTCCAGCTCTGGCGGTTTTGGCATCAATAAGACTGATGCAACCTGCAGCAAAACACCAACAACGAACAAAATAATC
>VGVV01000028.1 GCA_016873895.1 Ignavibacteria bacterium
ACTTCAACAAAGAAGTAGAGGAACTCAGCCAAAATCCGCAATACGGTCAAGCCACACCGCTCCAAATCAGCGAATTGGTATGGAACAACTTGCTCAACGAAAAGCTGTTGGTCAACCCCATGAGCGAGCTGGGCTTCACGGTGACGACAGAAGAGCTGACCAAGGTCATTGAAATGACACCTTCGGTGCAGCAAATGCCCGGTCTTCAAGATCCCAATACGGGCCAGTTCCGCCCCGACCTGCTGCGCAGTGCACTCCAAAACCTGCGCGACCAGCGCGAGAGTTCGCCCGAAGCAGCTGCCCAATGGGACAGCTGGGTTGCCTACGAGCAAGATGTGAAGAACCAAGCGCTTAGCAGCAAGATTTATGACGCCGTGGCTGCGGGAATGCGCATGCCCCAAAGCCTTCAAATGGCGCAGAACGCCCGAAATAATCGCCAACTCCAACTCAAAGTGGCCGCCATGACGGTTGCTGAAGTCAAGGACGGCGACGTGACTCCGACCGAAGACGACTTTCAAGCCATTTATGACGAGTACAAGTCCAATTTCAAAGTGGTTGCGCCCCTTCGCGATGCGATGGTGGCTGACTTTCCCTTAGTACCTTCGGAGCAAGACCTGGCGGTAGCTCAAGCGGAACTGGCGAAGATCGCTGCTGATTTCGCGGCGTCCGTTGACGACAGCGCATTTGCGGCGGCCAACACGGACGTTTTTGTGCCCATCGCCCTCCGCCCCGAGGCGAGCATCAATCCCACGGTGCTTCCGTTTGTTCAGGGTAAGGGTACTGGCTTTGTGTCAGAGCCCATCAAAGACGGCGACGTCTACCGTATTGTCAAAGTGATGGGCCGTGCCTCGTTGCCCGATTCGGCCCGCGCCAAGCACATCCTTGTTGCCTTTGCCGGAGCAGAACGCTCGCAAGCTACCCGTTCTTATCAAGAGGCGAAGGCCTTGGCCGACAGCCTGCTGAAGCAGATCAAGTCGGGCGCGTCGTTCAGCGAGTTGAGCAAGGAGTACAGCAGCGACGTGGTCGCCGCGTCCAAAGATGGCGATTTGGGTTGGTTCCAGCCGGGTCAAATGACGCCCGCGTTTGAGTCATTCTGCTTTGAGAAGTCCACCGGAAGTCTTGACCTCGTTGAAACGGAGTTTGGTTTTCACTTGGTTCAAGTTACCGGCCAAAAAGGAGCCCGTGCGGCCCTGCGCCTCGCCGAGGTGGTGCGCCGCGTAATCGTAAGCCCGGAGTCGGAGCAAAAAGTCTACGCCAAGGCTGGCGAGTTAGCGAAGCTGCTGCAGGAAGGTATGAACGCCGAAGAGGCAGCCAAAAAGGTGGGTGCGCAGCTGATTCCGGCGCGGAACGTGCGGGCCACCGACGCTTCGGTGATGGGCATGGCCGATAATCGCGAAGTGGTTCGTTGGATCTTCAACGAAGAGCGTGAGGTTGGCGACGTGAGCGTGATCAACAACAACTACAAGTCCTACGCCGTGGTGCAGCTTAGTGCCGTGTACGAAGAAGGCTACAAGTCACTAGAGGCTGTGAAAGAAGATTTGAAGCCGTTAGCAATCAACCGCGCCAAGGTGCGCGTGCTTGCGGAGCGCCTGGCCGCGCAGAAGAACCTTCAATGGACCGACGCTAGCGCAACGCTGGCAGCTCCCTATTTGCCGACGGGTCGCGAGCCCAAGGTGGTGGGTATGGCTGCAGGTGCCAAGGTTGGCTTTACTTCAGAGGTCATCGAGGGAAGCAACGGCGCATACCGCTTTAAGTTGGTGAATGCATTTGATTCGCCAACAGCACTCACTCCAGCTGACGTTGCGGCCGAGAACAACCGCCTGGCGGGCAGCGTGCAGCAAATGCTGCTTCAGTCGCTGCTTCAGTCAGCCAAGGTGGAAGATAACCGCGGAGCGTTCTACTAAAGATCGCCCCTGCGGTGGCCCTCGTTCGGGAGAACGAGGGGAGGGGAGGCCAGCGCGGATGCGCTGGCCTTCGTTCGTTTACAAACTCTCCCAGCGGTAGGCGTCCCAGCGAAGGAACACAAAGACCATCAGGCTGAACGCCCAAAGCGACGAACCTCCGTAGCTGAAAAAAGGCAGCGGAATTCCGATAACCGGCATTAGTCCAAGGGTCATTCCGACGTTTACCGCAAAGTGTACAAATAGAATGCTGGCAATACTCAGTCCGAAGTACATCCCAAAACCGTGCTTCTGGCGCTGCGAAAGCAGTACCAACCGAACGATGAGGCCGGCGAATGCCAAAAGCACGACCAGTGCACCCAAAAAGCCCCATTCTTCTCCCACGGTGCAAAAGATGTAGTCCGTCGTTTGCTCGGGAACAAACCGAAGCCGAGTTTGGGTGCCTTGCATGTAGCCTTTTCCAAAAAGTCCGCCGGAGCCGATGGCGATCAGCGACTGCGCGGTCTGGTAGCCGGCTGCACTGGGATCGTCCACTTGGCCCAAAAGCAACTTGATGCGAATCTGTTGGTGGGGCTTAAGCACGTTGTCAAACACTTGGTTCACGGCTCCGGCCCAAAGGATCGCCATCAGTCCGAGCCAAATGGCGGGATGCTTAACAAAGCGAATGAACGACATCCTATGGCGCGCCCGCGAAACAAATAGGCTTAGCAGTGCTAGCAAACTGATCACCAGGCGCACCGTCTCAGGGCTCAATGCTAGCGCAAGGATTGAGACTACGGCAACACCTAAGGTTCCAAAGAGATAAAAAGACGGAAGCCCTGCAAAGTAAAAGACGAGCAAAAACGACGCAAACACCAGCGCAGAACCAGCATCAGGCTGTAAAAGAATGAGCCCCATGGGAATTCCAACAACGATGGCGGGCATTATTCGTCCGCGCCAAGTACTTAAGTCATAGCGTCCGCTACCGAGCAAGCGAGCAACCAACAGCGCGGTGCCGAGCTTGGCAAATTCCGAGGGCTGTAGGCCAAAGGATCCTAGGCTCAGCCACGACTTGTTGCCGCCGCGCTCCACCCCAACGGCAAGTACCGCCAAGAGAAGTACGATGCTAATCCCATAAACGACCCACGACAAGACTTCAAAAAGCCGGGCGTCTGCGAGGAGTACCATGAGTACCAAAAAGCTCGCGAGTCCAATAAAGCTGAGTTGCTTGCCGGCTTCGTGGGTCCAACTCCACTGAAAAGTGTCGGCAACGGGGGTTACGGTGGCCAAAATGTTAAGCCAGCCAAAAACCACGAGAAAAAGAACCAGGCTGACGCTGATCCAATCGAGTTTGCCCACTAAGGGCGCAGCGGTAGTGCGGTTCATCAGTAGGGCGGAAGCTGGGTTTGTACCGACGGAACGCGGTATTCGCCCGTTAGGGCGCCCTCGGTCATTCGGCGGTAAAGGTCCGGTCGAGAAATGGAATCGTGCAGGTAGGACTCCATCATCAAGCTCGCAATCGGCGCGGCCCAGCGCGAGCCCCAGTATCCGTTTTCAACGATGATGGCGATGGCAATCTTGGGCTTGTGGAGCGGCGCAAACGAGGTGAAGATCGAGTGGTCTTGGCCGTGCGGATTCTGCGCGGTGCCGGTTTTTCCGGCCATGGGCAACCCCTCAAGCCGCGAAGCACTCGCGGTACCCGACTCAAATACGTCGTTCATTCCCTGAATAATGACCTCAAAATGCTGGGGATCAATCGTTGTTTTGTTCACGGTGGTGAACGCAGGGTCATCCAACGGGACCCCACCAATCGCACGGACCACGTGCGGACGGATCCACCAGCCACGGTTGGCAACCGCAGCTACCATGTTGGCGAGCTGAATCGGCGTAACCACGAGTTCGCCTTGCCCGATGGCCAGCGAAATCACCGTCGGTGCCTTCCAACGGTCGCTGCGGTACAACTTGTTGAAGTAGGCCCCATCGGGCACAAATCCTTTGCGGCCCGTCGGCAAGTCCACCCCCAAAAAGTCCCCGAGTCCAAAACTCTTCACATGTCGATGCCAGGCATCAATTCCCCGCGTGGCACTTGGGTACTTGTCCAGCACCTTTTTCAGCACTTGGCAGTGGTAGTTGTTACAGCTTTTGCTGATCGACCCGCGCAGATCTAGCGTGCCCGCTTTGCAGTGGCATCCTACGTGCAGCGAGCCAAAATGGTATCCGTCGATGCACGTGTACTGCGTTTCTTCGCTAACCACACCTTCCTGAAGTCCAATTAGTGCATTGAGGATTTTGAACGGCGACCCCGGCGGATACTCGGCCAAAATAGCCCGGTCATACAAGGGCTTGTTGAGGGAATCGCGGTAAAGAATCGTGTAGTTGCGCGAACGGTAGCGGCCTACCAGCGCGTTGGGGTCGTAGCTCGGCGAAGACACCAGGGCCAAAATCTCGCCCGTGCTCGGTTCAATGGCAACGATACTCCCACGCTTTCCGCGCATGAGCTCCTCGCCCAAGGCCTGGAGCTTAGCGTCTAGGGTGAGCTGGAGTTCAGCCCCCATTACCGGCTTCATGTCGTACTTGCCCTGCGCATAGGGTCCCACGTCGCGGTTGCGGTTGTCCACGATGATGTAGCGCCGACCAGCCTCGCCGCGAAGCACGTCTTCATACGACGACTCTATTCCCGAAATTCCGAGGTAGTCACCCAGGTCGTACTCAGGGTGGCTTTTCAAGATGTAATCGTTCACTTCGCCGACGTAGCCCATGACGTTGCCTCCGTGGGGCTGGGGATATTTTCTAAATGTCCGCTTGCGCATCTGCACCCCGTCAAACATGTTAATTTGCTCCTGCAAGGCGGCGTAGTCCTTAATCATCAAGCCCCGCAATATCGCATAGGGCCGGTAGGGGGCCTGGATTTTGGCCTTCTTGAGCTGCTTGCGGATTTCTTCTATGGGTTCTTGGAGCACCTCAGCGAGCTTAACCGTGTCCAACCGCGTTAAGCGGCTCGAAATGACCTCGACGTCGTAGGCAATTTGGTTCGTGGCAAGCACTACACCATTTCGATCACGCATAATGCCGCGCGGAGCATAAATTTTTTCAATCCGCTGGGCATTGTTGGCTGCGTCTAATTTGTAGCGCTTATCGATCAGTTGAATGTTAATGAGCCGTAGAACATATACTGCGAGCACGAGCACTACGCCGACGATAAGTACGCGACTTCGGATCATCCGTTCGAAGACTTAGGTATGAACCATGCAATTGCGGTCGCCAAGGCTCCGCTTACAACCAAGTTGAGTGCTGAACGAAACAAGACCAGAGACCATATATGTCCATCATGACCGGCCCATAAAAAGAGCCAAACATGATGTAACCCATAGGACAAAAACAC
>VGVV01000029.1 GCA_016873895.1 Ignavibacteria bacterium
GCGTTGCGCTCGTGCATCACTTCCATGCCCAGACCAGCGCGGTTCAGCACGTCGGCCCAGGTGTTCAGCACACGACCCTGGGAATCCAGGATCGACTGGTTGAAGTTGAAGCCGTTCAGGTTGAACGCCATTGTACTTACTCCAAGTGAAGTAAGCCAAATGCCGACCACAGGCCAAGCAGCGAGAAAGAAGTGAAGACTACGGCTGTTATTAAAGGAAGCGTACTGGAAGATAAGCCTACCAAAATAGCCGTGAGCAGCGACAATGTTATAAGTCTCTTCTTCCTGTCCAAACTTGTAACCACGGTTTTGAGAAATTTCTTCAGTCGTCTCACGAATAAGCGAGGACGTGACAAGTGAACCGTGCATTGCACTAAAGAGTGCCCCACCGAAAACGCCAGCAACACCAAGCATGTGAAACGGGTGCATGAGAATGTTATGCTCGGCTTGGAAGACCAACATAAAGTTGAACGTACCAGATATACCGAGAGGCATACCATCCGAGAAGCTACCTTGACCGAATGGATAGACAAGGAATACAGCCGTTGCGGCTGCAACCGGAGCTGAATATGCGACAAAGATCCAAGGCCTCATTCCTAGTCGATAGCTAAGTTCCCACTCTCGTCCCAGGTAAGCATAGATACCAATGAGAAAGTGGAAGACGGTGAGCTGATACGGCCCCCCGTTGTAGAGCCATTCATCAAGTGAATTAGCTTCCCAAATTGGGTAGAGGTGTAGTCCGATGGCATTGCTGCTTGGAATGACGGCTCCTGATATGATGTTGTTTCCATAAAGAAGACTTCCAGATACCGGCTCACGGATGCCGTCGATGTCAACGGGGGGAGCGGCAACAAATGCAAGAATGAAGCAAGCAATGGCTGCAATGAGACACGGAATCATCAGTGTCCCAAACCAACCAACATAAAGACGATTATCAGTGCTGGTAACCCAGCTACAAAAACGCTCCCATGTAGTCTGAGAGCGTTGTACTGCGATAGTTGCAGTCATTGTTGAAGTTAGTTAAGACGAGTTACTTGAACCCTTCCAACTCCAGAGTTAGTGAGACCGATTGCATCAGCCGCACCTTTACTGAGATCTACACCCCTACCAGTAATGTAGGGACCACGATCATTGACCCGAACAACGGCACACCGCTTGTAACAGACTTTTAGTCTAGATCCAAATGGGAGTGTCTTGTGCGCTGCAGTAAGGCCGTTTTGATTATATCGTTCACCATTGGCAGTTAGGTTTCCGTGGAAACCAGGACCGTACCAACTGGAGATCACCGACAGAGTAGTTAGGATAGGAATCATAATTAATTAGCAAAGAACTTTTATATGACTATCTACTCGGTAAGAGGCACAGCACTACTCGCTAGGAGCCATGCCTCTATCTGTCAATACCCTTTTTTAACTGAGGGCTTCATCTTTACTGGTTTGCCACTTTTAGCTGCTTCCTTCTTAGCGGCTGCTTTACCAGCAGGAGTGTAAGGAAACTTTTTACCACCAACATTAGGCATGATTAACTCCGTTATTTTTTCTTTGCAGTCTTAGCTGCTTGTTTAAATTGCTTGGAAGTTGGAGCGCCTGCAGTCCCAGGCTTACGCATCGTCTCTCCACTTCCTTGTGCGATACGCTTACGCTTAGCGTGAATGTTCGCATAAAGGCCAGGCTTAGTCATTTAACATTTCCATTTACGAAGGGCTAATGCTTTTCGTGTAGGTCTTCCTTTCTCATCTTTCATTGGACCTGGGTTACCAGACATACGAGCACAGAATGATCGTTTGCGTGGCCCACCTTCAGGTTGTGGCGCCTTGAGATTGGAACCTGTCTCACGATTGTATTTTGCACGGCCAGCAGCTGTTAAGCCACCAGTGCGTGATTTGTGTACGCCAATCTTTAGACTGACATTACTTCTTTTTGTTGCCATTGTGCTTATGGCCTTTTTTGTTGCTACAGCACATTAAAGTACTCCTGGGATAATTTGACCAGTAACAAGATATGCACCTACTGCTGCTACAAAGCCAAGCATTGCAAGCCGACCGTTGAGCAGTTCAGCACGTTCATTATGTGATTCGTAGTAATTAGGATCCATATAAATTGTTGGCTCTTTTGCCCAAATATTTTTAGTCATTAGAAGTTGAGGTCAGATCGATCAAGTCGATCCATCACATCTTGTCGATATGCAGGATCATTGTCATATCTAGGGTCACTCATTGCACGAACAAGTTCAGCTTGACTACGGAAGGTGTCCATAGAACGTGCGGGTTTACCCTGTAGTGTTTCACCTTCGTAGCCCATAGCGTCAGTGTATCGATAGTAAAGTGCTTGCAGAGCAAGGTTGATAGCTGCAGTATTACCTGACTCCACAACAGAATCAAAAGCTTGTACTTCTGCAGGAGTAAAGTTTTCTGCTGCCCAGCCTGTCAGTTGTTGATAAGCTGCTTCGCCGCCTACAGAATTCTTGATTGCATTGATTTCACCAGAAGACAACTCAACACCTTGTGATTGTTGCTGAGGTCCAACTTGTTGTTGGTAGCGGAAGTATGCGTCAACCAATTCACGAGAGGACATCTGCGAAAACCTCTCTAAGGTTTCTTCGCTGAGTTCTCCGTTTGTTTGGTACTCTTGATCAACATCATAAAGGAAGTCAATGGTCGGGTCATCCGACTCCTCTTGTGACTCCTCCTCTACTTGTTCATCCTCAGAGTAACCTTCATCAGTCTCCTCATATTCAGAGTCATCTTCCTTACTGCCTAGCTTGCGTTGTAGCTCGACGTAGGCCTGTTCAAGTTCTTGTGCGTTTTTGTATTTACCAGCCAGCAGACCTTCCTGCTGTGCCATCAACTCTTCCCCAAGCGCAAGAGATTCTGCCATGTCAGCTTCCTGAGAAGCAATTACCTCTGCGGGTGGAGTTGGGTCATAAGTTAGGGTTTCAGACATACATTACTGTGGTGGTTGTTCTTCTTGGTCAGTCAGCCCCCCAACAACATTGCCAAGCATTTCCTCGGCATTAGGATTCTTAGAGGGGTCAGCAATCGGTGCTTGTAGCATCTGGCCTGCTTGCTTAGTAAGAAGCATTTGAGATTGTTGTTGCATTGCTCGTTGCTGTTCTTGCTGCTGTTGATCCATTGACTTCACAAGGTTCAACACATCAATACCTTGAGCTGCAGCCAGACGTTTAATCGCTTCATCAGGATTGATGTAACGCATTAGATTGTCAGGACCAAGTGTTTGGGCAATCATTGCCATAAATGTTGTAAGGGCTTCACGATCTTGTCCCCTACCAAGAGCGTTGATACCAGCCACAATGGTTGGTCGCACAATCTCTTTAGGGATACGTGGAAGCTCACCGCTACGTTGCAGAACAAGTAGCTTTCGGTTAAGGTAAGGTATTAGAAACTCGACAGTCAGTAGGGAGAATAATCCACCAAGTTGTTGTTCAAGTTCAAGTTGAGTGAGGCGGACCTCTTCGGCTGTAGTGCGCTCGCTTTGGCGTACACTCAGTACAAGGAACGCTTCAGAGATGCGACGCTCAAGAGTTGCAATCATGTTGGCAGCTGTACTGAAATCAGCAGTCTTACCAACTTGAACTACTCCAATATCTTCAGGCCTACCTTGAACGATTGCACCGTTGCCTGCTTGGGCCAGCGTCTGCGGTTTAGTAGTACTTGAGGGTGATACCACGAAGACCACTTTAGCGGCTGCTGCAGAGCCTTCTGTGAGGGCCTGACACAGTGCATTAAGAGACTTCATATCACCAAGGAACTCCTCAACGCGGCCCCTTCCGTAATTCTCACCATCGCACGAATTGAATCTCAAGACGAGCCAGGGGGATGCATCCTTTGGAGCTTTGCTTTCAGAACCAGGAAGCTTCTTATCGTTCACCTCCTGGTGCCAGATCCAACGGTTGTTATCAAGTCGGACGTGAGTATACACTTCTAGGTCATCTCCATTTAAGGAGACACCATTGCTATTAACTTGATTAGGAATTTTACTACTAACCAATTCTTGCGGTAGTAGTTTCTTGCTAATAAGTTCTTTGGTTACGATCTCAATTACTTGGCCGTTTCCGTCTCGTTCAACAACGAAGCGATTCAATGGATAATGCTTCAATCCATCCTTGCTCATAAAGATAAGAGCATTGCCACCTACGACAAGATGTTTGAGAGCTTGATGAACAGTAACTCGATCACTGGATGCAGCAATCGAATCCATCACCATTCTCTCCATTTTGGCAAAACTTAGATCCAGCTCAGATCTGACTTGTGCAGGCAGCTCAGTACCTAGCTTGTCATCACGAACCTGCAGCTTAAAGAATGTCGTTTGTGGAGGCAGCAAGCTCAACATAAGCTTGGCCGCAAGCGTTACGACCGCTTTAGCTCCTACGGATTGCCACGGTTGTCGTAGTGTTTGATGGGTTACCCGGTTCTCATCACGTTGGATGAGATACGGAAGAGTAAGCTCAGAGCATTGAACAGCAATGTCAAGAAACTGGGAACGGTATGTTGAAAGGTGATCGTACCGACTTCTTGCTGTCATTTATTTAACCCATGTTGGGACCATAGCCACTAGAACCACCAGTGTTTAGTGGAATACGCAAGGATGCAACCCCCTTGCTAGCATCAATAACACTTGACTTACGGGTACGTTTCCTTTGAACACCTTGCTTATCCATCATTGATGCGCCAGAACTGGCCGGAGGTGGAGTGTACTTAGGTTTCAGAGATTCAACTATTGCCATATTTGCTTTTTCTCTTTCTTTCAAAGCATTTTCAAACGCTACAGCCTGTCTATTAGCTTCACGCTTTGCTTCTTCATTTCTGTGGTGTTGTCTTTGACCGCTACACATAATTAGTTGTCCTCATTGAGACGTGTTTTAATCCAGTCCACAACACTACGTTGAC
>VGVV01000030.1 GCA_016873895.1 Ignavibacteria bacterium
CGGCTGGAAGAGAAAGGCTGAAATTATTGGCTGTTGCAAAATCTAGAGTTGTCGTGCCAGCACTTAAAGCACCGAGGGCACTAATGGTGCCGCGCTGTGCCGCCGTAAAGGTTTGTGCAGTTGCTAGGGCTGCGTAACCGCTGATCGTTTGACCGGCGGCGAAGGTGATCGCGCCAGTCATCGTGCCGCCGGACTTCGGCAGTGCAGCGTTGGCTAGGTCGTAAGCCGACTTCACCGCATTAGGCGTCGCGGCAGTGGTGGTGCTGGTGCTACTGGTTGAGTCGGTCAGTTGCACCACGCCGACCACGCTGGTGGTGCCCGCCACAATCTTGCTGCCGCTAATTGCTGCGCTGGCATTGATGTCGCCATCAACGATGGTGCCATCGGCAATCATCGTGCTAGTAACAGTGCCCGTATCGCCAGTCGTAACCAACGTGCCCGTTACGTTGGGCACCGTGATCGTTCGATCCGCCGTGGGATCAACCACGGTGATTTCAGTCTCGTAAGCGTCATTCGTGCTGCCTTCAAACTTGAAGCTGCCCGTATGACCAATGAGCAGTTCGCCGGTCATCGTGCCACCGGCCTTGGCCAGCTTGTCGTCGTCCAGTTCCTGCAGTGCGGTTTGGACGTTGGTGGCAATGATCCCGCCGTAGGGCGTAAAGCTGATGTTGGATGCGGTTTGACCAGCGATAGCGTTGCTAACGTCGATCAAATCCCAAGTGGCACCGTTGGACAGGATCATGTCCGGTGGCGCTAGGGCAACAGCCGGGGCGTTGCCCGTGCCGTTACCGCTTTGGCTTACCACCACGTAATAACGGTTGTTGGTGGAGCTGGCCGCCGGCAAACCTGCACCAACTGTCAGACCGGCGGCTGAACCAGCCGATGTCACGCTGGCCACTAGGTTGGTGTTGGCGTTATAGGCGCCGGCATAGACCAGCTCGCCGCTGGTAATCGTGATCGGTAGCCAGGCACTGCCTGACCACAAATACAGGTCTCCGTTAAGTTCGTCCCAAAATTGTTGGCCCTTGAAGTCGGCGTTCGGGAAGGTAACCACGCCGCTGGTAGAGCCGGCGCCACCAAATTGGACCGTCGAGGAGTCCGACAGCTTGACGCCCGTGATGCTGTTGGTGCCAAACAGGCCGGCGGCAAATGTGCCAGTGGTGATCTTGCTGCAGTCCAGGTCGGGGATGTCGCCTGCAATAAGGGTGGTGCCGCTGCTGACGTGACCTTGGGCGTCGACAGTGACCTTGGTATAAGTGCCCGCGGTGGTCGTATTGGTGTGGTTGAGGACACCACCTGCCGTTACGCTCAGACCCGTGCCAGGTGTGACGGCACCAAGATCGACGCTGGTGGCAATCGGCATGTCGGCCGCCGTCAACGCCCGGAAAGTGGGTGCGGCGTTTGCGCCAGCGGCGGGGCCGGCCAAAACCGTGTTGGCGGCTTGGGTGTCGAGGGCCGTGGTAATCGTGGCGCTATAGGCGTCCGGGTAGGTGACCGTGAAACTCAGCGGGGTGGTGTCGCTAAAAGTCAGCGTTGAGATCGCAGACGTGCGAATCCAGGTCGCACCATCCCAGGTGTAGGTGAACCCGGTGTTGTTGTTGATGTGGCGTTGGCCGATAAATGCCCCAGCCGTTGAGGGGACGTTGCCAGCAACAACCGTGGCGCTGTTGTCCGCCAACTTGGCTGCTGTTACGGCGTCGTCGTTGATGAGCGCGGTGGTGATCGCGCTGTTGCTGACGTTGGCGGTGCCAATCGTGCTCAGCGTCGAGATGGTGCCAAGGCCGAGGGTGGTGCGGGCAGCGGCAGCATCGGCGTCGTCAATCAGCGAGCGGCCGAAACTGGTCAGCCCGGTGACGGCATAGGTGTCGCCCGCGGTGGTGTACAGCGTTTGATCCGCTGAGGTGCTTAGCCCGGAGATCGACTGGAGCGCAGCGTCGTATGCCTGGACGTCAGTGCCGATCGCCACACCAAGGTTGGTGCGGGCGCCAGATGCTGTGGATGCACCGGTGCCGCCGTCAGCAACGGCTAGATCCGTAATGCCGGTGATGCTGCCGCCACTGATGGTGACGTTGGTGAAGGTGCCGTCGGTGGCGTCAACGACGGCAGCACCAGTGATTGAGCCGCCGGTGATATTGACGCTGGATGCAGCCTGGGTTGCGATGGTGCCGAGACCGAGGGTGCTGCGTTGCGCGGTGGCGTCGGCGTCATCCAGCAGGGCGCGGCCCGCAGCGGTACACGCAATCTCTTCAACAACGCCCGCCCCCGCAGTGCTCCGTCCCAGTAAGACGTTGGTGCCACTGGTGTTTTGGATCTTGGCGTAGGTGACACCCGAATCTGCCAGTGCAGTGGTGCCAATCTTGGTGGCGCTGGCTTGGTTGATCTTGGCAATATCAATCGAGCTGTTGGCGATCAGCTCGACGCCCTTTTCAACTAGGTCCGAAACCTCGACTTTTTTGGTCTCGTTGGCAGATACGTCAACAATCGGCAGCTCGTCGTCAGCTGCTACGCCGGCTTTTGAAAGCTGGTTTAGCTGCGAAATCGCAACGCTTGCCATCGGTGCCAGGCCGCTACTACATATGAACCAGTGTAGGGCGCCTGTTAGTCGGTAGCCTGCAACGTCAGGTAGGTCAGGTCCACCGTCGAGCGTTGGACTGGCAAGTTGGAATTGATCGTCAATGTTGCGCCCACACGTCCCAGACGGAAGTGGATGTCGCCTGTAGTCACAAAGTCGATCTCACAGTTGATCGTGGAGTCTGCGCTGACTTCAATACCGGCTTTGGTAATTACGCCAGTAACTTCGTAGAAAATGGACAGATCGCCCTTATCGCCCAAACCTTCTCCAAGAACGAGGTGCGCGTCAAAGCCGCTGCCGACGGTGGCGCGATTCAGGATCTGCAGCATCACCGCGCTGGCTTCCGTAGATTTGTTGCTCTCGTAATCAAAAATGCAGCTGATGCTGCCCGTGCCGCTGAGTAACCCGGCTTCGTATTGGCGGCGGAAAGAGTCCCCAAGGCTTGTGACGTCGATGGCAGCCCGTTCGGTACTAAACGTGTAGCTGCGAACAGCGCCAAGCGTCTGGTAGTCAAGGTCTTCTATGGCGTAGGTGATGTTGATGGATGTAACGCCTGCGGGCCAGCTGTCAACGATGGTTACCTCTTTTGATCTGTCGTTATTAACAGCGTCCTTAAAGGTTTCAAAAAGACGCAAACCTCCGGCTGATTTGCCATCAATGTTGTTGCGCTGGATAAAATAAGTCGCTTGTTTTGGGGGGGCAGGGGGTGTGCTGTTTGGGTCGTCTGGTAAAAATAAAAGGCCCTCGGGGTCTTTTGTTTCAAAATTGATGCGGTCGCCCGTAATGAGGTCGTCAGTCTCAATGTTGACGCCCACGCGATTCAAAATTGTGTTGACATCTGCTTTGTCGACAGTTGCGGGCAGCGGATTGACGCTGGAGCCCCGCTTGAACTTGATAAAACCGTTGCCGCCTAGAATGTATGGCATGGTTAGACAGTCTTATCGAAGACGTTGAGGAAGTGGCCGTCTACGGTGAACTGTAGTTGCACTTGTGCCATTTCCGTTGTGCTGCAGGTTATCTGGGCGCCAGTCACGTAAACAAAGGCACGAATGCGGTCTTTGTTGGGGTCGTCCCCGTCTTTAAATCCCAGAGTGAGTAAAAAACGATCTTGCGTTGAAGAGTTTGTGGTCTTAAAAATACCGTCTAAAAGCTGTGAAAAGTCGGCGGTTTTGTATGATATAGGTTTGGTGTCGCGGTAGTAAAGAATTAAACAACTGCCGGTAGCTGTCTGTTTTCCTGGTACATATGTGGCCGCGTCTGATTCAAACGTGGTTGTTTCCACCATGTCGACAGAGGCTTCAATGCTCCAGTCCATGACACGGCTAATTTCTACCTCGACGTTTTGGCCGCCGACGCTCATTCGTTTCGCAATGTAGCCGTTTCTGCCGTAGTAATAGGTAGACTTAAAGGTAGGGTTAGCCATTACGGCGCACTCAATCCAAAAGTCTTATCTATTTCATCAACAGTAAATGACAGCGCAATAGTCGTCATTTCGCTGGTGGCACACTGAATACTGGCTGTAGTTATATACACTTTGCACTTTAACTCGTCGCGGGCTGCGCTACCGGTTTTAAGTTTAAGTGTAAATCGATTGTTTATACCTACCGTTTTACTGCCATCGTGCATTGCCTTTTGTAAGATAACAAAAATATCTTCATCTTGTTTTGTGCGGTAATACAGTGCGGTGCAGGATCCGCTGCTGCTGCTGGCAATGGGAAAGCGACGTTTACTATCCATATCCATCGTCTGAGCTTCCACCACATCCACTGTGGTTTCGATGCTCCAGTTGGTGACGCGGGCGATGGTGCGCTCCACCGCGGACGCATTGTCGTCGTCCTTAAACACCAGGCTGCCCATGCGTCCGTAGTAGTACTCAGCCATGGCTACAGATCCCTTGGTGCCGCGTTAGCTCCACTCATGGTAATCGTTCCAGTCGGTGGTGGTCATACCCTCTGCAATTAGTGCCTTGTTGTTGGCCACGGGGTATTCCAGTGCTTTGAGGGTGATTTCGGCTTCTTCGCCGATGGAGACGTCGGTGATGCGGAACACGCGCTTGGTTGTGTTGGCCAAGCCGAGTACGAACAGTTCGCCTGCGTACTTCGATAGGTTCGGGTTGACCTCGGCGCCGTTTTTATCGACGTGGACAGTCATGGGGGCGCGAACGCTGTTGCTGGGTTTGTACAGCAAAATCTTGTAGTCCCCAGTTTTGATCTTGCTGATTAATGGCAGGTTGAGCGAGCCGTCAGAGTTGATTGAGCCCGTAAATACTGTGT
>VGVV01000031.1 GCA_016873895.1 Ignavibacteria bacterium
GAGCAAGGTTTACGTTCCCGCTTGAGTCCAGCAATATATTGCTGGAGGCAGATGATGGATCTTGGATGATGGTGGTTTTGAGTATTGCGGGCATTGATGTTCTCACTCATACAGAATGTTGATGGAACCAGCGTCGAAGGTGTCTGTACCGTTGACAGTAGTAATGCGAATAGCTGTCAAGGTCGCACCTAATGAAATACTTCCAGCACCGCCACCACCACCAGCGGTATTTGACAAATAAATTGTGCCTGCATAACACCAAGTGTTACTAGTCAAGTTTGTGACGGTTGCTGTTCCATGCAATACATTGGCGGCGATTGGCTGTCCAATGACACCAAAACCTGTTGTCTGATTTGTGATTGAGTTCGCACTATTAACTGCACCAAGATAGCCTGTTGTTGTATATGTTGTTGATCCAGTGCCAAGTTGAACAATTACAAAACTAGTACCGCTTGTGCTTACGCCTTGGAAATTAATTGTAATACGTTTTACCCAAGAAGGGATAGACGTAAAGTCAATGCTTGTGCCTGATGTAGATGCAACAGCGGTTCCAGACGTAATAACGCTGCTTGCCATTGAAGACATGGCAGCGCCAGTAATTGTCGGGCTTGTCAGCGTCTTATTAGTCAGCGTCTGAGTGGCGGCATTGGTTGTTACCGTATCCGTCGTAGCCGGAAGTGTAATCGTATTCGTTCCCGCAACCGCTGGCGGATTGATGGTGATCTGGCCGCTTGTTGCGCCGTTGAGTGTAAGACTACCCATTTATACCACCGTCCATGTTGATGATGCAGGGATTGTAACTGTAGCAGATGCAGAAACCGTAATCGGACCAAACGAGCCAGCATTTATGTTGGAAGGTATACTATAAGATGTGGTTACTGTTTGTCCGTTTTGGAAAAAAACCTGATCACCTCCAGAACCCGTAGCACCTCCACCAATGTTGCCCCATGCTGAACCATTGTAGCCCTCAAAAGCACTGTTGTCCGAGTTAAACCGGATCATACCGGAGTTTGGGGAGCCGCTGCGCTGTGCCGTTGTACCGACAGGAAGGTCCAGCTGACCTGTACCGCTCATAAGAAGGTCGCCGGTAATTGTCGTCGCACCAAGAGTCTTGTTTGTCAGCGTCTGAGTCGTTGCTTCACCTACAGGAGCATTCACAACTTCGATGACGTCTGTACCATTGTTATAGACAATAGCCTTTTTGCCGACGGCAAGTGTAACACCGGTTTGACCCGATACTTTAAAGACAATCGAAGCGCTGGTGTTGTTGAAAATAATATAAGGTTTTTGAACTGCGGGAACGGTTACGTTATGGGCCGCCGTCGGAGATCCGGTAAACTCAATAACATAATATCTCCCAACACCCGTCGCACCGTTTGGGATTGTCAGGGCTGTTGGTCCGGCACCAGCAAGGGATTGGGTCGTATACCCAGCAATCGCCTCCTCAAGAAGCGTACCAAGATTTGTATTTGTCGTATCGCCCCATGTGCCGGACTGGTCTCCCGTACCCATGAGTTCGATTTTAAGGTTTGTTGAATAAGTACTTGCCATTTGTCACCTTTAAATCGTTAACACGACAACAGCGTGTAACTATACTTGTTTAATCAGAACGGCACAATGGGGGTCCAGCCCGAAGCCGAAGGAGGAATAACCTCACCCCAGACAAAAACTGGACCTGTTGTGCCAACTGCTTCTACTCCCGAAACAAAAACATTACAGTTTGCCACTACAGAAACCGTACCAATTTGTCCAAGTCCTTGAACTCCCGTAACGTACACGGTGTCTTGTGGTACAAGAACCGTTCCCACATAACCCGTTGCCGAAACACCCGTTAACTCAACCCCGATATCGACAGAAACAGTACCGACCGCCCCTGTACCAAGCCCTGTAACTGGCCCCCCTGTTCCAAAAGGACCATAGCCCCAACCTTGAGACCTGGACCACCCCTCAAATGCAACAATAGGATCTGACATGTAGAAGTTAAGCTATACGAATAATAGCGTTGCTTGCGTCATTAGTAGGAAACAAAACGGTAAACGTGTTTGCAACTGCCGACTTATCCGAACCGAAGTCTAAAACAACAACCGAACTATTTGCTTGTGTTTGGTTGTAAATTAAGGCCCCTCGGGCGGTAAAAGTAGCCGAAGGCCACGCAGCATCTGCAAAGTCACAAAATGCTGTAGTGCCCGACGAAGTCGATGTTGCACCTGTTAAAAGTAAACCACCCGCAACATAGGCAGTTCCCGCAGAATTGGTGGTTTCGTCGGAACTCGTGTAAACTGTTGTAGATGCATTCAGCGTGGCAGAAGAAGTATAAAGAGCCATTTTGTACGAATCAGCTGTTGTCGAAGCACGAACAACCGTTGTTCCAAAAGCCTGTTTGCCGTTCAAAAGATCGAGTTTGAACGACGTTGTCATGTAATTACCTGTGAACGCCATTACGGCCTCCTGATTATTTCAGCAAGCTGGGGATAGCCTGCTTCTGTTAACATAAGACCAACTTTACCCCGATCACAGGCAATTGCCCGAACCATGCTTTGCAGTATAACGTGTTCTATTTGAGCACGAAAGGCCCGTGCCTGCTCTGAAATAACGGGACTGACAGAGTTTTCGATACAAATAATGCGGTCCACTGCTCGCTTGGCCCAAAACTCGGGCGGGTGACCTCCGTCCTTACTTACGGAAACCTCAACCGGAAACACCGTTGTCTGTAGTTCTTGTGTAAACATCAGTTAGCCTTTACTCTGATAAGACCGTCACGGTAAGCGTCTATGTCTTCTCTGCCTTCACCATAGTTTTTAAGGCGCGATAATGCCTCAACAAACCGTTGATTATAAATGCCCAAAAGATCTGACTCACCTTTCATAAAAGCATACGCTTCAACTAAAGAGCCATACAACAATGCTTCTTGGCCGTAGTTGCTAATCCAGGTTCCGCTGGTTTCAACCGTCAAACTGTTTGGACGATAATAATAGTGAAGCTCAACCTCATAGGTATTGTTTGGGACAGGGGCTAAAATAAAGGTATTAACATCAAAAGGTGCATAATACTTTGGGACGCCTGTAATTCCAGTAGGGTTGTATTCCTGAAGATACTCAACATCCTTCTGAAGTAAAAAGTTTATTGACCCATTTGCCGTCACTGCCAAACTAAAAGAAGACAAGTAGTCAGAAGGAACTGGTAAATACTTATTCCCTACAGTTAGGTTATTTGTCTGGTTTCTGCGAAAAACAGTAAGATCAACAGCAAAAAGTATACGTTCTTCAGCATTTTTAATAAACGTATTGATATTGTTGTTAAAAGTGGTTTCATCGTACTGTGTCCAGTCCTTAATGGCTTGAACCAGCGTAGCGTATGTCCAAGCCATTAGGTAATCTCCACAGTAACGACACCAACCTGAGTGATCCCCTGAAGCAGAGAGTTGCTTAAAAATGGAAACTGTCCATCCTGAACAGGCACATCCATCGGCTCGCCCGGAGACAGGCGAGGTTCATATAAAGCTTGTGGCTCTGTTGGCGGGTAAATCGGACTTAATTGCGGATGCTTGACTTCCCAGCATTCCGGACAAGTTTTTAAACCGTTCCATTCCTTACGAAGTTGCAAATAGTCATACTGAAACCCGCATCGGTCACAGATGGCAATAGAGTAAGTACCGCTGGCAAAACGTGTCACATGAGCACACGGTAAGAACTTCTTCCCGGCGTTATATTTAAGGAAGCCCTGTCCCTATCCTCAGTCGAAGCCCTAATAAACTCTTCGTCATAAACGGCCTTAAGCAACCCAACTCGATCAGGAGCTTTTTTAATTGCTAGATAATACGCCAGCCCTGCTGCAAGGCAGGGGTAGAAACGAAACGGCATGTCCATTGTATTGACGCCTGCCACGGCGTCATCCATACGCGTCAGTTTTGTCACAACAACGCTGTAGTTGGTGTCAGGAGTAGGCCAGACATACAGAACAGGAATAACCTGACGATCAACATAGTACTGAGTCGGCTGACCGGTTGTCAGTTTGTTGGGAATATTGTTGTAGTATTCCCGGCTAACACGGTCCATTGTCAGGTCTGATTGTGACGAAGTTCCCTGACCAGTAGGCATACGGCAAATTGATTGAATAACATCAATATCGGAAGCCGCAAGATTGTACGTTGGCGTTCCAGAAATCATCGTGATTGTCTGGTTCTCAATTGTCCATTGCAGAAGTCCACGGTTTGCCCAATCGGCCAAGACAAGATTAAGACTACGACGAGCTGTCCGCTGATCGTAGCCTGTTCTTACTTCAATACCGCAACGCTCATACGCCTCTTCGATGTACTCAGCGACGTCAAGCTCAAAAGACTTGGTTCCAGAAACGGCCATTGTTAACTGCCCCTAAGATCCTTCTTTGCCATCCCCTTTTTCATCATCTACTCTTTGTACAAGTTGTTAAACGTCACCTCGGGATCCATATACGAATCATCTTGCTCCGCACAATGAACCCATTGACCGGGTCGAAAATCGGGTGCTCCCTCACCTGTGACCCAATATGCTGGGCTAGTAACTCGCACTCGATTGTTTGGTAAGGCCACTATATTTCCTGTCCATTTTCCAGCATTGGTCAGCATAAGCACATGGCTTTGTTTATGTTGGGATGGGTCTTCTGATACATCACTTTCAGCATAATCCA
>VGVV01000032.1 GCA_016873895.1 Ignavibacteria bacterium
CGTTGGTGTCACGCAGGAACGTTTTACGCCAGTTGGTCACCGCATGATTTGTTGCCTCCTGCACTTGGTATTCAGCTCCTCCTCGTACCATTGCCTTCCTGACAGCTTTCGACCATGCCGTTGTCCGCTTCACTCCGTTGCTGTCGCTCCACTCGTACGTCATGCTTGGGGTACGTACCGTCCACTGTCGACAGTCATCCTGCAGTTGCCTTGCGTTTTCCGCCTGAGTGTCGGCCTTCTCATTCAAGGGCTCTCCGCGATGCGCTTTGACCTTGACCATGAATGTACGCGCTCCCTTCTGCACTCGTTCGCGTATTCGTTCGATAATTGATATCATGATGTCGGCATTGGCGTCTCCTGCGAGCGTTGTGCGCGGGCCGCTTCCTATCCATCTCGATATCTTGTTGAGAGCGGCTTCACTGTCGCACAGGTAGATCAAGTCACTCTCGGCTGGGGCTGCCTGCAAGGCGCGAGCCATCGCCGCTAGCTCTGCTCTCAGAGAGCTGACGCCTTCTTCTTCCCTTCCCACACGCACTACAAAAATGCACGTCGGTCGTTGAAGGCAGATAATTCCTGCTCCCATCACTCCCTTGTGCACTGATCCGTCCCCTGCCCAGGCCTCTCCTGGAAAGTCGTAGCACCCTAGGCATCCCGCTTCCGTTCCATTCCAATAATGTCGTTCGAGACCTCGCAGGTCGATGCTCATTTCGTCCTTGCTGTGTTCATGTTCCCATGCTTCCCGCATCTTCATCTCCGCTTGACCTTCATCGACGATTGCGTCTCGGTGCACCCAGCACTGCATGTGTGTCTGAGCAGCGCACGCACTCACATCACCTCGTTTCCACCAGCTTCTGGCTCTGACGACATGCTTCCCTCCCGAGACGTCTTCCTGAGTGTCCTTGGCCTGCTTCGGTGTCTCCCTTTTACCTTCAAAGATACATTGTCCATAAGCTCGGAATGCTTGTGTGGCCATATCTTTCGGTTTGGCTTTACACCATATGACCCAATCTGTGTCATCTTGAAGGTCATTGAGGCACTTTTGTTGGTCCTCTCGGCTCAGACTCTCCCACAAGATTACTCTCCGCCCTTGCTGAGGTCCCCAAAAAGGTCCAGACGGTCTCCCCGCTCCCTCAAAGAAGGGCGCTGCTGTGAGTCTTGACTCTCCAATCACCACATTAGCTTTGATGATGGCTTGTAGCGCTCGTAAAATGCGCCATGTTGGTGATCTGTAGCCATTCGCTTCAAGAGCATCTTGAAAAAGTGACTCCAAGTAGACATGCCTCAAGAGGTCTAGGGCTCCTCGTTCCGTGGCTCCTTCTCGTCCAGTAGTTCCTTTTCGTTTAGCCGCTTTTACTCCTTCATCAGCTGCTTCTCGTCCGGTAGCTCCTTCTCGTCCAGTAGCTGCGTTACTTCCCGCCTTGCCTTCTTGCTCTGTCGTTCCTCCGCGTTCCTCAACGTGTTCTCGTTCAGTCGCTCCTCCTTGTCCCACAACTTCTTCTCGTCCATTAATCTCTTCACTTTCGGTGTCTCCTGCTGCCAACCACATCATTCGGAGGTGGTTCCACGTTGTGCTGTTGACGGTCCACGGATACCCGTTTTCCATGCATGTAGTGAGTCCTTCGGACGTCCATACATTTGGAAAGTGTTCGTGCTGCCACCACAGGGATTTTGTGGTCACTCGAAGGTATCCCAACCCATTAGCCGCTTTTGGAATCTCGTCGTGGAAGAGGAAGTGCTTTCCAACTGTAGCTTGCACGTTACAATCCGGAATATGCTCTGGATCATACGCCGCTCTTGCGACAGAGTCTTTCTCCCACGGCAGGTCTCTGCGTTGAACTATCCTTATGAACTTGTTTGACTTTTCAGCCTCCTTGCATGCTTTCATTCGGACGTTCTCACTTTGTGATGTCTTGGTGATTTTGCTCCATCGCCGGTGCAGGCTTTCTAGTTGCCTTCTTGCTTCGTTGACTGGTTGGGTCAGGTCCTCCACCTGTTCGTCATCCGCAAGCACGCTTGTTGCGAAGCTCGATATCGCAGGGGCCAGGAATCGATCACTGACTTTCCCCTCCCTTGCATCCTGCGGGCACGTTACCTCGTTTGATTCAGCGGTCAGAGAGAAGCCCATTTCAGCGGTGGTGAGCCAGATCGTGGCTATTTCCGCCGCTGATTTTGCCTTAAGGTCTATCAGCTGTTTCACCTGCGCCATCGTGAGGAGCACATCCCCCCTGTTGATGTCGTTGCCCTCCGTGATGTACCGAGGGTCCGCTGCTCGCATCCTAATCCCGTAACATGGCCTGGCATCGTATTCATGATCATCATCAGAATCTAGACTATCACTATCCGAAGAGCTCCCGTGATAGCACACCCGCTCCTGTCCACGCATCCTCTTTGAGCGCCGAAGGTTGCTTGTGTCAAGTGCTCGTGCTGCTTTTTTGCGCTGTGCGTTCTTCTGTGTGCCTCGCTTGCCTGTTGCTTTTGCTTGATCGTTCTCGGACTGACATTTGGGGCACCTCACGTTGCGTCTTCTCGACCGTTTCGCTCCTGCGGAATTTTCGATTTCATAAAACGTTCGGCAGGACTTGCACGTTCGTCCTAGAGCCTCTTCTGCAGGAGCATACCACCATCCTTCCGTCTCAAATTTTGGCGAGTCCGTAGGGTACCAGTGTTGCGGGATAAGTAGTATATCCTTCCACCTTGGTCTCAGCAGTGCTTGGCGTAGGGCGAGATCCGATTTTCCCTTTAGAGACTGACAGCGTATCTGCCGAGCCTCAGTTTCCCACCCCCGGATGTGAGCCTTGAATATGAGCTGGTCACCTTCATGGCTGTCTTCCGGGGGGTTCTGCACGATGTCTACGTCCGACACTTCCCCGATCCATTGTTCTCCCAGAGCATGCAAGTTGAGGCATGGGGGTGCGTAGGCATGGGTGCGCACCTGTTGCCTGTGCACCGGGGTCATGTGTGGGAAAGGGGTCTGACATCTCGGGCACTGTATACGACCCTCTTGGTCATTACACACTGTGCACGACCCGTGTTGACAATGGGGACAGTAGTATCCTAGTCGGGTAAGATGCTGCTGGCATCTTGCACCACCCTTTCGTAGCGCTGTTTCGATTTCGCTGAGGAGTTCTAGCTTGGTTGCTCCTTCGCTCTTCCAGACTTGTTGCGTTTGGGGCCACCCTGCACATGCCCTTGGCCACACCATTTCCACGACTTTCTGACTCACTTCAAGGCTGTCATCCCCATCTCGGAGCCAGGCAATGAGAGCGGTGCATAGGACCTCCCCTCCGCTCATCGATTGCACTCTATCCTCCGCATTAGGAGTTTGCTCTCTAATGGCTTTCGCCAAAGCGCTCAACTCCCTCCCGTTGTTGGTAAACATTTGGGCATCATCGTGGTCTGTAATTCCGCACCTCTTTTCTGCAAGGGCCAACCATTGGTGCATCGCACCCTTGGAGTCCATGTTCAATTTCATTTTTCTTGGAACCTGAGACCCCGGTAACACTTCCAGTCCCGTCCAGTCTACTAGCTCAAGCCACGCTTGGAGAGTTGCTCTCTCGCATTCCATGATGCCCTCAATTCCCATCGGAATCAGTATCCGCAGATGTCTTGTACCCCTACTCCCTCCCTCTCGAGTAAGCAGCGGGACTGGGCTCTGAGCTGTGGCGGTTTCTTGTATCAGACTGAGGACCGACCCATATCCTGCGTCTCGGATGGCTCCAGCAGTCTTCCAAAACACCTCCTCTCCTCGGAACAAGAGCTCCCATTGTGCTGCGTCTGCAAGTTTCCATGTTTGTTCCCTGGGCTGTTCTCTTTTACCCCCCACTTTCACGATTCTGGCTTTGAGCCTCCGCAGTGATCTTGTCGCAGTTGCCCAACTGAGCTTTCTCCCTTCTTGTTCTGTATCTTCTATGTACCACATTGGCCGAACCTTTACCAGGTTGCTCGCTTTCAGGGCCCTCGCCCATCGGTTGTGCTGCACGGCGTCCCACTCCCAGAGCTCCATCTCGTCGTACAGCTCATGGAGCGTGTGACACATCCACTCGTCCTTGGCTCTTTGGAGTTCCATTACCGTTATGGATTTCGCCACATCATCGTGCACTAGGCTCCTCCGAATGTTGTTACAGAGTTCTTGCGCAATGATGTTGATGGGCGTGGATAACTCTTCGCCACCTCTTTTTTCCGGGAAGATGAAGATGTCGGATGCCGTCCCTTTGGGCAGATGGTCCGCTCGCTTGTAGGCTTGTACCCATAGGGATCGTAACTGGTCGAGTTCGGCT
>VGVV01000033.1 GCA_016873895.1 Ignavibacteria bacterium
GCACCAGCTGGCGGTAGGCCTCGGGGTAGGCACCACCCTCGACGTAGCGGTGCGAGCGCTCCCAGTAGGTAGTCATGGATTCCGCCAGGTAAAGTCCGAGCGCGAGCTCCAAAAGGAGCGGAAGAAGCACGGCGGCCCACCGCTGGAGCATCGAGGCGCTCGCCTTGGCGTAAATGCCTAACCGAATGAGGGCGCTGAATGAGGACGCTCGACCCGCAAAATGCTTGCGGGCAAAAATGTCCATGGCTTCGTGAAAGGTTTTGACGTACTTCCACGTGGCGTGCTTGGTCGACTCGCCTTTGTAGTGGATAATGGGCGAGGTTGCGAGGTAGTGGTTCTGCCAGCCGGCTTGCTGAATTCGGTAGCTCAGGTCGATGTCCTCGCCGTACATAAAAAAGGCCTCGTCAAAACCGCCGAGCTGGTCGAGCACGGGTTTGCGGACCATCATCCACGCGCCGCAGTGCACGTCGACTTCGGCATTTTGGTCCTCGGGCAGGTGGCCGAGGTAGTAGCGGGCAAAGCGCGGACTCCGCGGCGCCAGCGCGCTGAGCCCAAGCAGGCGGTAAAGGGCGACGGTTGGGGTGGGCAGGGCGCGCTTGGATTCGGGGAGGAAGGCGCCGGTTCCGTCGATCATGCGGCAACCCAAGGATCCGACCTCGGGGTGTGCCTCGAGGTAGGCCAAGGCCGTCGCAAAGTTGTCTTCGGGGACGACGGTGTCGGGGTTGAGGTAGAGCACCACGTCGCCGGTAGCTTCGCGCAGGGCGAGGTTGTTGGCCCGCCCAAAGCCCAGGTTGGTGGGGGAGTCGATCCAGCGCACTTCAGGAAAATGTGTTGGGATCCACGTTCCGCTGCCGTCGGTCGAGGCGTTGTCCACGACGATGACTTCGACGTCGAGTCCGCGCGAAGCGCTCCGCACCGATTGCAGGCACTGGTCAAGAAAGGCCTTGACGTTGTAGTTGACGATGAGAACCGAAAGGCGCACGGGGTGAAGTTAGCCTTTAATGGTTTGCTCGTACGGCACGCGCTGCTCAACGGCTCGGCTAAGGGTGCGCTCGTCGGCATACTCCAGGGCGTCACCTACGGGGAGTCCGCGCGCCATCACCGTGAGGTTCACGTTCAGCGGCTGCAGGCGGCGGTAGAGGTAAAAGGCGGTGGTGTCGCCCTCCATAGTGGTGCTCAGGGCAAAAAGCACTTCGGCGATGCCTTCGGCGCCCACGCGTTCGACCAGATGGTCGATGCTCAGGTCGCTGGGGCCCATGCCGTCCATGGGGGAAATGAGTCCGCCCAGCACGTGGTAGCGGCCGCGGAAGGCCTGGGTGTTTTCAAGCGCGAGTACGTCGCGCACGTCTTCGACGACGCAGAGGGTTTGGCGGTCGCGCCGTTCGTCGGCGCAAATGCGGCAGGTGGGCGTGTCGCTCAGAGAATGGCATTGGCCGCACAGGGTGGTCTGCTCGGCCAGGTTGTGCACGGCGTCGGCGAGTTGATTCATGCGGTCTTCGCCCTGCTGAATCAGGTGCAGCGCAAGCCGCAAGGCGGACCTTCGCCCGATCCCCGGTAGCCGCGCTAATTCGCTTACTGCGCGTTCTAATGCGGCTGAGGGTAGTTCCATCATCCAAAAATACGGCATCTTTGCGACCATGATCCATGGTCCTTTCCTCGTACTCGCCGTGCTCGCGGCTTATTTTCTGCTTTTGGTTCTGGTTGCGGAATGGGCAACTCGGCGAAGCACGGCCGACAACAATCAGTTTTTCACGGCCGGACGCCAAAGCCCCTGGTGGCTGGTCAGTTTTGGCATGATCGGCGCCTCGCTCAGCGGCGTAACCTTTGTTTCGGTTCCAGGTTGGGTGGGCACCTCTTCATTTAGCTATTTGCAGATGGTGCTTGGCTACGTTGCGGGTTATGCCGTGGTGGCTTTGGTGCTGCTTCCGCTGTACTACCGCACCGCGACGACGACCATTTATGGCTACCTCGATCAGCGATTTGGGCTGTCAGCCTACCGAACTGGGGCTTGGCTTTTTATTGTGTCGCGCTGGGTCGGGTCGTCGCTGCGCCTGTTTTTGGTGGCCGCGATCTTGCACGATTTGGTGGCCCAGCCGTTTGGACTTCCGTTTGGCGCCACGGTGGTCGGGGTGCTGGGGTTGATTTGGCTGTATACCCACCGGGGCGGAATTCGCGCCGTGGTCTTCACCGACACGCTGCAAACCGCCGCGATGCTGGGGGTTTTGGTGTGGGTACTCGTGGTGCTTTTAGGTGATTTAAGCGTTTCTGAACCTTGGACCTGGTTGTGGGAGCAGCCAGAATCCCAGTGGTTTTTTCCGGAGGCCACCGACGGCCGCAATTTTTGGAAGCAGTTTCTCGGGGGGATGTTCATCACCATCACCATGACGGGGCTCGACCAAGATATGATGCAAAAAAACCTGACCTGCCGCAGCCTCAAGGAAGCCCAACTAAACATGGGGGTATTTAGCCTGGTGCTGGTGGCAGTCAACCTGCTGTTTTTGGCGCTGGGAATTGTGCTGTACCGCTACGCCGATGGCGCGGGCATCGACGTCGTGGGTGATCGACTTTTTGCGGCGGTGGCGCTATCGCCCGAAATGCCCGCCGCGGTCGGAATTCTGTTCGTACTGGGTTTGGTCGCCGCAGCCTATTCAAGTGCTGATTCGGCCTTGACCGCCCTAACGACTTCGTTTTCAGTCGATATTATGGGCGTGGAGCGCATGCCGGCGGCTCGTGCGGAACGGCTTCGCCGCAAGGTTCACGTTGGCATGACCGTGGCCGTGGGGGCGTTGATGGTCGCCGTGAAGCCTTTTGCCGACCAAAGCATCATTACCACCATTTTCACGGCTGCGGGCTATACGTATGGGCCGTTGCTCGGACTCTTTGCCCTGGGGCAGCTCACTTCACTGCGCCCGGTCGGCTGGTGGATTCCTGCGGCATGCGTACTCGGCCCCGTGCTTACCTACGGCGCGAGCTGGGCCGGACCGGCTTGGTTCGGGTACCAGTTTGGGTTTGAGTTGATTTTGCTCAACGGAGCGATCACCGCCGCGCTGCTCGCGGCGGGACCCCGTCGATAGACCTCAGAACCTGATCCTTAACGTTTGACCACCAAGATGCGCTGGCTGCGTCCTTCGTGCTGGAGCTCGAGAACGTAGCTGCCCGCGCTCAAGGAACGCACATCGATCAGGTCTTCTGCGGGCCAGCGTCCGGCGCAAACCAGTCTTCCGGCCAGGTCGATGATGCGGAACGCTTCAGGGCGCAGCACCCCTTCGACGCGCAGTAGCCCGTCGGTCGGGTTGGGCGACACGGCAAAGCCGACTTCAGGTTCGTCCAGACCCACGGAACTGATGACGGCGTTGGTCGAGAAGGTCACGTCGTTACAAGGTCCGTCGACCGTCAACTGCACCGGATAGGTGCCCGCCGCAGCGTAGACGTGGCGTACCGAGGCCGTTGTGGCCGTCGTGCCGTCGCCGAAGTCCCAGAGGTATCCCAGGGCGTTGCCCTGCGTCACGGCGGCAAGGCCGCGGAAGATGAACGCGCTGTCGGTCTGGAAGCTCCACGTTCCGTTGAGGTTAGGTACCGCGTTCAGGCTAATGGTGTCGCGGTCGGTTCCGCCAGCCCCGTTGAGCTGCAGGGTCACCGTTTTGGGTCCGGCCGAGAAAAAGTACACGGCGTGGTTGCCTGGACCGGTGGCGACGCTGGGGACTGCTCCCGGCCCAAACGTCCACTGCGCCAGGGCGTTGCCCGGGTTGACGGCGGCAAAGTATACGGTATCAAGCACACAAACGTCGCTCGTGGCGCTCGCCGAAATGGCCGCAACTGGCGCCGTAGCAGCCAGGTCGTACACCTGAACGTTGTCGAGGAACATGTTGTTGCCGTAGCCGTTGACACCGACAAAGCGGA
Source organism: Ignavibacteria bacterium (assembly GCA_016873895.1). Classification (GTDB taxonomy): domain Bacteria; phylum Bacteroidota; class Ignavibacteria; order Kapaibacteriales; family Kapaibacteriaceae; genus UBA10438. The sequence continues at coordinate 3,901 of VGVV01000033.1, forward strand.
ACTTAACGCTCGGTCCCGAAATGCTCGACGGCAGCGCGATGCTGTCGCGGCGCCAGTGGCTCGCCAGCGACGGCGTGAACGTGGTGGTTTGGGCGGCCTTGGTTGCGAGGGTGTAACCCGACTTGGCGTAGCCCGTGGGCTGCCATGTGGTTCCGCAGTTGGTGCTGTACTCGACGCGAAGTCCGTCGATGTAGCTGGCATCGTAGGGAGCGTAGGCTACATCAAAGACGAGGTACGGCAGGTTGGTTCCGCTCAAGTTGATGCTTGGCGTGACCAGGCGGTCTTCCTGTAGGGTCGCACTGTAGTTAAAAAAGTTTACCGTCATTGCGTTGGTGGTGG
>VGVV01000034.1 GCA_016873895.1 Ignavibacteria bacterium
AAAGCGTTGCCCGTAGCACCAAAATCCCAAATCGACTGGCTAGAAATGCCGCTGTAAGCGTTCAAGGTGCCGGTCAAGCTGGAACCGTTGGTACCGGCCAGGAATGCCAGCTCCCAGTTAGCGCCGTGCAATTCCGCGTGTTCGCGGATCACTTCCGAAGCCACGTCGAAGGGCAAATCTCGTAACGTTTCATTAGAAACGCTAGTAACTACGCCAAGCTTAGTTGGCGCAAAATCCACAACGTTAGCAGCTGGATCCTTATCAGAAAATGCGCCAGCTTCAGCAATTGCCGTAGTGAGCGCCGTCATGTATGACGACTGACGATAGAAACGCAACGGCGCGCCGCTGTTAACAGACGTAACCGTAGCCAGTCGTGCTACCACTGCATCTCGATCCATCAATTGTGTAAACGATGGATCGGCTACCGTTGTAGCGCCACCTAATGTTGAAACTTGGGTAGCTCGCAATTCAAGTTTGCCGCCGTGCTTGTAACCGCCGGCGAAAAAGTCCCGCACTTCTGCGCGGGCATCGGTTGTAGCCAATCCCATAACAGACTGCGGAACAATGCCGCCGGCGTCAATACGATCCCTAACGCCAATCTTGCGGATTTCCCAGTCCATACCTTCAAGCTCGGCCAAACCATTGTTAAGACGTTCCTCGGCGTTCTTGTCTGTTGCACCATTGAGAATGGTTTCCAGCTCGTCAGCCTTTTGCTTACGTTGTGCGTACAAATCGGACAGTTTCTGCTTCATTTTGGAGCCCTCCGCAGCCGTAACAACGTTTGGTAACGCTGCTTTGTTGCAAGTGAGAGAGAACGCGCAGTAGCCCCAGCTGCGGGGTAGGCCGCCCGTTCTACAAGTGAGATTTCCCGCAGATCGCAATCCTGCAATATGCGTTTACCTGGCGTAGTTTCATCGCATTCCCGTACGAAAAAACCAAAAGACATTTGCCGCACTACGCCAGCGCGCACAAGCGTTACAGCATCGCGCGCTAACTGCGTATCCGGCAAATTGGCTTCAAAGTACAAACCGTCCTTTTCGTTGCGCAGGTTCAAAGTGCCGCTAAGAGTGCTAGCCAGTGGCATTTTGGCATCGTGCTGCCACAAAAAACTTACGTCTGGCGTTTCTAAACTACGATCAAAAGCCCCGTACGCTATCTCCTCAATAAATTCAGCGCCGGCAGCATTGCGCATAGGCAAACTCGGAGAATTGTACTTAGCTGCGTAGCCGGACAACTTTAGCCCGTTTGCATCTTCCTGCCTTATCGTAAAGTTTCTATATTCCATGTTTCACCTAGTTTGCCACTTGTGCATCGGACGGCGATATCGGTTGATCTCCGTTCGGCACGTCCTCGGCTAGTCCTAGCATTTCCCTTGCATCGTTTACGGTAACTGCACCCGTACGACTCAAATCCTTCAAAGCGCTTGCAGTATCACGCAGATTGCCGCGCATCAGCGCATGGTAATCAAACGCAAAACGCAATCCGTTTGGCAATAGTTTGGTGCGCAAACAATCAGCAAACTTTACGCACCACGGTTGTACCGCAGTTTCGACGTACTGCCGCATCATTTCTATTTGGCTAGTGAGCGCTCCCGCGTCGCCCTGGAACAGCATTTGTGGAGGAATCGACAGCGCTCTAGCTACTTCCATAATCGAAAATTTGCGATCATCGGTAAGGCTCCCGCTGTTCCCGTCCGACAACCGTTCCACCTTTACACCTTCATCTAACACGAGGGGCCTTGCAGCACCTTCCGGCGACACGTGTTTACGTGTGTAACTATCCAGCAAATCCATCTTGGCAGCGTTACTAAGTGTGCCAGGATGTGTTATAGAGATTTTGCCCATACGGCCAGCAACAGCTAGCGACAGTGCGCAACGTTCTTGGATTACTGCCAGCGTCATTGCCGGCGCACACTTTGTGAGTGGACTATCGCACAAATACGGGTTGTTTGTGTTGCCTGGGCCACTCATAAGAATTACAAGCTCGTGCGGGTCAATTTCTCGACCGTCTAACAGCCATTTTGGCTCTAAGAAAAAACCACTCCATACAGCTGTAACACGTCCAGGAAGCAATGGCCATAGCGCTAGCGGTTCACCACTGGGATTGCGTTGGATGAATGAGTAGCTACTACCGCGCAAGATGCTGCAAGACACCATCCAAGCCCGCCATTCCCTACCACTCATGTAGGGATTGGCCTCTTTTTCTAGCAAATCTAGCGCAGCGTTTTTGACCGTTTGCGGATCCTGAGGATCATTTACTTGCACCAATACAGACAACCGCGCTATGTCCTCTGCAATAAGTTTGACGCCACGTACTACGCTGCTTAATTTCTCCCGGCTTAAAATGTCATCGGGAAACGTGTCGCCAATGTTGCCAACGAAGGTGCTAGTTGTAGCACTTTGGCCAAAGTAACCAGCTAAGCGGCCTAGCCACCCTTGCTGTATCGTCATGGCAAACAGTATACGTGCCGTTATTGGCTATGCAACTACAGCACTAGAGCGCCACCCTCGTAATTGCTAACCATGCTTACCTGGTACTGTTCGGTCAGAAACGCTGCCATACAGCTAGCAATAACGGCGTCAATGTTGGCTGGACTCCTGCCCTTGACCGGTCGAGTATTCCCGGCGTTATCCGTAATCACTTTTGTGCTTTTGAGCGCTTCCCGTAGCACGTCGTCCTGATTATGGAAAATCCTGCGGCCTCTAATCCCGTCCACCCACAGCGCCCAGGCCGGGCCCATAGTCCTAATGCCCTGATCCACTGTTTTCACGGAAATACCCCGTTTTTGCCAGTCTATGAGAGCGCTTTGCTGGTGTGCTAACGGATCCACACCTACATGGCGCAGCTGGTAGGCACTTTTCCAAGCTTGTAGTTGAGCTTCCACGAAGGCTAAATCATGCGTTTCCGATGGCATTTGCCGCAAGGCGCCAGTATCTATCCATTTGCGTAGTGGCTGTTGCGATAGTTTTTCATCAGCTTCTATGTTCGTACCGGCGTACCAATGCACTAATTGGTAACAAAATCGGCTGTTTTTGCTATCCCAAACGGCTAAACACGCGCTTGTAAGGTTGAGATGCTTCCCGTAGCCACCTTTGGCCAGGTCAACGGCAGCGACAGCTACACAACCGTGCAAACTGTCCCAATCTATTTTCTCGGCCATTTGCCTATCTAAAATCGCTAAATCCACGCTGCCGGCTAGCCGATCATTGTGCCGGCACAGCAGCTGCATATCGCATTCTGCTACCTGTTCCGGATCATGCGTCCCCATCATCGCAGCAACCTGCGTAGCCATACCTTTGGCTGTAACCGTAACGCCTAAACTAGGCATGGCCTTTACGTACTTACTCTCGTCTGTTGCGTTGTCCTCAGGATCTAAGCCATAGAAGATGCCCCGCCACCCCTCAGGCCGTTCCGCTGTAACAGCCCCCTGTACAGCCCCGTAATGAGCTAAAAGAGCTGTCCAATAGGGCCAAATCGGCTGTAGCTTCTGATTTGCGTCAGGGGTAGTAATTGCAAGCAGTTGCGCAGCAGGATCCTTAGCCAAACCTGTTAGGACGCGGCTAAAGGCGTTATCCATGCGGGCTACTTCATCCGCAATAACTAAGCGGGCCGCCAGGCCGTCCATAGCCTGGGGAGTGCAGGGCAAGGCCCGCATTGTGGATCCATTGGCGCGGATCCATCCGCCGGTAGTACTTTGAGCCATGCTATCTGATGCTTCCGCCGATGCGTCCTTATGCCGAACCATAGTGCGTGTTCTGTCAAAGACAATATGGGCAGCTGATAACTTTGGGGCTACTGCAAAAAACTGCTGTTTTGGGCCCTCGCTTAGCATGGCGTAACTAAGCAAAGCCCCTGCTAGCTCGGTTTTGCCCGCGCCACGGGCCACCACCACTAGCAACGATTTGCAGTCAGGATCACACAACAGCTGCGCACTTACGGCTAGCTGCCAGGGCAATAGCCGTAGCGGTTGTCCTGCTCGACTACCCGTAGTTTGTTGCAACGTTTCCGCAAATTCGCCGAACTGATCTACCTTTGCTAAGTGCCATCGGTCGACGTCCGCGAGCGCTTCCTGCGCCCAACCGTAAACAAATTGGTTTGCAGGAATGTTACGCTCTGTTACATCGCGCAGATAGTTTTTTACGATTGCAGACGGTTTTTCCAAGTTACTCTCTCTAGTTTCGTTGAACTTTCGCTATTTCTCGCTCTATCGTGGACGGGTAGCGCGGTGTCCTTTG
>VGVV01000035.1 GCA_016873895.1 Ignavibacteria bacterium
GAGGACGATGAGAGCACGACACTGTCATACAGACTTAAACTGCAGGCGGCGGACCCTCGATACATTACAAATAGCGAGGACGGCAACAGAGGCGATGTAATCTGTACAGTCGAACAGGTCAGAGAGCTGATAGCCAGGAAAGCCGCCGCGGAGGATGGGATTGCTGCGATCTGGCTCACGACGGCTGAAATGGGCTTCTCGTTAACAGAAGAACAAGACGAGGTTGTATGTGCCAAGGATGGGAAGGAAGGAAAAATCACTGGCAGATTCTTAGCACCAGCAATATCGAGATTTGCTACTGACACGCGAAGTATGAACAGGCAACCTGAGGATGTTCACCGGGAATTGGAGAACTTGCATCAGAGATGGGGTAGAACCAACACGATCACGTACAGCGAGAACATCAAAGCGCAGGCTGACAAGGAAGCCAAAGTGACAGAGAAATTCATCAGGATTATTCAACGGAAGGATCTCCCTTGGGAAAGAGATTCCATAGCGAGGGCAGCGAATGATCCTGAGCACATCCCAGATTGCAATGTCAATGCCACGGTTGGACGACACTTCCTCTTTCACGAGCCGATTCCAAGAGCAACAAACGGACAAGGGTACCTTCGGGTGATCACGAAGTCCTTGTGGTGGCAGCATGAACAGTTTCCGACAGTATGGACGGCGGAAGGACTCTCGACGTGCAGCGAAAATGGTTACCAATGGACAGTTAACAGCACGACGTGGAATCATCTTCGTGTGCAATGGCAGGGACAGCAGGAGGAGGCAGCAAAGCAACAGGCAGCTGAGGAAGCCAAGGCTAAGGCTGAAACAGAAGCGAGGCGTATGCAGAAGGAGGCGGCAAAGCAGCAGCCCGCTGCGGAGGACAAGCGCAAGAAGGAGGAGAAACGCAAGCGGGAGGAGCCTCTAGATCTATTAAGGAGCATCCACGAGGAGGTCCATCTCCAGAATACTCTTGAAGCCAGTGGGTACAGATCCCCAACATGGCGAATCCTGCGTGCACTACAAGTCTGCTCCAAAGCCAAGGCTCTCGTCGGGGAATCAATGATTACCGCGGCTCCATTTTTTGAAGGAGCGGGACGACCATCAAAGCCATATTGGGGGCCTCAGCGAGGAAGGAGAGTCATACTGTGGGAAAGCTTAAGTCCGGAAGACCAGCAAAAGTGCCTTACGGAGCTTCAGAATGATGAAGAGTGGGTGATATGGTGCAAGGCCAATCCAAAGGACAAGACAACACAGGCATTTCGGGAGTATGGGAGGTGCATCTTCGAAGGTAAGCGAGCAAAGGTAACCCAAGCTAACGACAACCAAGAAGGGGGCTCAGGTGGCAAACATGTTACCAGAGCGCGAGGATTTTGGAAGCGAGGGGACGTAGCCGCATGTGCCGCTCAAACGAACATGCAATGCTGGGCGTCCAACAAAATGATCTTTGATGACGAACAGGTAGCAACCCAACTGAGTGAGGCATGGGAGCATGACAGCAGTAAGGATGAACTAAGTGTTGTATTACAGGGCCTAGAACAGCACTTCTGGAGGGGAACGGAAGCTGGGTGGCTTGGATGTTACGACTTCCCAGGCGAAACCTGGGCGGGAGATGGATCGGTCTACAAATGGGTAATGGGTGCAGGATGCGTCTGCCTTCAGCGACCTGGGTATATTCTCATGGTTAGAGTGGGCAGAGAAGAGGAGGGGGTCAGCTCACTGCGAGCAGAATTGGCAGCAATAGCCCGCACTCTTCAAACAGTCCCGGTGGAGAGCGACCTACTCTATCTATGTGACAGTGAAGCAGCTCTCAACAAAATATCTCAATGGATAGGGAGTGGCCCACGCACTACGCTAGCCGGAGATGCAAACGCAGATATCATGACGACAATCATCGAGTGCCTGAGAGAACGAGTCCTGCGAGGGGCACGTACTTTCATGGTGAAGATCAAGGCACACCGAGGAGAGCCTCTCAATGAAAAAGCCGACACCCAAGCTGAGAATGCACGACGACTATCACCCGAATGTCAGCAGTGGACAACGCGCACTCAAAGGATGACGTATGAATGGGAGGACAACAATGGAATTCGGCATGTCACAGCATGGTCGAAAGCGGTCCGCAATGCGATGCTAAGAGGGGGAGCTGAATATCAAGTGCAGAGAGTACTGGATCGTGCAGGGACTAATTGGAACAAGCATTTTCTACAGTCTGCCGATGCCGGACGGCAAGACATCAGGCAATCGGCCTGTGCAGGAGTCCAAAGTGACTTGATGGACGCAGAGAGCTGGGGGAGGAGATGCATGCTCCAACTTCAGGTAACAGAAAATTGGAACAAAGCGGCTGCCACCACCTGGTCAGCTGACTTTCTGTTGCGTGAAGGTGAAAGCAGAGAATGCCTAGGGTCTTGGATTAACTCGAGCGCATTACATGAGGCGAAGAAAAGACGAGCCAAACAGATCATCACATGCTCATTCCCATGCGGAAAATGGTTGCACATGATTGGCGTGCGGAAGAGCCCAGGATGTGAGCTGTGCAGAAGAGAAAGGCGGCAAAATCAGTCGTCGGATGAGGCCCTCCCATTGGAAACAGTGGCGCATCTTCAAAGTGCAGGATGTAAAGCGCAAAAGAAAAGCGTCATTGGTGCCCACAATAGGTGCTGGGGGTACCTAAGGGGCGCCATCCTAATGCATGGCGAGGCAAAAAGAGATCTTGAGTTCATTGGAGGGGAACAAGATAGGCAGTTGCAACAGCTGTGGACAGAGACAAAGATTGGCGACATCTTTCCGTGGGAAGACGTAGAAAGAGAAGCAGAAAAGCTCCTTGAGAGTATACGGGCAAATGAACAGGGCTCGGAGAACAGTGGCGCCAGCCAAGAACAAGATGATGACCGAATAGTCGATCGGGATGAAACAGACCCCTACAATGAGGTTATCTTCGGGCGAAGGCGTCCTGACTCGGTTGCAATTGAATGGACCAGCAAAACTGTGTACGTTCTGGAGTTCAAGCGCACTTCGGATCAAAGACAAGACTACCGTGAGCAAGGAGAGCGTCGGGCGCGGCTTCAGCATGATGTCCTAGTTAACAGCCTCGACATAGTAGCAAAAGAGGCAAAAGGAGAAAGTGCAGGATGGACAGTCAAACTGATCATCTTCGTGGGGGGCACATGTGGATCAGTGCACGTACAAACGTTCAATAGCAATCTAAAGGAGCTTGGGGTGGTCGAATCGAAACGAAACACAATCCGGAGAGGATTCGTGCACGAGTTGTTGAACGCCCAAGACACGGTCCTATGCTCATATTTTGCGCAAAGAATGGGTACGAAAAACAATGGTTGGGGTCAGAAGAGTGATGGGGAAGAAATCTTTCAGGGACTGGAAAGATTTGAATGACAACTGGGGGAAAGCAGGGGAAAGGAACATGGACAGCAAGGTGACGGTGGATGGTGCAAGTGAGCAAGTTGACGTGGGAAGGCTGAAGCGGAATGTGAGGGCTGGGGGGTGGCAACCTGAGCCTTCAATGAGAGGCAGCGGGCGGGGCAGGGCGCTAGCTGCTCTAGGGAAGTGACTTAGAAGAGCTTAGAGTCTGGCAAACTCTAGGAGGGTGGTGGAAGGTAAAGGATCAGAGTCGGGCAAACTCTGAGAGATGGGGAAGGGTCCTAAAGTCTGGCAAACTCTAGGACGCGGCGGTGGTATATATATATATTTGTAAATATATGTATACATGTATATATATATATATATATGTCTGGGGTATGACGGTGGATAAATATGAGGGAAAGATCGGAGCTAAACAAAGGTCCAGATGGCTCTGAGAAAACTTCGGTAAGAGGTGCGGGGACTGATGATCCTCACGCCGAGAGGGGCGAGCGCACAGGCCGCCGCGCACTCACACCTGCCCAGGGTCTGGAGAGAGGCAGGGATGGAGGGGAGGTAAAGATCATGACGGTCACACGGGCATGATCTACAGAAGGGAGGGAATGCGACATCAGTGCTGGTCACTTGTAATAGTGAGCACTGAGAGGGGTAGACAGGTAGGAGACGAAGTACTCCACCATGGTCTTCCCAGGAGTAGGGAGTCACCAGTGTACCGGCGAGGTCATGGTGAGAGCGTATTCGCATGTGCTTCAACCCTAGTCCGGAGACGAGAGTACCGAGCCCAAAC
>VGVV01000036.1 GCA_016873895.1 Ignavibacteria bacterium
TAAACGTTAGTGGTTCGTCACATACGTTTACGCCCCTTGCCGGCACCTATACGGTAGCAGTCAAGGATGCAAATGGCTGTATTCGTTATTTCAACCCTGGTAACAATAACACAGCTGGGGGCTCAGCATCAGCTGTAACAACTACGCTGACACAGCCGACAGCTGTATCTATTTCTTCAACCTACAACGGTCCAACGTGTGCCGGCAACGGCACCAATGGATCTATCGACATTACCGTCACGGGCGGTACTGGTGCTTATACCTATTCGTGGACCAAAACTGGCGTAACCGGTGTATTCAGCACGACCCAAGATTTGACGAATCTCTCGGGCGGTACATACAATGTAACCGTAGCAGACGCTAATAATTGTTCTGTGGCAGGTGGACCATACGTCCTTACGCAGGCCGACCCTGTAGCTTTTAACGGCACACCAACAAAGACAAACGTTTTATGCCATGGCGGCTCTACTGGTACAATAACCGTAACCGTCACTGGTGGTTCTGGCACGTTTGCCTACTCGAAAGATGGCGGGCTAACGTATGTTAGTAATCAATCGAATTCTTCGTATACCTTTACGAACCTAACAGCTGGAACGTATAATGTCAAGGTGAGGGATAACGCTGAGGCTGCATGCTCAACGGGCGTTAGCGAGGTAACGATCACGCAGCCTGCCGCAGTGCTTGCCGTAACAGAAACGCACGTGGATGTTGCGTGCTACGGACAGTCAACCGGTTCTGCAACATTTACAATTACGGGCGGTACTGCACCATACAGTTATCAGTGGGATTCGAACTCTGGATCTTACACGAATCTTGCTGCAGGTGTAACAACGTATACACGTAGCTCACTTGCCGCTGGCGCTTATACGCTCTATGTGAAGGATGCAAATAACTGTGAAACGAACATTGCTGTATCGATCCAGCAACCAGCAGCAGCGTTGACGGCGTCTATTGCTTCAATCGCTGCAGTAGGCCACGGCAGTAATGTCAGTTTTAACAGCACAATCTCGGGTGGCACTGGCACGTACACAAAATCATGGACCACGCCGAGTGGAAGTGGCGTATCTTCTCCTGGCGACGTCGAAGATTGGACGATCACAGCTGCGCAAGGCACTGCGAGTGGAACATACACTCTGTCGGTAACGGATGCGGCAGGATGTACAGCGTCGGCATCCGTTGATGTGATCGTCTATGGCCAGACACTCTATGTTGCAACAACTGGTAATGATAATAATGCAGGTGGACAGAATACGCCACTGTTGACCATTGGCAAGGCATTGGATGTGTCTCAATCAGGAGATGCGATCAATGTTGCAACCGGTACATATTCAGAAAGCCCAGTTATCACCGGACCTCGCACAATCACTGGGTCAGGAAATCCGAACCTCGGAAGTGGGTACTTTAAGTATTCCATTGGCACCAACGATTCAGTTGCTATCTCTGGCTTTACATCTGCAACATTCGATAACGTTGGCGCAGAGAATACAGCCTCGATTCAGAAGGCAGTACATAAGGTCAACTCCAACGGTACAGTGAAGCTCAAGGGCGAAGCATATAATACATTGAGCACCACAGTCAGCCTCGTTAATGCGGTCACGATCGCAGGCGTTTCGGTTTCAACATCTGGCACCTGTGTTATGAACCCAACGACTAGTATCAATGCGTCGGGTACAGGTACGATCATGTTCAAAACATATGGTAGCAGCACGAAGACCGTTAGGGATCTCGAATTGAAGGTGGGAGATGCAACTGGTAGGTTCTTCGAAGTTGCAAGCGGATCATCAGGTGCTATCAACACGACAAGGGTTGCATTTAAGAATAGCAGCAGCACCAGACTATATGGTATCATGAACGACGATAAGTCTGCCGGAAACGTCAACGACGCTGCTCGTCTAATCAATGATGGTAAGGATGCTGGCTATGGCACGGGCGAAGTCAGTTATGGTATCTATGCTCCTCTGCCGGCATCAGACGTTATTATCGGTTGGAAATCCGAGGACGCAGGTACGGCAACAAACAGCACACGTATCGGTACGTGGTATCCATACAAGACTACTCAGTACCTGACGAACGGTTCTGTCTCTGCGAAGCGTCCAACGTATAACACAACTGCAGCTGGCGACCACTTTAACACGAGACCATACTTGACATTTGACGGGGTTGACGAATATCTGACAATGAACACCACAAGCGATATCAACTCTGGTAGCGAGAAGACCTTGTTTGTCGTGTTCCGAACGGGTGCGTCTCCTTCTGCAACCAATAATGTTGTGTACAAGCACGGTGATGAAGATCAGGGGATGAGCGTTAACGTAACAGGTTCTGGCGCAGGTGGAACCTGGACGGATGTCCAGTTGAATATCTATGAACCAAATGGTCTTACTGTTGCCAACAAAACATTCACTGTTGCAGCAGCTGCGAATACGGTGTATGTCGCTCAGATATACTTTAATGGCAACAGTACCACAAATCGTGTCGGTATGGCTGTGGACAAAGACAATGGACAAATTAATGAATCCGTGATTGGTTCAGGAGATTTTGCACCGACAACGCTAACAACGCCAGGCACGATCAATGGTGAAAACATGGTTGGTGTTGGCGCGCGATGTGGCGCAGCCCGTCTCAACAACACAACTAGCGGTGCAACCACAACAACTCGTGCTCTGTGGTTCAAGGGCAACGTTGCAGAAGTGGTTCTCATGAATACAGCTGATGTTGCTAAGCGCGATGCTGTTTACTGCTATCTGCGCAATAAGTACTTCAACGGTAATCAAGAATTTGAGAACTCGCTTGAAAAGGACGGCGGAGCTATCGCTGGAGAGGAAACCATTGAGTTCAACCCAGAAATTGCGGTCTATCCAAATCCTGCAAACGATATGTTCACAGTAGAAGCTGCGATACTACATGCTGGCGACGTAACGGTTACGCTGCACGATGCAGTAGGTCGCACTGTGCGACATGTCTTCCAGGGTAGCGTTAGCAACAATAGCATCTTACCTGTCGAGGTTGACGTGAAAGATCTTCCATCTGGTGCATACGTGGTGCGCATCAGTGGACCAAACGACCTCTACTTGGCAACACCAGTGATGGTAAGCCATTGATAACTGCCCTTGCAGCTTGACAACATAGGTTGATATAGCAGCAGAGCGTTGGTGCATCATCAACGCTCTGCTTATTTATTACAGACCCAGTAATGTAGGTTTTACAATAGTCGCACCAAGTTTTGCAACCTTCTCCAAAATTTCGTCTACTTCTTTTTCCGATTTTGTGTTGTTCGAAATTGTAAGTCCCAAAAATGTTGTCGGCTGTTATGTCAATGTTGTGTCGTCGGAAAGTTCGTGTCTTGGGTGCAATGCCAAAATAATTCCGCCCAAGTCAAACAAAGCCTAGCCGTCCATGCTTTTGTCGGATTTTTTCCAACCAAGTCCATTTTCGTAAAAGTCTAACGACTTTTGAAAGTCGTCAACTCCAAGTGTTATTAAATTCAATTTTTGTCTCATTGCTCTGTTGTTTATTCTGTGTCTGTATAATAGCCGCTAATAGGATGGCGCTTGGCGCAGTGGCGGATTTCGGAGCACAAAACTGTCAATACACCACAAAAATTGATACGAGGTAGAATGTTCAATTAACCGCGTCACCCGCTATTGAGCCAAACGCCTGTTAGCGGTTCGTGCTTCTAATTTCATCCGTTTCATTGCTTTAATATTTAATGAGTTTGAAGCTGTAGAAACCTTTATCCGTTTGAGCTCTTATAAAATACTTTCCATTCGAGTAGTTGGAAATGTCAAACTGACTTTCGGAAGTTTCTTTTATTAACCTTCCTTGGAAGTCGTAAAGCTTTATATTCTCAATGGTGTGATTTTGTATTTCTACACTAACAAGTCCATTTGTTGGATTGGGGTAAATCATGTTAAACGGCTCTTGGATTGTATTAACTCCCACAGTCGACTGACAACTACTTATGTCAGCATGATTCTCAATAGCAGTAAAAACTTCTTGCTCTATGGTGTAGAATATTGAATTATTGTTCGTTTGATAATTAATT
>VGVV01000037.1 GCA_016873895.1 Ignavibacteria bacterium
TCAATCTATCGTTGATAATAGTGGTAGGGTCATTAACACCTGGGCCGACGTGCTGAACCGCGCTGGTCTGGGCATGGAAGTGATGCACGAGCGCAACGCTCACAACTTCCCGCTGGACCTGGCCACTCATACAGCTCCAGTTATCGGTTGATCAAACAACTCAGTAGTTAAATAGAAGAACGCTAGGCACATAGCCTAGAGATGTGAGGTGCAACTCCTCACCTGAGTCTTGGCTATTGGCCCGTACGCGGATACCCTTTAGCCGTCATGACGGTCTGGAGAGACAGACAACAATAAAGCAACAAAATTTTCCAAGCTTGGAGAGAACGTAAAACTATTTGTTTCTCTCAAAACAATGGCTCATCAATCTGCTACTAACCCCGCACAGGTTACGTTTGGCGGTTCTAACAACCTTGCCAGCGACAATCGTGCTCTGTACCTGAAGCTTTTTTCAGGTGAAATGTTCAAAGGCTTCCAACGGGATGCCATTGCTCGTGACTTGGTGATGAAGCGCACCCTCAAGGGTGGCAAGAGTCTCCAATTCATTTACACGGGACGCACCACTGCTGAGTACCACACTCCTGGTAACAGCATCCTCGGTAACACCGACAAGACTCCTCCGGTGGCTGAAAAGACCATCACTTGTGACGACCTTCTGATTAGCTCTGCTTTTGTGTATGAGCTGGATGAAGTGCTGGCTCATTACGATCTGCGTGGTGAAATCAGCCGCAAGATTGGTTATGCCCTCGCTGAGAAGTATGACCGCCTGATCTTCCGTGCTATCGCTAAAGGTGCTCGTCAAGCTAGCCCTGTAACTGCCGCTAGCTTTGTGGAGCCTGGTGGTACTCAGATCCGTGTTGGCTCTACTGTTAACCAGTCTGATGCTTTTAACCCCACTGCCCTTATCGATGCGTTCTACGACGCTGCTGCAGCCCTTGATGAAAAGGGTGTGAGTTCCGATGGGCGTGTGGCTGTCCTTAACCCCCGTCAGTACTACGAGCTGATCCAGCAAGTCGGTACAAACGGTCTGGTGAATCGTGATGTCCAAGGCACTGCTCTGCAGTCTGGCCAAGGCATTATTGAGATTGCCGGCATCAAGATCTACAAGTCGATGAACATTCCGTTCCTCGGCAAGTACGGTACTGCCTATGGTGGCACCACTGGTGTGACCGCTCCTCAAAACACTGGTTCCTTTGTGAACCCGTCGATTGAAGCCGCTACAGCTGTTGCATCGGGTAGCTTCGGTCCTCAGCAGAACTATGGCGCAGCTGCTGCGTTTGACGCAAGCTGTGGCCTGATCTTCCAACGTGAAGCTGCTGGTGTGGTCGAGGCCATTGGCCCTCAGGTTCAAGTCACCAGCGGTGACGCTTCCATCCTGTATCAAGGTGACGTGATTGTGGGTCGCCTGGCTATGGGTGCTGATTACCTGAATCCGTCTGCTTGTGTGGAGCTGTTTGCTGGTACGGCAACTGCCCCCACCGCATTCTCCTGATTCTTGTATCAATACGGGGACTCTTCGGAGTCCCTTTTTTTTATTTACCTCTTAGATAGAGATGCCTGCTACTTATGCTGTGTCCACCGAACTGGATGCTGTCAATCAAATACTGACCTCTGTAGGACAGGCCCCTGTCACTACGCTAGATCTTCAAAACCCCGAAGTCTCTATTGCACTGACAACTCTTCGGGAGGTTAACAAACAAGTCCAAGCAGAAGGCTGGATCTTCAATACAGAACGGGGGTATGAATTAACTCCAGACAATGTTACGAACAACATTGCATATCCTGAAAATACACTTTCAATCGATATAAATACTGATAAGTACGGTGCTTCGTATGACACTGTGCGACGTGATGGTAAGTTGTACGACAGACTGAATCATACATTTGAGTGGGATCATTCTGTCTTGTGTGATATTACCTGGCTGTTCCCTTTTATCGATGTGCCACCTGCGATCCAAAACTACATTACTGCAAGAGCTGCTCGGCTTGTGTCAGTCAAACTTGTTGGAGATAAGGAAATTTATACCCTACTTCAGGAACAAGAACTGCAAACAAGAGCAGTGGCTTTGGAGTATGAATGTAATCAAGGAGATTACAGCATCTTTGGGTGGAGGGATGGTCAAGACAATTTCAATAGTTATCAACCTTATAAAGCACTTATTCGATGAGTACTGTTACCCAACGGATACCCAACTTCCTTGGTGGTATCTCTCAGCAAGCTGACTATCTTAAATATCCAGGCCAACTGGTAGATAGCATCAACACCTATCCTGATTATGCATTAGGTCTATTGAAGCGTCCTGGTGGAAACTTTGAAGCTGAGCTATACCAAGCAACCACAGCTGGACGTTGGTTTTCTATCCTTAGGGATGACAACGAAAAGTATGTAGCTCAATATGCTGACAACAAGTTTCGTGTATGGAGTTTGATTGATGGCTCACCACGAGCTGTTGATATGCATACAAACACAGGCGTGCCTGGTACATGTGTTATAGCTACATTACAAACAAAGCTAACCGAATACAACACTGCTGTAGCCCTTACAAAGACAAGGTTAACAGAGTTAAATACGGCGCAGTCTAATTACGCACAAGCATTGGCCGGACAGGCTACAACGCAAGTATTACTGTTTAGCATAGATACTGATTATGATGAAGAATACGATCAATCAGTAGTATCAGGTGTTATTCAAAACACTGTTACTAATCAGTATTTTATCAAATCAAACAATGCCATACTTGGTTCAGGCACGGGAGTAATTACATATCCAGCAGGATTTAGCCAAGGCACTGAACGTACGGATGAGTACCCGATTCTTGAGCGCCAGAACTTTAGAATCTATGAGCTTGTACAAACCGTAGCGGCAACACACACTGCAGGTCAACTGTCAACAGCATTGAGCGCGATGACGACCGCTCAGACAAACTACAATAATGCTGTTAGTGATCAGGCTGCAAAAACTTCAGCTTACAACACACAGGTCAGCAACTGTAATATTACAACAGTTCCAGCGAACGCTTATCTTTCTGGTGCCACAGCTGATGATATTCAGCTACTGACGCTAAACGATTATACGTTTGTATTGAATAAGGCTAAGGTGCCTGCTATGACAGCAGCTACGGTTGCTGCGTTACCACATCAGGCCTTTGTGGTTATTAGTATTGTAGCCTACAATGCTAATTATACTGTAACACTAAACGGAACTAACTTTACAAAAACAACTCCACCTGATGTAACTGGAGGAGTAAATGATGCAGGAACTATTGCTACTGCACTTGCAACTCTAATTAATGGGTCTGGCGGTTTTAGTGCTACTGCTGTTGGGCCAGGTATTTACATATCGCATAGTTCAGCGTTTACAGTAACGACCAGAGGGTCAGCTGCAGAAGAAGGACTTTATGTGTTTCAGGATAAGATTACACTTGCAGGCAAACTACCTCTGCAATGTCGGAATGGGTACAAAGTTAAGGTTGTCAATACGACAGATGTCGATGTAGATGACATGTGGGTTGTATTTACAACCACCAATAACCAACTGCTTGGTCCTGGTGTTTGGGAGGAAACAAACTGTCCTGGCATCACCTTCCAGCTAGATCCACTGACAATGCCACACCAGCTTGTAAGGCAAGCAAACGGCTCGTTTAGGTACGAGCCAGTAACTTGGGAGGATCGTGAGGTTGGTGATGACAATACTAACCCGCTTCCAAGCTTTATTGGTAACCCGATTACTAACCTATTTTTCTATAGGAACCGGTTAGGCTTTCTATCTGATGAACACGTTATTCTGAGTAGAGCCGGGGATTACTTTAATTTCTTTGCTACAACAGCACAGACAGTTACTGATGATGACCCGATTGATATTACCGCTACTTCGACTAA
>VGVV01000038.1 GCA_016873895.1 Ignavibacteria bacterium
GCCCGCGCGTTGCTACTGGAGCACGGCAGCGTCCGCCGCGCCATCGACCAATGGAAGCAAAGCAACCCACCGCGCGCATAGTCGGCGCCGGAATCGCCGGAATCGCCTCAGCCATTCGCTGGGCCCGCAAGGGCTACGCGGTGCACGTCCACGAGGCCAACCCCTACCCGGGCGGCAAGCTCAGCCAGTTCCAGCTGGGCGAATACCGTTTTGACGCGGGACCCTCGCTGTTTACCTTGCCGTTTTTGGTCGACGAACTGTTCACGCTTTGCGGCGAGAATCCGCGCGACCACTTCAACTACCTCAAAAAGACCGAGGAGTGCCGCTACTTCTGGGACGACGGCACCCGCCTGACCGCCCACAGCGATCCCGCTGCGTTTGTCGCCGAAGCCGAGCGAGTTCTGGGCGAGCCCGCGGCCAACGTGCGCGCCCACCTCGATCTGGCCCGCCGCCAGTACGAGGCAACCAAAGGCTTGTTTTTGGAGCGCTCCCTGCACAAGGCCTCGACCTACTTGCGGCGCGACGCGCTGCCGGCCTTGGCTGCGTTGCCCAGCCTGAAGCTGACGCAGACCATGCACCAGGTGCACGCCCGACGCTTTCGCAGCCCCAAATTGGTCCAGCTCTTTGACCGCTTTGCCACCTACAACGGTTCGTCGCCCTACCAGGCTCCGGGCACGCTGGCGATGATTCCGCACCTTGAATTCGGCTTCGGAACCTTTGTTCCCTACGGCGGAATGGTCGCGATCACCGAGTCGCTTGTGGCCCTGGCTGAGCGCCAGGGGGTTCAGTTTCGCTACGGCGAGCGCGTCGAGCGCATTCTCGTGGCGGATCGTCGGGCCACTGGGCTTCGCGTGGGCGGAGCGGACCTGGCCGCCGACGTGGTGGTGAGCAACATGGACGTCACGCCGACCTACCGCCGCCTGCTGCCCGACCTCAAGGCGCCCGAGAAAACCCTGAGCCAGGAACGCTCGTCGTCGGCCCTGATTTTCTATTGGGGAGTGCGCCGCGAGTTCCCCGAGCTCGACCTGCACAACATTTTGTTTGCCAACGACTACGAGGCGGAGTTTCGCGACCTCTTCGAGCGCAAAACCCTGCACGGCGACCCGACGGTCTACATTCACATCACGTCCAAGGACCTCGAGGGCGAGGCTCCGGCGGGAGGCGAAAACTGGTTTGTGATGATTAACGCACCAGCGGACTACGGCCAAGATTGGGACGCCTGGCGGGTGACTGCGCGGGCTTCGGTGCTGGCCAAGATCGAGCGGGCGCTGGGCGTCGACGTTGCGCCGTTCATCGAGGTCGAAGAGGTGCTCGACCCGCCGACCATCCAGTCGCGCACGGGCAGCGACCGCGGCGCCCTGTACGGAGCCTCGAGCAACAACGCGATGGCGGCCTTCTTGCGCCACCCCAACTTCCACCGCCGGATTCCCAACCTCTTTTTTGTGGGCGGAAGCGCGCATCCCGGCGGAGGTATTCCGCTCTGCCTACTGTCGGCGAAGATCTCGGCCGACCTGGGTTAGCAAAATCCGCCAAAAAGGATCGTCAGGCAGGCTAATTCTGCCTCGGCATCCCCAGTTAGAAGTTCTAGATTTCCGCAATGAAACCCAAACAGGCGCTTATCACCGGATCAACGCATGGAATTGGTCGGGCCACCGCGGAGGCCTTACTCGCTCAAGGGTGGGCCGTGACCGGTATCGACCGTGAGGCTTCTGACCTCCGCCATCCGAACTACCATCATACTGAACTGGACCTCTGCAGTCCTGAGGTAGGCGAAGCATTTGCGCGCGTGTACCGAGCCCTGCTTCCCGAGTTGACGATACACAGCGCGGGGGTCGGAATCATGCAAGCGTTTTGGGCGTCAAGCCACGACGCGGACCAGCGCTTACTCGCCCTAAACGTGGGGGCGACCTATGCGATTACCAAGGTTTTTGCCGCAGAGGCCATGAACCGCCAGACCCCGCAGCACTTGATTTTGCTGTCATCGCTTGCCGGCCTATCGGCTACGCCTGGAATGGCCCTTTATGCGGCGAGCAAGCATTTTGTGAGTGGGCTGGCAAAGTCGGTGCATGCGGAGCTCGCGGTGGATGCGCCCTGGGCGCGGGTTTCGAGTTTGGCTCCTCCGCCGGTTCGCACCCAGTTTCGTCAGCACAGCGGTCGGCTCGCGCGCAGCAAGCGTATTCGGGGCGTGCTCGAAGTAAACGTGGTGGTGCGCGAACTGCTTATGCTGCACCGCCGTCCCCAACTGGATCGCATTCCGGGTAGGCTCCACCGTTGGGTGTTCACGTACCTAAGACCCTTGATTCCCAGTCGACTACTGCTGAGAAGGGTGTATCTTTCTGCAAAATCTGATTAAAATGGCCTTTGGAACCCTACTATTCCGGGTTGTTCGCATGCCCGCACTCCGCGAACGCCTCTGGAAGCTCGCGTACGAGTCTTTTCCTCGACTCCTCCCTGACGCGGACTGGTGGTTCATGAACTACGGGTACGAACCGACCGATGCGGAACGCTACCAATTCGGAACCCTTGACGAGCAGCAGTTTCAATGGCGATCTCGGGCCATGTACCACTACCTCGCGGCCCGTGCGCCGATTGCAGGCAAGGACGTGCTCGAGGTGGGTTCGGGTCGCGGGGGCGGACTTCGCCACGTCGCCGAAACGATGCACCCCGCCGCGGCCACGGGATTGGATTTTGCCTCTTCGGCGATCGCCTTTTGCCATAAAAACCACGCGGGAGCCCCAGTCCGCTACCTCGAGGGCAACAGCATGGACATGCCCTTTGACGGCGCGACGTTTGACGTCGTCCTCAACGTGGAGTCGTGCCATGCCTACCGCGACCAAGCGCAGTTTTTTCGTGAAGTCGCACGGGTCCTTCGCCCCGGCGGACAGCTCTTTCTCGTCGACGTGCGCGCTGACTGGAACTGGGACCTGCTGCACCAATGGCTGACCGAGGCGGGATTGGTGGTCCGCGAAGATTCCGACATTTCCCCGCAGGTCCTTACCGCCATTGAGCGCGACGAACCCACCAAAAAAGCGCTGATTCGCAAGCGAGTGCCGTTTTGGCTTCGCGGAATCTTCACCGAGTTCGCCGGCAACGTGGGTTCGCAGCTTTACGAGCGCTTAAAAACTGGCGAAATTCAGTACCGCCGGGTGGTTGCTCAGCGCCCTGCTTAGCCCCACAGGTGGTCTTCGCGCAGCGCGATGGCCTCGCCAAAAAACTGCTGCGCAATCGCTTCAAACGCTGGCGTGTAGTCGCTGACCATGAATTCGTGCGGAGCCTTCGGCGCAGCCGTATGAAGCAGCCCGCGGTCGCCCAGGGCCGCCGCCACGTGCTCGGCTACGATCTGAGGCGTAGACAGCAGGGCGACGTTCACGCCCATGCGCTGGCCAATTTGCGCCGCGACGATGGGGTAGTGGGTGCAGGCGAGCACGAGGGCAGTAACCTCTTCGGCTAACGTGGGGCGTGCGTAGCCGTCAATGACTGCGTCCAAAATGGGTCCGTGCAAAATGTTCTCTTCAATTACTGGAACCAGCAGGGGCGTAGCCCACGCGCGCACGGCCGCGTCGGGGGCCTGCGCCGCGAGCTTGGCAGGGAACACCCCCGACTTG
>VGVV01000039.1 GCA_016873895.1 Ignavibacteria bacterium
AATGCAAGTCAATCCTGCGTTCGTAATCCTCATCCGCTCCGTCGGAGAACTCGCCCCGTCGGCGGTAGTCGAGAACACTAGGCAGCTTGGCATGTCATTAGCGCCAGGTGTTCCGTCAACACGGGCTGCAATCACTGCTCCGACTGTGTTTAGGTCCGTTCCATCTGCACCAGAGAATACTATGCCGCCAAGAAAGTCGTTATTTTCGACAGGCGCAATTGAGCCAAGAGCATCGCCGCGAGATTTGCCAAAGAAAAGAGTTGGGCCAAACGCACTGGTTGGGTTTGCAATAATTTGAAGAGCTGCAGTATTGTTTGCTGTTTCGATTTGAACAGTGGCCGTGCTTGCATTGGTTCCCGTGGCACGCGCAGTAGACGTGCCAACTAACAGGCGTCCCGAGCTGTCGATACGACAACGTTCGAAGTTGTTAGTTGCAATTATTGTATCGGAATTTATATCAACTTCAAAAAAGTTATTGTTCGCGATACTGCCATGACGCATTGAGAGCTTTGCGTTGCTAGCCGTTATTGGCTGAATTAAGACTTCCCCAGCCGAATGAAGTGTTGCCCCAGGGCTCTGAGTGCCAATCCCTAGTCCAGTTGAAGTGAGTGTTACCTTGCGAACTCCGGCAATTCCTAAACCAATAGTCTTGCCATCAAATTGAAGATTTCGATTATCTACGCCGGCATGAAATGCCTCAATGCTAGCAGTAGAGGAGGTTGAATCGTAATAAAGATGAAGGCCATTGGCGCTTGATGCGTTGGAGCCGCCAGTAATGCTAACAGTTCCTGCAGTTTGCAATAACGCGACAGGATTAGAAACCCCCACGCCTACGAGGCCAGCGGAGGTGATGCGGAGGCGTTCGGTGTTGTTGGTTGTAAGAATAACTGGAGTTGATGATTTAGTGCCAACGTACATTGCAACAGTGCCATCAACACTTAACTGCGCAAGTTGAGTTGTATTATCAGATGCAAACCATTCTCCCCGCATATAATTGCCATTTGCGGCATTGCCAATAAACCTAAAAAGAGGAGCACTTGCAACACCTTGCTCGGTAACGTTTAATGGTGCACCAGTAGCAGATGAGCCAATACTTACTCTTCCGCTCGCATCAACAAACAACCTCCCAGACCCACCAGTGCTGATGGCTAATTGGTCTGCGCCGGGCTTGTAGATGCCAGCACCGCCAGAAGCAAAACTAATACCAGGCGCTCCTGGGCTGCCATCACCAGCTGCACTGACACCAGGCTTAACGTTGAAGGATTTCATGGCTGATCAGTCGGCGGTGGAAAGGGCAACTTTGAAGACGACGCTGGGGGTGCCGCCACTGAGGCTCACCAGGCGGCCTCTTACGTAAGGCACTGGCACCTGGCTCACGGAATAGGCGGTAACGCCATTGGCAGTCAGCGTGGTGTCGGCTTCGGAGGCATCCAGGTTGAACCAGTTGGTTGCATCCAGGGAACCCTCCAGCCGGACAACGACGTTAGTGCCGATGGTTGCCACCGTCACTTGAAAGACAATGTTGTCTTGAGGACCGAGGGCTTGGTAGTCAGTTACCCCTGCCGCCGTTAGCGTTCCAAGGGTGGTAACAAGGGGAGAGGACATGGCTAGGTGGTTGGGCGGCAGAACGTATGAGCCATTTTATCTAGGTTGAAAAGGGGCGGCACTTGGGCATGTGGGCAACGTCACTCGTACATGACGCTGACGGCTCCTGCGTCAAAAATTGGGGTTCCGCTTGTCGTTGTGACGCGAAGGCTAGTTAGCGCATTAGTATCAATGAAAATATCACCTCCTCCGTGAATGGAAGCTCCGGTAGACATTTTGCAGGCAAGGGAGGCAACCCAAGCATCCTGTCCACCAAGACCTACGTTAATGCCGGCTTTGGTAATTACCATATGGCCTGACGCAGCATTGCCAGCACTGGCGGAAGCAACGACAAAGCCTGCTGTTGAAGCTACATTAACTGATGTCGAAGTGTAACCAGAAGTATAGTAACTGGGAGTGCCAGCAACTGTTAGGCCTAATTGAACTAAATAAGAAGCTGTGCCATTAGTGCTTAGGCCGTGAAATATAACGGTAATTCGCTTAGTTGCAGACGTAAATATGTTTTCAAAATCAAGGAAAGTGCTGTTGGTAAATCCATTCCAGAAGTGTGTCTTGTAAGCACTTGTTGCAATTATTGGAAAAGCCAATTTGGCTACTGTTACTGCACTATCTCGGATAACAGCAGTCGTGACCGCTTGAGCGCCAGCAGTGCTGTCCAGCTTGGCAGTGGTAATAGCACCGTCCCTTACGACAGCAGTTGTGACCGCTTGAGCGCCAGCGGTGCTGTCTAGCTTGGCGGTAGTAATTGCCCCATCTCGCACAACGCCTGTCGTCACCGCTTGAGCGCCAGCGGTGCTGTCTAGCTTGGCGGTCGTAACCGCGCCGCCATTGATCTTTTCTGCCGTAATTGCGGCGTCTCTAATTACCGACGTCGTCACTGCTTGCAACGCAGCAGTGCTGTCTAGCTTTGCAGTAGTAATTGCACCGTCTCGGACGACGGCCGTCGTTACGGCCTGGGTATTAGCGGTGGCATCTAGTTTGGCGGTCGTAACCGCACCACTTCTAATAACCGCGCTAGTGACAGCTTCGGCACCTGCTGCGCTGTTTAGCTTTGCAGTTGTAACTGCGTTGTTATCAATCGACCAAACCGCCGCATTGCTGCTGACAGTGATGTCGCCGTAGTCGGCATCAGCCAATGTGGCTGCAGCAATAAGCCCATCAACGTAGGTCTTGGTGGCTGCGTCACTGGCGGCAACAGGTGCGCTGACGTTGGTGATGCGTTGGTTGCCAGCCGACGGCAGACCTGTAGCTGCGTTAATACTGACGGTTTGCTTCAGGCTGTCGTCCAGCTCCTGCTCCAGGAACAGGTGCTGCAGGTTGCTGGTGTCCAGGTCACTGGCTACCAGCGTGGACCCATCAACAAAGTCGACCAATGGGGTGTTAGCCGGGGTGAACCGGCGTACCTCAACCCTGGCCCCGTTTGCTGGTGCAGAGGCCAGCAGCACTGTGGTGTTGTTGACGTAGGTGTACGCCGTGTCAACGAAGTTGACGAAGACCTTGACGTGCTCCTTCTTGATGTACTGGAAGGGGATGGCGTACTGGGTGGTAGCCCCGTTGCCGGTGTAGACGACGTAGGAGTAGGCCATCAGCGGTTCAGGTCAAGTAGTTCGAGATTGCCGCCAGCGTTGCCTCGGCTAGCCCCAGGTACACCGTACTGCCGGATGTAGTTAAGTTCATTCTGGCGACCCTTCAAGGCCTCTTGAGCTTCCAGTATTTCAGCGCCTTTTGGCGTGGTGTACAGGAACTCTTGCTTGGCCAGCTGCTTGAAGCGGGCAATCTCCGTTTGGATTAAGGCAGCACGATGGCTGACAAACTGCCCGGAAGGCGGGTCGATGGGCAGGGACTGGTAATCAGCCGTGCGAATCAGTGCATCGACTGCCTGGTGCCAGGTCCTGCCGGCTGGATCTTTGACACGGCCAAAGATCTGCACGTACTGGTCTAGCTCTGACGGCGCCAGGTACAGCTCAGAGCCAAAGTCC
>VGVV01000040.1 GCA_016873895.1 Ignavibacteria bacterium
CTTGGTCTTCGACGCAGGACCTTAGCCGTGGAGGTTGCTCTTGGTCCGCCTACGGCCAAGCGAGCTCGTCTAGCGGGCTTGTTGAAAGGATATGGGCCGACCTCTAGACTTTCACGCACGTCGCGAAAAAACGAAAACGAATTCAGTTCTGGTTGGAGTTTGCACCCAACCGGGCCCAGTTCTGGTTGGAGTTCGCACCCAACCGGACCGGACCCGTGATTCAGTTCGGGCGGTTATTCCTCGGGAGGGTTGTGACGTGCTCGTAGCCCCTCAGGCTCAAAGCCGGTCCTCAGGCACTGTGCTTGTTTGCGATGATTCGTTGGCGGCGTGGCGTGTTGGACAGCATCGCGCCGCACGACACCGCGGCGAAATCCAAAGCGAAGGTGAAGGCGAAGGCGAAGGCGAAGCACACAGCGAAGGCGAAGGCGAAGGCGAAGGCGAAGGCGAAGGCGAAGGCGAAGGCCAAGGCGAAGGCGAAGGCGAAGACAAAGGCGAAGGCGACACTCACGGCGGAGGTCAAAGAGGTGAAAGAAGTGACACTCGCGACTGTGAGGACCTTGTCGAATGCATTGGTCGACAGCAAGCACGACTCTGTTGAGGCCAACAAATTTTTGGCGGGCCGCATCGACCGCGTCGTCTGCCGTCTCTATCCTCTCGAAGACGCTGCACAAGCCTCTCGAGAAGGCATCGAACGCATCGACAAAAGTCTCGAAGAAACCGACGAGGATGCGAGAAAACTACGAGAACGGGTTTTATCGATTGAGAAGGCAATGTGGGCCCTTCAGGACGAAAACAAGCAGTTGAAGGACGGCGTGGCCTCGTTGGATTCCCGCGTGGCCGCTTGGTTTTGGCAGCTTCGTGACATGGGGAAGGGTGCGAAGGCTTCGCACCTCATTCGCCACCCACCAACGCATGAGTGACCCCCGACCGCGTTGAACCTCTGAGCGACGGTGGTGGGCCCATGAGCGTGGACTTGGTGAGCTGCTGTGCTGCAACGAAAGATGGGCCTCAAAAATGGTTGGAGTTACCACCCAACCTCGAAAGCAAGTTATCAAGCTGTTGGAGTTACCACCCAACCTCGAAAGCACGTTATCAAGCGGTTGGAGTTACCACCCAGCCAGTTATCACCACCCAACAAACTTCGAAGCGGTTGGAGTTACCACCCAACCTCGAAAGCAAGTTATCAATCTTGGGCGTGATGACGTGTGTCTGCAGCTGTTCTTTGGTTCGAGCAGGTGCACTTGCTTCGGGCTTCGTGGCTCTGCAATCGCAAGCGATGATGTCCAAGGTCACGACAGCAGTCTCTGAGAAGATGCAGCAGTTGCTCAGGAACGATGCCGGCAGCCCGCCTCTGTCCGTGTGGAACGCGATCAAGCAATTCTTGATGGACAATGGCTTCGCGTATAGTGCCGAGATCTCACCAGAATCAGTTCTCTGTCATCCGTCGAACCGAGGCTCATTGGGTATCAATGCCCGGTCGGCACACAAGACGGGTGCAGGCATTCTCAAAATCGGATGCGACGTGAGCGAGCTCGAGAAGGCGGTGGTGATTGAGGTTGCTCGCGACCCCACGGTTTTGAAGCAGCAGATGGACTTCAACGCAAAGCAGTTTGAGTACAGTGAGAACTTATTAGCACCAGTGTCGGGTAAGGAGCGCTACCTCAGCCTTGGTGGGGGACATGCGATTGCGTTCTTCAGAGCTGTGCTGTCGAACTCGAAGACGTGCGAGGCCTCCATAGCTGACGCCGACGGCCGCTTAAACGCCGGAAATTTGGGGTCCCGTGATAATGTGTTCAAGCGTTGCACGACGGGTTGGCGGATGATTGTGTTGTCTGCGGTCTGCGAGGAGATCTGGCCAGAGTTACCAAGCTTGGTGCAACGTTCGTTGAACGCGTCGCAGAACTTGGGGTCGAATCAGACGGAGCTCGAGACCATGATGTTTATAGCGAACTTCACCCAAGCCGCAGAGAATCCTGATTGGCAAGCAGCTGCACATGCAGCAACAGGCACCCAGCCGTTGTGCTCCGGGTACGTCGCGACTTTGGCGAAGTTCGTCCGCTTGT
Source organism: Ignavibacteria bacterium (assembly GCA_016873895.1). Lineage (GTDB taxonomy): Bacteria > Bacteroidota > Ignavibacteria > Kapaibacteriales > Kapaibacteriaceae > UBA10438. Next base: position 2,064 of record VGVV01000040.1, read on the forward strand.
TTAGCGGCGGCCCTGGAGCCCCCATCATAGCGTGGTTAGACAACTTCGCCAAGACTTTTGCTCCTCACGCAGTCCTTGGAAGCGAGTTCTTACAAAGTGTCTGCGACGTCCAGTTCCCGAACCTCAAAGTCCTCCCGATCATCAGGCAGGCGTTGTTGGCGACGAACTTGGTTTCGACAAAGCGGGTAGATGGCATCTCAAGATGTCTTGTGAAAGGCGACGTGAGCAAGCTTGCGAACAAGGATATGGTCGGCACTTTGGAGGTTGCGGAGAAGGCTTGTTGCGACTTGGCTGAATTCTTAACATTACAAGCGTCTGCCAATCGGATTGACTCCAAGGCCCATGTGTCCATCTACGGTAAGTTCTTGGTCAGGCTGGCCTTGCACATGACGGGTAAGAGCAAGAGCGGGTTTGACAACAGGGAGTTCGACAACTTGGATGCCTTAAAAAAGTTCACGGCGAAGGAGTTGCAGGAGTCACATAGCTTGGCATGTGCATCGTTATTGGGTTGGTCCGGAGATGAGGAAGTAGACCCCGGGTCCGTGAAGCCATCGTCAGCGTCCGCCGCCGCGTGCACGTTCAAGGACTTGAACTCCGCGGAGTGGCTAGCTGCCAACAGCGGCTTCGTGGCCGGCTCCGTCGTGTACGAGAGGGCAGTGGGTTTGTCCACTGTCTTTCGCATTCAAAAGGTAGATCACGTCGTGGAGCTGGTTGAGCTCAACCTTGGGTTTGTTGCTCCGTTGGTCGTGAAGGTGCCCCTCACCGTGTTCGTCAAGAACTGGGCAAACTTCAAGGGCGACCCGCCGTCCCTTGTTTCATCTGATTGGCCGTCGCGATGCTTATCAGCGGATGGCCTCGGTCGTTCTCAGCACTTGGCCGCCAAGTTGTTCTTAGCGTTGCAAGATTGGGCAGCCGCCAAAAAGGACGGCCTTGCGCAATTACACTTGAGCGTCAAGCCGACGGTCGTATACGCGAAAGAGAGCATCAAGAAGGGCGGCTTGTGTGTGCCACCCAATGTTGCTTTGAATTGCATCTCGCTCAAGAGTGATCCCGCTGCTGGAACTCATGGCTATGCTCCAGACTTGAAGTGCACAGTTGCTGGTGTTACAGTGTTCATCAAGAAACCATGGCAGCCTTTCACTCCGTCAGTGGACGCTTGGAAGCCGGATGCGTACGTGGACCCGTTCTGGTGGTTCAGCACCAGCGAGGTCGAACACGATTGCTTCGTCACTGTGAAAGAGATGAAGATAGCACCGGAGGTGATTGTGCCGTGCATTGTCAATGAGCAGGCCATTGCACAGCACGCTAAGCTCATGGTGTTTCGAGAGAAGCAGCCGGTCGCAGCATTGCATCAGTGCTCAATTGTCCAGGTCACGAAGGCCACGGCGACGGCGACGCAGAGTGGTGCTGCGGCGAAGGCGAAGGCTGGGACGAAGGCGAAGGCGAAGGCTAAGACGAAGGCGAAGGCGAAAGCACCGACGAAGCCGTCGCCTAAGCGAG
>VGVV01000041.1 GCA_016873895.1 Ignavibacteria bacterium
TTCGCTGAAAACCCAGACTAAACATTTGTGTGTTCGTCTGAATCTGAACAGTCGGTGCTCCACCCTGCGAGACGCCAGCCAGCCAGAATCTTCCACTGGACAATGTTATGTTGATGGCGATACTTTTGTACCCAGTAGTTGACGCATCAATCGTGCCCGCGTCAAGCAACAAAGACCCTGGGAAACCGCTTGAATCGGAATCGTAAATGCCGCCCCTTACGGTTGCGCCAGCGACTCCCGTTCCGACATATCCGAACCACATCAAGTTGGCCGTACAACTTGCTATCTCGATTGGGAAGAAAAACAATCGTGATTGCGCTGGCGTTGCGCTACCTTGGTTTGCGACTGGTCTTATCATTCCCCCAGAGGGTGGCTTATAGTTCCCCATCAACTTGTAGCCCAAACCAGTCGCAGTCGTGGAGTCAACAACCAGCACTTGACCGTTCGTGGCACCAACCGCCAACCTGGCAGGCGTATCATCTGCTGTCGCAGTAATCAGGTCGCCTTTTGCGTTGATTGTAGCCAAAAGAGAATCAACTGGAGCTGCGCCTACTTCAATCCAATTGCTACCATAATAAACGTAGGTTCCACCCTCAGAAGAATCAAACCAAATTTGGCCTTCATATGGAGAAGATGGAGCAGTTGCTGATACCTGGGCATTTGTTTTGGAAAGCTCTCTGTATGTGGTTCCATCGTTTGTGAATTCCCAAACATCTGTGGATTCATTCCAGCGAATCAAAACATTATTTGAATTACCGCGTTCAACTTCAATACCAGCATTGTTCGTTGGAGTTGAACTAGAACCATTATTTATTAATAGTATATTGTCTGTAAATATACCTTCTGGAACTGGGGTATATTTTGTTCCGTCAAACTTTAAAATATCATTTGCTTGAGAACTTGAAGTATTTATCTGAACTCCAGTTATAGATATATTCCCAGATACTGTTAGATCTCCAGGTATTGTTGGAGAACTAGTATTTATCCAAGCAGATCCATTATAGGATAATAGTTGATTTGCGGCGGCGCTAGTTATAACTACATCAGTAAGGTCATCAATAGTTTGAGAACTATCAATTATGTCGCCAATTTCAACCCACTGAGAATCATAATGAATAAAAGTTTGTGCAGAATTAGAATCAAACCAAAGAGTTCCTTCTACTGGAGAAGTTGGAGCACTTGGGCTAACAAACATTTTTGCGCCGCTGCCAGCACCACCTATTTCAACCCACTGGGAGTCATAATAAATAAAGGTTTGAGCTGTATCTGAATCAAACCAAAGTGCACCCTCTGTAGGCGATACTGGAGCCGTAGAAGAAACAGTGATGCTTCCAGATTGACTTGCAGGAGCAAATTTAGTTCCGATTAAACTTTAATATTTGATTAGAGGTAGCGCCAGATGGGTCAATTTCAACGCCGGCAATAGAAGCTGTCGAACCGACGACAAGACCATTTTTAACTACAAAATCTTTATCTGACACTAAAGTTCACTGTCCCTCTAGTTTAATAAAACTATTAAATTGTTTAATTATTTCTAACTATGTTACACTGCTATGAGCGTTCTTGCAACTTTTACGGTTGCATTTGTTGTTTCTGCGTCAGTCACTGTTGCTCTTAGCAAGGCGTTTCCTCCGGAAATAGTTGTTGAAACTGTCAATGGAATTCTGGATGCTCCAAGCTCAATAACTGCGTACTCTGACATATATGATGCGCTTCCATCGTGAACCAAAAGAACCTCTGAGCTTGTGTGCTTAGAGCCTTGCGTCACTTGAATCAGATACTTTGCAGTTCTGTAAGTCGCTTTATCAAAGCTGTCAATTGTTACCACGCTGTTAACGTTTAGCGTTGTGGTAGAAGTATTAAGTTCACCAGTACCAGAATCAAGCGTAATTGCACCAGCTGCCAAAGTGTTTGTTACGGTTGTGTTACCGAAAGTTACGCTATCTGCAGTGCCTACCGCTTGACCAATTGACAATGTTATGGTATTACCCGCATCATCATAGACCTTGGCGACACCAGTTCCAGCTGTTATGGCACCTGCAACTGTGTCTTGTGCGGCTTCATTGAAATCAGAAACCTGTGAAGCTGTTATTGAAATCGCGGCATTGGCTGCTGTCGTTAAACGACCCTGGGCGTCTACCGTGAATGTTGCTACTGAACCAGCCGCACCATAAGAACCAGCTGTTACTGCCGTATTGTCAAGATTGATTGTAACTGTATCTGTCGCAGCAGCAATTGACGTAAGACCAGTACCGCCAGCAATGGTCAATGTATCGGTGCCGCTTGAAATCGTAACAGTACCGCTATCACCAGCAGCAGTAAACGACGTTGCAACAGACTGATTTACCCATGCATTACCGTTATACATCAAAAATTGATTGGTGGCGTTGCCTGTAATAGTTACATCGCCAATATTATCAAGATGCGTAATGGAAACTGCAGACACATCTGCGGTTGTAGCAATGTCCAGGTATGTGCTACCTGTACCAATCTGCCACTTATCGGTACCTTCATTCCATCTAAGGTGAGCATCATCAGAAGAGCCACGCTCTACCGTAATTCCAGCATCGGTACTTGGTGCGTCCGTGACATTGCTGTTAAGAACAATAATATTATCTTCAACAGCCAGTGTTTCTGTGTTAAGAGTAGTGGTGTTACCCTGAACCGTTAGGTTGCCAGTAACAACAAGATTGCCACCAACTGCGGCATTACCAGATGTGGTAACCGATCCAAACGTAACGTCAGATGCAGTTCCCACTGCCTGAGCAATTGAAATAGTTAAGGTGTTGTTTGTAACTGCAGTAGTTACTCCGGTACCACCGGTGAACGTGAGAGTATCAGAAAGAAGGTTGACTGTATCTGATCCAGACCCACCAGCTATCGAAAGGTTTGTTGCAACGTTGGCTTCACCAGCAGCGGTGAGGCGACCCTGTGCGTCAACTGTAAATGTTGGAATCTTTGTTGAGGAACCATAGCTGCCTGCGGTGACAGCTGTGCTGGCAAGGTTTAGGGTTACGGTGCCCGAAGTACCGCCGCCGGTCAATCCGGTTCCTGCCGTTACGCCCTCAATGTCTCCAGCGTCATTGGTGAAGCTAATAACACCAGTTGATGAGTTATAGGCCAAGTCACCAGATACGCTGATTGCGCCTCTTGCACTTGAAGTAAAGTCCGTAACTGCAGCTGATGTAACTGAAATGTTAGTGTTTCCAGCAGTTGTCAAGCGACCTTGAGCGTCAACTGTAAATGTTGCTACCTTGTCGGCTGCACCATAGGAACCAGCTGTTACTGCTGTATTGTCAAGATCTACGGTTACAACCGCTACACCAGAAGCGTCTGCCACCGTGGAGCTAAGGCCAACTCCACCTGAAATCTTTAGGGTATCAACATTTGTGTTACCAGCTGTAACTGATTGACTTGTGCCACTGTC
>VGVV01000042.1 GCA_016873895.1 Ignavibacteria bacterium
GGATACTGCGTGCCCGTCGCCGGATCCGTGAACGGTGAATCTGGGCTGAGCGGCTTGCCGTCGAGGATGAACATGGGTCTGGGGCGTTGGTACTACTTTAGGCGGGCTGACAATCCTTGTTCCCTACTCACCTAGCGCGGGCGTAGGCGAAGGGGGACTCGGCGAAGGCGAAACCAATAAATGATCCACCAGATGCGTTCATGTTTGCGAAAGTGGCTCGGATCTTGAATCCATTGCTTAGTACATCAAGCAGCGATGTGTTGTCGTACTCCGCTGCACTTGAGTTGGCGAATAATTCATTGCGAGCCACATTCACCGGATCTCTAGCGGTATCAATCAGCAGCCAAGAGCCAGCAGAGTCTGTCCGCTTCTGGATGATGAAGCGTGGGCGGAATCCTAAATACACCATAGGACCATCGCTCGATCCATTACCGGTGTATGTGAACGCGCCAGAGTACCCGGCTACTGGGGCGAAGCAGTACAAGACATAAGTGGATCCAGTTGCGTTAATTTGAGGATTATTTCCCAGAGCGATTGTGGTGCTTGTTGGCGTTGAGTTACCCCACATGGCACTTGTCACAGCGGCTCCTGTGCTGTTGAGTTCGATTGCCTGTGTATTTGCAAGGCTTCCGTGGTAGACCTGCCAACCATTGGCGGAGTCACGTCGTTTGCCAATAATCAGTTTTGGCGCCACGCCCAGTCCGTGACCCACAGTGTCGCCGGATGGAGTGTCTGCTGTACCAGATCCATCTCCCGTATAAGTAACAATCGAGAACCCCGCACTAGCATTAGCCCTCACCTGAGAAGTGATGCTGCCTTGTGTGTTGGATACGGTAGAAGAACCGCCGTCCCAGCACCAGGCGACGAACGGACGGCTAGTTGAGTTGACTGGAGACTCATCGCCGACGGAGAAACCGTCAGAATTAAATGCGGTCAAGCCACCTGTTTGGCTGATTTCCGCTGCGGTGCTATTCGAAGAAAGCAGCTTGTTGGTGCCCCGGATTGCGTCCCAAAGTTGGTGGCTAAACGTGGTATCTCTGACTTTTATCCACACCCAATCAGGCGAGAAGTTCAGCCCACTAATCGTCTGCGTTGAGCCATTGCCGGTGTAGAGCTTTACGTCGAAGTAGTCCGAGCCTTTGGCAATCGTCGGCGTCGGCAGGTTGGCGGTGTTGAGTGCCTTGAAGCCGCTGGGGGCGGTGTAGGCGAAGGGGCGTTGGCCGAAGTTGAAAGTGCCGGTGTAATCAGTTCCGCCATTTGCGGTTCCGCGTGGAGCAAAACTTCCGGTCAAACCAGAAAACGCAGTACCTTGACTGACACCATTTTTATAGAATGTGACTGTTCCAGCATCCATATCTAACGCTGTTCCTATAGTATCGCCGGTCGTCCATGTTGCTCCATAGGAGCTTGCAGAGACGCCTATGTATTTGTCACCAGTCAAGGCATAGTAAACATAACTTGTTCCGGCGTCATTGACAACGCCATAAGCAAACGCAGAAGTTCCGGCTGCCGTGTTAATTACTGATTCCCAATACCATTTGCCGCTACTTACATAAAATGTTCCGATAACACCTCTTGTGCTTGTTGAGTCAATAGCCGTAAAATCTAAATTGCCGTTTGATAATGCGGCACGATTTGATGGTGCAATCGTTGGATTGAGCGTGCAATAATTCCCCACCGTGACGCCACCCGCGTCTCCTCCTGAGCTGGCGGTGCCATTAGTGGGGGAGTCAACTGTGCTGTCGTTGCCTGCGGCAACCGTGGCGTTTTGCGTGGAGCTAGGAGGGTTGAAGTTGCTGGTGTACTTAGCCGCGCCCTTGTAAATGCGAAGGTCAGACAAATACCCAGTCAATGGATAAGGAAAGTTCCAGGTTCCTGAATCACCTATAGCCAAACTTGTAGAAGCGTCATTAAAAGATGCAATGGTGGCCGATCCGTTTGCGACACCATCCAAATATATCGTTACAAGATTATTACTATCTCTCACAACAGCAAAATGATGCCATTGTCCAATGACACACGCCTTGGCCCCTCCTATTTGAGTTCCAGCAGATGCATTTACCCAAAAAGAAAGTTTACCATCACTTCCAGTCCAAATACCCCATCCAGTATTGGCTCCGTAATTATGGCGATTTACTAATGCTGTAAAAGCAGGCAAGCTGGAAAAATTAACCCAAAATTCAATTGTAAAAAGCCCGGTTCCAAGATTAAAATCGCTTGAACTATTTAACGACAGGTTGTCGCCACTGCCATCAAAATATCCGCTGCTTCCATAAAACTTACTTTGCGCCGTACTTGTTTTTGTATCGCCGCTCCGGCTAATTGACTTGGCGCTGCCACTGCCTTTAATCGTGGCGCTCTCATCTGTAAAGGTAGTGCCGTTATTGGCGCCATCCATAGCGACAGCCAGCACAATCGAACCGCTGTTGCTATCGGTTCGAGTACCGGTGCCTTTGGTTGCGCCGTAGGTGTCGGTGGTGTTGTAGATCGGCAACGCGCCAGAAGCTGCAGCGACAGAAGTAGGGCCGCCCGTAACAATCGAAAGGTTATTCGGCGTCCAGTTATTCCCGTTGCCAGAAGTGTCCTTCCCTAGTGCGGCGGCAGTTGCTGCACTGTTGTCGGCAAAGTCGAGGTGGAATCCGTTAGTGCCGTAGCTGCCGCTGTATGCCTTGGGCTGCCAGACGTTGTTGGTGTCGAACTCACCGAAGCTGCTGGGGGTTAGTGCTTGACCATCAATCAGGTGTATATCGGCAAGGTAGCCGGAGAAATATCGCGTGCCATCATAAACATAACGACCTACGTTATGCGTAAAAGTTGAGTTAATAAATGTATTAGAGCTTGGCGGGAAAGTGTCATACTGAGAAAACGCTGTTACCTGCGACCCATTTACATACAACTTCGCTCTGTTTGTGTTGACTGCTTGCGTTGTGTCAACTGCAAGCAGCAGGTGATACCAAGATGAGCAGTCTCTGAATACCTGAGCCGTAGTAAACCGATAGTTATTTGCTGCATTGTCAAAATAATATATTAGGGTATCATCTGAAGTAAATTGCAGAAGCGTAAGCTCGGTGGCAAACCCAGACCACGCACTAAGCAGCATTTGCATTGTTCCCAACCCACTCCTCTTCACCCACCCACTCCACGTCCACGTCTTCCTATTCCCCGCCGATCCGGGAGTGCGGCTGAGGTAGCTGGAATCAACGCTGCCGTTGAAACGCAGGGATCTACTCACCTGATAGGCGGTAGGTGCGGCGCTGCGAAGGAGCAGCGGGTTGGCGCTTCCGGGAATCATCAGTTGACGGTGTTGGTGAGCAGTTGAGCTGTGATCCGCGAGGCGGATTCAACGAAGTAAGCAATGACGTTGACGCTACTTAGCGTCGTGCTAACGCTTGGCGC
>VGVV01000043.1 GCA_016873895.1 Ignavibacteria bacterium
TATATTTGATATTACATGGTTTGAAATAGTATTGAATATAGCAATAAATCAGCGGTTTTTAGCAATATTATCGCTATCGTCTAGTGTGGGCGGACGCCAAATCTAGGGTTCCGAGCCCCAAAATGAACTTTGCCCCTAATATGGTATTAATCCATTGACTTCCACCACACTCCGCTGCAACCATCACCACCCCCTTTGTTTCAGATTTCCGCCCGTATGTCGTTGCTCGCCATCGTCTATTCCGTCACCGTTAATTATTAATATCAAGCAAGCACCCCCCCCCTGGTTCGCAACCCTACATTTTGCACCCCCATCCTTGTCTGTGTTATATCTTTCCTATTTCCAAACTGTTGCTCCTCAAGTAATACCATTAAATTCCTCTAGTCATGATCGTTCTATCGATATGCGTTGGTTGTCGCCCGACGGCTGTTGACTCCAATTGCTTTGACTACATCGATGCTATCGCACCGGAGCGTATTTATTCATTTTTTTTCCCCGACCATCCCACAACACCACACAAAAATCAAAAAATAACTAGCAGACCATGACAAATCCGCCGCCCCTTCCTATTCTGATCAATATCTCACTCCGCACTGCTCAATAATATCACCCCTTATATCATCATGTCGCCAAAACCGTTCTCCAAATTACTGGATTGGTTCTATCTCCATTGCGCCCATAATCATGCGGCGCTTCAAACTAAGAAGGGCATGATCGACGTCGCGGTCTGGTCAATGTCGTACGTCCTTGGTGATTCACTCTCCTACATAAAGTCAACTGACGCCATGTATAGGCAATTTTATGGAGACGTCATCACCGTTCACAAGTGCGCTGGCGAAAACGCTATAATCTTCGCTGGGAAATACGTCAGTCCCATATTGAAGCAGATGCGCAATCTAAGGGAAGATCCCGACTGCACCGTGAAAGAACTGTACAGGCGTCATAAGATTGCTGAAAGTAATATACATCGTGGGGGGCCGAGGAAGGCAGTACCGGTTAAGGATGCTCCCCTACCACGAGCATCTCGTTGGGACGACATTGTTGGGTCCACTCACCCATCTTCTTCCAATAGCAGTATGCTTCGACAACAGCAAGACGATGTTCCTGTTACCCAAATCGAAGCTCAACGTTCCATTGCTGTTATGACTCGCTCGTCTCCCAAAAGTGGGTCTGCCCCCACCAACAGTGGTCTACCAAATCCCATCCCTGCTGTTGCTTCACCGTCCACTCAAACTGTCAATACAACTGTTTCCACTCCTACAATTCGAAATTCATGGAAACAAGACATCCCTCGGTCCTCATCACCAACGAAGGTTATCACTACATTTCCAGCACCGGACAAAAGTGCTGAATCAAGCATTGGAACCAATGAGGGTATGGACTCATCAAATGCAGACGGAGAATCCACCAGTTGTGAACAATCCAGCCAAGCAGCTTCCTCTGTGATGTCAGTTGGTGTTGAATCCAACCAAAACGGTTTGATGTTTCGTCCATCTTGCTCTTCCTTATGTATGACCAAGTCAACTGATGTGCTGAATCCATGCAACTTAGCACACAATGACGTAATTGATGTTGTCCTCAACAACCCAGGCGATTATGTCATCTTTCCTGCCTCTACCTACCACCGAGGATATTATAACCATCACAGTCACAATACCTTCCTTACCGCCCAGTTTTTCTGCATTTACAAATCAAGAGATGGTTATCGCCCAATACGGTTTATGACAAATGATTACTACCATTCACTGCATCTTGATCATGCACTAGTGGCGGGCCTTTTCAACGATTTAAGACATTACTGGGATACGTACTATTTCAAAAATGAATACGGACCACCTGAGCAGTACAAGCTGCATCATATTGACCCAGCAAGTAATAGAGTTGTTCAAAGGGAACAGATAGAGAAGAAGGGCAGGCCGTCTCTCAGGCATATAGTTTCTGTATTGGAACAGCAGCACCCTTACCTTGAGGTTCAATCAGTGTGGTTCATCAGGAAATGCAACGATGGAGATGGATTTCAGACTTGGCATAAAGACCTCGTCCAAAATGGTCAGATGGACGTAACCATCGTTCTCAATACTGGTTCGTATTTCGATTCGGTAGATACTGATGATGAAAGGAGCGTGGACGGTGTCAATGATCGAGTTTCATCTAAAAGCCCTCCACACTTCTTTTTGGAGGGAAGTCAGGTGGCCTATCACAACGTGGACGATGTCCCACATGAGTATTTGGAGAAGATTGCGTTTGCACGTTCATTCTACCTTGAGTGCAGGAATGTGTGCAATTTCTTTCACCTTGACCTTTGTCCTCTGAATATTGCTCTAGAATTGGACGATCGTACGAGGCAACTTCTACATGACAACAACAATCGTGTATTTCCTGTGGATGTCTTCAATGACAAATTATTGACGTCAGTCTTCTCTTTTATCCGTACAAGGGAGCAGATATTGCCTGACTTTCTGGTTAGTGGTTGGTACAAGATTCATGAGGAGTACTTGGCTCATCCGCATTTCCATCGTTCAAGTATCCGAGTGGCATCAGCCATCGAAGAGTTCATCACACTACATAATCGCCGCATGAATGCATTGACTGTACCTAACGATAGCAATCCCGATATTGATTTTAGTTATGACGATGTGAGAGAAGAAGACGATATCCAAGACAGTGATGTTTATGAAGACGCTGTGGAGGATGTTCCAATGGAGCAAGTTGCACCACCAGCAACACACTCAACAACCAAAAAGAAATGCGATTGGCATGAGATAGGAATGTGTGTTCTGATTGGTCAAGACGACCTACTCGACAAGTGCCAATATTCGCTGGGCACATGCAAGGCACATGTTCATCATCTCTGTCAGATTCTTTACGTTGAAAAGAGTGGCCTGGGCGAAAGTCAATCGCTTGCAAAACTATGCCGTGCACACTGTCCAGAGTATTTAACGGTGATGAGTGGTGCAAAGGCTAAGTCACCACCAGAGAAGATTATTCCGATGGCCACTGTGAATCAAGTAAAACCTTTGACCACTGAAGTAATGGACAGCACAAATGAGGCACCAACATGTACGGTTATACAACGTCTTCCTCCTACACCCAAGAATACTGTTCTGAAGTCAACTTTGAGTACACCAGCAGTAAAACATCCGAACGCAAGAGACAGTGTGGCAGCCAATGAGGCACCAGAAGTTCCAATTCTCCCACCTTTTCCTGCTGTGGCTCCATTAAAGCTGACTCACTGGACATGTTCTAAATGTCATATTGAGCTACCCGTCACTAAGAAGCGATGCGGCAACTGCAGAAACTGGCAGGGTGGTAAGAGAGGGAGCTCAGCCAAAAAGCACCCACTGAGGTCGGATAGCACCAACGAGAGAAGTCCTCCTACA
>VGVV01000044.1 GCA_016873895.1 Ignavibacteria bacterium
GAGAACGCACCGTGGATGGCCGGGCTGATGCAGTACGTGCCTGTCTACAGCGCGTTTAAGGTTGGCCAGCAACTGGCTGACCCTGTGCAGCAGGAAATGGCCAGCATGCACGGCAAAGGCACGATGTTTGCCGGGCCCAGGGCGTCGGATTTTGGCTCTGAGCTGTACCTGGCGCCGTCTGAGCTAGACCAGTACGTGCAGATCTTTGGCCGTGTCAAAGATCCAGCCGGCAGGACCTGGCACCAGGCAGTCGATGCACTGATCCGCACGGCTGATTACCAGTCCCTGCCCATTGACCCGCCTTCCGGGCAGTTTGTCAGCCATCGTGCTGCCTTAATCCAAACGGAGATTGCCCGCTTTAAGCAGCTGGCCAAGCAAGAGTTCCTGTACACCACGCCAAAAGGCGCTGAAATACTGGAAGCCCAAGAGGTCTTGAAGGGTCGCCAGAATGAACTTAACTACATCCGGCAGTACGGTGTACCTGGGGCTAGCCGAGGCAACGCTGGCGGCAATCTCGAACTACTTGACCTGAACCGCTGATGGCCTACTCCTACGTCGTCTACACCGGCAACGGGGCTACCACCCAGTACGCCATCCCCTTCCAGTACATCAAGAAGGAGCACGTCAAGGTCTTCGTCAACTTCGTTGACACGGCGTACACCTACGTCAACAACACCACGGTGCTGCTGGCCTCTGCGCCAGCAAACGGGATCAGGGTGGAGGTGCGCCGGATCACCCCGGCTAACACCCCCCTGGTCGACTTTGTCGACGGGTCCACGTTGGTGGCCAGTGACCTAGACACCAGCAACCTGCAGCACCTGTTCCTGGAGCAGGAGCTGGATGACTTCACCAAGCAAACCATCAGCATTGACCCGGCCACGGGTCTGCCAACCGTCAACAACCAGCGCATCACCGTCCTGGCTGCCCCCGTTGCAGCTACAGATGCTGCGAACAAAAGCTATGTCGACACGAATGACGCGCTGAAGTTAAACAAGGCTGGTGATTCTATGACCGGTGCCCTGGCGATGGGCACCAACAAGATCACTGGCCTGGGCGATCCCACTAACGCACAGGACGCTGCTACCAAAAGCTATGTAGACACAGGCGCTACAAATGCTGCTGCTAGCGCCGCTGCCTCAGCTTCGTCAGCAACTAACTCAGCTAACAGCGCCACGGCGTCAGCCAACAGCGCAACAGCTGCTGCCAACTCAGCCACTGCAGCTGCCAACTCAGCTACAGCTGCTGGCACATCAGAGAGCAACGCAGCCACCAGTGAAGCAAACGCATCTACTAGCGCGACAAACTCAGCTAACAGCGCGACTGCTGCTGCCAACTCTGCCGCCTCAGCACTGGCAGCGTTTGATCAGTTTGACGACCGCTACCTGGGCAGCTTTGCCGCTGATCCAACTCTGGATAACGACGGCGATCCGCTGACCGCTGGCGACCTGTACTTCAGCACAACGCTGTCGGCTATGCGGGTCTATACCGGCGCTGTCTGGGTGACGGCTTACGTGCCTGGGGATGCTGCAAATATTATCTTTACGCCATTTGGCACTATTGCAGCTACTGATGTTCAGGCTGCTATTGAAGAAGTATTTACTGAAGCAACTAGCGCAAACGCTGCAAACGTCGCCTTTACGCCTTACGGCGGCGTTGCATCAGGCAATGTTCAAGATGCTATTGAAGAAGTTATTGATGATGTAAACGCTGCCCTGCCAAAGGCTGGCGGCACGATGACTGGTGCCATTGCAATGGGCACCAACAAGATCACTGGCATGGGTGATCCAACTGTTGCTCAAGACGCTGCAACCAAGAACTACGTCGATACCCAACTCTCCGGCATTAGCTCCAATTCTATTGGGCAAGGTAATTCGTCGGTAGGGGTAGGCGATAGTGGTGTTGGCATTATTATAATTATTGCGGATGGCTATCCGATTGCAGATTTTCAAGATTATGAAATTAACTTTTACAGACCGCAGAACCAGCGAAGTTCCCTTAGCCTTACCAATCAAAACCAACTTAAATTTTTAGAAGCCACTGCCAACGGCGTTAACAGTGTCGGCTTTAAGGGCCCAGCCAGCATTGCTGCTGATTTGACGTGGACGCTGCCTGCTGCCGATGGTACGGCAAACCAGGCGTTGGCTACCAACGGTTCAGCAACCCTTTCCTGGGTCTCTTACCTTCTCTCCTCTGGCGGCACGGTTACCGGTGACGTGTTGCTTGATAACCAGTCCGACCTGCGCTTTGGTGAGGCAACTGGCCAAGGTGGTCACTATGTAGCCTTCCAAGCTCCGAGCGCGATTGCAGCCAACGTCACCTGGACGCTGCCTGCTACGGATGCCACGGTCTCTGGTCATGCCCTGAAGTCAAACGCCGCTGGCGTACTGAGCTGGGGCACTGCTGGTGGGGCAACTGGCGGTGGCGGCGATGACGTGTTCTACGAAAATGCCCAGACTGTCACCACCAACTACACTTTGACTGCTGGCAAAAACGCCATGTCTGCTGGTCCTATCACAATTAGCAACGGGGCCACCGTTACCGTGGGCTCTGGTCAATCCTGGGTCATCGTCTGATCATGCCTATCACCATTGCTGGCTCTGGAACAATCACTGGCATCAGCGCAGGCGGTCTTCCTGACGGTTCCATCACATCTGATGACCTTGCAGCAGGTGCAGTCACGGCAGCCAAGTTGGCAGCAGGTGTTGGGGGAAAAATCCTGCAGGTGGTGAGCACTCAATACGAAACACCAACCACAGTCAGTCAATCAGCAAACACCCATGCTGATATGCCTTTTAGCGTGAACATTACGCCAACAACATCCACCAGTTTAATGCTGGTTTCTTTCTCCCTTATGGGAGAAACGGGAGGTGCTCCTTGGGACGCACTGGCGGCTTTTGCGCGTACTATTTCTGGCACAAGAACAGTTGTGCTGCCATCGTCTTATGGATCGAGAGCTCCCGGTATAGTTGCGTTTTCAGATACTTATGCAAGCGGTAACGACAACGATTCAACACCTGGAGGTTTTTACTGTCATATGTTCCCTGACTCTGGGCGACCAGCAAATACAAACACAATTACATATACTCCAACGGCTACTCAACGCGCTGCTGCCACGTTTGCCTTAAACAGAACCACATCTGATACTAATAGTAATGGTTTTGAAAGAGGCATTAGCTGGATCACGGTCATGGAGGTAGCAGCGTAATGGACTGGCATACAGGCATCAGAGCTGCGTATCCAGATGCGCTTCTCACCATTCAAGGCAACACCCTTGACGATCTTGTCGTCACCAATCAGGAGACTGGTGA
>VGVV01000045.1 GCA_016873895.1 Ignavibacteria bacterium
AAGTCTTGTCTACGACAAATGAAAGGAAAGTAATGTCAAAATCGACATTCTTCAAGCGTATTGCTGTAACAGCAATTGCTGCGCTGGGCTTCGGAATGCTCTCCGTTGCTCCATCAAATGCAGTTGTTTCTTCACATACGTTAACAATCGATGCAGCAGCTGACACCATCACCTTAGGTGAGTCTGCTACATCGGTTCTCACACATCAGTTCGTAAATCTTGGTAGCGCTATGGATTCGGTTACCTTGCGCGCGATCGTGACGTCATCTAATGCAGGATCTGCAGGAACTATCTATCTATCTGTAACAGATAGCTATACAAGCACTGCAAATGATGCGACAGCGAACAACTCACCAGATTACGCTGGTGGCGCGGGTAAAGGAGCAGTTGCTGCTGAACCGAGAGAAACATTTGTAACTTCTGTCTTCGGTAGTGCTCGTGACTCAATCACTATTAGTGATGAAACAGCAAACCGTAACAATGGAACCCAATTGCAGTTGAAGCTTTACAATCCAACTGCTGCTGGCACCTACACAATTGCTGTGTACACCACGGTTTCCAATGCAGGCGCACTTCAAGTTGCAGCCACCCCAACTGTTACATGGACAGTTACTGTCACAGAGCCAACCCGCACTGCGGCAGCAAGTTCAACAGTAACTCTTCGTCAGGGCGCTCCAACTACAACAGCTCCATATGCTGGAACTGCTGAAGGAACTGATAGTCAAACTATCTCGGCAGCTACTGGACTTGCTACTGACGTAACTGCAGAGTTCACTCTTCTTGTATTGCAAAAGAGTGCAACCGCTACAAATACTGCTCAGGAGTCATACACAGTAACCGTCACCGGTCAGGCATATGTTTCAGCCACGACTGCTGCACGCCCAACAGCTAATACGGGCGTTAAGTACCTAACAATGGCCCACACAAACTCTGCGACCGTAGCGTCTCAAGTTTATGTCTTCTCAACAGGAACGGCAGGAACTGCAACTCTTACAGTAACTACCGCTTCTGGACTTGTTCTTGGTACTAAGACAGTTACCTTCTATGGTGATGTGACTACGCTTGCAGTAAGCACAGCGCTATATCAGAACAAGATTATCCGCGCAGGTGGATTCTCTTCAGGTAGCGCATTCTTTGTCACAGCAAAAGATGCTGCAGGTAATGCAGTTCAAGATGTAGACCCAGCTGTTGTATCAAGTGATGTCTCTGTCATTACAGGTGGAACATGTACTGATGCATCATCAGGAGTCTCTGATGGAACAATGGCTTGCAGCCTTAACAGCGCTGTTGGTTCAGTATCTGGCGGAAAAGCAACTATCACAATCCGCACACCAGATCCTGCAGTAGCAACTGCAACCGCTGCTGCTGGTCCATACATCAGCACTACATATGCAGTAACACTAGGTGGCTCAGTTTCAACTGAGGTAATCACACTTAATAAGACTTCATATGATCCATCTGGCTACATGGTTATCACCGTGACTGCTAAGGATTCATCAGGCAACCCTGTATGGGATGGCGCAAGCGCTCCAACCCTAAGCTCCAATAAGGCTCTTGGTGGAACAATTAC
The DNA here is from genome assembly GCA_016873895.1 of Ignavibacteria bacterium. GTDB lineage: Bacteria > Bacteroidota > Ignavibacteria > Kapaibacteriales > Kapaibacteriaceae > UBA10438. The sequence continues at coordinate 1,571 of VGVV01000045.1, forward strand.
CATGACAACTTATAGAGGCGGCGTTGCAACTTCAGCTACAGTCTCTGCAACAACAGGTCTTGTAACTAACGACAAGAACCTTGGTGCACCTGCATCTTCTGGATCATTTATGATCTCAGGAATCAGCGGAAATACAGCTGGATCAGCGATTTCAGTAACTGGAACCGTTGGCGATGACGCTGCAACCGCTGCTGCAAATGCTGCTAGCGATGCTGCTGCTGAAGCTATCGATGCTGCTAATGCCGCTACCGATGCTGCAAACCTTGCTGCTGAAGCTGCTGATGCTGCAACAGTTGCTGCTGAAGAGGCACGCGATGCCGCTGATGCTGCAACCGCTGCTGTTGAGGCTCTATCAGCTGAGGTTGCAACTCTGATGGCTGCCCTAAAGGCACAGATCACAACTCTTGCCAACACAGTTGCCAAGATTGCTAAGAAGGTCAAGGCCTAAAGCCTTAAACCCTCTTCGATTCGAAGCCCGGTCCCCCCACGGGGGCCGGGCTTCGGTCTTTTTGTGGAGTTTTTTTGCTTGCCAGGCTGGTTTTTTTCATGTGGGATCTTGCTATAATGTAGGTCTCGGGAGGGGTCGCTTGGGCACCTCTTTCAGTCGTCACTTAGGCGAAAATATTGTTTTAACTACAACGAAGGGAAAGCAGTGTCAACATTGATATTCTTCAAGCGTATTGCTGTAACAATAATTGCTGCGCTGGGCTTCGGAATGCTCTCCGTTGCTCCATCAAATGCAGTTGTTTCTTCACATACGTTAACAATCGATGCAGCAGCTGACACCATCACCTTAGGTGAGTCTGCTACATCGGTTCTCACACATCAGTTTGTAAACCTCAACAGCTCGGTGGATTCAGTAATACTTCGCGCAATCGTGACGTCATCTAATGCAGCATCTGCAGGAACTATCTATCTATCTGTAACAGATAGCTATACAAGCACTGCAAATGATGCGACAGCGGCAAACTCACCTCGATATAGCTTTGGTGGTTTTCCATTCAATAAACTTGGTACTATAGAAGACTCGGTAACTCTAGGACTGGCCACTGCTGGTATCCTCGACACAGATAACGGCGCTCCTGGTCGAGGAAACGTTGCTGGGGATTCGATCATAAGCGGTGTGTTCTCTCGCAATTTTGACGCAAATCAAACATTCCTCACAACTGTATACGGGGATAAACGGGAATCAATCACCATAGCTCCAGGAGCAGCAGATTCAAATACCGTTGGAACAGCAAACCGTAACAATGGAACCCAATTGCAGTTGAAGCTTTACAATCCAACTGCTGCTGGCACCTACACAATTGCTGTGTACACCACCGAATCTATAAACGGAGCTGCGCATACTGCAGCCACCCCAACTGTTACATGGACAGTTACTGTCACAGAGCCAACCCGCACTGCGGCAGCAAGTTCAACAGTAACGCTTCGTCAGGGCGCTCCAACTACAACAGCTCCATATGCTGGAACTGCTGAAGGAACTGATAGTCAAACTATCTCGGCAGCTACTGGACTTGCTACTGACATAGTTGCAGAGTTCACTCTCCTTGTATTGCAAAAGAGTGCAACCGCTACAAATACTGCTCAGGAGTCATACACAGTAACCGTCACCGGTCAGGCATATGTTTCAGCCACGACTG
>VGVV01000046.1 GCA_016873895.1 Ignavibacteria bacterium
CGACACGGTAACTATTTCAGGTGATACCTATTTGGTAACGACTACCAGTAAGGCAATTTCGTCAGCGGCCTTCACCTCCACTCTTGGAACACGCGCGTACACATTCACTATCGTTTCAGTCTCCCGCCAAAGCGGTGCAACTGATACTTCCACGATTTCCATTGTGGCTTCTTCGGGGGTAGTTACCGCGAGTGCCAGTGCGCCTGCTGATACTTACACAGTCGTTGTCCGCGTGACGGACGCCAGAGGCGACACTGAACAAGCAACGCTGACTATCCGTGTCAACGAGACCATCACTATCTCTGGTGTCACCACACTTACCACGACATATTCGATTGAGACCAGCACTACCTATAGCGCGACCGGCGGAACCACAGCATCCACGGGCGGCTCGGGCTCGCTTGTCCTAACCATGCGTTCAGTTGCCAGAACCACAAGTCCTAGTGGTGACACATCCACCATCACCTTCAACCCATCGACGGGCGTTGTGAGCATTCCTGGAAGCACTCCGCATGACACCTACACCATCATCATCCGTGCGACCGACTCGGTCGGAGCCTATGTTGAGAAGACTCTGGTCTTGCGAGTCAATGAAACTGTTGCCGTCTCTGGTGACACTCGGTTGATCTCCACTGAAGGTCGAACCTGGACTTCGAGCCAATTCGTGGCTTCGTTAGGCACCGGCCCCTATACCTATCAAATCGTTAGAACCTCAGATGGAAGCGCCGTCGCGGGAATTACTATCTCAGCAGCAGGTGTTGTAAGCGTTGCCAACACCATCGCGGTGAACAACGCATCAGACACCTATCCGATGACAGTAATCATCACGGATGCAGTTGGTGATTCCATCACCACTCAGTTAGAAGTCGTCATCAACGATACTGTCACAATCTCGGGAGATACCTACCTTGTTACAACCATCACGAAGGCAATCTCTTCTAGACCGTTTACCTCAACGCTTGGAACTCTTCCGTATACATTTTCGATTGTGTCGGTAGTAGGCAGTGATACTTCATCAATTTCGGGAATGTCTATTACCCAGGTTGGCGATGGTAGTTCCATGTCCGTTGCTTCATCCTATTCAGTCACTTACAATTCAAATTCAAGCCAACACCAGCCTGGTTTTGTGAGCGGGTCGGTTCCATCGACGACTTCATATGCAAGTGGTGCTGTAGTTACGGTCGCGAGCAACTCGGGCGGTCTAGCGCGACAGGGATTCACCTTTGCCGGTTGGAATACCGCAGCAGATGGTTCTGGAACGACTTACGAAGCGGGCAGTGCATCCTTCACGATGCCCGCTGGAAACATGACTCTCTACGCCAAATGGGAGATTCCTGCAGCAGCCAGATTGATTGGAAGCACTGGTGCTGTATATGACTTCTCGAATCCAAACAACGTCTCAAATGGCAGCATCTGTATCAGTGGCAATGTTCGTGGAATTACCTCTGATGGAACATATGTTTACTATAGAAAAAATACAAGTCCCTCATACCTGTGCAAATCGACCTTGGCCGGAGTCGTGGTTCAGGCATACAACGCAGGAATCAGCGCTCCGTCTGAACAAAATGATTTGACCTACAGCCGCGGATGCGTTTTTGTTAGAAAAACATTAGGGGGCACAACGCAGATTGAGTGCATAGACGTGAGTGATGGTTCTGTGACGACAAAGAATCTTCCCGCTGGTTACGGATTAAGTGGCACATTCTGGTTATATGGAAATCTAATTGATTTCCCGGACGGTCGCATTGGATCAGTCAGCGCAAGCAATCAATCATTGCCTGAGGGAACTGGAGCGGGCCAATGCCCATCTGGCTTCAACTGCAAGGTACTCACTCTGTTCACGGTGTCGGGAACGGGAAAGAATTCGTCCTTAGCATTTTCAGAGACAATGGTTCTCGCTGATAGTGAATCAGGTTGGCCATCTGATGATCATGGAATCGCTACAGATGGAACATATCTCTATCAAACTCACCACGCACAGGGATACAAGGTTTGGGCTCTTCGCTCGGGGGCCCCCTCTTACCTGGTATTCAATGGAAGCGGTTCAGGTTCTTGCGGAGCATCAACCGGAGTCTCACAAACGATGTGCTACATCTTTCAACCCACCGGAAGCGGCACTACCCTGATGTCAAATGCGACGTTCTTTGGCCGAAGCCATGCGACCAATCAGTACATCATGGGTGACTACGAGGGCAACAAGTTCTATTTATCTGGAAGTGCGGTCCCACCAGCAGGTCCTGGTTCTCTCGTGCTGGACACCATCACTATCGATTCTTCAACAGGTGTAGTCACCGCAAACGATAGAACTCCTGCGGGCATATATACGGTCGTAGTTCAAGTTGCTGATGCCCGTGGCGACACTGAACAAGCAACCCTGACCATTCGCGTCAATGACACCATCACGATCAGCGGAGCTACCTCCCTAACTACGACCTATTCGATCGACACCACGACGACCTATAGCGCGGCAGGCGGAACGACAGCTGCTAGTGGTGGTTCTGGATCTCTTGTGCTCACAATGGAATCGGTTCGAAGGACGACCAATACAGGCGGAGACACCTCGACGGTCACCTTTAACCCATCAACTGGCCTTCTTTCAATCTCGGCAACGACACCACATGACACATACACAATTGTCATTCGAGCAACTGATTCTGTAGGTGCTTATGTCGAAAAGACCTTAACCCTTCGCGTCAATGAATCGGTCGCAGTCTCTGGCGCCTCCTCCATCACCACCACCGAAGGACGCGAGACCACCGTCGCCTTCACTGCATCACAGGGAACTTCCGGTTACACCTACCAGATCGTGCGCACCGACAATGGTGCAACGGTTCCTGGCATCACGATCAGTTCTTCTGGTGTGGTGACGATCAAAGACACCCTTGCCGTCAACTCAGCCGTCGACACCTACACCATGACAGTGATCGTCACCGATTCTCGCGGCGATAGCGTCACCGCTTCCCTGACCATCACCATCAACGACACCGTCCAGATCTCTGGCGATACCTATCTGGTTACCACGGTGAGCAAGGCGATCTCCTCATCGCCCTTCTCCACCACCTATGGCACAGCAGGATTTACCTACTCGATCG
>VGVV01000047.1 GCA_016873895.1 Ignavibacteria bacterium
GCTGAATTTCGCTGTTCAGCGGTACCAAGTCGACCATATATTTCATGCCGATCTTCCTTCATATCCTGTCTTAAAGCCTGCAACTCAGCACCAATGTGCTCGATGCCCATGCTTAACTTAACAATAGCATCTCTGCCGTCACCAGATCGCTTGATCAATGATCCAGCAGCAATTCCGCCGAGACCAATCAGACCGCCCGCGATAGCAGCAAGCAATTCGATCATTGGCCTTTTTTGTTAAATTTGGCTAAGGTCTGTGCCAAAGGCGCACTTTGTACCCGCTTTTTCACCGCTGGACTGTTGAAACCCTACAAATCTAGGATTCCTTATCCACCTCATCCGCCGCAAACGGTGCTATCGGCAGCCAGCATGATCGTCATCGAGGTGGCGACGATGCTGCGCCAGAGCCAAGGGGGCATTTATCGGCCCTGCCCACGAAGTGCTTTTTTGCCGCGACGGCGGGTGATTTTAGGGCGGCCGAAGTGCGCCATTGTGAACCTCATGACGGCCATATGTTGTCAGGGCAGCCAGCCGCTGCCAACTGCCCCTGATTCATTGCCCTCCGCATCCAAGCAAGCGGTCTGCACTCTGTAACTCATCCTTAGCAGCAAACGAGGGTTTGAGGCGGTGTGCCTAGGCTCGACAGCGGGGCTGTGGTAGGCATGAGCGGGGTAAATGATGGCTTCGTTGGGCTGGTAAGTCACCCGCAGTGATTGCCGCAGTTCAGGGAGGGAGGCGCAAAACTCCCGACGTTGCTCGCCCGGCAGGCTGAGGTATTCAGAAGAGCGTCGGGCAATGCAGTTCTGAAACTCTTCAAAGTCAGTGGAGGTGTGGCATAACTGGCGTCCGTTAAACCGCCAAAAATCCGTAGAGACTTCGTAATTGTTCAGATTTACCAAGCAGATGTAGGCGGTATGTTCTGCGGTAGGAACAAAATCAACGTGAGGGAGGACTTCGCCTTCTACGGCATAGCTTGATAGCATCTCCTTGCACTTAATCTCTCCGTGGTAAAGCCAGTTGCAAACCGCTGTAAGGTGCTGGCTGGCCTCAGAAAACTGCAGCCCTTCCTTGACAAAATAGTCAAGCAGTAAGTAGCGAGGCAGCCAGTTAGGTAAGAGGGACTCAGCCCCAGGTTTCGAGTGGGTGTCGAGAGGGCCGCACTCCCAGAGGGGGAGTTCACGGCAGAAGTTGCCAGCTTGCTGTGGGTCTGAGAAAAAGTTTGTAATACGAACACAGTGCTCGCTTTCGCGCACAAAAGATCGCTGTACGCTGGGCGCACAGCGGGTGTAAAAAGCGGTGTTAAGAGAGTTCATATTGCCGATAAGGTCTTATTGCGGGGGCCACTTGTTGGCGGGGCAGCTTGCAGCCGCCGCCCTCATCTTTACCCAGACGTAGCAGCCGCACAATTTGCATCGTTGCAGCTTTTGATCTAGGTGCTCGCAGGATTGGCATTTTACGTTACGAGCAGAGATGGTTTCAGGACTGCTAAGACCGCCCTTAACGACGCCAGGCGCTTGAGCAATTAGGGACTTGAGTTGACTCACAAGGCTGCTATTTATTCGCTTGATCAATTATCTAACACATACCCCAGTGTGCCGGGTAAATACAATTTTTCCAAACAATGGTAATACTTTGTGTATAAGTTAGTCCATCAAGACCAATCGCCGTAAGAGTATAAACTATTGTTGTATTATTGTAAGGCCCAACAACTGTCGAGCCGGTGGCTGCAACTGATCCTATGCCTTGGTCAATGCTTTGGGAAGCTGAATGAAGCACTGTCCATGAAAGTGTTGAGGTGCCATGTCCGTTGGGATTATAGTTGCTAGATTGAAAGGTGATCTCTACCGGCGGAGATGAACTGTCTGCGGTCCTTATCATTCTGAAAGTTGTAGGGTCCACTATTGCACTCCTTACTCAAAAGATGGCCAGGTTACATCCCAGGGAAAGCCTGGCTGCTGAGGCAGATCGCGCAATTCCTGTCTAAATTGAGTCAGCGCAGCCTTGAGTTCAGGACTGCTTGGAAAGTCAGGAAGCTGGGTGTAATCAGAGTTAGCTAAATAATTGTTTCTTTCGGCTCGCACCATCAAGGCCTTTGCCGAAGTGCGCCGCTCAACCTCTTCTGCATCAGCAGGCACTACCCGCCACTCCCTAACCCACTTGCCGTCAGCAAAAGTAGGTTCCATGGCCTCAATGGATTCTGTGCTTTCACTAAAAGATGGTGGATTGAAAACCTCCACGGCAAAAACTCCCCAGCCGGCTAATTCCTCTGCACTCATGTCAAGAGGAAAGGAAGTAAGGGGATTATCGGCCCGCAGTTCCTCTAGGGTGTAAGGAAACTTGATAACCGCGTTGTCTTGAGTGAGTAGGTACATGGCAATTCAGCTATTGTAGTCCACTAGAGCAGCTCCGTAAAATTTGGAGCCACCGTCGTGGGTAGAAAACATAAACAGATGATACTTGTTAGATGTTAAAGTCGGTGCAGTATTTTTAGGCCACTGAACAGACCCTGGCCAAGAAATTGATCCGCCGGTGTGCAGGACGGAGAGCGTAAAAGAATACGAGGCAGAGGAGGGGACATTCGAGAAAGTGAAGGTACTGTTGCCAGAAATTGACTTGGTAAAATAATTGCCGGATGAACAGTCAACATCTAGCTGCGAGACAGCAACAATGTTGCTCCTGTAACTGCCATTAACACTAGGGTTGACTTTAGTCAGGTAAGTGCTTGCTGCTGTTGCACTGTTGAGCAGATTATCAACCGTCACCGTTTGGGTACTGGTGACGATGGAATCAACTTTTACGGATCCGTAAGGCATGGTTCAGCTCAGAGAATGGTTTATTAGGTGCTAGTGGGCACCGTGATGCTGTAGTCGCTGGTGGTATCCATATTAGTTAACCCATCGGGCAATCCGCTTGTGCTGATGCCAGTGATAAGTCTAGAGCCAGCAATGGTGATAGTCATAATTAGACGATGACCCAAGATTGACCAGGGCCCACGGTAACGGTGACCCCAGGTTGAATTGTGATCT
>VGVV01000048.1 GCA_016873895.1 Ignavibacteria bacterium
TCGATGGCTTGACGACGTCAAAACGGCCGACGAGTCGTGGCGCCGCTGCATCACCCTCCCCGACGGAGGTCCGTGGCCGGTCCACCAGCAGCTGCTGCAGCTCGACCTTGACCGCGGCGACGGGGAACGCCTGCTTCACGACGCCCTCGCGGCGCAATCGGCGCACCCGGAACACCCGTTTGGTCCGCTTTTTTACGGCGTAGCCCTCAATCGAAACACCCAGCACGACGCGGCCTTTGGGGTGCTGAGCGAGGGCCTAAAGCGCTTTGGCGACGACCCCACGGTTCGCGAACAGTACTTGATGTACCTCGGCGAGGTGTGCTACCGCTTGGGACGCCTGACCGAATTCCAGGCGCACTTTGACGAGGCAGTGCGGCTGAACGCGAGCAATCCGACGGCGCTCAACAACTACGCCTACTTTTTGGGCATTCGGCGCATGAATCTGCGCAGGGCGGCCGAAATGGCCGAGCAGGCGGTGGCCTTGGCCCCCGACGAAATCAATTTTTGGGACACCCTCGCGGCCGTGTATGCAGCGCAGCGCAAGCTTCCGAAGGCCAAAGGCGCCATTCAAAAGGCCTTGGACCTGGGCGGACTACAGTCTGCCGTGGTCGTGGAGCGCGCCGGAGACATTCACGCCGCCCTGGGAGCGCATGCCGAGGCGCTGCGCTACTACCAGCAGGCGCAGTTTTTGGGCAACGCCTCAAGCGAATTGACGCGCAAGATGGAACAACTACCCCGCCGATGAAGCAGCTACTGATCGTTACTTTGGCCCTGGCGAGCACCGTCGCGTGCCGCAGCCCGAAACCTCAAGCCCTTCCCGTTCCGCCCGTGGTGGAGGCGGTAAAAAAACCGATGTACGACGTTCCGCATGCCGCCCTGAAGTCCGTCCTGCGCGCGGCCGTGGGCGACGAACGTTCCGTGGGCACCCTCAAGGTGGACTTTGGCGGAAAATCCCTTTCGGCCAAGCTCGACCTGCGCGTGCGCACCCAGCCAGAACCGTTAATTTGGATGGACGTGGCCGATCCGCTCATCGGCCTCAAAATCGGTCGGGCCCGCGTGTACCAAGACAGCGTTCAGGGCTTCATTCGCCTTTACCGCCAGTACGTCAACGAGCCGCTCAGCCGACTGCGGAGCATGGGCATTGACTTGCAAACGGAGGATGCGCGCCGCCTGGTTCTCGGACTTCCGGTGCTGGTGCCGGCCCAGTGGACCGACGCCAGTTGGGAGCTGAAGGACAGCGCGCTGGTTATGTCGGTGCGCGAGCAGCGCGGAGCCTACGAAGTGCTGGTCGAAGTAGCGGTGGCGCCAGCCGACCCCGCGCGGGTGCTGTGGCAGCGCCTCTCGAGCAAGGGTGAGACGCTAACGCTGCGCTACACCGGTGACGGTAGTTGGATTGCCGAAGTTCCCAAGCAGGCCGCTAAGGCGGAATTCCGCGTCACCCAGCATACGACGGGCGAGGTTTTGTCGTTCCCCTTTGAACTACCTTCGGACTATGCGCGGATTTCGTTTTAAGCACCTTCTTTGGCTGGCCTTTTGGGCCGGAATCATGCTGCCCTTAGCCGCCCAAACCGGCGACAAGAAAAGCCAGTTGGAGGCTGAAAAGTCCCGACTCCAAAAAGAAATCAGCGCGGCAAACGAACTGCTTTCGAAAACCCGTCAGGACCGGGACCTAACCCTGGGCGAGCTCCGTGCCCTCGAGAAAAAGCTCAAAGCCCGCGAGGCCCTTATTCGCAACGTGCAGGCTCAAGTGCGGGAGTCCGAGTCCGAAATCGCACGCCTGCAAGGAGACATTGCTGAAAAGGACCGCGAAATCGACCAGATGATGAAGGAGTATGCCGACATGCTCCGCCAGGCGCAGCAGCGCGGAAGCACCGAGCAGGCCCTTCGCTTCATTTTGGGCGCCGAAAACCTGTCCATGGCCATTAAGCGAATGAACTACCTGCGGCAGTATACCGAGTTTCGCAAAGAGAAGGTCGAAGAAATTCGCGCGTACCAAGAAGCTCAGGCGCAGCGGGTTGCGGCCGTAGAAGTCGAGCGGAACCGCCAAAAGGAGTTGCTCGGACAGGAGCTCCGCCAAAAGCAGCTGCTCGCCCAAGAGCGCGCCCAGCAGGCCAAGGCCCTTTCAGCGCTTAAGAAGAAGGAGGGACAGATTGCGTCGTCCATCGGCAAAAAGCGCCAAGAGCTGGCCAAGTTGGAGCGCCAAATTGCCGCCATCATCAAGGAAGAGCTGCGCAAGCAGCGCGAAGCGGCCGCCGGGACCACCGGCTCCAAGAACGTCGGCGAAGGCTACTCATTGACGCCCGAAGCGGCGGCCTTGGCCAAGGACTTTGTAGCGAATCGCGGACGCCTCCCGTGGCCCGTGGAGCGCGGCGTGGTGACCCAAGCGTTTGGCGAAAACGCGGTTCCCGGCGCGACCGGCGTAACCATTAAGAATCCGGGCATTGACATCGGCACGCCGGCCAAGTCCACGGCCCGCGCCGTGTTCCAAGGCGAAGTGGCCTCCGTGGTGAGCGTGCCTGGTGCCGGAAAGGTGGTGCTGGTGCGCCACGGAAACTACTTCACGGTGTACTCCAACTTGTCAGAAGTTTTTGTGGCCAAGGGCGCCAAGGTGTCCACCAAAGAAGCCATCGGCCGCGTCATGGAAGACCCCGAAACGGGGGCCTCTACGCTCCATTTTGAGCTTTGGATGAACACGCAAAACCAGGACCCGAAGCCGTGGCTGAACTAGCAGCGAGCTGCTAGCAACGAGCAACCAGCTGCTAGCAACTGGTAACGAGCTGCTAGTTCAAAATTTGCCAACCCTGCGCTAGCAGCGGTACCGCAACCTTGTACTTGACCTGTTTTTGCTCGCCGGTCATCAAATTGACTACCGTTACTTGGTCGTTGCGTCCGTACTTCTTGCTGCTCACCGCGGGGGCCTGCTTGGGGGCAGGGGCGGGAGGGGGTGTGGCCGATCTCGAAGCGGTTCCGCGGGCTGCGGGAGCTTCGTCGGCACCCGG
>VGVV01000049.1 GCA_016873895.1 Ignavibacteria bacterium
AAACAACCTAACAACAAGCCCTGTCAAACTCAGCCTGACTCGTGCTGGTGGCAGTGGTCTCAATGATATTGCAGTCAAGGTGCGCGGCGTGACCTCCAACAACATCTCGATGATTGTGAATGCTGGTGCAACGACAATCGTGACTGCGACCCCCGTGGGCACGCAGGTCGCAGGTACGCAATTCGACCTTGAATTGAAAGGTTTCGATGCACAGGAAAATCCAAGTTGGTCGAGCTGTACGTCCATCAACATGGCGGGCGGACTCAGCTCACTCACTGGTCCCGGAAACACCGCTCTTGCACCAGCACTTACCCAACCTACGATCGCCAACAACGTTGCTACAGCCAAGGTGACCTTATATGCCGCTGGCAACCATCAGCTCCAATTCAGTGGCAATGGCTGCACTTTTAATGCAACGACGACCGTTGCCGTAGGAGCTGCCACTGCAAATAAAACCGTTGTGAGCACAACTGATGCAGCAGCTGTTGCAGACATTCCAGCCTGGCGCTCAAACGATGAAGCAGGTGCAGTTGATGTGGCTTGTACAACGTTGAATAATGACAATGGTGTGACCTGCCCCACGTTGTACGCTTACAAGTATGATACCTACGGCAACAAGACTGCAACTGCTACCGGTGACATTGCTGGCCAGAAATGTGCTTGGCAACGGCGTGCGCATGGGGGCAATTGGGAAGCATGGACTGGAAATAGCGACACGCGGAGTGCTACCCGTATATCAGACAACACTACACCAGCTATCGATGAACTCGTAAAATGTGACACAGGAAGCAACCATGTGCGCCTTTACGGTGGTCCTGCGAGCATAGAACTGGCCACAACTCCTGCGGCAACAGTCACGAGTGGTGTCTACGTTGTTGCTGGAGCTGAACTCTTGGCAGGTTTCAGCAACCTCACTCTTTCAGATGTGGCTCTGAAGAGCCGCAAAGCCGGTGCCGTGGTGCCTATGCCCGGGCTCAATGCGCAAACTCAAACCATCAACCTCGCCAACGTAGACTTTGCCAACAATACATTCGGTGCAGATGCGCATCTCTCCGCGAATTCGAATGTGTTTGCAAGCAGCATCACCAATTGCTCTTTCAATGCGAGTGGAGAATGTTACCCCTCTGCGAACATGAATTTCAAAAAACTGGAGACTGTGGCGCGGAAGTTCAGAGTCACTGTGCGCGGAGTTTCCGCTGATGTTCAGGTTCCGCAAGTGGTTCCGGGCGTTGCAACTGATTTGACAACTGACTTGCCAGCTAACTTTGGCGTGAACAGCTACACTGATAAAGACACAAGTATCACCGTGACGGTAAATGCCAAAGATCAATTTGGAAACACAACCACTAAGCCCGGAAATGGAGCTGCGGATTGTAATTTAGCCGTCAGCGGCAACGACCCAGGGGCATTCCCAGATTCAATCACCTACACACAGCCTTCAACTGCCAGCCTGAAGATCTATAAAGCCAAACAGCATACACTGACCTTCACCAAATGTGGTGTCTCTAAAGCACAGAACATCACAATCACTGCCGGTAATATCAGCAGAACCATGCTCACACGCGACAACACTCAGCCTGTCTTTAATTGCGTACCGGCTGACAACGATATCAACGCCTCTCGCACATGTGGAGTTGCGCTAACATGCGGTGCCAATGCCGTGGGAGCTCTGGCTGGTGGAGATGCTTGCGGAACTTTCTACGCGTGGGCATTCGATAAAGCGGGTAACCCTGTTGCAAATGCGGCGGATGACAACAAGTGCGCAACTGGATTGACACGCAGTTACACGGCCACGGCACCCGCCGAAACAAGCCCAACCTACGATACGACACCTACCAAGGGATTTGAGATTTTGGCTAGTGCCAACAGGTATCTCGACGGCGCGCTCAAGTGCGACGTCACGGCAACAGCCGACAGACGGGGCGGAACACAATTCAATATTGTTGCGCCGCTCACCGTGGCACCACCGGAGGTGAATTGTACGCCATGGATTTATATTGATGAAGCTAGAGCCAACAACTCTACGGCTTCCTCAACCCCATACTCTCTTTGCCAATTCAGTAACACGCTTCCAGTTGCTTTAGTAAATCCAACTCTGACTTCTTTGAACAATTATACAGCTGACGCGAGCGAGGCGGACGTTACATTCGAAAGCAAAAGCTGGGAAAGCGGAAATATTGCAACAGACAAAATAGCTCAATTTCTTGTGAAAGGGACAAAGGGTAAAGCCAGTAAAAAATTCACTGTGACGCCCACAGTGGCAGAACCCACTCGCGTGATTTTGACCAATCCGCTGCCCCTGCGTGTACCGCTGCGAGCCTCGGCAGCAGAAGCGACGCGAGCTACGCTTGGCCAAAACTCCGCAATTGAAGCTGGCGCCGTCTTGCAAGACGCAGAAATCGCAGAACTTGGCGACGCTGATAACAACGTCAAATACAACGGAACTGATTTATATCGACGAGCTGCCATGGCTGTAGACGGAACATCAACAACTCAGCACGGAGCAAGCACAACTGGATGGACGGTGTGTGATACAACTCGCCGCTGCAGTGGCGACATAGCAATATCTACCTTCAATGGAGCGACCAACAACATTTCTATCCCAGATACAGCTGAGCGCTTCGTCGTTCATCCCTTCAGCAATTCATTTATGCTGACCAACGCTGGAACGTGTTCCTCGCTCACATCGGTTCCAGAGGAAACCCAGAGCGCATGTACGGCTAAACTTAAATATGAACCAGGTTTCACAGGATTGCGAGGTGTGTTCTTGATACGGGATACTAATGACTATTACTTCTACCATCTCACTCAACCCATTCCCTGAAAGGCACGGTGAGACATGAGCGCAATGATCCGATTCACAACCAAAACCCCTGCCAGGTACAGCGGCCTGATTCGGTTTGTGTTGGCCATCGTCGCTTTTGCTCCTGTGCCGAGAGTTGAAGCCAACAACATGGCTCCTGTTCTTAA
>VGVV01000050.1 GCA_016873895.1 Ignavibacteria bacterium
CCGAAGTTCCAAGAGCTCCTCCACGGAGGCCTGGTGAGGCCAAGCTTGTACGGCAAGGGGCCGATAAGCTGCTGCAGGAAGTAGGACAGCACCTGCTGGATGCGGTCGAGCTCCTCGCGTAGGGCCCCGAAGACGAGATCAACTGCCGTGGCACGGGCAACCGTGGAATGGTACGTGTGCGGACGCAGCATGCCAGCCTCTGCCTGCGGCATCCACCAGATCATCACCCAAAGCAAAATGTACCTCGTGCCCGCGACGGCCGTGCTGATCTCGAACCGCGGGTGGCACTGCAGCTCTGTGTGAGCCAACTGGTGCCAAATTTTGCCCAAATCACGCTGCCCGGTCGGCGAGTCGAAACCGGGCAGCCCGAGCGTGTGGGGCCGCGGGCCGCGGGCAAGCGGCACGTCGCCCTCCTCGTCGCAAGAGCCGACCGCGGGGTCGCTGCGGGTTCGCGGGCCGCGCCACACCACCAGGTGTGGACCGAGCTGAATGGGCCTTGCACACGGTGCTGCCTGCTCCGCAGCCAATGCTGCCCTGTACTCTTCCGGCGGTGCCTTAGGAGGTGCCTTGAAACTCGGTGGCCGTGCTGCTTGGGCGGGGTCGCTGCTTGTGAGCCGTGCTTGAAACTCGGTGGTCGCTGCCTGCGGGCCGTGCTGAACGGGCTGGGCGTCTGGACATGTGTGGGTCGTGCTGAAAGGTTGCTGCATTGGGCCGGGTGCACAGAGTGCGAAAGCGAAAGCCAAAAGCTTTTAGCAATAAATCACTGCGGAGTGTGTGGCTGTGCGACTCAGACGGTCGGGTGTCAACTCACTCAGAAGGTTGGGTGTGAACTCCGACCTCAAACAAGACAGCCTACAAGAAGACAACCTCACACAAAAGGTCTGGTGTGAACTCAGACCTACAATAAGACTTACAATAAGACGACGTCACGCAAAGGGTCGGGTGTGAACTCCGACATCAAAACAAGACAACCTACAATAAGACAACTATCGTTCTCTAGTTGTTCTTTCTGTGTGTTGTTTTGTTTCTCTGTCCCTCTTTCCATTTCTCGTTCTACTTCTATTCCTATATATCTTGATCTTGAATTTCCTTTTCTCTGTATCGGCATCTTTCTCGGTGTCCCTCATCCGCCTTATTGCTTTGTAGTTCCTATCGTTTTTTGCATCGCCTGCGTGCAACAAGTAAAAAAAGGAGGAACCCGAGCAACAAAAATTAAGAGGACCGTCCCGTCACTCCACAAGCACGGCCTTCATTTTCAATGCGAAGGTCACATGATACGGGTTCGGTTTTCAAGCATTGATTTTGTGGGAAGTGTCCATGCCGCCACAAACCGAACCCAACCTTGCTGCGAAGGCATGCGGTACAATGCGAGTGCAATCACTTCAACCACGACGTGGCAGCGGCCCGTGCCCCTTCGGCACCGCCGTGCTGTGAAAACTTGAAGCACTTCTGCGTTTGCCCGCCAATAGGGCGGCGGGAAATTGCGACGATCTGGCCCCTCGACCACTCGACGCGAAGAGTGCAACCGCTTGGCGGTTTCGATGCACACTCAGGGCTCGCATGATTCCGCGTCACAGCACCAGCACCGCTGCAAGCAGCAACGTCTTCTGTCTTCACGCACGCAGCAGGTCTTTTCATTGCGGTGTGTGGCGTGCTGGCTCTGCTCCTCTTCTTACAACCTTTCTTCCTCTTCTTACCACTTGTCTGGCTCTGCTCATCTTCGGCGTCATCAGAAGCGGCGGCGGATGCCGCAGCACCAGCAGCAGCTGCCATGCTTTGCATGCGGGACAACTCCACGTGGTCAACCCTGGGACCCGCCAGCAGAGCCCCGACTGAGCTCCTGATTTCATGTGCACGCGTGCCCTGCTGCTCAAGGATGGATTCCGTGCGTGTCGCAAGTGGCGGCGGACTCTCTGGGCTGTCAAGCAAAGCATCCGGTAAGGATCGGTCCGCGATGGCGTGGTGCTTTTGCCGCGGTGTGCTGCCGTCTGAAGCCAAAGAGGACTGCGACGGGATGCGGCGAGCACTGCCTAAGATTTCGATGTGCGGCTGCGTTGTGCCTCTGCCGCGAAAGCCTGACATATTCCCGAAGACACTCATCAAAGCTCGCTGCACGGCAACCTCAGTGTTATTGCTTTCCCGGTTACCGACAACCTTGTCGCGCACCTGAACGTTGGAAGTCCTCGCCGGCACTGTGCGAGCAACTGCTGCAACATGGTACTCACTGGGTGTGTTCCCAAGAACCGGCGGCTCGGTGTTGCCATAAGCATTGTGATACAAACGAGGATCCAGGCCATCTGGGGTGGCGGGGTAGTTCAGGAGGTGGGGAAGACCAGTGCTCACCGGTCGCCCAGCCGCGAAGACGGCCTTCACCTGCTTGAACACGTCGAATTTCTGTTCGCCTGGAAGCTCCGTAGATCGGGTCGTGCACAACACAATAGCAGTCAACACCTTCAACGTATGCTCGCTCGGGCACACCAATCCAAGTTTGTGCATGAAATCGCGGATGTAGCAAATGGCAGCCTGGACTGACGTCGCAGAGTGCAAGCGGGCCCACATCTCATCGGTCAAGTACGCATCGGCCGCCAAGCATGTTTGCGGTGTCCGGCGGGGAGTTGCGTCCGCCAAAGAGCCAGCCGAGGCATCTTGCAATCGGTTTACCAATGCCGTCGTCAACAACTCCTGCTGCTCCGCATCAATCCACCCGTCTGACACAAGGCGGCCGATACCTGCGGTGACGATGGCACCATCACCGAAGTTGGTCGACCGCATGCAGTTTATTTTTCCCGCGAGGGACCGCACCATGGCAGATCGAGTTGCTTCGAGCTGGGCATCGGCGGTGCCGTTGGTGCGCAAGGCCTGCATGAACTTGCCGAACTCCTGCATCTCGGTACCGAGGTCCTGTGCAGAGCTCGGCATCGCCGTAAAAAAACGAAACAAGGGT
>VGVV01000051.1 GCA_016873895.1 Ignavibacteria bacterium
AACCTCCGATGCTGAGGGTGACTGGAGGTCGGCTGGGTATGCTGTTACACTCCGCTATAACGACCTTGGTGGAGCATGGACATCAAAGAAGTTCCCCGTGCCACTTACCGACGATATGGACGACTCGGCCGCCCAGAAAATCTTAGAAGATGCCTTTTCGCAAGCGTGCGATTTTGTGAACCTTAAGTTGGGTCTCTTGTGAGCCGGCGTCGGATGAGTGCTTTGCCTTGTCGTTGCTAGCTCAGTTTAATTTCAGTGCATCAGACTGCTCCGCGCCGGAGCGGCTTGGGGATCACGTCGAAGGGATGCGACGTTTTTTGGCGAACTGATAGAGCAAGCAGATTCCCATAACCATTTTGTCTCATTGCCAAACGTATAGCTTTGAAGTTGACAGCTTCCAGACATGCTGCTGAAAATTTGTGGAGGCACCACGACCCCCTCGCTGCTCATGCCATTAGTTTGACCGTGAGACCCCCATAGCCATTCTGGCTCAAGCATAGCAGGCTCCATGGCAGAGGGTACACTCGTGTGCCCTTCCGACTCGGACGCCGGATGCTCATGGCCACTCCAGACGCACTGGAGGTTTTGGCGTCCTTGGAAGTACATGTTTGGCAAAAGGAGCCGATCACTTCGATACCGGAAGCAGCAACCACAGCAACAGTACGGGACACCCAAGGCGCGATGCAACAACCACCCGCACCCGAACCAGTTGCTTCGACCGCCAATGTTTCGGCAGCACCGGAACCGACACCGCCCGCCACGCCGATGCCGCATACCGCAACCGCACCAACGCAAGCCTCAGCAGATGTAGTTCCCTCAGAGAAGCCGACACCACCGACCACGTCAACCCCAGCAGCCACAACCGCAGCAACGCAAGCAGCTTCGCCCGCCGACGCCGCTCCCTCAACGGAACCTGCCACCGCTACCCCGATTGCATGGCCGCAGGAAGATTATTATCGCTTGAACGATGACGACACCGACGTTTATCGTCATCGCAGCCGATCGCCTCTGCACCGCGTCATTTTGCCAATTGCGGCAAGAGATTCTGCCCGTTCATCGCGAAGCATGAGCTGCTCCGCACCAGCGAACTTGGTTTCTCGGCAGCCGGGGCTTTCATTTCGGCCCTCTGACCTCAGCGGAGCGGGGGCTTGGAGGGCCGTTGTGGGCCGCGATAGGGATGAGGTGTCGTTCGCGGGTGGCTTGCGTTGTCTGGTAACAGATGACATGAAGGTGGGCGTGAATCGCATTAACAGCACCATCGAGGGCATTGTGCGGAAGAACTTGTCCTTCTACGTAGGGATTACGCAAAACCCTGCACGACGATGGGAGTGTCACGAAGCGTCTCGTGGCTGGACGCACATGCATACGGTCGTACAGGCCTCGTCTTCGTTGGTGACGGGCGAGATGGAGTGTAGAGTGTTGCATCGCTGGCTCGGGCACATCTTGTGCCGCAACCGCAGCGGCGGCGGCGAGAGCTTGACTCACGGGCGGCCTCACTTCGTGTACGTTTTGGAGGGCCACTGCTTATTTCGTTGTGGGTAGCCGCGGCCCGGAATCAGCCATCGAGAACTTAGATAGCCTGCAGTGGGAGCTTCAATATAATCCAGTACTTGATCGCCGCCAGCAGTAAGCTCGCCAATTTTGCATTTGTGAAGTGTCTCTGTCTCAAGCCAGTCAATGCATTTGGGCTAGCTGTGCTCGCGTGTACAGTTTCTGAGCCAGTCTTTGACAGTTCACTGACAGAGAATGGTCTCGTAATAGTTTGGCTGTCTCGCAGGTACCTTGGCTAATAAAAGAGGTCTGAGTTTGGGTCTTGAGAAGGGTTGCTGTTTGTTTGGCCAAGCTCTGCTAGCCTTTCGTGATGAAGCGTTTTCCTTTCTTTCGCATTGCTCTGTCTGCAGCCCCTGCGACGAGCGGTGGGGGGCGGGTACAGTCCGTAGTCGTTGGGCTCGAGCCGGTGCCTTTTGCTCGAGCGGAATTTTCCGGCTCAGGAGTCATGGCGCGCCTCATCTGTCCGGCAGTCTTGTGTTGTCACTATAGGTCCGGGGCAATGAATCATGACTTGCTGCTGGCGTTCGCCCTCAGCACGGACGGTCGCACTCAGGTGGTCGCTCTGCAGATCAAGAACTATGGCTGGGAGCCACAGTGGTCTGGTTGGCATGGCAGTTGGCAATTTATGGGCAGCGCCTTTCACATCTGGATTAATTTCCGGGGCGATGAGCGGCGTCTTGTTGCCAAGCGTGTTCTCCTGGCAGTTGCTCACGGCTCTGTTGGTGGTGCTGGCTCTCCTCAGCCTACCGCATTCGCTTTTTGTGGGTTTATGGCAGATCGACATGCTGATGTGCACGTGAGCTTCTCCATCCAGACCTTTCTGTTTCTTGAGAAGCAGTTGGAATATAATGAGTGGTTCTTTGTGCAGGAGCCATCGGTTGAGAAGCTCTCCTGAGCGTGAAAAATGCAGTACGGGGGCATTCAAAATGAACCCGTTTTGGAATCATGTGTCCTCGCGAGTCGAGCCTCGCTCCGAGGAGGCTACGTGAGCACACTTGCCGCGGTGGCACACCGCAAGCTTGGAATTGCTCTTCTTGCTCTTCTTGCAAGATGCAAGAGGAGCCTGGGTTCGAAAGCACGTCTACCGTACCAGCAAACTATGTGTGCGGATATCATGGACGGAGCTAGTTTGCCCGCGCATGTTTGGCCAGCCTCTGGCAGCCTGCGTTTGCCACGCACGAGCACTCTTCGTTTGCCGTTGTGCCCATCCCTTTGCTAAGCAAAACAGACGTTACGTTCAAAGTTGCTCTGCACTGTTTCCGGGTGGTGCCAGAAGGGGGTTTAGCAGAGGAATGTTTTGGATTTGGCTGAAAATCGGTCGTTTTCGGGACCTGGGCG
>VGVV01000052.1 GCA_016873895.1 Ignavibacteria bacterium
CTAAAGCATCTCCATTTTGTACAACAGTTGGAGTGCCACCCACTGTTGAGTTTCTGTGACGACCAAGGCTGATTGTGCCTGCTCGCTGAGCATCCCCCGTTCCGGCGCTGATGATGCTCATGATTGCTTCGCTATTTGCAGTTTCTATTTGAATCAGTCCATGTGGACCGTTGCCCGACCAATCAGAAACCGCACGGCTAGTAGACGTGCCAACTAACAGGCGTCCCGAGCTGTCAAGTTGTGCGCTACTTGCAGGTGCTGAACCGTTAATAAAGAACGCATCAGATACACCCGCTGTACCAGCACCTTTAACACGGAATCCACCGCTGGCGTCGATGCGAACCCGCTCCGCCGGAGCAACATCCCTGTTGTTGGCGGTTGTTTTAAAAGATATAAAACCGCCGTGAGTGTAATCAACATCAAAGCCGTCAACTTTGCCAAAGCAAATTTCGGCATCTTTGTCAAATAAGGTACTGTATACGCCATTTTTAGCGTAGGAGGTAATCGTTTTATTGATCGTTTCCCCGACGTTATAGGAAGATGTATACAGGGCAACATTCCCATCTGCCAATGTAAACTTTTGCGGATCGCTGGTCCCAGAAACGCCAACTAAAAGACGTCCCGATGTATCAATACGCGCAAACTCGCTAACACCAGTATCATCAAGAAATTTATAGCCCGCATCTGACATAAAGGTAAGACATTCGGCGTTGCCGATTCCGTTATGTTCGCAGAGTATTGCTGTCTGACTCGCGGTGATACTGGGCTTAATCCCTCTATTAAAGACAAGAGCA
The DNA here is from genome assembly GCA_016873895.1 of Ignavibacteria bacterium. Classification (GTDB taxonomy): domain Bacteria; phylum Bacteroidota; class Ignavibacteria; order Kapaibacteriales; family Kapaibacteriaceae; genus UBA10438. The sequence continues at coordinate 795 of VGVV01000052.1, forward strand.
TTATTATCAATTTCGAGAGTTGTTCCAACTTGTAGACGACCAGCGACCGTCGAAGAGCCAATCCCTACGCTGCCTGCAAACGGTTGCAAAATAAGCGGTCGAGCAGCCGTGCCAACTTCAATTGACTGCAAATAGGCATAATTTGAAGTTGTATCAAAGCCAATCCGTAGATTCTTTGCTGTGTTACTTGAGCCGCGAATTACAATCTGACCACTTGTATCTTGATTGAATAAATCATTTGCCTGGACTGTAAGTGTGTTGGCAGGCGCAGAAGTCCCCACGCCAAGTCGCCCTGAGGAGTCAATAACAAGGCTGTTGACGGGTGCGCTGCCGTTAAAGCTGACGGCTTGAGTGGAGCCTGCAGAGCCTGCGCCCTTGAAGTTCAGAGCGCCGGTTGAGGTGATGCGCAGGCGTTCGGTGGCGTTGGTGTAAGCAATCCAGTTGCCAGCACTGCTGTTGTAATTGATTAGATCATCATTAGAGCCGCCAGTCAGGCCACCAAGGCCAACATAAGACTTGTTTGATCCAGCAATTCGGAAGTCAATAAAAGAAGTATTTGAGGTGCCACCATCAACACGAATTGCTGCATCTGCGGCGCTGCGGGTTACATGGAAAGCTGTACTAGGAGCTGCTCCTACACCAACATTCCCACTCGCATCAACAAACAATCTCCCAGACCCATCAGTGCTGATGCCTACGCTGTTTGCGTCAGGTAAATAAATGCCGTTTGTGGGAACGGTGCTGCTGGTAGGGCTAAGGCTGGCACCCGTTACCGTGCCAGTGGTGACAAGGTTCTGGCTGCCGTTTTCCCGCAGCGCAGGAAAACCGCCCGCAGTGGAGCCGTTGTGGATGACAACCGTTCCTTTATCGGTGTCTACAGTGACCTCACCCGCAGCTCCGGTAAAGGCTGCATGTTTCGCAGTAGTGCCACGACGAAGCTGTACTTGTTGTGCCATCAGTCCAGACTCCCGTAATCAAAGGTACCGGTTACAGAACCATCTATTAGTCCATAGTCTAAGTTTCCTGGAAGGTCCAATTTAGATGCAGCAATGGCCGCTGAGGCGTTGATGTCAGCATCAACTATTGTGCCATCTTTAATACCACCAGTAGATACTTGTGTGAGGGCCATGATCTGCTGAAGCTAGATTAGATTTCCAGTAAAATCAACTTTTCATGGCCCCTTGCCTCACCAAGGTAAACCACTAGCTTTAGTTGGTGCTTTCTTTTCATTAATTACATTTACTAAAGCCGCTTCGACTTCTGCAACCTTTTCTTCACCAAGGTTCTCTTTAACCCAATCAATACAAATCTCAGGTGTTAAAGAATCATAAGGAATCATTTCCTCGGGACGCTCTAAACCTAGAGACCCATATGCACCAGATGTATAAGAAGTGCCGTCCGTGGCATCAACGGTGTAATGCACATTATAGACAAACCCATCTTCGGTTTCTCTCTCTAGATTTGAAATTCCCCAAGTGATTTCAATGGCCATGATCATTAACCAAGCGCTTCAGTTTACCCAAATATTAGTCATTATTCATCCGGATTGCCGTCATCATCAGCAACAGAAGCCGGCGGAACAAATGCATTTGGGTCATTAGGCCATTCCGAGTATTCTGAACTTATTACATAAGCAGCAAGTTCATCTGTATCAACAGTGGTCACAATGGCAGCGATCTTAGTGCCAGCAGCCAGGCGGATATCCTCACGCCAAGTCTTCAGCACGGGATCAGCCGGTTTGCCGTTGTCGGCCTCGCGGATGATGATCCAGTCGGTTGGAGTCAGCAGCGTGTTGGCTGTGGTGCGCGTCTGGGCGGTCCACTGAGTGACGAGTTGGGCGTGATCTTTGGGGATCGGTTTGCCATCAGCGTCCCAGCCCCAGTAGAAGCGTTGATCAGGCGGGGCTGGTGGATCGGGGACTTCGGTGACGCCGGCTGCTTCGCGTTCCTCCGGGCTGGCAAGTCTGAGCCAGTTGGCAGGGCGCTGGATGTCGTTGATGTCGATGAACGCAACATCAGGTGAAAGGGGTTGGTTACGAAGGATAAACATGGGTCTAGGGCGTTGGTTTGAGTTTAGGCAGGGTGGCTAGGCT
>VGVV01000053.1 GCA_016873895.1 Ignavibacteria bacterium
AGTAGTTTTGTAGCGTTGAACGGGCTGACGAGCGCGAGAGGGCCGAGTCAGATTTGTAGGAGACTCCTCCTCAGTGTGAATAGGGGCTGAGTCATTATCGGGCGAATCGTCGTCGGACGATGATTCGTAGGTAGGAGTATCGTTGATGTCAGCAGATTCTGGGTTCTGAGAGGAGTCAAAGTCAGGATCGAGATCAGATTCGTCGGAAGCGTAGTCTGGCATAGGATTCTCGGGAGTAGCGGAAGATGATTTGTGCAACACTGCTCCTTCAGCAACTGGGTTTGTGAGATTGTAGAAGGTTTGCCAATCGGGCGAAGAAGTAGGTTTAAGCTTGAAAGGGAATAGCTGTGGATCGAAGGTGATATGATCACGAGTGACAAAGAGAGATTTGCCATCGGTGACGACGTACCCGAGAACCTTTTTGTATCGAGCGATGCCGATGAAGACGCCTTGCTTGGAAGTAAGACCGAAGGACTGATCTTGTAGTTGACGACGATCAGAGTATACGGCGCAGAAGGCGCCGATTGGTGGAATCCGACGGACGTCGGCGCGGCGACCAAAGAGTATCTCAAAGATGGTTTTGGTACGATCACAGCGTGACGGAGCGACAATATTGTTGAGATATGCCGCATGAGAAACGACAAATTGCCAGTATCGTTTTGGAATGTTGCCGGCGAGCATCATTGCTTTGGCCGAGGTACGTAGAACGCCGATGCTGTTTTCAGCTGCTCCTATGCTAGCGTGTTCATCCTTAGAGCACACGATGTGATTGGTGTGATTGGCCTCGAGGTAGGCAGTAAGTTCTTTGTTCAGAATCTCTGTACCTTGATCGGAGCGAAGAGTCTTTGGGTGCCGACCGAGGTAAGAGACAAAACGTTTGTAGCCGAAAATGAAGTGATTTTTGGAGTTCATGAATTCAATATGCTTTGATCCGGAGTAGCTGTCAACGAAAACGGCAAAGTATTTGGCGCCGGTGACACTAGCAGTGCGTACTTTGCCGGATAGATCGGTGTAGACATCTTGCCACGGTTCTGTCGGTCGATCAGCAGGAGTAGATGGAGCGGGTCGATTGGCGCGTCGAGCTTTGGCGGTGATACAGACTGGGCACGTGATTGGTTTCAGGCGTTTCGACGTTGGTGGTGTAATACCATCGATGTGAAGTTGACGCATACGCTTGAAGGAGATGTGACCAAGACGTTCGTGATCTTGGAGTCTTGTGTCTTGAGCAATACTGTTCGTAGCCAGATGGATAGGATAGATCCGGTTGTGAAGAGTAGGCGGAGGCAGGAGACGTATGAGCCAAAGACCGGTGTCTGGACAGTTGACAAAGGGAACAAAGTAGCGTGGATTCCCTTGCAGAAGGAGACCAGGTCTGTTACCGAGCACGATTTCATGACCGGCAAGTTGAGCGTGTCGAACGGACCATAGAGGTCTTTTGGCATCTGGGACGACTAGTGCACTTGATGTATCAGAGAGAGGCAGAAGCTGACCGTCTTCGGTGCGGACAGTGCACAGTAGATCTCCACTATAGGTAGAGCGAGAGGTATCTCCTGCGAAGCTGGAGACTGCTACATGTGCTTCTTTAGCATTGGCGAGGAGAGTTCGACACTGTAGGATGTGCTTGGAGGTACCGCTGTCGACGATAGCTAGTATTTCACCATTGGATGTATGCGGGCTAACAGGGATGTCTGTAGTCGCTAGGGCAAGGACTGAGGGCTCTCGTGATGGAGCCACTGCTGAGCTCTGAGCTGACGCGCAGCTGCAAGGTGTGCTCCGGACTGCGGACGGCTCTCCACCTCTGATCCCTTTCTCTAGCGCTCCGTGCGACGGAGGAGTAGAGACATAGGGAATGGGATTATGAATGCGACAGATGGGCATTTTCAGGGAGGTGGAGTAGAGAAGGTAGGTGCAACGCGGGGGCACAACACACCGAGAGTAGAAGCAAGCACCGGCCGCCGCCTCAGTGGCGGCGGAGGTGGTGTTGTAATCAAAAGCAGAAGCGGCCTTAGAGGCGGCATTGAGAGCAAAGGCCTGAGCCTTAGAGGTGGCGTCCAAGGCAGACGCGGCCCTAGAGGCGATGTTGATAGCATCTGAGACGCTATCAGCAAACGCGGCAGCGGCGGCATCTACTTGCGCGCACGCAGTGTCTGAGACGGTCAGTGCGGGCAAGGTGGCTGCGAATGCGGCATGCACCTCATCTAGAGAGACCTCTGGTATGTCTGGCGGGTCTGGTGGATCGGGAGGAGCAACGATGAACTCGCTCCAGAGCCAGGCGTGCTTGGACCAGGGGACAAAGTTGATCCAGGGGGTAGTACTGCCTGTGCACTTGTGGACTTGGTTGTTGATGAAGTTGGCATAGGCGATAATCTGCAGCTCGTGTGCGGGCTCGAAGTCAAGGCGGTCAAAGCGCTCCTTCATGATCGCTTGGACCTGCACGAGGTAGTTAATGTGCGTGTTGGAGAGCACCGTGTACACCTGCTCGGGTGAGACCGTGTTGTTGCAGAGGTTATCGCAGAGATTGGCGGGAGGTATGTCATACTGAAACTTCGTGCCCTCCGTGTACTCGGGGAGGGTGATGAACAGCCTGTTCGAGAAGTCAAAGAGCCCCTGCAGCTTGTGCTTGAGCTCTTCGTCAGCCTTGAGCCTTTCCTGCTGCATCGGCTGCGACGTCTCTGCGTCAAGCATGTCGTTCATCACCGAGCCGGCCGCAACCAAGTCATCGTGAGCGGTGAGCGCCTGCATCGGCTGCGACGTCTTTGCGTCAAGCATGTCGTTCATCACCGAGCCTACCGCAATCAATTCATCGTGAGCAGTGAGCGCCTGCGCCTCCTCCTGGTCGTCATGGTCGGAGGATTCAGTGTCGCTGCTG
>VGVV01000054.1 GCA_016873895.1 Ignavibacteria bacterium
GTACAATTCCATGGGGCCAAAGTACGAAGCCTGTGCGTACTTTGCAGGCTAAAGCCCTTGTGTAGTCTATGAAGAAGCTCTTGGTTGCCAACCGCGGTGAAATTGCCCTTCGCATCATGCGTACCGCTCGTAGCATGGGAATCAGCACAGTGGCCGTCTATTCCGATGCGGACCTCGACGCTCCGCACGTAACGTTTGCCGACGAGGCCTACCGCCTCGGGCCCGCGCCCAGCGCGCAGAGCTACCTCAACGTCGAAGCCGTGGTCGAAGCCTGCCGCGCCTCAGGCGCCGACGCCGTGCACCCGGGGTATGGATTTTTAAGCGAGAACGCCGGCTTTGCCGAGCGCATTGAGCGCGAAGGAATTATCTGGATTGGTCCGCCTCCCGCGGCGATACGGGTCATGGGCGATAAGCTTTCGGCCAAAGCTGCGGCGGCTCAGTTCGATGTTCCGTTAGTGCCGGGTAGCGAGGGCGCCCTGGCTACCGCCGAAGACGCTCAGGCGGTCGCCGACCGCATTGGCTACCCAGTGATGATCAAGGCCTCGGCGGGCGGCGGCGGAAAAGGAATGCGCATCGTGCATTCCGCCACTGAAGTATGTGAAGCGTTTGAAAACGCCACCTCCGAAGCACTTAAGTCGTTTGGAAACGGTGAAGTGTTTGTTGAAAAGTTCGTTACTGCACCGCGGCACATTGAAATTCAGGTGCTTTCGGATGCCCACGGTACCCATCTTCACCTTTTTGAGCGCGAGTGCTCCGTGCAGCGCCGCCACCAAAAAGTGGTTGAAGAGGCGCCGAGTGCCATTCTAACCCCGGAGCTCCGCGCCCAGATGGGGCAGGCCGCCGTCAAGGCGGCCCAGAGCTGTGGCTATGTGGGTGCCGGTACGGTTGAGTTCATTTTTGACGCCAGCGGAGCCTTCTACTTTCTCGAAATGAACACCCGCCTTCAGGTGGAGCACCCAGTGACCGAGGAGGTTACCGGATTGGACTTGGTTGCCGAACAGATTCGTATTGCTCGCGGAGAGCGCTTGACCTACCGCCAAGAAGAGGTGAAGCTAAATGGGCACGCCATCGAGCTGCGCGTGTATGCTGAAGACGTCACCAACAACTTCGCGCCCGACACCGGGGTGCTTGAAGTGTACCGCCGCCCGAGCGGAGCGGGGATCCGCGTGGACGATGGCGTGCGCGAAGGCCAAGAAGTTCCGGTATACTACGACCCGATGCTCGCTAAGCTTATCGCTTTGGGGCCCGACCGAGAAACGGCGCGCAAGCGACTGATCGCTGCAGTGGATCGCTACGCGGTCGTCGGAGTCAAGACCACCCTGCGCTTTGGGCGCTTTATTTTGGAGCACCCCGACTTTATTAGCGGCCAATTCGACACCGGTTTTGTTGCCAAGAACTTCACGCCCGACGCCTTGGTGCCCCGCGCTGAGGGTGCGGAATGGGCGGCCGCCTTGGCCGAGAATTACCGGCCAGTCCGCGAAGAAATTCCGCAGGTGCCTAGCGCCTGGAAAACCCGATACGGCCTATGAGGCGGTTGCTCGGACTCATCCTGTTTTGCGGTGCGTTTTCGCTGGGCGCTCAAGAAGTACCAACGACCTACAACGGCCAAAACGGGCAAGGCTCGGTCATTGAAGGCGACACCATTCCGTGGGTGTTCCTCGACGAAATCCTCGTGGTCGACAAGCCAACGTTTACCGACGTTGAGGCCCGCAAGCGCTACCTGCTTCTGCGCCGTCGGGTCATGAAGGTATACCCCTACGCCAAGGCGGCCGGCGAGCGTTTGGACTCCCTAAACATGCGGCTGGCCAAAGAAAAGTCGGCCCGCAAGCGCGCCAAGTACACCAAGCAGTACCAGGATTTTTTGGAGCAGCGCTTTGAAGCAGAACTCCGCAAACTCACCCGCTCCGAAGGCCAAATTTTGTGCAAGCTGGTGTACCGAGAAACGAACCAAACCGTATTTCAGCTGATTCGCGAGTACCGCAACTGGTTTACCGCGGTAGGGTGGAGCGTGACCGGTTCGTGGTACGACATCAATATCCGCAAGGAGTACGAGCCTAGCGAAAACCAAGAAGACGCGCTGATTGAGAAAATACTTAAGCGTGCGTTTGCCATGGGCGACCTCAAGGAGCGCGTACCGATGGACGTTAACGGAACCCTTAAGCCCCGCCGATGAACGGCGCTCGCATAACCGCATTGAGCTCCTGCGGAATCGGGGAGGCTTTGGTCGCCCTGAAAGCCCGGGGCTTGGACCGCGCTCCGATGACGCAGGCGTTGTCTGCCGAAGGCATGCGCCGCCGTGCCGAGCAGTTTTCGCCGCAGCGTAGGGCACTTTTGGTCGACGTGCTGCGCGCGCAGTGCGGCCCGCAACCCAGCGAGGAGCATTTGGCGCTGCTCGAGCGCTTGGCCCAACCCGATTCGGTAACGGTTACGACAGGCCACCAGCTCGTTACGGCGGTCGGCCCCCTGTACGTGCATGCGAAGATTGCCGAGACCCAGGCTTTGGCGGAACACTGGACAAAGCAGGGGGTCCCAACGGTTCCCGTGTTTTGGATGGCGACCGAGGACCACGACCTCGACGAAATTCGCCGCGTTTTCTGGCGCGGACGCGCCGTAGGGGCCTGGGCGCAGCCGGCGGAGCCGCTGCGCAGCGGTGCCGTGCCGACCGAGCGTGCCGCCCGAGCAATCCAGGGGTGGCGCGAGCAGGAAGCACTTCCCGAGGCGGTTCGCGCGGCGGCCGAGCGCAGCGAGGCCGGATACCGCGCGTCGGAGACCCTCGCCGACGCCACCCG
>VGVV01000055.1 GCA_016873895.1 Ignavibacteria bacterium
GTACAATTCCATGGGGCCAAAGTACGAAGCCTGTGCGTACTTTGCAGGCTAAAGCCCTTGTGTAGTCTATGAAGAAGCTCTTGGTTGCCAACCGCGGTGAAATTGCCCTTCGCATCATGCGTACCGCCCGTAGCATGGGAATCAGCACGGTGGCCGTCTATTCCGATGCGGACCTCGACGCTCCGCACGTAACGTTTGCCGACGAGGCCTACCGCCTCGGTCCCGCGCCCAGCGCGCAGAGCTACCTCAACGTCGAAGCCGTGGTCGAAGCCTGCCGCGCCTCAGGCGCCGACGCCGTGCACCCGGGGTATGGATTTTTAAGTGAGAATGCCGGCTTCGCCGAACGCATTGAGCGTGAAGGAATTACCTGGATCGGCCCGCCTCCAACGGCGATACGGGTCATGGGCGATAAGCTTTTGGCCAAAGCTGCGGCGGCTCAGTTCGATGTTCCGTTAGTGCCGGGTAGCGAGGGCGCCCTGGCTACCGCCGAAGACGCTCTGGCGGTCGCCGACCGCATTGGCTACCCGGTGATGATCAAGGCCTCGGCGGGCGGCGGCGGAAAAGGAATGCGCATCGTTCATTCCGCTACTGAAGTACGTGAAGCATTTGAAAACGCCACCTCCGAAGCACTTAAGTCGTTTGGAAACGGTGAAGTGTTTGTTGAAAAGTTCGTTACCGCACCGCGGCACATTGAAATTCAAGTGCTTTCGGATGCCCACGGTACCCACCTTCACCTTTTTGAGCGGGAGTGCTCCGTGCAACGCCGCCACCAAAAAGTGGTTGAAGAGGCGCCGAGTGCCATTTTAACCCCGGAGCTCCGCGCCCAGATGGGGAAGGCCGCCGTCAAGGCGGCCCAGAGCTGTGGCTATGTGGGCGCCGGTACGGTTGAATTCATTTTTGACGCCAGCGGAGCCTTCTACTTTCTCGAAATGAACACCCGCCTTCAGGTAGAACACCCGGTGACCGAGGAGGTAACCGGATTGGACTTGGTTGCCGAACAGATTCGTATTGCTCGCGGAGAGCGCTTGCCCTACCGCCAAGAAGAGGTGAAGCTAAATGGACACGCCATCGAGCTGCGTGTGTATGCTGAGGACGTCACCAACAACTTCGCGCCCGACACCGGCGTGCTAGAAGTGTACCGCCGCCCGAGCGGAGCGGGGATCCGCGTAGACGACGGCGTGCGCGAAGGCCAAGAGGTTCCGGTATACTACGATCCGATGCTCGCGAAGCTTATCGCTTGGGGCCCTGACCGAGAAACGGCGCGCAAGCGACTGATCGCTGCCGTCGATCGCTACGCGGTCGTCGGAGTCAAGACGACCCTGCGCTTTGGGCGCTTTATTTTGGAGCATCCCGACTTTATCAGCGGCCAATTCGACACCGGTTTTGTCGCCAAGAACTTCACGCCCGACGCCTTGGTGCTCCGCGCTGAGGGTGCGGAATGGGCCGCCGCCCTGGCCGAGCACCACCGGCCTGTCCGCGAAGAAGTTCCGCAGGTGCCCAGCGCCTGGAAAACCCGATACGGCCTATGAGGCGGTTGCTCGGACTCATCTTGTTTTGCGGTGCGCTGTTGCTGGGCGCTCAAGAAGTGCCAACGACCTACAACGGCCAAAATGGGCAAGGCTCGGTCATTGAAGGCGACACCATTCCGTGGGTGTTCCTTGACGAAATCCTCGTGGTCGATAAGCCAACGTTTACCGACGTTGAGGCCCGCAAGCGCTACCTGCTGCTGCGCCGTCGGGTCATGAAGGTGTACCCCTACGCCAAGGCGGCCGGCGAGCGTTTGGACTCCCTGAACATGCGGTTGGCCAAAGAAAAGTCGGCCCGCAAGCGCGCTAAGTACACCAAGCAGTATCAGGATTTTCTGGAGCAGCGCTTTGAAGCGGAACTCCGCAAACTCACCCGTTCCGAAGGCCAAATTTTGTGCAAGCTGGTGTACCGAGAAACGAACCAAACCGTTTTTCAGCTGATTCGCGAGTACCGCAACTGGTTTACCGCGGTGGGGTGGAGCGTGACCGGTTCGTGGTACGACATCAACATCCGCAAGGAGTACGAGCCTAGCGAAAACCAAGAAGACGCGCTGATTGAAAAAATTCTAAGGCGGGCGTTTGCATTGGGCGACCTCAAGGAGCGCGTACCGATGGACGTTAACGGAACCCTTAAACCACGCCGATGAACGGCGTTCGGATAACCGCATTGAGCTCCTGCGGAATGGGGGAGGCTTTAGTCGCCTTGAAAGCCCGGGGCTTGGACCGCGCTCCGATGACGCAGGCGTTGTCGGCCGATGCCATGCGCCGCCGTGCCGAGCAGTTTTCGCCGCAGCGTCGAGCACTTCTGGTCGACGTGCTGCGCGCGCAGTGCGGCCCGCAACCCAGCGAGGAGCATTTGGCACTGCTCGAGCGCTTGGCCCAACCCGATACGGTAACAGTTACGGCAGGCCACCAGCTCGTTACGGCGGTCGGCCCCCTGTACGTGCATGCGAAGATTGCCGAGACCCAGGCTTTGGCGGAACACTGGACAAATCAGGGGGTCCCAACGGTTCCCGTGTTTTGGATGGCGACCGAGGACCACGACCTCGATGAAATTCGCCGCGTTTTCTGGCGCGGACGCGCCGTAGGGGCCTGGGCGCAGCCGGCGGAGCCGCTGCGCAGCGGTGCCGTGCCGGCCGAGCGTGCCGCCCGAGCAATCCAGGGGTGGCGCGAGCAGGAAGCACTTCCCGAGGCGGTTCGCGCGGCGGCCGAGCGCAGCGAGGCCGGATACCGCGCGTCGGAGACCCTCGCCGACGCCACCCG
>VGVV01000056.1 GCA_016873895.1 Ignavibacteria bacterium
TTGGCGATCCCGTCTTTGGTGCCGGTGTACCGGCGCGGTTTCACTTCTTGCGACCGTATCGCTTGTCGGTCGGGTCGAACCACGTGTAGATGACTGGCAGCAGGGCTGCGATACCGGCGTTGGCGATAACGCTTACGTCGCGTGAACCTGCGAGGTAGCAGGCGATGGCTGCTGCCGCAAACACCTTGAACCATGATTTCAGGATTGCTTTGGCCTGTTTGGAGATAACATGATTTGTCATGGTTGCCACACTATCAAAGGCCGCCCTGGGGCTGTTGGGATTTTTCATAGCCACCGGCGTTGTGATCGGGCTGTGTTTGTTGTGGTTGTTGTCGTCGTGGGGTGACGAGGATTTGCCGTTGGATTAGGTTGGTATTGCTGCTGGTGTGAAGATGAGCCAGCGCAGTTTGCGCCGTTTCACGCTCCGAGAAGTGCGGCGATCTCTGCGTCGGTCAGTCCGAGGGCGGCGAGTTTCGCCCGACCTGATGCGGCGGCGGCGGCTTGCGCGGCGGCTTGTTCAAGGGCGGCTTCTGCTCGCATTGCTAGATCCGCACAATACGTTTGCCAGTCGGCGTATTCGGCATCGTTCATTTCTCTATGATTATTGCCGTCAAAGATAACTGGGTGCGCCATCGCTGTCTCCTAACTGTCTGCAAGTCCGTAGACACGGAAGTTTCCGGAAATCGTGCCTCCGACAACAAAAGTCAAACCATCGTGGGCTTCTAAAGCGTTGTACGTACCGCCAAACGTGGTGTTGGAAGAGGCCGTGAGACCTTGGTTGACACCAAAAGCATTACCCGTAAAACTTGTGTTCGTCGCGGTTGCGGTTGGCGCGTAGACGTAGATGGTTGCGCCCAACGTAATGTACGTACTTTCCGCCATCGCGTTGAGCGACGTTCCAGCGTTTGTACCGGTCAAGGTTTGTCCACCAGCGAACGACACGTCGGCTTTGGAACCAAAATACTCTGCCGCTGTTCTGGGTGTTCCCGCGTTATTTACCCGGATGCCTATGGTTTGGTTGGTACTGCAAGCCGTAATGTTGAACGTCACGACATAGTTCTTAAAGGTGTTAGTGAAAGTACCTGCCGCCATGCTCACCGTTGCGGAGTTCGTAAAGGTTCCAGCGGTGATGAAAACCAACCCGCCCGCGCTAACCGTCTTGGCGGTCGGGAAGAAGATAGCCGACGACGCCGACGTGAAGAAGAGTTCGCCTCCTTGATACTGAGCGAGCGTGAGCACGTCCGCACCGTTGAGGGTCATGCCCGCACCCGCCGAGATGGTCAGCGTCCCCGCTCCGATGTTGTGAACTTGCACGATGTCGCCAGCAGCAAACACGCTGTTCGGAACCGTAAAAGTTATCGAGGTAGACTTGTTCGCAACCCGACGCGTATTACGATCCCCAACGACGAGCGTGTAATCATCGGTTGAGGTGTTGACGGTAAAGTTCGCCAACTTCGCACCCGTCACTGCCGCATCGTTTATCTTCGCCGTCTCAACAGCACTTGACGCAATGTTCGCCGCCGCAACCGTCCCCCACAAAGCATCCGAACCGTCAGACTTCAACACCGTATTCGCAGCCCCCAACGCCAACCGCTTGAAATCAGGACCCGAATCCATCGTCAACAAATCCCCGCGAGTCGTCAACGTCGAAGCAAGTTTGTTCGCCTCATCCGCATCATCGGCGGTGAACACCGGAAAAATCGTCGCACCCGACGAATGGGACTGGGCCGTGGTGTCATCCTGCGCCCTCGTCAACGTCAACACGGAACCAGAAATCGTGGCGAGACACTTCTCCTCAGACGACGTACCTGGACTGATGACGACGAAGAACGGGACACCCGCCGCTGACGGGAAGCCCGTCGTTGAAGCCAAAGTAATCGACGTGCCACCCGCCGCCAAAGCGGTAGTGATCGTCGTCTGCGTCGCTGCACCCTTGTACTGTCTGCGTGTTACTGCTGCCATCGGACTCCAATCATAGCACTAGCGGATGGACCGCATCACCACAATAGCAGTCCCCTCCAAATCGTTCTCCTGGTGGGCATAGTTCAACTGCCGGATACGGAACTGGACGTTCTCCACCACCACAGGGAACGTCTCCTGGTTCTCCTGATACGTCACCACCCTAGGGGTGTCCACCAAGTCCCGCAACAACGACATCTCCTCGTCAACATCCTGATAGTACTCCCTACCCAACACCTGAAGCTTGTGGTGCATCAACAACGGCACGGTGAAGATTTGGGAGCGTAGCGCGGCGATGAAGGCGCGGGCCATAAACCGTGTCACTATCGGCCCAGCCGTACCCGCCGCATTACGGTTCAACGTCACCTTGATTTCTGCTTCGAACGTTTTGGCTTCCAAACCTTCAACGGTCGCTTCTTTGGCGTCCTCGGTGGAGAACGTGTTGAACGAGTGGTATGCGCCCCCATCGTTGGAGATTGCCACCGTCACCGACCCGTCCAACGGCAGGCAGCGAATGTCGAGTTTGGCGACGATTTTCGGGTCCGGCACACCCCACCTGAAAATACCCGACTCCAAATAGCCCGACGAGACGAGGTTGGTGGCGTGCTGCTTGTACAAACCCAAACCCGCCACCGTAAAAATCGGCTGGTTGTTGAACTCATGCACGTCAGGTATCGCACCCTGCCCCGTCACCATCAAATCGGATGCGAACGCAGGCTGGTTCGTAGAGATGAACACCGAGATATCCAACCTGCCGACACCCGTTGAGGTGGCATCAAAGTTCTTGTACGAGAAATAAATGAACCTGCCGATACC
>VGVV01000057.1 GCA_016873895.1 Ignavibacteria bacterium
TACGCATCATCGGAGCCTCCTACGGCGAAGCCGGTGTCCCGCGCATCAAGCTCGTACCCACACCCAACACCGACGGCACACTCTTCATTCTCGGCAAGAAGCAGTCCCAGATGCGCCAGTTCGGTGAGGCAACCGCCATCTCCAACAACAGCGACTTTGAACTGCGTGGTGTCGAGAACGCCCTCATGGCCTACACCGAAGGCGATCTCCTCGAATACTCCCGGCAATACGGCAAAGCCCAAGCCAAGTTCCAAGAAGGTGCCGCTCAGGTCTCCATTATGAAGGACATGGAGCGCGGTCAACAGCAGCAGATCAGTCGCATCATCCCTGACAGTCTCTACGACTACACCTTCCAAGACATTCTCTGATGCCCTTCCAGTCCTCAGACGCACTCGATGACCAGATGCTTCTGGATGGAAGCACCGGGTTCTCTACCGGCGTCATTTCTGCCACCCGTCCAGATGCCATCCCTGCAACCAGCATGGAGTCGGCCATCAATATGGACTATGACGATTTTGGAAACATCGTCACCAGAGTCGGTAGTTCATCCCTCTCAGGCAATCCAGCCATTGATAATTGGGAAAACATCGTACAAAATTGGGAAACGGTCTCCTCTTTCTACGGATCCAATCTTCCGACCAACGCTACGGTATTCTCCGGTTTCTATTTCGATACGGCAGCATCCGAACGGCTTGTCATCGCGGTTAACGATACCGTAACCAAAAGCCTCTACTACGGGTCTCCAACTGCTTCCTACGCTCTGATCTCAGGGGCATCGATCTCATCCTCGTCCACCTACGTCTATTTCGCGCAGCTCAACGACAAGCTGTTCTACTCGGATGGAGTCGGGGTACTCGCCTATGTGTCGAGTGCCAACGCCTATGCAGCGGTCGCGGCCGGAAAAATCAGTCGCATTGATGTCATCAATCAAGGCAACAACCTTTCGACCGTCCCAACCATCACCCTTCCCGCTCCCCCAAGCGGAACGACCGCAACAGCAGAAGCCATTGTATCCGAAGGACAACTTGTTGCCATCAACATCATCAACCCGGGCAGCGGTTATACAACCGCCCCTGCGGTGACAATCAGCCCTGCTGGCGGTTCCCACGCAGTCGCATACGTCTCGCTCACACCCCCGTCCAAGCCGCTCTATCTCGTCAGCCACACCAACAGGCTATGGTGTACTTCGGGCGATACAGCAAATCCGCCTGACACCCTCTACTTCTCGGACATCCTCGACGGAGAATCGTGGGATCCTCTTGGCTCGGTCAGGATTGGGGGCGATGGAGATCCCATCAAGGGGCTCTATTCTTGGTTCGGATATCGCCTCGTCGTCTTCAAGGAACGCTCCATCTGGGCCGTCGATGCCGACCCAACCCAAGATCCAGCAGACTGGTCCGTGATTCTTATCAGCGGCAACATCGGATGCTCCTCGCATCGGTCCATCGCCGCTGTCGGACCTGATGTCTTCTTCCTCGCCCGCGACGGTGTCCGCTCCCTCCAACAGATCCAAGCAGGTACTCAGACCAGCATCGGGCTCGCACTCTCCAGCCCCATCAACGATCTCATCAGCAATATCAACAAGACCAAACTGGACCTTTGCGATGGCGTATTCTGGAACAACAGATATCTGCTGGCGGTTCCGTTCCTGAGCGATGATCCATTCATTCTCGGAACAGAAACCGAGTCTGCGTTGCTTACCGAAAACTCCGTCGAGATCGCACTCGAAGGTGCCCTCAACCAGAACAACGCGATCCTTGTCTACCATACGCTGGCCAGCTCTTGGCTTGGCTATTGGGACAACTGGATTGTAAACGATTTCATCCCCACCTCGTTCTCGAATCTTGGACCGATCCTCATGTTCGCTGGAGACATTGTCTCGGTCGCTGCGGGCGCGGGCCAAGTCTGGTCCTTCAACGACTACTTCCCAGGAACCCGTACCGATCCATTCGCATCATCGGTTTATCTCGATGGCGGATCCGGCTACTCGTCCACGGTCATCACAAAGGCATACAATTTCAACGAGCCGATTCCGGAAAAGATCGGCTACAGCATCCAGTTTGCTTTCGACAACCCGTACACGACCTCGAACACAACCGCCGCGATCTCGCTGGCCAAGAACATGAGCGGGACATTCTCCGCTCTAGATTCGGCTCTTTCGATCACCAACTCCCAGAAGTTCCTCAAAGCCTACAACCTCATCAGCCAAGGGCGCTGGAACACCCTGCAATTCAAGGTTGTGACCGCAAGCGGGCGATTGTCCCTGCAATCCACGATCCTGTCCGGATTCGTCGATTCCATTCGCCCGCAGCAATGAACCCGCACCCGACCATTATCGCAGCCGCCAAGCTGCTGAAGGAGAAGTGGCCCACTTGTTCCACATGGAACAATGAGGAGTTGCTCAACTGGATCGGAATCTTTAACAAGGTTCGCCAGTTCGGGATCGTCCAGAACGAGAATGGAGAATGCGTCGGGGTCGGTGCCGTCAGGTTCTTGAACTCGGTCGAGGAGGCAGAAGACATCAACAACAACTTTCCGGACGGCCATATCGCTTGGATCGAGATGGTTGTCGGAACGGAGCCGAGAGCGGTTCAGACCCTTTGGCTCGCCATGATGGACATGTGTTCGGAGAACGTGACCAAGCTGGGCGGTGTCCGGAAAGGCATTTCACGTTTGTACGATTTCGAGAGGTACTTCAAACTATTGATGAACGAGAGGATTTGTTATGGGAGG
>VGVV01000058.1 GCA_016873895.1 Ignavibacteria bacterium
TACACATCTCAGATGCTTTTGCATCTAACCTGATAGTATAATAGCCCATATTCAAATCTAGGGCTGTCGCATATGTGAAGCCTTCTAGCTCCTGCAGTGTCGTACTGATTTTCGGGATCGGATATGGTTTCCGAATAATGCGTTTATTTAGTTCCCTGAAATCGGAAATAGTACGGACTGTACCATCCTTCTTGGGTATTATGAATGTTGGCGATGCCCATTTTGATGATGGCTGCCATTTCAAAACCCCAATTTCGCATAGCCTATTTATCTCTTTCATGAGCACAGCTTTGTGTATTTGCGGGACGGGATAAGGCCTACCGTGATATGGCTTCATGCCTTCCTTTACTTCGAAGGAAACCGGTGGCAAATTCCAGTCACCTAGGGTGCCGTCGAACAGCGGCTCAAATTGGAGCAGCATTGAGAGCAGCTTCTCTCTATCTGTGGCACCCAGGTGAGAACAATTTTCCCTTATTATGGCTGGAATATCTGCTTTTTCGTATTTTGCATCCAGGATTTCTACCACACGCTTAGTAGCAGTGCGGGTACTAACTGGTTCCTGAGCATGATTGGTATTGTTCCGAAGAGCTCTGGTGATGCTCGATTTGAGCTGCAGATCAGCGATATCTCTCATAGGCAAGAGGATTTTGTCTATTTGTATGGTACTTTCTTTGAAGTCCAATATTACCCCTATATCGTGCATGGTACTCTTGCCGATAATGAGGTCATACATAGGTGCATTGATGCCTTGTTTGTACTCAACAATGTCGGGAGCCAAATGCACCCTTTTACTGCTAGAGTAGTCCACGAAAGCAATTTCAATGCGGCCCACCTTGTCTGTGATAAAGGTGCCGTTAGAAGTACCCCAAGATTGTGGGATAGCCCTCCTAATAACGGGTATGTGGTTAGAAGCTCCCTTTTTCAAGAAAAGGAGGTCACCACTTGATCCAGAGTCAAGTAGGACCCTAATTGTCTTTTTTTTGACAATCAGCTCCTTGCTGGCACTCATCCCATGCTTGCTAGCGCGGGTTGAGAGTGTTTTAGCATGTTTTTGCTTTAAATTAGACTTATTTAGTCCTAATTCCTTCGAATTTAGTGCACTCGCGTATTTTTTGCTTTTTAGCGTTGTGCTACTTTGTACTTTTTTACTAAATACAGTCATCACCGCTACTACTGCAGTGACTTTACCTGTATTTTCGCGATTTCTTTGATTTTCGCTATCCCTTAATCCCTCGAGATCATTTCGGGCTAATTTAGTGACTTTAATCGGACGGGTTTCTGTAGGAGTTAAATTGACGCCGTTTGGCTTATCTAATTTAAGACGCTTATCTCTACTTAGTCCCGTGTCACCGGACCGAAATTCCTATTCACTATCGGAATCACTACTGGAGTCGGAAGCGCGCCTCTTGCGCTTCTTCTTCTTTTCAGCCTTTTTCTGGCCTTTCTGAATGGCCTCGAGCATTGACGTCATGTACGCCAGCCCTTTCTCGCCCCCATTTTTCTTGTAGGGCTTATGTTTGTCGGACAGCTTACTTCCTTGCTGTCCGAGTGGCTTACCATCTTTGTCATAACGACGACACTCGTTCGTGTTATGGGTCAGATGAGCCCCGCCGTGAGTCTTGCATCTTTGGCAAAACTTCTCGACTCTGGTCTTTTTTGGGACTCGAAGAGATGAGCCCTCTTTAGACGCGCCCTTGCTGGGCTTACCCTTTTCAGAACGGGCTGTACCAGCCTTGTCCTTTGACCGCTGTTTCTTGCCGTAGCGCTCCAGCATAACGCGCTTGATATTCTCCAGGTCCGCTAGCAACGCGCGGGGAGACTCGGGCACAGTGGAGTGTGTCAAGTTGTACTGGTGCTGCCACGCGATTGGTAGAGCAGCCAGCATGATCGACGCTAGATCAGCCTCCTTGAAAGGAATATTTCCCTCTTTGGTGGTCGCAACAGCCCTCGGGCTGTTCTTCAGCGTAGGGAGGTATTTTAGATACCCGTTCAGCACCTCCACTCGGGAGATAAACTGACGCACCGTGGCCCTTTGGGGCTTACGGATTCCCTGCTGGATGTAGTAGCGCTGTCTCTCTGCAGTGTCGGCGGAGAAAACGGTGAGCTTAAGTAGCTCCAAGCAGTCCTTGAAGGCTTTGAAACCTTTAGGGCGCTTTCCGTCTTGCTTTTTGCCGTTTGGACCAGCCCACGAGTCACGCTCGTGCATCTCTCGGACGATGCGATCCCATTGGGTCTGGGGTTTGCCGGCTAGTAGATTTCGTAGGAGCTCGTATGTGGCTCCCACGGCCTCTTCGTACTGCTTTTTTGCAGTCGCAAAAATCTCTTGGGTGAGAGTTTTTTCCACGTTGATGGCCTCTTGGTCCTTGTTGGAACTCGAATCCTGAGGCCCAATAGGCTTGCGCTTAAGGGCTCCTAGGGCCGCTACAGCGTTTTTCATCTCCTTCGCGTGCTTCTGGCAGAGCTCGCGAAGTCCCTTCTGGTCAATCAGACGCAGGACAGCAACGATATGCTGGAGAAAATCCTCCGGTGACCCCCGTGCAAAGATACCCATGGTGAAGACTGTCCCATCGGATAACTTAACATTGAGGGTCTCCGTGTTATCCTTGGTTGGTAGGAGATCCGTAGGTGGCACGTACGGGATAGGCGGGAGGGTGCCCAAATGTCCCTTCTCGCATTCCGAATCTTTCAATCCTTCGGGAGTTTTGGAG
>VGVV01000059.1 GCA_016873895.1 Ignavibacteria bacterium
CGTCCCTATTGGGTTTTTGGCCGGGTAGGCTTTTTAGGCTTTTAAAGCCTAATTAGGCTTTTGTTCGTGAGTGTTTTTCTCGGCCGGCCGACATGCTTATAACGATCGCCTGACTATGCGATGTTGTCTATGATGTGGCCGAGCGGAAGTAACTTGGCGGTCGGCGGTTTGATGGACAGTTGCAATGATATAATCGCCGAAAGTAGGACCATCGTCGATTTGTTGTGGTTGTAAAATAATAAAAACTCAACCGCCCACCCTTCGCCAATTTTTCTATGTAGGAACTTGTAGCTTGTATATGATGTTTTTCCATCTCACAACATAATTTGACAATGGTGACCACCCGCCGGAAGCTCGGCGGGGTAGGAGCCATAGGGAGGGCAAAGATGAATTGCCTTCACCCCTCCCAAACACTCCGAGACCGGTACGGTGTGGGCCGTGATCGGGATTACATTGATGGCCTTTGCATTCTTCGTGCAGACTTAGGAAAAGTGTCAAGGGGGGGGCGCATCGTGAATCGATATCACGTGAGCCATCCCGACTTCCCCGATCAGGAATTCATGGTCGCCCGGCGGATGTTCACCGTCCTCCAAGAAGGTGAGACTCCATTTCTCGATGAGTTGCCGCCTCCTATCGCGGAGATTGTGAATGAGGACGCAAGTGAGATGCCTCCACAGCAGCGGCAGGTCGAGATGCAAGTGCCAGTGGGAAGGGGATTGGACCGGGAGGAGATTGCTGATCTCCGAGCTCAGGGATTCACAGTCGACGATGACAATGAGCCAGTCGAGGAGAATGTGGGTCCCGCTGGTCCTACTCCAACAGGGACATGGATGACGCCAGCTTTTTGCCCAAGAAAGAGTGCCGGGCACACGAACTCAAATGGGAAATGGCATCATCATCCGTGGGCTGAAGTAGCTGAGATGGATGAGCTCGAGCTCTTTCTCATGTGCTTCCCGGTGAAATATATAAAGAGCGTCATCATTCCCGAGACAAACAAGCACCTGCAGGTGCCCGTGACCATGCAGGAGTTCTTTGTTTTTCTAGGATGTCTCTTTTTCATGGCATGTCATCCGGGTGTTGAGGAGCGTGATTCGTGGTGGTCGACGAAGCCGGTCACACCAAATGAGGGTGCACCCTTTAGACTGAATAGCTACATGGCACGTAGCCGGTTTAAAGGGATCATGCAGTCACTGCGGTACACAAACATGCCTCAGCCTGAGTATTTAGATCGGTTTCATGACGTCCGTCAAATGCAGGAGGAGTGGAACCGCCACATGTCTGAGGAGTACTTCACCGCGTGGTGGAACTGCCTCGATGAGTCGATGCAGATTCATATGAACCCCTATGTCCCTGGATGGATGTGTGTTCCCCGAAAGCCACATCCATTTGGGAATGAGTATCACACAATCTGTGACGGGGTGTTGGGGAAGGGGAATCCAATTATGTGGCATGTGGAACTGCAGGAAGGGAAGGATCGGCCGGCCGGAGCTGGGCCAAAGAAGTGGAATGATGCTGGTGGAAAGACCGTTGGACTGATGTTGCGGATGCATGAGGGGATCTCACGGCAGGGGAAGGCATGCACCATGGACAGCGGCTTCTGTGTTTCAAAGGGGATTGTGGAGATGTATGAGAAGTTGGGGGTGTTTGGGCAAGCACTAATCAAAAAGCGCGGTGCAAATTGGCCAAAGGGTGTGCCTGGGGACCAAATTGACGAGCATTTTGCCGACAAGCCTATCGGATACTGTGAAACACTGCGTGTTGTAATAGAAGGTTATCAGATGTATATTCACTGCATGAAGGAAGAAAAATATGTCACAAAGTTTATGTCAACCTTTGGTGTCTTGGACGAGGTGCCAACACATAAGACGAGGAGGACAACAGCAGGCGGGGTGGTGGAGTTTTGCTATCCGGAACCGGTTAGTTGGCACAACCAATCAAAGCATTGGGTTGATGATCACAATCAACGTAGACATGCTCCAATTGATCTTGCAGAGAGTTGGAAGACAAAGTGGTGGCCACATCGACAGTTTGCATTCTTTCTTGCAATATCAGAGACTAACGCGGCGAATTCGAGGGGCCGAGCAAGGGAGGAACCGGCCAATCCTCAGCTTCAGTTTCGGAAAGCGATGGCTATACTCATGTTGGAGAACAGAATGGATGATGATGGGAACATAGTAAGGCCAGTGCATCGTTCTTTGAGGACTCGGGCTGCGCTAGTGGTTGAACATGACTTGAAAACAAGGCCCGTTAACACAGGAAAATGGATGGGACATTTTTGGAAGCGTACAAGCCAAAAGTACCAGAAACTTCGATGTTACAATGGCTGCAACCCCCAAATGAGAGTGCGCACTTATTGCTCATGTAATAAGAGTGTGCCGATGTGTTCTAGCTGCCATGTAAGCCATATCTTGTCATTGTAAACATAAGTCAAAAATGGAGCCTAATTAGGCTTTTTAAAAATGAAGATTTTTGGACTCACTTTAGCCTTATGTGTCTCGTAACTGGCCTGCCGACGCCGGGTTCTGAAGCTCCTGTATTCGCAGAACACCCCTAGTGGTCAATTTGTTCACTGGTCGGGTTCCTTGGAATGGTGTGGAACGTCATCAAATAGCCGGTGAAAGAAAAGCCTAATTAGGCTTTTTACCCGGCCGAAAACCCATAATACTTTGAGTTC
>VGVV01000060.1 GCA_016873895.1 Ignavibacteria bacterium
TGCCCGTGAATGTCACGTTTGCTGGCGCAACTGCTACGAATAACTGGACTCTCCGACTTAATGGTGTAAACAACCTTGAGTTTGATGGCATCAAGTTTTCTAATACCACCCCGGCAGTGGGCACGGCCCTTCCGTTCTCTTGTAACGTTAACTTGAATGGCACCACTTCAAATATTTCATTTTTGAACTGCTCGTTCACTGGCTCCAATACTTTTGGAAGCACGAACCACGCATTCTTTTGGGAACCAGCATCACTCCAAACTGGCGCATGGGTTTTCAACAACTGTCAGTTCATCAATACTTCACGAGGCATTAACCTCAACGCAAGCGCCACGAGCTCACTGACTTCATTGACGGTGACTGGCTGTACGTTCAATACGCTTGATCGCGGACTAATGGCAACGAATGGGACCACACCGGTGGTCGGCTCTACGGCGTCTATTACGAACAATACGTTTGCTGCTCCTTCAACCGCTTTGGCCTCCAACTCGGTATGGCTTAGTTGCGTTGCAACAGTTACGGTTACGGGTAACACCCTTAACAACTACTCGGGAATCAGTGTGAGCGCAGCCACTACGGCGAACGTCTCCAACAACACGGTGACGGGCGGAACGTATGCTCAGGGCATCACTGTATCAGGCCTTACTGCAACAAACCCCGTTGCGGCAACGATTCAGAACAACACGTTGTCGGCGAACAGCAGCATTTCTGTTTCTACGGGCGCGAGTGCGTTGATCAATCAAAACACTTCGGGAAGTATTTCGGTTACGTCCACCAACTCGGGCATTACCATTACGAACAACTCTATTACTACTACTGGTAACGGAATCTTCTTGAGTTCAGCCGCGGGCTCGTCTACGTTGAACACCGGCGCCACCGCGCAGGGCTTTACGATTTCGAACAACCGCATTATTCAGACGGCCCCTAGCGGTACGGCTGGCATTTACTTCGGCAGCTACAACTGCGCTGCGGGTGCCGCAAATGTGTTTAACAACACGGTTGCTGCACAAATTCTTGCGTCGAGTACGTATTACGGCATTTACCCATACCAATCGAAAAACGTCAACATCTACCACAACACGGTAAATATGACGGGCGGAAGCGCCACGGGAGGTCGTGCATTGTATGTAAACAACTTTCCTACTGGATTTGCCGCTACGGGTGTGAACATTCAAAACAACATTTTTGAAAACACAGGACTTGGTTACGTAGTTGAGGTTGCGACAGCGTCTGCGGCAGGAATGATCGGCAACCTTAGTAATAACGTGTACTTCGGTAACACAGTAAATCCATTCCGTTTGAACTCGGTGAACCAAACCACACTAGCATTGTGGGCTGCAGCAATTGCCAAGGAAACGGGCTCAGTGTGGGGTGATGTGATCTTTTACAGCCCCACGGATTTGCATGTTCAAAACGCCGTTGCAAACAACGTGGGTACCCCCATTGCTTCGGTAACAACAGACATGGACGGACAGACGCGCTCTGCTACCACGCCAGACGCGGGAGCAGACGAATACTCACCGTTGACTTGTATATCAGCTACGGCAATCAGTGTTCCGACGATTGGCGGAACTACAGCCACCGTTTCTTGGACCACCACCAACACCCCGACCAGCTACAAGGTTCGTCACCGTGCCAATGGCGTTGGCACGTGGACTACGACCACCCAAACGGCAGCTACAATTAACCTTACTGGTTTGACGCCCTACACCGACTATGAGGTACAGGTTAAAGAATTCTGTTCGGCTACCGACTCGTCTATTTGGTCTGGTTCTACGACCTTCACTACGGCGATTGTTCCGGCCTGGGCGGAGAACTTCCAAGGCGGATTCCCTCCGACTGCTTGGACCCGCGCAATCGGACGTTCGGCTTCTCCTACCGTATTTACCTCTACGACCTCATCGAACTGGTTTCAAGACGACTACGGCAACTTGGTTCCCAACGGGCCCAACGGCAAGTCGGCTCGCGTAAACATCTGGAGCACCAACCACTTCCATTGGTTGATGTCTCCGTCGATCGAAATTCCGAACAACGCACTTAGCTACCAAGTAGAGTACGACCTGGCATTGACCACGTGGAATGCCACGACTGCTAACTTCTTAGGCGTGGACGACACCCTGGCATTGCTCGTTAGCCTCAACAACGGCGCAACGTGGGACAAAACCAACATGATTAAAGTGTACACGGCGGCAGACACGATCACGCCCGCCGGTCGCCACGTAATCATCCCCGTTCCTGCCGCTTGGAAGGGTTCAGTAATCAAGTTTGGCTGGTACTCACAGTCAACGGTTTCGAACGCTGACAACGACATATTCGTAGATAACTTCGAAGTGAAGAGCAACGCTACGTGCCCGATCACGGCGGTGCCGACCGTAACGGCCGGTTCAGCGTGCGGTCCTCAGGCCGTAACCCTGAACGCTTCTTGGACAAACACGACCAACCACCAGCACATCTGGTTGAGCCCAACCGGACGCGTAGTGGGTCAAGGAACAAGCTTCACGACGCCAGTTATCACGGCTGCCACGACGCAGAACTCACAGTTGATCGTTAAAGACAACGGCGTAGCTCAAGTGCTTGGCGGACCGACGATGACGGCCACGAACCCAGCTGGTGGTGGTGGTAACTTCACCAACGGCACCTGGATATCGGTCAACCAAGCCAT
>VGVV01000061.1 GCA_016873895.1 Ignavibacteria bacterium
GTAACGCCCTTCCATACGGTGCTTAAGCCGGCGTGGCGTTTTTTCAAGCACTTCGTGCTTCGCGGCGGAATCTTGGACGGCTACGTCGGGTACAAGGTTTCAGCCTATGCGGCGTGGGCTGTCTGGCTGCGCTACGACGTGCTGCGCCGCCGTCGCCAGGCTATCCGCGCTTAAATGCTTTGAGCACGTGGCCGTTGGCGGCGAATATTCGCATTCCCGCCGGGGCACCGTCGTTCCACGTCGCTTCAGAATGAGCGGCCACTTCGATTTGACCAAGTCGCTGGCCAAGGCTTGTGAACACTTCGACTACGATGGGTTCTGCCAACGGGTTTCGGAGCGTGATGCGGTCCGAATACGGGTTAGGGAAACCAGAAAACTGCAGTTGCTCCGCTTCGAGAAGACCTCCGAGGCTACCGGCGTTGGGCGCATTGGGGCTGGCATGCTGATCAAAAACACTCCAGGTATACGAAAAATCAGCACGGCGCCCAAAAGACTGGTCCGCCATCAGCGGCGGAACCCGCACCTCGTCGAGGACCACCCACTGTCCGCTGACCTGCGTGCTGAGGTAAACCCCTTCGCCGAGCGCGTCGAGCTTAAAGGGAAGCGCTCCGCTGAAGCTGCTCGAACCAGCTGCCCACAGCACGAGTCGGCCCCCGGCGGGCACGCTGTAGCCGTTGAGGCTGGCTTTGCCCAAGTTGGATTTGCTGTCGCTCAAGTACAAGCCGCTGAGGCTTAGGGTGCTGCTCCCGGGATTAGCAAGTTCAATCCAATCTTCCTTCGCCCCGTTGGGAGCGCTCGGTCCGCTGACGTTTGCCGTCGCGACTTCGTTGAGGAGCACGTTGGGTGCGGAATAAGCCGACCAGTGGGCCGGACTGCACGGCGACGAGGTCGACGCGTTTTGGTCATCGCTCGCGGTCACGTAGTAGGAAAATCCGCCGGGCATGGCAGGAATCAGCGCCCCGTACAGCCGATCGCCGGCCGCTTCATCGTGGTGCGCGCCGTCGTCCCAGAGCACGACGTTCTGCCAGGTTCCGCCATCGGGCTGGTAGTGCAGCAACACGTTGGGACTGCCTTCGTCCCAAACCTCGACTTGGACCGGAATGCTACCGACGCTCCCGTGCCCGATGATTCGCGGCGGAAAAACAATGGGTTCGACGTTTCCTTGAGGAATTTGGTTCGCCGACGAGGCCAAGCGCGTGGCCATAAACGGGTGAATACCCGACTTCACGTGCGCCCCGGCGGCTACGTCCAGCGCCTTCCAAAAATCGAGGGAGTCGTACCCGTAGTCCAGCGTTCGAAAACCATCTTCTTCGACCCATGGCGCCAGTTGGGCGCGAATCTGCTGGTTGCGAGCCTGCCAAGCAGCGGGTCCTGCAACGTTCGCTAGCTCCGTTAAAAACAGCCCGAGTCGGCGCTGGGCCGCGGGATTCGTACTGATCTTGGTGTACAGGGGGTAGGTGCCAAACTGGGTTATTCCGCGCGTAGCCCAGTTGATGTTGAACCAATCGACGCCAAACGTATTGTCGGCGTCGTAGGAAGTGAAGTGCATAAGTCCGCTCGCCGGGTCTTCGTACAAATAAAAATTATTCTGGTTAAACGAGTGGTTGTCCCAATGCCCCGTGGTGATTTCCCACGCGAGCCATTTTAGGTAATCGTTCACGTTAAATATGGTGTCGAGCGCACACAGGGACTGCGTGCTGGTTGTGGCGTGCAGCGCGGTCACAAAACGCGCAAGGCCCGAATAGTCGTCGGCCGCTACATTGGTTTCGAGGTCATACACCCGCCGTCCGCCCGTGGTAAGCTTGTAGAGCGCGGGATTGCTGCCCAAATTTGCCAAATTAGCGGGGTAGAGGCACTTGTACAGGTTTCCGGCATCGCGCGCGAACCGGTGCTCGACAAAATCGTCGTTCACGTGCTCCACGTTGGCATAAAGTCCGTATGCCTGGCCGTTAATAAAAAGGCGAACGTGGTTGACGCGCGGAGCTGCCAAACCCAAGTCGCGGGCAAGGTCCCAAGCGATGCGCGCTCGCATGATGCTGGGATCGTTGTGTTCGCCGTTGAGGTTTAGGTCCTTAACGCCCTGGGTCCGGGCGCCCGACGTAAAGCTGTTGAACGAAATTTTAAACGACTTCTTGGCGCTCTGGCGCGAAGTGTTTCCGCGCAGGCGGAACCCAACCTCGATACCGTTCACCGAAAAGCCGGGAGCGGCAAAGGCAAATTGGGCGTGGTATTCGTAGTCGCTCGTGACGTTCGTCAGAATCGCATTGAGGCTGTCGGCCGGAATCGTAATGTCGATTCGCGGTACGGCGTCCGTGCGGTACAGTTGGTTGGCGGGCGGGTGGGGCAGGCGCTGCCCCATTGCTCCAAGGCTTAGGGTGGCAGCCGCCAAAATCCAATTTAGTCGCATGCCCTAAAGTTCGGCCTTAGCGCTGCGTAATCGATACCTCATCTACGAAAATAAAGGTCTCGCCGCCAGCACCTGGGTGCCAAGGTAAAAGCACCCCCGGGTTTTTGAGCGATACCTCTACCATAGCAAGCTTGGAGCCGGCTGGGGCCTGAACCGTAACGACTTCCCGAACCACATAGGGCTCCGTTTCGCTGCGTGCCCGTGTTTTAAAGTCTAACGACTCGCTTTGGCGCTGTCCGTTGGCAAACGTA
>VGVV01000062.1 GCA_016873895.1 Ignavibacteria bacterium
TAGATTCACTAGGAAAGGATGGCTGGTCAACGGAGTAGAGGACAGGTTGGTACCAATGGAACCGTAGTAGGGGACTGACGTCGATTGTAGTACCTAGTAAGACAGTTAATGGTATCTTCCAATCTAGTGATTTACATGCGGTACAATTCAGAACGGTGCATACGTATTGCATGCAAAGGAGCCAACATGATGGTGGGCATCCCGAGCGTTCCATGACGATGTTGGTAATCCGTTTCGCGGTTTGGTAACGTCGTTCCATGGTGTTTTGGTTCTGCCGGTGTGGTTCACTTGTCCATTGTCCGATGTATAAGGCACGTAAGATATCGAGAACCCGAGTGCTACGGATGGTGAGGGCGTGATCACTGAGCAGTCGAGAGGGGGCTCCCCTGTCACGGATGATATCCTCAAGAGTGTTGACGAATTGCCGATCCGTTTTCATACCGAAAACATCAAGGACGTGGGATATCTTGCCGCTATAGATCGCAGCGGACGTAGAACCATCGTCTACAGCAGGTATATCAGAATATATGATGTCTACAAGTAAGTCTTCATCCCTACGTGCTACATTGAGAGCCGGAAATGGTGACTTGTAGTATCTGATCATCGTCTCACCCATAGGGATACGCGCGTATTGTGTCGTCGCGCGTAGGGTGCGCTTGACTACTTCGGCTGGTAAGAAGGCGAAGAAGGGGCGTAAAGACTCAGGATCCGGCTCTTCCTTGCTGAGATTCGGTGAAGAGATACGCAATTGTGTCGTTTCCGGATCCGTAGAGAGGGGCGAGTTTTCCTCTGTAGTAACGGTTGGGTCACGAGTGTCACCATTCCCGATAGGCTCATCGAGAGGAATGTGTACATCGTCAAGCGGGTCATGATCAAAATCATGACGTACCATAAGATGGTCTGGTAGGATCGTATCCTGTAGGATAGGATCATCGTGAAGGATACGAGCAGATGCAATGATCGTACCACGAATGTAGTTACCGTAGGCATCAAAATTAGTACCATTATCATAACTACTTGCGTCAAAGAATTCCTCAGCACGCTTATCGGATGTGACTCGTGGAAACTCCCCATCCATAGTGTCTGGGTCCCAATCAACATCACTGGTGAGGACGACATGTGGTAGTTCGTCGAATTCTTTGTCGGTGTAAGGTCGTATGTCCAAGTATGGTAGTCCATGGCGAATATGCAATGGAAGTTCGTACCCGTCGTTGGTGATGATGCATTGTCCATTTGCATCAACCTTGAGGGATCTATCGTTAACACGGTTGCCGAAGGCCTCGACTTGTGCCGCCGAAATGATAGTAGGTCCACGACTAAGTCCGGCAAATTGATGGAGGACTAGGATAACAGGTCCATGCTTACGTGTGATTACATAGGCACCACATGTAACTATAGGAATATGTGTGACCTGGTGTTTGTCGATGCCTTCTATGTTAACATAGCGATCAGGTGATTTAGCTATGATACGGCAGTTATTCCCCGCTAGGCCACCATTGGCACCTCGGTCGATAAGAGCGCCAGAGTTGGAGGCGAATCGGCTGTTGTATGCCTGGTAGATACGTGTCATATTGACCCGTCTGTATCGTGTGCCATCGATCTCGATGATATCCTCCCCTGCAGATGGGGAAATATGAGTAGCGGCTACGAGAGTAGACGATGGACCACGGACAGCAGACGACGTAGAGAGTAGACGGCGAATGTCACCAGGCACGGGTGCTCTACGATCACTAAGGTTCGTGAGAACAGTCGTAGAGGGGTTCTCAGGGGAAGTTGGGTGGAGAGGCGTTGTCGTGGGTGAAGGAGATTGATCAGCTAGAAGGATCCGACGTTGGGAAACGTTAGATATGCCGGCACTCCCCATAGAGGAGTCAGGGGTGGTAGGATCACCAGAACGGCCAGAGAGGATCAGACGGCGTGCGTGAAGACCTAGGCGAGCCCAAGTACGGCGATCATCAACGGTGAGTTGCTTAAAAACAGTATCCGGTAGACGCGTACTAGGGTCACTGGGATGACCTAGGTCAGTACGGGATCGAGTTTGTCGAGCAGCGTAGGCGGTGACGGTGGCAAGGGGCGTATCGATCTCGAATTCGCCAGGTTCGTCTCCGTCATCGTCGAAAAAGGATGGGCCAGTGTCAAAAAGAGGTTCATCATCGTCTGGAACCCAAGAAGTTTGGTAAGCTTTGCGTGATGTGGAATTATCAGGACGCGAATTTCCGTGATTCTGGGCGTTGTCAAGGACAGTAGCAGCTGTCTGTAGTAACGAAAGGTAGGAATCCCACGTAGGCTTGTAGTTGTTTTGACTGCTAAGAGTGTCTTGTGTGACACGAACATTGCGTAACTCAGCAACCGGGTTGACAGCATTGTCGAGGAGCGTACGTTTGAACTCGTCAGGGAGAGGAGGCGCCCCTGTAGTAACATTCAACTCATCGTAGAGTCGAAGTTGTTCAACGAAATAGGCGATGAAGGCACTGTGGCCACCACGGAAACGATCACGCCCATACTTCACACTAGTAATCCATGTTAATTTAGCAGAAGTATCTAGTTGGGCATGTGTTGAGGAAGTGTGGTAGGCGACCAAATCGCGGTAAATGGCCTGGGCGTCGGATGTCGTGGCGTGTTGGCGGACGTAACTCTTACCCTCATCCGTGGTGAGTT
>VGVV01000063.1 GCA_016873895.1 Ignavibacteria bacterium
AAATCGGAGTCTATCAGAAACCTTATGAGCTGTCAACCCCCTGGGAAATTTTTTTTGGGCAAAAATTTTTTGAATTGAAGGATATTTAGAGGTCGATTTCAAGGTCTTATAGCTTAGGGAAGTTAGGGGTTTTTATATCAGGGGGCGGGGGCGGGGTATAAAAAAAGGGGCAAAACACTGCCCCATAAGGTATTCTAATAGGGGGCAATCTGCCCCCATAAGATTTAACCGACCCGCAGATAGTGTGTCACGCTGGTGATAGTGTACCTGCCCAGATCTTCTAGGTATGTTTTCTCAGCCTTTAACTTTGCCTCCAGTTCTCTATACGTTTGACCGTAATCCTTAGCGGTTCGGGTACAAACAGTGATCTTGCCTTCCTTAACATCGACAGCCCCGATGTTGTCGGCTTGCATCATACCTAGCACATCCTTTTTGAGTGCCTCAAGCTTGCGAGTCTCCTCTTTAAGCCTGCGATCCTCTTTAATGATGGTAACGATCCACTGTTCCAGATCGCTGAGGTGTTGATCGACGGCGTTAGCCATGTTGTCTCCTATGAAGGGTGGGCGGGTTTCGGATCCGCTTGAGCGTATCCTAAACCTAAACGCGCCAGAAGGCAACATCCTCTTGTGACACCTCACAAACTGGCATAGGGTACGTTGCTGATCCGCCGAAGTAGCGCGGCGAGCGTGTAGACTTTTGTGACCGAACGAGGCAAACCCCCATGCGACCGCTAAGCCAGGACAAGATCAAGGAAGCCATAAGGCGCTGGATTGACTCGATCCCAGCCTGCCCACCGCAGCCAGCTGCGGCAACCCCCGAAAGGTTAAGAAAATCTGGAATCTATTATGTAAACAATGGTTACAGAGCCGTTGACATAAGAAAGTTTTATGATACGGAATGATCAGCAATGCTTATGTTACGAAGCGTGACGCTGCGCCCCCAGGAGGGGGGCGGGGTGCTAGGATGGGGGCAGAACCTATAACAGGTATGGGTAAGGTATAAAAAAAGGTATACGTTAAGTATACCTTACCTCTCTTTGGTTTGTTATACTTTCTTTCTTCTATTCTCTCTTCATTCTCAACTAGATTCTGAACTAGATTCTGAACTAGATTCTGAACTAGATTTATACTGAAGGGGGGCGATGGTGCCCCCCTATTGTATCACGTTTGGGCGTTGCGGTTCTGAGCCCAGAAGTACAGGCGCTCGCTGCTGGCACGGCAGAATACGCGATCGATCGGCTTATCGGCAACCTTAGCCCGCCCACAGGCTGCAGCCGCTACCATCAGGGCGGTGCGGGCTGCGTCAGCCTTAGCCTTGGCCTCATTGTAAGCCATCAGCAGCGCCATGGCTTCGTAGCGGCGCAGCTGGCGGGGCTGTGCCATTACGCCATCAGCAAGCTCCAGGCGGTTAAGCTCAGCAATGAAACCACTGTTAGCAGGCACGTATCCCAGCTGGCGGGCGATACGGGTACGGATGTTAAATGGGGTCATGATCGGTGGGGATTGTGGGGGCTTCTCTTGCCCCCGTGTTCATACTATAGGGTATGGGCGAGGGGCGGTCAGCCCCCCTGTAACATTATGAAACAATCGAATTAACTGTTTTCTTTGCAACGCCATGTGCGGGGAACGCTATAATGAACTCACGGTCGGATTGTTGACACAAACCGCAGGTGGAACAGTTCACGTTGTCGTGAATAGTTGCAGGGCAGGTTATAACTTTGCGACCCGATTCTGTGCGGTAGAATCTATCGGTCTTTTCAGAGTTTACAACAGCAACGGCAGGAATGCCGTGATCTGTCATAACTTGATCGGCAACTTCTACCGATTCAGTGCTAACATTTACAGTGAATCCTGCAGCGTTAGAATACTTAATCACACCCAGGTTTGTATCAGTCAAAGGGTGGTGAGTGTAAGTGTAACCCTTACGCCCACGGTTAGCATCAGCCAACTGTGCAACTTTGTCACCGTCGATGATACCATCAGCGACAACTGGTAGATCACCAGATACATTGTGCCGCCAAAGTTGCCCACGTTGAAGTTTACGAATAAGAGACAAAAATGCCTGCCATTCATAACCACGTTCGCCTGCACTGATGGCATTCCAGTGTATGTTCTGAGGGCCACCCTTAGCGTAGCAGCCCTTTTCATAAAATGGGCAGCCAGTCCAACAAGTACCCTTTGCACTTGTTGTTGTTGGAATGCCACCAGTCTTGCGATTAGAACTGACAGCAGTGAATCCGAAGAGCATTGGAATGCCTCAGCGACTCCCATAGAATGCCACGGATCCCCACCAGAGTCAACCCCTGAATGATCAGCGTTTCTTATGGGTTGGGGAGAGTCTTATAAGAATGCCAAACATCAGCGATCTTTATCAGACCCATAAGACTCATTACAATCTCTTATGAGTCTTGACTGGCGGGCAATTCTATGTCATTATCGGCAAACCATTCTTCACCATAGCATTCAGTGATCTCACTGATCAGCTGATCATTATCATAGGTAGAATAACATTCATACAAAGTATCAAATACAAACTGTTCCATGGTTTTCATGTCCATGGAATCCATCACAAATTCAGCATACTTCTCAACTAGATTGTTGGTTTCAGCCCAGGATTTGAGGTTGTTCATGGTC
>VGVV01000064.1 GCA_016873895.1 Ignavibacteria bacterium
CGTCTGGACCACACTAATCAGAACAGCTTCAAGTTTGGTCGAACAAGCCCGTCCAAATCTTCACTAATCAACGAATATTTTATCTTGCGATTAATGCGACTTTCTACGCGTTGTACGAGATCATCGATCACATCGGTATAAACGTCTCCGACAAGGACTAATTCAATCGTTCCGGAATCGACGCCTGAAGCATAGTCACCGACCACATAAGCGGCCTCAAGGTCTCCGACCTTTTCGAGCACGCTCTCGATGAGTTGGTCAAAGCCGAGGTACTTCGATACCATCGAAACCAGATCCGAATAAAACGGATTCGTCTTGTTTACATGGTAGACCACCTTCTGGCCTTCGCTCGCACTTGTTAACAGTCCGGCCTCCTCTAATTTGTTAAGCTCGATACGCACGGCATTAGTGGAATCGCCGAATTCTTCGGCCAAACCACGCAAATGACCCCGTGCATCGGGGTGCGTGAAGAACTTGAGCAAGAGCTTAAGGCGGGTCTTGCTGGTGATTAGTGATGCTAGTATGGCTGTTGATTTGTAGCTAGTTGCTAGTAACTAGTTGCCGTTAGGAACGGCTTCGCCCCGTCACCCACAGGTGCAGAAGCTCGGTTCCGCAAGTGAGTAACAAACTTGAACGCAAAGTACGGCGGGCCACGTTAACCCAACACTATGATTAAGTTCAAAGCACCTCAATATATCCACATTTTAAGCAGGTGACCCGATTAGCCTGATCTACCCTACTTGCCTTCAGACAGAAGCCGTAATTTTGCCCCTATGAATGAAGCTAACCAGCCCCAAATCGACCCCAGCGACGAAATCAGCCTTGCCGAGTTATGGATCAAGGTGCAGTCTGTTGTTGCCTACCTGTGGCGGTTTAAGTTCTTAATCGCCGCCGTGGGACTCGCCTTTGCGGTGGGCGGTTACTTTAAGGTGAAGCTGGCTAAGCCCAGCTATACGGCCTCGCTGACCTTTGCCTTGGAGCAAGGTGGCGGCGGTGGAGGTTTGAGCGGCTTGGCGTCGCAGTTTGGGTTCTCGATGGGCGGGGGCGGCGAAGGCCTCGGGGGCGACAACCTCTTGTCGCTGATGAAGAGCCGCCGCATCGTGCAGGACGTGCTTCTGAGTCCGATTTCGGTGGATGGGGACTCAGTATTGCTTCTTAACCAGTACGTCGCCTCTGATAAAAAGCTAAAGGCCAAGTGGGATTCCTTGGGGTTGTACCCGGTTGATCCGCTGAAGTGCTGCAGCCCGAGTCAAGATTCCGCCATTGGAGTTGTAGTTAAGGCGGTGTCAGAGAATTCGCTGGCGGTATCTAAAGTGGACAAGAAGTTGAGTTTTGTGACCGTAAGCTACACCGGGACCGATCCCGTGTTTACCGGCGCATTTGTCGAGCTATTGACGGCCAAGTCCACCGACTTTTATGTGCAGACCAAGATGGCCAACGCCCACGCCAACATTTCGAAGCTGGAGCAGCGGGTGGATTCGGTTTCGGCCGAGCTGCAGGCGGCGATGGTTGGTTATTCCGCGGCCCAAGACCAGAATTCGTTCACGGTGCAGACCACGGCCAAGGTGCCCACGATGCAGAAGCAGATGAAGGTGACGATGCTGACGACGCTGTACGGTGAGTTGGTGAAGAACCTCGAGCTCAGCAAGACGATGTCGGCCCGCGAGGAGCCCCTAATCACAATTATTGACCGTCCCCACTACCCGCTGCGCGTGCGGGAGTCCAAGCTGAAGTCAGCCGCGATCGGCGGGGTGCTGGGCGTGTTCTTGACGCTGCTGTTTTTGGGCGGGCGGGCATTTTTGAGCGATTTGAATAAGCAGGCGGCGGCGCTGAAGCCGAAGGCTTAAGCGCCGGCTGCTGGTTGCTTGCTACTGGCTGCCGGCGAAGCGGGCCAGCTCCGCTGGCGCAGCTAGATGCCAGTAACCGGTAGCAAACATGTGTTCGCGCTATTAGTTTTAGCTTGGGCGCATGATCGAATTTTATGACCTCCGCATTTGGCAGGAAGCCAAAGAAGTTTTTAAGACCACTTATGTCGTCACGCGTCATCCATGCCTAGACAACGACCGGTATGTGCGTATGCAGCTCCGTCGAGCAGCTTATTCCGTGGGATTGAATATCGCCGAAGGAAAGGGTCGCGGGACCGAGAAGCAGTACCGCCAATTTTTATTGATCGCTCGAGGATCACTTGAGGAAGTCCACTCGGGATTTTACATTGCCCAAGAACTTTTTCCGGAACTACGAATGACTCCGGAGTTTGAAGCCCAAATCAAAAAGCTGAAGGGCTCAATAAGTGCATTAATCAAAAAATTAGCTACTAGCAACTAGTTACTGGCTACTAGCAGCTGGTTGCTAGCAGCTGGTTGCTAGCTGCTGGTTGCTGCTGGTAACTAGTTGCTAGTAGCCAGTAACTGATGAATAGGATTAGCAATTTTTTGTATTTTTGCTAAGTCAAATTAACAATATGGAAAATTTAACCGCTAAGTTTCGTGGGCTACTGCGCCATGTTCAGGTGGATTTTGTCCGCTCCGCAATGGACACAATGCCCTGGAACGTGCGGCTCTTGGGTATTCGTGGGCCACGTGGGGTGGGCAAAAC
>VGVV01000065.1 GCA_016873895.1 Ignavibacteria bacterium
ACCCGATGGGAATGAAAAATGCCGTGAGCGACGTGACGAGGTTGCGCCCCGACGAGGTTTTGGCGATGTCGCGAATGTTGATTTCGAGCCCGGCGATGATGACGAGCAAAAAGACCCCGAGCTCGCTAATGACCTTGAGCTCTTCGTTGCGCACCATAATGTTGAGCATGCTCGGTCCGAGCACCACCCCTGCGAGGATTTCGCCAATCATCGCAGGCTGCTTGAAGCGCTCCATAACCTCGCCAAATACCCGTGCCAAAACCAGCAAGAGGAGCAGGTTGGCAAAAAAGGGCAAATGCAGGATGGGTAAGTGCTCCACGCCCCAAATATAGCGGAATTCCTAGCGCTTGCGCAGGCGGATGCTCTTGGGCGTCACCTCGACAAACTCCCCGGTTTGCACGTATTCAAGAGCCTCCTCGAGGCGCAGCACCTTGGCGGGCGCGATGCGCATTTTTTCGTCAGATCCCGAGGCGCGCATGTTGGTGAGCTTCTTGCCCTTGGTCAAGTTGACCTCGAGGTCGTTGCCGCGCGTGTGCTCGCCCACAATCTGCGACTTGTAGATTTCTTCGCCGGGTTCGATGAAGAAAATCCCGCGGTCCTGCAGGCGGTCGATCGAGTAGGCGAGGGCGGTGCCTTGCTCCATGGAGATTAGCGAGCCGTTCATTCGGCGCGGAATCTCGCCGCGCATCGGCTCAAAGCCGGTAAAGCGGTGGTTCATAATGGCCTCTCCGGCGGTGGCCGTCAGCAGCGCCGAACGCATGCCAATGATGCCGCGGCTCGGAATCTTAAACGTAACCACCATGCGGTCACCCTTGGGGGTCATATTGGTCATCTCGCCCTTGCGCAGGCTGGCCATCTCTACGGCGGTGCCACTGTTTTCTTCGGGGAGGTCAATGATGAGCTCTTCGACCGGCTCGCACTTGACCCCGTCGATTTCTTTGGTGATGACGGTGGGCTGGCCAATTTGAAGCTCGTAGCCCTCGCGGCGCATCGTCTCGATCAAGATCGAAAGGTGCAGCACTCCGCGGCCGTACACATAAAACGAGTCGGCGGTCGCGCCCGGAACCACGCGCAGCGCCAGGTTCTTCTCGAGCTCCTTCTCGAGGCGGTCTTTGAGGTGGCGGCTCGTCACAAACTTGCCTTCGCGACCAAAAAACGGCGAATCGTTGATCATGAAGAGCATGCTGAGCGTCGGCTCGTCGATCGCGATCGTGGGCAGCCCCTCGGGGTTTTCGGCGTCTGCGATTGTGTCGCCAATTTCAAAACCCTCGATTCCGGCCACGGCGCAGAGGTCGCCGGCGTGGACCTCGCTGACCTTGGCCTTTCCCAGTCCTTCAAACGTAAAAAGTTCCTTGACTTTGGATTTCGTAATGCTGCCGTCGCGCTTGACGACCGAAACGTTTCCGCCCTCTTTGAGGAGGCCGCGGTGCAGGCGCCCGATGGCCATACGGCCCTGGTAGCTGCTGTAGTCGAGGCTGGTGATCAGCATTTGGGGGGTTCCGGTGCGGACCTCGGCCGCGGGAACGTGCTCCAAAACCACGTCGAGCAGGTGCTCAATGTGTTCGGTCGGCGTCTTCCAGTCGGGGCCCATCCAGTTGTTTTTGGCGGAACCGTACACGCACGGAAAATCCAGCTGCTCCTCGGTCGCGTCCAGCGAGAACATCAGGTCAAAGACCATTTCGTGTGCCTGCTCAGGGTCGCAGTTGGGCTTGTCGACTTTGTTGACCACCACGATCGGACGCAGCCCCATCTGCAGCGCCTTTTGCAGTACAAAACGGGTTTGGGGCATCGGGCCCTCAAACGCGTCGACCAGCAGGAGTACCCCGTCGGCCATGTTGAGTACGCGCTCTACCTCGCCCCCAAAGTCGGCGTGGCCCGGCGTATCGATGATGTTGATTTTAACTCCCTTGTAGGTGACACTTACGTTTTTGGCGAGAATGGTGATTCCGCGCTCGCGCTCAAGGTCGTTGTTGTCGAGAATTAGTTCTCCGGTTTCCTGATTCGTACGAAACAGCTGGCAGTGGTGCAAGATTTTGTCAACCAGGGTGGTTTTGCCGTGGTCAACGTGGGCGATAATCGCAATATTTCGAATCGGAGTCATAAGAGAACGGGTGGGGAAAAAGCGCCGCAAAGGTACGCCTTTCCGCAGACCTTGCCTCTTCTACTCTAGATTATCAAATCGGCGCGCA
Organism: Ignavibacteria bacterium; assembly: GCA_016873895.1. GTDB lineage: Bacteria > Bacteroidota > Ignavibacteria > Kapaibacteriales > Kapaibacteriaceae > UBA10438. The sequence goes on from VGVV01000065.1 coordinate 2,190, forward strand.
GATTGTGGGTACGTGGCTTCGTATAATATTGAGAGAAAGCGAATATTAGCGAGTTCAATGCTTAAGCTTCTTGCGCGTTTGCAACTTTTTGGAGCAATCCGAGTTCATTACTTGGGCACAAAAAATCCAATCCGACTAAGTTGGATTACCTTTGGCGCCCTTTTTAACCTCACTCCATGCGCACTAAGTACCAAGACCTTATCGAGCAAACCTTCGAGTGGCCGCAGCAAGAATTCTCAACGCACGACTCTGAACTATACTGGCACGACATTCCCGTGATGGAAATTATCAAGCAGTACGGCACGCCCCTAAAGGTGACCTACGTGCCCAAGATCTCGGAGCACATTCAGCGGGCCAAGCGCATGTTCAACGTGGCGATGGCCA
>VGVV01000066.1 GCA_016873895.1 Ignavibacteria bacterium
TGATCTCCCGTCCGGATACCTTGAGCGGTAACAAGCTATTAAACATACGAGCGAAGAAGTTCTCTCCGTCGTTAATCTTGGTACCGTCAAGCCACGAGTACATGTCAGGCAGACGACCAGCTGGATCTACAACATCAAGGTAGTTGTTGCGGTTGCGCATCATCTGGAAGTAGTCCAGATCTAGCTCCTTCAATCCCTCCGATAGGTAACGACCCATCTCATTGCGTAAGCCACCAAGTGGTAACAAGTTGCTTGTTAATTGAGACGCCCACTTGGTTGCGGCTGCCGGCTCGCCACGCATGATGTCAAAGATAGCCTCTGCACCACTAAGCATGGATTTGTTAGTGATGAAGGTTCCCAATAGGAAGCCGATTTTATGCATATGCGTTTGAAGAGTCGGCTCATCAAGGGTATCGAAGTGATCCAGTGTGGTAGCAACCGCAGCAATGATGTCTGAAACAGGGCCAAGGTTGTCGTAGGAGTACCACTTACCATCAAAACCCTTATACATACGACGGCGCCATCCAACTGATTGCCGAACTTTCTGGCGTTCCTTGTTGAAGAATCCATCACCAGTGAGGCTGTCATTCATGAACATGAAGCCAGCAGAAGCCATAACTATGTCGCCGAAAGCACGTCTACCACGTGCCTCAGCTACAAGGGTGTTAAAGCGGTGGATTGCAGTGTCATCAAACGGAATACCACGCTTCTTAAGTACCTCTTCAATCTCCTCACGAGTAAACTCATCAACATTCTTACGTGTCAACTCGTGATACTCTTTAGCAAGAAAACCGATACGTGAGAACGAGTCCACCTGATAGATGATGTTCATGCCGGTTCTAGGAAACATCATGACCGTCCGAAGAATGGGCAGTCTGTTGATGATGCCACTTAAGGCTTGAGATGCTGGTGTATCAAGGTTGAGGGCGATCTCACGCGATGCATAGTCAACAGCGGCATCAGTGATCATGCCGGACTTGTCGAACATCTGCTTGTAGACCTCTTCCGTAGCCTCTCGGTAGGTCTTACCAGTCAGCTTCTCACCACCAGCAATGTACTTGTCAAAGACACGAGTACGAGCCTCTACATGGCTGATAAAGGCACGTGTAAAGCCATCAGTAGCCGAAAGGAAGTTAGGACCAAATCGAAGCAGAGGATACTTAGAGAGATCATCAATGGCTTTAGCAAAGTCGTACATGACCATTGGGCCATATTCACCACGCTGTTTAGCGGCCTTAGCGTATGCATCAAGGATCTGCCACTGTTGATCGTTCCTCAGTGCAAGATCATCACGCACGATGTAGGAGACTGAGTTGGGATCTTCAGCTGCTTTACGAAATACGGTATTGAAATGACTAAAGCTATTCCGAAGAGTGTCACCCAGTGCTGAGTAACCAAACCAGGCTCGTTGGAATGTTTGTAGATCACGGCGTGCCAGGGCTCCACCCATAGTGGTCATGGGCTTAATTAAGAGCATCGCAGCATTACCAAAGAATGCCTTGCTTGAGGTAGCAAGGGATGATAAAGCCGAGTTATAAATGTTGGACCAGAGACCGTTGACAATAACGTTGGGAACCTGCGGGTTACCATCAACAAAGGCCTTGTGGACATTAGGCAGACTCTCTTGAATAAATTCATTGAGAGCTTTCATAGAATTCACCTTGCCATCAGTGAAATCCCATGCGTACTGAAGGGGACGAAGGAATTCAGGACGTTCAGCAGCAATTTGACGGAGTGTGTTAGCAGTCTCCTTACCACGGGAGATGACATTGTTAAGGGTATTCTCAATCTCTAACGCGGCATCAGCAGCAGCTTGCTCCTTGGCAAACGGGTTCTTTAACAACTTCCAGATGTTATGTTGTTGAGACGCACGACCATCAAAGTATTTAGTAATACCAGTCTCGATAAGAAGATACTCGAACAGGTCAAGCATCTGTTCATTAGCACGTTCAGTTGCTGGTGTTCGTTCCATCAGACGAGCACCCTCGGCAATATCTGAGAGGAGTCCAGTCTTTTGAACGTTGATCAGACCAGCGGCACGAACAGAGGATTCACTAACGAAGTCTTCAAGGTACTGACGCATCAAAAGTGTGGCGGCTGCTTGGGCATCGTTCTTCAACACCGAAACACCCTCCTTACCCGGAACCTTGTAGGTCTCAAGTAGTGCTTTAAACTCATCTAGCGTGTAACGTTCGTTATACCAGTCCTTAGCGAGTTTAATGCCTTGCTCGAGAAGCTCCTTATTGGTATAGAGCTTTGCGCCAGCAAGGTAGTCAAAGTTGCCAGAGTCGTCGATCTGCTTCTTTACTGACTTAACAAGCTCACGTTTCTTGATTGAGTCAGCATTAAGTCCGTACTTTAAAACAGGCTCTGAAATAATGTTACGAAGACGACCCTGCCGTGTTCCATTGTTGTCAGCAATACGAGCAGCGTCTCCAAGGGCTCCCATAGGACCCATAGGGTCTACGGTACGTACACCTTGCTCTACTTCTTCAAAGGCGTCGTGG
>VGVV01000067.1 GCA_016873895.1 Ignavibacteria bacterium
AGAGGATCTTGAGCTTCTGCGGCAGCCAGCCGCATCTCCATCCCGCCGTAATCCGCTACAACTAGTCGCCAACCAGTTGGAGCCTGCACACAAGCCCGAAACCGCTGATCCCGCGGAATCTGTTGCAAGTTGGGACTCATGCAACTCATCCGCCCAGTATCAGCCCCCATCTGCAAATAACTGGCACGAATGAATCCATCTTTTGATATATTTTTTAACAAAGTCTCGGCCATTTGCCGCCGTTTTTCTACACGTTTCCATTGCAAGTACTCAGCAACAACCGGATGGTCTGCAACGTATTCTTGTAAAGCTGCTTTACTGGCACTAGGCTTGTTAGTTTTATTATCAATAGGTGTTGTGTTAAGTAACGCCGTAAATTTGTCTAAAAGTTGTTTAGGAGAATTTATGTTAAAACCTGCAGATTTATATGTACCAGCTTTACGTGTTCCTTCCGCCTTTGAGCGCAAGTTAAACGGTGCTGTAGGTTTTTCAACTACATCCACTTCATCGGGAGCTTTTTCCAAAGCCTCTATTTCTGCGTACCAGCTGTAATAGTCTTCATCTTCATGACCCATCTCAGTAACTTTATCTTTTAACCATGCAAGCCTGGAACCATCTCTATTTGGTGCATACCTGGGTAATAACAACAGTTCTGTATCATCTCCTTCTCGTGGAATCTTATGCCCTATCGGTAAAGCAGCATCAAAGTGTTCTAAAAATTTTCCGCCTAATTGTTTAGCGTCTAAATCCATATCAGCAATTAGTTGAATAAGGGAATCCTTATTGAAGGGAAGGCCTGTTCGCCATAATTGCGCCATAGCCGGCAATGCTTTGCACTCCAACTGCCACGCTGGGTAGAGACCACCGGTAGCCATCCGCTGCGCGATCTGCCGTTCCAGCTCGGTCAACACCACCACATCCTTGGCGGCATAGGCCATCTGGCTCTCGGTGAGATCACCCGACCAGTCACTTTTCTGTTCTTCCTTTGAAATTTCCTGCTTTAGATACCGTTTCACCACATGTTGCAAACCGTGCTTGACATTGGCCATCCCATTAGTCAGCACCCGACTGGCGAGCATAGTGCACAGGATTGTGCCAGCCGGGTGGATCTCGTATTCTTGGAGCCAACCCAAATCAAACACCGCATTGTGTGCGATCCAGGTACGTTCAACCTCAAAAAATTCCTCAATATCAATCCAATCATCATCGGTCAAATCAAAACAGTCGATCACGACTGGCGCCTGCCCCAGCGTGCACAACTGCAATAACCGTAACCCGCCAAAAGTCGGCTGGAGCCCGGTTGTCTCCACGTCAAACGCAACAGTCTTTGCCCCCTCCAGAGTGGAGAGGTGCTCGATGCCAAAAAGGATTTCCATGCCTGGTAGGGCTTGTAATGTCTTACTCTAACAGCTTTCCGTCAAAAAAACTTGACGCGCAAAAAACCCGGTAGCCGCTTCATCTTGCCGATGCTGGTGTGCTGCGCTGCCCCTACAGGCAACTCAATCTCGACCGTGAAGACTTTGTGCCCGCACGCCGGACACTCTCGCTGGCGCAAAACGGATTCCATCGTATCTGGGCAAGTCCGTGCTACACCCAGTCGCTTGCAACCACACTTGCTGCAGTGCATTAAACCGCTCTCTACTGTTCAAGCTATTCCAGACAGTAGCCCTTTATCAGCTTTCGCGGTAAGGCTTGGTAGCAAGCGTGTTGATTAGCCGATTCAGGTACCAGCGACACTTTTCCGCATCTTCCAGCGGATCCTTCTTCAACCACATCCGACTGAGATACTTCAGGCATTGCCACTGAAGCGCACCGGCTACAGGATCTGGAGCGTGCTGTACCCAATCCTCCAGTACTTCAATAACCTCAATCTTGCCGGCGGTGTAATGCGCCGGACAATGAACGGGGTCTGGAACGTCAACTCGAAATTCGTTCATCCTTTAGAAGCCTGAACTTGGGTGTCGCCGTAATAACGGCCAGTCTTTGAATAGTCTTTGCTCGGCAGCACGGTGAGCGTATGGAACACAATCTGCCCAATCCGCATCCCCGGCCACAAAGGTACAGGGTGCATGGATCGAGCGTTCTGCAATTCCAGCGTGAGTCTGCCGGCGTAGCCGGGATCGACGTACCCCGCAAGGAGATGTTCGATCCCTTCACGCGCCCGACTGGATTTAAGCGCCAGCTGCCCAGCAATACAGTCAGGCAGCCGGAACTCTTCCAACGTCTCCGCCAACACGAACTCATGCGGCTGGAGCATGAACGGTTCTTCCTGCGTATGCCCCGTGATGGAATACGGCACCAACTGAGGCGTTGATGGTAATTCCACCAGCAAGTTCTCGCCGAGTCTTACGTCAAGACTTGCGGGATTCACCAACTCAGGCTGGAACGGCGTCACAAGGTCACGCCGCGCCAACCCAAAAATGTCAACGTCCGAAAGAACCGCCACCGTCAGGCCGCTACTGCAGCCGGCTGTTCTTGCCGAAGCACCACAT
>VGVV01000068.1 GCA_016873895.1 Ignavibacteria bacterium
GGCTGTAATTTTTTACGGAAATAGCTTTGAAAAGCAAGCCTGTCCCAGGGAAAAATAAAACGATTATCCTGTGGTAATTGCTTAAGGATTTCTTGACACTTACTGTTTAATGGCACCCAGCGGCGCTTGTTGGTTTTGGTGCTGTCCTTGAGTCCGTGCGTCAGCGTGTAGTTTTGATGCACAAGAATTTTGTTGTCTTTGATGTCATCCCAAAACAGTGCTCGCACTTCCCCTGTTCGCATTCCTGTCTGAAGCATAAATTCCGCATACCAAGCCCAGTTGATGTTTTTGTAACTGAGCTTTGCCTCCAATGCAGCAAGCACAAGGCCCACTTCGTTGCGTGGAATAACAATAACCTCCTCATCCCGCTGAGGTGCTTTGGGCATTTTGAAGCTTGCCAGGGGATTCTTGTCAATGAAAGCAACATCCTCCTGTGCTGCCCAGCGATACATTGCTTTGGTATACATGGCTACACGCCTGGAAGTAAGCACTGGCTTTTCCCCCAAGATCCAAATCATGATCTTGCGTGCGTCTTCAAAATCTTGGATGGGGCAGCGCCCCAGCCATTTAGTGACTTGACGGTAGTCGCTGGTAAGACTAGTGGGACAGAGGGAAATGCTACGTTCGTCAACAAATGACTGCCACACACCAGAAAGTGTGGACGCAGCAAGGTCTGTGCGATAAGATAAGCCCATCGGTCTAGATCAGTAGATCGGTCAGGGGTCAGGGTGTTGCCGCACCGCTGATCCACCTCTTTCATAGCACACTACGCGACCAGCTTGCTTTTGGGGAGCACCAGGGAAACTGCGTAGTGATTGGCACTACTGGACCCAATGGTTTACTTGCTCTAGGCTTTGCAGATGCTGGGTCCGCTTCACTGGAGTTTAGGACCACCAGCTATTCAAACCTTGCTCAAATCGTAGCCAGCAATCCTTCTAGCGATTCCGGCGAGATCACATTTAGAACTCGCACTGGAGGTAGTGCATTTGATCGTGCAAAAATCGACTCCAGCGGACGCTTGTTAGTTGGCACGTCTTCTAGCCCTACAACAGGACAAGGCCAGTACGCACGGATTGTTGCTCAGGGCTATAACGGTGATGCAACTGGTGGCGGCATCATTTCTATTCAGCGCGGCTCTGCTGCAACTGGATCAGGAAGTGCCATTGGTGAAATCTGCTTTGGAGACAACACTGGCGCAACGTTTGCAAAAATTGGTTGCGATGCTGATGCGACTGTTTCTTCTGCGAGTGACCTTCCAGGGAGATTAACGTTCTCGACTACCGCCGACGGGGCGAGTTCTCCGACGGAGCGGATGAGGATTACAAATGCTGGCCTTGTAGGCATAGGGACCAGTAGTCCTGTTGCGAACCTTGAAGTAAGCGGAAATCAACCACAGATACGGCTTAACACAACTACTCTTGGCTATTCGGGACTGATATTTTCAACTACCGGAACTAATGATGGAGGTATTTACTACTACGGAACTGATGACCGTATGGAGTTTTATACCGGCGATACATCTGGTAATCCTGAAATGGTCCTTACTGCCACAGGCCGTTTAGGAATTGGCACCACGAGCCCTGCGCATCAGTTACAACTTTCAACAGATTCCGCTGGCAAGCCATCTACAAATACTTGGACGATTGTCTCTGATGAGCGCATCAAGGAGGAGATTGAATTAGCTGATCTTGACATCTGCTATGAAGCTATTAAAAACATTCCGCTTAAGCGTTTTAAGTGGAAAGACGATGTTTATACTGAGCAACAGGTGCGCGACCGCCATAAACTTGGTTGGATTGCTCAAGACGTAGAAGCAGTGTTTCCAAAGTCTGTTGGCGTCTATGAGTTGAAATATAATCAAGTTTTTGAAGAAATAATTGTTCCTGTTGTTGAAGAAGAACTAGACAGTGATGGTAATGTAATTACACCTGCCCAGCCTGAACGCATCGAAAAAGGCGAGCTGATCAGCGAAGAAGTGATTGAAGATTGCCGAGACTTAAATGCAGACCAGCTTTACGCTGCTATGTACGGCGCAATTCAAAAACTGATTAGCAAGGTGGAAACTTTGGAAGCTGAAGTAGCAGCTCTCAAAGCCCAGTAGTCCCCTTCACTACTATGCCTGACACCGCCTGGGAAGAATATTGCGAAGCCAGTCTCGACTTGAGTAATCAAGATGATGTTGGCGATCCAGTGGAAGAACCTCTTGATTTAGATGTCGTATCTAACGAAGGGGACTACTCAATCCCAGCAGCAGTTAGCCGGGCTTCCAAGGTTTCAATCTTGGCAACAGCTTCCTGCAGTGCAGCCGTCAGCAGTGGCACAAGTTTGGATTTGTCTATGCCTTGGTAGATGGGATTGCCTTCGTCATCTACGGCATCCTTTTCCCCGTGAATTGCCTCGGGAACAATGTCCTGAACTTCGTGGGCGATGAAGCCATCAACCGTTTTGTCAGGGTCAGCGATAAAGTTGAAGCGGT
>VGVV01000069.1 GCA_016873895.1 Ignavibacteria bacterium
GCGGTAGCGGACTACTTTTCGCCGAGGTTTGGGGGGTGTTGGGGCGCTGATTTGAGGGCATTGCCTAACTTTCGCCCATGAATCCTACCCACCTCCACATCATTTTGGTGCACGTGCCCGTCGCGGCGCTGCTCTTTGGGGCGCTCAGCCTTAAAATCGGAACCTTTTGGAAGTCCCGTCCCGCCCAAATCTTGGGCTACGCGACCATTTTTGGTGGAATCCTTGCGGCCTTTGCCTCCGGAGCCACCGGCGAAGAAGCTGAGGAAGCGCTTGAGGCCTTGGGCGGTTTTTCGCATGAGCTCATTCACGCCCACGAAGAGGCGGCCGAAGGATTTATGTTCGGCATCTGGTCGCTCGCAGCCGTCGCCCTGATCGGGTTTTTGCTGTTGCTTCGGAACCACGCCAAAGCCACACTCTTCGTGTGGATCGTTCTGATTTGTGCGTCCATCGCGTCGCTGGGCGGAGTGCGCGTGGGCTACCTCGGCGGCCAAATCAGCCACCTCGAGGCCTATGACCAAACGGAGGCGGTACCCGCTGCAACGCACGCTGAGGGTCACAATGAAGACTAAGTTCGCAGCCTTCGCCCTAGCGGCGAGCCTCGGTGCCGGCGCCCAAATCGCCAATCCGGGATTTGCAGATAGCACCACCGGGGTGCGAATCGACAAAGTTCACCTGTCGGGCTACCTCGACACCTACGTGGGCCTGGGTCCGCGCACCGCAGGAAGCATGCCCTACATGGTCAGCTCAGCGCGCATTGGAGAGGTCAACGTCAACTTGGCCGCACTCGACCTCCGCTACCAGTCGGACCGAGTACGCGTACGAATTATGCCCGGCTGGGGCACCTACATGGACGCGAACTATGCCCCTGACGAGCTGAAGGTGGTGGAGGCCAGCGCTGGGTTCCGCCTCAAAACCCGCCGCGAGGTCTGGGTCGACGCGGGTATTCTTGGTTCACCGTTCACCAACGAGAGCGCCATTTCCAAGGACCATTTGATGTACACGCGGTCGTTGGCGGCGGAATACGTTCCGTACTACCTCAGCGGCGTGAAGTTGAGCTACCTGCCGAGCGAGCGCTGGAACTGGTACGCCTACCTCGTCAACGGGTGGCAGCAAGCGCGCGACCAGGTGCGCGGACCGGCACTTGTGCTGCAGTCTGAGTTTCGTCCGCATGCCAACACGCTGGTGAACGGCAACCTTTACTTGGGCCGAGAGGCGAACACCGTGGGCCAAGTGGGACTTCGCGCGTTTGCCGACCTTTATGTGGTGCGCCAAATCGGAACCCGTTGGCGGACGACCGCCGACGCCTACGTGGGGCGCCAGCAAACCCCGGAAGGCCCGCGCTGGTGGGCCCAAGCCAACCTCATCGCCGAGCGCCGCCTTAGTGATACCTGGCGGGCCTCAGGTCGATTGGAGTACCTGCACGACCCCCACAACGTGGTGGTGGCCTACGACCGGGGCTACCCGGGGTTTCGCACCGCCGCGTCCTCGCTCGGCCTCGCCAAGCACCTCGATCACGGCCTACTTCGCCTCGAATCCCGCCTGTTTTATAGTGCCAACGACAGCTACCCAACGCCCGGTTTGGGCAAGGTGGCCAGATGGGGCGTCGGGAGCTATACGGTCTGGTTCTAAAAACTAAGCCCCGCCTTGCGGCAGGGCTCAATTTTTTAAATTCGGTTTTATCCGAACGAATGCGGGCGGCTAAAATTCGGTTTTAGCCGAATTTCTAAAACTTAAGCGCGGTCCGCGTCCATGACCTTGGCCCACGCCGCCACGAAGTCATGAACAAACCTGTCGGCGCCGTCGGCGCAGGCGTAGACCTCGGCTACCGCACGAAGTTCTGAATTCGAACCGAACACCAGGTCGGCACGCGTGCCGGTCCACTTGACGGCTCCGGTCTTGCGGTCCCGGCCTTCGAAGTGGTCTTGGTGCGGGTTGGTCGACTTCCACTCGGTGCCCAGGTCGAGCAGGTTGGTGAAGAAGTCGTTGGTCAGCTTGCCGGGCTGGGTAGTCAGTACGCCGGTGGCGCTGCCGTCCCAGGTGGCGCCGAGCACGCGCATTCCGCCCACGAGCGCCGTCATTTCGGGTGCGGTGAGGTTGAGCAGCTGGGCCTTATCGACGAGCAGGTGCTCGCCCATGGCGCCGTTGTAGCCCTTGTGGTAGTTGCGGAACCCGTCGGCTACCGGCTCCAGGACCGCGAACGAATCGACGTCGGTATGCTCCTGGGTCGCGTCGGCACGGCCCGGCGTAAACGGAACCTTCACGTCGCGGCCGGCATCCTTGGCGGCTTTTTCGATGGCGGCGCAGCCTCCGAGCACGATAAGGTCAGCCATCGACACCTTGGTGGCGCCGGCGGCGTTGAATTGCTTTTGAA
>VGVV01000070.1 GCA_016873895.1 Ignavibacteria bacterium
CCCCAAAACCCCAAAACCCCATGAATTATTATATCATATGTTTTATGGAAATTACTATAGAGTTGAAGCTCTTGTGTGGGCAAGATGGTTGCATCTGCTATAGTGGTGGCTCAGACGATTTTAGCTAGCTCGTTGTACAGCTCCTCCATCGAGATCTTGTTGTCGTTGTTCGTGTCAAAGCGTCTGAAAAGGGCATGTTCTTCATGGTTGGTCACGTTGATGTTCATCGACCTGAGTCCAGCGATGAACTCTTTGAAATCGATCAGCTGGTTGCCGTCCTTATCGAACCTCTTCAGCAGGTCGATTGCGTAGCTCTGCAAGTCAGGGAAGTTGCGAGCTGGGGCTGCAATCTTCCTGATGATGGCGTTCACGGAGGCTTCGGGGAACACATCGGAGTTGTCTTCCATGTACTTTTCGGTGTACTCGTCGCAGCTGGTCAGCATGAACTTGAAACCGGCAAGGTCCACACAGCGGCCGATCATGAAGTCCCTTTCAGTGTAGTAGTTGTTGTTGATCGAGTTCTTTTGCTTCTTGCGCTCCATGAAGCGGCCACCGATACGGCCGCTGTTTTTGTCGCAGACTTCGTAGATCTGGATGGTGTCGTCACCGCAGTAGAAGCTGATGATGAAGGTGCGGGACTCATCGTCAGGGTCAGTGGAGACCAGTCTGGCGTTGAAGCGAAGGATGTGCATGTCTTGCTTGAACATCTTCTTCATGTCGAACTTTGGCGGCTTGGCTTGCAGGGCGAGCACGCTTCCCATCGAGTCTTCTTCGGTGCCGTAGCCAGTGTAGGGGGGTACGGCCTAGTAGAATACGTCTGGTGCTTGCTTCTTGAGAGGGACGGGGATCTGAGTGTAGTTTTGGTTGCGCTTGTACCACTCTCTAGTGAAGTCGTCGACGTCATAGATAAGGCATTGGCGGCCCCAAATCGGAACGGTTTGACCACACTTCAAATCAGCGGGAGTGTAGTAGTCAACTTCACGCATGTTCATGCCTGGGCAGTGGGTGAGAACGGGCAGCTTGGCTAGCTTCTAACGCTTGAGAAGCATAGGGAAGGGGTAGTGGCCCGAGTTGAGCTTGTTGATCTCCTTGACCTCGACCGAGGAGTCGGAAAGGAAATAGTTAAAGCGGTAGTACTTATCGCCACCGTCGTAACTGCCGTCCTGCCACATGATAGCGAAGGAGAGCACCTTTCGGTCGTTGTCGAGGAAGCTCTTCAGGTTTTTGTTGGGACGGCCACCCTTGAGCATGACCTCGATGTAGTTCTTGTGCTCGGCGAGATCTGGGGGGTTCTGTTTCATGTTGATCATCGCGCGGGTGTGCACGAAGGGATCATCTGGGAAGGCCTCCGATGCGTTCAAAATGACGCCCTGGTCGGCATAGAAACTGCGGGTGAACTCATCACAATCCACGATGCGGAAGACTCGGCCGTAGATGTCAAGGTTCTGTCCAAGGTTGAGGTCGTTCCATTTGTAAAGTTCGGTAGGGTTGCTCGGGTTAAAACCTGGCTTCGGCACCAAATGGCGCTTGAGGAAGACGCCTTGGGGGATGCCACTGTTGGTGACTCGTGGCTCAGTAATGTGAAGGGTGTCGTCTTCGAGGTAGTAGAAGATTAGGCATTTTCGGATGCGGTAATTCTCGTTGGGGTCTTCTACTACTGCCTCCTGGAAGTAGGCTTCGAACTTGAGGACCTGTCAAACAAAAGTTAGTCTGGCGGTTATGAAATATAGGAAGAGGGTTTGTCATCGCGTATAATAAATTAAATTCGAACTGCGCATTGGAGGACCGTTGGCGCAGGAGGTACTTACCTGGCGATCGTACTTAAGCCACTTGGGGGCAATCTTGGGGATGGAGTTGTTCTCGTGCTTGGGGCGGGTTTGCATACCAGTCAGGCCGACGGCGCCTCCCTGACGCATGGAGGTGAGGAGTTCGTGGTTGATGTTCTCTTGCAAATTTGTTGTCTTCTCTAAACGACATATTTGTAACGCTGGATTTGAATTGACTTACCAGTGATGATGCCGTGTTGGATCCCTAGCAGCTGGGTCTTGTGATAGCGTGTGATTGTGGGGTCCGCGTACACGTTTCCTGGCAGGAACGGCAGAGTTTTGGGCAGGTTGGAGGTAGTCATGATTGCTTCTTGTTTGAGTTGGAATTGTAGACTCTAAATGAATGGTGTTGGGTGCTTTAATTTAGTTTCTTGAGTTCCTCTTGATCTGAGAATCACGAGATTTCTTTAATTATAATCAGTTAATTCATTCGACACTACTTCCTCAGGGGTTTTGGGGTTTTGGGG
>VGVV01000071.1 GCA_016873895.1 Ignavibacteria bacterium
CCCCAAAACCCCAAAACCCCTAAGAATATAGAAGATATTTTTGTTATATATAAATGAAGTTGCAGGAGTGAAAACACAGCCTAGACGCGACAACTGACAACAAAAGTTTTGAGTTAGCTAGATTGACATATATATGTTTAACTAATAATTGATTGATCACTCGTAGGTCTTACTGAGCTTAATGAGGATACCCCATGAAATCATGTAGCAAATTGCGTACAGGGCGAATAAACAGCCCATCGAACTTCCCAGGTCCTGTTTTGAAATCTAGGACAGGGGGGCGCACTCGTTGGTAATCAAGCAAGTGTAGTACATCTCGTTGTACAAGGTCTGGCAAGTGGGGGTGCAAGAGTTGCCGACCCAGTGGCTGGGGAACGGCACTACCATGGGACATCCGCAATATTTGTACTGATTGTAGATGTCCATGTAGTGGTCGAACTGGTTGTGCATCAGGGACTGGTAGCCGTACTTGAAGATCGACAGGTACTCGAACTCTCTCAGCCACACGGGGATGTTGGAGGCAGCCACGAAGAAGCCTGCGAAGAGCATGAACGGAATGATCAGCACTGGAGTCAGCGTCACGGCCAGTTGCTTGTCACTGAAGGTGCAGCTGATGACCAAAGAGTAACCACTTGAGGCGTTGTAAATCAGGATCAAAATCAGCAGGAACAGGAAGAAGCGGCCAGCGGCGGGGTTCAGACCAACTGAGAAGTAGACAATGCAGCCGAAAACTGTGGGCATCAGGATACTGAATGGCATTTCAGAAATTACTTTTGCCCAGAAGTAAGGAGAGCACTTGTACATGTTGTTGTTTACTTCACGCAGGAACACTGGACGTTCGTCGGGGAAAATCAAAATGACGTTCTGGATAGCGTTGAAGGAAATGTTCATGGTCATGAAGAAAAGAGCGCCCTGCACGTTCTGCACGCCCTCGGGGGTTGGCCCGGTTTAGAAGAAAAGAATCGTTGCGAACAGTGCGGTAACACAAGTTGTGAGCAGCTTCACGTAGGAAGTCTGAGGCAGGCGAATGATGTTCCTGAAGTTGCGCTTGGCGAGCAGTTTCCACTAGTAAACAAAGGAAGTCTGCACCATGATGCTTTCTTCATTGCCAGTTAGGGGGGTGCAGTCGGGGTGCTTAATGGTAGCATCGCATCGCAAGTCGGAGCCTTCGTACTGAGCGTCGAAGAAGGCAATCAGCTTCTCGTACTCCTCCTTGATCTTACCGACATCGTAACCCCAGCCTCCGCCAGTGTTGCCTCCCTCATCTTCGACGTCAAGCTCGATTGACTCGATGGACATCATGGACATAAAGTAGTCGCAAGGGTTGCTGAGTTCGGGGCACTTAAACCCGATCTTGGTGAAGTATTCTACGGACAGGGATGCCTGGTTGAAGTAAATAATCTTTCCGCGGGCCAGCAGCACGAGGCGGTCGAACAACTCGAAAATGTCAGAGTTTGGTTGATGGATGGTGCTCACGACAGTTCTTCCATCTTTGCGGGCAAGGTCACCCAGGGTCTCCATGACGGCAGTGGCTGTGAAAGAGTCCAGACCTGTGGTAGGCTCGTCGAGGAAAATCAGGCTGGGGTCAGTGATAAGCTCGACACCAATGCTGGTTCTCTTGCGCTCACCTCCTGAGACACCCTTCACCAGGGGACCTCCGATACGGGTGTTTTGGCACTTGTGGAGTTTGAGTTTATTGATGATGTGCTACACACGAGCCATCTTTTACTCTTCAGTTCCTGGCAGCTTCAAACGCGCCGCAAATTCAAGACACTCGCGGACAGTCATGGTCTGGAAAAGGATATCGTCCTGCTGCACGTAGGCGGAGTAGGCACTGAAATTCGCGAGGGTATCCTTGTCGGTGCCGTTCACAGAAATCAGTCCTTCTTTGACTAAGTTCATTGAGATCTCACGTCCGGAGAGGAAATTGAGCAGGGTTGTTTTACCAGCACCTAAAAGTCTTTTAACAGAAATCTTAATTACCTGAAGCGCCGATAATGGCGAGGAACTACCCTGGCAAAACGTTGCCGGATACATTATCAATAATAGTTCTTTTTTCTTTAAGCGCACCGCGGGGCTTGCATCTGCCTACAGCGGGCATTGCTGTGATAGTGATATTGACCCAAGTGAGCTGAATAGGCTGCTTCTTTGAACGGTCATCGCCAACTTCTTTGTAACTTTGGTCGACTTCTGCCATAAATTATTATAATTACTTACTTTAGAATTCTAATTCAGTTTAATAGGGGTTTTGGGGTTTTGGGGG
>VGVV01000072.1 GCA_016873895.1 Ignavibacteria bacterium
GACGATCCGTTTGTCTTTCAGTGTCCGAGTACGCTGAGCCATGCCTCGATTGATTTCTCAAATTCTCTGATTCTCAGGGGCTCCTGACCAAATCGGAAAGCAAGAGCTAGCCACCACTAGAGGCTCCTGGCTGGTCTCCCAGCTCCCAACAGGCATAGAGGATGCAACCGCTGACAGCGGAAAACGCAAAAACTCCAACATTGCGGCTCGCTGACCGCTCACTAGAGGCTTGCTGACTGACCGCTGACTAGCTCAACGGCACTGCGGCTGAACCGCAAAATTCCAAAAACAAAACGACGGTGGCAAAACGATGGTAGATTTTAAAATCTACGATAAAACTATGATTTTATCTGCGACCTGGAGGCCTGACCTTTGTCAGTTCTGGCACGAAGCGGTCGAAGCAGGGCGGTCCTGCGATCACGCGGCTTTATATAGTCCTTACACCCTCGCATGGAGCCGCAGCAGCCTCACCGGCGAAGACTTGACTGACTGGAGCATAATCATTCAGAAACAGTGCGGCCATGTTGTGGTCGCATATGAGGGCGAAAAAGGCCGCGCGGCATTCGTGGTGGACACGGAAGTCGTCCGCGGCGGCCCTCTGCGACGCCCCAGTGGTGGACGTGAAGCCACCCCAGCTGCGACAACTGCTTTCTGTGATCTGCTGCATCAAGTACTGCTTCAGCATATCCACGGAGATGTTCCTTGCTGCCCACGGGCCCGCAGGTCTGAGAAACTCTGCCTCCCAGATCCCCCACTCTTCGCTAGGCATCCCAAGCACGAAGCGTGCGAGGAACTTCCGAAAAAAACACCCCACCTCCGCGTGCGACATCCAGCCGAGCTCTGCCGCCCAATGTATTCGCCGGAAGACTGCCGGCCACTTCTCCCGAGCTTGACCGATGGCGGTGTCCAGGGTGCCCGTCAGCACGACGATGCCACGCCCCATGGCCGTAGAGCCTTGTAGGCACTCGCAGAATCCGCCAGGCGTCACGCCCTCACGCGTCTTCCCGTCCAGCCAGCGAGCGATGGTCCCCTGGAACTCGTCCAGTTGGACGAGTACGATGTTGTGTTTCACGGCGCTGTGTGACAAGAGTTGGGCCAAGCGGCCGTCCGTCAACAGGGGACTGGACAAGCACAAACGGTAGACGGGCAACCGCAACTGGCTAGCGAGCCAGATTGTGAACTCGGACTTCCCAACGCCAGGAGGTCCGTTGATCATGTAGACTCGCAACGAAGAGCTTGCCCACAGCCTCGCGTCTGCGAGTACCTTGCCCAAGCAGGCTCGCTCCAAAAAGAAACGCTGCCCGATGCCTGAAGCGCTCTTGCACGATTTGACCCTTTCGAGTTTCCATTCGGGGATCCAGTCTGAACTGGTCTCCTGCAAAGCATACACGTTCACAGTGCCTTCATCCGGCTGCGTGTAGGTTCTACAGCACTGCTCGAACCACCGCGTCAGCAAGGCCTTGTCTGAGAGCACCGTCGCTGCTGACGTCCGCAAAGAGAGCACCAAGACCTCCTGTCGCTCTACCCGTGCATCCCGGCCGCTGATCACGTCTTCGCCAGGAGAGTAGTGGACATTCAAATCAAGCTTGCCTGCTCTGTGGCCATCGTCGTCGCCGAGGGCGATGCCAACTTGCAAGCTGCGCGGCCGCGAGCTCCAGAAGCGGAGCTTCACCTCCATGTCCTCGGTGTTGCGGTTGTGTTCCATAATGGCCTCCTGGTCCCAACTGCACGTCAGGCCCAAGCGCTCGGACGCCTCGGCGATCCTGTCCGTCACCGCCTCGAATAATGTTGGTGAGACAAAGCGCCGCACCTCCAGCCGAAGGTATAACGCGCGCTCGCATACCTGCACGAACGACTCCCAGAGAACCCGGAGCGCCGCCAAGATGTAGTACATTAAGCCAAGGACCAGCCAACCCCGCTGCGATGGTGCGCTCTGCCACTCGGCGACGACGTACCAGAAGATTGTGACGCCCGGCACGGCTAGTGCCATGAGCAGCGCTGCAGCAACGAGGCGCTCATGAAGCCTCGACCTCGTGATCGTCACTCGGGGCTGCTCTTCGGACATCCGGAGGCTCTGCTCAATGCTCGTCTCCCCGTCGTCGTTCGAAGCCAGAAGCCGCTCTCGCGAGGGCCAACTGGCCCAAGACAGCCACCGCCGCATATGAACAGCCCGACGCGTGCGGCAAAAAACACACTCGCTTAAAAAAGGCTTGAGCAAAAAGAAAAGCTACGAGGGAACGACCCCCG
>VGVV01000073.1 GCA_016873895.1 Ignavibacteria bacterium
AAGAAGATGATGGTTTTCAAGAGTGGCATCAAGATATGAAGCACAGAGTCACGAAGACAATTGTGGTGAATGTTGGTTCTCATGTCCTGACACACAGGGACGAGGATATCAGCAGTGATGTCAATCCTGTCTTGAGGAACAATCCCACCACACAGGACTACTTCTATTCCGTGGCAGATGGCTGGAAGTATGTGAGGAAGGCCAACAATCCGGACTCTTTCATGTATTGTCACCTCAACTGCGATGTTTGTTCCCCACATGCAAAATATTCTGTCCTTGTAGGGAACGATGACTTCATCCGTCGCTACACTACAAGCCAAGATTGGTACCAGTATGAGTTCATCTGTGGCTTCCTTGCCCTAGTCCAGCATACCTGTCACAAAGATACCCCAAGCTACCGTTCTCCCGGCATTAGTGTCACTATGATAAGGACCCCACACCCTCATGCCAAAATCACAGAGAGTGAGGTTGTTGTATTGGATGGGATATCCCATTTTGTCTCCGTTGCCTATGCCAAGAGTCATTTTGCAGTTCTGCTTTATGACATCGAGAATCGCGAAGTTACTGTATATGATGGTCTGAATTATTCTCTCAAGACATGGCAATTTCATATCACCTACACCCTCAGGAAGTATGGGTTACAAAAATGGGATGCAGAAGTCAATGTGATACTCACAACGGGCAGGGATCGTGAGCAAGTCCTTGAGCTATGTTTTGATGATATGTATTCGCCTTGGGTTGTGTCCAGTGATCCAATCCTAAAGCAACACGATGGTTTCAACTGTGGACCAATCGCATGCCTCAAGGTGATGGAGATTTATGGAGTCCTTCCTGTGAATTCTATTGCTGAAATTGGCCATCAAAAGTTTGGTTACCGTGGCGTTGTAATGGACTTCTACAAGAGATTCCTCAAGAAGCATGAATGTGACCTCCAATTTATTCTTAGCAAGACAGCTACCAAGAAGATTACCCAGAAGAGCGCAGGTCTAGGTAATGCAGATGCAGATGAGGACAAGGCGCGAGTAGAGGAGGACAAGGAAGTTGAT
The DNA here is from genome assembly GCA_016873895.1 of Ignavibacteria bacterium. Taxonomy (GTDB): domain Bacteria; phylum Bacteroidota; class Ignavibacteria; order Kapaibacteriales; family Kapaibacteriaceae; genus UBA10438. The sequence continues at coordinate 1,047 of VGVV01000073.1, forward strand.
GACCATGAGGATGTAGCCTCCATTACCTCGAGGAATCGCTTGCTGGCCATGGAGAAGAAGAACAAGAAACAGGAAGAGAGTGCCCGTAAGGCCATGAAGAAGTGTGGCGATGCAGCACTCAAGTCAGGAGTTTCGCCAGGTGCTGTTGTAAGTCTTCAGGTGGACTACAGGACTCATTACAACCCAGAAGGTTTGGTTGCAATTGTCTACGATGTGCAGCCAAGGACTGGTGGGATCAAGGTATGCTGCCAGCATGGGGTCATCACCCATGATGGAGGCAAAGGTGACTACTGGGTGCCAGCAGATAAGTACATCCTCAAGGCAGAAGTTGGTATGTTTCTGCCCCTCCCAGATGATCTAGCAAAAGTGCGGAAGAGCGTTGAAGATGGTATCTTCAACGCAGTGGGATGTGCTAGAATCTCCTACAGTAAGATGCATGAACTTCAGATCAGCGCCACTAGTCCAATCAAGAAATCGAAGGGATGCGCCTGCAAGAATGGGAAGTGTGGAAACAATTGTGGCTGCAAGAGGAAAAAACACAAATGCCACAGTGGGTGCGCCTGCAATGGCAACTGTGGCAATGGATACTGACGTTGGTAGGTGACATTTGGAACATGTGATAGGGACTGCTTAGGATTTTTGAGGAGGGATTAAGGGACTGATTAGGATTGTTTGAGGGGTTGTTTAGGATTCTTTGTTAGGAACAAATTAGGATTGTTTGTGGGGGCACATAAGATTGTTTGCATGGCATCTTGCCATCAATTGCCTTCTTCACGTTGATTGAAAAGTCTCTTTAGGAAAGAAAAACATTAATACTAATTAGGATTGCTTAGTGAAATAGATTGATGTCATTAGGCATGCATATGTGATACCATTTGGATACGCGTTTGCATGCTATTTGAGCGCTCAGCGCACACCCATATTCGATATTAACTTATATTTCATCATATAAATTCGAATTTACCCATGTATATTCGAATTTACCTGACTTCACTTTCTGTATATTCGAAGTTACGGGTTTGTTCGCCATCTAATATCGAATATAAGATTGGGGTGAAACTCATATTCGATATTAGATGGTTGCAGTGACCCGTATATTCGAATATACATACTGTTGAGCCATCTAATATCGAATATAGAGACCTCGTATATTCGATATTACGGGCCGTAAAGTCGAAGTTACGGGCT
>VGVV01000074.1 GCA_016873895.1 Ignavibacteria bacterium
AATCAACCCTGTTCCTACTGCTGCATTCTCCTCAAACTTAAGTACCTATAATTGTGCACCATTTACTTTGTCTGCCTATGCTACGCCAGCCAATTTTAATAGTGTAGAGTGGTATGTATTGTCTTCAGGCGGTAGTGTTTTATTTTCAACGACTGGTTTCACACTTACGCATCTTATTCCAACTGCAGGAAATTATCAGGTAAAAATGATCGGGTATAATGCGCAAGGTTGTAGAGACTCGCTCACTACTCCGTTTACTGTTCATGTTGCACCTTTAGTTTCATTTTCAGTTCCAGACACGGTCTATTGCGGGCCTTCGGCTTCAGTCAATTTTACAAACACTAGTACCTACTCAGGTGGGGGTACAGCTGCGTATCAGTGGTTTGTTAATGGCACTCCTCAATCTACTAACCCAACATCGTTCTCCTATTTATTTACAATACCTACTTCCGCAACCGCGCCACTTGTATATACTGTACGCTTAGTGGCAACTGCTTCAGTAACTGGTTGTGCTCCTATTTATGAACGTACGATAACCTTGTTGCCAGCCGGTCAGGTAAATCAACCTGCCAATCAACTAGTATGTAATGGTAATAGCGTTCCACAGACGAGTTTCTCAACCATCAATACTGGCGGTACCACCACTTATGCATGGACAAATTCCTTAACTGCAATTGGTTTATCTGCAACAGGCACTGGTTCGGTTCCGTCTTTCAATGCAATTAATACAGGTTTTTCGCCATTAATTGCAACCCTATCAGTTACTCCAACATTTGAATTTGGTGGACGCTCTTGTGTTGGGTCGCCTAAGGATTATACTATAACTGTAAATCCACCTGCACAAGTAGATCAGCCTGCCAACTTAATTGTTTGTAATGGACAATTAACATCAGTCAATTTCACTACTTCTAATACAAGTGGTACTACTACTTACAGTTGGACTAATAACAACCCTTCTATTGGAATACTGGCTTCTAATACTGGAAATATTGCTGTATTCTATGCAATAAATAGCGGTACTTCTCCTGTGGTTGCAACTATTACTGTTACTCCTTCTTACACGAATGGTGGTTTGACATGCACAGGTTCTTCCAAAACCTTTACGATCACTGTTCTTCCAACTGCTGAGATGGATCAACCTGCTAATCAGGTAGCTTGCAGCGGCTCTACAGTATCATTTAGCTTTGCTTCTCCGATATCTGGTGGTATAGTATCCTATCGATGGGTGAATAATAATCCAACAATTGGTTTAGCGGCAACCGGCACGGGAAGCTCAGCTAGCTTTATATCAACAAACACCTCTAATTCGCCTGCTACTGCTACAATCACTGTTACTCCTACATTTACCTTCAATGGTCGTAGTTGTGATGGTCCAACTAAAACTTTTACAATTACAATAAACCCTAATGGGCAAGTAGTTCAGCCACAAAGTCAAGTGAAGTGTAATGGAGATCTTGCTCTGGGTACTCAGTTTACTAGTTTACTTTCTGGAGGCGCTGTAACTTATTCTTGGACAAATAGTACACCTTCCATTGGCCTTGCTCCATTCGGTACTGGAAATATTGATAGTTTCCGAGTAGTAAATACTGGCAATGCTCCTGTGGTTGCAACTATTACTGTTACCCCAACATTTACAAATGGGGGAGTTTCCTGTCTGGGTCCTTCAAAGTCATTCACCATTACTGTTAACCCAACTGCAACTGTGAATCCGGTACCCGCGGTTCAGGTTTGTGATGGAGTAAGAACTAGTCCTATACAATTTACTAGTCCCACTACTGGAGGAACCATTGTTTATAGTTGGGTAAATTCAAATACGGCTATAGGATTAGGTGCAAGTGGAATTGGTACTATCCCATCTTTTACTGCTATAAACTCAACATCCGTTCCTATTAGTGCAACTATTACTGTTACCCCAACTTACTCTAATGGCGGCATCAGTTGCACTGGAACACCGCGTTCATTTATAATAACAGTGCTCCCGTTACCACAAACCAGATTCCGTGTTACACCAGATTCTGCTTGTGCACCTATGGTGGTTACATTTACCAACCTTACTCAATATGCCGATACGTATCAGTGGTTGTTAAATAATGTTCAGTTTAGCACACTACAAACACCTCCTCCTATGATTTTATCACAGGCTGGAACTACATATACATTTACTTTAATTGCAGGTA
>VGVV01000075.1 GCA_016873895.1 Ignavibacteria bacterium
ACCTTATCCTTTCTACTGGCTCTCAATGGGTGGAGCTGGACGTATCTGCTGGCGCTGGCGCTATTGCTGCCGTCAACGTTGTATTTTCCGCCATTGGAGAAATCAGCGCAACTAACGTACAGCTAGCCATCGAAGAAGTCAGCACTGAATGCCGCAATGCCGCCAACATCACCAGCGGCACTCTTGCTGTGGCGCGTGGTGGCACAGGAGTTGCTTCTTATGCCAAGGGCGACATTCTTGGGGCTAGTGCTGCTACCACGCTGACCAAGTTGACGGTTGGCACCAACGGCCAAGTGCTGCGGGCTAATAGTGCCACTGCTACTGGCTTGGAGTGGGGCAACGATTATGTCGGCACCGTCACCACGGTCACCAGCAGCACTGGTGCGCTGACTGTTGCCACCGCCACCACCACTCCGGCGCTAACCATTCGATCCGCAACGACCAGCGTTGACGGCATCGTTCAACTCAGCGATAGCACCAGCACGACTAGCAGCGTGCTGGCTGCTACGCCTACTGCCGTCAAGGCTGCTTATGACCTCGCTAACGCAGCACTACCCAAGGCCGGCGGCACTTTTACAGGCGAGCTGCTGTTTAGCACCACTGGCACCTTGGTGTTTGAGGGCAGCAGTGATGATGCATTTGAAACAACCTTGGCCGTAGCTGATGCAACGGCTGATCGCACTGTCACGCTGCCAGATTTAACCGGCACCATTGCGTTGACCAGTCAGCTTAACGACGGAACTTATTGAGCTAGACTCGCTACATAACTTCCGGCCCTTCGGGGTGTTAAGGAATGGCTCTCCAACATCTACGTTCCTCTACTGCCGACAAGCGCCCAACACCTGGCGCAATGTCTGATGGACAGCTTGCGCTAAACACCAATCTGGTATCACCGGGCTTGTTCTTTAAGGACAGCAATGGTGATTCGGTAAAAATTGGCCCGATTCACGTTGGCGCCACAGCACCCAATGCAACGCCCGGTGCTGGTGGTCAAGCGGGCAACAGCAAAGGTGAGGCATGGCTTGATACCAGCGCCACCAACCCGATACTCAAGGTGTGGAACGGCTCTGCTTTTGTTGCCGTACAACCTGTTGGCACTGGCACGGTTGTTAGCACTGCTGATACCGGCACCGTCACAAGCACGATGATCCTTGATGGGACCATCCTGAACGCCGATGTCAATGCTTCGGCAGCCATTGCTGGCACCAAGATCAATCCTGACTTTGGTAGCCAAACGATTGCCACCACCGGCGAGGTGCGTGTTGCCAACATCAACGGCGGCCCGCTGGCGGGGTTCCGCAACGCCATCATCAACGGCGACATGCGGATTGCGCAGAGAGGTTCAGTTTCTTTTAGCAACAATAGTCTAGTTTATGGAGGATGTGATAGATGGCTTGCAGGGTGCTTCAACTTTACTACGGCAACTGCAACTGTTAGAAAGGCAGGCCCAACAGGTGGTGCGGTAAATGAAATACAAGCAACTACTACTGGCACAAATGCGAACCAAGCATTTGTATTTCAACAGCGCATAGAGGCCGCTAATGTTGCTCACCTAAGTGGACAAGCAATTACTGTTTCTGCGACTCTTTATCAAGATACAGGATCGGCAATTACTCCTGTATTTAACTTGGCTAAACCAAATGCAGAAGACACTTATAACTCTGTTACTTATGTTGCAAGCACTAGCCTTGCCTCTCTGGCTAGCCTCGGTCGCGTTCGCTATGAATGGACAGTAACATTGGGGGCGACTGACGCCAATAATGGATTACTTCTTGAGATTATATTTCCCGTAGCAGCAGCCATAACCGACAAGTATTTCCAAATAGGCAATGTTCAACTAGAACCAGGCCCTGTCGCCACACCGTTTGAGCGCAGGCCGATTGGGACGGAGTTAAGTTTGTGTCAGAGGTATTTCCAAGCTCTCGGACCGCTTGATATTTTGACTTCTGGATCGTTGATTTGTGTGATGCCCCGAGCCGATCTTGGGAGCACAAATGAGAATAATGGCATAGTTGAGTTAAAAGTATCAATGCGTGTCGCTCCAACGGTTTCAGGGTCAGGCTGGCAGCTAGCCGGGCATCATAATAGTACTCCAACTATTTCTACAGGGACCCAATTTGTAGTGTTTACTTACAGTGGAGCTGATTATCGAGCTAGTGGTGGA
>VGVV01000076.1 GCA_016873895.1 Ignavibacteria bacterium
TAGGGACGGGTCATACCCTTGGACCTGGACGGGTCTGCCATAATCTAACAAGATTAAGGCATCACGACCGAGCACACATGTGTCGGCGTGGGAGTCAAGTTCCAAAGTGGTCTCACAATTGGAATTTACTTTAGAAGTTATATTCGTAATAAAACGAGTAGGGTCAATTGCCAATCGGACTGTTCGAAAGGCACACATGTGTCGTACGTCCGACGGTCAGTTGGGACGGATTTTCTTTGGCGGGCCGTCCTGGCGAGCCAAGGCAGGGTTATCGCGGTTGCGACCCCAAACCACTTCATCATTGGGCGGGTTGGGCAGGTCAATGTCCATTTTCTTGGTCAAATTGGATGTGGCGTTTGTGAGTTCAGAGATCACAGAACGAGCCTCGGTCAAAGATGTGGTCAGTTCTTTAATGGTCTTATGGGCCTTGGCAGCGCTGGTCGGTCCAGTGCCAGGCGCCTGAGAGGCCTTCGTCTTAAGTTGCCAGTGCTTGGCTTTCATGGCAGGCGTAAATTTGCTATACTCCTCAGCGGAATACCACCCACCGTGGACATTTGTGACCTTGTCAATCTCATCTTGAGGGACAAGGTTACGCTTGCGCTTGTCGGGGTCACCGCGGCCGTAGCCACGCCCCCGTCCACCACCACCACCACGTCCCCAGTCCCCCCGTCCTTGGAGGGCAGAGATCTTGCGGGTCTGGTTGGTCACTTCAGAGTTCTTCTTATTTGCGCGGTAGGTATTGACGTAGAGCTCCATGACAGTGTCAAAGTCTTGGAACGCTGCGCGATTGGCCAAGATGGTGGACTTGACAGACGCAAAAGACGGGTCTTTGATCCCTTCTTCAAAATAGAGGATCTTCATCTTGTCTTGAAGTTCAGAGATCCCGAACTCGACTAGACCAGCATGAAGATTGTGCTGCTCGACATGGGCAATGCAATACTTGTCAAAGTTGTAGTTCTTGCGGTCTTCAGCGTAGTGCAAGTTCTGGAGGGTCGTGAGGATCGAATGGAACATCGTGTCAACTCTATCACGCCCAAAATGATGGGTGTGAAGAGTACGATAGGTCTGACGGCCGTCCTGAGACGCCGCCCACTTCTTCACGTGCTGCCAACTGGGCGAAGTGCTAAAGAGGGAGTGAAGAATCGACCATACTTTCTTGTTGTCAGGCGGGAAGGTCGGCACCCAGGGTCCTTCGGTCTCGAGGGTCTCCAAGTCCGTTAGGAACTCAGCGTTATCAGCCAGGATAGGGGCGCGGGCGATCATCTCCTCATCAATAGAGGAGTACTTGGAGTCTTCATCCCCAAAAGGGGAGTCTTGTTCATCGTCCGCTTCGGGGTCCCAGATGTTGTACCTGATAACGTACGAGAGGGGAACACCCTGGACTCCGCGCACGCGGGTCAGGAGTGTCTTCACCTTGTCAAAGGCCTTAACGGCCGTGGTGTGGTCTAGGGTCAATGGGTCATAAGCGGGCTCCTTGTTGTCGGAGCGCCAGCTGTCCTCGAGCCTCTTCTGCTCCTTGAGCAGATTGATCTTCTCTAAGGTCACGCGCACGAGCGGCGTCGAGGAGGTGCCGATCATGCGGTTGGTCCGGAATTGGTGCCTTACCCAGAAGGCAAGCAGCTTGATTCGGCTCACTGCCAATTCAGCTATCCCATTGTGGGTCTTATCTTTGCGCAGAGCGCTGAAGATGTTGTCGATGAGGTCGTCGTCAAGCTCGTTGAAGGTCTTGGCGTCATTCAGCTGTTGAACTTCGTACATTGCCGTCGCGACGCTGAGGGAGAACCCAAAGACGTCGCGATACCAAGCGATGAAGTTTGGCTTAGTGTCCTGGTCGCGCATGGTCGATGCGGGCCTTCGACTTACGTCGGTTGGTCAGGTCGTCGACTTGCGTCGATTGGTCAGGTCGTCGACTTGCGTCGATTGGTCAGGTCGTCGAATCGATAAAAATCGATCGTGTCAAACTTTGCGAGGTCGTCGCGGGGTCAATTTTCCGAAGCACCGGTCGCGGCGCAGAGTCGAATGGGTCTGATAGACTAAAGATAATAGATCAGGGCGATTAGGCTACGGAAGACTATGGGCCTTAGCCGGGGAGGTCACGCAGAGCGCCCGTCCCCTATTCGTCATGGTGTTATAGCAATTATGAGAATTATGAACGTAATTCT
>VGVV01000077.1 GCA_016873895.1 Ignavibacteria bacterium
GGGGGCGCGAACACCGGTCACACCCACAGGGATGTCATCCGTGCGGCCCGCAGGGCCGGTCTCATGAGCTCTGGTGCTCAGCCGTACCGCATGGACCTCCCGGACGGCACGTTTTTGGACATCTTCCTACCGCACGAGGCCTACTATCACATGGTCCAAGAGCACGGGCTGGAAGCTTTCTGCTTGACAGAAGCCCAGCTGCAAGAGCCCCTCGGGCTAAAGGGCGTCATCGAGAAATGGGCCAAGCACCGCGACGTGAACATCAGCGACGGTGACGTGCCCCAGCTCGCGGCCATCGGGCTTCACTGTGACGGAGTTCCATACACGAATTCGGTGCGCCCAGGTGGCTCCAAGTCTGTTTTCGTCTGCAGCATGAATGTTGTGTCAGCAGCCGACGACAAAACGCGAGCCAATCGTCAACCTCTGTTCAACATTCAGAAGGCCCGCGTTTGCGGTTGTTCTTGCGGCGGTTACCACACCCTAGACTTAATCTTCGAGGTTTTGGTTTGGAGCTTTGAGTGCTTGGCGGTTGGCACCACACCCTCCCGCCGCCATGATGGCACGGAGTTCACCGCCTCGGACAAGAAGAACAGGCTTGCGGCCGGGTTGTCCATTCCACGGGCCGGGCTCATGCAAGTCCGTGGCGACTGGGAGTTTGACGAAGCAGCCTTCCAGTTCCGCTCCGTCAACTCCAACGAGTTTTGCTGGAAATGCGACGCCACCAAAGAACGCGGCGACCGCTACGCGTACGACTTTGGGCCCGCCGCTGGCCACCGAGCCACAGCAATTACGCACGAACGCTATTTAGCGTCCTGCTTGCAGCACGGGAGCACCCCATCAGCTTTATTCAGGGCCCCTGGCTTTGACATCGAGTACATCGTCGTCGACCCCATGCACGATGGCGACCTGGGGGTGTTCGCTGACGCTGTGGGCAGCTTGCTGTGGATCGAGGTGCAGCACAAGCAATGGCACCGGAGTGCCAAGAAAGGGGTGAAGGCTCTGAACGTCATGCTTGAAAAGTACCACCAAGCAGGGGACAAGAAGAGGCCAAAGCTTGCTTTGACGCTGTCCCAGATCAAAGCGAAGAGGGATCCCCCGTATCCTTGCTTGAAAGCAAAGGCTGCTGAAACGCGGTACTTGGCAGAGTTCGCCGACACCCTGGCCCACCTCCACAGCGGGCACCTTGGCCGAGCAAAGTTTAAATTCCACCGTAACCATCCGTTGGCCGGCAAGGAGGAGGTCCACTTGAAATACCTTTTGCAGATGACAGGAGGCATGATGGACTACCACGCCAGCTGTGCGGCTTCGCCGTTTTCCCCAGCTGATTGTCGCACAGCCATGTACAGCTTTCTTCACGCCTTCAAAGCTCTCCACGAGTTGTGGCGAAGCCCTCGCATGATGACGCAAAAACAAAAGGCTCGGGCTCCTTTCCATTTGCGGCCAAAGGCCCACATGATGACGCACCTTGTCGATCGCCAGCTCGACTTGTTCGGGAGTCCCAACCGTTGCTGGTGTTACAGGGATGAGGACTTCGTCGGGGCTGTGAAGACCATAGCGGCCCGGTCCTCTCACCCCAGCACGTTGGAGTGCCGCGTGTGCGAGAAGCTGATGCTCCTTGGCGGGCTTCACGCACGGGTGTAAATGCAGCCGACAGAACCGGTAAGCAGTGGTAGCTCGAGCGCAGAACCAGTACTTTGCGGCCACGCCCACAAAATCCGAAATCAATTTGGGAGCCCCCTGGGGATCCCAAAATAAATCCGGACCGGGCCTTTGCCCGGTCGCTTTGTTAGTTTAGTCACCGTTATCCTTCGTGGGGGTGTTGGACTAATCTTGCGGATGGTGTTCGAGCTACCACTTTAAAGGTCTGCACCGGCGCGAGGGGAGTCTCCGTTATCCTTCGTGGGGGAGTCTCCGTTATCCTTCGTGGGGGTGTAGTCGGTCCGTTGCAGATTTGTGCTCGAGCTACCACTTTAAAGGTCTGCACCGGCGCGAGTGTGCGCACCACAGGATGGGATCTGCCGGCGACAGTGCGGCTGCCAAGAAAAGAGCTTTGCTTCGGCTGCCGTCGACGCCACCGAGCGTCCAAGCTAGCGGTGGGCAACCT
>VGVV01000078.1 GCA_016873895.1 Ignavibacteria bacterium
ATCATTTGCGCAATAAAAAACCCCGCCTTACGAGCGGGGAAAACCAGGCTGCAGCCGTATGGGTTTTTTTACTTTACTGCGTCAAGAAGTGCTTGCAGGGTTGCCTCGTATCGGGCAATATCATCAAGCCGTTTGGTCAACTTTTTACGCTCCCTTGCGAGGTTCTCCAACTGTACAGGTGCCAACTCTTTCACAATAAGAGGAAGGTTCGCATCCTTCCCCAGTACTGCATGTTCACCTGTTTCCATATCGGGCAGTGTGCCTTCAGTCGGCAGGTTACTATCGTTGAAGTCTCGCAGTGCGTTACCAACCTTGTCTGCGGTACTGGTGAAAATACTAATCATTGCCGATTACCAGGTCCAGTCAAGCGGGGGAAGTTGCATTCCCCACACATCGGCATCGGTGTAGTGCCCGGTGTCCCACTCACGCTTCCGGTTCCTGCCTACCGTTGCATACTTGCGCTTCTTGGTGCCGTTGAGATTCGGGAGCACCTTGCGCCGGTTGTCGGTGAGACTCCCCACAGGGTCAGCAGAGGGACGAAGGCTCTGCTTGGTGGGTGCGTTCTCGTACTGCTCGTCCAGGAGGTCGTAATCAATCATACAATAAATATAATTAGGTCACTCTGAATTGTCAAGTGCTGCCTTTATCACATTTTCGACTGCGTTATATTTGTGATATAGGGACTGCAGCACATAGCCGTTGAAGAGCTCCTCCTCGACCAGTGCGCTATACTTTTCCATATCCTCGTAGGAAAGGGGAGTAGGTTCGTCGGGATTCAGCACACTTTCACCAGCAGTGAGCTTCTTATAAAGACTCTCCAACTCTGGGACAAATGTAGTTGCTCTGCGCAGTGTATGTTCAAAGTCTTTCCGATACTTGGGGTTCTCCAACTTTCCCCACTGGATATCGATCTGGTCTGCTGCGAGTGCTGCGTCTGCTTTCAGTTGGTTAATGTTCATAGTGAAACTCGGGCTGATGTTCCGTTGCATGCGAGACACATACCATTACTACTATCGAAACTTTGATTCCTGCAATCTCGATTATCACATCCGGTATTGCCGCAATGCTTACACTTCCATAAATATCTACCACACTGCCTATCGTTCTCTGTTAACATCCTACACTGCGCCATTCTTCACCTCATCGGTATGACGGCAATTCCGCCGGTAGTGGAATCCTGGACAATCGCACGTCAACTTGCCATGCGGTGTCTCACGGATTGTATAGAACTTGCCTGCCTTACTAGACTTCACCTTCCATTCTTTGAGCTGGTCCTTCTTCTGAATGGTGATACCGTTAAGCCACTCAATCTGGTCAAAGGTAATACGACCCTTTAGCTGAAGATAGTGGTGCTTCCACGGTTGCCCGTTCACTTCGAAGATGGTTCCTGCAACAATCGTATCGTTATACTTTCCACGAACAATCGCAGGATTCAACGACGATTTGATTTGAAGTTTCATTACGGATTCTTGCGAGGACGACCACGGGGTTTAAATTTCTTGGCGAACTCTGCCTCACGTTCGTTGTGGAGCTTCTCAGCATCAGTACCCGCCTTCGGGATACCATAGTGAGCGGACCAATCGTACTGCTCCACCGTGTCTAGAGTGCCATAGGTCCGGCGCTCATTGATTTGCGCCCATGACTTGATACCGTAGATGACCCAGCTGTTGCGGTCCACCATATACCGACCGAGCTTCTGCACCGAAGTCTGCACGTACACCTTGTCAAACTTACGGCCGGTCTCAATCTGTACAGTCTCACCGAAGTCCTGACACCCACGATCAGCCTTCTGAAATGCCATGCGGAACTTCTCCAACTTCTCTACGTACTCTACTGCACGGTCGAGTCCTACAGCTTTACTCATTTGTGTAACCTCGTTTAGTTGTTTAATGATTTTTACTTACTATATGAAGTTTAACTGTTCACCACGATTTTGTCAAGGGGTCTTCAATAATACCTTATATTTCAATACCCCATGTTGTGCTTTTGTGCAATCTCTGTCAGCTCGTCAAGCACTTCATCGTTGCATTCGTC
>VGVV01000079.1 GCA_016873895.1 Ignavibacteria bacterium
AATGTGACCCGTGAGAGGTCTCCATGCTGAAGGCTGGATGCTGCGTGGAGGAGGTGGCCTACTGGTTTGTCGTGGGGTTTGGTGGCGGCATCGGCCAGTTTATGACGGAGTTCGGTTTCGGTCCAAGGTGGGAGGCAGGTGGAGTTCCAGGCTGAGAGGAGGTTGAAGGCGTCTCCTTGTGAGAGGCTGAAGCCGTGGACGAGGCCAACGGCAGCGGTGTAGGTCTGGTTGTGACCGCCGGATCCGGAGATGGCGGGGGGCACCTTGGAGATCCAAAGTGCGGCTCGTTGATAGGGAGTCATGGGGTTGGTGGACTATTTCTTCATGGGTTTGAACAGGGAATCGAACTCTTCGCGAGTGCGGACGAATCGTTGGTCGCCGCGCTGGTAGATGACGACGCTGCGTTTCATTTCGGCGATCCGCATTTCGGCATCACCGATGAGGGTCACGGTGATGTGCGGAAAGAATCGGTGTCGGTGGGTTGGTTCCATAGGAGTCGTCTGTTTCGTTCCGCTTTCGGGTATGATAGCCATCCGTTTTTCACCGCGTTTGCCACAATCGAATAGGCTTCCTTTCGGATGTTGATATAATCGAACGAGGCTGTTGTTTTCTCCTCCATGCTCATGGGTCCGGGTTTTTTGTATATGGTGCGTTTTTTGTTATTTGATCTCACGTTGTATCTGATAGTGGTATGGATTGGATTTGCGAAAGGACACATGTACAGCGGGTTCCTTTTGAGTGAAGGTTGCATTCAGGGTGATGGACAGGGTTCGCGAGGATATGGTCGGAGAGTCTGCCCGTGAGGCGCACCAAGTCCATGAGACGGATGGCTGTTTCGGCGAGTGCGGTCTCTGGTATTCCATCGTGTGAATTGATTTGGGATGCGATGATGTTGAGTGCGTTGACGAGGTCTTTTGTGGAGGAGGCTGTCATTTGCGTAGGACGATGATCTTGACCCCCGCCCAGGTGCATAGGTCGTGGTAGGATTTGACCCCGAAGTTGGGCAGGCCACCGCCGGGCGGGATTTTCTGGGAGGTGAGGGCTTTGACGAGTTCGGACTTGGAATGGATGTCCATGGAGGTGATGAGGGAGATGTTGCGAGTGGAGAGTCCGTAGTACCAAGCGGACTTGATTTGTTCGCGTTTGATTCCGGTGTTGTAGATCTGGTGGGCGCGTTGGCGTGAGACGCCTAGGCGTTTGGCGATCTGGTCATAGGTGGCACCGTTGGATCGGAGGTCGGTGACGAGCGGGATGGATTCTGAGAGTGGGGTTCTCATTTGGGTGGTGGCTTGGCATTCTTCCGAATCTTCCAGACGCTGGATGGGGCGATGTTGTGGATCTTGGCTAGTTCCGTGCATGAGTAGGAGTGGTGGGCGTTGAGTATGGCCTGCTTGGTTTTTTTGCTGATGCGAGCCCATCGTTGTTTCATGTCTGTTTGGAGGTCATTCGCAAGTATAGATCTTGTCTGAAGTATGGAGTCCAGTAGGCCACGCGGTCGATGTGAACGATTTCTCGAAGAAGATAATCTTGTTCGTGGGTTGGATGGTGAGTCGATCTCCTTCGGTACGGATGAACATGAACTCTTTGGCTTGATCGGGTTGGCGGCTCCAGCCATCTCCGATGGGAGCGGCGGTGAAAAGGTAATCTCCTACGAGGATTTCGTCCTCGCATTTGACTTGGCATTCGAGGCCTCGAAGGAAGGTGTACTCGATGGTGCTGAAATCGCTGCCGTAGCAATCCCAGCGTTGGGCCTGTTGCGGTTGCCATTCGGGTTCTGGCGTTGGACTGAAGGCCAAAGCATGTGGTGGCAAGGATCGGTAGACTGCTCCGCATTCGAGTAGGACGGTGCAACCCCACATCCTGCCGTGTATGGAGGTGAGTCCGAACCAGATGCAGGGGATGAATCCATCGGCTAATCCGAGAAAGGATGAATCGACCCAGCAGTACTGGTGATGGGGCAACTGGCCGGCTTGTGAGTAGGTCATTTACAATTCCTTGATCTGTTCTGACCGTTGTTTCTGCGGGCTCACAG
>VGVV01000080.1 GCA_016873895.1 Ignavibacteria bacterium
CTGCATTGTATTCTCCTTTATTGTCATATACTGAATATAACCTATTATCTGGTAAACACAAGGGGTTACGCAATATTTCTTTATTTCGTTACATATGGACAAGACTAGGAATAGTTGGACAGGCTGCTGCGTGCGGCGATCCGGCGTGATAAAACAAAAAACCGAAGAAACACCGAAGGGCGCCTATAACGCATTAAGCCCCCACGGCGGATTTGCCGTAGGGGCTCCCACTATCGCAGGGAAGCGTCGGGGTTTTTATTGAAGGGAACCCGGTAAGTAAACCCTTGTTAGTGCTAACTGGCAGGGAGGTTCGGTTACCCTTACGCACCGCCACAGCACCCGTATCGGTGTCGGTGAGTGACGCACTTTCGCATTCTGGTCTAACCCAATCAGCTACCGGCTATTGTCACCCACCAACTATACCTAAATATATATCAAAGACTGCCAGAAGTCAAGGGGGTCACCTCGACGATTTCTACATTGTAGCCGTGCTCCACGTAGGAGGCAGCCACCCACTGCGCCTTGGTCATGCTGTGTGCCTGCTCTGCGATACGATGATCGCCCTTCGTTCCCTGCACCTCAAATGTCGGCATCGGCGTTCTCCAGTTTATTTGACCTGACTGCAAAGATTTTTATTCCCTTTTTGTGCTTTCTACTCTTGATCCACTGCTTATACTCTTCTTCGGCTTCCATCATTGCGAGGTCATACAGCATGCCGTGCTGCTCTGGATAGAGTGGACCTTTATACATATCAGAGAACCCCCACCACAACAGTTAGCTTTCCTCCCACTCGATGCAATGTCTGCAATACCTTGGCGAGTTGTTCAATCTGCAGTTTAGATGTAATCTCAAATGTCGAGGTTGCTACCTTATCGGGGAACCGCAGTCGTCGAGCACGTGCGGCAATCACCTCTGGACGCTTGGTATAGATGCGCACGAACTTGTCAAATGCTTTCTTTTCATAGTAGTGATGACCATCGTGCAACACATGACTGTCTGCGAGATGCTTGTTCATGCCGTTTGTCATAGTGACGCCGAGCAACTCCCAATAGGTCTTGGCGTCTGCCGCATCTCTGCGATACTTCAAGGTGGACGGATCCACACCGAGCTTGTCTGCTGCTTCTGCGGTCGTATAGTGGCCGAGGAGAACAGGGACGGTGCGCTTGGTCTTCCGGCTCACCGTGGGGTCAAAGAGCTTTTTCATTTTAGAGGTCACCATAGTCAAGGTCACGATTAGACGGATTCTCTCGCACCCACTCCATCCACTCCACCAGAATCTTACTCGCCTCACGCTTGTTCATACTGAATGCGCACTGAAGGTAGGGGGACGCACCGTACATATTCGTCTCACCAGACTCACGAAGGCGGTTCAGCCAGATGAAGTATTCCATCTTATAGTCGGACACTGCTTGCACATTAGACATTCGCATTCTCCAGCTCATAAAGGTTGATGTACTCGGGGTTGAGTGACACACACTCCCACACCCCATCCTTCCAGATGTACCCATACTCACACGACATATTGCGGTAATACTCCATCATTTCAGAACGGAACCGAAAAATCTTCGCATCTACATCGGTGTCCCCACGATTCTTATACGCTTCCTGCTGAGTCTCGACTACCGTATCCCGAAGGCTGGAGATGTCGCCAATCTCCATCAACTGACCAACCGCAACGCCATTGTGGTAGTTGTCCCGAAGGGTCAGCCCCACGCCAGTCGGGTACCCATCCCAATGGCAATAGATGGACTCATACATTTCGGTTTCGTCGTTGTAGCGGGAGATGAAGGAGCGGGTAGCCATCTTACTTCTCCTCCTGCAAGGTGACGGTCACCCGATACACCGTGCGACCCAAGAGCTCATACTGCTCAATCTTGGTCTTGCCACGGTTGAAGCCACACCCCTCGCGGTGACGGAGTTCGTGCATGGCCTTGTCAATGGCCAACTGCATATCACGGCTTTCCGCAGTGGCGGTGCAGTTCGGATTGACGAGGGAGAGGGAGAGGGTCAGAGCGACTA
>VGVV01000081.1 GCA_016873895.1 Ignavibacteria bacterium
GTTACTATGAGGAAGTTGCAAACTGCACAAATGAGTACGCATCAGGATACAAGAGACGTAGTGGGACTTACGGTAACAAGTTTTCACCGGTAAATGCAGAAGAACTGGTAGTATGGGATGGGATTGTCGTTCGTAACCTTAGTGACAATATTGCTGATTGTTGGCTCAGGAACCAATCAAACACATACGATAGAGAAATTGATGAGGCCATGCGATATCGTAGGTGGTTAGACATAAAGTCAGTCATGAAGCAGAACGTGTATCACAGAGAAAAGAAAAGGGGTGATGCCGGATACGATCCAACACAAAAGTATCGTCTTATTTGGGACGCCATGACACACAATATGAACAGGATGATTAAGGTGGGAGGGCTTGATTGTACTGGTGATGAGACCTCATGGCCTAATTCAAGTTATGCTGATGTCCACAGCAATCTGAAGGGAAAGAAGACAGACAGGGGTGGGCAGCATGTGTTGCTTCTTGACGCAAGGAGGCGGTACATTTATGCATGGACGCCTCGTCACAGTTTTTTCCCAAGGAATAAAGATTTCACTGCAAGTGGACAAGCTGAAGTCATACGTCTCGTAGAGCTGATCAGCCCGCTGATAAAGGGTGCACCCCAAGAGGAAGGTGATAAACGGCGTCAAATATTCAACGAACCAGTCCATATTACAATGGACAATTACTTCAGTGGAGATAACGTTATGAAGTATCTCGGCGAGAGAGGTTACAAGGCAACCATGACATGCCGTCGTGATCGGCTACCAGAGGGTATACCAAAGAACGCATTCCACTATCTCAAGGGTATAAAGCCGGACAATAGAACACGTGTGGCTAGGTTTGAGCAACCAATTGTGGCGGTGAAGCATGTTGAACAGGAAGAAGGATCTGAAAAGAAGAACTATACTTTAACTCATGTATCATTCCAGTCCACGGGAGGAACTAACATATCATCGGTAAATGCTTTATCAGAGAATGTGTTGTACGTTAGGGAGCGTAAGAAGGGAAGGGGTGAACAACAAAGAAAATGGGGAATTGAAATGTGTAACGCACGCGAATTATACCTAAAGAACTACAGCGCAGTTGACAAAATTGATCAGGCCTTGATCAATTGGAGGGTGACGTACAGGTCGTGGAGGTGGTGGCATGCACCAATGAGGCACGGTAAGGCACTTGCAATGAGCATTGCATACCAAATTTATCTTCAGTGCGCGGAGGGTGGGGTAGATCCAGACTGGAAGGTGCCTCCTCTGTCTGGCCCACTGTTTAAGAAAAAGATGTCATATCAGATGGTGAATTATAGGGCAAGAAATATGCACTACCCAGGGGATGAGAAAATGCGAGGTGCTACGCAGACAGGGAAGAGGTATCGTGGTACAAGTGACACAGGTGGGACCATGGTAACACAGGAAAACAACAGTATGAAGAGGGTGCATTATGATACGTATGTCGACGAGAAGATGCCAAGAGATAGGCATAAGAAGCCAAGACTTTGTTCGGGAAACATAGCACTGCTCACTGAACACATCAGGAGTATGGAAAATAAACATAAAGGGAGGTGCAAGTATTGTGGGAAGTTTACGTACATGATGTGCACGCTCTGTGGCGTGCATGTCTGTTGGAAGGAAGGATCAAGTGCAACAAATCTGACATGTGTTCTTCAATATCATGACGATGAGTTTTACGGGCTCGGGATGGAGGATCGTAATACCTTGTTTGGTGTTCCAGCCAGAGCATATAAAAAACCAAGCGAGAGGGAAATCAAAGAGAATAGAAAGTACATGAAGGATTTGAGATTGAAATATGAGGCGGCAGTGGAAAATATTAATTAGAATTTTGGGGACAGTGATGACGGGATAGGGAGGTGGTTGGATTGTTAGTAGGATAATAAAAATTAATGTCTACATAGTTCCAGTGTTACTCTTGGTACAATCAATAGATAGGGTTGCCAGCTAACTTATATGGGGCTCGCAGCCCTATCCATAAAAATAAATATACCAGCATGGGAACTGGTTAT
>VGVV01000082.1 GCA_016873895.1 Ignavibacteria bacterium
ATCCTGAAGAACCTGACGATCCTGAAGAACCTGATGATCCTGAAGAACCTGACGATCCTGAAGAACCCGACGATCCTGAAGAACCCGATGAACCAGATGTTCCGGAAGAACCAGAAGTTCCGGAAGAACCAGAAGTTCCAGAAGAACCTGATGATCCTGAAGAACCTGAAGAACCTGATGATCCTGATGATCCAGAAGAACCTGACGATCCGGAAGAACCAGAAGTTCCGGAAGAACCAGAAGTTCCAGAAGAACCCGATGATCCAGATGATCCGGAAGAACCAGAAGTTCCGGAAGAACCAGAAGTTCCAGAAGAACCTGATGATCCTGAAGAACCTGATGATCCTGAAGAACCAGAAGTTCCGGAAGTACCAGATGCTCCAGTTACACCAGAAGTTCCTGAAGTTCCTGACGAACCTGATGATCCTGAAGAACCTGATGATCCTGAAGAACCTGATGATCCAGAAGAACCTGACGATCCTGAAGAACCCGATGAACCAGATGTTCCGGAAGAACCAGAAGTTCCGGAAGAACCAGAAGTTCCAGAAGAACCTGATGATCCAGATGATCCTGAAGAACCTGAAGAACCTGATGATCCTGAAGAACCTGATGATCCAGATGATCCAGATGATCCTGAAGAACCTGATGATCCAGAAGAACCTGATGATCCAGAAGAACCTGATGATCCCGAAGAACCCGATGATCCAGAAGTACCAGAAGAACCAGAAGTTCCAGAAGAACCTGATGATCCAGATGATCCTGAAGAACCTGATGATCCTGAAGAACCTGAAGAACCTGAAGAACCTGATGATCCTGAAGAACCTGACGATCCTGAAGAACCCGATGAACCAGATGTTCCGGAAGAACCAGAAGTTCCGGAAGAACCAGAAGTTCCAGAAGAACCTGATGATCCAGATGATCCTGAGGAACCTGAAGAACCTGATGATCCTGAAGAACCTGATGATCCTGATGATCCTGAAGAACCTGATGATCCTGAAGAACCTGATGATCCTGAAGAACCTGATGATCCAGAAGAACCTGACGATCCTGATGAACCAGATGTTCCGGAAGAACCAGAAGTTCCGGAAGAACCAGAAGTTCCAGAAGAACCTGATGATCCAGATGATCCTGAAGAACCTGATGATCCTGAAGAACCCGAAGAACCGGATGATCCAGAAGAACCTGATGATCCTGAAGAACCTGATGATCCTGAAGAACCTGATGATCCAGAAGAACCCGATGATCCTGAAGATCCTGAAGAACCGGATGATCCAGAAGTTCCTGAAGATCCAGAAGTTCCTGAAGATCCAGAAGAACCTGATGATCCTGAAGAACCAGATGATCCTGAAGAACCTGATGATCCTGAAGAACCTGATGATCCAGAAGAACCTGACGATCCTGAAGAACCCGATGAACCAGATGTTCCAGAAGAACCAGAAGTTCCAGATGTTCCTCTAGTACCGGAAGATCCAGATGAACCGGAAGAACCTGATGTTCCGGATGCCCCATTAGCTACCCAAGATATAGTATAAGTAGAACCTTGACTTAATGAACCACTAGCTACTAAGTTACTTAAACCTAGAGTCCAATAAGTTTGGTTATCTTGAACCTCTCCGATTTGCCAAAGACCAATTCTATCATTTGAACCTACTAGGGTTATTTGAAGATACGCTGCTTGGTTATTAGTTACACGTAATGTATATAAAGCACTAAACCAAGTGTTGTAATCAATACTATTAATATTTAAATCGCTGATATTTACTGATGTAATACTCGAAATAGTATTACTGTTTGCTGTGAATTCTGTATTATTAGGTTGACCTCCTCCCGTAGCATATTGCCACCTGCCCGAATTGGAGCCATCGTTACCGGATTGCCCTGAAGAACCGGATGATCCAGAAGAACCAGAGGTTCCTCTAGTACCGGAAGATCCAGAAGAACCAGATGTTCCAGAAGAACCTGATGTTCCAGAAGAACCTGATGATCCAGAAGAACCTGATGATC
>VGVV01000083.1 GCA_016873895.1 Ignavibacteria bacterium
GCAGATATCCCCTGACCGTGCTAAACGCACTATTGTCACTACGACCCAGCGCGGGGTACGGACATGCCTTAATCCGACCTTGTCGCGACGTTTCCCGACCAATGATAGGATGTTACGCTACCCGCGCCTCCTTCATACAATGTTCACAGACACAATGTTTGCCTCGACCGTGTCTAAACAAGGCAATAAGATGGCCCAAGTCTTCGCCACCTCTTTTGGGTGGGCACGTGCTCACCCAATGAAGCGCAAAGGCGACGCCCATGAAGCCTTGTCTGTTGTCTTCCTACGTGACGGAGTACCACCGACCATGGTACTTGACGGCTCGAAGGAGCAAGCTCTGGGAGAGTTTCGCCGAAAACTGAGGGAGGTTGATTGCCACCCTCGCATGACCGAGCCTTACTCCCCGTGGCAGCAGGCCGCTGAGGGTTGTATCCGCGAGTTGAAGCGGGGTTCCTCCCGCAAGATGCTCCGCACTGGCTCTCCTAAGCCATTATGGGACCATTGCCTTGAACTTGAAGCTCTTGTTCGTTCCAATACGAGCAATGATATTTTTGTGACCAACGGCCAAGTGCCGGAGACCATAATGAAAGGCTCGACCGCCGACATCAGCCATATCGCTGAATTCGGATGGTATGATTGGGTGATGTTTAGAGATAACATCCCAACGTACCCAGACTTTAAACTGACCTTGGGCCGATATCTTGGACCTGCCCTTGACACTGGCTCTGCTTTGACCGCCAAAATCCTCAAATCGAACGGACAATTTGTCTGTCGTTCGACCCTTCGACATTTGACCGACGAAGAATTGCAAAGCCCCAGCCATCTCAAGATGCGCCAGGACTTTGACTCTTCCATTACGACCTATCTTGGACCCGCAGCTACTGCTGCTGATTTCCCCGCGGAAGACCTCACCCCTGACCCTAGTCATTTCGATGACGGTGACTTCCTTGACCCAGACATTGGCGATGCTGACGTCACGCCTGAGGCTGGTGACAACCTTGTCTCCGCCGAGATTATGATTCCCCGGGGTGGCACAATGGCCCGCGGCCGTGTCCTCGGACGAAAACGTGACCACTATGGCAATCCTATTGGACGTGCCAATGACAACCCTATACTTGACACTCGTTCCTATATCGTCGAATTTGATGATGGACATCAGACCGAACTGACCGCAAACTTGATTGCAGAATCTTTGTATTCACAATGTGACCCTGATGGTAATCAATATGTCCTGCTGTCCGACATTATTGACCATCGCCGTCTTGACACCGCTATTAAGTTAGCTGACCAGAAGGTCGTCCGCGCTGACGGTCGGACGTACCTCAGACGATCCACTATTGGATGGCAACTCTGCTGCCAATGGAAGGATGGATCCTCGTCCTGGGAGAACCTTGCTGACCTCAAGGAATCTCACCCTATTGAGACCGCTGAATATGCCAAAATTCTCGGTATAGACCACGAGGCCGCCTTTAATTGGTGGGTACCTCATGTCCTAAAGAAGCGTGATCGAATCATCTCGCAGGTTAAGCGGCGCAATGCACGCTACCTAAAACGGACCCATAAGTTTGGCATTGAATTGCCCAAGACCGTCCAAGAGGCCCTAGCTATAGACAAAAAGCTGGGTAATACCTTTTGGGCAGATAGTATTGCCAAGGAAATGAAGAACGTTCGCGTTGCTTTCAAAATCCTTATGGACGACCAATCTGTACCTATTGGGTATCAGAAGATCCCTTGTCACATGGTCTTTGACATTAAAATGGAAGACTTTACCCGCAAGGCTCGGCTCGTCGCCGGGGGACATAAGACCGATGCCCCTCCGACCATCACATACGCCAGCGTGGTTTCACGTGAGACTGTGCGAATTGCCCTCTTAATGGCTGCCTTGAATGACCTCGACGTAAAAGTTGGCGATGTTCTCAACGCCTACATTACTGCTCCCATCACTGAAAAAGTATGGACGGTGCTCGGTCCTGAGTTCGGCAACGACGCCGGTAA
>VGVV01000084.1 GCA_016873895.1 Ignavibacteria bacterium
TAGTTGCGTCCGACGCAAATGATCTTCATGACTGCCGAAGCCTAATGGCGGTAAGAATTTTTTTGGTAAACAGCGGAAAGTCCGCGTTCTGAAGCCACGAGTAGTAGCCCGGGTCCCTCAAGAGCACTTGGCTCACGCGCTGGCCCTTGTACTTGCCAAAGCTAAACTGCTCGTGGCCTTGGTCATCAAAGGTGATAAAGCCCGCAAAATCAGCTGCTTTGTGCATCGTGCTAAAGTCGCTGAGGCCCGGTACCTCGTGGGGAAGGTCGGGGTAGCGCTTAAGTTGCGCTAGCAGCACCTCGTAGGTGGCGCGCACGTCGGCTTCTGCCTTGTGGGCGTTGTGCAGGTCGGCATCGCAGTAAAAGCGGTAGGCCGCACTCAGGGTGCGTTGCTCTTTTTTGTGAAAAATGTTTTGAACATCCACGCTGCGCGAAAGGCTTAAGTCCAAATCGCTGCCCGCGCGGAGCAGTTCTTCAGCCAGCAGCGGAATGTCAAACTTGTTGCTGTTGTAGCCGGCGAGGTCGCTGCCCTGCAGGAGCGGAACCAACTCAGGTAAAATTGCTGCGAAGGCGGGCGCGTCAGCCACGTCGGCGTCGCTGATGCCGTGAATGGCGGTCGCGGCAGCGGGAATCGGGATTCCCGGGTTAACGCGCCATGTTTTGACCGTTTCGCTTCCGTCGGGAAGGACGCGAAGCACGCAGAGTTCGACGATGCGGTCGTGGACCACATTGACTCCTGTGGACTCAATGTCAAAAACGCAAAGCGGTCGGGTAAGCCGCATCAGATTTCGCGGTTCGGATCCCACTGCTCGAGGTAATCGGCCACGCGGCGCACGAACATTCCACCCAAGGCACCGTCGACCACACGGTGGTCGTAGGAATGCGAAAGGAACATTTTGTGGCGAATGGCAATCACGTCGCCCTCGGCGGTCTCGACCACGGCAGGCATTTTGCGAATGGCGCCCAGGGCCAAAATGGCAACTTGGGGCTGGTTGATGATGGGGGTTCCTAAAATGTTGCCGAAGCTGCCGACGTTGGTTACCGTGTAGGTTCCGCCTTGAATGTCGTCAGGCTTGAGAGCATTAGAACGCGCCTTGTTGGCCAGTTCGTTAACTTCTTTGGTCATGCCACTCAGGCTCAAGCGGTCCGCATTTTTAATGACGGGCACAATGAGGTTGCCGCTCGGCAGCGCGGTGGCCATGCCCAAGTTGATGGGCTTGTGGTACACCACGTTGTTGCCGTCGATGCTCACGTTGATGTTGGGAAAGTCCTTGATGGCTTTAACCACGGCCTCCATGAAAATGGGGGTAAACGTGAGTTTTTCGCCTTCACGCTTTTCGTACCCTGACTTTACTTTTTCGCGCCAGCGCACAATGGCTGTGACGTCGGCTTCGACAAACGAGGTCACGTGCGGCGATACGTGCTTGCTCATCACCATATGGTCCGCGATGAGTTTGCGCATGCGGTCCATTTCGCGGATTTCGTCGCCGGGGAAAATGGTTGGAGCCGGAGCCTTGAATCCATGACCAGACGGAGCGGATTCGCTCACCTTTGGGGCAGCGGCACTCGAGCTGGTGGCTGCTTCAGGTGCACTTGACGAAATCGGGGAGGCGACCGGAGTGCGGTGGGCGCCACTTGCGCGCTGGGCTAGGTAGGCGAGCACGTCGTTTTTAGTCACGCGACCTTCTTGGCCAGAACCGTCGATTTGGTCAAGTTCGGCCTGCGACAGACCCTCTTGCGCGGCCATGCTGCGCACCAGCGGTGAGTAAAATCGGTTGCTGCTGCCTTTGGTTACGGGTTGCAGGTTGCTGGTGGCTGGTTGCTCGTTGCTGGCAGCTGGTTGCAGGTTGCTGGTGGCTGGTTGCTCGTTGCTGGCAGCTGGTTGCGGGTTGCTGGTGGCTGGTTGCTCGTTGCTGGCTGCTGGTTGCGGGTTGCTGGTGGCTGGTTGCTCGTTGCTGGCAGCTGGTTGCTCGGTGCGGGCTGCGGGAGCAGGTG
>VGVV01000085.1 GCA_016873895.1 Ignavibacteria bacterium
CGGCAGTACCGTTAGTCGTCACACCTGTTGTGTATGGTGCGGGTGGATTGTTATCGGAATTTGTTGATAGCAGGAATGGATGCCCAGAGTTAGACGCAGCAGATAGATCAAAGGTGTACGTGCTGCCTTCTTCTAGATTTAGCGTGGGTTTCTGTTTGCCGTCAATATAAAACTCACCGCTGACAACGGTGACGGTGTAGGTCTTGCTGCTGTTGGCGCCGGCGTCCCAGCACCAAGCGGCGTAGGTGGCACTTGATGGATAATTAACGCAACCCGTTGACGTATCAGCACCAAGTGTAAAACCTGTTGAATTAAAACTTGTTAAAGAGTCAGAGGCGTTGTAGGTGTCGTCTTGCGTGCCATTGGTAATAAGACGCTTAGCTACTCCTCTAACAGTGTCGAAAACATGATGAGCCGCCGAGCCGTTCCTATTTTTGATCCACACCCAATCAGGCGAGAAGCCCAGGCCCGTGATGGATTGTGTTGCTGCTGTACCGGTGTAGAGCTTCACGTCGAAGTAGTCCGAGCCTTTGGCAATCGTCGGCGTCGGCAGGTTGGCGGTGCAGAGTGCCTTGAAGCCGCTTACGGGGAAGGCGAAAGGGCGTTGGCCGAAGTTGGTGACAAAAATAGGACCAGTTTGACTGTAATAGCAGTTGCTGGCTGGGTACCACGGACCGTTGCCGGAAATAGTTTGAGTAAATTGCAGAGATCCGTTTTTGTAAAACTTGATTGTTTGAGTGCCAGAATCAAGGTCTAATGCCATTCCAATAACATCACCATTTGTATATGTTGCCCCCGCTCCACCAGTATTTGTGCCCGCCGCATATTTATCGCCACCGTGTCCGTAACAATAGCCAGATACTGTACCTAGATTAGTGGCAGGGCTTTCTAGGTCATTACTAATACCGTGATACTGGTTAAAGGTGCCCGACGTACCAGTGTTTGTACATTCCCAATACCATTTGCCGCTTGTTACGCCAATTGTGCCTTTAATTTGTCTCCAGTCATTTGTATTTGAAGTTGCGTCTAGGTTTCCATTGGAAACACCAATATTGGTTCCTGCGCCTAACGGATTCCAAGTGCAATAATTCCCCCGCACCTCCCCGCCAACGCCTGTATCCGTCCCGTAATTAGTGGGTGAATCAATGAGGCTGTCGTTTCCTGCACCAGCCGTGACTGAAAGGCCGTAGGTATTCCAATAGTGACCA
The DNA here is from genome assembly GCA_016873895.1 of Ignavibacteria bacterium. Taxonomy (GTDB): domain Bacteria; phylum Bacteroidota; class Ignavibacteria; order Kapaibacteriales; family Kapaibacteriaceae; genus UBA10438. Next base: position 1,209 of record VGVV01000085.1, read on the forward strand.
TTGCCGCTGGTATCTTTGCCAATACCCGTGTTGCTACCACTGGTAAGGCTGCTGTTGTCGGCAAAGTCGAGGTGGAACGAGTTGCCCGTCAGTGCTGCGCCATCCCACGCCTTTGGCTGCCAGATTCCGTTGGTGTCAAACTCGCCCAGTTGCGTTAACTGAGTGACGCCATTCACCACTGCCGTGGTAGGTGTCAACCCATCCAGGAACCAGATATCGGCGAGGTAGCCGTCGAAGTATTGAGTGGATTGAGCTAGGTCTCCTATTGAGTGAAGGAACGCTCCATTAAAAGCAAGGTCCGCGTTTGGACCAGGGTATGTCGCCGATGAAAATTGAGTAACTTGTTGACCATTGACATAAACCTTAAAACGATTACTGTCTGATCCCTGCGTAGTATCACTAGCTAAAACTACATGAAACCAGCCATTGGGATCACGAAAAACTTGAGATGTTGTAAGAATTAATTGTGAGCCTCCAGCGTCTCGAGAATAAATATCTAGCGTGTCTGAAGAGGTGAAACGAAAATAGCTATAAGCGCTGCCTGGTGGATCCGCAGCTAAAAAACTTTGGTTAGTAGAGAGTTTGGCACGTTTCACCCACCCGCTCCACGTCCACGTTTTTCTATTGCCTGCTGATGCCGGGGTGCGGGACAAGTAGGCACTGTCACTACTGTTGAAGCGCAGGGAACGTGAAATGGTATATCCACCAGCGGCTGTAGATGCAAGCAGCAGAGCGTTTGCGCTTCCAGGTACTCCCATCGATCAAACCTTCACGTCGTTGA
>VGVV01000086.1 GCA_016873895.1 Ignavibacteria bacterium
TACTACAAAACAGCACTCGGTTGTCGGGACCGGAACCTCATGCTGTGGTGCTGCTACGCGGTGCAACCGGCGGCGCAATGGGTACAGTGATGGATGACGGCACTGTTTTGTATATCAGTGAGGCACTCGGCGTTGTCCGCACCCCGCTACCCGGCAATTTCGGACACTACTTTCGGATGAACAAATGAACCGCCGCCTGCTGCCATACGAGCACCAACTAATCCGTGAGCTGGGGATCACAGAGGCCGAATATTTTGAATTTATTGCGTATCAACAACACGCAGTCGATAGTAAAGACGGCACTATTTTTGACGTAGAAAATCTTGAAGTGTTAGCTGCTATTATCGCCGTAGTCGGGGTGATTTTCTCGACGGTATCCTTATTACTGGCTCCGCGCCCCCAAGCACCAACACTTACACGCCCTGGCGCATCCACCCAAAGCCGCGACCAAGTATTTGCTCCACGTTTCGGCTTCAACGCTTTCCAAGAGGTTGCCAAGTACGGTGATCCAATCCACCTGATTTACGGGAGCACCGCTGACAACCCCAACGGCGGCGTCCGCGTCAAGACCTCCTTGCTGTGGTCGGCTGTATTGAGCATGGGCTCCAGCCAATACATGCAGCTGCTGACGATGATTGGCGCCAGCGAATTAGAGGAGATTGATTTTACGCGGACAGCAATCGACCAACTACCTGTCCGCACCATCTCCTCGTCGGTCTGGCAGTTTTATCGGGCCAACGGCGGCCGGATGATTTACGACAACAAAGAAGACATCTACCTGACCTATAAGCGCACCGGCAGTATCGCCTCAGGCTCTCCCACCATCAGCAACATAGTTACGACCGGCATGAGCAACGGCGACTCAATTACAAGCAGCAATTTTCCGGCTGGAACAACCGTTCAAAGCACTACCTCTAACACCGTAACGTGCAGCGCCAACGCCATCACAACAAAAAACAACGCCGAAATCACGTTTGAGAGTTTGATGCAGCAACAACTGCGGTATGAACCGCTCCGCAAAATGCTGCCACGCTCCAAGGCCAACACCATGGTGCGCTATCCATATGACATTGTTGTCAACCCATCCGCCGACTACCTGGAAAGTGCTGTTGCCTTTGGTTTTAGCCAGGCATACTCACCAGTCAATAACAAAGCGTTCGGTGTCGTCGAACCAGTTCCTCTAAATACGTTTGTGTACATCCGCAACTCCAACGGAACTTCTATCAGCGGCGACCTTGGTGTCTATCTTGTACCGGACGGAAACGGCTCATCGCTAGATGCTTACTGGCCAAGTCAAGCTGGGGCTACTCCACTTAAATTTCCCAAGAACTTTATTTGCCGCTTAAAGATCACGAAAAAATCAGAAATCTACCCTGATGGCTCAAAAACCAGCCAAAACATTTGGAAGCCGCTAGAGGCAGCAACTAACTTCCGCCAAGCCTACGCACAAAACATTGACGTTTCCAGTACCTGGAAAATCGGCACGGCAATCTTCAAAACATTGGAGATTACCGGCGATGACACGCTGGAGACAGATGATATGTACGTCCGTATCCAATGCATCCGCGAGGGCTTTTCTCCCACCGCTCCCAACGCATTGCAACAGCGTGCCATCTATGGCGCCGACGTTCGTAACGATTTAACTAAGGACCTGGAGCAGGCTCAAAAAGAACGGCGTGAAGCTGTGTCGCAACGCGCCAACTCTCCAAAACCGGTCAATACAGATAACCGCAACGATAAAAAAAACACTGACGCCATGATGCAGTGGTTCAAATTCAACGATGAAGTAATAGCGCGTAATGAACAAATAAAAGACATCCGCGAGCAACTCAATAAATTTCTCAGTGACTTTGACAAAGAACAAAACCGGGCGTATTACACCAAGTGTTTAGCCAAGATCGAACAGGCCGCCTATGAGACCATCAGTTACCCAGACGTCATTGAGTTTGCCCTTCGAGTAAAGGCATTTAGGCGCA
>VGVV01000087.1 GCA_016873895.1 Ignavibacteria bacterium
CGCTGCCAAGTCCTGCGGGGGAGCTGGCAAGTCAGGAGGCCTAGGAACAACTGTTGCCCCGCCCAGAATCGGCCCTTTTGACTCAAAGAAAGTGTTGACCATCTCCGCCTTAGGCTGGAGCGCGGCAGGCTTGATCTCTCTTTGAGCAATAGGCGTACCCGCACCTACCTGTGGAGTGCCACCAATAAGGCGTTCAGCCTTTTTTGATCCAGCAACGGTGCCGGTGTCTTTGCCAGTGCCGAGTTGCTTTGCCATGGTCTTAGAAATGCGGAAAAATTACTTTTTGCCTGAAGGCTTTGGTGTATTTATTTCCTCGACTTTTCCTCGTTTTAGCTGAATGTCTAGTCTTTTTTCGTACATGTTCATACCACTTGTAATGCCACCCATCACAGAGCCTGCCCCACCTAGCACGTATGGCAGAGCGCTTGGACCTGGTCGGTCAATCGGCTTGATAGGATCTAGGTTCACCTGTTTCAGGTACGGCTGGTTAGACGCCAAGCGTGATGCGTAAGTCGCAGCAGCTCCACGTTTCTCTTGCTGTGACTGGTTAATGGCAAAGGCCAGGTTGCGGTCTGTCGCAAAGTCAAACATTGCTTGCTGCCTGTAGTAGTCGGCAATCAGGTTGTCGACGGTGTTGCCGATTCGGCCGGATGCGTTGACCTCACCCTTAGCTCGCAAAAACTCCTTGCCAGTCTCTTGCTTCTTCTGCGCTGCAGACTCCTGCTCTTGCATAATCCGCAAGTTCAACTGGCCGATGTCGTTAGCAAAGGCAAGGTCCGCCAGGTCCTTGTTCTGTTGGTTCAAGGTGTCCTGCATCATCGCCTTTTGGTTCTCGTAGATGTTGGCAGCAGAGGTTTGCAGCATTGCAAACTCGTAGTTCTGCTGCGCCTGAGCGTTCATGTATGCCGTCTCTTGCTGTGCCTGTTGGTACGCCGCAACCTGCTGGCCAATGCCAAGGCCGGCAGTGACAACGCCAAAAATAATTGGAACCGCTGCTGGTCCACACATGGCTTAGATCCTCACGAACTCGTAGAACAGGCGGCTTTCTGGCCCCCAGTTTGGATGCTTACGGATAAAGGTAAAGCCCATGTACTTCAACCAGCGGACGTGGACCACGTTGCGGGCGTCCACAACGTTGAACAGCACTGGGTAGTCAGCGTGCAGCTTGCGCAGCTGCAGCTTGGATTCCTTGAGAAATGCCCGGCGATCACCGTGGTCGTCAAGCATGGCCTGGCATCCCAGCATCCAGATCCGGCCAGCCCTGGTGCCCTCTGGTATCACGCCCCAGGCGCCCACCACGTTGCCGTGCCTGCTGACCATGGCCATGCACGGACGGCTGTTAAAAAAGCAGTGCAGCATGGTTTCCCGTGGGCTGCTGCCTGACTGTGCTTTGACCTCAGCCACGTCCTCTGGTCGCATGCCGTCAGCCACAGCAACGACGTCACGAACAGTCGCAGGGCGCTGGTGGCTCCCCTTCACATCCGTGCTGCACGACTGTGATACCACCCTTCCCATTCGCAGGACTGCACTCTGCACGGTAATGGACTATTGCTGAGTAGTTCAATCTTGACACCTGTGTTGCGTGTCATCACAGGGGCCCGGAACTGGCCTTGTTTCAAAGCTGGTGAGCCCAAGGGTGCAACACCACTACCCGGTGTGTAGCCCTCAAACGTATAGGTCTGGGCGTCACGGCTTTCTGCTGTTACCCGCAGTTGGAAGTGAGCAGTCTTGTCAAACACGACGGTCCAGGTGCGCAGCTGCAGCTTGGGTCCTGCGGCTACAGCAACACCACCGCCTGCAGGTTGCTCCTTGATAAACGGCGTAGAGAACTCATACGTCATCTGGTACAGCTCACCCACAAAGAACTTGGCTTGGCTCAGGTCGCCACGCACAACAATCGTTCCGTTGCCACCAGCCCCGCCTGTAAGCGTCTCTGA
>VGVV01000088.1 GCA_016873895.1 Ignavibacteria bacterium
CCTGATCCCTGCTGAAGAACTTGCCCTTGCACTTCATACCACCATTCAAGACCTCATCGAAATTCTGCCACGTCGCCTCGCAGCGGCTTTTCTCCTCAAGCGGAGTGAGGCTCATGACCTTCTGGGGCCTCAAGAACCTCTCAAAATTCACGTAGGATTTTGCGGCTTTGCCGTGAGCAATCAGCACGTGCAATCAGGTTGCTGAAACGCTTGAGCAAAAAAGCTACGGATTATTAATGCTATTAGCATTTCTTGGATTTGAACCTTGACTTGAATTACGCGAGAAATAATATTAGTGAAAATGAGATCGCCAACTCAACCATCGCCCGGCGGCGAGGCAGCACCATCGCCCTGTGACAACAATGACACTGCGAAGTCAACCATCGCCCGGCGGCGAGGAATAATTAAACGCCCCCTCCGCGTCTGCACTCAATGGAACCGCAAGCACTGCATGCGAAAGGTGTTGGACGTCTTGCACTCCCACAAAGTAAAGATTTTGTTTTTTGTATTTTTTCTTTGCAGCGGTAGTCGAATGGTCATGCACGCCTGCGTGTGTCCTGCATGATGCTCAGCCACGTGTTGTGAGCCTGCTGCAGCGCTTCATGTAACGACTGCGGCTTCCCCGAGCATTCCGAGCAGCGGGCTGCGTCATGCCTCCAGGTCCATTTCGAAAGATGATGCACTTCTGGACATCGCCACCCTTCTGCTGCGAGGATGTAGTGTAGGATGAGGGAACATGCGACGCTGCGATGCCTGCCAGACTTGCAATACAAAGCCACACCTACGTCAGCGTATCTCATGCCGTCGGCGCTTGCTTTAACTTCGCAGACCGTGGAGGCATCAAAGATTTGCCTCTGCACCTCTTCCAGCCAGCGGCAGAAATTCTTGTGTCGAACCACTCTGCTTATGATTTCCGGGTGGAAACCAATGTGCCCACTGGCACAATGGCCGTTGGGGTCAGGAAAACCTCGTGCGTCAATGATGACATCAGCTCTGAAATGCCTGCTTCGTTCCAGGGCATGCTGCAAGATATCATCAGCTACAATCGCAGACGCTCCTCCACCCGAGATGCGAACATGTTCTGTCAATGTAGAGTCGAGCTGCTCGAGGCCGAATGACGCCAGCGACACTGAGAACAGTATAGGCCGCGCCCTCGCCGCCGTCGGCTCCGCGTCCCAGGAGCTCCGGCCGCCGTCGCGGGCGTCTTGCCCCTTCCAGTCGCACGCGTCGTGCCTCTTCAAGTCGTGCCTCTTCCAGCTGTGCCTCTTCCAGTCGTGCCCTTTACAGTCGCCGGTCCAGCCGCAGTCGTTGGTGTCGCCGGTGCCGCCTGTGCTTGGCGTCGTCGGTGCCGCCGACGGTGCCGCCGGCGATGGTGGGTCGACGTCGTCGGTTGGCGTCCAAACCGCCTCCGCCTCATGATCCTCCAAGACGGCATACAGATCTGGCGGCAAGTTTCGGATGCAACTCCAAGCTTGTTGGAGCTGGATCCTCTGTGCTGCCGGCGGTGGCGGCGGTGGAGGTGGTGCAAACTCCCTCCGCCTCATGATCCTCCAAGGCGGCGGTGGCCTTCCCTCGTCCTCGCCCTGCCAATCCATAGCTGCTTCACCCACATCTTGCCTGCCGCCGCCGCCGCTAGAGGTGGAGCTAGAGGTGGAGGTGGAGCCGCGAGCTGCCAACTTCTCCTCCGCCGCCTTGCTGCCTTTCAGCGAGCTCTTGCGGGCGTTCATGCGGGCTTGACCCCGCCAAACCTGCTTCTCGTGGCCTGCAAAGGAACGTCTGGCCGAATAGGGTGAGCCTGTCCCCCACCATTTGTTCACTTGGTGCATCTTCTGCTGCACTAGGTCGTAAATGAAGGCGGCTTGCTTCTCCACGCCCTTATTATCTGTCCGAACAAAACCGTCCGCCGCAAGGAGGTTTTGGAT
>VGVV01000089.1 GCA_016873895.1 Ignavibacteria bacterium
GGAGGGGGAGGAGGAGGGGGACGATGAAGAGGAGGAGGGGAGAGGGGGGCATGGTTTCTTGGGAGACGAGGACGCTGACATTTTTATTGCTGACCCAGCCACCACTGACATTGTCCCTCCTGCTCCTCTAAACAATGACAACGAGAATGTGGCGTCGGCGGGCCCAACCAACGTGACGCCGGCGGGCCCAACCAACAACGCGATACGTGCTGCCCTCAAGAAGGCCGGCAGCACCCTGAAAGTGAGCAAGACAAAGAATTCTTCAAATAAGAACAAGGAGCGCACCTCTATCGCGGGTGCAATCGTGAAGCTGATTGAGAAGAGTGGAGCGCCAGCATCGACAAATATCGCAGCAACCGCCACTATGACACTGCTGCGCCAGATGGAGCGCATGAATGACAACATGGACAAACGTGATCGGCGGGAGAGGAAGGAGAGGCGTAAGCGTCGTAAGAAAAGAGCTAAGAGGAAGGCCAAGAAGAAGGCTAAGAAGCAAGCAGCCTTACTCCTTCAAGATGACCATGGAGGGAAGGCCGGGGGAGACAGCGGCAGCAGCAGCAGTAGCAGCAGCAGCAGCAGCAGCAGTGAGGAGAGCGACAGTGACAGTAGCATTGAAGATTAAGGAGGAGGCCTAAAATTAGTTTATTAAAATAATTACTCCACGACAGCAGCGACAGTATGCATTAGTTTATTAAAATAATTACTCCACGTTGTTCTCGCCATCACTTTCACTCCCATCCCCATCAATATCGCTATCATATTCTCCCGGACGAAAGTAATACTGAGAGATGCGATCGTAACCGTGCAGATTTTCACACCGAACATACTCGGGATCAAAAACAGTCTGAATTTGACTGTACCCAACATATTCCGTCCGATAATTATGAACAAGCACAATCGCCTCAATGACCAAACGACGGATGGCGGAGTCACTGGGTAAGCGTTTTTTGCAGCGAGGGAACGTACCTTGCAGTCCCCGCATACCCCACTCACTTGCTTGCCGCAGCGAAGTGTGAACATTTGAAATAAGGAGCAGATAATCCGCACATCACGGTGTAGACGGTCGTGCCGCCCTTTTTGTGATTGGGCCAACAAAAGTACCATAGGCGTCACCACTTCGAGGGAATCCCTGGTCAACACATATCTTGTACGATAGCATCCTATTCTTCATCTTATGCAAGAATCGCGCTGTCAAACTTCCATCTGCCCAACTACCTGGAAAGTTGATAGCAGCAAAAAATACTTTACCATCGGGACCATAGGCGAACACGTTATTCACCATTGTATCGCAATCGTATCCGCAATACATTGAATTCTGCACAATACGATCGTCCGTGCATTCTGATGGGAAAGAGACGCCGTCCATGAAACCTATGATGTCGTCCACGAGAGGTTCTCTTAGCTGGACCATAGCAGCAAACTCTCTCATCTTGTCTCCATCCGGGAACTTCACTCTAGCAAAGGGATGATCTCTCAGATCCCGAACAATTTTTTTAAGCATCCAATTTATTGCGCGGCAGCAAACAGATGGTGTGATGCCAAAAATAAGGCAGAGATGTTTATAGCTCATTGTGCTGCCCAAATAAAACAGAACTAAACCAAGATACCCATCCGGACCAAGTAAACGAGGCCGCCCACGACGACGGCGAGTAAATTGATCCAGGTCAAAAATGTAACCCATAAGCATTCGAAAGGCATGTCGGTTCAATCCTGTCAAATGGAAAAAGGACTCGTCGTCACCATTTTCATACAGTCTCTTCCAGGGCGATTCTCTTGGTTGAACGATTGCCGATCGAAGAAGGAAGTGGCGGTCTCGAATATTATTGTGAAATTGCAATAATAATACGAGTAGAAGAACCTGCCATAGGCGTCGTTGCCGTTGATTATCGTCGTCAAGCAAAACAAAGAGTT
>VGVV01000090.1 GCA_016873895.1 Ignavibacteria bacterium
GCTCTATGGTTGTGCCGCCACCAGTCTCTTGCTTGGGGGCTTCAAGGTCAGACAGGTCGGAGCCAGTGTCCTGAGTTTTGTTGCTTTTGCGTGCCATACCTATTGTCCAACCGGATCAGTCTCTTGCGAAAGAACTCTATCGTACAAGCGAGCAAAGGTCGGATTCATAACGGACAGTTCATCACCTAGGCGTTGGAGTTCCTCGCGGAATGGTGTGGCTGCTTGGCTACGGAACGTGGTGCGGCCAGACTCAGCAAGCAACACGCGGCGCATGGCGAGGTACTGCAGAAGTGGGTTGTACAACTCAGAGTCCTTGAAGTTGCCGTCATTGACGATGCGTTCTAGGTCGGCAATCTTTGTGTCAAAAGAACCAACAGTAAAGCGCTTGTTGTAGCCAATGAAGCGTGATTCGAGGAAGTCGCGGTAGTCGCGCAAAATCTGGCTTTGCTCAGGACTCAGACCACGTTCCGGAAACTTCTCGCGAAATGCCCGATAGTAGGTGGCACCTATCGCATACTCTGACGCACGCAGTTTCTCAATCGGCGTCATGTAGCGGGTTTTGCCAGCATCCAAAAGAGCTGATCGAACCGCAAAGGCAAACTCGTCTTCTTCTTCCACTGGCCCGAAGTAGTGGGCAATGCCACTTTCGTAAGCAGCAACCGTTGACTTGTTGCCTTCGAGCCAGCGCTTGTATTGTTCTGTGTACAGAACGCCCTGTGCCTCCGGAACAGTTTTTGTTTTGCCGGTGACGTACATGAGCGCATCTTCGCCAAAGGTTTCAATAAATCGTGCTGTAGCCGTTTCGTAATCTTCTTCCTTCATGCGCTGAAGTTCGGCTGCCAACATCGCCGCATGGGTATCAATGCCATTTAGTTTGATGACGTAATCAGGGTTGCCAGAAGCGGGACCAACGAACTGCGACAAACCGCCTAAGATCACCATGACCACCGCCATGCGCTTTGCGTCGTTTTCGAGCGCAATAACGTCTTCGGTTTTGGTGCGGTCGTAGCGCCCGGTTGCCATCAGCGCGGAAGCAGCATCGTTCTGTTCGCGAATCATCATTGCCGAAAGTTGTGTTGGCGTCATGGCTTTCAGGCCATTCGTTATTTTGATAAACCAACCCGGCAATAGACGCTCTGAAACTGTCTTTTCGGTTTGCAGTTGCTCAAATGGCAAGAGCAGTTGGCGCACAGAATCGTAACTTTCGCTGGGTCCAGTCAATATTTTGATGCCACTAAGAACACTGCCAATGGCCAACTGTCCGACCGGGTTGGCTTGTGGCAACCCAGCCAAACCAATGTTCAGACCGCGAACCTGTGATTCCAAGATTGGGGTTACGTCACCGCCTGCGCTTCGTGATGCGCCAGACAGGTAGTTGTATGCGGTTCGACCAGCAAAACCCAGCGGGTGTCTAAACACGAACTGATCGGTAACCGGGTGCGGGTAGATGCCACCAATCTCGGCATCTCCGGGCAAGTTCAGGTCTTGTATGCCGTTTAGTGCGCGAGCAACGCGGTATGCCTTCAGCGGGTGTTTGGCAAAGCTGCCCACCCACCACGCGCCGATAACGCGGGTTGCGGCGATGAACTGATACATCAGCGACACAACGGCAGCATCTTCAAGGTTGAACTTCTTGGGCATGTCGTAGAAGGTTTCGCGCATTCTGCGAACCGCAACAGCCGATGCAACATTTTCAAGTTGTTCCAAGCTGTAGCCAACACGTCCGTCTGGCGCTTGTGCGGCCAACTCTTGCAGACGTTCGAAACGACCTTGCTTGAACAACGGTCCAGGCACACGCTCTTTCAAGGTGCGCATATCGCCCATGTAGTCATTGGGCGACATCTTCATGGCTTTGGCTTCGCGTTCGATGATTGACACTGCACGACGCAACTCGTCGGTTGAGAGC
>VGVV01000091.1 GCA_016873895.1 Ignavibacteria bacterium
GCGCTGGCTCGAAGGCAACAAGTCAACGGTTGCTGCTTACGAAAGTGGCATTGCCCACTACTTCGGGCCGGTGGAAGAAGAAGACGAGTTTGCCTTTGCGGTTCGATCAGCCCTTTTGGATGCTGGCAAAACCCGCTACATGACGCCGATTGAGAAACTGCGTGCGTCAGAGTATGCGATAGGTGCCACCTACTATCGGGCATTTCGCGAGAAGTTTCCGGAACGCGGTCTGAGTCCTGAGCAAAGCCAGATTCTGCGTGACTACCGCGACTTTCTTGAATCACGCTTCATTGGCTACAACAAGCGCTTTACTGTTGGTTCTTTTGACACCAAGATTGCCGACCTAGAACGCATCGTCAATGACGGCAACTTCAAGGACTCTGAGTTGTACAACCCACTTCTGCAGTACCTCGCCATGCGCCGCGTGTTGCTTGCTGAGTCTGGCCGCACCACGTTCCGTAGCCAAGCAGCCACACCATTCCGAGAGGAACTCCAGCGCCTAGGTGATGAACTGTCCGTTATGAATCCGACCTTTGCTCGCTTGTACGATAGAGTTCTTTCGCAAGAGACTGATCCGGTTGGACAATAGGTATGGCACGCAAAAGTAACAAAACTCAGGACACTGGCTCCGACCTGTCTGACCTTGAAGCCCCCAAGCAAGAGACTGGTGGCGGCACAACCATAGAGGAAGTTGTGGCTATGCTCCTAGCGCAACGTGGTGGTCTTGGTGCACAACCACCAGTTGACGAAGACCGCATATTGAAGTTGCCACCCAACTTCCGTCCCCCTGCGCGTCAAACAAAAACCCAGGGGTTTTTCACTGGTGAGGGTCTGGTTGATGAATACGGCAATGTGCTAAAGAATCGTGACGGCACCATCAAAGTCAAATACAACGACGCCGACATTCTTGGTTGGTACAACCTGCCATTTTCGGTGCGCAAGCGTTACGGTGACTTGTTCAAAAAAATGGGACTATACGGCAGGGGAGGCCCATCGCCAACTTACGACCAAGACAACGACTTGGCCGTATTTGCTACCCTGCTGAACTCCGCCAATATCGAAGGTCGCACGTGGAAAGCCACCTTGCCAATCATTGAGCAGCGCATCAAGTCGTCAATGCCGACTAGCAGTACGGGCAAGAGTCGATACAAGCCAAGTTCCGCAGCCGACATTGAATCCGTGTTGCAGACCGAAGCTCGCGAACAACTTGGGCGGCAACTAACGATGGGCGAAGTTCAACCATTTGCGGCCCGTATCCAGAGGCAAGAGACGCGTCAGCAGACAACACAGATGCCAGAACAACCAACGGCGACTGGAACCCTTATTGAACGCGGTGTGCAAAAACAGTTTGGTGCCGAAGCCGACGCTTATCGTGCAGCACAGTTCATCGGCAAAATCCTGAAGGGTGACTGACGTGAGCATGGTCGAACTCGATCCTGTCGGCGGCATTACCGACTCTGCACGCATACAGCAGGCGCTTGCCAAAATCAAGGAACTGTTCCCAGATTACGTGTTCTTTTTTGATGCTGATGCGGGTGGGTTTGGTCAGGATATTCGTGACCTGCTGATTCGCGCGATTGAGGGCAAGTTTACGACCGCTAGGTTTGATGCCGAATACAAGCAAACCAAGTACTACAAAGAAACTGCCGACAAGGTAAAGTCCTGGAACGCCAAGACCCCAGCACAACAGTCTGAGGAAACGGCAAAAGAACTTGCCAACCTACAGGCTGATTACGCCGACCTATTTGATTTCGAGGGCGCAGACAAGATCGCTGCCGACATTGCAAAGAATGTTGCCCGTCTCGGTCTGACTGGCAACCGTCTAAAGAACTTCGTCTATGCCGAATCGCTCAGGCTCAAACCCG
>VGVV01000092.1 GCA_016873895.1 Ignavibacteria bacterium
ATCAAGGTACAAGCTACATGGTCGCAAACCCCAAAAAAGTTAAGTACACGATACTTAATGTTCTACATCTCTTTAAGCTCCGATATGACGTGCGCAGCATGGCAGTATTGGCAAATCCAGACGCCCGGGGTGCATGAGCAATAGGTTTTGCATCGTTTGGGGGGCTCACCACATTTTTTGACCGTGCAGGCGTAGTTCTGGTACCGAAGCTTTGCATTACAAACCCACCTGCCCCGACTAAACTTTGTCGCATGAGCAGGAGCTTTCATGAGCTGGTGGACTTCACACATCTCCTGCTGCACGTTTGCATTGTGCTCCATAATCCATCGGTTCTTTATTAGCTGCCAAGCAAGCTTGCTGCGAAATTGTTGGAGTGTGGGGACGGGATCGGGCTTGCAAAAGAATCGGTAAGTTAGGAATGCATTCACCTCGCAAACAGCAAGAAGAAACGAAAACACACGCATCTCCCAGCGTGTTGTAATTATTGTTCCTTCCACAGATGGGACCGAATGGCGCAGATTATTGTGGTCGTCCACGGCATGCCGAAATTTGTAGTGCCAGTCGTACGGGAGTGGGAATTGGAAGGTCCGTGTCACCTCCACACCACCCTCCTCAAATCTCCGTCTCTGAAGATTGCAGCTCTCATTTGAAATCAACGGCCCCCCTGTCGCCATCATCTTCATTATGTACGATGGCTCCTTTAACCCCCACAAGAAATACTTTACACCGTCGAGCATTCCGGTGATTGCCTTTGCCGTGCCCACATTTGCATTGTCGAAAGCCTCCGACATTTCGTTGCCCGGTACCATCGCCGGCCAGAATCTGCGCTTCTTAATCACCGCACACGCAAAGAGGCCGACCTTCTTCAGCTCTATCAGAGCGCGCAGGACACAGAAGCCCGAGTCCAAAACCACGTACCTTCCCGTCGTGAAGTACGACGCGAGCATCCGCAGAAGCAGTCCCGTCGTCTTTCCCTTCTCGCTCCACCTCTCTGCAATTTGGGGAGGGTGATCCTTCCCCTCGACCAATTCCATTGCAAACATTATACCCGACAATCCACAGCACGCGGTGTGGTATTCGTTGCCAAACGGGTGGGGTTTTCGAGGGCAAAACACCCACCCGGGGCAAGTCCACCGATTATGCCATATGGACATCGATTCGTCCAGGCAAACCACCCAAGCCGCGAGGAAGATTTTTGCCATGTGGTCATTCCATGCCGCGATCATCTCCCTCACCTCCCAGAACTTATCCCGAAAGTTTGGCGGTGCTGCATTTGTGAACCGAAAGGCTGATGTGATCGAAACAAACCGACGCCGCGACATGTACCGGTGAAACGAAAACGATGGGGTGTCGTTCTCGTCATCCTCATCCCTGTCCTCCGCGGATCCCTGATGCCAGAAGTAGTCGGGTGATTTGACGAAGCAACTCATAAGCATCCACATGCCGACGTACCTTAGCATCTCCCCAAGGCTCGTGCGTGCACTGTTGGTCGCAACGAGCGCGTTGTTCGTCGCCTCGACGATCACAGTCGTGAAAAATTCGAGGGGGAAGACGTGGAGGAAGATCTCCATCAAAGTCTTTCGCTGGGGAGTCCAACCTTCCGCAAACGAAGGCCCGTTGTACATCGCTCCCCCGAGCGTTGCCCGCTGGTCGATTCCATCCCACCCCCACTCCTGCCCTTCAAAGAGTCCCTCCCCCAGCCGAAAAAGAGGCGCATCGTTCGCGGGGACATTCTCCGGGGCGGGTTCGTTGTCATCGTCGACCTCGAAGCCCATCGCCCGAACGAGGGCAATATCCTCCGCCCGATTTTGGGCATTGAACACAAAGTCCGC
>VGVV01000093.1 GCA_016873895.1 Ignavibacteria bacterium
CCCCAAAACCCCAAAACCCCTCCATTTATTAATGCAGATAATTTAGTGATTATAAAGTATCTTTCAGAATGGCAACGAGCCATTTGGATATAAGAGAATTGAAACTTATTTAGCTTGAAGTAAAATCATACCTGCATCTTTTACATCTTAAAGCTTTAAATATAAAACACTTTTCAGATCATGATACCGTTTTCTTTGTAGGAGTTGTACACCTTAGTGATCGCATTCACCAGGCATGCGTCTCTGAACGACAGATTCTTCTTCACGGCGAAGTCCCAGTTCTCCTTTACGGCGGAGCACATGATTTCTTCGAGGCCGGAGTAGACGATGTCGACCTCAGACGCACCCTAGATGTCAACGTCTTTGATATCGTAGCCCATAATTTCGAGCAAGCGCTTTTGAGACTACTCTTCGTACTTCTTGGTCATCTTTCCGGGAGCGATGTGCTCGAGGTTCTTCAGCCACTCGAAGTAAGAGCAGGTCACACCTCCACCGTTGGCCAAAAGGTCGGGGGCGGCGACGATGCCACGACGCAAGAAGATTTGCTCGGCGGCGTAGGTGGTGGGTCCGTTAGCACCTTCGATGATGCCCTTCACCTGGATCCTCTCGGCGTTGCCCTTGTGGAGGGACTTCTCGACGGCCGCTGGGATCAGGAAGTCAGCCTTCTTTTCCAAGAACTTGGTGGGTTCCTTGGTCTCAGTTTCGACGGCGCCAGGGAAACCAACGAGGGTGCCCTTCTCGGTCATCCAGTTCTTGACAGCCTCAACATCGAGACCGTTTTCGTTGTGGATAGCGGAGTTGTATTCGATGACAGTAGTGATCTTGCCGCCGTCCTTTTCGATGAAGTGAGAGGCCCAGTAACCGACTGCGCCGAAACCTTGGACAACAAAGGTCTTGTCCTTGATGCCCGGAGTAACCTTAATCTTGTCGCAGTAGTTCTTGTAGCTGAGCAGTTCGCGAGTGCAGTAGTATACACCGAGACCAGTGGACTCAGCTCGACCTCCGATACCGCCCTGCTGGATGTACTTGCCGGTGCAGCAGCCCTCAGCGTTAATGTCAGTTTCTCCCTTGACGTTCATGTATGTATCTTTGATCCAAGTCATCACCTGCTCGTTAGTTCCCATATCCGGGCCCAGGCAGTCGACAGCCGCACCGATGAAGCCCTTTTTGATCAGCTCCATGGTGTACTTGCGGGTAACGCGTTCGAGCTCGGCCTTGGACAGGAGACGGGGGTTAATCTTGATGCCACCCTTTCCTCCGCCGAAGGGAACATCAGCGATGGCCAACTTGAAAGTCATCAGGCAAGCGAGGGCCTCGACTTCCTGAAGATCGACGTGGTCAGAGTACCTGGTTCCACCTTTGCAGGGCAGTTTGTGGGTTGAGTGCTAGGCTCTGTCAAAGATTAGTTGGGAATTCTTACCTATAGCAGGTGACAGTCTCGAGTTTGCCATCGTCTCTCCTGAGGGGAATGTTGAATCTGACTACTGAGTTGCAGGCCTAGATCAACTTGAGGTAGGACTCGTCGATGCCGGTCTTGGAGGCGGCAGATTGGTAGAACAGTTTCACCTGGTCGAGGAAACGAGGCTCTCCAAACTGATCTAGACCGTGATCCGCAGCTTTGAGCTTCTGAGTGTTAGGATCGTTGACTGTAGAGAAAGCTCTGGCAGCGTTGAAGGGGGTCGCTTTGGCAATTGTTTGGAGTTTCTGCATTTGATCAAAGATATTTTAATAATTGACTTAAAGTACAGATAGGTCGTAATATTAATAGCCCAAAATAAAAAATTAGTTGCAGCTCTGCGGGGTTTTGGGGTTTTGGGG
>VGVV01000094.1 GCA_016873895.1 Ignavibacteria bacterium
GAACTTCTCAGAGAGCAACTACAGCAGCAGCAGGTTGAGCTTGCTTGAGGAGCGTGACACGTATCGAGTGCTGCAGCGCTTCATGATCGAGAACTTCCATCAAGAGGTCTTCAACAACTGGCTTGAGATGGCAGTGCTGAGTGGCGCATTGAACCTGCCGGCCTATGAGACGAACCCTGATCGCTATCGCGCCAGCAAGTGGGTGCCGCGTTGTTGGGAATGGGTTGATCCACAGCGAGAGGTGGATGCGTACAAGACTGCTGTACGGTGCGGCTTCAAGACTTTGGCGCAAGTCATCACGGAACAAGGCGGCGACTTGGACGCAGTGCTGATGCAACGGCAATCAGAGCTGGCCAAACTCGATGAGATGGACATTGTGCTGGATACAGATCCAAGTGAAGTGACTGACGGTGGTGCTGCACAGGTGTCAAGGCCTATGGGCGCTGAGGCACCATTTGAAGAAACTGAAGCACCTATTGCGGAGGATGGTGAAGAGGTCGAAGAAGAACTGCAGGATTACTGATGGCAAATGTGGCTGGCACTGAAATAGATCTGATGCCGACTGACGGCATGAAGGAAGAAGCACAGCGCTATCGGGCATGGAAGGCTGAGGGCAATGCTGGGGGAACAGAAGTCGCGGCTGCTAGAGCAGGGCAAATCCTGAGTGGTGATGAACTGAGTCCCGACACAGTGATCACGATGGCGGCATGGTTTGCACGTCATGAGGTCGACAAGCAAGGCCAAGGCTTTGAGCCTGGACAGAAAGGGTATCCATCACCAGGCCGCGTGGCATGGGCTGCATGGGGCGGAGATGCTGGGCAGAGTTGGGCCACATCAAAGGCCGATAGAATCAAAGCATTACAAGAACGAAGCGCAGTGGACTTAGGGCGCCCTTATCCGAATGAGCACGCTGCTCGATTGAAGGATCCCGATCAGTACGACTCATTGCGTCGAGAGAACGATGCTGGCGGCCCAGGCATTGACTACATCTATGGGATCAAGGAAGGCACTAGCGAGATTCAAGCAATCCGCTTCCGCAGTTCTGAATACAGCCCTGCTGAAGCGCGTGCATGGCTAGCTGAGCATGATTTTGATGCGATCGAGTTTGAGGAAGCTACTGGTGATGGAGAAGCTGAGCGCGCTGGCCCTGATGCCTTGAAGGAAGGTGACTTCGTGCAATGGGATTCAAGCGGCGGCACTGCTCGTGGCCGGATTGTTGATGTACGCCGTGAAGGCACATTGAATGTGCCCAACACTGAGTTCAGCATCCAAGCCAGTGCTGAGGATCCTGCTGCGTTAATCCGCATCTATCGCGAAGGCGATGAGGGATGGGCCGCCACTGATACGCTGGTCGGGCACAAGTTTTCGACATTGACAAAGATTCCAGCGCTGCGTGCCATGGAAGGCAGGTACAAGCGCAGTGAAGTTGTTGAGGTCGAAGCCATTGAGGATCGGACCTTCGAGTTTCCTTTTAGCTCGGAGTATCCGGTGGCTCGGTATTTCGGCAACGAGATTCTGAGCCATGAACCGAAGGCAGCTGATCTCAGCCGCCTGAACGACAGTGCTCCGCTGTTGTTCAACCACAACCCCGATAAAGTCATTGGTGTTGTGGAGCGTGCATACATCGACGACAAACGTCGTAGAGGCTATGCGCGCGTGCGGTTCAGCCGCAATGCATTCGCTCAAGAAATTCTTGGCGATGTGAGGGATGGCATTCTTAGGAATGTTTCCTTCGGCTACTCCATCGACAAAATGGAGGAGCGCGGCGATGGCG
>VGVV01000095.1 GCA_016873895.1 Ignavibacteria bacterium
AGCTGCTTCATAGAGCTCTTGTGGGATCTGTTGCAAGCCAGCGATGTAAATGACCATCATCTGCCCAGTGTGAAACCAGACTTGAGTGAATGCGATGGCGTTGAGCGCAGAGCCTTCACTCCCTACCCAGTTGAGAGCGAAAGATTCCAAGCCGACTTTATTGAAGAAAAGATTGATGGCGCCAAAGTTAGGGTCATAAAGAAATAGCCAGATTATTCCTACTGATACCGATGAGAGAATCGTTGGAAAGAAATAGAGTGTTCGAAGGGCGATGTTCGTTTTTGTGTTCTTTACTAGGAATATCGCGAAAACCAATGACAAGAGCGTCTGGAAAATAACGACTAGGAAGGTGAATCGAAGATTGTTTCCAAGAACCTTATAGAAAAGGTCATCATCACTAACCAACTTGATGAAGTTGCCTAGTCCTACAAACTCAGAATCTGTGATTCCGTCCCACTTCACCAACGAATATCTCAGATTGAGTATGAAGGGTCCGAAGTAGAAGATCGCGAAAATTAGAGCAGCAGGAAGCCCCATGGCGTAATAGATGCCGGCATCCCGCTTTCGTTTCCTGCGTGGAGCCAGCCCGCTCCCACTGATGGTGGGAGCGGAACCGGTTCTAGCTGACATAGAAGTTTTCTATGAAAGCTTTTGTTTGATCTGCTTGGAGAAGTCAGGCAAGACATCGTCAGGGCTCTTGCCACCAACGATCGCAATCAATGCCTGCTGAGTCAGATCGCTTACTGAGCTGTTGAGCAGCAGGAAGCGAGGTGCCAACATGGTGTCTTTGGCCTGGAATGACGACGTGTTCAAGAGATTGACGTTCGTATATTCCACATCAAGGACGTTGACATGTTGGATGGACTCATTTGCGTATATCTGAGCGACAGGACCTGTCACTAGATATGACAAGAACGCATTCGCGATCTTCTGATCACGAGATGTGGAGTTCTTGTTCACGCTGAGGATGAAGGTGTTGTTCATGATGCCTTCAGCAACGACCTTCCCATCGGTGAGGATCATCGACATCAACTGCATCTTCCCGCTCATCGCAGGATTGAGAGTGACGATTGATGTCATTGCAAATGAACCGATTGGAAGAATCGGCGACTTTCCGGTCGCAAAGAGGTTATAGGCAGCGGCCTCATTGACACCAGTTGCATTCTCTGGGAAGCAACCTGCATCACGGAGTTTGACGTAGATATCTGCCACACCCTTGAACCATGTGCTGGTCAAGTCAATCTTGCCGGTATTGAGATCAGCAAGGTTCTTCGCCAATTCATCGTAGCTACCAGCAGAATTCATCAATGCAGAGTTAGAGATCTGCGCTGCTTGACCAAGAGTTGCTCCTGGCCATGCCAATGGCGTGTATCCCTTGGCCTTTGCATCCTTACACCAAGCGACCCAACCAGAGAGATTCTTTGGTTCTTTCCAACCCTCTTTCTTCCACAGTTCTGTATTAACGATTGGATTGTTGAATAGGTATTGGTAAGGGATACCGACCTGCTTGCCATCTACTTGACCGGCACGAAGGCCCTTCGCAATCAGATTTTGCTTGACATATCGTTGATTGCTGAGATCAGCGAACATATCAGCTGTTACATACTGATTGAAGATCGCACCTCGTGAGGTTGCGATGAGTGCAGCCTTTGGATTCTGCAGGATTCGAACACGAGCAGTGTTATTGAAAGTGGTCGTATCGGTGAATACCTGCTTGATCTTGGTGCCAGGGTACTTGGCTTCGAAATCAGCGATGATCTTGACGAATGCTC
>VGVV01000096.1 GCA_016873895.1 Ignavibacteria bacterium
TGTATTCACTGATTGCAATCGCTTTACCTATTGCTTGTCTTTGCATATTGACAACGCCGCGTCCATAGTAATCACCGGGCAGACAAAAGTTTTTGATGTGCAAGATTTCTGTTGCTGCATAATCTGTGGCATCGATGCGATAGATCAACCTGCCGCGCTCTTCTTTAATATTGACACGATCAACTGCTACTGGATAGAACTGTGATGGTAGGCCGTTATCCTCTGGCTCACCTAAGACCGCGTAGTAATTACCATCCAAGATAAGAGCAGCTGCCATTGCGCTGATTGTTGCCATGCGTGTCTCTGTTGGCACTGGTCGTTCAAGTATTTTTGGACACGGTGTTACTTCGCGCCCTCTGCGATAAGCATTTAGATCTAAAGCTCCGATTGCATCTGCAATCAATGTTGTGCCGCGATACATTGCTGGCACGCCAAGAGTTGTGTTTGTATCTACATAAGTGCCAGACCAGTTACTTTGAAAGGCTCGACCAACGCGACCCAGTGAGTCAACGTATCCTGCGGCCGTATAAACGACCGATGGTTGGATGCCTCGCTTGAGTAACTTACCTAGCATCTCTTGATTCCCCTCGTTCTAAAGCAATTCCAAAGAGCAGACAGAAGGAGCCTGCTAATACTATCGCAAATACCGTGTTGATAAGTGCAACTCCAAAGACAATCAAAGATGCACCCACTACCTGTAAGGCTGTAAATATAGATCTCAAAATATCTTGCTCCTTTGCACTGGTTGTTCTACTGGTTTATTTATGACGCCATATCGAGCCAAGGTCGCTGCTACCAAGGGCGTGATGTTGTTTGTGTCGTGCCTACGCCAAGCCCATGAGTCACCCAAAGCTCTGCGACTAGATCCAATGATTGCTTGTCTTAGATTGGGATCATCAAGATGGCAGATTGTCCTTGCTTGCACTGCGTCATAGAAGCTGCCGCAAGCTCTTGCATAATCTCGCAGGCTAAGGCTTATGACAGCAACGCCAGCGTTTTCTAATTGACCGATCATGCTGCTGGCTGGTGCACCTTGGTCAATGACAACTGGCGCGTTCCATTTCTTTGCAATCTCAATGACTCTATCCAGCACCCAGTTTGCCCCATCCTTGGCTTCGACAATCTCAACTGGTGTCATATCCCTGACCAAGCCCGATACTGCAATCGATGATTTGTCACGCGCTGTCGCTATGTCAACGCCCAACACCACCTCTTTGCCAACAGTGATGTCAGTTCGAGCTAGGCCATCCCAAAGATCTGTCGGTATCACTTGCACCGCCTCTATCGCTGGCCAGACATTGAGCCACTCTTTTGTAAAGATCTCTGGGCTGCTGGTGTGGGCAGCTTCGCGCACTGCATCGAGCAGCACGCCACTGGTCTGCCCCAAAGTAGGTATCGCCTCGCGCCATATAGCCTCATCAAGATAATCAAACTTATCTTGCAACGGCGACCACTCAAACCAAGCAAGCTGCGTTGACCTGTCGTCAATGCGTGTATGTGCCACGGCACGAAAGTGCTCTAGTAGTTGTGACCGACCCGGTATGCCTGCATTGCTTACGATCCAGAGCTGACCAGATCGCCTGGTTGCCAGCGTTGGTTGCAGTGATGCAAGCAAAGACAATGGATGCGTCAAGGCTTCATCGATGACCATCAAATTCAAACTAAGGCCGCGTGCGCCTTTGTCGTTTGGTGTTACGATGCCATAGCTAGATCCGTTCTTCATATACAGTCGCTCAGAGCCATTGATATAACTGACT
>VGVV01000097.1 GCA_016873895.1 Ignavibacteria bacterium
CCCACAATGCCGCTCCACAAGGTCGGCTCGTAGCCCGTAACCTTGCGCATCAGCGCGTCGAGCACCAGGCTATCTGCCCGCATTTGGGGCTTGGGCAGGGCGTGGAGGAAGTCGTCAACCGACGCAGCACTGGGCTGGGTTTTGTTTTCCTTGGCCATTTTACTGAATCATTCCCGCGGCTACCGTGGCGCCGCGCACGGGATCGACCAAAATGAACCCGCCCATTGCGCGCTGGCTCGCGTGGGTTTCGGTTGTCGGAGCCTGAGCGCAGCGCAGCACCACCTCGGCGATTTGGTTGGCCTCGAGCTGGCCTTCGCCCGGTTCGTAGGCGAGGGTTTCAAGGTTCAGCACGCGCTCGACCTCGGCGATCATGGCTTGTCCTTGGCCTCCTTGGGCGCGGAACTCGTAGCGCAGCCCAGGTCGGTGCCCTTTGGCGTCGAGCCAGCATATTTTGGCATAAAGCTGCGCTTCGCGCTTCGGGGCGGAACCTGCGGTGAGCACGCTCCCGCGGGCTACGTTGACGTCGCGGTCCAGGGTGAGCACGACCGACTGGCCGTAGTTGGCTTCGTTGAGGGCCACATTGCCGAGGTAAATGCCGTCGACGGTGGCTTCGAGCTCCTCGGGCCACACCGTAACCCGGTCGCCTAGGGCGACGCGTCCGCCCGCCACCCGACCGGCGTAGCCGCGAAAGTCGTGGTGCTCGGTGGTGCGGGGTCGAATCACGGTCTGTACCGGGAAGCGAAAGTCGCTGTGCGCCTCGGGAACCGCCGGCTCCAGTGTTTCGAGCAAGCCCAGCAGCGTAGGTCCGATGTACCACGGCATTTGGGCGGAGGGCTCGACGACGTTGTCGCCGACGAGGGCCGACAGCGGAACAAAGTGCACCTCGGGCAATCCGGCGGCCTGGCGCACCGACTCAAAATCAGCACACACGGCGCGGAACGCGGCCTCGGCATAGTCCACCAAGTCCATTTTGTTGACGCAGACGATGACCGCCTTGAGGCCGAGCAGCCCCGCAATGAAGCTGTGGCGGCGGGTTTGCTCGACCACTCCGTGGCGCGCGTCAACCAAAATCAGGGCGGCATCGGCCGTCGAAGCGCCGGTCACCATGTTGCGGGTGTACTGCACGTGGCCCGGAGTGTCGGCCAAAATGAAGTTGCGGCGGGGCGTGGCGAAGTAGCGGTAGGCCACGTCGATGGTGATGCCCTGCTCGCGCTCGTCCTTGAGTCCGTCGGTCAACAGACTGAGGTCGAGCTCGGTTCCGCGGCGCTTGCTGCTGGCGGCCACAGAGTCCAGCTGGTCAATAAACACCGACTTGCTGTCGTACAGCAGTCGGCCGATGAGGGTGGACTTTCCGTCGTCGACGGATCCGGCGGTTGTAAATCGCAACACGTTCATAATCAGAAGTATCCTTGTTTTTTGCGCTCCTCCATCGACGATTCGCTGCGCTTGTCGTCTTCGCGGTTGCCGCGTTCGGTTTGGCGCAGGGTTTCGACCTCGGCGATGATTTGGTCGAGGGTTACGGCCTCGGACTCAATTCCGCCCGTGATCGTGATGTCGCCCAGGGTGCGAAAGCGGACCATTTTCTCCACCGGAACCTCGGTGGGCCGCAGCGAGATGAATTCGGACACCGGCAACCAGCTGCTGCTGCGCCAAATGACGTGACGGGGCGCGGCGAAGTACAGCGACGGAAGCTCAATTCCCTCGCGGCGGATGTAGTGCCACACGTTCATCTCGGTCCAGTTGCTGATGGGGAACA
>VGVV01000098.1 GCA_016873895.1 Ignavibacteria bacterium
TGATTGTTGTATGGCATTAAGTATATATAACAATTCTAAATAATTTTTCCACACTTTTTACGCCAATCTGTTGTCTATGGACTTGTGCCCGTGACCGTAGCCCAGCGTTTTCAATACCTGAGCACCAGTTTGAGCGTACTGATTGGGTACGTTCTCCAGAACACCTCTGACCATCGGCAGCTTTCCTTTCACCCAGCCCAAAGCTGATTTGAGACTGTCCAGGAAGCCACCACCAACCATTCTTCGGATCTCGTAGTTGCAGTATGGTTGCTGTTGTAAGGCATCCAGTACGTCCTGTTTGGTGAGCAGCGACAAGAAGGTAGATGAGGTACCACGCTCGTTGACAAACACACCTGTGTTCATTGGAATGATCACCAGCTCGTACGATTTATCTGGCCACTCCTCGTAGTGGTTGTTTTGCGCCTGCACCGTGAGCTGAAGGTTGAAGGAACCCAGTGAGCCTGGAGCATAGTACTCCTCTGTTAGCTGGATCACCTCAGCAAAATTAAGCACCAAAATGGTTCCTGTAGTTGGCGACATCTGGAAGCCAGGGGTTCCAGCGCGAGCGCCCACACCCGTGTAAGCTGACCGTACTCCTGCGTTAACACCTTCATTCTGTGCACCAGAGACGGTGCTTCCACAGAACTCGTCCCAGCTCATGTTGGCTAGACCGCTCTGGATGGAGTTTCTGAAGAGCTGCTCCTGCGTCATTGAACTCAGCAAGCCTGCCTGATTGTTGAAGTTGATAGAGATGCCAGTGATGGTAGCGTAGCTGTCGGTGTCTTTGCAGCTGAGGTCTGCCACCCGCTTGCGGGCAAACACAATCAACTTGTCCGGTATGCCGCTGAGCTGAATGCTGTGCGAGTGCAGACTCTTTGTGGTCGCTGTCGCGAAACTACCAGTGGTACTGGCGCGCCCGTTGTTTTCTCTCGGCGGAAGCCCAGGGAGGTCGCTTGTTCTGTATACTGGGAACTCGTAGAAGGGAACAACGTTTCTGGGATCCAACATGTCAGAGGCATGTGGCGTCAAGAACTGAAAGAGAAGCTTAGAGTCGTCAAACTTCTCAACTTCAACGGTCTTGGACCCTGCAAACACAGCAGACCGCCAAGCTCGTCCTGCGTTGGGATTGATGTTCATGTTGAAATTCATTGTTTGGACGCCGTAGAAACCTTGTTTGCCGTAGCCTGATCCAAAGATAAACGGCGACATCAGTAGTGGCTCCGTCACTCTAAATTGGGCATAGACAACATTGTCGGTCCGAACTGGGATTTTTCTAGTACCAATACTATCGAGTGCGTACAGCGCTTCCAACTTCCAGGCACCACGGGGCTTATGATAGTAAGCTGTAGCAGCGGGGCGATTCATGTCAAACGACAGGCTGTTGTTGGGGTGTGAGATAAATGACGTGGTTCTTGTGCTTTGGGTGGTACTACCTGTGGTAGCGGGTTCAGTGGTGCCTCTTAGGAATGCGCAAAGACCCCCGCCTTCGTTCTGGTCCAGCTGGAACTCCATCCTGTGAACACCATCCTTGTAGTCAGCAAGGTAGTCCAGTGCTGTTGGCGTCATGCAGTCGTACTTCGCGAACTCCTCGGCGTCGACCATACGCAGCAGAATTGGAAGAGTGTCCATAATGTTCTGCGAGACGGTGTTGTTGTTGATGGTTGCGGTCATAGTGGTCACAAGGCTGTGGAGTGGGAACGGAGCTAGCGCGTCCGTTACACCATAATTTACGGCAAAGTCCTCATCAAACTTG
>VGVV01000099.1 GCA_016873895.1 Ignavibacteria bacterium
TTCAGTTCAGTGATTCTTGATAGATTGGTAGTTTCTTACGGAGACGGATTGCATCATCAATCACCTCACCAACCTGTTCGTAAATGTAGTCGCAACCTCCTACATCACAGAGCACATCTTGAGTGAGTTCTTTAGAGAAACGCACTTCATTATCGTTAGCATCAAACTCAAAGACATCTTCTTGAGTGTATATAAACGCAGCACAACCTGCGTTCTCACCTTGACTCTCAATCATTTGGTTGATAGAGTCACGAAGTTCAGAAAGAGTGCGGTACATAATCAGTTCAGAATGTGACGATAATCAATGGATTTGATACACCAACCAGTGGCACATGTGATCTCTTCGACTAGATCATCTTCATCACATGCCTCCCAGAGTGTACCAATCACTTCGGAAGTAATGGTGTCTTTCTCATACCCATCCAACTCATCTTCACCGTCGAAGTCGAAATCAATGTAGGTAATTTGGAATTGCATCAGTTTGGGGAGAAGTGTTGTTGATTGATCCGAGAATTAGCATAGAGATAACTACCACACCAGTCTGCATGTGCAAACAACCATTCACGATCTTTGATCAATCGCAGGTCGAAACGTACACCTTTGGCAGGAGACTTCCATGATGCAGACTTATAGACTTCACCAGTCTTTTTATCAATGAAGCAATGCACACTGCGGGAACCGTTAGCACTCATGATCACTTTGTGATACTTGTTGCCACTCTCAAAAGTAAAATCATAACCACAATGACCATTCTTCAAGTCAGCAATACATGCCTCGTGGTAGTTAGTATCTTCTCCACGTTGAAGGGAATTGTAATGACTACGAAGACTGTAATCAATAAAGTTTTGACGCAACGCATCACACAACAACCAAGTCCATTTGGTGACGTTGAGTTGTACTGTATTGCGGGCATCTTGCTCCGCACAGTATTGATTGAAAGTTGAAGTAGTCATGGTTTCAGTTGCACTCATGGTAAGCATCACTAACTTTCTCCTGTACCATATCGAAGACTTTCTCATCCATCCAGTCTGGGCACTCATCATGGAAGCAGACCAGATCATAGAGAACTGCCATCTCGTCGGAAGTGAAAGCAGTGAGCATGTCGAATCGGTTGTGCATTGTGTGTTCCTTTGACTCTTTTAGTATGGCACTGATCTGGGCAGAAGTCAACCCTTTTGAGATCAGTGTTGCTTATGGGCACCATGAGGACCGATTAAGTATCCTCATGGCAACATGTCATCGGGTCATGGTAGAAATAGCAGGCACACCTTGCACAAAGATAGTATCAACAACACTCTGCAATCGTTTGGCAATAGCACTACCGTAGTTGGTGAATACTGGCACGATTACACTACCGAACTGTTTGCGATAGAGATGACATGCACCTGCAGGAATCTTGCCTGTAGCAATATCCTGGGCATCATCTTTATCCATACGAATAACACGACCGACAGTTTGTGCCATCTCGATGATAGGCATCTGCCGCAACATAATGCAGTGAGAAAGACCTGGGACGTTGATACCTTCGGACAGGATGCTATAGTGAAGCAGCACAAATCGCTTGGATTTGTCTTTGCCCCACTCTGTCAACGTGTCAAAGAACTTCTCACGATTGACCTTGGTACGATTAACATAAGCACCATGCTTGGATGTAATATGCAGGATACCATATCCGCGTTCTTCGAGTTCTCTGAGAATGTCAGAGTTAGTGAGCATATTCCACATC
>VGVV01000100.1 GCA_016873895.1 Ignavibacteria bacterium
TATAATATCGGTGCGTTAGCCCCCGGTATTGAATTCAATCCTGGAGGTTGAATTCAATTCGGCGACGAATGGCTGCCGTTCCGTCAAAAATGGTCGGAATGTAGTATTTATTGATTGGGCATGCTGCTAATGGTTCATAGATGTCCCGGTTAAGTGGCGGCATAAGGGGACCGAGGTTTTGGGGGTGAACTGTGGCCGCTTTCGATATACCTTTTGGCCATTGTCGATGTCAAAAAAGAGGGTTGGAAGTATTTTTTGTGTTTTCTTTGGCGAGGAGCAGTGTTTTAACGTAGGAATAATACTAGTTTTATGTAGAAAATGAGCACCACTCACAAAACACCATCGACGATGCCGCGTCCGCTGGTGCTCCGACTTGGAGAGGGTGCTACGTGCTCCGTCCTCCTCAAATTCCTCCGCCCTTCAAGGGAAGTGTCCGAGAGGTTCCCCAACGCCGCGCCTACCCAGCGGCTGGACGATTTGGTTGCTGTCCGCTTTGCTGTTGTCACAAGGGGGCGGAGCACATATCCGGCAGTGTTTTTCACCACCCCCACTTTCCCCGGGCTTCAACTGCAGGCTGCAAAGAAGAAGGTTAAAGTGCTACAAGAGGGGAATCCGGGTAGTTATTGGGGGGACGTTCCCAACGTTCCATTTGAGCTGCCGCCGGCGTTGCAGGCTCCCGTCGATGGCAGAGATGACAACTTTGACGATGATATTTTTTTTGCGAGGAACAACGCCGAGGATATTGCACGAGTCCGTGCGGAGGGGTTTGAGGTTGATGACGATAACGATCCAGCCCCGGAGAATGTCCCACAGCTGTGGGATGCTCCACGTCTCACAGATGCAGGCCTCTATGAGGGGCAGAGGTGGGGGTGGAACGGCATCGATCGCCGTGTGACGGAGGGGGGGAACTACAATGGTCCATCATTTGCAAATGGATGGACACCCATCGGCAAGACATATATGGAAATCTTCCTCCATCTCTTCCCTGTCGTGTGGCTGACGGACGTTCTCATCAGAAGGACCAATGTTGGGGTGATCAATGCGGCCAGCAAGCCGTTCACTTTTGGCGAATGCCTTCGATTCATTGGGATGCGCCTCCTGATGGCATCGAGTCCCGGCTGGAGTGTTGACGACTACTGGTGCTACGATAATACCCCCCGAGATCAAACTACGGACCCATGCCCCTACAATTTCCGGGACTTGATGGGAAAGAAGAGGTTCCATGTGATTGGTCGGAACCTTGCTTTCACCGATGTGCCGCCGCCCACATACGTTGACAGGTTTTGGCAGATCCGCCAAATGATTCATGCTTGGAATGAACACATGGCGAACATCTTCCTTGCCGCATGGATTGTATGTCTTGACGAGAGCATGTCGATCTGGCACACCAGATGGACCTGTCCGGGGTGGGTGTTCTGCCCGCGCAAGCCCCACCCATTTGGAAATGAGTACCACAGCGCCTGCTGTGGTATCTCAACAATTATGTTTGTGATTGAAATGGTCGAGGGGAAGGACGCGCCGGCCTTGCTTCGTCGGCCATATGAAGCAATGGGAAAGACAGCTGGCTTATTGTTGCGTATGCTGTCATCGTATTTTGGGACGGGGAGGTATATTGTCCTCGACTCCGGTTTCTGTGTATTGAAAGCACTTGTAGAGCTGAAGCGGAATGGCTTGTTTGGGTGCG
>VGVV01000101.1 GCA_016873895.1 Ignavibacteria bacterium
TCCAACAAGATGCCCTTTACGGTCAACGTCGATCGGCTGCGAGCTGCCTTCGCCTGGCTGTGCAAGCACAACGGATACTACAGGAACGTAAAGTGGGATGAATCTGCGGCGCTTGCGTGGTGCGAGGATGGAGTCGTTGTTGGAACGGTTCGCGAGGAGGACTTTGTGGGCGAGCAGCCTCACGTCGTCACCCGAGAGGACTTTGATCGGTGGATTCACGAGGCGCAGTGCGCGCTCGAGAGTGGAGATGCAGGTTTCCCGATGGGCCGGCGTATGGTGGCTCTTCTCGACAAGCAGCACGAGGGCGGTCAGCACCACGAGGGCGGCCAGACGCTCGACCGCTGGAATTTGCTCCGAGCTCTTGCCGCCGACGTCCAAGAGCTGCCAATGCTGCGGGCCGCCACCACGCTGTCGGAGCATATGCTTGCGATCGTGCTTCTTGCCCACCAGGCTCTGCAGCTTCAATTACCGGAGACAGTACAGGGTGTGGCAGCGGCTGCTTATCTGGCTGGTCTTCCGCAATCTGACTGGAGCGAGGACTTGTGCATGTTATACAGCGAGCTATACACCGTCAGGGCAGTGGCATCGCAGGATGAGCCGATCGTATTTCTCGGCGGCTGCAGTTCCACGGCGCCTGCCGAAGACGTGTCACAGCGGGAGGAAGTGCTTGAACAGATGGCAGCAGCGGTGCGTGAGCTGGCATCCGTTCCCTCCGGGGGAGGCGAGGCGCCAGTCTCTGAGGGCGAAGGCAAGGCTCCAGTCTCTGATAGAGCTGATCGCACACGGAAGCTGCCGCGCGTGGACCCTCCCGCCGTAGAAGACCAGCCGGGCCAAGCAGTTCGGGAGGACACGCCGGGGTACATTGCAAAAGCCTTTCCAAAGTTGTTCCCTCATGGCACTGGAGATTTCCATGCACTCCGCGGCGGCATGGCCAAATTGCTGAAGTTCGAGGAGTGGGGGCGTTTTGTACTTTTGTGGCATGATGGTCGGTTCATGCGCCACACTCGTTTCCGATATTGGTTGCTGGACACTGTTCTGCGTGCCATGACACCTGGCATGCAGCGCACATTCTTTCGAACCAGGGCTTGCGCAACGCAGTACACCTTGGAGGATTTGTTGGACTCGAACACGCGGAAGAGCCTTGTTCAACAGATGTCCACGGCCACCAATCGTCTTCCCGGCAGCGTTGCCGAACGCCGGAAGATGCGGCAGGACTTAGAATCCATGGTTCACCAAGTGGAAGCTGAGACTGCTGATTCCGGTGAGAATGCCGGGGCGGGAAGAATCCCAGCGGGGTTTTGCACTCTCACTTGCGCAGTGTACAAGTGGAGTCAACTTCATGAAACGATCTTAAAAAGCTACCCCTCTGGAGAGCCGTCTGATTCCAACGCACGAGATTATTACGAACGCTGGCAGCAAGAGTCCCCAGGCTCTGCCAGAGATACTGCCATGAAGAAGGCCTTTTATGAGCTGGCAGTGTCGAATCCTGGCCCTGTCGCGTGGTATTGCGGTTTGAAGCTCGAACTTGCAGTACACTTGGTTATGAATGTTTTGTCGCAGGCTTTGCAAGATCCCAATGTTCCGGGGTTGTCGGTTGTGAAAAGGCGCATGGAAGATTTGCTTCGGAGTAAAGTTGGAGAGGACATCGATGTCCAAGCTC
>VGVV01000102.1 GCA_016873895.1 Ignavibacteria bacterium
CGGGTTCTGCTTTCTCAATATCTCCTGTGAATGGTGCAACTGGTAATGTCGTACCATCAGGTACGCTATACACTTGGACGATTTTGACCAATAATGCAAACATAGGTGGAGCTCAAGCAAATTCAACGCCGGCTGCAATTATTTCTCAGACGTTGGCGAATTCGTCATCAACTTCGCAACAAATTCAATATTCTATTACACCTCAATTTACCAATAACGGTGTTACATGTACTGGCACGCCATTTACGGCAACTATTACTGTATTAGGTGGGGCTCCTACTGTGAATGTCGGAGCAGATCAAACAATTTGTAGCAATGGAACTGCAAGTTTCACTGTGACTACTGCAGATGCCGAAACAGGATACTGGGCAACATCAGGAAATGGTTCAATTACTCCAAATGTTACCAATACGCCTACTGTAACATACAACCCTGCGCCAGGTGAAACAGGCAATATCAACATTATTTTCTACGCAACCAACGCTTGTGGTACAAATTCAGATGTAGCTGTTCTTACAATTACTGCGCTTCCAAGTGCAGGTACCATCTCTGGTACAACTTCAGTATGTATCAACTCTACAACTACATTGAGCAGCTCTGTAACAGGCGGCACATGGAGTTCTTCAAACTCAAATGTTGCTTCAGTGAACGCTTCTTCTGGGGTTGTGACTGGAATTGCAGCAGGAACAGCCACAATTACTTACACTGTAACTGTTGGTTCATGTACGAATACCACCACCACCACAGTAACAGTGAATAGCTTGCCTACTGCAACAATAGCTGCAGCGGGGGCAACTACATTCTGTGATGGCGGAAGCGTTGTCTTGATGGGCCCTAGCGCACCAGCAGGCATGACATACACTTACGCTTGGAATTTGAATGGCTCTGCAATTACAGGAGCAACCTCGAGCACGTATACAGCTACTGCTTCAGGAAGCTACACTGTAACCGTAACCAACAACAACGGCTGTTCTGCTACATCAGCTGCAACAGTTGTAACAGAGAATCCGCTTCCATCGGCAGGAACAATCTTAGGTACGGCTTCTGCTTGTATCGGTTCAAGTTCTACTTTATTAAATCCTTCTGCACCAGGCGGAACATGGAGCACATCTAATACTGCAATTGCAACAGTTAACGCCTCTACAGGGGTTGTTACTGGAGTAAGCGCAGGAACAGCTACCATTACATATACTGTAACAGATGGGAATGGATGTACGAACTCTACCACTGCTTCATTTACTGTCAACGGTTTACCGGCGCTTTCGGCAATTGGCGGATCGAATGCAATTTGTGCTGGTTCTTCAACAACACTCAGCAATACAACTTCGGGTGGAACTTGGTCTTCAAGTAACTTGTCCGTAGCTACAATTAATCAAACTACAGGTGTTGTAACTGCAGGGGTTGCTGGTTCAAGTATCATTACTTATACTGTTACCAACTCTAACGGTTGTACCAACAGCGTAACGATGATCTTCAACGTTAATGCTTTACCAACTGCGACAATTACAGCAGGTGGTAGCACTACGATTTGTGCAGGTAGTTCAGTAAGCTTGAGTGCCAACGCAGGAACTGGCTACACATACCAGTGGAGCAACGGTTCGGCAGATCAAACGATCAGCGTGAGCACTTCAGGCAGCTACACTGTAA
>VGVV01000103.1 GCA_016873895.1 Ignavibacteria bacterium
TACGCCCAACATGACTTCGATATCGGCAAAAACAGAAATCAACCGAAGCACGCTCGTTAGTTACTTCCACTATTTGGAGGACGTGGGGCTAACACGGAATTTATACAAAGAGGGTCGAGGAGTGAGCCTGCTTCAAAAGCCTCAAAAGGTGTTTCTAGACAATCCGAATTTGATGCACGTGCTGGCGCCTCTGAGCCTGAACGTGGGCAGCCTTCGCGAGACGTTTTTCTGCAACCAAGTGGGCTTTGTGCATGACGTCACCTACCCGAGGATGGGCGACTTTGCCGTCGATAACCGCTATGTTTTTGAGGTCGGCGGACGCAGCAAATCCATCAAGCAAATCCAGAGCCTTGAACACGGCTATGTAGTGGCCGACTCTAATGAGCTGAGCGTTGGTAAAAAGATCCCCCTTTGGCTGTTTGGATTCTTGTACTAGTTGCTAGCTGCTGGTTGCTGGTTGCTGGTTGCTGGCAGCTGGTTGCTAGCTGCTGGTTGCTGGCAGCTGGTTGCTAGCTGCTAGTTGCTAGTTCTGTTTTGCTCAAGTCCACACTTACTTTGACCTGTAGGTCTTCGAGGTAGAGTTCGAGTTTGGTTCCGCGCTGCTCGAGGACGGTGGCCTCGCGGCCTTGAAGGGGTCCGCTTTTGACCGTTACGTGCGAACCAGTTGCCAGTGACTGTATGCTGATGGATTCGTGGTCAAAGTCATTGAGCCAACGCTTGAGGGTGTCGATTTCAGTTTCGCGCACCACGGCGGGGCGTTTGTTCCAAAAGAGGAAGCGCACGAAACCTGGCGTAAAGTAGACCGCGTCGCGGCGCTCCGGCTCGATGTGGATGAAGATGTGGCTGCTGAATAGGGGCTGGTCGATCCACTTGGTGCGGTCGCTCCATCGGCGCTTGGCGCGCTGCGTGGGACAGTAGACGGTGAAGCCCTTGGCGGCAAGCTGGTCGGCCAGCTTTTTTTCCCAGCGGGGTTTTGTGTAAATCACCAGCCAAGCTCGGCCGTCGGCCGAGGCTTGGCCAGCGATTTGTTTCTTGCTGCTGGTTACTAGCTCAACCTGCTGCTGGTTGCTGGTTTCTTGTTCTGTGGGATCCACGTGAACGAAACTAGTAACTAGTGGCTAGTAGCCAATTAACGCGTCAGCAGAACGTAGATCGTCGCTAAGCTCGTGAGGGCCGCCGTCACCGTGCCGATGGCTTGGTTGACGTCAAACTTCACCTCTTTTCTGGTTTTTACCTTTTCGGGCTTGAGGCTAACGGCGATTTCGCCGCCCACCTTAACAACGGGGTAGATTCTAAAGAGGCCGTAGTTGCGGGTGCGGCTGAACTTGCCGTTGGGGTACTTGACGTAGAGGCCGTCGCGGTCCGCGCGCTGGGCAAAACCAAGCGCAAACTGCTTCACGTAGCGGTTCGCGCGCATATTGCCCACAAAGGGTGCGCTCAACGTATCGCGGTCGCCGTACTGGGCCGTGCGGTGTCCGTCTCCGCTGATGACCACCAGGTTTTCAAACTCCGGCACCAGGAGCGAGTCGCCCTCAGCGAGGATGTAGTTGAACTTGCCCGCAGGGCTGCGCAGGGCCTGGTTGAGCTCGACGACCACGTTGGTGGCCCCTTCGCGGTAGAGCA
>VGVV01000104.1 GCA_016873895.1 Ignavibacteria bacterium
AGAACTTTTCCCTTTCGGCGTCCTTCTCGGTTGCTTCTGCGTCGCTTTCGTCATCTTCGTGAAAAGCGGCGCATGCACTCGACTCGGCTCCCGCCGGTCTCAAAGAAGGTGCGCTGTCGACGCGGTTCCCACCGGTCATTGGTGTGTTTTTGTATGCCTGGCCAATATCAACACGAGCGTTGTGAAGATGAACAGCGTAGGCGGCAAAGCAGATTTTCAAGATACTTTCGAACTGCAAAATACGGAGGGCGTTCATAACCAATCTTGCCAACTCCTGCGAATTGTCCCAAGTACGGTCTGCATGCCAAAGGTCACTTTTCGGAACTCGCTGATATATCTTCGTCGGGTTGATCACGCGAATCTGATGCTTCAAAAGGATATCGACAACTTGCTTCGCATAGTCGTTGAACATCGGTGCCGTTTTCCAACAATGATCGTCACCAGGTCCGATAACAACAGCCATGCCGTCAATATTGTTCAACACCTTACACAAGTGCTCGGCGGCATCGCAAATTGCTTTCATCTGGGACGGTGAAAGATTCAAAAGTTCCTTCTTGGCTCCGAAGAAATCATTTGCACTCCAAAACACAAGGCAAGCCTTACGTCCAGTACCACTGCGGTGATGATCCGGAAAAAGGTCCTTCCAAGCCCGCTGCCGTGCCTCGATCTGCGCCACCAAATTCTTGATCGTGGCGCCGGCTTGAACATGATAATATTTATCAAGCAACTTCTGTGGAAAGGCAGCTTCAATTGGATACTCCCATTCAAACGTCTTCTTGGCTTTAGATTTAGACCCATTCAAAGTAGAGTCCGAGAAAACTTCCATATGAGTGAACGGCATCAGCGTCTGCGGCGAGACTTCCAAGGGCATAAACTGTGTCAACATTTTCATCGGCGTGTCGTTGTCGGCGCGATCGACATATTTAGCCACCGAGAAAGTATATGAGTGCTCGCTCAGGTCCCCCTGAGCATGTTGCATCAGATCTTGCAATTCGGGAAGTACATTATTATTTTTAAGCGTCGCCATCAAAGCATCGACCTCCAGCTTCTCAACAGGAGCGTTCGCGTCGTGCAGCAACTGAATTTGATCATCGAGGATCTCGTTGATGGCTTTGCGCAGCAGGTTGATGGTCTTCGCAAATGCTCTAGTTTTCTCAGCAAATGTCCATTCTTTCTCAAACTTTGTGATAAGACCTTTCAACGATGGATAACTCCACTTTTCGTTGTATCCTGCTGGCAGCGCCGCGGGTCCCCCCGGGCATATCGTACTTCCACTTGAACTGGCCGCGGGTCCCCCCGGGCAATTGGCATCGGCAGTTCCATCGCCAAAGTTGCAAGGCGTTTGACTTGTTTCCCAACAGCTTCCCGCCAGCATGGCCGTCTGTTTCGAAGAACCACAAACAGAGCAAACTTCGTTCTCGACCACCGTCTCGGGCTCGTGGCTCTTGAGGATCGACGTCACCTCACGGCTCATGGGGCTGCGGCTTTTGTCGTTACCTTTGTCGCTGCCGGCCGCGGCTCCCGCCGGGCTAAAAGCAACTTTCTTTTTGTTACTCCCAGTGCTCGTCGGCGTAGTCGCAATAGGACCGATA
>VGVV01000105.1 GCA_016873895.1 Ignavibacteria bacterium
CCCACCAGCGTCAAAAGCAATTTTGATGGCTTGGTAAACCTCGCGGGATGAAATGCCATGTAGGCTGGCGCTTGAAGACGGCTCGTCTGAGCCAGCGGGTAGGCAGATAGAGCAGTTGGGTGACCAACTGCCCAGATCAATGGCAAGGGCGCGCCGCAAGGCGCGAACAGAATCCGGCTTACAGGACGATATGCTTTTCTACGACCGAAGGCTCCGCGGGTTGGGGCCATTTTATTAGGGCTTAAACTCATCTTCGCGATGTCTACTTTTACTGAACTCGGCCTTCGGGCCGAACTCCTCCAGGCGATTCAAGCGCTTGGTTTCGAACAGGCTACGCCTGTCCAATCTGAAACTATACCCCTGCTTTTAGGGGCCAATGGCCAAACCGACATGGTTGCGCTCGCGCAAACCGGAACCGGAAAAACGGCTGCCTTTGGTCTTCCGCTGCTGCACATGCTGCTCGAAGACGGCCAGCCGTCAGCAAAAAACCGTCCGAAGGCCTTAATCCTGGCTCCGACCCGCGAACTCTGCGTGCAGATTTCGACCGAAATGGAAAAGTACGCGGCCGAAACAGGCCTCCGCATGCTTGCCGTCTACGGCGGAGCTGCGATGCGCACCCAGATTACGGCCATGAAAAAGGGCGTAGATATTTTGATGGCCACCCCCGGTCGCTTGCTTGACCTGAACCGCCAAGGCCAGGTGCTTTTTGACGACCTCGAGTATATCGTGCTCGATGAGGCCGACGAAATGCTCAACATGGGCTTCTGGGACGACGTGCAAGAAGTCCTAAAGCAAGCCCCCGAGGGCCGCAACATTTGGTGCTTTAGCGCTACGCTGCCCAAGCCCATTGACGCCATGACTAAAACGCTCATGAACGAGCCGGTTCGCGTGCAAATCGGCCAGCGCAACTCAGGTACCACGACCGTTACCCACAAGGTGTTTGTGGTGCCAAAGGAGCACCGCTACAGCGGACTCCGCCGCCTGCTCGACAGCGCACCCGGACTCTATGGCATGATTTTCTGCCGCACCAAGATCGAAACCCAAGAGCTGGCCGAGCGCCTCGTAGCCGAGGGCTACACGGCCTCAGCCCTGCACGGCGACCTGAGCCAGCAGCAGCGCGATTTGGTGATGCAGTCGTTTCGCCACAAGCGCGTGAAGTTGCTGGTTTGTACCGACGTCGCGGCGCGCGGAATTGACGTTCAGGACCTTTCGCACGTCATTCACTTTGGGTTCCCGAACGACACCGAGAGCTACAACCACCGCAGCGGCCGCACCGGCCGTGCCGGAAAGTCCGGCGAAAGCTGGGCCCTCATCAATCCGATGGAGCGCCGCAAGATCGCCTTCATCCAAAAGATGATTCAGCGCGAGATGATTCAGAGCCAGCTGCCCACGCGCGACGAGGTGTTGGCCCGCCAAGTGAACCACTTCGCCGAAGAATTTGCGTCGCATCCCGAAGCACCCGAGGTAATTAAGCCGTTGGTTGAGGCCGTTATGCCCCAGTTCGAGCACATGACCTCGCGCGAGCTGATCGAGCGCTTTTTTGCGGCAGAGCTCCACGAACTCGTGCAGCACTACGTGAACGAGCAGGCTG
>VGVV01000106.1 GCA_016873895.1 Ignavibacteria bacterium
ACAACAATACAATTTCTTTGATTGGGTTGGCAGAGCCTGACCCACGGTGACACTGGACAATGAAGACAACAATAGGACGGGAAAGCGCAACCTGCTACATCCCCGAGCAACGTTGCATCCCCTCACCCCATCCCCAAGCAAAAGCGAAAATGAAGAAGGGCCAACGCGCAAAATCATGCTCACAAAGAAGGACTCACAGTCTGGACAAAGACGACGAACGTGTGGCGGAAATGCGGGACTTGCTCCGTCCCAGAATCCCAACGTCTCATCCCCTTACCCACTCCCCAACCAAAAGCAAGCCTGGAGAGATGCCAAGGCACAAAGTCATGCTCTCAGAGAGGAACTCACTGTCTGGGTTGGCAGGGCCTGACCCTTGCGAAACCTAGCAAGCATTATCAAGAAAGCATCAAGCGTGTTGCTTCCGATCAAAAAAACAATGACTTTACACACGGAAGTCCCACCGAGCTCCCCCATCCCATGACACAGAGCGACAGCAGACGGGCCAACATGGGCTGATATCCGGGACTCCAAACCAATAAATGGAACAAGGACCAAGAACCATCGGGCAACAATCAAACACATCATTGTAACAGCCAACTGTTGGTCTCAAGACAATGCAGGAATGCTCCCATAACAAACGATGCCACTCGAATCTCTGCTTTCTTCATAAACATCACAAAGACGTCAGACTTGTTTGATGCCGATTTCATGAACCCTGCTACATGAACTACAAAGGGAATGCCGAGTGTAGTACGCCAAGCAACTCCTGTCACAGTAATTGATGAAAAGTCACACCAAGACGTCTGCATCTGTTTTTTCTTTTACGCGATCGCAACAGTGACGGCCTACAAGGTTTGGCCAGCCGATGGCTGAGCACTACCAAAGGCTGGCGCTCACTCGCCCGGCCAGGGCGGAGCACAGACAGACTGAAAGCTTGCAGGCTCTGGCCAGCCAACGATGACGAACTGCCAAAGGCTGGCCGTCACTCGTCCGGCCAGCACGGAGCACGCTCAGAGAGTCTGCACTGCCGCTCCGCCTCCGCCAACTTGCGTGCAATGCGCCGTGCCGCAGCCTGCAGCTTGCACGGTGGGGGGCTAGCAACTGGGTTGATGTGGAGGGCCTGCGCTTCCACACGATGACCCTCCACTGATCCCGGACTCCTGGCGGGTTTTGGGCCGCGCTTTCGATGGGACCCTCTCCGCCGGTGCTTCAGCTGAGCCTGCCAAAACGTCTTGCACGGGGCCTGCACGGCCGTCGGCACTGCACAAGCTTTGGGGTCCAACGCCGGAGCTCGTCGCCCCAAGCACTGCCAGAGGCTGGTGCAGTAACGCGTCATGGACCGCCGTTTCTTCGGTTGAGCCGGGCGTCGCAAAACTTGACTCACTGGCAGAGCCTGGCGGCGGAGCGCTCATGTAACTGTCTTTGGACACTAGACCCATTGACCTCTCAAAAAATTCTAATGCAGCCTCGCCTTCAACACACTCTTCTTCGTCAGCTTCCAAAACAATATAATCCGAGGTTTGTACATCAACGACAACCTCGGTTGAAGGGCCGACTGCTTGCGATGGTGCTCTGCGATGGACTGAC
>VGVV01000107.1 GCA_016873895.1 Ignavibacteria bacterium
ACTTACAGTAGGAAGTGGGTTAATAGTCACAACAACTTGATCAGTATTCGTACAACCGTTTGAACCAGTTGCAGTAAGTGTATATGTTATTGTCGTCGGCGCATTCGTGTTGTTGGTAACGGTGAATGCCGTACCATCTGTAACACTGTTGTCCCAAGCTATAGTTCCATTGCTTGCACCTGTAAGCGTTACTTGTGTGCCGCTACAAACTGTTTGGTCGTTACCAGCATTTGCTGTAGGTAGATCAAGAATTGATACACTTGCGTTTCCTGAAACCGCATTAGAACATGCTCCATTAGATACAGAAACCAAGGTAAGTGTTTGTGTGGTTGTTGCGTTATTAATCGTCACCGTTGCTGTACCACCAGCACCGATTGTAGCTGTCGTATTTGCACCATTGTTGATTTTATAGGTAACAACTTGCGTAGCTGTACCAGTTAACGTAAACACAGCATTAGCACCTGAACAAACTGAAGCTGAAGCCGCTGCAACAGTTGCTGATAGAAGAGCAGGTTGTGTTAGTGTAATTGTTGAAGAAGTCTGCGAACAGAAGTTATCATCAGTAACTGTAAGAACATAATTTCCGGCTGCCAATCCAGATGGGTCTTCAGATGATGAAGTATAACCATTAGGGCCTGTCCAAGAGTAAGAATAAGGAGCAACACCACCTGATACAGTAGCGTTAATTGAACCTGTTGTACCTCCATTACAAGTAACGTTAGTAGCAGAGGCTGTTATAACTATTGCAGGATTCGACCCAACAACTAGATTTGATAAAGTCGCTGTACATCCATTTGCATCTGTAACCGTTACGGCATATGGTCCGGGTGCTAAATTAAAGTTTTGATCTTCATTAGTTGAAGTAAAACTATTTGGCCCTGTCCATGCATATGAATATAAAGGTGCTGAACCATTAGGTGTACCACCAGTGACTGTAATTCCAATAGCACCATCAGAACTATTAGCACAGAATGCATCTGTAATACCGTCATCTGCAACAGTTAATTGAGAAGGTTGGGTTATTGTAAAGCTTGTTGTACCTGTTACTGTACAACCGTTGGATTCAGTAATGGTAACTGTGTAGGTGCCAGCAGCTAAATTAGAAATGTCTTGAGTAGTTCCTACTACACTAGATCCATTACTCCATGAATATGTATAAGAACCCGACCCGCCAACTACTGACAAGTCAATTGATCCATTTGAATTTCCAAAACAGCCAGTTACATTGACTTGAGTTCCGCTAGCTACAACTGCAGCAGGTTGTGTAATTGTAAAGCTTGTTGTTCCCGTAACTGTACAGCCATTAGATTCGGTAATTGTAACCGTATATGTACCAGCAGCTAGATTTGATAAATCTTGAGTTGTTGCTCCATTACTCCATAAATATGTATAAGAACCCGACCCGCCAACTACTGACAAGTCAATTGATCCTGCAGAAGCACCGTTACAAGTATTGTTTACTTGAGTTCCGCTAGCTACAACTGCAGCAGGTTGTGTAATTGTAAAGCTTGTTGTTCCCGTAACTGTACAGCCATTAGATTCGGTAATTGTAACCGTATATGTACCAGCAGCTAGATTTGATAAAT
>VGVV01000108.1 GCA_016873895.1 Ignavibacteria bacterium
TCTTCAACGGCGAACTTAAAGGGCATGCGGTCGAATTCCGCCCAGGCGTACAGGGCGTCGGCAAAGGCGGTCCAGTTGGGCTCGGGCACGCTGATCTGGGCGTTGATGCCCTCGCGGGCCACGTACACCCGTCCAAAGACGCCCAGCGCATCCCATTCGGCGAATAGCTGGTCGCGCACGGCCTTAGGGTCGTCGAGGCGCACGTAGCGGTAAAACGAAACCGTGCGCCGCGCAAAAGGCTCGGCCGCCAAGCGGCGCTCGAGGGTGGCGCGGTCGTAGAGGTTGCGCAGCACAGGCTTTCGGCGCTTTTTGGGCGAGTCAGGTTGCGGTTCGTGCGAAAGGTCCATGCACCAAAGTTCGGGAATATTGCCGAGTGCGGAACATGACAATAGTCAGCCCCTACAGCGCCCATTCGGAACCTAACTTTGGCCCTATGAACAAGGTATTGGTTCTCGGAGCCGGCGGCCAAATTGGCACCGAACTCGTGGCGGCTCTGCGCAGCGAGCGCGGCCCCGAAAACGTTTGGGCAGCGGACCTTCGGGCGGACGCCTTAATCCAGCCCGCAGCGGCCCTCGACGCCACCGACGCGGTGGCCGTCCGCGCCCTCGTGCAGCGCGAAGGCATTCGCGAAGTCTACCAGTTGGTCGCGATGCTGAGCGCCACGGGCGAAAAAATGCCCGACAAGGCCTGGGCCCTCAACATGGACACCCTCTTCATCGTGCTCGACATGGCCAAAGAGGGCCTGATCGACCGCGTGTTTTGGCCTTCATCCATCGCGGCCTTCGGACCGACCACGCCCCGCTTGGACACGCCGCAATACACCGTCATGGATCCGACCACCGTCTACGGCGTCAGCAAGCGGGCCGGCGAACTGTGGTGCCAGTACTACCGCCAAAAGTTTGGTGTGGACGTGCGCTCGCTTCGCTACCCGGGCCTGATTTCGTGGAAGACGCCCCCGGGGGGCGGAACCACCGACTACGCCATAGACATCTTTCATGCGGCCCGCCGCGACGCGCGCTACACGAGCTTCTTGGACGCCGAAACCCGTCTGCCGATGATGCACATAGAGGACGCCATTCACGCCACCCTTCAGCTCATGGCCGCACCCAAGGAGTCGCTGAGCGTACACACCAGCTACAACGTGGCGGCTGTGGACTTTACGCCGGCGGAACTCGCCGCCGCCATCGCCCAGCGCATGCCGGATTTCACCATCGACTATGCCCCGGACTTTCGTCAGGCCATCGCCAACAGCTGGCCCCAGCGAATCGACGACGCCGAAGCGCGCCGCGACTGGGGCTGGAGTCCGCGCTACGACCTCGACGCTCTGGTGGACGACATGATGGCGCACATCTAAACCCCCGTGGAAGCCACCTGGGAATTTGCGACGAGCATTTCGGTCAGCGAGGTGCTGGGCGGAATGCGCTATGCGCCGGTTCCGCCCGAGGTGTCAACGCCGATTCGCGAAGCCAAAATCAAACGTTTGGTGGCGCAGCTCAACGACGGCGAGGAATGGTCCTGCGCCCTTGGCAGCGCGGGTCCCGGTGAGTTCATGGTTATGGTGTCCAAAGCGCGCTTGG
>VGVV01000109.1 GCA_016873895.1 Ignavibacteria bacterium
TCACGCTTGGCACTAAAAGCGATGAGCAAATGATTGATGGCTTATTCGAAACCGAATATCGTCGTTTCATGCTCCATTATAACTTCCCTCCTTTCTCAACCGGTGAAGCGGGTCGTATGACCGGTACTAGCCGTCGCGAGATTGGTCATGGAAAACTTGCTGAACGCGCACTTAAAGTGATGATGCCCGGCGATGAAGACTTCCCTTATGTTGTTCGCATCGTTTCTGACATTCTCGAATCCAATGGTTCATCTTCCATGGCAACTGTATGTGCCGGAAGTTTGGCGCTGATGGATGCAGGTGTGCCTGTCAAAAAAGCTGTTGCCGGCATTGCCATGGGACTCATCATGGAAGATGATGATTCCGCAATTCTGAGTGATATTCTTGGCGATGAAGATTTCCTTGGTGACATGGACTTCAAAGTTGCAGGTACTGTTGGCGGAATCACTGCTT
Organism: Ignavibacteria bacterium; assembly: GCA_016873895.1. Lineage (GTDB taxonomy): Bacteria > Bacteroidota > Ignavibacteria > Kapaibacteriales > Kapaibacteriaceae > UBA10438. Next base: position 454 of record VGVV01000109.1, read on the forward strand.
GCCAAATGGATATCAAGATTGGTGGATTGTCTACAGAGCTCATGCGTAGAGCACTCGATCAAGCTCGTCATGGTCGCCTCCATATTTTGGGCATCATGAATGAAGCATTGTCTGAACATCGTTCGGATCTCTCGCAATATGCTCCAAGGCTTACCACAATCATGATTCCTCAAGACATGATTGGAACAGTGATCGGCCCGGGTGGAGACACCATTCGTGGCATGCAGAGGGAGTTCGGCGTTGAAATCACCATCGAAGATGATGGATCATGCATCATTGCCGCAACGAATCAAGAAGCTGCGCAGCAAACAATTGCACGGATCAAAGAATTGACAAGTCCTCCGGAAGTGGGTAAAGTGTACACTGCAACCGTGAAGGATGTGCGCGAAGGACTCGGTGCAATTGTAGAATTCATGCCGAAGACAAAGGGTCTTCTGCATATTTCACAAATAAGCTATGACTATTTCCAGAATGTGAGTGATGTCTTGAAAGTCGGACAACAAATCGATGTCAAACTTCTCGAAATCCAATCAGACGGAAAATTTAGATTGAGTCATAAAGTTCTTCTTACTCCACCAGAAGGCTATGTGGAACCACAAAGACCTGAGCGTCCACGCCGCGATGATCGCGGTGGTCGTGGCGGATATGACAGAGATCGCGGTGGCAGAGGTGGTTATGATCGCGATAGAGGTCCACGCCGCGATGATAGACATCGCGATGATCGTCCACGCGAAGAAAGACCAAGAGATGAACGTCCGCGTGATGATAGACAATTCGAAGACTAAACAACAATCCCCTTACTTTAAAAGTGAGGGGATTTTTTTAAGGAAGAAGAGACAATATTCAAAAGTCCGAAGCTTCGTATATTCGCAAAGTTAAATGGGATTTACAGGGATTTATCATGTCAACGCTACTCATCATTTTCGGAACATTGCTATCGAGCATCATCACGATTCTCAGCATTTATTTCATCATGCCATTTCCTGGTAGTCAGCATGCTGAAACCATAGATATTGCCTATGCATTGCATGGTGCATATTGGTATGTGCTCATTCCCTTGCTTGGTTTTGCCATTTATGGATATGTACGTTTGTATTTGGAACATGCAAGTTGGCTGAGAAA
>VGVV01000110.1 GCA_016873895.1 Ignavibacteria bacterium
GACGCTCCATGACCTCTTGGTAGATTTCGACCGCCAGTTTGGGGTCGGAATGGTAGTAGGCGTAGCTGCGGGCAACCTGTTCGGGGCGGTAGCCGCGGCGCTCGAAGGCCGCGTGGTAGACCCGCCAAACGGCGATGCTGTCGCCCATGAGGTGTTCGCCGCCGCGGGCGCCCTCAATCAGGTGCATTTCGGTGAGCAAATCGGTAAACGCTTCGCGCGGAATCAAGTCCTTGGGCCGCTCGCGCGGGTTTTCGGGCTCGGCGCTCCCGCCGCAGCCCGATAGCGCCAGCGCTACCCCCAAGACGAGTGCCCACGCGGCGCGGTGCTGTCTTACCATGGGCGGTTGAACATCAGGCGTTGGCCAGCTGGAGCGTTGCGGTGCTTACCGTCGCGGTACACGAGCGTTCCGTTGACCCAGGTTTGGCTGATGCGCGCCGCGAAGGTGCGTCCTTCAAACGGCGACCACTTGCACTTGGTAAACATTTCGGCACCGTGCACCGTGTAAGGGCGGTGCGGGTCGACCAGCACGAGGTCGGCGTGGTAGCCTTCGCGCAAAAATCCGCGCTCGTGAATGCCGAACAGCTGGGCCGGCTGGTGGCACATCAGCTCGACGATGCGCGCGTAGTCGATGTCGAGGCGGCGCGCGAGCTCCAGCATGGCCGGTAAGCTGTTTTGAATGAGCGGACCGCCGCTGGGCGCGTCGAGGTACTGCCGCTGCTTTTCTTCGAGCGTGTGCGGCGCGTGGTCGGTCGCAACCACGTCGATGCGTCCGTCGAGCAGGGCGGCGCGCAGGGCGTCGCGGTCGGCCGCCGTTTTAACTGCGGGGTTCCATTTGATGCGGTTGCCCAGCTCGGCGTAGTCGGCGTCGCTGAACCAAAGGTGGTGCACGCAGGCCTCAGCCGTGATTTTTTTCTCGGAAAGGGGCAATTCCGCGTCAAAAAGATCGAGTTCTTTGGCCGTTGACACGTGGTAGACGTGAAAATGGGCATCGGTTTCGCGGGCGAGGGCCACGGCGCGCGACGACGAAAGGTAGCAGGCCTCTTCGCTGCGAATCAGCGGGTGGTCGGCGGCCGTCAGGTGCTCCCGGCCTCCGCGCTCTTCGATGAGGCGCTCGAGGTTGGCGCGCATCGTGGGCTCGTCTTCGCAGTGCGCGATGAGCTGGTGGTCGACTTCGCGAAAAATGCGTTCCACGGCGGCGGGATCGTCGACAAGCAAGTCGCCGGTGCTCGAGCCCAGGAACATCTTGACGGCGGCCACGTCGCGCTTGGAGGCCCGCTTGAGTTCCTCAAGGTTGGTGTTGGAGGCGCCCAGACTGAAGCTGTAGTTGGCCCACGAAACCTCGGCGGCGCGGGCAAACTTGGCTTCGAGCAGTTCGAGCGTGGTTGCGGCCGGTACCGTATTGGGCTGCTCGATGTAGGAAGTCACTCCGCCGGCCACAGCGGCCATCGACTCGGTGGTCAGGTCGGCCTTGTGGGTGAGTCCGGGCTCGCGAAAGTGCACTTGGGTGTCGATGACGCCCGGCAGCAGCAGTTTACCGCCTCCGTCCACGACGGTCACGAGGTTGT
>VGVV01000111.1 GCA_016873895.1 Ignavibacteria bacterium
TACGCCCAACATGACTTCGATATCGGCAAAAACAGAAATCAACCGAAGCACGCTCGTTAGTTACTTCCACTATTTGGAGGACGTGGGGCTAACACGGAATTTATACAAAGAGGGTCGAGGAGTGAGCATGCTTCAAAAGCCTCAAAAGGTGTTTCTAGACAATCCGAATTTGATGCATGCGCTGGCGCCTCTGAGCCTGAACGTGGGCAGCCTTCGCGAGACGTTTTTCTGCAACCAAGTGGGCTTTGTGCATGACGTCACCTACCCGACGATGGGCGACTTCGCCGTCGATAACCGCTATGTTTTTGAGGTCGGCGGACGCAGCAAATCCATCAAGCAAATCCAGAGCCTTGAACACGGCTATGTAGTGGCCGACTCTATTGAGCTGAGCGTTGGTAAAAAGATCCCCCTTTGGCTGTTTGGATTCTTGTACTAGTTGCTAGCTGCTGGTTGCTGGCAGCTGGTTGCTAGCTGTTGGTTGCTAGTTCAGTTTTGCTCAGGTCCACGCTGACCTTGACCTGAAGGTCTTCGAGGAATAGTTCGAGTTTGGTTCCGCGCTGCTCGAGGACGGTGGCCTCGCGACCCTGCAACGGCCCGCTTTTCACCGTCACATGCGAACCAGTGGCTAGTGACTGGATGCTGATCGCCTCGTGGTCAAAGTCGTTGAGCCAACGCTTGAGGGTGTCGATTTCGGTTTCGCGCACCTGAGCGGGGCGTTTGTTCCAGAACAGGAAGCGCACAAACCCGGGCGTGAAGTAGACCGCGTCGCGGCGCTCCGGCTCGATGTGTATGAAGATGTGGCTGCTGAATAGGGGCTGGTCGATCCACTTGGTGCGGTCGCTCCATCGGCGCTTGGCGCGCTGCGTGGGACAGTAGACGGTGAAGCCCTTGGCGGCAAGCTGGTCGGCGAGCTTTTTTTCCCAGCGGGGCTTGGTGTAAATCACTAACCACGCACGCGGCGAGGCCGCGGCTTGGCCAGCGATTTGTTTCTTGCTGCTGGTTTCTTGTTCTGTGGGATCCACGTGAACGAAACTAGTAACAAGTGGCTAGTAGCCGATTAACGCGTCAGCAGAACGTAGATCGTCGCGAAGCTCGTGAGGGCTGCGGTCACCGTGCCGATGGCCTGGTTGACGTCAAACTTCACCTCTTTCTTGGTGGTTTTAACCTTTTCGGGCTTCATGGCTACCGCTATTTCGCCACCCGGCTTAACGACAGGGTAGACGTTAAAGAACAGGTAGTTGCGGGTGCGGCTGAACTTGCCGTTGGGATACTTGACGTACAGGCCATCGCGGTCGGCACGCTTGGCAAAGCCCAGGGCGTACTGCTTGACGTAGCGGTTGGCGCGCATGCTGCCCACGTACGGGGCGCTGAGGGTGTCGCGGTCGCTGTACTGGGCGGTCCGGTGGCCGTCGCCGCTGATGACTACGAGGTTTTCAAACTCCGGCACCAGGAGCGAGTCGCCCTCAGCGAGGATGTAGTTGAACTTGCCCGCAGGGCTGCGCAGGGCCTGGTTGAGCTCGACGACCACGTTGGTGGCCCCTTCGCGGTAGAGCA
>VGVV01000112.1 GCA_016873895.1 Ignavibacteria bacterium
TAATCACATGGGAGCAGAGTTTTCAGTACGAACTATGTGATTTCACTGAGATAGGAGAGAAATATGCCCCAAGCACGAGTGTTGAGTGAGTCAGAAGTACGAAAAGTACTCAAAGCGATCAGTTTCCGTCGTCATGCTGTGCGTGACAGGACAATCTTCTTGCTAGGGCTGTATTCAGGGATGCGTGCGAAAGAACTCTGCTCACTACGAGTCTGCGATGTACTCACGAAAGAGAGCGATGTTCGTGACGAAATACATCTCAGTAGCGATCAGACCAAAGGTCGTAAGGGTCGTACTGTGATCTTGGGCAAGAAAGCACGGGATCTGATCAATAACTATCTCTGTGATCGCTACAAGACGAAAGACCTACAGCCCGTATTGTTGACTGACACAACTCGCCCACTGTTCACGACACAGAAGAATCCACGACGAGGATTCAGTCCAAACACGCTCGCAGGGCATTTCTGTCAATTGATGCGTGAGGCGAACATCGAGGGTGCGAGTTCACACTCAATGCGCCGCAGTTTCATCACAAGTCTTGCTGATAAGGGCGTATCAGTCCGAGTACTACAGGAACTCGCAGGACATGCGAACTTACAGACCACAGCCCGTTATATCGCAGTCAATGACGCTGTAATGCGCCGTGCTGTTGATCTCGTCTAACTATCTAGGAGAACTTCAATGCGTCAGTACAAGTGTCTTTGTCGTTACAAGGACGAGCCAGGCAGCGGATTTGGTTGGGTCTATATCAGCGCTAGCAACCCCTTCGAGGCGTATCAGTTCTTGAAGGCACAGTATGGGAGACTGCTTATGACGGAGTACGCAGTTCCTGCGTAAAGAGCGAGCATGGCGTAGTTACGGAACGAGTGCTACTTACCCCGCTTCTTCGCCCAGTCCACTATAAGACCGACTACGCCTCCGATTACTGCGAACGGCAATCCGAAGCCGATCATGAACGCAACTTCTGCCCCACCCTGTATAAAAGCAAGGAAAGCGCCAAGCGCAAATCCACCGACGGCGAGCCGTACAGACCAACGATCCATAGATGAACTCCTGTTGATATTGGTAGTCGTCAAATTGGAGGATTCGCTTTTCGCTTGCTTCACGGTCTCTACGGTTTCGGTTGATTGCGATGACCATCTGAATAGTGACCACTACAAAACGAATCCAAATAGCGCACCTAAGAGAATTCCAACAAAAATATTATTCATCCATCTTGCCTGAATTTTTTGCGCAAATAAATACTACTATGCGCTTCAACGAATTCAAACAACCCATACTCAGAGCCTATCGTATCGTTGTACTACTTAGCAACAACAGTTCAGCAGAGACATTGATCTACAGCGATACACCTGAGAATGCTTGGCTGATCGCAAGTAAGCAGTATGGCAACAAGAACATCGTCAGTGTCAACGACCCCAATAGACCTACTGCCGATAAGCCCACAGACAAGCCAAGCGCCATACAGTTTTGGGCTAATCGTTTTCGTAAGTACGCTCGCCTAGCACAGCCTGAACCCAAGCCAGTTGGGTTC
>VGVV01000113.1 GCA_016873895.1 Ignavibacteria bacterium
GGTATCGGAAGATTCCGCGATGTGCCCTGATCCCGCTGAAGCTGTCGCCGTGGCGGAAATTGCGAGCATCACAGAATGATCAGGCATACATAACGATGTCAGGCTTTGACTTCGAGTGTTTTGAAAGGATACTTGAAAGATTTGCTCCTGTGTTTTATGGGCACACACCCTTCGACAGTTCGGGGATGATAGTTGAGTTTCAATATACAACCGGGCGAAAGAGGGAAGTGCAGGCTGGTGACTGTTTGGGATTGGTATTAGTATGGACTCGAACACGAGGGTCATTAAATGTGTTGCAACTTGTTTTTGGACTCACCTATTCCAACCTCTCTGTTTATCTGCGATTTGGAATCCGTCTGATTGTTGAAATTTTTCACAATGACCCTCTTGCCCGTGTTTCGATTCCATCAGCGGAAGTCATCAACGAGTACAAAGCCGCATTTGGGACACGGCATCCACTGCTACATGACTGTTGGGCGACGATGGATGGTCTGAAACTGCATTTGCAGCAGTCTGGGAACACAGCCATTCAGGAGCGATTCTACAACGGCTGGACCCATGACCACTATGTTACTTCGGTCTTTTGTTTTTGTCCTGACGGAACTATTCCAATTGCTTTTTTCAATGTACCAGGATCAGTTCATGACAGCCAGGTTGCGGAGTTAGGCAATATATATGCAAAGCTTGAAGAGGTGTACAATTCAACGGGTGGGAAGTGTTGTGTCGACTCGGCATTTAGTAACCATAAGAAGGATTACCTTCTGAAATCGGGGCAGGATCTTTTGAACACGTCGGCCGAGACTCGACGAGAGCAACGCATTGAGCTCCAGCTTCGACGACAGACTACGTCAGCCCGGCAGACTGCAGAGTGGGGTATGTTGAGCATACAGTCTTCCTTTCCCCGCGTCAAAGATCGGTTTATTTATGAAGAGCGTGGAGAGCGGAGAATTGTGATGAAGATGTTCGTTTTGCTGTATAATATGAGGGCGCGAATGGTCGGTATCAATCAAATACGGAACACATATATGCCACACCTACAACGTAATGCAAACGAAGATATTCAGTTTTGAACACCCCTGGGCTTGGGAGAGGTCCCATAGGATGGGAGGAGGGGGGACCTCATAGTATAAATATATTACTTCTTAATTTATACAAATCATTGTACAATCAAATCAGTCTAATAATTTAGAAAACTCTACCATCAATGTGCTCTATGTGTTGTTTTGCGAGTTATTGCTGTCACTTCCTGCATTTTTATTCAACATCGACATGAACATGAGGTTCATCATCTGCCTCTGCTCACGGGATTCCTCACGCGCAATTGCCATCTCCTCCCGTCGAAGTTGATATTCACGCTCCCTTTGCTCCATCTCAACTTTATACTGGTGCTCCCTCCTCTCGTTGTCCATGCGGCCCTGCATCATCATCATATGCATCATGTTCCCAAATGACCAGCCGTCTCCTTCACCATCAGCGTCACTTGAATTAGAGGGGGACTTTTGCGCGATGCGCAGTGGCTTTGTCACGGCT
>VGVV01000114.1 GCA_016873895.1 Ignavibacteria bacterium
GAGCGAACAAAACTTGAAAATGAGGCAAAGCAGAAGGCAGCTGAAGTAGAAAAAAAGGAAGCAGAGCTCCGTGCAGCCCAGGCAAATGAGTTACAAGCTCAAGCTGCCGCTGCGGCTGCAGCGGCCAGGGAAGAAGCGCTAAGAGGTGCGGCCGATGCGTTAACAAAAGCTGCAGCTGCTGGTGGAGACTCAGCTGAGGCAGCGAAAGCAGCACTTGCCGCACTAAATAGCGTTGTTGCTATGGCCCAGCAAGCTGCATCACAAGCATCCGATGCGGCAAATTCTGCTGCATCTGCAGTTGATGCGGCCGCAAAATCGGTTGCCGATAAAGCGGCAGCGGAAGAATTGGCTAAGAAAGCCATTGCGCTCGCAGAACAACAGGCACAAGCTCTAAAGGAAGCGGCAGCTAAAGCTGCGATTCAAAAGGCAGCTGCAGAAAAAGCAGCAGCCGAGGCGAAGAAGAAGTTAGAAGAAGAACAAGCAAAAGCTAAGGCTGCGGCTGCGAAGGCAAAGGCCGCGGCGGCTGCGAAAATTTCTGCTCTCAAAGAGAAGGCCAAGACTCAGTCGGCAACAACTAAAGCCGGTGCAACAGCTTCGCAGAAGAAAGCAGATGAAGCGAAAAACAGTTCAGGAGATCAATTAGACAAGCTTGAAGAGGCGCGAAAGAAAGTCCAAGTGACAAAAGAGAAGTTGGATGAAGCTGAAGAAGAGTTATCGAGGCGAGAGAAAATTTTTAATTCAATTAAAAGCGCTCTATCTTCTGCTATTACGGCCCTTGGAAATACAATAAAAACAATCTTCAAGACGGTAAATAAGGAAACAGACGAAGAGAAAAAGAGCTACACGAAGGCCAAACAGCGAGTAGAGGCTCTCACTGAGGATTTAGCAAAAGCCTCAAATAGTTTGGAGCAAGCTAAGTGGCAGGTCGATGGAGCAAAGTTTGAACTTCAACTTGCACAAATAAATTTCTCGAAAGCTCGTGATCAAGTGTTATACGTGGGTAACTATGTCAGCGCCCAGAATGATGCAGCTCGAAGCTATAAGAATGCAGTAAATGTCTCAGAAAATGCACTCTTGTCGATAGATGGAAGTAGAACAGAATTAAACTCACTTGAGATCGAAAGCTTCTCTGAGGAAATAAGTAAACAAAGTTCCTTGACATGGGGACTTTTAGGATTGCTTTTGGGAGCTCTATTAATGTTCCTTATTCTGCGCCGGAAATCAGATTTGAAGCCGAAATTCGAAGATTTCGAACTCTCAACGCCTACGGTGCGCTTAACGGATTCTGAGGTTCGAATGATGCATCTAAGAAGTGAGATTGATGCAACTATAGATAAATCCAAGCCTAAGAGAGTAGTAAAAAAAGGTAACGCCAAACGAAAATCTAAACCCTCTAAGGCAAAACCGAAAAAGAAACGAACGAAGTCCAGGTAGTTCTTTCTTTTACATAATTCTTCAAGCGGATTGAAGCCCTTTCAGTTAAGGCCTGCATGGAGAAATATGCTGGATCAAGCGACCC
>VGVV01000115.1 GCA_016873895.1 Ignavibacteria bacterium
ATGTGGAATACTCACAGGGCTCTATAAATTGTCTGCGATGCGGGTGAGATGGGTGAGATTTCAATCGGGCGGACGGGAGTTGAAAGAGATCCGCTACCAATGACAAACATTTATCTCGGTTGCAAAATGTTTATTCACATCCCTGTCAAGCGACAATGCCAAATCCAGATACGCGCGACCAACCTTGCACTCCAATGATTGATATGCTCACCACGGATACACACACATGGACCAGGCTTCCACTTCGCACGGATGGTTGAGACACGTGAAGATACACGTCGCGATGGGCCATGCAATCCTCGCACAAAATCCCACGATGCTGCCATGAATTCTGATTACTCGCACACACCACGTCTGCACAAAAAAATTAAATTACCTTCGACCCTAAGAACTATTCCGGTGGACATCCATATTTTGTCACCATGGACGCCCATCGAACTTCTTTCCCAGCTCCCCATCGCAATGTTGGGGCGGCCCTAAAAATGGTCACTCTACAATTGGCATCGGCAACAGCCTGCTGTACCACAAAGGGTTCTCTCCCTTTAAACTGCAAGCCTCCAACCAAGTCACTGCGGCGGTCACCTCTTTGTTGTAGTCCGCCTGAAAAACGCACGACCACGAGCGACCCCAGATTCCATTATGAATGCCACGACGCTGCCATGAATTCTGCTTGAGGCGGTGGGCTCTCAATCTGATGGAAATACTCTTCGGGGCGGAAACTAAACTGTGTGAGGCGGTAGGCCCTCGCGTTCTACACACGAGTCATACGCTAAGAGGATGGGGATTGCAGGCGCGAATTACCATGTTTCGTGCAATCCTGTATCTTGAAAAGAACAATCACCACGTGTGCTGATGATGCGGCTATGAATTCAGCTTCTTGGGACGGGCTCACAAACCACGGGAAGCACTCTGCGAGTCACCAACAAACACGACGAAAGCGGTGGGTCAAATTTTATTCGAGTCCTATGCTGCATGGAATCCAGATTGCGAACATCTCACTATCCCACTGGCCTTTGCACGCAATAACAGATGCACGTTGATTCACACACATGACCGACTCACTGTGCGGGGAACGCCTGCTGGTTCCGACACTGCTTATCGTCACCGACGTAGTGACGGAACTTGGTGTGCATAAAAGCTCGTCGCCCTTCTCGCTTCTCTCGTTGGCTTCGCTCACCACCTCCATGTGCAGTGCCAAGCTCCGCTCTCACATCTTTTGTCAACCACCTGACCTCGTTGTCGGGAACTTCCACGTTGAGCTCTCTCTCGAACACACACCTCCCATTCTCCGTGAAAGAGCAAAGCCACTTTTGCCGAGGTGGGGTCTCCCAATCGTGCGACCTCCTCGTCCCGGGGCAAGCGAAGCTCTCCTTCCAGATTTCTTTCCTCACTCCTTGTTTTGCCTCACACCCGCTGACGTGCGCGCTATATCCTCCCAAGGGCGGGCTGATGTAGCATGAGTAATTATTGGTTGGCTTGCTGAAGAAGTTCTTCAAGCAGATGTCCACGTG
>VGVV01000116.1 GCA_016873895.1 Ignavibacteria bacterium
CTAATAACTTCCCAGAAGTCATTGTGAAGATTAATGCGACTATGCACCAGTACAACAACTCAACTGGCGTATAAGGGAGCTAAATCATGGCTATTTCACGCGCACAACTACTGAAAGAGCTGCTCCCTGGACTGAACGCATTGTTTGGTCTGGAGTACGCTAACTACGGAGAAGAGCACAAAGAGATTTTTGAAACTGAAACCTCTGAGCGTTCTTTCGAAGAGGAAACAAAACTGTCTGGTTTCTCAGCCGCACCTGTCAAAAACGAAGGTTCTTCCATCGCTTATGACAACGGCCAAGAAGCATGGACGGCCCGCTACAACCACGAAACGATTGCACTAGGGTTTTCCCTTACTGAAGAAGCAATCGAAGATAACCTGTATGACAGCCTCTCGGCCCGTTATACCAAGGCTCTGGCTCGTGGTATGGCTTACACCAAGCAGGTTAAGGCAGCAGCAGTGCTGAACAACGGGTTTAACTCGGCCTATCCTGGTGGTGACGGAGTTGAGTTGTTTTCAACTGCCCACCCGCTGGTGTCTGGTGGTACTAACAGCAACGAACCGGCTACCCCGGCTGATTTGTCGGAGACCTCTCTTGAGGCCGCTGTCATTCAGATCGCTGCGTGGACGGATGAGCGTGGCCTGCTGATTGCAGCCAAGCCCGTGAAGTTGATTGTTCCGCCTAGCCTGATGTTCGTGGCAACCCGTATTCTGGAGACTGAACTCCGGGTCGGTACGGCTGACAACGACATCAACGCTCTGAAGAGCAACGGTTCCATCCCCGGTGGTTACTCTGTAAACCACTATCTGACGGATACCGATGCTTGGTTCCTGACGACTGATGTTCCCAATGGTTTGAAGCACTTTGTCCGGACGCCTCTGGCGACCTCGATGGACGGAGACTTTGACACTGGCAACGTCCGTTATAAGGCCCGTGAGCGTTATTCGTTTGGCTTCTCAGATCCATTAGGAATTTTTGGATCGCCCGGAGCGTAATGTTGTAAGAGAGGGGGGTTGCAAAACCCCCCTTTCGTTGTATGCTGTACCAAGTCTAGGAATTTTTCACCCATACAGACTGACCTAGCAGACTTAGTAGAGACGGTATGGGGATGTGCTACTACACGAAAGGATTGTCATGGCACGTACTACTTTTCAGGGGCCAGTGCGGTCTCTTAGCGGCATTTATCAACAAGGTGCGGATTCAGTTGTAGAAATTACTTCTAGCACTACACTTACCCCAGAAGATCACGGCGGACGAATTATTTCCGTTGGTGGCACGTTGGCGTCAAATCTTACTTTGACATTGCCAACAATTAATACTACGGCTAATGCTGCTACTGCTGGACCGGGGCCAGATCCTAATACGCTAAACAATCAAGGCGTGGTCTATACCATCTGGATTCCCACCACAATCGCAACCTCATCGTTGAAGATTGGAACTGATGGAACAGATAAATATGTTGGCTCTGTGCTTTCAATAGACACC
>VGVV01000117.1 GCA_016873895.1 Ignavibacteria bacterium
GCGGTGGCAACGAGGACTTTGCGGAACCTCCAGCTGATCGAGCTTCACGAGGAAGCACCGCTCCCTATCAACTGCAACCGCCAACAAGACAGCTGGAGTTGCGGTTTGTGGTCGTGCCGCTACGTCGAGAGGCAGCTCCGCGAGAATCGCGGTGAGGCAAGGATGCCGCCGCCAAGATTGGAAGACATGAGGAGCACAGCCAACGAGTTCATTAGCAAGATCAAGGATGCCGACTTAAAGAAGGCCACGAAGGTGCCGGACAAGAAAAAGGGTGCCAAGGCAGAGGGCAAGGTTTATGCGACGCATGAGCCTGTGCACGCGAGCCTTGAGGAGGCAATGTTTGCAGCATTGGCGTGCACCAAGTGCGTCCCCACAAAGAATGGCTCCAAAGGGTGCCGAACGTGCATGGGGGAGCATTTTGAAACCATCCGACAACGGAAGGCAAGGGGTACGTAAGACTCGAGCTCGAGCAGGAATGTGATCAAATCAAATGTCAAGGCAAGCTCGAGCTCGAGTCTGATGTTGTTGTAGTTTTTTAATGGAGCCAAGGCTTGGGGTCCTGGCGTATCGAGTTTGTCGCAGAGGGGTTGCGACTCCATGGGGTGTGTCTGCTTCCGGAGCTGGTAGCCTTGTGTAGGGCTGGCTATCCTCCATCACAAATACGGGGTCTTATTATGTGGTTGCGAGTCACGACTGAGCTTGGCTGAGCACCACGTGGCTGAGCTTCATGCCGGACACACGCAGGCGTGCATGAACTTGCGACTACAGCTGCAGAGAAAAAATGCAAAAAACGAAATCCGTAGCCCGTGGGAGTGCAAGACGTCCAACACACCCTTCGCATGCAATGCTTGCGGTTCCACTGAGTGCAGACGCGGAGGGGGCTTTTAATGATTCCTCGCCGCCGGGCGATGGTTGACTTCACAGTGTCATTGTTGTCACAGGGCAACGGTGCTGCCTCGCCGCTGGGCGATGGTGCTGCCTCGCCGCTGGGCGATGGTGCTGCCTCGCCGCCGGGCGATGGTGCTGCCTCGCCGCTGGGCGATGGTGCTGCCTCGCTGGTTGCGTGTTGTCTTGCGGTGTCGTTGCTCGCACTGGTTGGTTGGCCACCGGTCATTCATTACAACCGCAAAGCGGGCCCGGGGGCTGGTAGCCTTGTACAGATCTGGCTTCGCCCTCAATTCACATAGCATACGATCGGACATTGGAAACTATACCGAAGCATCCGCATAGAGCCGCCTCGTTGCAGGTTGTGGTGTTGCGTGCAGCGTGAAGCGCTGCAGCAGGCTCCAGGGCATCTTACGTTTAATTATATCCTTAAGCAGAGCAGGCTCGAACAATCCAAGCATAACTTTATACGGTCAAGCTTTATACCCTTGCTGGGATAGCCGGAAGGGCTACCCCCTTGCCGAGTTCAAAAAAGCATTTTCTTTATCGCTTTTTGAATCAGGATTTTGTCTATCTGAAGCGAGGTTCAAATCCGGGCCG
>VGVV01000118.1 GCA_016873895.1 Ignavibacteria bacterium
CCCCAAAACCCCAAAACCCCTAAGGGAAAATACCGAAATTTGGTGTGATTGTTTAAATATAGACTTGCAAAAACAAAATAACCCAACCCTCAGAATTTAGGCTAAAACTGAGGTTATGTATTGCGGTCTGATTAATCAAGCGTGCTCATGCCTTGAATTTAAGGCCGCAGCTGGGCATAAATTCTTAGATCAAGGCCTTCAGTTCACCGTCAGTCTTGGCGCTGAGGTTACCGTCAGTGCGGATGGTGGTGAAGATGTGGGGCGCCTTGGATCTAATGGTTGCGAGCCAGAGTTCTTCAAATTTAGCAATTTCACTGGTAACGAGCTTGTCGAGGTGACCACGGACACCAGCGTACAGAACACAGACTTGTTCTTCGGCGGCCATGGGGACGTACTGCTTTTGTTTGAGCAATTCAGTGAGCTTCTCACCTCTGTTGAGCAACTGCTGGGTGGCAGCATCAAGATCGGAACCGAACTGGGCGAAGGCGGCGACTTCACGATATTGGGCGAGCTCGAGTTTGAGAGAACCAGCGACCTGCTTCATGGCCTTGATCTGGGCGGCGGAACCGACACGGGACACAGAAAGACCGACGTTGATAGCTGGGCGAACACCCTTGTAGAAAAGTTCGGTTTCGAGGAAAATCTGGCCATCGGTAATGGAGATCACATTGGTGGGGATATAGGCAGACACATCACCAGCTTGAGTCTCGATAATAGGGAGGGCGGTAAGTGAGCCGGCACCGTGGTGTTGGTTCATCTTGGCTGCACGCTCGAGGAGACGGGAGTGGAGATAGAACACATCACCTGGATAAGCCTCACGACCTGGGGGACGTCTGAGCAGAAGGGACATCTGGCGGTAAGCGACGGCTTGCTTGGACAGATCGTCGTAGATAATCAAGCCGTGCATGCCATTGTCACGGAAGTACTCACCGATAGCGCAGCCAGAGTAGGGGGCCAAGAACTGGAGAGGGGCAGCGTCAGAGGCAGTGGCGGCAATGACGATTGAGTATTTAAGGGCATCACGCTCGCGGAGAAGTCTCACGATGTTGGATACGGTGGATCTCTTCTGGCCGATAGCGACGTAGATGCAGAACAGGGATTTCTTGGTGTCACCGACCTCGTGAGCGGCCTTCTGGTTAAGGATGGTGTCGATGGCGATGGCAGTCTTGCCGGTCTGTCTGTCGCCAATAATGAGTTCACGTTGTCCACGTCCGATCGGGACCTAAATTGAAGTATAATTAGTAACTATGATCTTGAGTTATTATAAAAATAACTAATGACGGTTGCGGCGCGTTAGCCGCATCCACAGTAGTTTGTTAGTTGTTTGGTCCTTACAAGTGAATCAACGGACTTGAGGCCAGTCTGCATAGGCTCGTGCACGGACTTTCTGGGGATAATTCCGGGCGCCTTCAACTCAATTCTTTGTCTTTGATCAGACTAGATGGGACCTTCACCATCGATGGGGTTGCCAAGGGCGTCGACGAC
>VGVV01000119.1 GCA_016873895.1 Ignavibacteria bacterium
GCCTTGGATATGCCAACTCGAAAAGTTCGTCCCCGTAATGTTTGCCACATCTGCACTTCTCGTCACCGTTGCGCTGGTGCTTGTATCGGCACTGCGGGTGACGGTGGAGGCGACGGTGGGGATGTAGGAGGTGGCGTAGGGGTTCTGCTCTACCTGGAAGCCCCAGATTGAATAAACATTGTTGTTTGCAGCTCCGTTGATGTCCCAGGAAAAACCCACGGAACCAATCTCGTAGTTACCGCCATCGTTAAGAGCTGTCCAAGTCCAGGTAATACGCTGCCAACTTGATGTAGCAGTAACTATTTGACTTGGACCACCGCCAATGCCGTACACCCTAATTGTGGGTTGGGCATCCGTACCACTGACCCTCCTTATCCAAAAGCTAGTAGTGAATGTTTGGCCAGATCGCACCGATGAGCCTCCGTTAAAGAGATGACGGCCAGCGTTAGTGACGGCTGACTGTGCAAGTCGATCTGCCGTAGTCGTCCCATCAGGGGCCACTTCAACATTGGAGGTGATTGCAATACCTCCACCGTTGTTTGCCCAACTACCAAGGGCTTCGCTATGCAGCGCAAGATTAGTCCCCGCCGCCTCCAGCAAAAGCCCCGCAGGACGGAACACGCCATTGCTATCGGGGAAGAACGCAGCACTACGGGCTACACCTGCTGCTGCTGTTTGGATGATGCCGCTGGAGTTATAGAAGGTGGCAGTGCTGGCTCGACCAGTGAAGGTGGCAGGGGTGGGGATGTAGCTGGTGGGGAAGGAGCCTGTTTCGACTTGGACTCCACCAACAATTACGCTCAACCCAGACTCAGAATGTGTTACAGCAAGACTATTGTTTAATATAAAAAGCCACTGATTATTTCTTCCCCCTGTTTGAGTAATCCTGAACCAGCCATTGCCAAGTGAACTGATAAAACCGGCGGGTGTATTTATACCCCCGCTTGAGACAACTGTGCCCAACTGAAGATCATATACTGTATAGGAGAACGCGGTATTTGGTCCGTCGGACAGAGCCACATATCTTGCGGTCCCTGCTTTTATAAGCAATGAAAAAGCACAACTTGCCTGACTTACTTGAGTGGTAGTGTGATAAACATGTTGACTATTTGTTGAGGTTGTAGTGATTGTTGCCGCTGTTATTGTTCCGTCAAGATTCAGGGATGAATTAGGAACTGCATTGACATTAATAGCTGTCCAATAAGTATTGATATGATGAATAGACCCTTGAATAAGGTTTGTCCTTGCCTCTTCCACCAGCAACCCAAGGCTTTCTCCCGTTACTGGGCTATGGTCAAACCGTGCCGTGTTCGTAGCCGCTGATTGCAGCACACCGTTGGCATTAAAGTTAGTGCCAGCGCTGCTACGGCTAAACGTCACCCGTGGATCCAATCGCTTGGTCTGGGCAAAGTTCAGGTCCAGGGTCGGACGACTGGTGGGGTAGCTGAGTGCTTTGATGGTCATTGGTTTGCCTCCTTGGGGC
>VGVV01000120.1 GCA_016873895.1 Ignavibacteria bacterium
CCAGTGATGGTAATTACTCCACCTGATGTTGATATAGAGCTAGCAGATAGAGATGAGATCACCGGGTCTGGGTCATAAAGATAGGTGGTGCTAGCTGAGGTATTACAACCATCGATACGAACTGTTGCACTTCCTTTAGTTCCAGGTGGGGTTCGGATCGTGACAGCACTTGATGAAGAGAGACGAACATCGGCGATACGACCGTTGATATAGACAGATGAGGTAAGGCCAGAGCCGTTAATAGTTAAGCGAGTGCCGCCGGATGATGTTCCACCTAGAGGAGATAGAGAGGTGATGGAGGTAAGTGGGCAATGTGTAATGGAATTTGGTTTAATGGAATCTGATAAATTGAAATTGAGAGTGGCTTCAGCAGGAGTTGAGCTCGAATCGTTCGGAAGACCTCGTGCAAAGACTTTGAAATCATAGGAAGTGTTCTCTAATCCGGAGATGCTTATTGTTGGAGAGGTGGTTGGAGAAGTCACACGCCTGACGGTACTAGTCACGCTGTCCCAAGTTGCTGCGCTACTAAGTTTGTACTGGACTAAATACTCGCTAATTGTTCCTGAAGGCTTAGTCCAAGATAACGTTGCAGTTCCGTTAGAACCAGATACCGTGAAAGCAGTTGGGGTTCCAAGGGATGGATCTGGAGTCTTTCCCCATAGTTGAAATGCAGTTTTCCCTCTTGTTGAGAGTAGTTTATTCCCCGCACTCCTTATTGGGCCGGTGGGAAGAGCACCCCAGTTAGTGAAATCACCGGTGCCACCGCTAATATTATTTCCAGTTATACCAATACCAACGACCACATCACAGGAGTTTGTGTCATTCTCGTTATTCCATATAAAACCCCACCTGACATTCAGGGAACTACAAGATGGAATAGCGAAACCATACCGACCCAATCCAACCTGATAGGAAAAAACTTGCGTGCTACTGGGTGTATTAGGAGCGCTGACAGTGTTTGTTTCGTAATAAAGGCTGTATCTGGTAAACGTACTTGGAGGAGGAGTTGTCGCCGCATCATTACCGACAACCGCACGCGCAAAGGTAGCTATGGTGGACCCCGTAGTCAATCGCGATTGTGCAGTTGTACTGACGGTGAGAGTCTCTAGCCAAACGTGCGCTCCCCAAGGATTACCAGGGAGATCGCCTGTTCCCGATGTCGGAAAAGCATAAGCTCCTGAACCAGGGCGCTCAGGATCCTTAAAAGCCGCAAGAATTTTCGCGATGTACGTCTTGTTATAAGAATTGAACTTGGCATCCGACGTAAAGTCATTTGACAGAGTTGTTGAGTCGAGCGTGGTCGCACTACTCTCGAAAAGACCAGAATCGTAGGCAAAATTGGTACTTTGCTGGCGACCCTTCATCAGAAGTATCCAAGCACCGTCATCGGAATTGGTTCGGTTCATCAGCAAGTACTGCGATGCAACCGTACTCGAATCAAGGCGAATGAAGTATGCGCCATCTGAAGTTGTTCCATACAG
>VGVV01000121.1 GCA_016873895.1 Ignavibacteria bacterium
CCCCAAAACCCCAAAACCCCAAAGACAGAGATAATGAATAAAGTAAGGAGTGTTAATATTGACTCGTTATCCTAGTTAAGCTGTGAAAAATAATATCTTTAAATTCCTACTTTTCAAGCAATGTCAGAACAACAAACTATCATTATTGACAATGGTTCCGGTATGGTAAAGTCGGGTTTCGCCGGCGAGGATGCTCCCCGCGCCGTGTTCCCCGCCATCGTTGGTCGCCCCAAGCACTCCAACGCCATGCAGGGAGTCGCGCTTAAGTCTGAATACATCGGTGATGAGGCCATGCAAAAGAAAGGTATCTTGAACCTCAGCTACCCGATCAGAGCTGGTATTGTTGAATCCTGGGAAGACATGGAAAAGGTCTGGCACCA
Organism: Ignavibacteria bacterium; assembly: GCA_016873895.1. Taxonomy (GTDB): domain Bacteria; phylum Bacteroidota; class Ignavibacteria; order Kapaibacteriales; family Kapaibacteriaceae; genus UBA10438. Next base: position 381 of record VGVV01000121.1, read on the forward strand.
CACTTTCTACAACGAGCTCCGCTGCGCCCCCGAGGAGGCAAACGGTGTCGTTCTCACCGAAGCCCCCCTTAACCCCAAGGCCAACAGAGAAAAGATGGTTACCATCATGTTCGAGACCTTCCAAGTCAAGAACGTCTACGTCGCCCTTCAGGCCGTCATGTCCCTTTATGCTGCCGGCAGAACCACTGGTCTCGTCTGCGACTCTGGTGATGGTGTTACCCACACTATCCCCGTCTTCGAGGGTTTCTCCATCCCCCACGCCATCGAAAAGATGGAAATCGCTGGCCGCGTTTTGACCGACTACATGTAAAAGCTTCTCCTCGCCAACGGTGAATCTTTGACCTCCTCAGCCGAGTACGAAATCGTCCGTGACATCAAATAAGAGCTCAGCTATGTTGCTGCAAACTACGATGCCCAAATGAAGGCTGCCCAGACCTCCAGCGATGAGGACAAGTCATACGTTATGCCCGACAAGCGTGTGATTAACATTCCCGCCACTATCCGCATGACCTGCCCCGAGCTCTTGTTCAAGCCAACTCTCAACGGTAAGTCTTGCAACTCTATTCAGGACCTTTCATGGAAGTCCATTCAGTCGTCCGACGTCGATGTGAGAAAAGACCTCTGCAAGAACATCATCCTCTCCGGTGGAAGCACCATGTTCACCGGCCTGCCCGAGCGCCTTAAGAACGAAGTCCAGGCACTGGCTCCCGGAGGCGCAGAGATCAGAGTTATCGCTGCCGCCGATCGTAAGTACGCAGTCTGGAAGGGTGCTTCCACTCTTGCCTCCCTGAGCACCTTCGCCAGCTCATGGGTTTCCGCCGAAGACTACCAAGAGAACGGTGCCGCAGTCGTCCACAGAAAGTGCAACTGAAACCAATATTGAGTAAGTTGTGTAGCAAGATGAAGGGAGGACAAGACAAGAAGGGCGGACAAGATACTTCATTTTGTATAAAATCTTATGGTTAAACAATTTGCTACTCAGTCACGCACACTCCAATTTCTTTTATATTTCTACAATCTCGACTATCCTCAACTTATAATATCTACAAACTATATCTTCAAATCAATCTAATGGGGTTTTGGGGTTTTGGGG
>VGVV01000122.1 GCA_016873895.1 Ignavibacteria bacterium
AAAGTCCTCCAGACGAGGGGCAAGGCAATGAGGCCCTAGTGGTCGAAGTCCGCTGTGCGAGACAAAGTCCTCCAGACGAGGGGCAAGGCAATGAGGCCCTAGTGGTCGATGACGTTTGTCGTGCCATATTATGACTTCCGATAAGGAAGAAAACTCGTTGTTGTTTCTTTTCTTCATCCTCTGGCCCCAATTTCATCTATGGCCGCCTTTTCACCTCTTATTACTCGTGTTCATTGCGAGACTCACGGATTGCACATTCGCAATACTCTTCCAAATTAAGATGACGCCCACCATCCCCACTCTTTTCACTGAGTCCAAGCCCAAGAGGGCCGACATTACCGGTTCTATCGATCAAGCTTTCAGCAGCGATGGGTCCTACATGTCCTACCTCCTTGGAGCCATTGGCGCAGGCACTATTGCCGCCATTGGCTCCGTGTCTCCCGTCTCTAACACCCTCCAGTTCCTCTTTGCCCCCCAGGTCCACACAGACCTGGGCGGTACTCCAATTGCCATTGTGGGCAATGCCTCCAACACCTTTGGGGAATTTAGCTGTGTCAAGATCGACATCACCTCTTTCCAGCTCTTCCCCATTATCTCCGCGAAGGACTCCGTCTCTGCCCTTCCCCACGGAGCTGCACCCTTCCCTGCGGACATTCTCATCGGCACGGACTGGGCTGATTTTCCCGAAGACCTCCATGGGGCTCTTGTTCCCAATTTCTTTTTCATTTATTTTGGCCAACTTGTTCCTTGCGGTGATATCCGCGATGACGACGTCAAGGTGCAGATGTTGCGCCTCGGCTAAGGCTACGAACTCTGGGCCAAGGCGGTGAACCGTGCTACAAAAGATGCGGTCGAGAACGACGCTGTCTTGGCCCAAGCCGCCGACAAACCTGACTACAACAAGGTTGCCTTTTTCCAGGCACACTTCCTCGCAACGTGGGCAGATCGGGCTCCATCCCTCCCAATTGGACTTATCTATGGTCCCTGGGGCATCATGACCTCTGTCCCATCCAGCGAGTACCCCACGGCCGCGGCGGTTTTGAAGAGCATTTTCACTCCTCCGCCGCCGGCGCCTGCCCTCCCACCCCACCAACAGGCTTTGACTGCCCCGGGTACCCTTACACTCCAATTGCCCGCCGAGGTTGAAAAGGAGGTCGAGGCTAAGAAGGGAACCACCAAGCTCATGCTGCTCCACATCTGCGGCAAATTCAACGAGCAGTCCTGGTCTGTTGATGACATTTCTCAAGCAATGCCATCGACCGGCATGCAAGTGGTCATGACTAACCCTCGCGCCGCCCGTGCCCAGGCGTTGTCCGATTTACTTCGGCAGACCATCCACGTCACCAAGAATCACGATACCCTCAACATCAGGTCTCGTCTGATCTCTATCAGTCATGTCTCGAAGGCGCTTGCGGGGCACATGCTCCAAGGAAATTTCGCGCTTGAGGGC
>VGVV01000123.1 GCA_016873895.1 Ignavibacteria bacterium
AAACGTTGCGCAACTTCATGACCGCCTGGTCATTCTTTCTCAGCATCGTCTTCTTGTCCGGGTTCAAGATCGTTGCCGTCGCTCGCTCGAAGTCCAGAGCCATGCGCTCGGCAAAGGCTTCGTGTGCTTTCTGGGACATAGGTAGCCCCCAGTCCACCTTGCTCGAGTTCTCCTCTGGGGGCGGAGTGTTCTGGAAGACAGCTGCGCTATTGTATTCCACTGTGGACCGCATCCAAATGTTTTTGTTGTTCCAGATTCGCTCTGTCCAACAAGATTTGGCGAACGAGTGCTCGTGAAAGTGCTTCTCGATTGATGCCCAAAATCCAGGTGTCGAATTCATCAAGAACTGCTCCATAGTCCTCGTGCGCTTCGATCCGATGATAAGCCCGATGTCGTCGCCGTCGTCGTCGCACTTTCTGGCCCGCTTCGCTTTGCGGTCCGCTTCGGAGTTGGCCGACAGGATAATGTCCGGGCGGTCGTTGTATAAGTTGAGGACCTTGGCGAGCTTACGCTTCAGTGTCTCGACTTGACTCGGCGAGCTGGTGCCGATCTTGAAGTCTGGGCATTCCGCCAGAGCCAAAGCTGCCCACTCTTTGCTGCTAAGAGGAACAGCTTGTGCGTCTTGATTCTGACGGGCTGCCGCCGCAGCCAAGGACTCTGCGTGACTGCCACTCCCGACGATCTCGTAACTTGTGCTGATCTCATGGAGGGAGGCGAACACCGCGGAGATGCCGTCTGCTTGCCAAAGAGCCGCTTGTACCTCATCGGACTTCGAAAGGTTTATCATGATCAAGTAGACGACCATAGCTGCCAAGCCTTCCACATCCAAATGTACACCGTTGACAGCTAGTAGGCATTCGTGGCTTGCTAAAGGGTGCGGGGGTATCGACACAAGGAAGTGCTGCGGTTGGAATTCGTAATGCCAAGCCTAACTAGGGGGCTCGAGACCGAAGTACAACTGACATGCCCTGTGTCAAACGTGTAAACATCAGGAAAATCAAGCCAACCTCTGATGGCGCCGTCGTTGAAATAGAAGAAGTTCACGATGTTGTCAGGAACGTCGTTGTGAGCCGTCACGTGGCGCATGGACAATGTCGAGCCCTGCGCGTGTGAGCGACCTACGGTGATCAAAGCAACTCAACACACCGGACGGCGGACCATGTAGGGACCAATGCAAAGTATGACGTGATCTATGGACGACCTCACCCATCTCGATCTCCCATCGATGATCGCATTATCAGTCCTCACAAAATTTGTTCGCATTTTGAGGACCGTGCGAAAACAGTACCGGCATGGTTGGCGGAAGCCGGGGGGTAGAGGGTGGGTGGGTGGAGCCGCAGTTAGCATCCATCGAAGTCGAAGGGCAAGGGGTTCCCTCAATTCGATTGCATCTCCCAGCCCCAACTTGCAATTTA
>VGVV01000124.1 GCA_016873895.1 Ignavibacteria bacterium
AGCCCTTCGGGAAGCCCAGCACGTCTTTGGGACCGAAGGGTTTTTTCATTGGCGTGGCCTCACCCCGCGCGCTACCCAAGTGCGCGTCGCCGAAATGGGACTCGGTACCGGCCTCAACGCCATTCTCACCCGCCGCTGGGCCGCTCTAGAAGGCCTGGAACTGCACTACGAGGCCTGGGAGGCCTACCCGCTCCCTGAGGACGAGCGCGAGGCCTATGCGGACCGCATGGGCTGGACGCCTGCCGAGCGAGCGTGGCTTGCGGGGCTAAGCCTTCACACCGATCCCGTCACGCTCCTGTCCCCGCTCCCTGCCGCGGAATTTGACCTCGTGTACTACGACGCCTTTGGGCCCGGCGTGCAGCGCGAATTTTGGGCCGAAGCAATGCTACATCGTTGGCTGGACCTGCTTCGCCCGGGCGGAATTTGGGTCACCTACTGCGCCCAAGGCGTGGTTCGCAGGGCCCTAGCAGCGCGTGGATGGCACATTGATCGCCCGAAGGGGCCACCCGGAAAGCGCGAAATGCTCCGCGTCGTACGACCTTTGACCCCATGAGCAAGCGAACCGTCCGCGTCTACGGATTCCTAGAAAATGCCCAAGGGCAGGTGCTGGTGAGCGCCGAACGATTTCGCGGCAAACCACTCATCAAGTACCCCGGCGGCGGGGTGGAGTGGGGCGAAGGAATCCGCGAAGCCCTGGTGCGCGAATTTCAGGAGGAACTACAGCTGGACGTCGCGGTCGGAGAATTGATTTTTTTCAACGAATTTCCCGTAGTTTCAGCATTTGATACTGAAATACAGGTTTTTAGCTTCTTTTACCGGGTAACAGCAGTAGGCCCCATGTCGTTTGCGACGCAAAACACCGTGGCCGTCCCCGACGAAGACGGCGAGCGCGCGGTGTGGGTTTCTAAGGTGAAACTCGCGAACGTCCCCTTTACCTACCCGATTGAGCAAGAGGCCACGAAGGCCTATTTGCTTCGCAAGTAACTAGCTGCTAGCTGCTCGTTGCTGGCATGAGCCACGAGCCCTCGATCGGGCGGATTGGTGTCCATTCGCCTTTGGTTGACGCAACGCTGTCGATAAAGCGCCCTTGGGTCTGGCGGGCCTCGCTGATTTTGAGTCGTTCCCAACCGTGGCCGCGGTCGACGTAGACGTGCATTCGTCCGAGCCAGTCGATGCCTAGGGTGTCTCCAAGTGTGCGCAGTGCGGCCATGCGGCTGTCGATGCTGCACCCGCTGGCGGCGGTACGGGTTTCGTCGGCGGCAACGGCTACGATGCGCTGTTCGATGAGTTGGAATCCGGCATACACGGGAGCCCCGTGAGCGGCCCAACCTTCGCAAAGGGATTGCAGGCCGTTACGGAGCTGCTGCTCTTCTACTTCCGTCCACGGGCGGTCGGCCACAAAGCACCAAAAT
>VGVV01000125.1 GCA_016873895.1 Ignavibacteria bacterium
GAGCGAAGCCGATGCCGAGGCTATGGCTACCTCGATGGGGCTGTCGCCCGAAGAGGCTGCCAAGTTCAAAGACCGGGTCGCCAAGCTGGGCCCCAAAGCTGAGGTAAAGAACGACGGCGAAAAGCCCCAAGGGCAGCAGCAGTCCAAAAACCAGCGCCTTGCCCAGCCCAAAGAGGTCAACGACAGCAGCGACATCTTTGGTATGGACTTCTTTAAGCGCGCCGACTTTAAGCCCTACACCCAGGGTAACGAAGTCGTGCAGGCTCCGGCCAGCTACCTCATTGGCCCTGGCGACGAACTTACCGTCACGGTCTACGGAACCGCCCTCGTCAGCAAAACCCTCAAGGTCGACGCTCGCGGATTCATCGAATTCTCAGGCCTCTGGCGACTCAACGTGGCCGGAATGACCTTTGCCCAAGCCGAAGACGCTGTCACCAAGCGCCTCGCCGCCAACTTTAATTTGGCCAGCAACCAGGTGCACCTTGCCCTGAACTTCGCCCGCAGCATCTCGGTCAACGTCGCTGGTGAGGTCCAAAAGCCCGGAACCTACACGCTTCCCGCCACCAACAGCGCCTTCAACTTCATTGCGGCCGCGGGCGGACCCACCGAAGCCGGATCGATGCGCCGCGTGCGCGTGGTGCGCGGAGGCAAGACGGTGCAAACCCTCGACCTCTACAGCTACCTGACCCAGCCCGGCAGCGCCACCCTCATCTATACCCAAGACGGCGACCACCTCGTGGTTGAACCCGTGGGCCCCCGCTCTAAGGTGGAGGGCGCGGTGCGCCGCCCCATGACCTATGAGGTGATTCCCGGCGAAAGCGTGCAGAACCTCATCACCTACGCCGGCGGATTCACCGAGCAAGCCAACACCGTCACTGTGCAGCTGCGCCGCCCCGCGGGCAACCAGCTCACCCTGGTCGACGTGCCCGTGGCCAAGGCAGCCAGCACTGAGGTGCAGCCTGGCGACCGCCTAACCGTTACGGCCCTCAACGAGGCCCTGACCGACTACGTCGAGGTCTACGGCGCCGTGCGCTACCCAGGCCGCTACGCCTACACCCAAGGCCTTAACGCCACCCAGCTCATCAACCTGGCTGGAGGCTACAGCGACAAAGCGCTTCAGTCCCAGGGCTACATCCTACGCGAGCGCGCCGACCGCAGCCGCACCAAGGTCTTTGTCAACCCGAACCAGGCTGCGCTGAGCAACCGCGACCACCTTTATGTGCTCGAAAACCCCGACTTGGGCGAGGGCCTTGCCGTCGCCGTGAGCGGTTCAGTTCGCCAGCCCGTCAACGTGGCCTACGCCGAGGGCCTAACCCTGGGTGACGTGCTGCGCATGGCCGGCGGAGCCAAAATCGACGCCGACCTGAGCCGCGTGGAAATCAGCCGCGTGAACACCGCCGCCA
>VGVV01000126.1 GCA_016873895.1 Ignavibacteria bacterium
ACCCCCACACGCGTCGACGGTGGCGCATCCAAGCGCGACCCTTCCACCCCCAACGATGCCAGGGTGGCGGCGTCTCAACGCCAGAAGAAGGCCCGCCGCGGGGTTTCTGGAGAAGGCCCCAAGCGTAACGTCACCGACATGGGGATGTTTCACTTATACAAGCCCGATGCCAAGGCGAGCGAGGTCTTTCCTAACAACCTCCCTGAGAGGGTATGCGTCGATTTCACCTGCAAGGGTAGGGAGTGCAAGAACGCCAATTGTTCCTTTGCCCACCCTCGCAAGGTGACGGACCTCAACAAGGATACAGTCCTTGCCATCTGCCGCCACTTCGCTGCCAAGAAGATTGGTTGGCTTAATGAGTGGCACTTCTTGAAGCACGTCGAAGATCTCCCCGCCGAATTCAGGGCTCTCATGGGCGGCAAGGAAGGTCCTGGCACCAGTAAGAACAGGATGCAGTAATATCGATTGTGCCTGGGCCTGTCCTTTATGTCGTCAGCTGCCAATAACTTACGCCCGCTTGTTTGCTGTATGATTTTGTCTATTGCTGATCCAGATGCCACACTTCTGTCATCCCCCCCTCGGAAAATGCGGGAGGATTCTCCTCAAACGACAAGAATCGCCTTTGAGATGGCAGTTAGTGATAAAGTACATAAGCCATTAGTCATTGGAACTTCATCCAAGCTTCCTACTTCTAAATCTCCTAAAGGTAACGCTTCGGTGTCCAACAGCACCATCAGCACCGCGCCTGACCTACTTTTTCGGCCACCCCATGCATGCATGATGCCTTCTTCTCCTTCTGCGGATAACACTGCCACATTTTCATCACTGATGCCACCGGGGACTATCGACAAGATTCAAATTCTTCGTGAGTATGAGCAACAATATGGCTCAAACTACTCCCACTCGATCATTACCAAGACACACGGTGAGCCTTCTTTTTTATCACCATCTTATACTAGCTTATCCGACAGAACACGTATGCGCCCATCCTTGGACAAACATTATCGTGTGGGAGAGTTGACAATCTACAACGTCATCACCACCGTGCTTCGCGAGTATGGCTCTTCCTTTTCGCGGCAAGATATACTTCACTCCATGCTCATCAACAAGGATTTCCTCGAGATGATCCCCAAGGTGCTCCGTTGGCTCACTATCGACTTTACACCGCTCCGAGAACACCGTTATGGCTACGAGTCCCAGCTAACCATCGACCCCCACCGAGTTGAGATGGCTAACGCTGCTATGGTTCACTTTGGACTTGATCCGGGCAAGTTTGTTCGATGGATAGGAGGAGAATATACAGGCCAATCGCGTGACGTAGCCTTTGCCCTCGCCCAGGCGGCTCCTCATGTGCATCCAAAAGACCTCGCGCACATGCGACGTATTCTCCTTGAC
>VGVV01000127.1 GCA_016873895.1 Ignavibacteria bacterium
GGTGTTTTACAAAAACGGAACCAGTCAGGGAACTGCATTTACCGGACTTAGCGGAAAAGGCATTATCCCCGCATTAAACAACGGAGCCAGTGCAACATCAGAACCTTATACTGCCAACTTCGGCCAACGCCCCTTTAGTTATACCCCGCCCAGTGGGTTCAAGGCGCTGAACACGCAGAACCTGCCCGAGCCGTCGATTAAGAAGCCGAGCAGCTACATGGACGCGGTGCTATGGACGGGCGATGGTGTAAATGGCAGGGTGATTACGACCAACATTGAGACAGTCGATTTTGCGTGGGTAAAGAAACGCAGTGGTGCTGATGATCATCGGCTAGCAAATACAGTAACTGGTGGCAATAAGCACTTAAAGGCCAATACTACCGAAGCGGAATCTACTAGTACGACTATCATTCAGGCTTTTAGTGGCAGCACGTTTACTGTTGGCAGCGACAACGCAGTTAATGCAAGTGGCGGCACTTATGTTGGATGGGTTTGGAAAGAAAGCGCCACCCCGGGCTTCGACATCGTGACCTATACGGGGAACGGCACCAACCGCACCATCGCTCATTCGCTTGGCGTTGCGCCGAGCATGATTATTGCCAAAGGCCGCACCAACACGGACAACTGGCCTGTGGGACATACCTCCCGTGGCTGGGATCGCCACATACTTCTAAATTCATCAGCCGCGGAAGCAGTTACCAGTTCAACTTGGAATAACACTGCGCCAACGAGTTCGGTCTTCACAGTTGGAACGGATACGCGGATTAATCAAAACGGCATCACTTATGTCGCTTACCTGTGGTCCGAAGTCGCGGGCTTCAGCAAGTTCGGCTCCTACACCGGCAACGGCAGCGCCGATGGTCCGTTCGTGTTCTGCGGGTTCAGGCCGAGGTGGTTAATGATTAAGCGCACAAGCAGTTCAGATAATTGGGCAATTTTTGATACCGCTCGTTCAGACTCTGGCGGCGGAAACGTAATTGATAAGCACTTAAGACCCGATACGGCCCAAGATGAACAAGATCCGGGTGGTTCACCGGCAACTCAATTTGATATTCTCTCAAACGGTTTCAAAGCCAGAGAAGCAAACGGACAAAACAATGCCACCGGCGGCACCTACATCTTCGCCGCCTACGCCGAATCGCCCTTCGCCTACGCCCGCGCCCGATGACACCCGCCTCTAGCAACATCTACCGATGTATAAGCCGCAATGGTTATACATGCCTAGATTCGCTTAGACGATGCCCGCCCCACTAGAGAACAAGCCTAGCCACCCTGCCTAAACTCAAACCAACGCCCTAGACCCATGTTTATCCTTCGTAACCAACCCCTTTCACCTGATGTTGCGTTCATCGACATCAACGACATCCAGCGCCCGGCTAACT
>VGVV01000128.1 GCA_016873895.1 Ignavibacteria bacterium
TGAAATGGGTTTGATCCCTTTCACACATGAATGGAACGGGTCTAATTTGTTTAATGGCCCAAGTCTCCAATCCCGGACTAGACCCTTCTAGAGGGATCTGGCTTGCTTTTCTTCACACACGAAATGGGTCTGACCTTCTTCGTGCATGAAGCGGATCTGCCCCATCCACACATGAATGGAACGGGTCTATCGTTTTTAATGGCCCAGGTCTCCAACCTCAGACTGTGTCCTATTACGGGGGTCGGATCTGATTTTCTTCACACATGAAATAGATACGATTTCCTTCACACACGAAATGGATCTGATCTTGCCGGTCTTGCCGGTCCTGCGGGTGCTCGTATGTAGTTCATACACAGCTTCAGATACAGCTCGTACATAATTCATTTATAGCTCATATATAGCTCACTGCAATCAAAACAGAAGCTTCCGACGCACACGTAAAAACACCGACCCCCACAGGGCCCCGTTCTGAAAACCTGTAGAAAACTTATAGAAAACCTATAGAATACAAATAGGAAACTTATATCCACCCTATAGAAAACTTATAGAACATCTATGGAAAACCTATAGAAGACATATAGAACACATGTAGAAAACCGATAGAACACCTATAGAAACAGCTGTGGACAAACTACAGAAAACCTATAGAAAACATATAGAACACATATAGAAAACCTATAGAGCACCTATAGAAAACCTATATAACAACCCACGGGGAACTTATAGAAAACTTATAGAAAACCTATAGACCACTTATAAGGAACTTATAGAACGCCCATAGAACGCCAATAGGGGACCTATAGAAAACCTCCAAGGGTGCGGTACACCCAGGGGGCAGCCAGGGCCCATTCAGGGAGCAGCCCGGGGACAGCCAGGCAACAGCCAGGGACAGCCAGGAGCCAGCTAGGAAGCAGCCGGGGGGTAGCTATACCACACCAAAGGGGTGCTTAAAGAACACGGGCACATGGTGTAGTGGTATCACATCCGCTTCGCATGCGGAAGGCCCTGGGCTCAATCCCCAGTGTGTCCATGATCGGCGTCGGAGGGGTAAGGGGGCGGGGGGGAAGCAAGAGTGGCTTAGAGTCCCGTGTGGTCTTCCTTCTGTCTCCCCGCAACCTCCTCTGAGCCCGCCCCTCCTAATCACACCTTAATCCCCACGTAGCTCCCTATTGGTTACACCGCGGTATCACCCCTAATCTACCCTTACTGTCCCCTTAGCACCCCTTCGCTCTCCCCTTAATCGCCACGCTGTCTCCCCGAAGCCCCCCCGTGATCTCCAGGGCTCCGTTTAAAGGTTCCCGGGGTCCATTTAAACGGCCCGGAGTGCTATTTAAGGGCATTCTTTTCACGTGCCTCCGTTTCCTCGTCGTCCTCCTCCTCC
>VGVV01000129.1 GCA_016873895.1 Ignavibacteria bacterium
GCGGCGGCACAGCCATCCGAGATTATATTGTCCTTTTGTTTCATGTATAAGGTATGATAGAAAAAATGACCGACGGTTGGGCTGGACGGTTCCCGACCGACCCCCACGGTGTCGTAAAACAACGCTCAGCGCCCTGTGTTGCAACAAAGGCGCCAAAGCTTGTGCACATGCATATGCACAGCCAAGAACCGATCTGTACAAGGACACCAGCAGCTCAGCGCCCTGTGTTGCAACAAAGGCGCCAAAGCGAAAGGATCACGATCCGTGTCCAAAGGCGCCCTATGAGCCTATGATCCTTGGACAAATTCTCAGATGAGGTTCTTTGCTGACCCCGATGATTGGTGCACACGCATATGCTCAGCAAAGAACCTCATCTGTCCAAGGATCATAGCAAAACGTGCCTGCCAATGCCCGCAGGATGACCGCTTTCGCGGGACCGCTGCCGGCATGGATGCCTAATTTGGCACATATGGCCTTCAAGTTCTCAACGGTCATCGGGCTCAAAGCCTTCTCACGCCTCTCCACCTCGGCCATGATGGCAACGGTGGAGGGCAACAATGGCAACGGAGGCGGCTGGCGTTTTGGCGGCGGCGGCCACGTAGATGGCAACCGCGGGTCGAAGGCTTCGGCAACCCGGGCTGCCCGGGCTTCCTCAGCTGTTTGGGCTGCCTGGGCTGCCTGGTGTGCCTGGGCTGCCGGAGCTGCCTGTGCTGCCTGGGCTGCCTGGGCTGCCTGGACTGCCTGGTGCGCCTGGGCTGCCTGAGCTGCCGTGGCTGCCTGCTTTGCCTGGGCTGCTTGGCTGACGATGATGCCGATGATGATGCCGATGATGATGCCTGTCAGAAGACTACCAAAGTCCTGCAGCATTGGCATGTCGAACCAGAACATGAGCTTCATTGCGCTGCTGCAAGCGATTGCTCACGATCCATAATAGCTGCCGAGCCATAATAGCTGCCGATGCTAATAGCTACATTACCCTCTGTTTCTCTCTCTCTCTCTCCTCACAAATGCGATTTCCGAACGAAGACGCGGCGCCGACCCCCGTCGACTGCGATCAATCAAGCCACGGTTGACGTGGCATCTGAAAAACCCAAAAACCGCTGCGGCCCAATCAAACCCCAAGAACGCAAACGGCACTCCCCAAAAGCCAACTGCTTCTGGGTTTCGCCAAGAAGCATGGCCATCTCACACGATGCTATTGGCAGCACCCTCGGCTTCATCGACTGCACTTGCGATCGTCATCACTGATTTATGGCACCGCAACGGGCATGCCTGGTCAAGGGGGATGTTCTTGACTTTGGCGTACCTCATCACACACTCTGTGTGGAATGTGTGCATACATGGCAATGCCGTCCTCTGATCTGCTATGT
>VGVV01000130.1 GCA_016873895.1 Ignavibacteria bacterium
CTCCTCCCAAGGGAGACAGAATTCGGCTTATAGACAGCTTCGTTTCTTCTTTCTATCCTATGTTGTGTTTACTGAATCATACCAGACCCGAATGGGTTGATATCGCTGCTGCTGATATCAACTCCCTGCTCATTGATCATGCACATTGTGAAAAAAAAGCTGCTACAAATGCTTTGTCGATGATTAAACTATATCCTCAGCATGAAAACATCGTCCGTGAAATGTTAACCATTATGAAAGAAGAGTGGGATCACTTTGAACAAGTATATAGTCGGATTCTCATTCAAGGTGCCCATTTAACCAAAGATCGCGGCAATGAATATGCAAAACGTCTCTCTGATCATATTCGAAAAGATGAACCTCAGAGAATGCTCGATCTATTATTGGTGGATGCATTGATCGAAGCTCGCTCATGCGAACGTTTCTCACTATTGGCTGCATGCCCTTCGATTCCTGCTGAACTCCGTTCTTTTTATAAGGAATTGTTCGCAAGTGAAGCAAGTCATTATACCACATTCACAGAGCTTGCGAGAGCTCACTTCCCTTCTGACATTGTAAAACATAGGCTCCATGAATTGGCAAAGATAGAAGCTTCTATCGTTGATACTTTAGGCAATCTGCCCACAATGCATGGGTGATGCAATGAATACTCCTTCCATTATATTCATGGGGTCACCTGATTTTGCTGTTCCGGCATTGCGTGCATTACATGAAACCTTTGGTTTGACTGCCATTGTGAGCGTACCTGATAAACCTGCCGGCAGAGGAAGAACGCTCCAAACTTCAGCAGTCAGTAAAGAAGCAATGTCTCTCGGCATTCCTTTGTTAACACCGGAACGATTAACCGATCCTGAATTCATCGATCAACTTTCCGCTCTACACCCGGATATCATCGTTGTCATCGCATTTCGCATACTTCCAAAAGAAGTATATTCACTTGCAAAGCTCGGAGCATTCAATATTCATGGAAGCCTTCTTCCTAAATACAGAGGTGCAGCTCCAATACAATGGGCAATCATAAATGGTGAAACAGAAACGGGTCTGACTGCTTTTCTTCTGAATGAGACTGTTGATACGGGTAATATCCTTGCTAAGAAACACATTCATATTCCGGATGACATGACATCCGGCGAACTCTTCACCACGCTCGTGAATCCTGCAGCAGAACTTGCTGTGAACACTTGTAAAGATTTATTGTCCGGCAATGCAATTGCACTGCAACAGCAACATGAACTTGCAACTCCGGCCCCAAAGTTGTTTCGACAAACATGTAAGATCGATTGGAGAAAATCCTCGAAATCAATTCTCAATCTGATTCGTGGAGCAAATCCCAAACCCGGTGCTTGGACGATGTTCAATGATAAAACCC
>VGVV01000131.1 GCA_016873895.1 Ignavibacteria bacterium
CTGTAATGGTTTGCTCGTACGGCACGCGCTGCTCAACGGCTCGGCTAAGGGTGCGCTCGTCGGCATACTCCAGGGCGTCACCTACGGGGAGCCCGCGCGCCATCACCGTGAGGTTCACGTTCAGCGGCTGCAGGCGGCGGTAGAGGTAAAAGGCGGTGGTGTCGCCCTCCATGGTGGTGCTCAGGGCAAAAAGCACTTCGGCGATGCCTTCGGCGCCCACGCGTTCGACTAGGTGGTCGATGCTCAGGTCGCTGGGGCCCATGCCGTCCATGGGGGAAATGAGTCCGCCCAGCACGTGGTAGCGGCCGCGGAAGGCCTGGGTGTTTTCAAGCGCCAGTACGTCGCGCACGTCTTCGACGACGCAGAGGGTGTGGCGGTCGCGCCGCTCGTCGGCGCAGATGCGGCACGTGGGTGTGTCGCTCAAGGAATGGCATTGGCCGCACAGGGTGGTCTGCTCGGCCAGGTTGTGCACCGCGTCTGCAAGTTGATTCATTCGGTCTTCGCCCTGCTGAATCAGGTGCAGCGCAAGCCGCAGGGCGGACCTTCGCCCGATCCCTGGTAGCCGCGCTAATTCGCTTACTGCGCGTTCTAGTGCGGCTGAGGGTAGTTCCATCATTCAAAAATACGGCATCTTTGCGACCATGATCCATGGTCCTTTCCTTGTACTCGCCGTGCTCGCGGCTTACTTTCTGCTTTTGGTTCTGGTTGCGGAATGGGCAACGCGGCGAAGCGCGGCCGACAACACTCAGTTTTTCACGGCCGGACGCCAAAGCCCCTGGTGGCTGGTCAGTTTTGGTATGATCGGCGCCTCGCTCAGCGGCGTAACCTTTGTTTCGGTTCCGGGTTGGGTGGGCACCTCTTCATTTAGCTATTTGCAGATGGTGCTTGGCTACGTTGCGGGTTATGCTGTGGTGGCTTTGGTGCTGCTACCGCTGTACTACCGCACCGCGACGACGACCATTTATGGCTACCTCGATCAGCGATTTGGGCTGTCAGCCTACCGAACCGGGGCTTGGCTTTTCATTGTGTCGCGCTGGGTCGGGTCGTCGCTGCGCCTGTTTTTGGTGGCCGCGATCTTGCACGATTTGGTGGCCCAGCCGTTTGGACTTCCGTTTGGCGCCACGGTGGTCGGGGTGCTGGGGTTAATTTGGCTGTATACCCACCGGGGCGGAATTCGCGCCGTGGTCTTCACCGACACGTTGCAAACCGCCGCGATGCTGGGGGTTTTGGTGTGGGTCCTAGTGGTGCTATTAGGTGATTTAAGCGTTTCTGAACCTTGGACCTGGTTGTGGCAGCAGCCAGAATCCCAGTGGTTTTTTCCGGAGGCCACCGACGGCCGCAATTTTTGGAAGCAGTTTCTCGGGGGG
>VGVV01000132.1 GCA_016873895.1 Ignavibacteria bacterium
GCTAGCACGCCGACCAGTTCATCACAGACGTAGGCGTTGAACTGATCTGCAAGCTCCTGAGCCATGAGCGTTTCCTGCTCAGTGCTCAGTTCATTGGTGTCTGCAGGTTGAAGGGGAAGCATTGGAAGTGTGCGCGATGGGCTGTGAGGCGGTTGCCTCATGCAGGTAGTATGACCCAGATCAGGTGGGAAAGCAACCGTTTTCGGGTCAGTTCACAAAGATTCACAAACCGGTGCTCAGTCGGGCGGGCGCCTCCGTTCTGATGTCTGGTAGTGCTTAGAGCTATCTAGCAACAGGGTGTATTCCAGGTAAGCCACCTGCCATTCAGGCTCCATGTCCATAATCCGTTTGCTTTGCAGGTCTGCAAAACAATCATCAGCAGGCAGGTTGTCGTACCTTTCCATCAACCGAAACATCCAAAACCTAAGCAGCCTGCTCACTTCAACAACTCCTTGTTCAAATCAATCACCTCAGTGACGGCGCCTTGATAACCGTGATAATACAAAATGCCCTCACGGTTACTATCTGGACAAATGCAAAGATGGCGCAAATCACGCACGATGTCATTCAACAACATCAGGGCGTCATTCATCTGATACATGGCATTAGCATGGCACTCATCTGAGTCGTCGTCGTACCATTCTCCCATTGCGTGACTGACTGTTGATTGAATGACCTTCAGTTGTTGCTCGTGACTTTCAAGCCATTCACCTTGCAAGATCAAACGCTGAATCCGTTTGGCTTGTTGTTTGACAAGCTCGGACCGTGCTTTGTCAACTACATTGTCAACCTGTTCAGCGGACTCTGGCTCAACGGCAAGAGTTATAGTGTTTTGTGGCATGACAGATGCGGATTGTCGTTCTTTGATGCGGTTTTGAGTTTCGGTGGGTTGGTTGGCTAAAGGCAGTGCCCAAGCGATTAGATCATTGCCGTTATTGGCTGGTCCACGGATTGCAGCACGGATGACGACATCGGATGGCACAATAGCCCACCAGTCTTCCGTATCAGGTTCATAGACCAATACATCAGCAAAGCCTTCAAGGTCGCTGTGCATGACGGCTACCTTGCCGCCTTGCTTTTTACTTCCTGTTATGGAAGCCGAAGTATTAAACCATCGGTACGGGATGGCTTCAATGCTGGATGGAAAGTTAGCTTGCTTAGTCATGGGTAAATCAGATGGTAACGTTGATGCCGCACTCATCCCAAAGGCGTTCCTTATACAGAACACGCAGTTTTAGACATTCCTGCGCTTTGATGAACTGACCAGACTTCAAGAAATAATGCTCTCGCATGGTCTCCCAGTGGTAGCCAGTTAGGATGAGATCAAGGGGTACAGAGCGGACAAGAGGACGGT
>VGVV01000133.1 GCA_016873895.1 Ignavibacteria bacterium
TGAGCTCACCAAATTGCAATGCGTGCAGGCGTGCATAATACCCTTTGTGTTTCAGTAATTCCTGATGTGTCCCCATTTCTCGAATAACCCCTTGATGCAAGACAATGATCATGTCTGCTTTCTGAATTGTAGACAATCTATGAGCAATCACGATAGAAGTTCTATTGCTCATCAATGTATCCAATGAAGCATTGATGAGTTGTTCTGTTTCGGTATCGATGCTTGAAGTTGCCTCATCGAGTATCAAGATGTCGGGATCATATGCCAATGCTCTACAAAATGAAATCAATTGTTTTTGTCCGACTGAAAGATTTCCTGCTCTTTCAATCATCTGTGTGTCAAATCCTTCAGGCAATGTTCGTATGAAGTCACCAGCACCGAGTGCATCAGCCGCTTGTTCAATCGATTGGCGGCTTATGGAAGGATTTCCAAGGGAAATATTGTCTGCAACAGACCGAGAAAACAAAAACACATCTTGAAGAACCAATGCGATATGGGACCGCAATGATGCTTTTGAGACTGTTCTGATATCCTGCCCATCAATCAAAATGCTTCCGGATTGCGGATCATAAAATCTGCATAGAAGATTCACGATCGAACTTTTTCCTGAACCTGTGGCGCCAACCAAAGCAATCATTTGGCCTTTTTTCACAGTGAAGGAAATGTCGTGAAGCACAGTTTTGTCTGCTACATATCCAAAGGAGACATGGTCAAATGTTATCTCATCCTTAAAGCCCTTCATTTCTTTTGCATCTGCTTGATCTTGCATTGGGATTGGAGTATCGAGGATATCATAAATCCGTTCTGCCGCTGCCACTGCACTTTGAAGAGTATTGTACTTTTCCGTTAAATCTCTGATCGGTCTGAAAAACATTTCGGCATATTGTGTGAATGCGATGAGCATTCCAAGAGACATCGTGCCCTCAAAAATATGAGATGATGTATACCAAAGAATCAATGCCAATGCCAATGCGCTAGTAAATTCAACCACAGGGAAGAAAGATGCATAATAGGTGATTGTTTTCAATTGAACATTTCTGTGTTCTGTATTGATGTCATCGAATTCATTGAATCGTGATTGTTCCTGGCCATATAATTGTATGGTTGTGATTCCCGTGATATACTCATTCAAAAAAGCATTCAATTTTCCAATCAGACGCCTTGTTTCGCTATATACCACCCGTACTTTTTTTCGAAAGATCACTGTTGCGATGATCAATAGGGGAAGAACGCCGATTGTGACCAATGTCACTTCCCAGCTCGTGGCAAGCATAAAACTAATGATGAATGCAATGAGTAGGATATCGGAAAAGATCGTGACAACACCTGATGTAAACAATT
>VGVV01000134.1 GCA_016873895.1 Ignavibacteria bacterium
ATTTCTTACACTCCTGCCGACGTTCAGATCGATAGGCTTCGATAATGCGACTTGTCAATGCGTTCAACTTCCACACTTCCTGTCATGTGCGACACGGTTGAACTCGATGAGGTGACCCCTTGTGTACCAATCAAGCAATTCTTCATATTCTAATTTCCACAAGTCATGCCCCTTGCGACTGACGCCCGCTAAGACACAAGATCTTTAGGCGTTCACAGTCAGTGAAAGCATGCCACCAAGCAATGCAACTATGTGAACGACATTTTATGCACTAAACTAAGACACACAGACCAGAGCGGGGTGAACCTGCTACTGAACACCAAACTAGCTTTAGCAATCCTTGACTTCGACGCGGCGGCCGGCGGCCCGCTAAGCCAACGCTTCTTCAAACTATCGATACGAGGCACGTCCTGTGTCTGATTCTCATCGACATTCGAAGGCGAGCCAGACAACCTGACCTGGTTCAGAACCGACTCACACGATCAAATTAGAGCGGACTGAAACAACAATTCTCGCGAAACCAAACACTTTTAAAATTTGCGATAGACTCCCACTAAGACACACCAAACCAGTGCGGGCTGAGGCCGCTAATAAACTATTCACACAACCAAAGTTGAGCTGGTTGGAGCCGCTAGAACATTACTCCGGCACGCAGCGTCGCGAGCCGGGGGTCCTTCTGAGTCCACTCCTCCTCCAACGTGATGAGCTCGGCTAAGGCAGCCTGCGCTATGGCGTACTGCTCGGAGAGCCTGTGCTCGCTGCTGTTCTTCAAGTGGTTCTGCAAGTTGAGCCGACACTCTTCCTGAGCCGACACTCTGCTTGTGAAAGCGGGCAGCAGACCGCTATTGCGAGCTCACACGCAATCAATCGGAATTGTGCAAATACACACACGTTTGCACTGACGCGTTGAGTCCTCGGTGTATGCCTTGAACCACTTGTGCTTGTTGCAAGCCGCTTCTGAGCAACCCTAAGGAATGAACCAGATATGTGGGACCGTGGAGCCGGCGTGCATTTCGGACAACCGGGGAAAGGTACGGAAAATTCACGGGTTGCGTCCCTCGGGGTGCCCCAAACCAAAGTCGCGGCCTGCACGCCCCACGGTTCCGGCCAAGATTTGGTTCATTCGCACCCCAACGGGACACTTCTTCACTTGCCAAAACTTCACGAAAACCTTTGGCTGGCCTCGCGAAGCGATGCTCGATCACAGAGCAACGATGTGGCGGGGCTGTAATCGTTGATCACACGCAAGCGTATATCTGATTCTACGTCCACGCAGCGGGCTACCGCTAACATGCATCGCAAGATGTTGACAGTTACCAGAAGCAACCGAAAATCT
>VGVV01000135.1 GCA_016873895.1 Ignavibacteria bacterium
CCACAACCGCTCGCAAAGCGTGGCGATGTAGTCACACTGACACAATCGCTCGCAGAGCTTGGCGATGCGGTCACAATTCCATGTCCACACTACTCACGGTGGTGCTGGCAGTTGTAGCAAGCCACATGTAATGAACATCGTTGTTGCCAAGCAACACTTTTGGATGCGGCTGACCGCCTCCAGGCTTGTGTCCACACATGGAATGCCTATTGTATTGCACCACGATCGCAACAGTGAAGGCGTGCAAGGTTTGGCCAGCCAACGGTTGAGCGCTGCCAAAGGCTGGCGGTCGGTCGCCCGGCCGACTGCGGAGCACACGCACACTGATGCACCCTGGAATGCGAACCTGGACTTCCAACATCAGTCAAACAATCGCACCGGCCAACCTAAACCGCAGACCGCTCAGATAGTCCCACAACCGCTCGCAAAGCGTGGCGACATGCTGACACTCATACAATCGCTCGCAAAGCTTGGCGATGTAGTCACAATTCCAGCTCCGCACTGCTCATCGTGCTGCTGGCAGTTGTCGAGAGCCACATGTAATGAACATCGTTGTTGCCAAGCAACACGCTTGGATGTGGCTGACCGCCTCCAGGCTTGTATCTAGAAATAACCCAAGGAGCCATGGCACTCTCTGGCGTATAGGGCACACAGACAATCTCAACATTAAGCGCTTGCGCGGTGGCCAAGACAACGAGCTCATCGGCGTACTCCTTGGCTGCAAGTTTCTGGACCCAGGATTTGTAATGATGTAACTGCCTGCGATCACTCTGCGAATCCAACGCTGCAAACGCCGGGAAAATCATTTGCACAGACGAGGACCGAAGCAAAACACCATCCGGTGCTTGACACATGTATCGGCGCAGCAACAGTGCCAACTGTCCGACGGCACTGACCCGAAGAGACAACGAGGTGGTGTGGCGATCCAGATCACTGACAGATGTCTCCCTGACCTCGCGGAGCAATGCGAACGCATCCGCAAGCGCTGGCAAAGCCTGGCTGGGGACCTCCCAGTGCGCGTGCGCTAGACCCGCCGCTAAAGACAACCAGAAACAAGCCGCCGTTGTATCACCTGCAAACTGGCCCAAGTCCACTGCACGTGTCTCCAATTGCAGGTCCTGCCGAGCCCGCTTCTCATAGGCGAGTCGCACAGGGTCGCTAGACAAAGCATCCTGACAAACACTATAAACACGAGTAGTGGTATGCCGCCGGAAAAGCCGAGCTCCAGCGTGTCTCGCTCTCTCTGGATCGTTGCCAAGAAGCAGCAGACGCAAGGCGCTGGAAAAAGAAAAATCACAGCACTCCAAAGCCAGCGTTGTCGTTGTCTTGTCATA
>VGVV01000136.1 GCA_016873895.1 Ignavibacteria bacterium
TTGACCGATGCTGATGTGGTCAATTTGATTGCACGCGTTGGGATGCAGGTTGGCATTGGCGAAGGGCGCCCTGATAGCAAGCAATCAGCTGGCTTGGGGTTTGGTTTGTTTGAGGTTGTGTGATGGAGAGAATTAGGCATGGCAGGCGTGGCAGGGTCGGGCATGGCAGGGCCTGGAGAGGCACGGCATGGCAGGCGAGGCGAGGCATGGCGCGGTCGGGCACGGCAAGGCATGGCGAGGTCAGGCACGGTTTGGCAGGCATGGTCAGGCAGGGCGTGGCATGGCTCGGCTCGGCTGGGCATGGCAAAGCTAAACCTGACAACAAACCGGGGCAGGCAACTGCCCTTTTCAATCAACCAAAACAATGACTAATTACGTTTTCCGAAATGGTGCTCGCGTTAGCGGCATCGACGCACAAACAGCAGGCGATGAGCTTGCACGGATTCAAGATCATCACGGTGAACTGACAGCACCGCTAGTTGTTGACGAAGCTAGACCAGACGATGCTGCTTTGCATCCTGCATTTGAGTGGGATGACGAGATAGCCGCAGAGCTGCATCGCCAACACCAAGCACGCACCTTAATTCGATCGGTGCAAATTAAGCAACCTGATGAGACCGTTGTGCCGGCTTACTTGCACATTCAATCCGCCTGCAGCTATTTGCCTGCTGCGGAGGTGGTACGTCGCATTAATCTTTATGAGGATGCCTATCGATCTGCTTGCGCTCGGATTGCCGAAGCTGAACACTCATTAAAACAGTTAGAGCGTTTAGCCAATCAACAAAACCGCACGCATATCAATGAAGCTATTGCAACATTGGACTCAGTTTGTATTGCCCTAACGCAGGCTCAACCATGATAACCCCCAATGAACAATCATCGGCTTTCTTGGCAAACTCGCTTGCTTTTATGGCTGCTATCAACAAGACCAGATGTTGCTGCAATTACCTTGTCTGCAACTAATGATTACCTTGAACGATGCTATGCCGTTAAACAATGAACCGTCCTCTTGTCCGTTCTGTACCCCTTGATCTCATCCTGACTGGCTACCACTGGGAGACCATGCGAGAGCATTATTTCCTTAAATCTGGTCAGTTCATCAAAGCGCAGGAATGTCTAAAACTGCGTGTTCTGTATAAGGAACGCCTTTGGGATGAGTGCGGCATCAACGTTACCATTTGATTCACTCATGACTGAGCAAACTAACTTTCCATCCAGCATTGAAGCCATCCCGTACCGATGGTTTAATACTTCGGCTTCCATAACAGGAAGTAAAAAGCAAGGCGGCAAGGTAGCCGTCATGCACAGCGACCTTGAAGGCTTTGCTGA
>VGVV01000137.1 GCA_016873895.1 Ignavibacteria bacterium
ACAAAAGTTTATCAGCTCGAGCGCCGCACCTTCTTGAAGCTTTCTGCAGCCGCAGTGATGGCTGGCGGTATTCTTGATTTGGATGCTGCCTACGCCCAGGGTGTCTGCAAGGTGATTAGCGACCCAACGTCTCCTGTGCAGAAGCCTTTGAGTGGTGCCAATTCAGCAGCAGACTTTAGGCTGCTGTACTGGATTGATGGACCAATGAACGATGGTCTTCCTGGTTATTCGGGCGGCCTTTTAACACGCGCTCGTCTTTCCGTGACCATGAAGTCCGACCAGATCATGAACAAGGGTTCGACCGGCGCAGAGTACATCGAGTCGGTGTCTTTGGTTCAAGTTGTCGGTGCTCAGAAGAATCTGATGGCGCAATCGTTTTTTGCAGCCGACACACAGACCGTATCGGGCAAGGCACCCTATGCTGTGTTCGAAAATTTGGATTTGAGCGCAACAGGTATCTATGAAATTTACGTGGCACAGGTCGCCAACAACATGACCACGGTGTACAGGCACACTCTCACTAATGCACGCCCCAGCCGCTTTGACTACAACCATGTGATTGGTGGTGCGGTTCCGGCCGAGTTTGCACAGAGCTTCATTACTGACCTGGCTGGCGATATTAAGGAGTCGAACCAGTACTACTTCAAGGCTCAGGGTGCGGCTAACAACGGCTACATCAACACACCCTTTGGTGTGTCTATTGGTGGTCCTCACACATGCCGCGCACGCATTCTTGAATTGAAGACCGATGGTGACTTCCGCATTGAAGTGGATTTCATGCATGGCGACACAGAATCTGACGCGCACTACATGCGCTACTTCCTGGTGCTCGACCCCGTGGGACGTGTGTTGGGAGGTGTGCGCAGAATATTTGGTGATGGAGTGACGGGCAAAGTTGAGGTGCGTCGGGGCTTCTTTACCCCCCTTCATCCAACAGAATCAGCGGGTGTTAAAAAAGAATACCAAGATGCGAACAACAAGGGCTATGGTCGGTTGCATGGTCAACGCATCACAAGCCGTGCGAATCCAAAGCTCATGGCAATCCAGCCTCTCAATGATGCACAGACTGCAGATTGGATTGGTCGCTTGAGTATTCTCGATTGTCCGCACATTAATATTTACACCGACGACCGCTATCATGCTGTCGCTCGGGCAAGCATCAAGCTTCGCTAAGTTTGGAACCATTGCAAAGCAACTGACATTGCTTACATCCTGTTTGAACCGCCTCTCTTCGGGGCGGTTCTTTTTGTATCTGTGGAGTGGGAAATTTTCGCCTCATGTCAGCTCCCTCTTCTGTTCCCCGGTGCGGGGTGTTTCTCTCCGGTA
>VGVV01000138.1 GCA_016873895.1 Ignavibacteria bacterium
ATGGACCTCAAGATGGAACAGACCGGCTCTGACATCCATGCCCTGTGGCAAGGCACGTTCATGGTCGGCTCCATGGCTTGCGGCACCAACGTGCTGCGCCCTGACTGCGCCATCGAACTCACCTTCAGCTAATAAGGTGCGGGGGCCTTCGGGCCCCCTTTCTTTTCTTAGGTTTAAGCCATGGCAAGCGCTAGGACCACACTGCTAGAGGCCGTCAACCGCGTGCTGCAGATGATTGGCGAGGCGCCGATCAACAGCTTGCAATCGCAGCTTGGCCTGGCAAAGCAAGCACAGGATGCACTGAATGAATCCAGCCGCCGGCTGCAAGCGGAGGGCTGGAGCTTTAACACTGACTACGAGGCAACGCTGGTCCGAGCTAACGACGGCACGATTACCGTCGGCCCCAGCGTTAGCCGCGTCGTGGTTGACCCATACCTGTTCTCCAGCCTGGAGGTTGTCCAGCGCGGTGCCAAGCTCTACGACCGCCGTGCCAAGAGCTACGTGTTCACTGCTGACCTCAAGGCCAACATCACCTACATCTTTGACTACGACGACCTGCCCGAGCATGCCAGGCAGTACATCATTGCCAGGGCTGGTCGGACGCTGCAGGAAGCAATCATTGGTTCAGCAGACCTGACCAAGATCAACTTGCAAATTGAGCTGGAGGCCCGCAGTCAGTTCCTGGAGGAAGAGACCCAGCTGTCTGAGCACAACATGCTGCGTGGCAATCCCAACCACACTGGCGTAATACGGACCTACATGCCCAGCCGAGCCATCATCCGCTAGCCATGCCTCTTGTCAGCAGCTCTATCCCCAACCTGATCAATGGGGTCAGCCAGCAGCCTGCGGCGTTGCGGCTGTCATCGCAGGCTGAGTCAGTCATTAACTGTTTCCCTAGCCCCGTAGAGGGCCTTAAAAAGCGCCCGCCCTCCTACAACCTGGGCAAGCTGTTCTCCGGGTCCTCAGGCACCGGCCGCCCGTTTGTCAACATTGTCGACCGCGACGGGACCATCCGTTACATGGTCTACATCAGGGACGGGGACATCAAAGTCTTTGACCTGAACGGTGCCGCACAGACGGTCACAGTGCCCGACGGTGTCGGCTACCTGGACATCAATAACGCTTCAGACCCTTCAGCGCAGTTCCGCGTTGCCTCTGTCGCTGATGCCACCTTTATCGTCAACCGCGAGAAGACCGTCAGCATGCTGGACGGTGTCGCCCTGACCAGCTCAGCGGCAGGCACCACCACCACTGCAGTGTTTGCCAGCACCACAGGCGTCTCTGTCGGCATGAGCGTCATCGGTCCAGACGTGCCGTACC
>VGVV01000139.1 GCA_016873895.1 Ignavibacteria bacterium
CGATCTATCTGCGTGTGTTGCACTTAATCTATACCATCCATTGGGTAGTTTTTGCATTGAAGCATTTGTCCACCCTGCAACAGTAGATACAACAAAAGACTCGGTAGCAAATGTAAATGTCCAATCAATAAATCCGTATCCAGCATATTGAAGTTTAAAAGTCGTGGACGTTCCCTGTTTTACAAATATGCTATATGTAAATGTACCAGCGCCAGGGCTTCCATAATTGCCGTTGCTAGTGTTATTAGTTACTAATGCTGCCGTAAATGTTCCATCAGGAGCAAGACCTGCAAACCTCTGAACGTTTGCCTCCTGAAATCCAGTATTGCTATAAGTGATTTGATTCGTCCTTGCCTCTTCCACCAGCAACCCAAGGCTTTCCCCCGTTGCTGGGTTATGGTCAAACCGTGCCGTGTTCGTAGCCGCTGATTGCAGCACACCGTTGGCATTATGCAGAGTGCCAGCGCTGCTACGGCTAAACGTTACCCGTGGATCCAATCGCTTGGTCTGGGCAAAGTTCAGGTCCAGGGTCGGACGACTGGTGGGGTAGCTGAGTGCTTTGATGGTCATTGGTTTGCCTCCTTGGGGCTGAAGGTGTTGTAGGGGGGCTAAGCAGCTTTGAGAGCTGCTACTTCAGCCTCAAGCGTTTCAATGCGCCCAACGGCCTCTTGCAGTGCAGCGGTCAGCAGTGGCACCAGTTTAGAGGCGTCAACGGTTTGATATTCAGGGTTGCCATGCTCATCGACTGCATCTTTTTCGCCACTGACTGCAGATGGGACGACCTCCTGCAACTCGTGGGCTAAGAAACCGTCAACACGCTGGCCTGGGATTGCAATGAAATTGTATTGGCAGGGCTTAAGTAAGCTGAGCTTGTCAAGAGGCTGGCCAATGCTTTCAACATTTTCCTTAAGCCGATAATCAGAGTTTGATCCATAAGAAACTCCAGCACCAGAAACTGCAACTGTTCCAAAGTGAGTTCCCGGACCATTCTTAAATGAAATCAGCTTATCACTTCTGTCCTGTATCACCAATCTGGCAAGATTAGTTTGTACGGTAGCTAGACCTACATCTCCAATAGTATGAACAGCGTCGGCGCTAATTGTAGTTTGATCTGTTGAACCAATTCTAAGCTCTTTAGTACTAAGAAGGCTCATGCCAATGCTACCGTTAGACCCAAACGCCAGGTTGGTTGGAGCAAACACCGAGTCAACGTTGATGCCAGATGCGTTCTGGAACGCCATGTCACCCAGCATGTGGTTGAGCGACAGCTGATCAGCACCACTGCCGATGTCAACGCTGGTGACGACAGGGTAGTAGACG
>VGVV01000140.1 GCA_016873895.1 Ignavibacteria bacterium
ATGTGAACATGCACGAGACGTCTTTTTGCCGTTATCCTCTGTAGCGGTCTGGCCATTGCGAATCGAAGCGGTCTCACGCGGGCACGCGGCTCAGGCACTCTTTGGGTGCCACTGGTCAGGAGTGCCGTACCGGTGCCACTTGTCAGGAGTGCCGTACTGTTGGAAGAACTCGTTCCCCCTGGCAACGCGACAACGTGGAACGACAAGACATGCAAAGACATGTGCAAGATTGTTCTTTAGCGGACGTGCTACCGTAGCGTGAGTTGGGAATTGTTACCGTGGAGCTTGTCCAGCGGGTTCCCCGCTATGAAATCAAGATTGCACATCGAACACCTGTTTGAAGACGTTGCAGATCTACGAATGACACGCAACGAATGCAATATGATTGCACGACGCGTGCTCAAGGCACGAGGGCACTTCCCGCAGCCCTTGGCGACGTAGAAGGCCCGGTACATCTCGCGGTTTTTGCCGCCGCCGCCGCCGTGTCGCACTCTTCCTGGCACGCGTCGCCACCCGCTAAACCAGCAGAACGTGCTCGACCGAGCACGCACGCAACATCGAAAACGCATGCTCGACCGAACTCGCACACGTTCCCTGCCGCATCACCTGACCGAGTGTTTTACGTGCTACAGCGGCTTTCCCCGTTAAAACATCACTAACGCATCACACGCGGACACTCGCGATCAGTCGCTACCGGACTATTCCCCGCTACTCAACAAACAAAAACATGGCACATGCTGCAGATGGGTGAACGGAGCACGCTCGAGGCGGGTTTAAACACTGCTGGCGTGCGGCCATGTACATACGTTGACATGCTCATGCCCAGCACAGCAGGCGGTCCCCAAGTGTCGACGCGAGGAGCATTGGCCCTCGTGTTGAGGAAGCAGAACGAGAGATCAATTGTGGGCTGGCGGCGGGCCGGCGGCGGCGGTGGACGAACGCCTTCGAAAGCATCCGGCCCTGGCGGCGGCGGCAGGGGCCGCAGATCATCCGGCCCTGGCGGCGGCGGCAGGGGCGGCAGATGCTGCTGCTGCTGCAACTGTAGCTGTTTCTGCAACTGTTGCTGCTGCTGCTGCTGCAGCTGCAGTTGTTGCTGCAACTGTTGCTGCTGCTGCTGCTGCTGCTGCAGCTGTTGCTGCTGCTGCTGCTGCTGCTGCAGCTGTTGCTGCAGCTGTTGCAGCTGCTGCACCTGTTCCTGCTTGTGCGGTTGCTGCTGGTGCGGCTCTAATGCCCACTGCCGTTCGCCGGTGTCTGGATTGTAGAAGAAGTAATAGCCCTTGTGCTCTTGCGACTCCCAGCGTTGCC
>VGVV01000141.1 GCA_016873895.1 Ignavibacteria bacterium
TCATGTCTAGCAAACGGTACTCTGCACTTGGGGCGTACTCTACACAAGGTCTATACTGATTTGTTGCGTCCACGGCTATGGAGAAGTCTGACAGGATGGGCAGGAGATTGGAGTTGTTGCCACCGCTAAGCATATGATGTTGTTTCCCAACGTCCTTAGGCAGCGACGTTTGCGTGGCGACGATTGGGAGCAGACTGGACGCAAAAACGATGGAGGCGACTGGGTTCCACAGAGCGACGCTGGTCATCTCCTGATTTGTGTGAATCATTTCTATTGTCAGCTCCTTTGGTGGTGCGCCGGGAGGGAGCGGAGGAGGAGGAACAAACAGGCCATTGGCGTCATACAGTGGGGGTGCGGCGTGTATTGGGTTTGCAGCTAAAAAATCTGCAAACGCTGGGTTTGGGACTTTTTTGTTATACTTGTTGTTGCGCCTGTCTACAAACCTGATCTCGTACCACGGGTTGCGTCTCCCGGAATAGGTTTGCAACTGACTTAAGTGAAATTGTCTGTCTACTAATCGATAAGGGAGACTGGCAAACAGCTCGTACAGTCTGTCATTCAGGACTAGTTTCATGCGGTTAACGCCAGGAGTTTGCGTCCCTGTCCATAGTTCACTGTTAAACAGATTGTATGGGGCATTTACGATTAGTCGAAGGCTGTCTGCGTCAAAATCTATCCAGGGCGGGACACTGGTTGTGCCAGCAAAAAAGGGGCCTCCCGCGATCGGAAGAAATTTGGATCTCAGATCAGCCCACGCAGACTCTATAGCTTTATTGACCAAGTAAATCCAGTGCTGGTAGTTGTAAACGTAGTAGTACGAGCTGCTCAGGTCTTGAGAGGTAGTCGGCGCAGCCGGTATTGGAGCTGTTAGGTCTTCTGGTTCGTATATTACGTTCGCAGAGCCCCAGAAGTCGTTAGAGTCCGAGGTTGAAGTTTCAGATCCTAAATTCGCATCAAAACAGATCACAACTTGGTAGATGGTTTTGTTAGCGTTGCTCTGCCCCGTTTCAATCTTGGGAATCAAAACAGGGAGCGTGTTTCCCGTCTGAACATTAAAGCGGACTACGCTGCAGAAGTAGTCAGCACTATCGCCTGGTAGAATGGGTGTGTTTCTGGTCTCCTCAAATCGAAGATAGGATTTGCTTGTTGCGTTGTAGTCATTGTTGATGACGTCTAGATCCACGTACACGTGATATGGGTCGTTCATTCTATACAAGAGCGAGAGGAAAATTTTATCTTGCATAGTTATATATAATTATGTCGTACGGCTTACTTGCAAGATTGCGTGCTTTGGAAA
>VGVV01000142.1 GCA_016873895.1 Ignavibacteria bacterium
TTGGTCTCACACAGTTGAGGTCCCACTCCGGCAGCAGCAGAGCTTGGTGTTGCGTCGGATTTGTCTTTGTCGTTGAAACGGCTCCTCTTACGAGGGGACGTCACATGGACCAACTGGTTCTTCGCGGCGGAAGGTGCGGCGGCAACGGCCGCTGATGACGATGCAGCTCCGGCGCTGGCGCCGACACAATCGCGGTCGGCATCTTCGTCGTCGCTAGCCTTCAACAACTTGTACTTCGCTGGGATGATATCAGTCCAGTCGAAGGACCGCGGGGAGTTCCCATTGCAAATGTGGTTCTCGAACATCGTGAAACCATACCGGCGAAGGCTGCTCTGGCGAAGCCACGTGTAAGCCTCATGCCCATAGTTGAACTTCAGGGACCTCCAGATCGCCTGCCACGTCGACCCGCATATCTTGCAAGTGCGAGCACGTGGGCGGAAGTCATGGCGCTTGTCCTTAATCTGGTTGCAGCAGCCGCACTTCTGATCGTAGATAGCAAGGTCCATGAAAGCTTGCGACGGCATTGATTGCTGTTGCATGAAGACACAGACCCCATCGACCTGCTGCCGAGCCCAAGATTGCTACGAAGGCAGCCCGGGGCGTCTCACAAGCACAACCCTCCCCGGCCCAAGGCACGGGCACGGACAACCTAGGAGAGGTGACACCCCCGTCAGAGCACCAGACGAAAGGGGGGTAACGATGATGATGATGTATGACGACGATACACATCACCCCCATGTGCAATCCAGAGACCTGTGCAACTAGACATGACGAGCGAAACTATTCGACAACAGTACAATCCAGAGACCTGCGCAAGTTCGAGTTGCATGAAAATTTTCGGCATCATAAGCCGAGCTATTGGAAGATCGGCTAGGGCCGGATATTGCCCCGTTGACATTGACGTAGACGGCTGCGGAATGCGTTTTTGCCCCCCTGGGCGGCTGCACGACAACACTGCCGCAGTTTGCAATGTGTTTTTGCCCCCCTGGGCGGCTGTGCGACAACACTGCTGCAGTTTGCAATGTGTTTTTGCCCCCCTGGGCGGCTGTACAACAACACTGCGAGGTGCAACACACAAGCGGCTGGCACACCCTCAACCTGCACACTGCGTTGAGGCAAGTGCGGCAACTGCGGCTGCAAATGCGGGCGGGTACTCTTGCGAGGTTTTCAAAAGGCCTTTCCGCCCACGGAACTTTCCTTTAGGCAACTTGTCGACAAGCTGTACATCCGCCTTGGCGCGGGTTCGTTGGGAGGGTGACACGCCGGTGCCCTAAGATGTACATGTGTTCCATCG
>VGVV01000143.1 GCA_016873895.1 Ignavibacteria bacterium
AAAGGCGTCTATGGCCTAAAGCAAGCAGGAAAACTGGCCAATGACCTCCTCACTACACGACTTGACGCCCACGGATACTACCAATGTGCTACCACCCCTGGCCTATGGCGACACAAGTGGCGCCCCATCATCTTTGTTCTAGTCGTTGACGATTTTGGCATACAGTATGTGGGACGTGAACATGCAAACCACCTCCTCCATGCACTACAACAACACTACGAAGTCACCTCCGACTGGGACGGCAGCAAATTTGTTGGTATAAACATCAAGTGGGATTACAGCATACGGAAATGCCACTTATCCATGAATGGATACATTGACGACCTCCTAATCAAATACAACCATCCACGACCCCACAAACCCCAACATGCGCCTCACAAACATCGCCCAATCGTTTACGGCGCCAAGGAGCACCTCCTTCCAGAAGACGACACCAGCCCACTGCTCGACACAGAGGGCATCAAACGCATACAAGGCATTGTGGGATCCCTCCTCTACTATGCCCGCGCAGTCGACAACAAACTCCTTGCCACACTCAGTACCATCAGCTCCCAGCAAGCCAAGGCCACCCAAAACACGGCCAACGCAGTCTCCCAACTCCTAGACTATGTGGCGACATACCCCTCAGATGGCATCACTTACCGAGCCAGCAAGATGATACTCGCGGCCCACTCAGATGCCAGCTTCCTTACTGAACCCGGCTCTCGTAGCCGTGCTGGAGCACACATCTTCTTATCAGAACATGATGCCATCCCTCGCCCAAATGGTCCCGTGCTAACCCTCTCCCACGTCATTCGTTTTGTCATGGCCTCAGCAGCGGAAGCAGAACTCGCCGCCCTTTACCACACTGCACGGGAAATGATCCCACTCCGAAACGCACTTGACGAAATGGGATGGCCTCAGCCTAAATCACCCATCCAAACGGACAACTCCACGGCTACCGGGTTCGCAAATGACACCATCATCCAGCGTCGCATTAAAATGATCTGGATGCGCCTACACTGGCTCCGTTGCCGTGCAGCACAAGGCCAATTTCGTTTCTATTGGGATAAAGGCTCTCACAACTTAGCGGATTACCACACGAAGCATCATCCGCCTGCCTACCATCTAGCACACCGGCAAACCCATGCCGGATTTCACACTCGCTGCGCACCTGCAAGGGTGTGTAGCTTAGGTAAATCCCAGACTCTTGGTCTG
The DNA here is from genome assembly GCA_016873895.1 of Ignavibacteria bacterium. Lineage (GTDB taxonomy): Bacteria > Bacteroidota > Ignavibacteria > Kapaibacteriales > Kapaibacteriaceae > UBA10438. Next base: position 1,198 of record VGVV01000143.1, read on the forward strand.
GCCTTCACCCAGCTGCTTTCTCAGCCGCGCATCTTCGCACACCTTTTAGCGTAGCCGAGCACCGTGCTCATAAATCTAGAAGGTAGATTTTAC
>VGVV01000144.1 GCA_016873895.1 Ignavibacteria bacterium
GAAGTCCTCCTTCCAGATTTCTTCCCTCACTCCTTGTTTTGCCTCACACCCGCTGACGTGCGCGCTATATCCTCCCAAGGGCGGGCTGATGTAGCATGAGTAATTATTGGTTGGCTTGCTGAAGAAGTTCTTCAAGCAGATGTCCACGTGCCCAGGATATCTCAATGAGGGATGCTCATCCCAGGATGCCTGCAGCTTCCAAAACCCCGCCTTGCTGACCATCGTCAACATGTTCCCTGATGCGTAGCGGGATTTTATTTTGCCCTTTGACTCGCCACAACCATGTGGTTGCCAGCCGCACCATATGAAGTCTCCACGTTTACTCCGGTGAGCCAACGTCGCGTACGCCACGAGGTCACGCATGAACTGCGACGGTTGATTACAGTTGGCGGCAGATGGCTTGTGGAAGAGCGTGTAGCCCCCTTGTTGGTCCCTCACCTTCCGGCCTGAAAACTCCTGGGGGGCGGTGGGCTCCACCTTGTGCCACCTCGGGATCTTGTTGTGGGAGCTGGCGGTGGGCTCGGCTCTGGAACTGCTGCTGGAACTTGACTGAGCTGGCGGTGGGCTCGGCTTGAAACACGAAGGCATTCTAGAAGATGTGTCCGAACGATTCTCGTGCGTCCAAGCAGGGTCGCCTGGTTCCGGAGCGAAGCGGTAGTCCTCTTCGAAAATGATGAAGAGCGTATCCTCCTCGAAGCGAAGGTCTGTGGCCAGAGGGATCAAGACGTCCTAGTGTGAACACACGTCACTATCCACGGGATAACCATAAATCATCAACAAAATGACGTGTCACGTCACGTGAAAAAGGCGACGTGCCGGATCAATGCCCATCGTGATGCATATTTAACACAAGGATCACGAAGGATTGGTGCTCACAATGGTACGGTGTTTCCCATGTCGTGGCGCCAGTCACTCCTCACACACGTCCCCCAGACCATATCAATTACGCATACTGTGAAACAAACAAGGAAACGTCGACCATGCACAGCGGTCCTTCCACGCATACCACATAACTTCATCAGCCTTGACCTTCGGAGTGGCATCCCTCGAACGGCCCAGCACCATCAAAGGGGTCGCTGGAGCCATCGCCCTGGCCAAGTAATCGCTGTACTCGGCTGGTTCGGACATCTCGTACGTCATCACAAGTACCTGGGCAAAATAAAAGCATGTGTGACATCATGACGAGCCTGGAGGTGGTCTCAGGCTTTGTTAACAATATGAGTATCCGTTCTTTTCGGCTGATTAGAGGATGTCTCAGGAGGCTTCCGGAGGTGGTTTCAGTGTG
>VGVV01000145.1 GCA_016873895.1 Ignavibacteria bacterium
CAACCATCCGTGCCCTAATGTTGTACAGCAAAACAAACATCTTTAACACAATTCGCCGCTCCCCACGCTCTTCATAAATGAATCGGTCTTTTACTCGTGGAAAAGAAGCCTGTATTGTGAGCATACCCCACTCCGCTGTCTGCCGTGCCGATGTTGTTTGTCGTCGTAATTGATGCTCTCTACTTTGCTCATGACGCGTTGGTGCTGAAGAACCTAACAGGTCCTGACCTGATTTCAGAAGATAAGCCCTCTCAAGGTTACCAAATGCTGAGTCGACACAGCACTTCCCCCCAGTTCTCTCGTACACCTTCTCAAGTTTGTGATATATCCTCCCTAACTCTGCAACCTGACTATCATGGACCGACCCTGGGACATTAAAAAAAGCAATTGGAATCGTCCCATCAGGACAAAAGCAAAAAACAGATGTGACGTAGTGGTCATGTGTCCACCCATTGTAAAAACGTTCCTGTATTTCTCCAGTGCCAGCCTGTTGCAGATAAAGCTTGAGACCATCCATTGTTGCCCAGCAATCATTCAAAATAGGATGCCGCTCCGCAAATGCTGCCTTGAATGACTCTATTTCAACCGCAGATGGGATGGCCACTCTTGCAAGGGGGTCGTCGCTAAAGATCTCGACGATGAGGCGGATGCCAAATCTCAAGTAAACAGAAAGGTTAGAATATGTAAGCCCAAAAACAAGTTGCAACACATTCATTGAACCTCTGGTGCGAGTCCATACTAACACAAGCCCGAGGCAATCCTCGGGCTGAACCACTCTCTTTCGCCCTCGGATATGCTCAAACTCGACGATCATGCCCGACTCGTCGAACGGGGTGTGGGTAGAAAAAATAGGACCAAACTTCTCAAGAATCATGCTGAATGATTCGCAATCAAACCCCATCATTGTTATATAAGCTTGATCATTTTGCGATGCAAGCAGTTTCCGCCACGGCGACAGCTTCAGCGGCACCAGGGCACATCGTGGAATTTTTCGATATCTTCGACGGCGCTCCTCGATAGAAAGGCTCCTGAAGAAGTCCTTCTGGTAGCGGGAGTGCTTCCTCCTGGTGCGTGTCTTATTTTTACATTGCCGATGATAGGCGAGATAAAGGAAGATTAGGCGATGCGAAAGGCGCATGGTCGGGGGGGCGTCTGATGACGAATAATAGAATGGTTTCCGTTCTAACCACCATAAAATATTATTTTTGGCTCTCGACGGGGCGGAGTAGCGGTGCCTGCTCGTCGGCGAGGGTGTGTTCTAACGTCCCCTGCAGGGGGGGC
>VGVV01000146.1 GCA_016873895.1 Ignavibacteria bacterium
GTCGTCCGGTATTTGCCGCCACGATGAACGGAACCGAAGTCGAGCTGCCGAGTGCGGCTTGGGCGCCGGGAGCTTACTTCGTGCGTTTGCACACCGAGCGCGGAGTGCATACGGCGAAGCTGGTCCGCCACTAAGCAGGCTTGCGTGAAGATGAAGCCCGCCGAGTTCGCTCGGCGGGCTTTTTTGTTTAGTAGCGGGGCTCAGCGCCCTTGAGCGCTGCGTCGTAGTCCGGGGCCTCGAGGAGTTCGCGCGGAGCAAAGTCCGCGTGCCGCATCACATGGAAGTAGGCTGCCCGCGTCATGGAATCGTGGTGCAGGTATCCGGCAGTGTAGTAGAAGGTCTGCACGAGGTTGAGCACAACCAAGCTAGCGACCGCTACCAAGCTAATTCGACGCAACCAGGAGGGGGCTTCCTCGAGCATTCGCTGGAAGTACACGGCCAGCGGCAGCGCCAGCAGGGCGTAGGTGTCGATGAGGGGACGGGCGCCAAAGCTTCCGCCGTACCACCACGCCCACCAGCTAAAGGTGACGTAGGCGGTGGCGATGAGGTAAAGCCCGATAATGAGGGCCCAGCCGGGCTTTTTGCGGGCGAAGCCCCAGAATCCGAAGATCATGAAGGCGGCCATCGGGGTGTAAAGCAGCCATCCCTTGCGCCAGCTGAAGAGGCCCTGGACCCATGCGGGGTTGCTCCAAAAGAAGCCTTCGCTCCCGTAGGTCCACACGAACCAGTGGCCGGTGCTGAACTTCCAGTAGGCGAGTTGCGGAACGCCCACGAGGACCGCCACCGCAAGGGCGCCGGCGAGGCGTTTGGGGGTGAGGAGTCCGCGCGGAATCCGACCGTCCAGCGCAAACATCGCCGCTACGGCCAGCGGAATGAGCACGTTGACTGGGCGAACGAGCACCGCCAATCCGGCCAGGAGCCCCACGAGCAGTAGGCGACCGGGCTGCTCGCGCCTGCGCCACAGGTCAGCGTGGTAGAGCATGGCCGCCGACAGCATAAAGTTGGCGCCGTGGCTCATGGCTCCGCGAAAGCTGCTGTAGTAGAACAGGTTAGTGCCCAGAAACAGGGCGATAAGGGCCCAGGAAATCGCCGCGTCGGGCACGTAGTGCCGCAGAAAACGGCGAAGCAGTACGAGTCCGAGCAGGGGATAAAGTACCCCGGCCAACCCAATGGCGAAGCGGTAGGGGAGCGAAAAGCCGTGCGCCTCCGCCGGATGGGTGGCCAACGTGTAGGCGTGGGCGGCGGCAAAAAACGGCGCGTAGAGCACCGCCATGCCCGAG
>VGVV01000147.1 GCA_016873895.1 Ignavibacteria bacterium
CCCCAAAACCCCAAAACCCCGATAGAAATTTCGAGAAATTTGATTTTGAGTGAGAGAATTGGTGACGTAGGGAAAGATATAAGAATGAGTAGAGTAGAGTATTATCTTTAAATAGGGCGTGTTCCGCTGGGATGAGTCCAGCAGGAATGTGTCCACAAGCAATCTCATTCGGAGCCGAGCTTGAGTTCGCCACCGAAGAGGTATGCTTTGAGCTTAGCGTCGAAAACGAGCACAAGAGCACCTCCAGTGCCTCTGATGATGTTTGAACCGCAGCCCTTGAAGAAGGCGAGGGGACCTTCTTGCGCTGAGATCTTTTTGAAGCAGTCCCAGGTGCCGGTGTACTGGATGTCGGCTCCTGTTCTGCCTGATTGCATCATCAGTCTTCTGCGGACGGTGTCCATAGGGTAGCAGAGGGTGCTTGAGAAAATGGTGACCACCTGAGCGAAGCCCCACATGGCGAACATGTTGGCCTTTCTTGCATCGGGGAACAGGACGAGTTTGCCGGTATCGAAGCAACCGAAGTAGGCGGCACGGTAAGCGATGATACCGAGAACTGAGATGCCGAAACCACGGTAGAGTCCTTGGGGTCCATCAGACTTGGCGACCTTGGCGAGGCAGTCAACGAGACCAGTGAACTCACGGGCTCCACCTGAACCAACATCAGCGGCGAGGCGGGTTCTGGCGAAGTCCAGGGGGTAGACGACGGTTAGTGACGTGGCACCAGCAGCACCTCCGGACAAGCAGTTGCCGATGAAGAACTTGACTGGCTCCTTCTTGGCGTTGTAGGGGTTGAAGATTTTCTTGTATTGTTCCTTGCAGGCGAAGTTGATGGCTTGGGTGGGGAAGTATCTGACGACATTAGCTAAGTTGCCTCTCCAGAAGGACGCGAAACCTTGCTCTTTGTAAACGCGCGCAAAGCAGTCGCCGATACCCTTGTACTTTACCATCTCTTTGGCGGGATCAACTGCTTGGCCTGCCTTCTTGGCCTTCTTGGCCATGGCGTCCTGGACCTGGAGAAGGAGCTTGACACGCTCGATGGGGGCCACGCAGGTCTTGGAAACGGCGGCAGAGACTCCTGCGATGATGAAGTCGGAAATGAAACTCTTCTTGGGTGGGGCTTTTTGGGTGCTCATATTTTATTATTGCTTGTAAGTCTATGTGTTTAGGATCTTTAATAGCTTATAACTATAAATGTCAACCTCAGATTATGTCAACTTTATCTTATTAAAACTCAATTAATTTCTCAAAATACTTAATGGGGTTTTGGGGTTTTGGGG
>VGVV01000148.1 GCA_016873895.1 Ignavibacteria bacterium
CATAGTGCCCTTGGCAGCAGTCAAGTTAAATGCACCGGTGCCGGCTTGACGCGCCAACGCGTCTACGCCATATACAGATTTGTATAAGTCATCCGACAGTGTTACCACGTTAATCTGCGTTGGATCAATGGTCACAACTGACTGCGCGAATTGCGGGCTAATCTCAACGGTGTTCACAATATTCCTGGCGCCTGCGGGCAGTGCCTTGCGGAGCTGTTCTGCTACAAACTCAGACTGCAACAGGGCTAAGCCTTGCAGTTCGTTACTCGTAATAGCAACACTAGCATTGGACCATGTGTTCAATGATTCTTTAAGCTGTGCAAGAATTGCTCTTAATCGTGCTGCTTTTACAGGCGCTGACAATTCATCAATAGTCCGCAGTTGATTGACAGCATCAATAATAATATCGTTGTATGCGTTCACGATACGCCGTGACACGCTGTTGCTAAAACGATTTAGATCAATCGCGTTACGGTACAGGCTTGATGGTGTCGTCATTTGAAGCCTAATTTAGCAGGGTCACAATCTGTTATGACAGAAACATCAGCGCCAGCTTTTAACGCCTCATGTATTAACAACTGCACAACACTAACCTTATCCTTGCAGTCGCTTGTTACCTGCAGCTCCTCAACGTGATACTGTTTGCTATCACGAAACCATGCCAATCTAATTACAGCGAACACATCATCAACCATTTCCTTGCGGGTGCAGGATAATTGCTGCCGCCGTGGTCCACGCGAACCCATTAGCAACAACTTAAATAATGGTCCCATCATTCAGGTATCTCATCAATATCTTCTGGTTCCGCTGATTCTTCTGGCATCTGTCGATTGCCGACAGGCTCTGGCTGGTTCATCTCTATCAACCCACCATTTTGCGTTGCCTCTAGTTCCTCTTCTACGTCAAACTCATCGCCCAGCACCTCGCCTTCATACAACTGGTCTAGCAGCGTCTTTTGCGTGATCGTGCCTGCGGTGTAAAGCGCCAGCAACGACTGGATCTCCTGCGGATCCAGCTTGCCGCCTAGGAAATCACGGTTGACATATGAACTGCCAGCCTGCGGCACGTTGAGATACCGGGCGTGATACACCAGGCAGTTATCAATTAGATCCTGCATGTTTTGAGCAATCACCATCATGGTGCTATCGCCCTGACTGCGATCAATCCGCTTTGCCTCTGCAGTCTCAGCACTTAGCTTCTGACCCAACACAGCAGACAAGCCCAGCTCATTGATTTGCCCAGCTACCTGATCAAGCCTTTTGAACTGCGCCTCAA
>VGVV01000149.1 GCA_016873895.1 Ignavibacteria bacterium
AGCTCGGCATCGCCGTAAAAACAACGAAACAAGGGTGCGGCGGCGATGGGTGGCGTCGCTGCGGTTGACCAGACGGTCTCAGCAATAATATATTTGCGGAGTGTGTTGCTGTGCGACTCAGGCGGTCGGGTGTCAACTCCGACCTATAATCGGACAATCCTACACACAATGACTCACGCAAAAGGTCTGGTGTGAACTCCGACCTCAAAACAAGACAACCTACAAGAAGACAACCTCACACAAAGGGTCGGGTGCCAACTCCGACCTACAATAAGACCTACAATAATTCAACCGGCCCCCGGTAGATTGACGTGTTGGAAGTTATCGGGCCATCCCCGATATATTGACTTTTTGGAGGTTATCGGGCCCTCCTCGGTATATTGACGCGTTGGACGTTATCGGGCCCTCACCGGTAGATTGCCGCGTTGGAAGCCAACGGGACCTCCTCGGTAGATTGACTGTGTGTAGGTTGTCGGGCCCTCACCGGTAGTTCCCCGTGTTGGAAGCCAACGGGGTCCGCCCCGGTAGATTGACGTCCTGGAGGCGACCCACGCTTATGGTTTTCGCAATGTAAGGAACCAACCACAATAACAAGCACGAAACGTTTGATTTCAGAAAACTGAAATCAAACACACGCGTTGCGTGTTTGATTTCAGTTTTCTAAAATCAAACACACCTGTGTAGTGTGAGAACCGGACCGTTTGATTTTAGAAAACTGAAATCAAACACGCAACGTGTGTGTTTGATTTCAGTTTTCTGAAATCAAACGTTGTGTGCTTGTCGTTGTTGTTGCTTCCCTGCGACTGGCTGGGTCATGGGTTATCCCTAACCGGCACAGCTCTGCCACATGTCCTTCACTTTGTTTTTGGCACATGGCATGAGCCACGATCGCTCTTCGTACCTGCTCCTACGTTAACGGCGATGCTTCTCGCGACACCGTTAAATCTGACACACGTGGCGCGACTGCCACCGTAAGCACGCGGTTAGCTTGGTAGACCGACGGCTGACGTTGGACCTGCAACTCGTAGCAAGCACTGAGCCTAGCTTATGGTCTGCGGCCAAGCCGCCTGTTGTATTGCGTCCTATTAGATAGCAATCATGGCTTGCAACGATGGCCCCGCGGGCTTGCAACGATGGCAACGCTAGCACGATGGCTCGCTACTTGCACTGGCCGTCAGTCGTAGTCGACCCCACGAGCTCGCTTAGGCGGCGGCTTCGTCGGTGCTTTCGCCTTCGCCTTCGTCTTAGCCTTCGCCTTCGCCTTCGTCCCAGCC
>VGVV01000150.1 GCA_016873895.1 Ignavibacteria bacterium
CGATCACCAAAGAACGCGAAGACGCCAAAATGTCCTATGAGGACATGAAGAAAAAATACGACGAGTTGCAGGCTGCTGCCGATGCCATGAAATCCGAAATGGATGCCATGGAAAAGAAAATGAAGGGTAAGTGCGACGCTGCCGAAGGCCGCGCCGATGCCCTGGCAGAACAAGTTGAGGAATTGAAGGGCGATTTAGCTGCCGCCAAGGAAATCAATCTTGATTCCATGGTGGAAGAGCGTCTTTCCCTCATCGAAAAAGCCAAGCCTGTTCTCGATGCTGCTTACGATTTCAGCGGCAAAGAAGCTCGTGAAGTGATGGTTGATGCCATCCAAGCCGTTCGCGGCGACAGCATTGACCTGTCCGAAAAGTCTGATGACTACGTGCAGGCCATGTTTGACACTCTGGAAGCGTCCCGTAAGGACTCTGCCACCACTGATGAGCTGCGTAAAGCCGTAGCTTCCATTGCTTCTCCCATGTCTGCTCCTTCGTCCTATATGGACAATCTGCAGAATGCCTGGAAAAAGCCCCTCTCCATCTCCAAAGAGGCTAAGTAATTATGGCCGTCACTTTCTCTGCCTCGGGCACTGCTACGGCTGGTGGTGTGCAACAGAGCTACGCTCTCACTCACACTGCTTTGCTTGAAGGCCAACTGTCCGACATCCGCGACAACACTATTTCCACTGGTCTTAACCAAACTGGCGCTGTGCTGGCTTTTGGTAATCTGGTGGTTTATAACACTGCAGGCACCGCTGCAAATTCTGTCACGACCATTTCCGGTACTTCCGATACCGTTATTGGTTTAAATGCTCTCACTTATGTTGATGAAACTGCTCTTGATTCCAACAGCCGTCCTGGCGTAAAGGACAAGCAAGCCGTCAACGTGGTAAATGAAGGTGCTGTGGCCGTCTATGTTACGGGCGCTGTATCTCCCACTTCTCCCGTCCGCGTGCTCTATGCAGCCAGTGGCACTGGTAAAGCTGGTCAATTCTCCCATGCCTTCGCTTCGGGTAAGACCGTGCGGCTGGCTGGCGCTCGTTTCCTCACTTCTACCACTAGCAGCGGCCTAGCCGTGCTGGAGCTGAACGGTCCGAGCTTCACCCTCTCTGCTGATTCTTGATAGGAGGCCCTCACAATGTCTGAATTCCGTATGGATGAAGCGGGTCTGTTTCTTGAGCGTCAGCTTGAGTTCATTCGCCCGCAAGTGTTTGAAGTGCAGTATGCGGATATTAAATATCCGACTGTGCTGCCTGTCACCTCTGAGGCTG
>VGVV01000151.1 GCA_016873895.1 Ignavibacteria bacterium
ACAGCGTAATCGATCTGCGCCGTGCCAAGCCGATTGACCCCAACTCGCTTCACTACTTCGCCCGCAACCACCACACCTGGCACGTCTGGGAAGACGCCCAAGCCATAAACGGCGTGGGCCAAGCCCTCGGAACTTGGCTTCTGGAACAGGGCTACGGACACATTAGCCTGCACCGCCACGGCTACCGCGACCGATTTGTGGACCACGCTCCGCGCGAGCAGCAGATTAAGGATGCTCAGCGCTAACGCGCTTCGCATTCTTTGCTACCCGTAACTAGCTCGTTCACGCAAACCCTAGGGCCTCGCGTACCCGGTGAAGGGTGGCTTGGGCAACCGGACGGGCTGTGTCGGCCCCGGCCCGCAGGACTGCATGCACGGCCTCGGGATCGGCCATAAGGCGGTCAAACTCGGCGCGGGGTCCGGCAAAACGCTCCAGAATGGCCTCAAATAGCGCCGTCTTGGCATGTCCGTAGCCGTATCCGCCGGCCCGGTAGGCCGCTTCCATCTCCGCAACGCGCGAAGCGTTAGCAATGAGGCGGTAGAGCGTCACGACGTTGCACGTCGAGGGGTCCTTGGGGTCCTCGAGCGGCGTGGAGTCGGTGACGATGCCCATAATTTGCTTTTTCAGCTCCTTTTCGGGCAAAAAGATGTCGATAACGTTTCCGTAGGACTTGGACATTTTTTGGCCATCCGTGCCGGGAATCATCATCACCGACTCCTGAATGCGCGCCTCGGGAAGCACAAATACCTCCCGACCCGTAGTCCGGTGGAACGTCTCCGCGATGTCGCGCGCAATCTCAAGATGCTGGCGCTGGTCTTTGCCGACCGGAACAAGGTCTGCGTCGTACAGTAAGATGTCAGAGGCCATCAGCACCGGATAGTCAAAGAGTCCGGCGTTCACGTCGCTAAGGCGGTCTGACTTGTCCTTAAAGCTGTGCGCGTTCGCCAGCATCGGGTAGGGCGTGAAGCAGTTGAGGTACCACGTGAGCTCGGTACATTCGGGCAAGTCGCTTTGGGCATAAAACACCGTGCGCTGCGGATCCAATCCGCAGGCCAGCCAAGCCGCCGCCGTTGCCAGCAAATTGGCCTTGCGCGCCTCTGGATCTTTAACCGTAGTTAGCGAATGCAGATCTGCGATGAACAAATAGGACTCGTTCCGTGGGTCCTTGGCCAATTCAATGGCCGGAAGAATCGCGCCCAGCACATTCCCAAGGTGCTGGCGTCCGCTGCTTTGAATTCCTGTGAGGATGCGTGCCATACTGCGAAGTT
>VGVV01000152.1 GCA_016873895.1 Ignavibacteria bacterium
GAACCTCGCCCCCACCGCCGCCGACGTGCACGATCCTCGGCGCCTTGACGGCCAGCCCGGATTTACCCCCGAAGAACGCGCGTGGTTTGCCGCGATGGCCGAGCGCGGATGGGTCGACGCCTACCGGGCGAAGCACCCGCAGTCCGCCGACGTGTACAGCTGGTGGAGTATGCGCTCCGACGCCCGCGCGCGGAACAAAGGCTGGCGCATCGACCACTGGGTGACCAACGCCCCAGAGCGGGTCGAGGCCGCTTCCTACGATGCTTTGGCCCGATTTTCGGACCATGCCCCCCTGCGACTCCGTTGGAGTTAATTACCTTCGTACTATGCGTATCCAAGTTTATGCGGCCCTGGCCGCCGTTGCGCTCCTCAGCGCCTGTGTTTCTCCCAAAAAATACTCAGAGCTTCAGTCGTCGTTTGACGCCTCGGTTCAGCGCGCAGAGGCGCTAAAGGTCGACGCCGAAAAGGCGCGGATTTCAGCCAGCGAAAGCGAGGCCCAGAAGTCCAAGGCTCTGGCGGCCCTCGACGCGGCCATCAAAGACACGTCGGCGCAGGGCGTTGAAATGCGCAAGCTGCAGCGCGCCTACCGCGACCTGAACTCCAACTACGAGTATGCCCTGCAGAACAACAGCCGATTGGTGCAGCAAAACCTCACCGAAAACAAGGCCATGCTCGAGCGCATGGAAGGCCTGGCGGTGCGCCTCGCCGCTAAAGAGGACTCGCTCAAGCGCGAGCAAGACCGCCTTTTTGTGCTGGAGCAAGAGCTCAAGCAGCGCGAGCTTCGCGTGGCCGAACTGGAGCGCCTCATAAGCCGCAAGGACAGTGCGGCAGCCTACCTCCGCCAACGCTTGGCCGATGCCTTACTTGGCTTTAAGGACCGCGGACTCAGCGTCTCGATGCGCAACGGTCAGGTTTACGTTTCGCTCGACAACCGCCTCATGTTTGCCAGCGGATCGTGGGACGTGCAGCCCGACGGCGCCAGCGCGCTGAACGAGCTCGCCAAGGTGCTCAACGAAAACAAGGACCTCAAAATCGCGGTCGAGGGCCACACCGATTCGGACGAATACAACGGCAAGACCGCAGTCAAGGACAACTGGGACCTTTCGGTGATGCGCGCGACGAGCGTCGTCAAGATCTTGGTGAAGCAGGGGGTCAAGCCCCAGCGGGTACAAGCCGCCGGCCGTGGGGAGCACCTGCCCATTGCCGCCAACGACAGTCCTGAGGGCAAGGCTAAGAACCGCCGCACCGAGATCAT
>VGVV01000153.1 GCA_016873895.1 Ignavibacteria bacterium
AGGGCCATGACAGTGGGCACCTCTCCTGAAGGCACTGTGCCTTCAACTTGAGCGGGGCGGTAGAAGCGTGGGTCATGGGCCATACCCACACAGGGGAGGTCATCGAGGGCGAGGTATTTGGCCTTTTCGTAGACGACCACCTCAGGGAGGTGTTGATCGATGGTCGTGACCATCAGGTCAGCGCAGCGGAGTGGGTAGCGCTCGATGTCACTGAGGGTGGCGTCGAGGAGGAACTGGAGCTTCCACTGCATGGGCGACATGGAGAGCTCGCGTTGGAGCAGCTCGTCGTCGCTGAAACGGGTGTCTGTGGGGCGTCCGTTGGCCTGACCGACACGGCGTTCGATCAGCGCGGCTAGGGCGCCCTTGTAGGGGGTGGTGTCAGCTGGGACCCTGGCGGGCCACATGCGCATGTCGTAGTTGAGTTCGCGCTGCAGGGCGAAGTAGATCGAGTCGGTGCTGCTGTGTGGTGTACCGAGGTAGACGATCTCAGGCGTGGAGCCGGGCTTGAGGATGGCCTCGAGCTCGTTGAGGGAGCCACGGAGCTTCTCGCGCTGTACTTGGGTCAGACAGGTCTGTGGGGTCTCACAGTCGTCCACAAGGATGGTGCTGGCACGTGAGCCAGTGATCTGTCCTGTGATGCCTGCTGCGCGGACGCTGGGGCTTTGCTCGATGTTGCGACAGGTGCCGACGTCGAAGTTGATGCGGCTGTACCTGCCGTCATGGCTATCGGGCTCCATGTGCTTCAGCCAGGGCACCCGACCGATGGTTTGCAGCATCCAGGCGGTCATGGCCTCAGCGCGGGACATGGAGGCTGAGATCACCAGGATCTTCTCGTCGGGATCGTGGTACAGCTTCCACATGAGGTACATGGCGGAGAGGGTGCTCTTGCCACAACCACGGAAGGCAGCGATCACACGACGCTTGGGACCGTTCTCCAGGTAGTCACAGATCTGTAGCTGTACAGGTGTGGGTGCATCAGCCATCACCAGCTCACGCATCAACAGCGTGATGAACTGCGGTAGCGGTATGGCCTGTGTCATCTGTTGAGCCTACTAGCTGGTGTCAATGCTTGCCACGCCTGCGCTTGCGCTTAGCCGGTTCCACCTGGGCTCCACCATCCGTCAGCCCCTCCCGCTCAGCCTTGATCAGCTCAACCAGCCCAGGCCTTCCAGGGGGCTCAGCTATCCCCGCCTTCGCCAGCAACACAGTCCAATCCATATGACCAGCTTGCCACGTGTCACACAATCC
>VGVV01000154.1 GCA_016873895.1 Ignavibacteria bacterium
ACTAACAAGTCAATGCTGGCTGGTCTTGAACCAATGAATGATGTATTGAGGGGTGATCCCGCTGCTCTAAACCGTTGGGCTTCGTCGTTTGCTAGCTCCTTGGCTCCGTTGAGCGGCGCTCGTAATGAGCTGGGGCGTCTTATGGCACCACAGCTACGAGAGCTAGATATGGACTTCATACAGCTTCTGAGGAACCGTAACAAGTTTACTGATGCTATTGACCCGAATAGTGCATTACCTGATGCACACGACTGGATTGATGGTAAAAAGATTGGATACCCTGAGAACTTTTTTGTACGTGCATTTAATGCCGTCAGTCCAATGAAAGTATACGACGGGCTATCTCCTGAACGTCAGTTCCTTGTAGATATTGAATACGACTCACGTCCTAGCTTTATGAAGAACAGCGAAGGTGTCAGATATACACCGAAGGAGCGTTCTGAACTCTACAGCTTGATCGGAAAGAATGGTTACTTCAAACGTGAACTACGACGGATCATGTCCACTACGGAAGCTAAGGCATGGCGAGAGTCAATCCGTGTTGCTCGCGGTAATGGATCACAGATTAAACCTGAACTTTGGCAGAACGTGTACAAGCAAATCAACGTAGCACTTTATGATGCCAAACGATTAGCTGAAGGCCAACTGTCAAACTATAAAGAAGTAGATATTCGTCGATTCCAACAAGATTACTCCGGTGAAATGCAACGACGTGGTGTTGCACTACCAATTCTAGAGAATAAATAATCCACCCATTCCCAACTATTGCCTAGCGTAAATGGCTATTACTGAGAATACATACACAGGGAATGGTGCTACAACGAACTATTCCTTTACATTTCCATATCTTGAAGAGACTGACATTAAGGTAACACTTAACTCAGTCATTACAACTGCATATACCCTTGCCAACGCTACAACTCTCTCGTTCACCACAGCTCCTGCTAATGGTGTAGCGATTAGAATTTACAGGGAAACAAGCGATGCTACTGCTAAGGCAGTATTTTATCCTGGTTCAGCAATTAGGGCACAAGACCTAAACGATAACTTTAATCAAGTACTTTACAGCACTCAAGAAACGATTGACCGTCGCGTAGATGCTACTGGCGGTACGATGACTGGCAACCTTGAGTTTGCTGCTGGTAAAGGTATTATCTTTGAGGGTACGACTAATGATGCCAATGAAACCACCTTACTTGGTGGTGACCCTACGGCTGATCGTACCCTTAACCTCCCCAACA
>VGVV01000155.1 GCA_016873895.1 Ignavibacteria bacterium
CCACCTACGGGTGGTGTGCGAGTATGGCAACCACGGGCGCATCGGTCGCAAGGGCGACATGCCGGGGGCAGACAACGTGGACCGCATGGCATACCAGATTGCCTCAGAACGCTGCAACCATCTGAAGCACGTGACGTGGCAGCAGTCAGCAGACTGGTACCAGATTGCCACCATTGGTGCCTACAAGCTCTTGGTTGTGCACGGAGATGAGATACCGAGCTTCGGGGGCCAAACCCCGGCATACTCAATCCTGCGCAAGTGCAACGCCTGGGCAACCTTTATGGACTTCCACGACGCCATCATGGGCCACTTCCATACGCCGATCAGCCTGACAATGGCGAATGGTGGGCGCATTTGGGTGACGGGTAGCCCTGAGTCTGACAATCAGTACGCCAAGAGTTTCGTGGCGGCGGTCGGAAAACCCTCACAAAGACTGATGTTCGTAGACCCCGTAAAGGGCAGGGTAACCTGCGAGTATGTCTGCTGGCTCGATTAGCGCCTGTCCTTGGGCGTTGGTGGCGGTCCATTGGATTGACGCCTTTGATTCAGAGAACGGCTGGATACACACCAAGAGCTACAAAGCCAAGCCACAGCATGTGGTGTCAGTGGGCTGGCTGTGGCCCGACTTGCTTGAAGGCTACGTCTCAGTGACCTGTTCGTACTGTCCCGACGAGGAGCCGGAGATGGACACAGTGGGCATGGTTACCCACATCCCAACTGGAATGGTGCAGAAGGTCATCAACCTCGGTACACCCCTGTTCTAGATTTTTTACGAAAGGGGTTGCAATCCGCACACCCGCGTATTACCATCGTCATACAGGAGGAACAATGACCCATTACACCATCGATAAACCCAAGCACGGTTCGCAAGACTGGCTCAATGCCCGCTGGCGAAACGACGAGGGATTGGCGCGCATCTCGGCATCAGTCGCAGCAGCCGTCTACGACAAGCACAACTACACCACCGGTGGCGACCTCGCAGTAGAACTACTTGCCGAGCGCGCACCAGAACCCAAAGAGCAGAACGCCGCGATGGATCGTGGCAACCGACTCGAACCATTCATCCGGCAGTGGGCCAGCGAGATGTTTGCGCTGCCCATTACCGAGCCAGTGGTGATGTACTGCTACGACGAGCCAGGGGTGCGGCTCATTGCCACCCTCGATGGCTTGTGCGATACAGGCCCAGTGGAAATCAAGACCACCAGCGTGCGCTGGACGGGCGAGCTACCCGA
>VGVV01000156.1 GCA_016873895.1 Ignavibacteria bacterium
GACTCGGCGTTCCTGTACGACCGCGACCCGTCACCAACCAACAAGCAGGTGCCGGTGGAGGTGTTCGCATACACGTCGATACCGCAACGCTGCGGCATGTTCTCGGTGATGACCGAATACGGCTCACAGCACGCCCGCGTACCAATCCACTACCTGTGGTCGTTGAACAACGAATGCGAATACACCGCCTATCCGCTCGACTGGATACAGCTCTGGGATTCGGTCTCGTACTATGCGTCGGTCACCATCTACGAATACTGCAAGAACCGTAGCGCGATGATCTGGTTGAAGGATCACTCGCAACACAAGGCCAAATACTTGTTCACTATCGATTGGTGCCTCGGCCCGCAGTACTCGAACGGGTACGGCGAGTATGCGGCAGGCCACAAATGCGGGCACGTGTTCGAAGGTGAGGGCGGACAGTTTTTTATCCAACCGAACAACCGCATCCTGTGGATGGACGGCGGCTCATGGATAACGATGAAACTCGACAAACCCGATTGGAAAATCTTTAGCCAAGAGTTCTCCTGCGAAAGCACCGGCTCACGATGGGTGAGTGCGAGCGACGAAGAGTTGTATTTCTACACGTTCAAGGAGCGCGAGTGACCGATGATCGCAAAGGTGAATGTGGGGGTAATCGAGAGAAATGTACCCTGGACAACTGCCCGTTGTTTGGCACTTTGGGACGAGCAGACCGACAGGGTGTACGCCGAGTTAGAGGGTGTGCCGATCCTGCCGCTCGCGGTCGCAGAAATCGGACTAAAGGGGATGCGAAGGCGCGTCGTGCCCGTAAGAAGTTGGGGTTGGGCGGTCACCTTACGCGTCACGAGGAGAACTGGGGTGGTGCTCTTCGTACCGAGATCAAAAGTGGCCTACAGGTCGGTCCGATTGCTACCCGTTTCCAAGCCGCTAAAGCCCAGTCTGACGCGGCGAAGGCGCTGGGCGACATTCGCCCATTCGTGATGGTGGCAATGCCGGACGGGACGACGAAGGGGATTGTGTTGATGGACTTGGATGAGTTCTCGGATATTGTTCAGCTGATAACAGAGCGATTATGATTGAGGGCAAATGAACCCCATAAGAGTTCTTTCGCTCGGCGCAGGCGTCCAATCTTCAGCCCTGCTTTACATGATGATTGACGGCATCATCCCGAAAGCCGATCACGCCATCTTTGCCGACACTGGCTGGGAACCTGAAGATGTCTACGAACATCTTGGATACCTTGAATCT
>VGVV01000157.1 GCA_016873895.1 Ignavibacteria bacterium
ACGAAGACATGCTGCTTCGTTATGTTTTCGAGCAGCGTGAGCAGGGGGTTAATGTTGATACCCTCCGTCTTGTCGTGAAGGCGTCATCGATGTCTCCAGAATTCAACACGAAAAGCTTTACCGCAAGGACCAGTGCGGCATGGAGATTCATGCGTGCCCACTCGCTAGTCTATCGTATGGGAACGCATGTTTCCCAACGTAATCCTGAAGAGGTAAGGCAAGAGGCGACGGAGTACATGGAAGTGATGCGTCGCATCGTCGTCGGTCCCCACCGTGACATGCGATACATCATCAACATGGATCAGACTCCCGTCTACTTCGCCATGAACGCGAAGAGGACAATTGACGTAGTCGGCGTAAAAACTGTGCACGTGCGTACTTCACCGCACGACACGAAGCGAGCCACGGTTGCGGTGTCGATCACGGGTGCTGGCTCAGTCCTTCCATCGATGGTGATTTTTAAGGGTAAGCCCGACGGACGCATTGCAAGGAATGAATTTTCCGATTATCCGAGGAACCACCAATATCGCTGCCAGGACAATGCCTGGATGGACGAAGAGGTGATGGTCGCGTGGGTGAACGACGTCCTCAAACCATACGTCGCCAACGCGCCAGATCATGTCATCCCCCTCCTGATCCTCGATAGTTACCGATGCCATATGATGGCTTCAGTTGTAACTCGGATTCAGGATTTGGGTGTCGAGGTAAGACATATCCCCGGTGGATGCACATCTCTGTGTCAACCGGTGGACGTAGGTTTCAACAAACCATTTAAAGATCGCGTGCGACGACAGTGGTTGTCGTGGATGATTCGCGAGGGCGTCGTCCACGGCACAACCAGTCCTCCGTCGCGACGTGATGTTGCGGGGTGGATCGATCGCGCAATAGCGGAAATGAAGGGGGAGGAGCAGATCATCAAAAATGCATGGACGAAAACGGGATACCAGTGGTGGGACAAGGACGGAGGGGGTGACGAGGAGGAGATAGGGGAGGCGGATGAGGTGATTGACGAAGAGGGGGAAGAGGGGATTGCGTAGTATAGTGTGGGGGAGGGGATCAATATTTCATATTAATTTCTAAGGAGTAGCGGTAGACGATTTATTTCATACGTTCACTTTTATTCAATTAAAAATCTACCATTTAGAATACCTCTCGTCATCACTATTTACCTGCTCAAAATCATAGTCTCTTTTTCCCCGACGCATCTTCTTGATCGCCACGCGCT
>VGVV01000158.1 GCA_016873895.1 Ignavibacteria bacterium
ACAGGACGCCTGGCGAAAAATGGCGTGAGCTATTGCTATGCAATAGTGAAGCCCACCAATGAGTTAGCGACTCGATACGACGAAAAGATGAAGGGCAGCTCGACGGAGGACAAGAGACGTACGGGGCTCCTGTCAGACCAGGACTTGCTGGAGGATTTTCTTGGTGACAATTTCCTCCTCATGACCCACGAGTTTATTGCGTTCCCCAGCTGGTGGATGCACACGGACGTCTGCTGGAGGATTTGGCCCGAGCTAACAAAGAATAAAGAAACTCAGGGCGATGCGACGTTCTACGAGGCGGGCCGACGCATGGCTCATGAATTCGGAGCCGTCCATATGCCCCAGGGTTTTCACGCGATCCACGCGGACAAGGCTAAGGAGCGGATGAATAAATGGAGGGATTCGCTGACGGATGGGGCTGCACAGTACAACAATGCCTGCCCAGCGGAACTCGATGAACGTACCTGGAGGGCCAGAGGATACTTCCAGACGCGTGACATTCAGAATATCATGGACGCAATGGCTGGGGTGCAAGATGCTGTTCTGCTGGACCACCTGCGACAGAAGGTCAAAGTGGTCGAGGACATCAAGGAGTGCATGAAACACTACGCTCCGATGCAAGGCCTCTCGAAGGCCCTCATATACTTGACCATAAGCAGTTCGGAAATGGACATCTACGCCCAGCTGTCTCGAGGTGACCAGTACATGAGAGCGATGGTGTGAGTCGGGTTGGGCAAGCTTGGCACAGGAGCAATACCAATGTGTGTATCTCGCCGGGCTATCATCACCAAAAGATCGGCACCGATACGGTAGAGCGTCAGACGTGTCCCACTCTCGTGGGGGTGTGCGTCGAACAGTTTCAAGCGCAACTGTGACGACGTGTTGGCGACTCTTCCGATGGGGCTTCTGACAGTTCGAGAAATTTCGATGACCCAGTGAACCGGGTGGGTCTCCTAAAGTCACGAAGCGATATTGGCTTCCTGCTACAATCTGCCTCTACGACTTGCGGGAAGCCAAGTTGCTTGACCTCCGACGAACCTGGGCCTGTGTCGACCGTGCCGTGTGTGGTCGTGTTCATGAAGCAATGTGAGTGGTCACCTAGTTCGTGTAGAAGAGAACACGATTGCCGCATGGGGACAGTAAGGTGTCCTTGCGCTGTGACCGAGTGTGGACGCTTCATCTTTGTCAATCCACAGAAGAGCGACAAAGAAG
>VGVV01000159.1 GCA_016873895.1 Ignavibacteria bacterium
AAGTGCCAGAAAAGCCCGTTCCTATCGAGGCACCTTTTTGTGTGTTTCAGGTGCCAGAGAAGCCCGTTCCTATCGAGACACCTTTCCGCATGTTTCAAGTGTCAGAAAAGCCCGTTCCTATCGAGACACCTTTTTGTGTGTTTCAAGTGTCAGAAAAGCCCGTTCCTATCGAGACACCTTTTTGTGTGTTTCAGGTTCCAGAAATGTCCGTTCCTGACGAGACACCTTTTTGTGTGTTTCAGGTGCCAGAAAAGCCCGTTCCTATCGATATACCTTTTTGTAAGTGTCAGGTGTCAGAAAAGCCCGTTCCTATCGAGACGCCTTTTGGTGTGTTTCAGGCGTCAGAAAAGCACGTTCCTATCGAGGCACCTTTTTGTGTGTTTCAGGTGCCTCCCAGAGCTTCCCAGAGCCCTCCAGAGCTTCCCAGAGCGTCCCAGTGCCTCCCACAGCCCCCCAGAGCTTCCCACAGCCTCCCAGAGCTTCCCAGATCGTCCCGGTGCCTTCCGCAGCCTCCCAGAGCTTCCCAGAGCACCCCAAAGCTCCCTTCCAAAGCTTCCCACAGCCGCCCAGAGCCACCCCCCAGAGCCCGACGGCGAGGAATCCGCCATCGCCCGACTGCGAGGCAACTGCCATCGCCGAGCTTCCCTCAACCTCTCAGAGCTGCGTGAACTTTTTTTCTCGCCCTCGCGAGGCCCTGTGATCGGAGGTGCTGTCTGAAAAAACCCTCTCGGACAGAAACTGCCAGAGCAAACCGCATGCACGGTCAAGGAGACTGAAGACAGAAACTGCCAGAGCAAACCGCCTGCACGGTCAAGGAGACTGAAGGCCCCCAAGTCGAACGACCACTTGGCCGCATGACCCTTCAAGAAAGCGTTGCCATTGCGGCCCCGCTTTGCGGCCGAGAGCGAACTGATGACAGTCTTTAAGGCCGCATCGACCTCTGCAGTGCTCTCTTTGTTAACGTCTTTGAAAGCCAAGCTGAACGCACGGAGCCGAAGACCCAACGGCCGAGAAGCGTCTTTTCCGTTGAGGGTCAGACCCTTTCGCTTAGCACCGATGAAGCGTCAATCTCCGGACCGGCGGCGGCCATGTATCGAATGGAAAGGGTGGCGGGAAGAGCCTGTCTCTGGAATTGATCGGCGTGCTCCCTGCCCTTCTCTTCGGGCCACTCGGCTCGCCCCCCCCCCCCTTCCCCCCCCCCCAACAA
>VGVV01000160.1 GCA_016873895.1 Ignavibacteria bacterium
CGGCATAAACGCGATTTTCCATGCTGTTGAGTTGCTGAAAACGACCTGTCGACCGGAGTCCGGTAGACTCGGCGGCCGACAGTATCAGCTCTGCATCAAGCGCAGCAAAATGATCGGTAGGCTGTGGGCTGTTCACTGTGAGCAAGTGTACGGAGCTGCGGTGCATTGAGTTGGCAGATCGCCAGGATTCGACACAGACAACCCATATGAAGTTCTGAAGCAGTATATGTTTTTGCAGGTCTCAGCGGTCTTGGTTGCATCCTGAGCAGCCAAAAGTGTTTGCGCTTTCTCATTTGCGTCTTTAGCTGCTTTCTCGGCAGCATCTCCACCTTTTGCGGCAGAGTTAGAAGTCGCCTTGCCGGCATCGATATACTTGTCCGTTTGATCTAATTGAGTATCGAGTTCCCTCACACCTTTCTCGAGCGCAGCTTTAATGTCAGACGGAAAATTTGAGCCCGCAGTCAAAGAAACAAGAATCTTTATCTGAGCTCTAAATAGCTTGAACGCATCACTTTTAATCGTTGCTGTTGACCTTGCAAGCGTTTGAGTTGCAGCATTAAGAGCATTCAAAGCTTCCTGTCCGCCGCTCGAATTGAGGCTAGACAACTTCGAACTCGCATCCTTCGAATCAGCCAAAGCATCGGGCACAAAATCACCATTCAGGTCAAAGAACGTGTTTAAAAGCGTTGCCAGCACGTCGATAGACAAGATGAGCGTTGCAATGGTCACGTTGTCATTGGCGAATGACAAACCGTCATTACACTTATCAACCTGCAAAAGTGTAAGCGCACTGGGAGAACTTTCGCGCAGACTTGTCAGTGTCTGCTTCGAGAGGAATGGACACAGAGTCAGAAAGGCGTTCTGAAGAGTCTGAAACTCAGAAACACGGGTGCGAAGAGTATTGATATCCGCTAACCCTAAGCCAAGCCCTCTGATTTCAAGTACTCTCGCTCTCGACAATCCTGCTCCGCTTGTAAGCTTACTCAAATCAGTATTGGTTCCCGTTCCACCTGATGCTGGTTTTGCTACGAGTGACTTAATCACGTTCAACGGCAACACACCGATGGATCCTTTCAAAGCAAACGCAAGGCGCACGCGCGCTTCCTGGTTGCTTGTATCCTTCGCAACAACTTTATTCAGATGCTCAATTGCTTCGGAGTATTTGCCCGTATCGTAGGCTGCTTGTGCTTTCAGCATGAGAGCCG
>VGVV01000161.1 GCA_016873895.1 Ignavibacteria bacterium
TTTTTATCTGCTTTTAATTTGCGTGGCTTGGCAACAGTGCCGCTGGCTTTGGTGCGACCGATTTTTGCAGTAGTTGTCGCCCGCAAGTTTCCTGCTGCAGTCCTAATCCGCCCGCCCCTTGCAGTAGTGCCACTGCCCCCTACGCTCGTGATCCTCCCGGCATTGTCACGCGTCAGGCGGTTGACGCCACGCTGTATCTGACGAGGAGCTGGGCGGCTCTTGCCACCACCACCTCCACCACCTCCAACACCGGCGAAACGCCCGCGACTGTCGCGTTTGTAGGTTCGCGCCATGATGCCCGTGATGCACTATGGGCACAGGATAACGGGTCAGGACATTTCAAACCGCAAAAGCCTGGCTTGTGTCTCCAATGCTTTTACAGCCAAGCCGAGGTTATTTTTAGCGCGTGCTTCGCGTTCATAATCTTGAAGACGAGCGATAGCAGCAGCTAACCATTCTGGGCGTTCGAGGGCAGCATCAATCTGCTGAAGCTGTCTAGCGCGTGCAATATATATTTCGGTTTGGCGTTCAGCTATACCCCAATTTTCCGCAGCAAAGCGTATGATTTGTGTTCTGCTATTAGCGTGCAGGAGTAGATCGTAGATCGCATTAACGCGATCCTCGGATTGAGCATTGGTGCATTTCTTGCCCATTGCGGAGCGGTTTAGGCTTATGGATATGGTATTTGACGTTAGCAGATTTATTGTAGACGGGTTGATTGACGAAGCTGATTGATTTTAGGAGTGATGAGATGATGGGAGGATACGGTGCCGCAGGTGGTGCCGATACAGACGCGAACGGAGCCATCAGCGAGCGTGTGGCAGGTCGGCTGGACGGAAGTAGCGGCTGACTCTACCAGCGAGTTCAGGCGGTCTCTGGGGGTCATGGAGCTGGTGGTAGAGGGCTGTGTAGTAGTCATCCATCAGTTTGAGAAGCTCCTGCGGGGATGGGTGTTGGGGTTTGAGTTTTGACATGAGGCTGGTAGAGGGAGTTAAGGACAGCGGCGGCGACAGCTTCAATGATTGGACGCGGTGCACAACCACGAGAGGCGCCTAGGGCAGCCTGTACGGCGCGGTGATAGGCGTCAAGGGTAAGGGGTGGCGTAGGGGGCTTGGAGGCCACTGCAGGGTCTCCTAGAGCCCGCAGACGCATCAGCGTGGAGCGATCCATGCCTAGGGCTTGCGCTTGGCGGGTGATGTGGG
>VGVV01000162.1 GCA_016873895.1 Ignavibacteria bacterium
CCACAATCAGTTGTTCGGGTGGTACAGAAGGAGAAAGTCATACACTAAGAATTGTCAACTCTGGTATTGCGACTGTTGGATTCTCAACATTCTTCTTATTCCCATCAGGTTCTTCACCAAGTCTTCCTACTACATCAGGCGCAATTCATTTGATTTCATTCACCGTTCATCGTGCAGGAACGTCTGGAATTGGAACACAGTTGCTTGCTGGTGCATCTCTAAACTTTAGTTGAGGAGTAAATAAATGGCAGTTATTATTCCTCAGGTTGTTACTGAAGACAGAGCAGGTGGTGCTAAGATTTTAGGAGGGAGTTTAAGATTTAATAGTGCAAGTTCTCATTATTTAAATCGCACTCCGGCTAGTGCGAGCAATAGGAAAACGTGGACGTGGAGTGGGTGGGTAAAAAGAAGCACTTTAACAACAGCGCAATGGCTTTTTGGCGCCGGTCCAGTTTCTACCGATTACACGTTAATTCGCTTTGGCTCTGGCGGTTCTTCCAACGATCATCTTGAGTATACTCGTGTTGTTGGCTCTGCCGTTGATGCTCAAAAAATATCGTCAGCAGTTTACCGAGACACTTCAGCTTGGTATCACATTGTCGTTGTCGAAGATGCTGTCAATACAGTCGCAAGGGTTTATGTAAACGGTTCTGAAATTGCCTATTCCACAAACGACAATCCTAGCAATGTAAACGGTGCTGTAAACAATACAGGTTCACATGAAATTGGGCGTTATGTCGGATCTGCCGTCAACCTGTTCAACGGCTACCTCACCGAGATCAACTTTATCGACGGCTATGCATACGATCCTTCATACTTTGGCGAGACCGACACCCTCACCGGCGTCTGGAAGCCCAAGAAGTACACCGGCACCTATGGCACCAACGGCTTCTACCTCAAGTTCGCCGATAACTCCGGCACCACCGCCGCAACACTAGGCAAGGACAGCAGCGGCAACGGCAACAATTTCACGCCTAACAACTTCAGCGTCACGGCTGGTGCGGGCAACGACTCGCTAATTGACACGCCCACGCCCTACGCCGATGGCGGCAATGGCAGGGGTAATTACTGCACGTTGAATCCGTTGGATTACGTCAACAGCACTTTCTCAAATGGAAATCTTGATACGGTTGTAGGGACAGGTAGTGGGTCGCTGGCTTTTGGTAACTTCCAGATGAAGTCTGGCAAATGGTATTGGG
>VGVV01000163.1 GCA_016873895.1 Ignavibacteria bacterium
AGCTGCAGCAGCAGCAGCAGCAGCAGCAGCAACAACACCAACAGCAGCGGCAGCAGCAGCAGCAGCAGCAGCAGCAGCAGCAGCAGCAGCAGCAGCAGCAGCAGCAGCAGCAGCAAGAGCAGGTGCAGCAGCACCAGCAACAGCAGCCCGACTTGCAGCAGTACCAGCAACAGGGGCAGTGGCAGTCACAGCCGCAGCCGCAGCAGATGCAACAGCCACGGCCCCGACGGAAAGCTTCGTTCCGCCCACGTCTGCAACCCATGTTGATGCAGATGCCGACGGGCCAGCAATGGATGGTTGGTCACCAGTCGCCGTACGTGATGGGTCAGCAAGGGATGCCTGGCCAACAGCCGCAGTACCACCCAACGATGCCCCAAACGTTCGCCCGTTCACCTCACATGGCACCGCTTGCACCGCAAGCGCCGCAAGTGTTCAACCAGCAAGCCGCACCTCAAACGTTGCAAGGTTTTCAGCAGACGTCGGCCGGAGCGCATCACGTTGGGCTTGTTCAGTCTTACCGCCCACAGACTTCACCGACGATGCCCGGATCGCATTTCCAGATGCAGTTCCACCCGCACGCATTGCTTGGTGCTCAAAATCCGTCAGCGGGATCGTCGGTCGCACCAGTCCACCAGGGACAGTCTTGGCCAGTCCAGCAGGGACAGTCTGAGGGGGCTGGTGTACATTCGCCAGCAGGACAGCCTCAATCATTACCGGGTGTTGTTTTGCAAGCTCCGCCAGCCCAGCAGGCGCAGTCTCAGTCGCAAAGCGGGGTTGCGTTGCAGGCTTCGCCAGTCCACCAGCAGCAGTCTCAGTCATTGCAGGGGGTTGTTTTGCAGGCTACGCAAGCCCAGCAGCAGGAGTTTCAGTCATTGCAAGCCCAGCAAATCCAGCCGCAGACGTTGCCAGATGTCTCCGCCCCGCAGCCGGTTGGGTCACGTGCTCAAGAGACCCCGCTCGGCCAGCAACCACCGCTTGTGTCGTTGCTCCCTGGACAGCAAGGGCCCGCCCAGCACTCAGAGGCATCTCCTCCGGTTCACCAACAAGTGACGGCATTCCCAGAGAATGTCCCGGTCGAACCTTCTGATCCGCCTGAGCCAAGCCAGTCGACGGGTGCACACGTTGCAGAAATCATCAGGCGAAGCCGAGAAGCAGCTCTGGCCCGCAGGCGTCTCTTGCAGA
>VGVV01000164.1 GCA_016873895.1 Ignavibacteria bacterium
GAACAAACTATGATTCGCTTCCCCTTCTCTTCCAAACGTAAGCGCATGAGCACAATCCTCGACAACGTCCCCGAAGCCAAGTCAGGGTACAACAAACGCCTGATGATTAAGGGCGCCTCGGAAATTGTGAAAAACTGCTGCACTAAGTATCTTGATGAAAACGGTAATGTCCAGAACATGAACGACAGCATGAAACAAAACCTCGACAAAATCATCAATGAGTACGCAAAAGATGCCCTGAGAACTATCTGTCTCGCCTACAAGGACATCTCACCCAACGAATGTGGCCCCAATCACGATCTTCCTGAGGCTGAAGAAATCAAGGACATCGAGAAAAACGACCTGACTCTAATCTGCATCTTCGGTATTATGGACATTGTCAGACAGGAAGTGCCCGGAGCAGTAGCACAAGTCCACAGAGCAGGTGTGACTGTAAGAATGGTCACTGGTGACAATATCATCACTGCCAAGGCTATTGCTGTAATTTGCAACATTATCACCAAAGAATAAGTTGACGACGAACGCATGTGCATGGAAGGCCCCGATTTCTACGAGCGCATGGGCGGTCTTGTGGTGGTGAATGGTGAAGAACGAATCAAAAACTTTTAGAAATTCAGGGAACTCATGCCCTACCTAAGAGTGCTTGCCAGATCCCGCCCTGAAGACAAGTACCTGCTAGTTACAGGTCTCCGCCAAATGGGCGCAGTCGTAGCCGTAACAGGTGATGGCACAAATGACGCCCCCGCTCTAAAAAAGGCTGATGTCGGCTTCGCTATGGGCAAGACCGGAACAGACGTTTGCAAGGATGCCGCCGACATCTTGATTACTGATGACAACTTCAGCTCTATCGTCAAAGCCGCTATGTGGGGCCGCAATGTTTATGACAATATCCAGCGCTTCCTCCAGTTCCAGCTGACTGTCAACGTTGGTGCCTTAATCATCACTTTCATCGGCTCTGTAATCACCAAGGAAACCCCCTTGAAACCCATCCAGCTTCTTTGGGTCAACCTTATCATGGACTCATTAGGTGCTCTCGCGCTTGCAACTGAGCAACCTAAGCTTGCACTCCTCGAAAGAAACCCTTAGAACCGTAACGACTACATCGTGTCACGCAAAATGATCAAGCACATCTTGTTCCAAGCTCTGTGGCAATGCTGCGTCCTGTTCATGTTCTTGTTC
>VGVV01000165.1 GCA_016873895.1 Ignavibacteria bacterium
GGGGCGGTGGCGGCGGATCGCCCTCGGAGAACAGGTCAAGCCTTCTGCCTTGACTCTGCGACACACCCTCCATGGTGCGGATGCTTTCCAGGATTCGCCCTCGGTCAGTGGATTGATCTCCTATGGCGCTTCCCAGGCTTCCGCGCTTAGCGAGCTTGCCAGTGTATGCAGCTTCAAACAGGTCTCTTGTTGATGTCCAGCCGCGCCGCGCAACAAAGTAGTTGTGCATGGCTTCAGCCCAGCTCGTCAGATTGTCAAGAATCTTGGCGGCTTGTACGGCCGCGTTCATTGCTCCAGCCTCAATTCCGCTTAAGGGAACCTTTGCGCCGTTTATTACGCGCTGGCCCTTTAATGCTGTCTCGCTCATGCCAAGCATGTACGCCGCTACCGGTAAGCCTTTGTCTTTTGCATAGGCATAACGCTCAAAAGCAGTAGCTTGCTTTTCCAGCATCCCTTTGGCGCCTTCCCTTTTGCTCTTGTTAAATCGAATCTGCGAATAAAAACTATTCATTGCGCGTAGTTCGTCTTCGTTAAGGAAGTAATACTGAATGGCGTGCCAAGCCTCGTGATACCCCGTTGAGATTTTTCTCTTTTGACCGCCAACCATGCCAAGCATGTCGTAGAGGTGGACGACGCCCTCAATCGGGTCAAATTTTCCTTCAAGTATGGTGAGCTGTAGCTCTTTACCAGAAGCACCCCATTCCACAGCCTTGGGCGCCATGTACGGCAGGCCCTCAAAACGCACTGCAAATTCAGGGCCAAGCATGCGCCGCACGTTTTCAGCGATAGTTTCCGAAACTTTTTGATACACTTCGCGGCTAACCATGCGCGTCTGAATACCAAAAGCGCCTGGTACGAACGTGCCAATGTTGCCGTCAATCATTTCCAGCAACCTTGTGTGTTCTTCAAAGAAAGGATCTACAAAAGGTCTTTGGTTTTTTAGGTATTCCGCAAAAGCCTTTGGATCATTAGTTGATGGCCGAGGGTTAGCAGCCTGCCAACGGTCCTTAATTTTCCTAGCAGCCTCTACGCGCAGTCGCTGATCCTTGATGCTTTCCCTGTAGATCATTTCCATGATCTCTTTGTTGCTCATGCCCATGCTGGCCAGCTCGCTGTCCAGCTCAGAGCCCAAAGACAGGCCACGGTTGAAGCCTTGATCAGGCACCTCCAGG
>VGVV01000166.1 GCA_016873895.1 Ignavibacteria bacterium
CCCCAAAACCCCAAAACCCCTCCTTATTAAATAGGAAATTAATAGTGGTTTATAATAAATAGTATGCGTTCCCTGATTGCTACCGCAGTCGCTGCCGTCGCCAGCGCCACCTTCATGAGTGAAATTGAATTTGATTTCATCCAGTACATCGCCAAGTACGGTAAGAACTACTCCTCGATGACCGAATTCAACGAGCGCCTTGCCAACTTCAAGTTCATGGACGATGAGATCAAAAGACACAACTCCGAACAAACCTCCACAACTCACGGCCACAACAAGTTCTCCGACTACAGCCGCAGTGAGTACGAGCAGATGTTAGGTCTCAAGGACGTTCCAGCACCCGAGCTCAACGGAAAGATGCACGTTGTATCCAACGATACCTAAGCGCCCTCCTCTGTTAACTGGGTAACCGCCGGATACGTCATCGCCATCCAAGACCAGGGCCAATGCGGTTCCTGCTGGGCCTTCTCCGCAACCGCAGCCAACGAGTCCTCCTACGCTATCAACCACGGAACATCCTCATTGTACAATCTTTCTGAGCAGCAACTCGTCTCCTGCTCAAGCAACTACGGAAACAATGGTTGCGGTGGTGGCTGGTACTACTGGGCCTGGGACTACATGGTAACCACAGCCCAGGTGTTGGATTCAACTTATCCCTACACCTCAGGGGCCCACGGCATCACTGGATTGTGCAAGCCAGTATCTGGAGGAACTGTTTCTACAATCGGCCCTGCAGGCCCCTATGGCAACTTTTCTACGACTGCTGGTGACTACAGAATGGTTACTGGCAACCCCACCTCAATGCAGTCTGCTGTTGCAATCAAACCCAACTCAGTTGCTATTCAGGCCAACACCAGCTACTTCCAAAGCTACACTGGTGGTATTATGACAAGTGCAGCCTGCGGTACAAACATCGATCATGCAGTCGTTATCGTCGGCTACGGCACTTCCGGAAGTACTCCTTACTGGCTCGTCAGAAACTCATGGGGCACCTCTTGGGGAGAGTCAGGCTACTTCCAAGTAGAGCAAACAACCGGAAAGGGTATTTGCGGCATCAACCAGTACGTTGCCTACCC
Source organism: Ignavibacteria bacterium (assembly GCA_016873895.1). Taxonomy (GTDB): domain Bacteria; phylum Bacteroidota; class Ignavibacteria; order Kapaibacteriales; family Kapaibacteriaceae; genus UBA10438. Next base: position 1,077 of record VGVV01000166.1, read on the forward strand.
AATCACAAATTGATTATCAGCGCGTTCTCTTATATCTCTAAATCTCTTTAAATTTTGAACTACATATTTTGGGGTTTTGGGGTTTTGGGG
>VGVV01000167.1 GCA_016873895.1 Ignavibacteria bacterium
GAAGCGTATCAAATGGTTGCCAGGTTAAGCCAACTGCTTCGAGCTCGCTCGCGCCTTCGGGGTACTTGGCGCTGCATTGGTGGAGCTGGGTAGCCTCAAAAATTCCGCCCGAAAGCACGTGAAACCCGAAGCAGCCTTGAGCGCGCACGTAGCGAAGCCCCTGGTGCTCCGCGGTCAGCGGCCGAAAGAGGAACCCGAGCTGAGGTGGGTTGGCACTTACGTGAAGCGTTTGGCTAAACACGGCGGCATTGGCCACGCCTTCGGGCGAAAAACTGGTGATCAGGCCCACCTGGCGCGCTCCGCCCAACGAGTTAAAGAACTGCGCCCGGTAGCGCGGCTCCCATTGGTCCCAAGTCTCGGCCGTCAGCATTTACGGGCGCAGGCTGCTCATCCCACCGTCAACGCCCAAGATTTGGCCGCTGATCCACGGATTGTCCAGAAGGGCAAGTCCCGCATGTGCCAGTTCACCCGCCTGTCCAACGCGTTTTAGCGGATGGCGTTCGGCTGCCGCTGCGGCACGCGCCTCGTTACCCAAAAGCTTTGAGGCTAGGGGCGTGTCGGTGAGCGAGGGCGCCAACGCGTTTACCCGAACGGCCGGCGCCCATTCAGCGGCCAGCGAACGAACAAGGCCCTCAACGGCGCCTTTGGCCATGGCGATGCTTGCATGGTAGCTCATTCCCTGGGAGACGGCTACGGTGCTGAACAAGAGGACTGATCCGTTGCCGGCCCGCAAGGCCTTCTCGGCTTTTTGCAGCAGCAGCGCAGCGCCCAAAGCGTTGATTTCGAAATCGCTGCGAAACTCCTCGGGCTTGTACCCTTTAAATGGCTTGAGGTTGATGCTGCCTGGGGCGTACACAAGCCCGTCGAGTTGGTCTGGGAGGCCAGAACCGTCCCAGTCAAGCACGTCGGCGTGTACCTCGGTAAGCTTGGGGTGGGCTAGGCCAGATGCGCTTCTCGACAGTCCGACCACCGCATCTCCACGGTTCAGAAGGAGTTCGGTTAGGGCGCGACCGATTCCGCTTCGGTGCCCCACGACAAAGTAGGTTTTCATACCAAGGCTAACACCGCCGGGACTACTTTTGTTGAAACCCTTGACCCCATGGCTTTGCACCCGCTCAACCTCACCACTGCTTGGACCCTCGAAGATTGGAAGCGCGTCGCCC
>VGVV01000168.1 GCA_016873895.1 Ignavibacteria bacterium
GAAGCGTATCAAATGGTTGCCAGGTTAAGCCAACTGCTTCGAGCTCGCTCGCGCCTTCGGGGTACTTGGCGCTGCATTGGTGGAGCTGGGTAGCCTCAAAAATTCCGCCCGAAAGCACGTGAAACCCTAAGCAGCCTTGAGCGCGCACGTAGCGAAGCCCCTGGTGCTCCGCGGTCAGCGGCCGAAAGAGGAACCCGAGCTGGGGTGGGTTGGCACTTACGTGAAGTGTTTGGCTGAACACGGCGGCATTGGCCACGCCTTCTGGCGAAAAACTGGTGATCAGGCCCACCTGGCGCGCTCCGCCCAACGAATTAAAGAACTGCGCCCGGTAGCGCGGCTCCCATTGGTCCCAAGTCTCGGCCGTCAGCATTTACGGGCGCAGGCTGCTCATCCCACCGTCAACGCCCAAGACTTGGCCGCTGATCCACGGATTGTCCAGAAGGGCAAGTCCCGCATGTGCCAGTTCACCCGCCTGTCCAACGCGTTTTAGCGGATGGCGTTCGGCTGCCGCGGCGGCACGCGCCTCGTTACCCAATAGCTTTGAGGCCAGGGGCGTGTCGGTGAGCGAGGGCGCCAACGCGTTTACCCGAACGGCCGGCGCCCATTCCGCGGCCAGCGAACGAACAAGGCCCTCAACGGCGCCTTTGGCCATGGCGATGCTTGCATGGTAGCTCATTCCCTGGGCGACGGCTACGGTGCTGAACAAGAGGACTGATCCGTTGCCGGCCCGCAGGGCCTTCTCGGCTTTTTGCAGCAGCAGCGCAGCGCCCAAGGCGTTGATTTCGAAATCGCCGCGAAACTCCTCGGGCTTGTACCCCTTAAATGGCTTGAGGTTAATGCTGCCTGGGGCGTACACAAGCCCGTCGAGTTGATCTGGGAGGCCAGAACCGTCCCAATCAAGCACGTCGGCGTGTACCTCGGTAAGCTTCGGGTGGGCGAGGCCGGATGCGCTGCGCGACAGTCCGACCACCGCATCTCCGCGGTTCAGAAGGAGTTCGGTTAGGGCGCGACCGATTCCGCTTCGGTGCCCCACGATAAAGTAGGTTTTCATACCAAGGCTAACACCGCCGGGACTACTTTTGTTGAAACCCTTGACCCCATGGCTTTGCACCCGCTCAACCTCACCACTGCTTGGACCCTCGAAGATTGGAAGCGCGTCGCCC
>VGVV01000169.1 GCA_016873895.1 Ignavibacteria bacterium
GCGGCGACCTGCTCATCCTGGTGGCGGGTCCGCGCTTCAGCGAGCGCGCCCACGAAACCCGCCTGCTGTATGTGCTGAACCAAACGCAAGCTCCATCCTCGGGGAACCGTTTTGCCGCTTGGACCGCTTGGGGCAGCCTTGCGCTCGGCTTGGCCCTCGTCGCGGCCGGCGCCCTTCAGCTGCTTGCGGCCCTCTGCCTCTGGCTCGTGGTACTCGGCGCCATCAAGTGGTTGACTTGGAGCGACGTGCGGCGCGGACTCGACCCCGAACTCATCTTAATGCTCACGTCGGCGCTGGCACTTTCAGGAGCCCTTCAGTCCAGCGGTGCGGCCGAACACGCCCTTAATTCGTTGCTGCCCTGGCTTCAAGGTAGCAGCCCCCATGTTTGGCTGCTCAGCCTGCTGGTCCTCACGGCGCTGCTCACCAACTTCGTGACCAACGTCGCGGCGGTGGTCCTTATGTTTCCGCTCGGTGCCGCGGCCGTTCAGGGCGGGTTTTTGGCCTCCACACCTGCATTTCTCGCGTTGGCCTTTGGGGCGAGTGCGGCCTTTCTCACACCGGCTGGCTACGCCACCAACCTCATGGTTATGGGGCCCGGAGGCTACGACGCGCGCGACTTTGCCCGATTAGGGGGCGGACTCACCGTCCTCTACCTCGTACTTGTTTTTGGTTGGTTAACTTCCCTCAGCTAATGGCACAGCATTCTCCCAACGTCGTGGCGCAAGCGCTCAGCATAACGCCCGAAGACCGCGCCCGCCTTTTGGGCCAGCGCGGGTGCGTTTTGTGGTTTACCGGTCTCAGCGGCAGCGGCAAGAGCACCTTGGCCAACGCCCTCGACGTCGAACTTCACCAGCGCGGTGTGAAGACCGTGCTTCTCGACGGCGACAACGTGCGCCACGGGCTTTGCGGCGACCTCGGATTCAGCGCCGAAGACCGCCGCGAGAACTTGCGGCGCGTGGCCGAAGTCGCCAAGCTCATGGCTGACGCCGGCCTGGTCGTGCTGACTGCTTTTGTAAGTCCGTTCCGCAGCGACCGCGATCGAGCCCGCCACATTGTGGGCGACGAACGCTTCGCCGAGATCTACGTCGACTGCCCCCTCGAGGTTTGCGTTCAGCGCGACGTCAAAGGCCTGTACGCCAAGGCCCAGGCCG
>VGVV01000170.1 GCA_016873895.1 Ignavibacteria bacterium
TTGATGTAGATGATGATCTTGGAATTGCTGGTGATAGTGGTACAGGAACAATTAACCTAGACTCACAATCACTCACTGTTGCTGGTACTGCAGGAGAGATTGAAACATCAGCATCAGGTCAAACAATTACGGTTGGACTTCCAAATACAGTCATTGTTGGAACTGCATTAAGTGCTCCTACACTTCTCACTGCAACTCTACAGCACAGAAACGGTACACAGGCTGCAACAATTGATACTTCAGGTAACATCACTGCATCCCAGAACCTGACGATTACTGGAAACCTTTTTGTAAATGGTTCCACAACTCAAGTCAATACTGCTGCAATTACAGTAGAAGACAGAACTATAGAACTTGGTGTTGTTGATGGTTCTGCTCCATCTTCTACAACCACCTGGGACCTTGGTGTTCTGTTCAACTATTACGATGGTTCTGCAAAGAAATCAGCACTCGTCTGGGAGCAAGGTGATGCAAGATTTAAGTTAGGTTCAGTAGTCACTGATGGTGGTGGAACTAATAATGATAGTCCTCAAATCACTTTCTCAACTTTTGCAGCACTTGAAATTGGTTCACTCTGGGTCAATGACTGTGCTGGTTCATCACAAGTTATTTCTTGCACAGGATCTACAAGAAATCTAGAGAACATTACAATTGACGGCGGAGCCTTCTGAGTCTAATCCCATAATCTAAATAGAGGGAGTTCATATCTCCCTTTTTTTATGACTGATGATGACCTGAAAGCAGTTCTTGCAAAATATCAACAAAAAGCATTTGAATTATTCAACCAAAATATTGTTCTGGAAACTCAAGTAGAGCAACTGACGAAAACTATTGCAGAGTTGCAAAAGAAAACAAAGAGAAATACTAAGGAAGAAGACTTCCAATAAATAATAAAAACTCTTATATAAGAGTTCTACGGTTGATACCACATATGGAGTTGAATGGCTAGTCCCATAATTCAGATACGTCGGTCTGCTGTTGCCGGCAAAATCCCAACAACAACACAACTATCATTAGGTGAGTTAGCAATTAACACCTATGATGGTAAGATTTACATAGAGCAAGACCAAGGTGCTGTTGGTGTAGGTACAACAGTTATTGTTATCAATCCTTGGAATGTTGGTGTAGGAAGCGAAGCATATAATAT
>VGVV01000171.1 GCA_016873895.1 Ignavibacteria bacterium
CGACGATGGCTTCCAGTTGTTGACGGGGGATGCCTGAGACGGTGCGAGCGGCAGCGTCGATAGCGCGTTGATAGGCGATAAGGCTGACGGGCAGGGTTGTGGGCTTGATGTTGTGGCTGGTGGGTTTCATACGCCGCGAATTTCCCAGAAGTGTTTGATGGTTACCGTGGCCTCGCCCAAGGCGAGTGAAAGTCGTTCGGATGCCTTGAGCTGCTCGCGTTGCTCAAGGATGTGGGCAGGGTAGGTGTAGGACTTGCGAGAGCGACGGGTGATCTTGCAGTCGTTCCACGAGAGGGCGTCTTCTGCTTCGCCCGCTTCCACCATTTGATCCAGTAGGTAAAGGAGTTCTTGGCGTCGGGCTTGGATTTCCTTCTCACGCTTGGCTAGGTGTGTGAGTTCTTCTAGCAGGGGTTCAAGAGAGGGCGGTGTAGACGAGGGCAGCGATGAGGGTGCAGGTCCAGATGAAGGTGATTGTGTCGCCATGGCGCTCAAGGAATGATGGTTTGCGTTGTGGGGTGCGATGCGGGCGGCAGGAAGGTTGCACGGGTCGCGTGTGAATGCGGCGGTTGGTGCGTGTGATGAAGTGGGGAAGGGATGGGGCAGTCATTGTTTTGGTCTCCAGCCGTTGCGGTAGGCGAGGGTGATGAGGGTTTGACGGTTGTGGGTGAAGTAGGGGATGCCGTGGTCGTCAAGGAAATCGATGGCGTCTTCTTCGTGGATGTCGTTGGTGATGGCCTGCTCCAGCAGGAAGGCGAGCTGTTGCTCATTAGCGCTAGCCATCGTCAGCGCATGAAGGAGTTGCGGGACTCTGCCGAGAGGCATTCATCGGCCCAGTCGTAGGGCTCGCGCTCAACGGCAGGCGGGACGAATTGCACGGTGTAGGGGAGGCCAGCTTCAATGAAGGTGGCGTGCATGTCGTCGAGTTCGTGCTCGTTGCACCAGTCGGAGAGGATGGCGCTGTTGAAGAGGTAGCGCTCACACCAGTCTGTGCGGCTGGGCTTTGTGGCTGGAAGAACCGTGCAGAGCGGGTTCATGGGTGGAGTGTGCGGTGGGGTCGCCCCCTTGATCAGAAGATTAGGCTAGCCAACGCTAGGCGTCAAGGGCTGGCTAGCGGGAGGGTGCCGGGATTCC
>VGVV01000172.1 GCA_016873895.1 Ignavibacteria bacterium
TTGCTGAGATCGGGCTGGTCGGAGATGCTAGGACGACAAGTGTCGAGCCGGAAGTCGCTACATGACGTTCCGCTACATGACGTTCGTATATGCCGACCAACCGTCGTAGCGTGTCCCACTTTTTGGGGTCCGTAAAAGCTTTCGTTAAAATGTCACCCGCTTGGTCTGCTGTATTAATGTGGCCGATGTCGACTTCTTGGCTTGCTACAACTTCTGAGAGCCAATGTAAATTAACACGATGGGTTCTTGCCAAGTGTCCTAGTTTTTGTGATGCTCCCTTTAAGATGACCGTGATGGTTGACTCGTTATCTTCAAGCAGATGCAATTTTATGCCGTTGACGCCGGTTGAGGATGGACCTGAAAACAATTCGGATCCGACCAGTCGGGAGGAACCACCCCCCGCAGCCGAGACTGGCGTCGTCACGGCACCCGGTTTCGCGGGGCAAAAAATGGGAAGGACAGCATCCCAGAAATCTAACAATGGCAGCGCCAATTTTAGACCGACATTCATTGCCACTACCTCGGCTTCGCAAGTTGAGTGGCTCACACATGTTTGCTTTTTGCTCAATGCAATCAATGGTACGTATGTATTTGGTCCGACCACGGCAATGAACACTCCTGAAGTCGATATGCTGTCTGTTTTATCTCCCGCGAAGTCGGCGTCTGCAAATAACGCTAGAGAACATTTGTTCCAGTCGTCTCCGACATAGGCGTATTGCTTGTAACCTTTTGTGTTGTTGATATAGGAAACCAGACGATGGAGTTTTCGATCGCATTCGTCTGTCCATTTGCTTACTCGTCGAGCCAAAGCACACGTTGCACGAAGCAAATCTGGTCGACAAAATCTTGCCACATACAGTATTTTCATCAAGACTTTTAGTGCATCATTATTGAGTACCCCCGTTGGTTCATCTTTCATGAATGCGTTGGTCTCGTCCACAAAAGGTGTCATTGCCTTTTTGGACAATTTCGTCACCGGGACACCGGTGATTTCGACATACGCCGTGACACATTGTTCCACAAACGATGTCATATCATACTCCATGCATTGAACCTTGCCTTCTCCTTTGTGGGTTTTATTATTGCAACCTTCGATAGGCAACCAGCTTCCCGGCGCGCGCATATCC
>VGVV01000173.1 GCA_016873895.1 Ignavibacteria bacterium
GTTTGATTGGTTGAGATATAAATTGTTTTTAGACAAAGAGCATATCAAACCTTTCAAGGACAACAAAAAAGCGAACAATGGAACAAGAACTCGAACTTTCCGCCGTCATCGGTTTCCAAGGTAGGTACTTGTGCGTCTCTGTTAATTAACCAACTTTCTGACGTTCTTGCAGGCAAGGTAACCGAAGGGCTCATTCTGCACCCCGACAACGAACACATGATCTCTCCCCTGGGCACCACCATCGTGGTTAGACACATCATCTCTCGTACTCAGCAGTTCCTGAGAGGTCACGACAATGACATCTCGGTTATCACTGTGTCCAACACGGGCAAGTACATCGCATCCGGCCAGCGCACCTTCTAGGGTTTCTAGGTAAGACTTTCTTTCGCTAAAAACGGTTATTAACAAAAGCCGAGGAGGCGCTCAAATTCAAATCACTTACCACGTTCTGTAACTGTAGGCCGACATCATCATCTGGGACTTCGATACTCTTCAGATCGTGCAACGCCTCAAATTGCACAAGGTCCTGATCCAGAGTCTCGCGTTCTCCAGCGACGAAAAGTACCTCGCTTCTCTCGGTGGCCAGGACGACAACGGCATCGTCATCTGGGATGTAAGTACGCCCTCCGTTCTTGTCGCAAGATAAGAATGAATTATATTTGTGCAACGGTCAATCTAACCTTTTTAAAATTTAGGTCGAAACTGGAAAAGCACTTTGCGGTTCTTCCGTCGGCAACAACGTCGCCAACAAGATCAAGTTCTTCAACACCACCCACAACAAGCTGATCACCATCCACAACTACGGCATCCGCGTCTGGTCTGTAGACCTTGTCGCCAAGAAGATCTCCTCCCAGGAAATCAACATGGGCTAAATCAAACGCAAATTTCAGTGCATTATTATTGCCCCCAATGACTAGACTGCCTTCATCGGAACCCTCACTGGTGACATTATTGAGATCAGCCTTGACCGCCTCCTCTACAGAAGAATCGGCCCCGCCAAGAGACTCTTCCAGCAAGGAGTCAACGTCCTCGCTCTCCTGTCTAACGGTGACTTGCTCTCCGGTTCTGGCGATGGCACCATCGCTAAGATCGGCACCCAAAACATGCTGATCAAGAGCGAAGCCA
>VGVV01000174.1 GCA_016873895.1 Ignavibacteria bacterium
AGCGAACCGCCTGATGCTTCGCTACCGGAGCGAGGCCGACGGAAAGCCCTACTTGGCCCATACCCTCAACGGTTCATCGCTGGCGCTGCCCCGCGTGGTGGCCGCCCTGCTCGAGAACAACCAATCGCCTGAGGGCATTCGGATTCCGAAGGCGCTCGTGCCCTACACCGGATTTGAATGGATTCAGTAAGCCTTCGCCTCCTGGGGTTGGGGCTTGCGGCCCTCAGCCTTGTGGGTTGCGGTCGGCGCGGACCCCTCGGCGACGAAATTTCTGCGCTGCGCACCACGGTCGACTCGTCGTATGAGGTGCTGCAGGCCCTCGACAGCGCCGAATTCATGACGGCCTTCAACCGCATGGAACGGCACATCGAGGTCGCCAAGACCAAAACCTACGACGTGAGCCGCGAGGCCATCTTTCGGGTGGACTTTGATTGGCTGCGCAACAGCCACCGCGCGCTGTTCAAGTTCGAATCGCTGCGCCGCGGCGAACGTTGGGACGGCCAGCTGGTGCAGTCGCGCAACCAACTCGACGCCCTGCACCACGATTGGTCCCAGCGCTTGATTTCGGAGGATTCGGTGCGGATTGCGCTCGAGGAAGAGAAGAACGCCGTGCTTCCGTTGCTCGCAACCGTTCACACGCGCCTTGACGAGGTCCGCTACGTACTCGGCCAAAACGACAGCCTCGACCTGCACTTTCAAAAGCTCTGGGACAACTGGGATTCCGCCGGCAAGTAATCTATGTATACCTACAACGTAACCATTAGCGTAGACGACTCCGTACACGAGGCCTGGGTGGAATGGATGCGCACGGAACACATTCCCGAGGTGCTGGGCACCGGGATGTTTGTCGACGCCACCCTGCACGAGGTTCTGGTGGAGGGCGACAGCGGCACGACCTATGCGGCACAGTACCGTTTTCGCGACCCCGAAGACCTGCAGCTCTACCAGCAGCTGCACGCGCCGGGACTGCAGGCCAAATCTGCCGCAAAGTTTGGCCAAAAAGCCCTCGCCTTTCGTACGCTGCTGCGCACCGTCGAAATGTTCCAGGCTCCAACTACGCCACCGAATTTATAGTATGGGAATTCCGAGCCGGCCCGA
>VGVV01000175.1 GCA_016873895.1 Ignavibacteria bacterium
GCGTGGTACTCGACGTTCCCGTGAAAACCGAAACGGTATCGCGCCCGCACCACCTCAAGGTGGTTGACGAACTGCGCTGGAACGCGTTCACTGGGCGGCCGTAGCCAGTTTCTAGCAACTAGTTACTGGTTAAGCCCACACCACCTTCTCAGCCTTGGTCGAAAGGGCGTGCACGAGGTCGTGGTAGACTTTTTCGACCTGGTTGCGCTTGATTTTAAGGCTCGGAGTGATGAATCCGTTGTCGACCTCCCAGCGCTCGCGGACCACGATAAGTTGGGCGAGGCGTTCGTGCTGCGGAAGCTCGCGGTTGATTGCCTCGAGCAGCTGCTTCAGCCGGGATTCCACTACATCGCGAGCCTGAGTATGCGCGTGCTCGGTGAGCACTGCCAAGGCCACGGGCTGCGGAAGGTTGACGCCAAAAAGGCAGACCTGTTCGACCTCGTCGGCTTCCATGATGCGGCCCTCGATCGGTGCTGGCGCGACGTACTTGCCCTTGGCGGTCTTGAAAATGTCTTTGATGCGCCCTGTGATGAAGAGGTAGCCGTCGGCGTCGAAGCGTCCGACGTCGCCGGTGTGCAGGGCTCCGCCGTGAAAGAGCTCGGCCGTCAGCTCGGGTTCGCGGTAGTAGCCTTGGGTGTTCGTCGGGCTCTCCAAGAGGATTTCGTCGCCCTCGCCGAGGGTTACGCGGGTTCCGGTAAAGGGCTGGCCGACGCTGCCGATCCGGACTTTTCCGCGAAAATTGACTGTGGTGATCCCGAGGTTTTCGGTCATGCCGTAAACTTCTTGAATTACGATGCCGAGGCTGGCGAACTCCTCGATGAGCGAGGCGCGGATGGGGGCCGCGCCGCTCAGCACCAAGCGCGCCCGGGACAGCCCGAGTTTTTTGCGCAGGACGGGGGCCAAGGCCCGGCGCAGCCAGGCCGCAGGCAGTTTGCGGTGCAGGGTTTCGCCAAACTTTTCCCATATGCGCGGAACCGCCAAAAACACCGTCGGCTGCGCGCGTTCGAGGTCCGCGGCAAACGTTTCAAGCGACTGCACAAAGTGCACGCGCCCGGTGAGGTAGACGCCGGCGGCGGAGATGATCATGCGTT
>VGVV01000176.1 GCA_016873895.1 Ignavibacteria bacterium
TCAGTTCGCGGCCACCGCGTGCGGCGTATTCCCACTCGGCCTCAGTCGGCAGGCGGAACTCGTTCTCAATGAAGTCGTTGTTCTGCTTGAGGTAGGTGTTGCGGTAGTGCGTACGCCAGTTGGCAAACGCTGTAGCTTGCTTCCAGCTTACGCCGACAACAGGGTACTCGTCGTAGGCAGGGTGCCAGAAGTAGTTGTCGTGAAGGTTTTCGTTGAACGAGTAGGTAAAGTCCGAAATCCACGCGAGGGTATCGGGGTATACGTTCACGATTTCGCTCACGAAGAAGCTTGAAAGGTCCGATACTTTTTTGCCGTTCTTAATGTAGTCGCGGTACGAGAAGGTGCGTCCGTCGCCGTCGGCGTCACGAAAGTCCTTTTGCCAGCGATTCTCTTTGGATGCAGCCTTTTGCTTGTCTACCCAAAAGTGCAGGTAGTTGAGCTGGCGCGAATCAATGCTTCGTCCGCCTAAATAGCGTTCTTCGGGCGACAAGTACATTGACTCGATAATCTCCGTGTATTCCTCTGAGGGGTAGCGATCGACATCCCAAACAAGGCGGCGGGTCCAGTCGAGGTAGGTCTGCATCGAGTCCGGGTAGTTGAGTCCGACAAACTCTTCATAGAAGGTCGGATTGTTCATGTCGGCGTAGTTAATGTACTCGTAGCCTTCTATCATGCCTTCAGCGAGGCGGTAGCGAAGGATAGAGTCACGAACCCAATCGACAAACTGGCGGTACTCGTTGTTGGTGATTTCTGTTTCATCCATGTAAAATGATGCTATGGAAACAGATTTAGTCGAAGCGGTAAGCGTTGCGGGGACGTCTACGTCGGAATTGCCCATGGCAAACTGGCCTTGGGGAATGAAGACCATTCCGTAGGGGTCTGAAGGGTAGAAGTCGGGGCGGTTTTGAACGCCAACCAATTCCCCGTGGTCACCACCCGAACAGGCAGCGAGAATAAGCGCGGCGAAGCCGGCGAGGGAAAAGGATTTAACCATTGGTAAGTGTTTCATGGTCTTGGTCTAACGTCGTTGAGGGCGCGATATTACAAAAATCTTGGGTTACGGTAGCTACCGTTGATGCGCGG
>VGVV01000177.1 GCA_016873895.1 Ignavibacteria bacterium
AGAGAGTTTTACCACCACCAGTAGGAATAACAATCTGACCGATCTTGTGCTGATTCATTGCATCAAGCACACGAGATTGGTGGAGTCGCAACTTCATAGTGATTTGTCTGTATGTGAGTACAATAAAGGATCAGAGGTCGAAAGTCAACCCCTGATCCCATCAGTGTTTCTTATCAAAGAGAATACTCTAACTTATCTTTCAACTTTTGCATTGCACTGTATGGAGTAGTTTTATACAAATTAACTACATTACCCACTGTCTCACTATTCTTTGGTGCATGAAATTGTTTGGTTTTGGAGTCATAGAACCCCCAAATAGATTTGACACCAGTGCAATCACAGTAACTGAAGTAAGCATCATTGACAATCCAGATAGCAGATATATTTTTCTTAAAATCTGTTCGTTCATAATGATACCCATTTGGTGCTTTATGAAAGAGTAATTTCATGCTGCAGGAATCTCTACACTTTCGAGATAAGTTACATCGTGCCACTTGCAAGTATCGTAGCACAACCACTCTCCATCAGTGGTATAGAGATACGCATACTCTTCTGCATCTTGAGTGAGATAATCAGAGATTCTCCAGTCATAACGAGGTGGCATATCTTCACCACGAGCAGAATAGTAGAGAGGACCAGTTTCAGGCAGAGTTTCATTCTGAAACCCAGCATTTGTCCACAGAGAACTGATGTCACCACCGTCAATCAACTCAGCAACCTTATCACGAGTGTTGAAATGTTCTTTGAGTTTGACACCATTGTACTCAGGATAACCATCCCAGTGGCAATACACTGAGAGCACAGAATCGTCTGCGAGTTGAATACCAATGCGAGAACGGGTTGCCATGTCGTTTGTTTGTTTGACTCTTATAGTATTGCACTGATCTGGTAGGAAGTCAACCCTCTTGAGATTAGTGTTGCTTATGAATTACCATTGCTTAGGTAAAGTAAAGTTATAGAATGAAAACTCTTGACGTTTGATTAACTTATAGACACCGAACTGATTAGACACAACAAAACCCTCGTGATTGACACTGTGACCTGCAATCTCAGTAT
>VGVV01000178.1 GCA_016873895.1 Ignavibacteria bacterium
CGTACTTTTGCACTCCAAACCACATTCGGAGAAGTGCGAGAGTGGTTGAATCGGACGGTCTCGAAAACCGTTATAGGAGCAATCCTATCGAGGGTTCGAATCCCTCCTTCTCCGCAACCCAGGTAGAGACCGGAAACTTGTGACCGATGATTACAATAGGTAATTATCGGTTTTTTTGTTGGTAATGGTAGTGTTGGGTAAGTATAAATCTTTTACTAACTGTATTGAATTATATGTAGTTATGATATTGTCAGTAGTATTACCGACCTCATCACAACAACACAGTCACATCATCACAGTTCACATTCAACACAGTCACATTCATCGGTATTGATAGGGGAGTAAGATTGTAAAGGGTGTAACTCAATCTCTCTCATAGACTGATTTTATCTTATCGAATTCATTCAACATCAATTCCGGAACTGAACCGAGATAAGACTTGATAGTGATATTGGTTGATGAATGTCCCAACAACTGACTGATAACATGGATATTGATATTGTTTCTGAGGAGTATGGTAGAACCGAAAGTCCGTCTACCGAGATGACAAGTCAATGTAGTGTTGATTGAACAGAGGTCTTGTATCTCTTTGAGATAACAATTGAACTTCTGATTGGTTGGAAGTGGAAGTAGAAGACCATTCTCTTTTGTCTTTGGATGGTCTTTATATCGTTCAATCAATTCCACACACTTTGGAAGTAGTGGGACTTTATATGGTCTCCGTGTTTTCTGTCTTATCATCTCCACCCACATTTGACCGTCTATCATTCTTGTATGACTTTCATGTAGGTTTCTCAATTCCGTGTAAGAAAACCCACTATACACCGAGAAAATGAACATATCACGGATGATGTTCAATCGTTCATTCTTGAAATCTCTGTGTTCAATTCTATCAACCTCTTCTTGAGTGAGATATGTCACCAATTTAGGTGGGACTTTCACTCTGATTTCATTGAATGGGACTTTCTCAATTAAACCCCTCTTTACTGAATAGTTCATCATTGTTGTTATTCTCTGACAATGTTTCTGAACCGTCTTTGGTTGATTTTTTACAT
>VGVV01000179.1 GCA_016873895.1 Ignavibacteria bacterium
TTGCACCGTCGCCTCTCTCAAGCAATTTACACATCATCTCCCTCACCATGTCGCGATGTTTCTGTGTGCCCGTTGAGTGCAGCTGGACCTGGTAAGTTTTCCCGAGGATCACATGATCCTCGCACGGGGCTTTCTCTTCAATAGACTTGATCAGCTTCTCGCTCCAACCGAACTGGGTCCGGTACTGATCCAGCGGCAAGAAGGTGCCCTGGTCGCTGGCCAACTGTCTCTCCACGACGCGAGAACACAACATGTGTTCGACTGACTTTTGCAAGCCTTCTTTCGTCGACGCCGCAGTCGCCCAGAACTCTTGTTGAACGTTTTGGGGCAACTCCTTGAAGTCTGGCAAGGGCCACGTGCCGAACATCCGTACCAACATTGTGTTCTTGGAGTTGCAAGAGGAGCATTGGAACCTCGGGGGCGTTTTACCAAGCACGCGAACACCCGGCTTGCACAGGTCTACCGTAAATCCGCACTTGCTGCACACGGGGTCGTTGCACAATGGCTTCATGAAGTTCTCGTTGTTCAAAGTGATGACCCCGGGGCGGCCGCCGAAAGTGGCAAGAGGCACCTCCGGCACCTCATCGTGCGGTGCCTCTGGCATTGTCGCGGCGTCCTGGTGTGACTCTGGGGGCTGCACTGGAGTGCGTGTGGGCAGCCAAGCTGCGATCGCTTCTGCGTGTGTCGTCCCTGATGATGCGGCTGGCGTGCCAGGTGATGCGTCTGGCGGTGCCGGTGGCCCTGCATCAGGAATTGAGATGACCTCCGGTGTAGTGCGTCGCCGCTTTTTGTGAGGGTTATCTGCGACCCAGTCATCTGCGGCGGTGTCAACTGCGACCGTCCCGAACAAGGTCATCTGCGGCATTGCAAGACTTGAGGGTGCTCGATGCACGGCGGCTTGAACGAGAGCTGTTAGGGGAGACAACCGGTAGATTGCCGTTTTTCAGACTCCCTGCATGATTTTCAACCGGTAGATTGCCGTTTTTCAGACTCCCTGCATGATTTTTTGTATAAAGGAGCCAAATTTAGCAAAGGGGCCAAATTTAGC
>VGVV01000180.1 GCA_016873895.1 Ignavibacteria bacterium
GTATTAGTATTATTATAGCCCAAGTGCTAGTAATACTAGACTTACCTGGCTATTCTAAAGTACTTAGAATAAGTACTCTCTCTACATACCCCTGATCAAGGTATGTATGGAGCTCCCATGTGCACATAGACACATAGTAAGTGGTAAGGCCATGCCTACCACACATTTGCCCCGGCATCTCTCCCAAGATTATAAGCAGATAATCTCTACCTTACTCTAAGCTCACAATTATCACTCTTTATCTTTTTATTGTAGCTTTACTCTCGCTTACCCGAGGTAACGCACTGTAATTACAGCCTTAATCTCACCGAGAGATAAGCGGAAGAAATAAGAATACTGTCAGCCAAGATGGCCAGTATCTTCGAGAAAGAACCCATTTTCAGCCACGTGAGGCAATGGGATGACACCACGAAACTCCCGGACAAATACAAGTTTTCTGGTAGGACCGGGAAAGCTGAAGTCCACGTGGACAGCGGATCCCTTGGGATGGAGTTCTTCTACGAGAAGACTTTCCCAGATTTTGTCCAAGCAGCTACAAAATTGGACTGGGACTGGTACGAGACTTTCGCCCAGTTCGAAAACGTTCTCGAGGGCAGCTACAAAACTGCCTGGCGCGAGGTCGTGCGAGACCACTTCTCCGACCCCGAAACGCGAAAAAACGAAGAGGGTTTTTATCGAGCCATTCGGCTCTTCGTCTGCACTAATCTCGATAGTGAGACGCCCCGAGACGTACAATACGTCTATTTGGCCCCGGGCGGGGACCATCGTGTCCGAAAGGACCTTCTGACGGCTCCGCGCGACCACGCGCGCCGTTTCAAAGAGATGCTTCGCATCGCGGAGCTTCTTCCCCCCGGCGAGACGCCACCGCCGAGCGACAAACTCGCGGTTCAGTGGTATTACATGACATACCACCCCGCCGATCGAGCCGAATACGTCAAATCGGGCAAAAAATTGGCCGACGAGACGATCGACACGCTCTCGGCGTATTTTCAGTCGATTTTTGCGCAGCGCAAAATCGACGGCACGCTCGAACGCTACGAAATCGAGC
>VGVV01000181.1 GCA_016873895.1 Ignavibacteria bacterium
ACCTAATTCGCAACGCCGTCGACGCGCTGCACGACCAAAAGGGCCGCATCGAAGTGCGGGCGCACCGCCTCGGCGACCAAGTGATCCTCGACGTTACGGACAACGGCAAGGGAATGACGGCCAAGGTTCGCCGGTCCGTATTCCGCCCTGGGTTCACGACCAAAAAGCGCGGATGGGGACTGGGCCTCAGCCTTGCGCGCCGCATTGCCGAGCAGGGCCACGGCGGCAGCCTTCAGGTTTTGCATAGCGCTCCGGGGCAGGGTACCACCTTTCGCTTAGCGCTTCCGCTGCCGTGAGCGGGTCGGGCCTAGCGGGCGGGGTCTACGTCCACGTTCCGTTTTGCCGGCACGCCTGCCGGTACTGCGATTTTCACTTTTCAACGCTCCTCAAACAAATTCCCGACGTGGTTTCGGCCATGGTTCGCGAGGCGGAACTCCGGTTGCCGCAGGGCCTGCCTGCTGCCACCCTGTACTGGGGCGGAGGTACCCCCAGCGTGCTTCCCGAGGCGGACTTTGTGCGGCTCAACCAGGCCGTTCGCGCCCCAATGGCCCTGGCAGAGGGCGCCGAATGCACGCTCGAGGTCAACCCCGAAGACGTGACGGACCGCTCGCTCGCTCTGTGGAAGACGCAGGGGTTCAACCGGCTGAGTGTGGGCGTTCAAAGTTTTCGCGACGACCGCCTCGACTGGATGGGCCGAACGCACCGCGGTCGCGACGCCGAAGACGCGGTTCGCCGCGCGCAAGATGCAGGTTTCACCAACCTAAGTTTAGACCTGATTTATGGTCTGCCGGGCAGCAGCCTCGGGGAGTGGCAGGAGCAGGTCGGGCGGGCCCTTGACTTGGGCAGTCCGCACCTTTCAGCCTACGCCCTAACGGTGGAACCCCGAACGGCGCTGTTCCACGACGTTGCTAAGGGCAAGGCAGCGGCGCCGTCCGACGAGCGTGCGGCCGAGGATTTTAGGTGGCTCCGCGCCGAGATTCAGCGTGTGGGTTGGGACGCCTACGAGGTGAGCAACTACGCCCAACCGGGATTCCGCG
>VGVV01000182.1 GCA_016873895.1 Ignavibacteria bacterium
ACCTAATTCGCAACGCCGTCGACGCGCTGCACGACCAAAAGGGCCGCATCGAAGTGCGGGCGCACCGCCTCGGCGACCAAGTGATCCTCGACGTTACGGACAACGGCAAGGGAATGACGGCCAAGGTCCGCCGGTCCGTATTCCGCCCTGGGTTCACGACCAAAAAGCGCGGTTGGGGACTGGGCCTCAGCCTTGCGCGCCGCATTGCCGAGCAGGGCCACGGCGGCAGCCTTCAGGTTTTGCACAGCGCTCCGGGGCAGGGTACCACCTTTCGCTTAGCGCTTCCCCTGCCGTGAGCGGGGCGGGCCAGGCGGGCGGGGTCTACGTCCACGTTCCGTTTTGCCGGCACGCGTGCCGGTACTGCGATTTTCACTTTTCTACGCTCCTCAAACAAATCCCCGACGTGGTTTCGGCCATGGTTCGCGAGGCGGAACTCCGGTTGCCGCAGGGCCTTGCTGCCGCCACCCTGTACTGGGGCGGAGGTACGCCCAGCGTGCTGCCTGAAGCGGACTTTGTGCGGCTCAACCAGGCCGTCCGCGCCCCAATAGTCCTGGCGGAGGGCGCCGAATGCACCCTCGAGGTCAACCCCGAAGACGTGACGGACCGCTCGCTCGCCCTTTGGAAGGCGCAGGGGTTCAACCGGCTGAGTGTGGGCGTTCAAAGTTTTCGCGACGACCGCCTCGACTGGATGGGCCGACCGCACCGCGGTCGCGACGCCGAAGACGCGGTTCGCCGCGCGCAAGATGCAGGCTTCACCAACCTAAGTTTAGACTTGATTTATGGTCTGCCGGGCAGCAGCCTCGGGGAGTGGCAGGAGCAGGTCGGGCGGGCCCTTGACTTGGGCAGTCCGCACCTTTCAGCCTACGCACTAACCGTGGAACCCCGAACGGCGCTGTTCCACGACGTGGCCAAGGGCAAGGCAGCGGCGCCGTCCGACGAGCGTGCGGCCGAGGATTTTAGGTGGCTCCGCGCCGAGATTCAGCGTGTGGGTTGGGACGCCTACGAGGTGAGCAACTACGCCCAACCGGGATTCCGCG
>VGVV01000183.1 GCA_016873895.1 Ignavibacteria bacterium
AAAAGAGCCAAAGGTACGTCTTGCCTTTCGGATAGCAAGCTTTGCAACGTGAGTCTTTCCAGTACCGGCCGTCCCCAGAAGCATCATTCGCAACTTCGGTGGTGCTGCCAAAGGCTGGCCCCGAAGCCAAACAAGCCGCTTGCGAGACCACTCAGTGACCAAATCGAACGCCAAAAGCTGAGTCGGATCCAATGAATCTGTGTCGACGTCGCCGTCGAGTAGGAGATCGTCATTGTACTTCGCAAGCAAAGCTTGGACCCCTGCTTGGAAACGCGATTCCATGTGCTGCGCCGTGAAGGCAAAGTCCTGGAGACTCAACGACCGCGGTGGAGCCACGGACTCATCCCAACCAAAGGTCCGCATGGACTCCCGATCGTTGCCATCGTACACCAGCAAAGCATAGTCAACGTCAGCAGGGTTGACCACGCGACCGACCAGCGCCTCCTCCTCTTGACGCAACTCCTGATCCAAAGACTCCAGGAGATCCTCATCGAAGTCATTGGCTTGCGCATGTCCCAAAGCACTCTCGGCTTGCTCCGGCGTGACAACAGCATCTACTGGCATCTCACCAATCTGTCGCGAGTCAGGTAAAAGCACACGCGGTTGGAGCCGCTTGCTGGCACAAGGCTCGCCATCGCTGTGATCCGAAAGCTCCTCCCCATCGATGCCTTCAGGAGGCACCTCGCGACCTGCCTCCACGACTTGGTTCAACCAGAAGGCAACCCTCTCAGCGAGGATATTTTTCTTGTCACTGAGCTTGCCTCCAAGCTTGACACCCGTACGACCAAGGCACCTCAAGAGGCTCTGCAGCGTCGCTTTCGTATGTGTGTGAAGAGACTGAGGCAAAAATCCAACTTGCAGATCACCAAACTGTGAGTGTAATGCACGAAAATAACCTAACAAGGATGGTCGACCCGGTACATCAAGGCCAGCTATATGAACAGCATCGTGCAGCTCCCGATGCGTCCACTTCAAGCGGCAGCGCATATGGTAATCCATCTTCTTAAGCATGCCCTTGGAGAGTGCTTCATTGCTTT
>VGVV01000184.1 GCA_016873895.1 Ignavibacteria bacterium
TGATAATAAAAGCCGGAGCTACACCTAGGCCATGTCCGACTGTTCCAGAACTTGAGTATGTAAATTTCACTACAGAAAAACCTGCCGAAGCGTTAGCCCTCACCGTAGAAGTGATGCTGCCTTGTGTGTTGGTGACTGTTGAAGAACCCGCGTCCCACGCCCAGGCAACGTAGGCGTCGTTGTTATAGTTTGTATTGTCTGCTCCGCTGCTGCCAGCAGTTACAGTAAAACCATTACTTGTGAAAGCCGAGAGGTAGCCATAAATCTGATTGGTTACTTCTGCAGCGGTATCATTTGACGCAAGTCGTTTGCCAACTCCGCGAACTTCATCAAAAAGATTGTGCCAAATTCCCGCTTGAGTGCGGTCTTTAATCCAAACAAAGTCAGGCGAGAAGTTCAGCCCACTAATCGTCTGTGTTGAGCCATTGCCGGTGTAGAGCTTTACGTCGAAGTAGTCCGAGCCTTTGGCAATCGTCGGCGTCGGCAAATTGGCGGTGTTGAGTGCCTTGAAGCCGCTGGGGGCGGTGTAGGCGAAGGGGCGAGCGCCGAAGTTTGTGGAGCCAGTTGAGCTGCCGCTTTCTCTATACAGTGGAAACCACGTACCTGTTAAATCTGTAAAAGCAGCGTTTGTGCCATTTGCAGGATTTCCGCTAGCTTGCCATGTCCCGTTTTTGCTAAACCATATTTTGCTGTTGTCCATGTCAAGGGCAACACCGATGACATCGCTGGCTCCCCAAGATGAACCGTATGCGCTGGCTGTCGTCCCTGAGTATTTGTTGCCCGTTGAAGAAACGTACCCACGCATACCAGTGAACGTAGAGCCAGTTTCACTGGTGTTGTTGCTGACTCCAACGGCTGCATCAATACTTGCGCCAGTAAACACATATTCCCAATACCACTTACCAGATGACAACCCAAAAGTGCCGTAACGGTGTCGGCTTGCACCACTTGATGTTATATCCAGATTGCCGTTGCTTAGTGTGGCGCTACTGTCACCGTTTAAAGGATTCCAAGTGCAATAATTGCCCACCACCTC
>VGVV01000185.1 GCA_016873895.1 Ignavibacteria bacterium
AAATCACCGATGCCAACGCAGTTCCCTTTATGAACGCTGACGGCAACTTGGTTTCCAACAACGCTACCCTTAACGCGGTTCTTCAAACACAGGGAATCACCTCCGTGCAAGCGGCCCTTCCGGCATCTAAGCAAGCGAAACTTCAGCGAGTGTACGAATTTTCATGTGCGTGCTCTTTGAGTGACTTAAGCGCTTCTTTGGAAAAAGTAGCCGTAGTTTCCGGCATTGAAAACGCGCCTAGCTACCAAGTGCTTGCTACCCCTAACGATTACAACTTAGGTTTGGCCAACAATTACGCCTTGGATTTAATCAACGCACAAGGGGCTTGGGATATCAGCACAGGCAACAGCAACATCGTATTGGGCATCAGCGACCAAAACATGAGCCCCAACCACAGCGAGTTGTTAGGTAAAGTAGTGCACTACGACGCTTCCAACATGGCAACGGTTACGCATGGTAACGCAGTGAGCATTCTTGCTGCAGGTAACACCGACAACAACAACGGATTGAGCTCTATTGGATACAACTCCTCCATTGCGTTTTACCAAATGAACTACAACGAAGTGATTGCAGCATCGAACGCAGGTATTCGTGTAATCAACATCAGCTGGAGTTCAGGTTGTTTCTACAACCAGTATGAGCAGGATGCCATAACGGAAGCCTACGACAATGGTTCGTTCATCATCGCAGCCGCTGGAAATGGCGTTACCTGTGGAAGCCCAGATGCTTTGGTATACCCTGCAGCTTATGCGCATGTGTTCTCCGTAACGAGCATCGGTTCTGCCGACAACCACGAGCAGTATGCTGGCGATCCAACATCTACCCACCAACACAACCAAATGGTGGATCTATCCGCACCGGGATATGGCGTAGCGATAGCACCGATGGAAGGATGGTACATTAACAGTTCAGGTACTTCGTATGCTGCGCCTTTGGTCACAGGAACCGTAGGATTAATGCTCGCCGTAAATCCTTGCTTGAGCACGGCGAACATTGAAATGATTTTGAAGAACTCTTCGGTGGACATCA
>VGVV01000186.1 GCA_016873895.1 Ignavibacteria bacterium
AAATCACCGATGCCAACGCAGTTCCCTTTATGAACGCTGACGGCAACTTGGTTTCCAACAACGCTACCCTTAACGCGGTTCTTCAAACACAGGGAATCACCTCCGTGCAAGCGGCCCTTCCGGCATCGAAGCAAGCGAAACTTCAGCAAGTATACGAATTTTCATGTGCGTGTTCTTTGAGTGACTTAAGCGCTTCTTTGGAAAAAGTAGCCGTAGTTTCCGGCATTGAAAACGCGCCTAGCTACCATGTGCTTGCTACCCCTAACGATTACAACTTAGGTTTGGCCAACAACTACGCCTTGGATTTAATCAACGCACAAGGGGCTTGGGATATCAGCACAGGCAACAGCAACATCGTGTTGGGCATCAGCGACCAAAACATGAGCCCTAACCACAGCGAGTTGTTAGGTAAAGTAGTGCACTACGACGCTTCCAACGTGGCAACGGTTACGCACGGTAACGCGGTGAGCATCCTTGCTGCAGGTAACACCAACAACAACAACGGATTGAGCTCTATTGGATACAACTCCTCGATTGCGTTTTACCAAATGAACTACAACGAAGTGATTGCGGCATCGAACGCAGGAATTCGTGTAATCAACATCAGCTGGAGTTCAGGTTGTTTCTACAACCAATATGAGCAGGATGCCGTAACGGAAGCCTACGACAATGGTTCATTCATCATCGCGGCCGCTGGA
This sequence comes from Ignavibacteria bacterium, assembly GCA_016873895.1. GTDB lineage: Bacteria > Bacteroidota > Ignavibacteria > Kapaibacteriales > Kapaibacteriaceae > UBA10438. The sequence continues at coordinate 699 of VGVV01000186.1, forward strand.
AATGGCGTTACCTGTGGAAGCCCTGATGCTTTGGTATACCCTGCAGCTTATGCGCACGTGTTCTCCGTAACGAGCATCGGTTCTGCTGACAACCACGAGCAGTATGCTGGCGATCCAACATCTACCCACCAACACAACCAAATGGTGGATCTATCCGCACCGGGATATGGCGTAGCGATAGCACCGATGGAAGGATGGTACATCAACAGTTCAGGTACTTCGTATGCTGCGCCTTTGGTCACAGGAACCGTAGGATTAATGCTCGCCGTAAATCCTTGCTTGAGCACGGCGAACATTGAAATGATTTTGAAGAACTCTTCGGTGGACATCA
>VGVV01000187.1 GCA_016873895.1 Ignavibacteria bacterium
TCGAGCAGCATCCGAAAGATGGAGGCAAGGGCATGATCATCAGTTGGGCAGGATGGGGCCAGGTTGCTTTACCGAGCGGACCAGCTGACAGCGCGGCAAGCTCGTGCCACGTGGCATCAGACGGAACGGTTACCTCCGCAACTCTTGACATAATGGACTGAGCCAGCTTGCCCGCGCACGCTTGGCCAGCCTCTGGCAGCCTGCGTTTGCCACGCGCGAGCGCTCGCAATCGGTGCACTGGGGGGAGCCACTCGGGGCCCGGACGGGATGATTCTGATATGCTGCCCCCCCAGAAAGCTCCGAGGTGCCCACCCCAAAACACCCCCGGGCGCCCCCGAGGTGCCCCCCTTTCCCTGCCGGCATCCCTTGCGGCCTGGACGCCGACAAGCTGATGCAGCAAACCAACATACGGCCTGCTAGCGTGCCCGAGATTCGCATAGAAGCTGCAGTCCTTAGAGTACCATGTGGAAATGTGGGAATCCGGTCAGCCCGCCGTGAGTCCATGTACAGAATGGGATGCGGATGTGCACTCTCATGTGGGAGAGTTTCATCAAGTCCCTCATTCGTGCTTCTCCTAAAATAAAGAATCATAGAGCTTCCGGGGGCGGTCGGGAGGGGTGCCGGGGACGACTTTTGTGTGGCCTTTTACGGCTAAGAGGACTCTCCTGAAGGTAAAAATCCACACCAGTTTCGTTTACTCGTCTACTTCAGTTAAGGGGCCTTCTGTGATCAGCGCATGCACTCATTCACCGTGTCTGCGTTTCAGGCTCGAAAAGGGGAGGTGGCTCTCCACGTTTCCTTGTGAGGTTGGCACCGTGGTTTTTCAGCCATGGACGACCCAATGCCAGGCTCTGCCAGCGAGCCGGTTGCTGAAACGCTGAAGAACATGAAGGGGCAGACGGGAAAGCATGCGACTTGGTTGGTGCGAGTGTTGGCTCCGAGACTCGTGCACTGGTAATAGACGTTGTTGTTGTCAGGCCGTTCTGTGCACTGGTGCTAGATGTGCTCAGCTCGTGTTGGCGTTC
>VGVV01000188.1 GCA_016873895.1 Ignavibacteria bacterium
GAAAGCGTCGCTCCAGGGCTTTGTCTTTTTCGAAGTACTTCTGAAATTCGTTGAGCGTCGTCGCACCCACGCAGCGCAGCTCGCCCCGGGCGAGTGCCGGCTTGAGGATGTTGGCCGCGTCCATCGCGCCGTCGCCGCCTCCGGCACCCACCAGAGTGTGGATTTCGTCGATAAACAAGATCAGCTCACCCTCAGCAGCCGTCACTTCGTGGACTACCGACTTGAGGCGCTCTTCGAACTCGCCTTTGTACTTAGCTCCGGCGATCAGCGCGCCCATGTCGAGCGAATATATTTTTTTGCCCTGAAGGTTTTCGGGAACGTCGCCGCGCACAATTCGGTGGGCGAGGCCCTCGGCGATGGCCGTTTTTCCGACGCCCGGTTCGCCTACCAGCACCGGATTGTTTTTGGTCCTCCGCGACAGAATCTGGAGCACCCTACGAATTTCGTCGTCGCGGCCAATCACCGGATCGAGCTTGCCCAACTCGGCGCGCTCGTTGAGGTCAACCGCATACTTTTTAAGGGCCTGGTAGCTTCCTTCGGCTGAGGCCGATTGGGCTTTTTTACCCTGGCGAAGCTGGCCGATGACCGCCGTGAAATCTTTTTCGCGGAACCCAGCGTCCCGCAAAGCTTGGCCCATGGCGTCGCTGGCGGTTCCGATCCCGAGCAGCAAGAATTCAAGGCTGACGTAGTCGTCACCAAACTTCTTGGCTGATGCGGCGGCTTGGGCGAGGGCGTTTTGGGCCGGACGGCTAAAATATCGCTCTCCTCCGTCGACGCGACCTTGTTGGGCGAGCAAGGCTTCAGCGGTTCGCGCTAAGGTCTCGGGCGAGAGTCCGGCGCGGCGAAGTAGGTCTTCAGTAAAGGCGCGGTCGGCTGCGAGCGCTCCCACAAAGAGGTGCGCGGTGTCGACGGCTTGGTGGCCCAGTTCCGTGGCGCGCTGCTGCGCTGCCTGAAGGGCGGCTTGGGTTTTTACGGTAAGGTTATCCATACGCCGGATTCGGGTCAATCGACGTG
>VGVV01000189.1 GCA_016873895.1 Ignavibacteria bacterium
ATTTTGGTGCTTTGTGGCCGACCGCCCGTGGACGGAAGTAGAAGAGCAGCAGCTCCGTAACGGCCTGCAATCCCTTTGCGAAGGTTGGGCCGCTCACGGGGCTCCCGTGTATGCCGGATTCCAACTCGTCGAACAGCGCATCGTAGCCCTTGCCGCCGACGAAGCCCGTACCGTCGCCAGCGGGTGCAGCATCGACAGCCGAATGGCCGCACTGCGCAAACTTGGCGACACCCTAGGCATCGACTGGCTCGGACGAATGCACGTCTACGTCGACCGAGGCCAAGGTTGGGAACGACTCAAAATCAGCGAGGCCCGCCAGGCCCAGGGACGATTCCTGGACAGTGTGGCAACCACCAAAGGTGACTGGATGCCGATCCGCCCCATTGAGGGATCTTGGCTAAATCCAGCAACGAGCAACGAGCAACTAGCAGCTAGCAACTAGCAACTAGCAACTAGCAGCCAGCAACGAGCAACGAGCAGCTAGCAGCTCGTTACGTGCGAAGCAAATAGGCCTTCGTGGCCTCCTGCTCAATTGGGTAGGTAAAGGGGACGTTCGCGAGTTCCGCCTTAGAGACCCATACCGCGCGCTCGCCGTCTTCGTCGGGGACGGCCACGGTGTTTTGCGTCGCAAACGACATGGGGCCTACTGCAGTTACCCGGTAAAAGAAGCTAAAAACCTGTACTTCAGGATTAAATGCCGAAACCACGGGGAATTCGTTGAAAAAAATCAATTCTCCGACCGCGACATCCAGCTGAAGTTCCTCCTGAAATTCGCGCACCAGGGCCTCGCGGATTCCTTCGCACCACTCCACCCCGCCGCCGGGGTACTTGATGAGCGGTTTGCCGCGAAATCGTTCGGCGCTCACCAGCACCTGCCCTTGGGCATTTTCTAGGAATCCGTAGACGCGGACGGTTCGCTTGCTCATGGGGTCAAAGGTCGCACGACGCGGAGCATTTCGCGCTTTCCGGGTGGCCCCTTCGGGCGATCAATGTGCCATCCACG